>NZ_MACI01000024.1 GCF_001884105.1 Bacillus luti | reverse complement strand
GAAAATTACGAATATCCGAAATAACCATATCCATCAAGCAACAGCTAAATTGGTGAAAACCAAACCAATGAGGATTGTTGTGGAAGACTTATCTATCTCAAACCTGTTAAAAAACAAAAAACTATCGAAAGCATTTTCCTTTCAAAAATTAAACTTCTTCTTTCAATGTTTATCGTACAAGTGTGAGAAGTACGGCATTGCGTATGTAAAAGCTGATAAATGGTTCGCCTCAAGTAAAATTTGCTCATGTTGCGGCGTAAAATACGACCATTCAGTTCAACCAGAAGGACAGTGGAGTTTAAAAATACGTGAGTGGCGTTGTGTTCCATGCAATAGTCATCACGATAGGGATGTAAATGCTGCGATAAATTTATCAAGATGGGTAAAATAAATGCTTGATAATAGGAGGTAACGATACTGCCTCGTGTGGAGTGTTATACCCTTCGTCCCTTCGGGGTTGCGAGAACACGATGAAGCACTAACTTGTATAAATTTGATTGAATTGTATAGATTTAGTTAAGTTTATTGTATCGGAGAAGGAGCTTTAACGGGAGAGAAACGTTTACAGTTTGCCAAAGAGGTGCAAGCACTTTGCAAGGAGTATGGTGTACCGTTTATTGTAAATGACGATGTTGAATTAGCCATTGAACTAGATGCAGATGGTGTTCACGTTGGACAGGATGATGAGGGAATTACATCTGTTCGTGAAAGAATGGGTGATAAAATTATCGGTGTATCTACACATACAATTGAAGAAGCGCGCTGGGCAATTGAAAATGGGGCTGACTATTTAGGCGTTGGACCTATTTTCCCAACGAGTACAAAAAAAGACACGAAAGCTGTTCAAGGAACGAAAGGATTAGCTCATTTTAGAGAACAAGGAATTATGATACCGATTGTCGGTATTGGTGGGATTACGATTGAAAATACTGCTTCTGTTATAGAAGCAGGTGCGGATGGTGTCTCTATTATTTCTGCGATTAGTTTAGCGGAATCTGCTTATGAAAGTACGAAGGAGCTAGTAGAGGAAGTAAGTAAGAGCTTGTAGAGGTGTAAAGCGAGCTATTTCGTTTATTTAAACAAACGTTTGATTAAAAAAGCACAAACCTTTTTAAATATAGGTTTGTGCTTTCTATTTAAAACATAATGGAAATTAAGAGCATTCCAATTCCGATAGAAGTAAAGGTTGCGATTAGACCAGGAATCATAAAGCTATGATTTAGTACATATTTCCCGATGCCTGTTGTACCAGTGCGGTCAAAGTTAATGGCAGCAACGATTGTCCCGTAGTTTGGAATGAAGAAGTATCCGTTTACTGCAGGGAACATCGCAATTAGTAATGCTGGTGGAATACCAAGAGATAGTCCAAGTGGCATTAAAGCACGAACTGTTGCTGCTTGGCTGTACAGTAAAATAGATAGAATGAATAATGCGATAGCAAATAGCCACGGTGCACTTGTTACTAAATGCTGAATAGATCCTTGAATCATATTTAAGTTTCCGTTAAAGAAAGTATCTCCCATCCAAGCGATACCGAAAATAGCAACAACTGCTGTTGCGCCCGCTTTGAAGACATTACCAGAAACAATGCTTTCTACATTTGGTTTACAGAAAATAATAATAAGAGCTGCGATCGTTAACATAACCATTTCAATTGTGTTTGGCATGGAAAGACGTGCTAACTTCCCATCAACTATCCATCCTGGACGAAGTGCTTCAAATGAACCGAGAAGTACGACAAGGAAAGTTCCTAATAGGAAAAGGATAACTGATAATTTAGCGCCTTTTACACCGACAAATTCTTTTTTCTCTTCAATCTTAGGAATCATTCCTTCTTTTAATCGTTTTAAGTATTCAGGGTCTTCATTTAATTCTTTCCCCATTTTGCTAGCAACAAATGCAGCAACCATACAAGCGATGAAAGTGGAAGGGATACTTACTTTTAAAATATCTAATAAAGTGATTTTATAGTCAGCTAACATTGCTAAAAGAGCAACTGTGGCAGCTGAAATGGGACTAGCTGTAATTGCTTGTTGAGAAGCGATTACGGCAATTGACATTGGGCGTTCAGGTCTAATTCCTGATTCACGAGAAACTTCTGCGATAACAGGAAGTACGGAATAGGCAACGTGACCAGTGCCAGCACATAGTGTGAATAAATAAGTAACAATTGGAGCAAAAAAAGTAATACGCTTTGGATTTTTTCGTAATGCTTTCTCAGCTAGATGAACAAGATAGTCCATTCCTCCAGCAGCTTGTAAAGCACCCGCAGCAGTAATTACTGCTAAAATCATAAGCATTACATCGATAGGAGGAGCGGTTGGTTGTAAGTGGAAGACAAAAACAAGTATTGCCATACCAACTCCACCCATTACTCCTAAACCAACTCCGCCTAAGCGTGCACCAATAAAAATACAGAGTAATAAGGTAAGAAATTGTAGCCAAAACATGATAAACTACCTCCGAAATTCATAAGTTAAGATATATTCGAATAGTTTAATTTGAATGAAAATTAAATAAATAATCAAAAGAAACCTCGATTTTTCTACATTTTTTATTATATAACACAAAAAAAGTAACATTCATGTATTTTTTGAAATTATTTCGAAAAAATAATACATTGGAACTTTACATTTATATCTCTAAATAAGTGGACATTTTAATCCGTATGTTGTAATCTTTGAAAGAGAATAATTTAATTCTCATAGAACTCCCATATCGTTCAACTCGTTCAGCGAGAAAGGCAAACTGATGGAAACATGAGGACGCAAAACTACAGGAGCTAAGGTCGAAAGGCTATGCTAGCCAGTTACCGGACGGATAGGGTTGGTCTTGACCAATGCTTTTTTCATTGGTCTTTTTTTTATATTTATAACCGTTTGAGAATGGTTATCGATTAGGTATGAAGATATTTTAATATTTAAATTTTATGTGGGTTTAATTTAGAAAGGTGATGTTAATGAAAAAATATTGGCACAAGCTATCGTTCCTTCAAAAAAATGTATTGTTAACTGTACTCGTTATTTTGACGCTTGTAGGTAGTATGGGGGCGTTAAGTTTTAACATGTTTCAAAATAGTATGATGTCTTTATTTGAAAGGCAGTCTTTTGAAACTGGAGATGCGGTATTACATAAATTAGATGCAGAAATATTGAGAGATGTTGCGAAGGACCCAACGGCACAGAGAGAGAAAAGAGAAAAGTTAACAGAGCAGTTAGATGAAGTTACAAAAGAATTGAGAAGTGTTGGACAAACGTATGTTGTTGGAGCAAAAACAAATACAAAAGGTGAGCTGCAGGTAGTTGGTTTGACTACGGAATTAGCAAATGCTGTTCCAGTAAAACCGGGAGATTATTATGAACAACCCGCTCATTGGATGAAGGCATACGATAAAGTAATGAGCACACAAAAAGCACAAATAACGGAAATATATGAAGATGAGCTAGGGTCATGGGTAACGATATTAGAGCCAATTACAGATGGTGAAGGGACCATTGTTGCGATTGTTGCGGCTGATGTAGATGCTTCTATTGTTCCTAGTACAAAGAAGAAATTTACGATGCAAGGTTTAATGTTTATTTGTATTTCAGTTTTAATTGCAACAGTTATCCAATTCTTAATTGTGCGCAATTCACTTGCTCCATTGCGAGATTTACGCGAAGGGTTGCGTAAAGTGGGCGAAGGAGATTTAAGTATTAAATTAGAAGAAAGACCAGATGACATTGGTATTATTAATGCATATTTTAATAATACTATCGAGAAGTTTAAAGGAATTATAGATAAAGTGAAACAGACGGCAGAACAAGTTTCTTCATCTTCACAAGAATTGTCAGCAAGTACAGAGGAGAATAGCATGGCAGTTCAAGAGATTGCGAGTTCTATGGTAGGATTAAGAGCTGGTGCCCAGTCTCAAGAAAATTCTGTACAACAATGCTTAGGTATTGTACATGAAATGGAAAATAAGATGGAAGAAATAACAGGGGCTGCGAAACAAGTCGCGGTTGCCTCAGAAGGTATGGAGCAACATTCAATTGAGGGTAATGGAGTTATTGAACAAATTATTAATCAAATGAGTTTGATCCAAAATGCAGTACAAGATTTATCTTCTATTATTTATTCGTTGGAAACAAGATCAAAAGAAATTAGTGATATTGTAACTGTAATTACTGGCATTTCAAATCAAACAAATTTATTAGCTTTAAATGCTTCTATTGAAGCTTCACGTGCTGGAGCTGCTGGACGAGGATTTGCTGTTGTTGCTGATGAAGTGCGAAAATTAGCAGAACAAACGGAAGCATCAGCAAAAGATATAGCTAAATTAATTGGGGAAACACAGGCCGAAGCAGAAGAGGCTGTAGTTTCAATGCAAAAAGGTTCAAAAGAGGTAGAGTCTGGAATTACACTCGTTCAAAGTAGTGGTTCCTTCTTTGAGAAAATTTCAAAGTCAGCCCAATCTGTTACAAATCAAGTTAGAGCCGTTTCTAGCAATTCAAGTGATATATTGCAAAATAGCCAGAACATTGTTCGTGTTGTAAATGAACTATCACATATTGCAAATACGTATGCGAATAGTAGTAGTAATATTGAAGAGAGTATGAAAGAACAGGAAATGTCAGTACAAGATATAGCTGAATTAGCTACTTCTTTAAGCTGGCTTTCACAGGAGTTACAAGAGTTAATTGGGGAATTTAAAAGTTAATATGACAATATAAGGTGTAGATATAATCTGCACCTTTCTCTCTAAAAATAATAATCAAATATCCGAATTTTAGGATGTTGTAGTGTGATTTTAATCATTGGGGGAAGATGTCCTCCGATGATTAAAGTTTCATTATATTTTTATACTATGGAGAGCGAGAGGATTCAGAATGAGTATTTTGTTAAAACGTTCATATATGGAGAGATATGAACAATTTTTGCAACATAATTATGAACCGCTTATGATACCGAAAGATTTTCAAGTAAGCGAATATAAGCAGAGGAAAGTAAAGGATAGCAAAGGGATTGAACAAAAGAAATTAGATGTAATAGTAGCAGCTTTTATATGGCTGCATCATATTAGTAATGAAAAGCGAATAGTCATTCCTTATTATATAGGACATAGCAGTTATCCGTTATGTATTACGATTGCACAAAAGCTTTCTTATGAAGAGTTGAAATTAGAAATTAGTGATCAAATGATGCAGTTAGAGAGCATGGAAGAAGTACAAAAGGTGTTGTTACAGTACGATGAAGAAAAGTGGGGGAAACCTGCAATTACAGTCGGAAAAGAAAATAGAAATAGTCAATTAAACATTATTGAATTCAAGGATAATTGTTTCGAAGTTTCTTATAATGAAATGCAATTAGAGGAAAAAACAGCGCTTCGCTATATGAACCAAATTCAGTATGTAATTCAGCAAGGTATTGCAAATGAAAAGCAATGTGTTGTAGATATGAATATTATTACAGAAGAAGAATTAGCGATATATAAAGAAATGAATGGCACAGAAGTACCATATCCGAATAAAAGTATTGCGGATATGTTTTATGAAACCGTAAGGAAATTTTCGAATCGTATAGCTTTATCTTCAGTGGAAGGAACATTAACATATGAACAATTAAATAAAAAAAGTAATCAAATTGCTCACATGTTATTACATAATGGAGTGAAACAAGGTGATTATGTCGGTATCTTTATGAAGAGAAGTATTGATACGGTAGTCAGTATAGTAGCCGTTTTAAAAACAGGTGCGGCATATATTCCGATTGACCCAGATTATCCAGCAAATCGAGTGCAATATATTATTGAGGATAGCCAATCAAAATTAGTTTTAACGAAAGAAGCGAAAGTACCGTTTGAGGATATTCGGGAATTATCTCTTTACGATATGGAACAGTTTCCGGAGACGGATGTAAACTTGTCTATTCACCTTGATGATATTGCATATATGATCTACACGTCTGGTTCTACAGGCAATCCAAAAGGAACCATGCTTGCACATCGCGGAGTAGTGAATTTATGTACATGGATGCAAAGACATTACGAATTAAGTGAAGAAGATATTTTCGCACAGTTCCCGTCATTTAGTTTTGATGCATCTATTTGGGAGTTATTCGCATCATTATTTTGTGGTGGAAATGTATATGTATTATTAGATGAGCAAAGAATGTCAGTGGATGCTTTTGCAAATGCAATTTATAAAGCAAAGGCAACATCTATTTTAGGTTTAGCTACAATTTTCTTACAACAAGTAGCGACATATCTTCCAGACGAAAGTAAGTATAAGCTGGATTCATTAAAGAGAATTGCAGTTGGTGGAGAAATGCTTACTGCTGAAGTGGTGAAATTATGGCGAGAGAGAATTGGTACCCATGTTCAGCTAAATAATGCATATGGTCCAACAGAGTGTACAATTACAACAACAACATATCCAATTCCAGCGGATTTAAATGACAAACTTGCTAGTATTCCAATTGGAAAGCCAGCAGATAATTATAAAGTTTGGATATTAAATGACAACATGAAGATTTGTCCAATTGGTATACCGGGAGAATTGTATATAGAATCAGTGGGTTTAGCGAAGGGTTACTTTAATAAACCAGAAAAAACAGAAGAAGTATTTATTCCGCACCACATAAAACATGATAGTAGGATATACAAAACAGGTGATATTGTCAAAGTATTGGAAGATGGAAACATTGAGTTTCTATATCGTAAAGACAATCAAGTGAAAATTAGGGGGCACCGAATTGAGCTTGGTGAAATCCAAAATACAATTGCGAAATACGAAATGATAAAAGATGCAGCTGTGTTTACGAAAAAAAGTGAAGAAGGTAGCCATTATTTAGTTGCTTTCTATACAACAATTAATGAAGTTGCTATGGAAACCTTAATACACGATTTAAGAGAACAATTACCAGATTACATGGTACCATCTAAATTAATTTATATTAATGAATTGCCACTTACACCGAATAAAAAAGTTGATTTGAAGCGATTAGCACAACTGGAAGAAGAATACGAACCAGTTCGTCTACAAGAATATGTTGCACCGTCTACTGAGGCGGAAAAGAAAATAGCACAAGCTTGGGGTGATGTATTAGGAATCTCGAAAATAGGTGTTCATGATGATTTCTTTACAATTGGTGGACATTCATTGAAGGTGTTACGAGTTTTAACTTTACTGAAAGAGAATTTTCCATATTTAACAATTCAAGACTTCTTCCAGGAAAGAACAATATATGGGTTAGCACAAATTCAAAGGGTAGTAAAAGTGGAGGAAGAAGAGGCATTTCGCGCATATAAAGTAATTCATGAGCCAGGGCCAATTTCACATATAAAAGAAGTGAAAAGCGGCATAGTTTCAAAAATCTTTTTAACAGGAGCTACAGGCTACTTAGGTTCCCATATTTTATATGAATTACTAAAAGATACAACAGCGCACATTTATTGCTTAGTAAGACCGACACAAAACATACAACAAAGAATTGTTAACACATTAACAAGTTATTTTAATGATATAAGTAAGGATTGGCTACAACGTATAACGGCAGTACCTGGTGATCTTGGAGAAGAGTATCTTGGTATGAGTGAAGAAGAGTTTCTACTCATACGTTCTAAGATTGATACGGTAATTCATTGTGGTGCAGATGTAAGGCACTTTGGAGATGTAGCTCAGTTCATAAATGTAAACGTTCATGGAACAAGCCGCATGCTAGCATTAACAGAAGAAGGAGCGTCATTCCACTTTATTTCAACAATTGGTATTCCGATAGAATTAGCGATAGGGCAATGGGATACATATATCGAAACAGGTGATTTTAATTACGATGTAGAGTTAGAGAATGTGTATTCTGATAGTAAATTGCAGGCAGAGAGCCTTGTTCGTGAAGCTTTAAAGAGCGGTGTACAAGGAAATATTTATCGTGCAGGTAACTTAGCGTGTCATTCGAAGACAGGTGTATTCCAACAAAACATTGAAGGGAATGCATTTTACCGTCTTATTAAAGCGATGTTACTCATTGGACAAGCTCCAAATGTGAAGTGGAAAATCGATTTTACACCAATTGATTTTGCTAGTAAATCAATTGTAGCGTATTTACAAGATTCAAAAATTGTAGGGGAAACGCTACATATATGCCATCCAAATCAAATTGAATTTGAACATTTCATACAGCTAATTGAGGAATGTGGATATAATCTTGAAATGGTTTCACTCTCACAATATATAGATACTGGACTTAAGTTAGCGAAGGAAGATGAAGTAATAGCAGAGCTAATTGCTTCGCAAGTTGCAGGTGATGGAGCACAACAATCCGAAATTGTAATGGGTACTCGTAGAACGAATGAATGGATTAAGAAAAAAGAACTGGTAGTGCCAGCAATTAACAAAGAATTTATTCAGCAATTATTAGTTCATGGTGAACGCGTTGGATATTTTCCAAAGATAATGAAATGATTATGTATGGTTTTGTTTGTTCAATAAAATAAATCATGCTACAATGAAAACGAATTAAGAACCGGGGAGCCAATTGGCTGAGAGGATGTAAGTATACATCGACCCTCAACCTGATCTGGATAATGCCAGCGTAGGGAGTTACTTTAAAGTGATGTAGCATAAGTTATTATAGAATAACTTGCATACAAGGCTTTCCTACATGGTAGGAAAGCCTTTTCTTTTTTTGAAAACTTATTTTTAAGGGGGATTTTATTATGTCACAACAAGTTACAATTTCATTTTCAGTAGTACCGCAAGCGAAGAACAAAGATGTATATTCTGTTGTTGATAAAGCAATTGAAGTTGTGCAACAATCGGGAGTTCGTTATGAAGTAGGAGCAATGGAAACAACGCTGGAAGGAGAATTAGATGTACTTCTTGATGTCATTAAACGTGCACAACAAGCATGCGTCGATGCTGGAGCAGAAGAAGTGATTACTTCAATTAAAATCCATTATCGTCCAAGCACTGGTGTAACGATAGATGAAAAGGTTTGGAAGTACCGTGATGAATATGCAAAACCAGAAGCAATCTAAACTTATTACAACTATTTGGCTTATCCTTCTCATTGCGATATGGGAAGGATCTGTTTCATTATTTAAAATTGAGCCGTGGATTTTACCGAAGCCTTCTGCCATCGTTCAAGAGTTAATTGGAATGAAAGATTTACTATTACCAAATACGATGCAAACACTGCAGGAAGTTATAATCGGACTGTTTTTTGCGATTTTACTTGGGACGAGCATTGCAATTCTTATGGACGTTATCCCTTTATTTCGTATTTTAATAAACCCATTGCTCGTGATTTCGCAAACAATTCCAATCGTTGTACTTGCACCGTTATTTATTATTTGGTTCGGCTATGGGATGTTACCAAAAGTAATGGTAGTCATACTCGTTTGTTTCTTTCCAATTGCGCTTAGCATTTTAGAAGGTTTTCAAACAGTAGATAAAAATATGTTGAAATTGTTGCAAACAATGAAAGCAACGAAATGGCAAGTTTACCAAAAAGTAAAGTTTCCAGCAGTGCTCCCATACTTTTTCTCAGGTCTAAAAATTGCAGTTACATATAGCGTAATGGGGGCAATTATCGGAGAATGGCTCGGTGCAAGTGAAGGGCTAGGGGTTATGCTTACGAGAGCAACAAAATCCTTTTTAACTGCTCGAGTATTTGGTGTTGCTGCGATTATCGTCATGGTGACGTTATGCCTGTATTTTATCGTGGAGTTTATGGCAAGAATAACAGCACCATGGATATATAGAAAGGACGGCAGAAAATGAAAAAAGGTTTAAAAGTTATGTTAGCTGCTTTATTAGCAGTAGGTGTGGCTGGATGTAATCCGGCGAAGAAAGAGGAAAGTGCAAGTAAAGATCAAAAAGTAAAAGTAGTATTAGATTGGTTTCCAAATACGAATCATACTGGCTTATATGTAGCGCAAACGAAAGATTATTATAAAAAGCAAGGATTAGATGTAGAAATTATCCAGCCAGGTGATAATGTAACTGCGGAGCAAATGATAGCTTCAGGAAAAGCTGATTTCGCAATAAGTGCACAAGAAAATGTAACGTTAGCCCGTGTGGAAGGGATTCCTGTTGTGTCTGTAGGAGCAATTATTCAGCATAACACTTCAGCTTTTGCATCGCTTAAGAAAGATAATATGACATCACCGAAGGATTTTGAAGGTAAACGTTACGGAGGCTGGGGAGGACCAGCGGAAGAGGCAACGTTAAAAACAATCATGGATAAGCATCAAGCTGACTTTAATAAAGTTGAAAAAATTATTTTAGGACAAACAGATTTCTTTAAATCAATTGGCCGAGATGCAGATTTCGAGTGGATTTATTACGGTTGGGATGGGATTGAAGCGAAGCGTCAAGGGAAAGAGTTAAATACGATTATGGTAAAAGACCTAGATCCAGCGCTTGATTTCTACAGTCCTGTTATTATTACGAGTGAAAAACATACGAAGCAAGATAAAGATTTTGTGAAAAAGTTTATGACTGCAACGACAGAAGGTTATAATTTTGCAATTAAAGAACCGAAAGAAGCTGCAGATATTTTAATTAAAGCTGTCCCAGATATAAATAAAGAGTTAGTACAAGAAAGTCAAAAGTGGTTAAGCACAAAGTATCAAGATGATGCTAAATCGTGGGGAGTACAGAAGGAAGAAATTTGGACAAATTACATGAATTTCTTATATGACAACAAAGTTATTAAAAAGAAAATCGATGTAAAAGATGCCTTTACAAATGAATTCCTTCCAAGTGAAAAATGAGCGGATTACAAATAAAAGATATTGTAAAATCTTTCGATGGAAAGAATGTATTAACAAATATTAGTGCTTCTATACGAGAGGGAGAATTCGTTTCCTTTGTAGGTCCGAGTGGTTGCGGGAAAAGCACATTATTAAACATGATTGCACACGTTGAAAATCCAACAAGTGGTAGCGTCACGTATAATGATAAGTACGTACAAGAGCAAGATGTTGTAAGCTACATGCCGCAACAAGATTTATTATTACCGTGGCGATCTGCTTTGCAAAATATTGTTCTTCCACTGGAGATTGAAGGAAAGCCTAAAAAACGAAGGCTGGCAGAAGGAATGGAAGCATTAAAGCAGTTTGAGTTAGATGAATATGCCGATCATTACCCAGATGCATTGTCTGGTGGTATGCGCCAAAGAATTAGCTTTCTTCGCACATATTTATGTGAAAAACCGATTATGCTCCTTGATGAGCCTTTTGGAAAATTAGATGCATTTACAAAAATGGAAGTACACAGTTGGCTTTTGAATTCCTGGCACCAGGAAAAGCAAACAATTGTTATGGTCACCCATGACTTAGATGAGGCCATTTTGCTTTCTGATCGCGTATTTATTTTATCTCAAAGGCCAGCATCAATAGTTGGCGAAGTACAAGTGAAATTACCTAGGCCGCGAACGATGGATATGTTAACATCACTTGAGTTAAAGAAGGATAAGGAAGAGATTTTAAGAGTATTAGCTCCTTATATGAAAAAATAGAAAAAGCCTTTTAACAGTTTTTAGCGTAATTACTGTTAAAAGGCTTTTTTATATAGGAGGAGAAAAATGAAATCTATTGAGAAAATAGTGGATTCATTAACAGTAGATCATTTTGAAGAAGGAACAAAAGAAAAAATGGAGAATAGAATATAACAGAGTAGTTTATACTCTTAATATAACAAATGTTAAAGGAGTGAAAGGATAAAATGACTTTATCAACTGTTCTTCAAATGGTTTTAGCTTAAGACGGGAGAAGTCTGCCCATTTTTAACAATTAAGCTAAATTGAAGACAGCAGGTAAAGAACCTTAATCCTTTTTTACGATAATATGTAATGGGTAAGGTATATTCACCTTACCCATTTTTATATACACAATTAAATAAGGCTTTATACTGTGAGTCTCTCTATTTAGCTTATGGATGATAAGTAAAGGAGAGAGAAAAATGAGTATATTAACAGTAGAAAATGTAAGTCATTCTTATGGTGAGAAAACCATCTTATATAATGCGTGTTTTCGACTATTAAAGGGAGAACATGTTGGGTTAGTTGGAGAAAATGGCATTGGAAAATCAACACTGTTACGTCTGTTAACAGGAGAAGTTATACATGATGATGGAAACATTGAATGGTTTCCACATGTGAAGGTAGGATTTTTACAGCAACATATAGATTTGCAAGAAGGCATTACAATTGAAGAATACTTGCAAAGTGCATTTTCTAATTTGTATGCGATTGAATGTGAAATGTTAAAACTTGCAGAAGAAATGGCGGAAGCAGAAGAAGTAACAAAATTGTTAATAAGGTATGGAGAATTACAAACGATATTGGAGAGTTCTAATTTTTATCAAATTCATACAGAAATTGAAGAAGTGGCAACAGGTTTAGGGTTGTTTGAAGTAGGGATGAAGAAGGATGTTTCAAAATTAAGCGGAGGGCAGCGGACAAAGTTGTTACTTGGAAAGCTTCTTTTAGAAAAAGCTGATGTTTTATTGTTAGATGAGCCAACAAACTATTTAGACACAGCACATATAGAATGGTTGCAATCCTATTTACAAATGTATGAAAAAGCTTATATTATCATTTCGCATGATGAAGTATTTTTAAACAATATTACGAACGTTATTTATCATCTAGAAGAACGAAAGGTTAAGCGTTATGTAGGTGGTTATAGAAGTTTTGTACAGAATTATGAAATGCAAAAGAAACAATTACAAGTAGCGTATGCGAAGCAACAAAAAGAAATTGCCCAGTTAGAAACATTTATTCAAAAAAATAAAATTCGAAAAGCGAAACAGGCAAAGAGCCGAGAAAAAGTATTGAAGAAAATGCAAAGGGTTGAAAAAGTTATTAATGTGCCACGGTCCCGTTTTGATTTTACTGTTTATAATGAACCGGTAAGCCGCATATTGCAGGCTGAAAAACTAAGAATAGGCTATAGGGATCCTTTATTTCCAAAATTGGATTTGCAAGTGAAAAAAGGAGAAAAGATAGCCATCGTTGGTCATAACGGTATTGGAAAAACGACAATGTTAAAAACGTTATTAGGTCAACTCAAGCCGTTAAGTGGTTCAGTTTCTGTTGGGGAACGAGTAAATCCTGCTTATTTTGCACAGGAAGAGTTTGCTTCAGAAATAACACCGTTAGAGAAAGTTTGGAAAGAACGACCAGATATGACAAAGAAAGAAGTACGTCAAGCATTGGCGAAGTGTGGATTGAAAGAGGAACATGTATTAAAGCCGCTTTGTTTATTAAGCGGAGGGGAACAAACAAAGGTACGACTTTGTGAACTTATCGTAACGAAAAGTAATGTTTTAATTTTAGATGAGCCGACTAATCATTTGGATATAGAAACTAAGAAGGCTTTGCAGGAAGCGCTACAACGATATAAAGGAACGGTCTTAATTGTTTCACATGAGCCTTCTTTCTATGAATCGTGGATAACGAAAATATGGAATATAGAAGAATGGCATGCTGAACAATATGAATAAAGAAAAGGCATTAGCTTTATGAGCTAATGCCTTTTCTTTGTGATTAACATGATTTTCGAGAACTCTTACATGAGAAGTGTATGAAGAAACACTCTTATGGTGCGCTTATAAGCGTGCTTTTTCTTTTGTTATGTTTATATTTGTAATAATACTAGATGCCTTTCCCTAATAGGCCACTATCTTTCTTTGTATATATAGATAGTTTGAAATGGAATGAAAATAATTCCTATATGTAAAGGATAATGTGATTAGTATAGGAAGACAATAGAAGTAAAAGGAAATTCATGTAAACTTCAGGTAAACTTCACATAAACTTCATATTAGAAATCGAATATAATTATAATAGGTTATTATAATGTTTGCTAGGATTCCTCTGACTTCGTCCTTGATTGTAACGGATTTATCAGAAGGAATAGTAATTTTATATATTCTTTAAAAAACTGTATGGAGTCAAACTTGAATGGCGTAGCAAGATAATGAAATTTCATGTAAAATAATAGTAAAAATATGTAAGGGAGGGAGTAATGTGGATGTGTTTTTGAATATTGCCGAAGAAAAAATTCGACAAGCAATACGGAACGGTGATCTCGATCATATTCCGGGAAAAGGCAAACCACTACAATTAGAAAACCTTTCAATGGTACCTCCAGAACTTAGAATGAGCTATAAAATTTTAAAAAACGCGGGAATGATTCCACCAGAAATGGAACTACAAAAAGATATATTAAAAATAGAGGATTTAATCTCTTGCTGTTACGATGAAGCGGAGAGAAAAAAGTTACAAGAAGAGTTAACAGCGAAAACACTACGTTTTCAGCAAGTAATGGAAAAGAGAAAGATTAAAGATAGTTCAGCTTTTCGTATGTATCAGGATAAAGTATTTCGTAAATTACGCTAAGAGGGATAAGATGAATACATTTGAAACGATAGAAGAATTAGCAACATATATTGAAGAACAACAAGTAGTACTGCTATTTATTAAAACGGAAAATTGCGGTGTTTGTGATGTCATGTTAAGGAAAGTAAATTACGTATTAGAGAATTATGATTACGTAGAGAAAATAGAGATATTGCTACAAGACATGCAAGAGATTGCGGGGCGATATGCCGTATTTACAGGTCCAACAGTTTTATTATTTTATAAGGGAAAAGAAATCCTTCGTGAATCGCGCTTCATTTCACTTGAAAATCTAGAAAGAACTATTCAATTATTCGAAGATTAAGGGAGGCTTTTATATGGAATTTATTATTGTCATACTATTATTTGTTGTAGTTGGAACAATTGTAACAGCAGTTCGATCAAACAAAAAGAAGGTAAATCTTACAAAACAAAATAACATTCATAACTCATCTAACAACTCATCACCACTATTTTTCTTTGCTGGATCTGATAATGATAGCTCGCACAATGGAGGCTCGCATGATTGTGGAGGGTCTTTTGGTGGAGATGGTGGGGGAAGCTGCGGTGGCGGCGGTGATTGATGAAAATGCGCCTTATATAGGCGTATTTCTTTTTAAACAAACGTTTGATTAGTTGGCTTACATATGCATAAAAACAGTTAAACAAACGTTTGATTAACTATTTTTAACATACTAAGGGGAAAGTAATGTTATTTTTATTAGCTGCGGGAGGCGTATTTCTTGTTAAATTAGGATTTAAAATTGGAACAATACATATGATTCGAACGTGGTTTGAGAGTACGTTTTCTTAAATAAGGAATATAGCCTCTTGCGATAGAGGTTTTTGATTTGTTATTATTAGACTGAACGGTCGGTTTAAAGAGGTGTGAATATGAGAAGAAGCGCAGAAGAGATAAAGAAAGAAATTGCATATAAAGCAGAAAGTCTGTTTTCACAGAAGGGCTATGCAGCTACATCTATGGAAGAGATTTGTGAAATTACAGGGCGAAGTAAAGGAAGCATTTATTATCATTTTAAAAGTAAAGAAGAATTATTTTTATTCGTAGTGAAACAGCATACGTATGATTGGCTTGAAAAATGGAATGAAAAAGAGAAGTTATATAGTACTAGTACCGAAAAACTATATGGTCTCGCGGAATATTATGTAGAGGACATACAGCAACCAATTTCAAATGCGATAGAGGAATTCTCTATGAGCCAAGTTGTAAGTAAAGAGATTCTGGATGAACTGTTAGCTTTAACTAGAGAATCATATGTTATGTTGGAGAAATTAATTGAAGCAGGCATACAGTCTGGAGAGTTTCGTGAAGATAATACGCGCGATCTTATGTATATTGTGAATGGATTATTATCAGGGCTTGGAGTACTTTACTACGAGTTAGATTATAAAGAGCTGAAACGTATTTATAAAAAGGCGATAGATGTATTGTTAAAAGGGATGGCAGCTGAATAATAGGTCAGTTGCTTTTCTTACAAATTAAATTAGACCGAACGGTCGGTTTATGAAAGGGGAATGAGAATGAACGCTTTATTTAAAAATCGAGCATTTATGCTCGTTATGGCATCTGATATTTTACAACAATTTGCAATTTGGATCAGAAATATGGCCCTTTTGTATTTCATAATGGAGCGAACGAATAATGATCCGGTTTCCGTTTCATTGTTATCGGTTATGGAATATGCACCTATCTTTATTTTCTCGTTTATCGGTGGTGCGTTAGCTGATCGCTGGAATCCGAAAAGAACGATGGTTGCTGGAGATGTGTTAAGTGTACTGTCTATTATAGGTATTGTTTTGTTGTTACAGCTGGATTATTGGCAGGCAATATTTTTTGCAACACTCATTTCCGCGATTGTAGGCCAGTTTTCTCAGCCATCATCTTCGCGTATATTTAAGCGCTATGTAAAGGAAGAACAGGTAGCAAATGCGATTGCATTTAACCAAACATTACAGTCATTATTTATGATTTTTGGACCAGTGGTAGGATCGCTTGTGTATACACAACTTGGTTTATTTACGTCGCTATATAGCTTAATCATTTTATTTTTGTTATCTGCTATTGCCCTTTCATTTTTACCAAAGTGGGTTGAACAAGAGCAAGTGGCGAGAGATTCATTGAAAAATGATATAAAAGAAGGTTGGAAATACGTTCTTCATACGAAAAATTTACGTATGATTACGATCACTTTCACCATTATGGGCTTAGCTGTTGGACTAACGAATCCATTAGAGGTGTTTCTTGTAATAGAACGCCTTGGAATGGAAAAGGAAGCAGTTCAATATTTAGCCGCAGCTGATGGAATAGGTATGTTAATTGGTGGTATTGTTGCTGCAGTTTTCGCTTCAAAGGTGAATCCGAAAAAGATGTTTGTATTCGGTATGAGCATATTAGCGATGTCATTTTTAGTAGAAGGGATATCTACATCATTTTGGATTACTAGTTTCATGAGATTTGGAACAGGTATTTGTTTAGCTTGTGTTAATATCGTTGTCGGTACGCTTATGATTCAACTTGTACCAGAAAATATGATTGGAAGAGTAAATGGAACAATTTTACCACTGTTTATGGGGGCAATGTTAATTGGAACTTCACTAGCTGGAGGATTGAAGGAGATGACCTCACTAGTTACCGTATTTTGTATAGCAATGTCACTTATTTTATTAGCAATAGGCCCGGTTTTACGTATGCAAATAAAGAAAGAAGATGTTGTTAATCGAGAGGAAATGACGAATTCATTAGCTTCGAAATAGCTATTGTAAGGGGGCTCAATTGCTCCCTTTTTTCATGGCAATCTTTTGACAATGAAATGTACCGACTATATACTAATGTTGTAAAAACGATTTTACATGTTAGGAGCAATGGTGTGAAAAATCAAATCTATGAATTACGCACTGAAAATAATATTTCACAAGGCGCATTAGCTGATAAATGTAAAGTTTCTAGACAGACGATAAATGCAATTGAGAATAATAAATATGATCCAAGCTTAGCGTTAGCTTTTCGTTTAGCGGAAGTATTAGGAACAACTGTTGATAAATTATTTTTGTACAAACAGTAGGGCCTTTCATTGGAAGGTGAACCGTTAAAAATAAAAAAGATCCCCTTCTCATATGAAGAGGATCTTTTTCTTATATCGTTTTAGTTTTCGGATTAGGTGGTGTAACAGATGTATTATTTTCCGGAACTCTAGTTAGTAAGAATCCACCGATAACGAACAGTACAATAATACTAAGTACGCCAGCGTTTGTTTTTCCTGTTAATTGAGTCGTCACACCAACTAATACTGGACCCATAATCGCGGCAAACTTGCCAAATATATTATAAAATCCGAAGAATTCATTTGCAGATTCTTTAGGTACTAGTTTCGCAAAGTAGGAACGACTAAGTGCTTGAATACCACCTTGAGAAGTGGCAACTAACATTGCTAAAATCCAGAAATCGAGTGTCGTTTTTAAGAAATAAGCATATGTGCAGATAATGATATAAATAATAATACCGACATATAGCATTTTTTTACCTGTAAATGTTTCTGATAGTTTGCCATACAATAAAGCGAATGGACAAGCTACAATTTGTGTGACAAATAAGATGATTAATAGATTCGTTGCACTAATCCCGAGATCAGTTCCGTAAGCTGTAGACATAGTAATAATTGTGTCGACCCCGTCAATATAGAAAAAGTAAGCGATTAGGAACATAAAGACAGTTTTATATTCTTTAATATTTTTAAAAGTATCAGCAAGGCGTTTGAAGCTCATTGTAATTGGTCTAGGATGACGTTCAATATAGTGCGTTTGCTCTACGTTTTTTAGCATTGGAATTGTAAATAACCCCCACCAAAGAGCTGTTATCGCAAAGGAAATTTGACTAGCAATGCCAACGGATAAAGGGATAGTTCCTTTTTGAGCAAGAATGATAAGTGCAATACAACCGATAAAAGGAATTGTACTTCCAATATACCCTAAGGCGAATCCTCTCGTAGAAATTCGGTCCATTCTATCTTTAGAAGTAACATCTACTAAGAATGCATCATAAAAAATATTTGCTCCAGCAAAACCGACTAATGCGAGCATATAGCATCCTAATAACAAGTACCATTGAGAGGTTGGAACAACTGCTAGCATACTTGTAAAGACAATACCGAGTCCAAAGAAAAATGTAAAAAATCGTTTTTTGAATCCTTTATAATCAGCAACCGTTCCGAGAATAGGAGCAAGTATAGAAATTAAAAGTGTTGCGAACGAGTTTGCATATCCCCAATATGCTGTTGAAGTTGCACCGGATAGTCCAGCTTCCTTTGCAGCGGCTTTAAAGTAGATTGGAAATAATGCAGTTGTAATGACGAGCGAATATACGGAATTCGCCCAATCGTATAATATCCAGCTTTTTTCTTGTCTGGACATTTTCTTCATATAATGTTCCCCCTTAAATTTGTTCTACTAACAGTGTACAAAAATAAAAATTATAAAAAGAGAAACAGTGATGATTTTTACATAACTTTTACATATATACACAGTTCTTTACAATTGAAGTAAATCCTCTACAATTGATCCGTCTGTTTCACCTAAGTGTAAACCAAGTAGTCTAGCAATAGTTGGACCTTCGTCAATCAGTCTCATATACGGAATGGTAACGCCGCTTTGAATACCTTTCCCAGCAGCGATAAAAATCGTTTCATAGTTAGGTTTTGTTGGAGAGTATCCGTGAGTTCCAAATGTATATTTTTTACTAGGCGTAACATCTTTTTCGGTAATTTCTTTTATAAAATCTCCTGTATAATTTTCAGTGAAATAATATCCTTCTTGTGCTTCTAACATAAATAAACAATTACCGTCTGCACCGCATTCTTTCGCATCCTCATCATGAAGTATAAATTCAATACCGTTTTGTTTATTTTGAAGCAGTTCTTCAAGGAGTAGTTGTACTTCTCGAATCGTATCTGTATCGTTTTTGTCTTTCACATATACATAGGCGGATCCATCGCAACTTTGGCAATAAGCATTCCAGTCTACTAATTTACCCTTTGAATTTATAGATATAAGCCCTTTTTGATGAAATAGTACATTTAATTGAATGGATTTGTTTTCACTTAAAGCGCTATGATCACCAAGAGCGATAATAGTGCTCTCTTCGTATAGGTCACTGTCTTTTAAAGCTTGAATAATTTTTCCTAGTCGCTCATCATGTCTATGAATTGCGGCTATTGTTTCTTTTGATTCAAAGCCATGATAGTGTCTTTGGGTGTCTAAATCGGTGAAATGTACAAACATGACATTAGGCTTTTTCGTCTGGATTGTATGCACAGCAGAAGCAAGTACGAAATCATCGAGTTCAGGTTGTGACAATCCATTTCGTATATGGCCGAAACGGCGATTTAAATCTAATTGATATAGCGGGCTACCGCTAAATAATGAAACTAAAACTTGATTTTGCCACGGTCTATTTGGAAAGATTTCTGGTAAATTGTAATCAATATTTGCTCTGCCGGTAACAGGCCATAGAAGGGCTGCTGTCGTTAAATTTGCTTTATGTGCTTCATCATATAATGTTGTTCCTTGTATTGATTTTCGGTACCAATGCCAATCTGGTGATTCACGTCCAGGTTGAAGTAACGTATTGCTAACAACACCATGCTTATTAGGGTAATTACCAGTTACGATTGTTGAGTGACTTGGATAGGTTACAGAAGGATAGATGGGCTCTACCTTTTCCACAATTGCGCCCTTTTTTATTAGAGATTGGAAATGAGGTAATGTTTGTAATATAGGAAAATCTAAAGCTGATAAACAGTCGAATGATAAAATGATGACACGATTAGTTAATGCTTTATCCATAAAGTAATCCTCCTAATTATATAAAACCTATTACTATATATTACTATTAATACCTAGTAATAAAAATATATTTTCGAATAAAATTTATTATTTATTTTCAGAAAAATTAAACATATAATCAAGTATAAGGGAATCTATGGAAGGAGGAAACAACATGGATTGGTTAGATGGATTTGGTATCTTTTACATCATTGGCGGAATTACGATTATTCTTGTATTTGCTATTTCGTATTTACTAAAGAAACGCTTTCCAGACAAGCAGTTCGATATTATATTTGCACTTAGTTTAATACTTCTGTGCTTAGCATCCTTTCCCGTTACAATGATGGTTATTGGTGGATGGGAAGGAATGGGATATGGATTTATTGGTTTCTTCATTCTACTTGGTACACTTATTGGTATGATTGCACACCAACTTGTGAAAATTACGCGGAAAAGCTACGTATAAAACTGTAAAAAATGAAAAGAATATATAAAAATAAGAAAATTCACTCTTGTTTTGTGGTGAAATTTATATTATGATATTCAACAAATTTATTTCGTTATAACGATGAAAAAGGACTAGTACATGTTCAACCTTTTTGGCAGAGAGAGAATCCGTCAGGCTGAAAGATTCTTAAAAAGGCGATATGGAACCTACCTTTGAGTTCTGCATATGCAGCGGGAATTTCCCGTTATCAAAAAGAGAGCATGCGCAATTTTTGTGCATGAATCAGGGTGGTAACGCCGGCAAAGCTCGGTCCCTATTTAGGGACGCGGGCTTTTTTGTATTTTCTAGAAGGAGGAAGACTGACTATGGTAAAAGAACAAGTACAAGCGATTACGAAGATGGAAGAGGACTTTGCGCAGTGGTACACAGATATTGTGAAAAAAGCAGAACTTGTTGATTATTCGAGTGTAAAAGGATGTATGATTCTACGTCCGTACGGTTATGCCTTATGGGAAAATATGCAAAAGGTTATGGATGAGAAATTAAAAGCAACTGGTCATGAAAACGTGTATATGCCAATGTTTATCCCAGAGAGTTTATTGCAAAAAGAGAAGGATCATGTAGAAGGATTTGCTCCTGAAGTAGCATGGGTGACACATGGCGGGGATGAAAAGTTAGTGGAACGACTTTGTGTACGTCCTACATCTGAAACTTTATTCTGTGAGCATTTTTCAAAAATTGTGCAATCCTATAATGATTTGCCAAAGCTATATAACCAGTGGTGTTCAGTAGTTCGTTGGGAAAAGACAACGAGACCATTCCTTCGTACAACTGAATTCTTATGGCAAGAGGGTCATACGATCCATGAAACGGCAGAGGAATCTCAAGCTGAAACGTTAAATATTTTAAATCTATATGCTTCTTTCTGTGAAGACTACTTAGCGATACCAGTAATTAAAGGGCAAAAAACAGACAAAGAAAAATTTGCGGGTGCAAAGGCGACTTATACGATTGAAAGTTTAATGCATGATGGAAAAGCACTTCAAACAGGAACATCTCATAACTTTGGAACGAATTTCTCTGAAGCATTTGATATTAAATTTTTAGATCGTAACGGTAAGTGGCAATATGTACACCAAACATCTTGGGGTGTATCAACAAGAATGATAGGTGGACTTATTATGGTTCATAGTGATAATAATGGGCTTGTAATGCCACCAAAAGTCGCTCCAGTACAAGTTGTTATCGTACCGATTGCGCAGCATAAAGAAGGTGTGTTAGAAAAGGCAACAGAGTTACAAGGGCGTATTCAAAACGTTGCACGTGTGAAAGTAGATGTTAGCAATAAAACACCTGGTTGGAAATTTAATGAGTATGAAATGAAGGGCATTCCAATTCGATTAGAAGTTGGTCCAAAGGATATAGAAAAGAATCAAGTCGTACTTGTAAGAAGAGATACGAAAGAAAAAGAATTTATATCAATGGATCAATTAGAAGAGCGTATTCCATCATTACTCGAAGAAATTCATAATTCTTTATTTAATAAGGCAAAAGTATTTCGTGATGAGAATACGTATAGTGTGACGAATTTCGAAGAGATGAAAAAAGTAGCTGATGAAAAGCAAGGATTTATTAAGGCGATGTGGTGCGGAGAATTAGCTTGTGAAGAGAAACTAAAAGAAGAAGTTGGAGTATCTTCACGTTGTATGCCTTTTGAGCAAGAGCAATTAGCTGACGAATGTATTTGTTGTGGTAAAGAAGCTAAGCAAGTGGTGTATTGGGGAAAAGCGTATTAATACTTTGTTGATAGATGATAAAAAGGACTTTGGGCTGCGTAATAAAATGCAATCCAAAGTCCTTTTTAGTTTTACAATTTGTTTCATGTATTTTTTAGATGGAGGGATGTGTTTTTATTTTGCATTTTTACGGCGAATAAATAGTAACATACCAATTAGGAACGTTGAAAGTCCCATTAAAATAGATGCAGGATAATGTGTTGCAGTATTAGGTAACTTATCGCCTTGTTTTTTCGCGTTATCTTTTGCATTACCATCTTGGGAACCATTGCCGCCTTGAGAGCTGCTATCGCCTTTAACACGGCTACCTTGAGAGTCATCGCTACCTTGAGAACTGCTATCGCCTTTAATACGGCTGCCGCCAGAACCGCTACCACCGGAACCGTTGCCACCAGAACCACTGCCGCCAGAACCATTGCCGCCAGAACCGCTACCACCGGAACCATTGCCACCAGAGCCGTTGCCGCCAGAGCCACTGCCATCAGAACCACTACCACCGGAACCATTGCCACCAGAGCCGTTGCCGCCAGAGCCACTGCCATCAGAACCACTGCCATCAGAACCACTACCACCGGAACCATTGCCACCAGAACCACTATCGTCCTGAGAACCACCATTTCCTGGTGGTTTATTATTATCTTTTGAGTTATCTTCTGCGAAATGATTATTATTTTGTACAATCGCGTTTGTTACTGGAGAGAAGTTTTCTGTTGCTGCATTACCGATATTTAAACCACTAAAAAAAGATAAAGAAAGAGTTGATGCTAAAATGAAGATTTTCGTCATTGATTTCCTCCTGAAAAATTAATATTCCATCTAAAATACATCCCTTTGTAATATTTCATAGGAAAAAGAGTTTTATGCAAAAAAAACTATATATAGAAAAAGGTGGTGTATTTCTAAAGAGAGAAAAGAGTTAGTGTAAACTCTTTCCCCCGCTATTCGCCGGGCGGGGTGTCCGTAAAAGCCTGATTGGTGAAGGCTAAGAATCAGTGGGGGATGAACAAAACACCCACTGATTAAAGTTTCACTGTATAAATAGTAGAGCAGTGAGAATTTTACATTCATTACAGTAGAGGAAGTGACAGCAGATGAAAGAATACATTGCATTTGATATTGGTGGTACGCAAATTAAATATGGAATCGTTTCAGAAGCAGGAACAGTACTAAAGCATAAAACAGCTCCAACAGAAATTCATTTGGGCGGGGAACAAATCGTTCAAAAACTCATCCTTTTATCCCAAAAATTAATAAATGAACATACGATTTCGGGAATTGGTATTAGTACTGCGGGAATTATTAATATTTATAAAGGGGTTGTAACGGGAGGGGTGGATCATATTCCGAACTACGCTACTATTCCTATTATTGATAGATTGCAAGAGGTATTAAAAGTTCCTGTATCCATTGACAATGATGTGAATTGTGCAGCATTCGGAGAAAAGTGGAATGGTGTTGGAAGAGATAAAAGAAACTTTATTATGCTTACCCTCGGAACGGGGATTGGAGGCGCAATTTTTATAGATGGAGAGTTATATAGAGGGCATTCGTTTAGTGCTGGTGAATGGGGGAATATGTTAATAGAAGGAAAAACTTTTGAAGAGGTTGCTTCTATTTCAGGGTTAATTTGTCTTGTAAGGAAATATAAAGGTGAAGGTGAGTGGGATGGGAAAACGATTTTTGAGTTGTATGATAAAGGAGATAGAGAGGTTACGAAAGCAGTTGAGGTTTTCTTTAAACATTTAGCGATTGGAATTAGTAACCTTGCGTATATTTTTAATCCAGAAATGATTGTTATAGGTGGGGGAATTACTGATAGAGGAAATCAGTTCTTAAAAGAAGTAAAAGAAGAGGTAGAAAAATATTTAAACAAAGAGATTTACAGTAATTGTGAGATTGAACTGGCACAAAACGGTAATTGCGCAGGAATGATTGGTGCTATTTACCACTTCTTACATCAGCATAAGTAAGTTATATGAATGTTTTCATATAACTGAGAATTTATCCTTTTTCTCACTAGGTAAATAATGCTACAATATAAGAGAAGAATACAATATTTTCCGATTCGGAAAATGCTTTGTAGAAAGGGAGAAACTTCATGCCTATTATTTTAGAAAAAGGTCAAAAGATCGATTTAACGAAAGGACAACCAAAAGTAGCAAAACTACAGGTTGGCTTAGGCTGGGATCCAATTGGGCAATCAGGTGGATTTCTGTCTTCATTATTTGGAAGTAAACCAAATGTAGATTGTGATGCATCTGTTGTTATGTTAGAAGGGGATCGTTTTTTAAATAAAAATGATTTAGTTTACTTCGGAAACAAACTTTCTACTTGTGGTAGTATTATTCATTCAGGAGATAATTTAACAGGTGAAGGCGCTGGTGATGACGAAACAATTTTCGTAGAATTACATAAAGTTCCGAGCCGTATTAATCGTTTAGTATTCGTTGTAAATATTTATGATTGTGTAAATCGTCGTCAAGATTTCGGGATGATTCGTAATGCATATATTCGTATTCAAAACCCGCAAACTGGTGAAGAATTAGCACGCTATAATTTATCGGATAATTATGCTGGCAAAACGACTCTAATCGCAGGTGAAATGTATCGCCATGGAAGTGAATGGAAGTTTTCAGCTGTTGGAGAAGGCACACAAGATAAAAACTTAAGTGAGATTGTATCACGTTATCAATAAAATAAACCGAGGAGGAATTGAATATGGCATCAATTTCATTGAAAAAAGGGCAAAAGGTAGACTTAACAAAAACGAATCCAGGTCTTTCAAAAGTTCTTGTAGGACTTGGTTGGGATACGAATCGTTATGACGGACAAAACGATTTCGATTTAGATGTTAGTATTTTCTTAGTAGGTGCTAACGGTAAAGTTTCAGGTGCAGAGGATTTCGTTTTCTATAATAACCCTAAAGGTGCGAATGGTGCTGTAGAGCATTTAGGAGATAACCGAACTGGTGACGGTGAAGGTGATGACGAAGCGATTAAAGTAGATTTAAAAAATGTACCTGCACATATCGAACGTATTTGCTTCACAATTACAATTTATGATGGAGAAGGACGTAGCCAAAACTTCGGACAAGTTTCTAACTCTTTCGTACGTATTTTAGATGAAGAAAAGAATGCAGAATTAATTCGTTATGATTTAGGAGAAGATTTCTCTATTGAAACAGCTGTTGTAGTAGGTGAATTATACCGTCATGCAGGTGACTGGAAGTTCAATGCAATCGGAAGTGGATTCCAAGGTGGATTAGCGTCTCTATGTAATAATTTCGGTTTAGATGTAGAGTAATAGATTTGCCCGTAAAAGCCTGATTGGTGAAGGCTAATAATCAGTGGGGATGAAGAAAACCCCCACTGATTAAAGTTTCACTTTATATATCCATCGGTGAAACAGATGTTTACTGATGGATATATTTTTAAATATTAAAATATAGAGGTGAATATAAATGGTAATTCAATTGCAAAAAGGACAGAAGATTGATTTAGGTAAGACAAGCCCTGGTTTAACAAAAGCAGTAATTGGTCTTGGGTGGGATATTAAATCTTATGACGGTGGATCAGATTTTGATTTAGATGCATCTGCTTTTTTATTGGATGTGAACGGAAAATGTACGAAGGAAACTGATTTTATCTTCTATAACAATTTACAGTCTCCTTGTGGATCTGTTTTACATACAGGGGATAACCGTACAGGTGAAGGCGACGGGGATGATGAACAACTTGTTGTAGATTTGAAAAAGGTTCCAGCAGATGTTCATAAAATTGCTATTACAGTTACAATTTATGATGGAGAAGGCCGTAATCAAAACTTTGGACAAGTCGGAAACGCATTCGTTCGTTTAGCAAATGAAGAAACAAACGAAGAAGTTCTTCGTTTTGATTTAGGGGAAGATTTCTCCATTGAAACAGCAGTTGTCTTTTGTGAATTATACCGTCATAATGGACAGTGGAAGTTTAATGCAGTAGGAAGTGGATTCCAAGGTGGCTTAGGTGCGCTTGTAAGAGCGTATGGCTTGGATGCATAGAAAGGAAACGATATTCGTTTCCTTTTTTTGACCTTTCTATAAATCTAGCAAAGAATAGGGGATAAAGGTAAGATGAGTATTTTGCAAGGAATCCTTGATACGTATGCTCAGTTTTTCGACTTGGACATGTGGATTAAAGTGTTGCAAGATCCAGTATCTTGGGGATTAATCGGTACACTTGTTGTACTTGAAGGGTTGTTATCAGCTGATAACGCACTTGTATTAGCGGTAATGGTAAAACACCTTCCAGAAGAAAAACGTAAAAAAGCATTATTCTATGGACTTATTGGAGCTTATGTATTCCGATTTATTGCGATTGGAATTGGGATGTTCTTAATTAAATTAGCATGGGTAAAAGTGTTAGGTGCACTTTACTTAGCTTGGCTTTCAGTTAAATACTTCATTGATAAAAGAAAAGGTAATGCAGAAGAAGAGGAAGCACATGGTATGAACCAAAATAGTATTCTCTTCAGAATGTTTGGTGTCTTCTGGGGAACAGTTGCGATGGTTGAATTAATGGATATCGCGTTCTCTGTAGATAGCGTACTTGCTGCATTTGGTGTATCAAATGAAGTTTGGATTCTATTATTAGGTGGAATGCTCGGTATTTTAATGATGCGCGGTATCGCTGGTGTATTCTTAAAATTGTTAGAGCGTATTCCAGAACTGGAAACGACAGCATATATTTTAATCTTAATTATTGCAGCAAAAATGTTACTGTCTGTTGTTCATATTGAAATAAGTCATGCAGTATTCTTTATCATTTTAGTTGTAGCCTTTGGAGCAACATTTATACTTCACTACATGAAGAATTCTGGACAAGCTAAAGAAGAAGTTGCAGCTACTAAAAATAATCATAAATAATTGAAATGGGTTTGCTCGTTTTACGAGCGCCCATTTTTTATAACCAAAAATAGTTTATAATAGAAGAAGGACTTAGAAAAAACGTAAATGTTTTTGGAGGTGAACTGTTGTGTTTTCACGTTTTACACTTCAACCATATGCATTAAAAGATGAATCAGATTTAAAGCAATTTGAAACACTTTTAGAAAAACGCCCACAATATGAGCTGACAGAGAATGAGATGAAATTTAGTTATATAGCAAGTCGAATCCTTGGTGTTCCTAATGATGTAGATGAATATTTTAATGAACTGTTTGATTATAGTGAAGCGAAAGGAATCGAAGTTTTACACGAACAAAATTTAAACAAAGTGATTGATTCGGAAAAGCTTCGTCATATTCAAGAAGTGTTTGGATTACATCAAGAAGCACCAAATGGTCTGACAGTAAATAGGTTAGTTGCACACTTATCAGGGAAACAACTTTTACCGAAAGTAGATAACCCTGATTTACAGCATTATATACATACGACGTTTATTTCTGTATTGAAATTATATGAGAAACAACATAATCAATCTTTAAAGACAGAAGGTTTCCGTCGTTTCTTAATCGATATGATTAAATTAAGCGAAAATTACGTAGCGAAGTGGTTCTCTACGATCAATTATAAGAAACAAATGCCGCGTATCGTTTGGTATGGTGATGCGACAGAGAGTCGTATATATTTCTTATATTTTCTTATTATGCTCGGTTGCGATGTACTTTATTATCATCCAGAAGGAAAAGATGGCTTTGAGAATGTGGATGAGGACGGCAGAACTTTTGTCGTATCGCACCAAAGTCGTATTTCATTGGAACCATTTCCCGACCGCCGTCGTGAACGTGTCGCAACGGTAGCGTATCAAGCTTCAAAGGAAATTGAGCAAGTGCTTCACCATGATAATTCACTATTATACAAACCGTGGCAATTCCGTTCATATACACCTGTAGCGCGTACATTAAAAACAACATACGATGAACTCTTTTTAATTACGAAAGAAAAGGCATTTGTACGCCCGACATTCTTTGTTGAAAATAAACATATTTATATCCCTTCTTTATTTGCAAAAATATCAGGTGTGTCAAAAAATGATAAAGAATATTTTCAACGATTAAAAGCTGTTACATCATTTGATAATAGTTTATTAATCAATACATTCCCGTTTACGAAAGAACAAAAAGCGAATTTCCAATATCATTATCGAGATGCATTAGACCGCGGGGGGAAATTACATCCAGATTTAATTATGAACAGTCATTGGTGGCCGCATAAACGATTGCCAGAAGGATTACAACATGGTATTGCAGAAGCGATTATTCATACGTGTGAAAGTGAAATGTGCAAACCAATTGCAAAAGAGACGAAACAAGATGTAGCGCTATATGTTTTCGCGCAACTTTCTCAAATACCACCGAATATTCTAGAACATCTTGAGAAATTTGATTATTCACAAGATGTACCGAAAATTGTTATATTTAATAATGAGAAGAGTGGAGAATTAACTCGTTCTGATGCTGTTTTATTACTATTTTTAAACCAAATTGGAGTAGATGTATTCCATTTCAATCCAACGGGAAGAAACGATATTGAACCGTATATTGAAGCGGGGGCATTTGATTCACATTGGCTTGAAGAAGTTAATTTCGATCTTGAGTTTCATGGTTCATCAGCCTATAAAAATTTATCACAAACAATAAAAGGACTATTTCGTCCATTTTTATAAGGAAAGGGAGAATACCATATGAATAACCCAGTCGTACTAGATTCGAAAACAGAATTAAATGAGCAAACAGCACAAGATGTTCGCTTGCAACTTAGACAAGATGCGGATGTACAACGTATTTATAATGCGGTAGATATTAAAGACCAATTAGAATTAATTGAGCTTGGAAAAGAACCATCTATGGAAATTTCACGCTTTGCAGATCAAATTTTACATACAATGTCTCTATCAAAAATAGAAGACTCTGGTGAGTTATTAAAACAGCTTGGTAAAATTATGGACCGATTTGATAGCAAAGATTTTGCGGAAGAGAAAAGCGGTTTCTTCTCACGTATGTTCAAAAAAGCGGATAAAATGATTGAACAAATCTTTAGCAAGTATCAAACGATGGGCCGTGAAATTGATAAAGTGTACGTGGAAATTACGAAGTATCAAGATGAAATGAAAAAATCAATTGGTACGTTAGACGGATTATATGAGCAAAACTTAAAATATTACTTAGACTTAGAAAAATACGTAGTAGCAGGAGAAATGTTATTAGATCGTTTAAATACAGAGCTAGTTCCGATGTATGAAGAGCGTGTACGTAATAATGATCAATTAGCAGGTATTGAATTAGAGTCGCTTAAAAACTCTGTTGAAATTTTAGAACAGCGTATTGACGATTTAGAAAAGGCACGTATGGTTGCTTTACTTACAGCACCACAAATTCGTATGATTCAACGTGGTAACAATAAATTAATCGGTAAGATCAATACAGCATTTATTACAACGATTCCTATCTTTAAAAATGGTATCATTCAAGCGGTAAATGCGAAGCGTCAAAAGCTTGTTGCAGATTCTATGGCTGAACTGGATCGTCGTACAAATGAGTTACTTAAGAAAAATGCACAAAATATTGCAACTCAAAGTGTGGAAGTGGCAAGGCTATCAGGCTCTTCTAGTATTAAGATGGAAACACTTGAAGAGACTTGGAACATCATTTCAAGAGGTATGCAAGAAACACAACAAATTGAAGAGCAAAACAAACGTGAGCGTGAAGAAAGTCGCAAGCGTATGGCTACATTAACAGAGAACATCAAAAAAGAATTACAAGGATAAATGAAAAGGCAATGAGGACTAGTCCTCATTGCCTTTTAGTTTCTCTTCACTAATTTAATGATTTCATTCACAACAAGCGGAATGATACTTAATAAGAGAACAAATCCCCAATCTCGCATCGTTAATGCATGCACACCGAATATATTGGCAAGAGGTGGGATGGAAATGATACAAACTTGCATAAGAACACCGATAAGAAGGGAGAAGACTAAATATTTATTTGTAAAGATCCCAATTGAAAAAATCGATTTCGTTCTTGAACGCAAGTTAAATGAATGAACGAGCTGAGAAAAACTAAGAACGACAAATGCCATCGTTTGAGCATGTAATAGGGCATCTTCATCAATTCGCTCTGGGAAAAGAGGGAATAAATTTGTATCTCCAGTATAGAATTTTGCTCCGGCGATAAAGGCTACTAGCGTTAAAAGTCCAATGACAGCCCCATTGAAAATAAGAAAAGGGATGCTACCGCTAAATAGGCTTTCTTTCGCACGTCGTGGCTTTTCCTTCATCACATCTGAATCTTCAGGGTCAACACCAAGTGATAGTGCAGGAAGTGTGTCGGTAATTAAATTGACCCACAAAATGTGGATTGGGCGTAATGGTGTCGCCCAGCCAAGTAAAATGGCTAAAAATAAAGCGATAATTTCTCCAAAGTTACAAGAGAGTAGGAAAAGAATTGATTTTTTTATGTTGCGATAAATATTTCTACCTTCCTCAACAGCTTTCACGATAGATGAGAAATTATCATCTGTTAACACGACATCTGCAGCCCCTTTTGCAACGTCTGTTCCTGTAATACCCATCGCTACGCCAACATCTGCTTGCTTTAAAGATGGAGCGTCATTGACGCCATCACCAGTCATAGAAACGATATTTCCTTTCGCACGTAATGCTTTTACGATTTTTACTTTATGCTCTGGAGAGACCCTAGCAAATACATTTAAGTGATTAATTTTGCTTGCTAGTTCTGTATCTGAAATGTTATCTAATTCAGTTCCTATCATAATTTCAGACTTTTCTTCAGCAATGCCAAGTTCTTTGGCAATTGCAAATGCGGTGTCTTTATGGTCACCAGTAATCATAACTGTGCGAATACCGGCTTTTTTACATTCTGTAATGGAATCTTTTACTTCTGTACGCGGTGGATCAATCATACCGACAAGACCAATAAAGATGAGGTCTTCTTCAAGATGATCTATATCCACATCGCTTGAATTGTATTGTTTAAATGCGAATGAAAGTACTCTTAAAGCTTCTTGCGACATGGACTGAGCAGCTTCCAATATTTGATTTTTATCAGCCTCTGTTAGAACTTCGATTTTACCGTTTTTAAATATGTGAGTACATCGAGGTAAGAGTTTATCGATAGCACCTTTCGTCATGCTATAGTAGCTTTCATCGTATGTATGTACAGTTGACATCATTTTACGATCGGAATCGAAAGGTACTTCGTTAACACGTTTATGCTTATTTTCTAAATCGTCCTTCTGAATGTTAAAAGAGCTTCCCGCAACGAGAAGAGCAATTTCAGTTGGATCTCCGGTTTGTGATTCACTACTATAAGACGCATCATTACATAGCACCATATTCTCTAACAGTAGACGTTGCGTATCGTTATTCACATTTAAACTTTCTAAGCGATTGTATGTGGTATCACCATAAAAGTGAGTAACGGTCATTTTATTTTGCGTTAACGTACCAGTTTTATCTGAACAAATAATTGTAACAGACCCAAGCGCTTCAACAGCTGGTAGTTTACGAATGATAACATTTTGTTTGATCATGCGCTGCACACCAATTGCTAGAACGATGGAAACAATAGCTGGTAAGCCTTCTGGAATAGCTGCAACAGCTAAACTAATAGCAGTCATAAACATTTCTAACGTATCTCGTCCTTGTAAAAAGCCGATGAGAAACATAACGATACAAATAGCTACAGCGACAAAGCCTAAATACTTACCGACTTGTGCTAAGCTTTTTTGAAGTGGTGTCATATCATCGTCTGCTTCATGTAAAAGGGTAGCAATCTTACCAATTTGTGAATTCATTCCAGTTTCAACAGCAACACCGACACCTCGCCCGTATGTAACAAGAGTAGACATAAAGGCCATATTTTTTTGATCGCCGAGTGGTACTTGTTCATCCGTTTGCATAGAAGGATGATAAAGTGCATCCTTATCAACAGGAACGGACTCACCAGTGAGAGCAGATTCTTCAACTTTTAAATTTGCCGTTTCGATTAGTCGCAAATCACATGGGATATAACGTCCTGCATCGAGCATGACAATATCACCTGGAACGACTTGTTCAGATGGAATTTCTTGTAGCTCACCGCCGCGTTTTACGATAGCTTTAGGCGTTGCCATTTTCTTTAGTGCTTCTAAAGCTTGCTCAGCTTTGGACTCTTGGATAACGCCGATAACTGCATTTAATATGACAACGAGTGCGATAATGCTTGCATCGGCCCATTCTCCTACAAAGGCAGAAATAAGGGCGGCGATAAGAAGGACGTATACGAGGACATCATTAATTTGGGCAAAAATCCGTTGCCATAAAGTGCGCTTTTGTTTTGCGATCAACTCATTTGGTCCATACTGCTTTACACGTTCATCTACGCTTTCGGTTGTTAAGCCATTTTGTTCATTTGTTTTAAAATCTGTTAATATTTGATCTTTCGTCTTACTGTACCAATTGCTCATAAGTAAGCACCTCCAGTAAAAACAGTTAGCAATGGTAGTGTTGCTATTATTTGTGAGTAGTATGTATGGAGAAAAAATCTAAGATGAGGTTCTACTTCTATTGTACAGTATTTTACAGTTGGTTGAGGGAAACAGAAGAGTTGTCATGAATTTGTTGGAAATAAAAAAGAGCCTCATATAAGAGAGGCTTTTTTATTTTTTAATTAATGTACCTAATTCTTCTGTAATAGCTTGCATTTCACTAATGCTGAATGTTTCACGTTTCATAACATGCTCATAAATGTCACGTAAGTCTTCGTACATTTCTTCATTAAAGCTAGCAGCTCTCATTGCTCCAGCATTAACCATACGTAATTTTTCTTTAATAGCTTCGACCATATATTCAACGTTTTCTTCTGACTTTACGGATAAATCCACCGAAGTGTCCCCCTTTAAAATAACATAAGGCTATCTTAACATTTTTTATCATTTTCGTTAATGAATCTTTTCAATCCTATTAAATTAGTAGGGATTTCCTTTATATTTAATAATTGGTTGTTTATACTATAAGTATATATTAAGAAATGCACCAAGAAGGGAAGAGACAAAAATATGGTTCAAGTATTGTTTGTTTGTCTTGGGAACATTTGCCGTTCTCCGATGGCAGAAGCGATTTTTCGAAATCTTGTCGTAAAAGAGGGACTCGAAGGGAAAATTGTCATTGATTCTGCAGGAACTGGAGATTGGCATATTGGTCATCCGCCACATAAAGGAACACAAAAAATTTTAAAAGAAAATGCAGTCACTTTTGAAGGAATTAAAGCAAGGCAAGTAGAAAAAGAAGACTTAACAAAGTTTGATTATATTATTGCCATGGACAACAAGAATATAGCAGATTTAAAAAGTTTAGGTAAAACTGGAGGCTATATTGGTAGGCTGTCCGATTTTGTTCCAGACGGTGGCTGGACAGACGTTCCCGACCCTTACTATACAGGGAATTTCCAAGAAGTATATGACCTTGTAACAGAAGGGTGTGCAAAGCTATTAGCTTTCATTCGAAATGAACAAGGAATATGAGGAAGCTTAGAAAGAAATACTTTCTAACATAAGAAATGAAAGGGTGAAGGAATATGGCGAAGAAAAATAATATTGCTCGAAATATTGCACTTGGTGTAGCTGCAGGTGTAGCTGTATCTATGTTGAAGAAAGAAAACCGTGAAAAAGTAAAAAATACTGCGGAAAAAGCAAAAACGAAGATGATTGAAATTGGTGAAAATGCAAAGATCAAAGAAAAAGTGCAAACTGTTACAGATAAAGGACGCGAACTTGCTGATTTCAATGTAGTGAAAGCGAAAGTAGCAGAAATCAAAAAATTGACGCCGTCTGTTGTAGAAACGTTAAAAGAAACGAAAGAAATTTTTAGTAAGAAAAAAATTGAGCAAGTAGAAAAGCCAGAAACAATTGAAATTCAAGCTGTATCGTCGAAGGTAGATGAGCTGAAAGCAGAAGAAGAGCCAGTAGTAGCTGAAGATGGTGGTATGAAAGAAGCGCGTGAATTATTTATGAAAGACTCAAATGTAGAGGAAAAAAAAACTGAAGCGTACATTGAGTTAAAGCAAGATAAAGAAGAGAAGAAAAGCGTTTAAACATATATGAAAAAATTTTTAGAAAAGGTGAGGAGAAATCGTACTTATTCGTTTGGTAAAGATTTGTATGACCGAACGATGCGCGATGATGTAGCGGGCTTGGCAGCACAGCTCGCTTATTTCTTCTTGCTTGCGATTTTTCCTGGGCTTGTTTTCTTAATTACGCTTCTTGGATTCATTGACCTTCAAACAGAAAGTGTGCTCAATTTATTAGAACCGTATGTACCGGAAGATGCAATGTACTTAATTGAAGTGAACGTAGATAAAGTTGTAAATGAGCAAAATGGTGGTTTATTATCATTTGGTTTACTATCCATGCTATGGTTTGCTTCAAACGGAGTGAATGCGGTTATGAATGCTTTCAACCGTGCGTATGATGTAACAGAAACACGCTCTTTTATTAAAACGAGAGCGTTATCAATTGTGTTTACATTAGCGATCATTTTCATGATTGTGTTTGCACTCATTGTTCCAGTTTTCGGACAAGTGATTGGGGCAGCGGTATTTAAAGCAATTGGTTTATCGGATAGTTTTTCTTACGTGTGGAGTATTACACGATTAGTAGCTAGTTTCTTCGTACTATTTGCGTTGTTTAGTTTTTTATATACATTTGCACCAGATCGAAAGTTAAAAAGAAGAGAAGTCATTTCAGGAGCAACATTCGCTACTGTAGGATGGATTGTGGTATCGTACTCATTTGCTTATTATGTAGATAAGTTTGCAAATTACGCCAATACATATGGTGGTCTCGGTGGTATCATTATTTTAATGTTATGGTTTTACTTAACTGGATGGGTAATTTTACTTGGCGGTGAAATTAATGGTTTACTCCATCATTATAGAACGGGTGACAATAATTCCCGTAATTAAAAATGAGCTCTTGTTCCATAATAAAAGGGAACAGGGGGGATATTTCATGAGTAATAATAAAAAGAACCACAACAATAAAAATAACAATAAACAAAAGAGCAGTTCGCATCCAAAGCATAAAACGAGTAGTAGTGCGAACGGGCATAATAGCTACCATTAAAAAAACGGGTCCTCTATGAGGGACCCGTTTTATTTGTTTCCTTTTAATAATCGTAAGCCATTCAAAATCACAAGAATCGTACTTCCTTCATGCCCGATAACACCGAATGGAAGAGCTAAAAATTGCAAGAAATTTGAACAAATAAGCATTGCGATTACAGCTAGCGAAAAGATTACGTTTTGTTTCACAATACGGTTCATTCGTTTTGATAAACGGATTGCTTGCGAAAGTCGAGATAGTTCGTTCTTCATAAGTACAACGTCTGCAGTTTCTAAGGCTACATCAGTTCCTTCACCCATTGCCACACCAATGCTAGCAGTAGCGAGCGCAGGGGCATCATTTATACCGTCTCCGACCATTGCTACTGTACCGTATTTTTCTTTTAACTTTTTAATCGTTTCAACTTTTGTTTCTGGCAAACACGATGCGTAATATTCCTTTATATTACTTTCAGAGGCAATTGCTTTTGCTGTTTCCTCATTATCGCCGGTAATCATAATGGCTTCAACACCAATACTTTGTAAATCACGGATGGCAGCTATTGTTTCTTGACGAAGCGTATCTTTTAAAGCGATAAGTCCAAGAATACCTTCTTCATCACTAATATAAACGACAGTTTTACCTTCTTTTTCAAGCGCGGCAGAAATACCATTATGAAATGTCTTTGTTTCTTCACCGATAAAATCAGCTTTACCTATTTTATAAGCTTTGTTTTCGAATATTCCTTTTAGCCCAAAACCAGTTACATCTTCAACATTTTCTGGTTTTATTAATGTAATGTCATACGCATGTTGTGCATATTTCACGATGGATTCAGCTAAAGGATGTGTAGAGTGACTTTCAATTGATGCTGTAATAGAAAGTACTTCTTTTTCTGTTATATTTTCTCGAACATATACATCTGTTACGGTAGGTTTTCCTTCTGTTAATGTTCCTGTTTTATCAAAGGCAATTGCTTTTACTGAGGCGAGGCGTTCTAAATGTATGCCACCTTTAAAGAGAATTCCATTTCTCGCTCCATTAGAAATTGCAGATAAAGTCGCTGGTGTAATGGCAGCAACGAGTGCACAAGGAGAAGCGACTACAAGTAAGATCATAGCGCGATAAAACGTTTCATTCCAGCTCCAGTCAAGTAAGAAATGAGGAACGAACATCATAAGCGCAACAACGATTAGTACCCCTTTTACATATGTTCCTTCAAATTTTTCGATGAATAGTTGTGATGGGGATTTTTCGCTTTGTGCACTTTGAACGAGACGGATAATCTTTTGAAATAGTGTTTGATCGCTCGGCTTCGTAATTATAACTTCGATAGCCCCACGTAAATTTACAGTGCCGGCAAATACTTCATCACCATGTTTTTTTTCATTAGGAATAGGTTCCCCGGTGATAGCTGCTTCATCGATATTTGTTTCACCATTATGAATTGTACCGTCAGCAGGAACGCGTTCTCCAGGTTTAATTAAAATAATGTCGTTAATTTGTAATTGTCTAACAGGAACACGTTCTTCGGTTCCATTTGAAATACGTAACGCTTCTTCAGGTTGTAAATCAAGAAGCGCTGAAATTTCTTTTTGACTTTTACTTAATGTATAAGATTCCATCGCACCGCTTAGTGCAAAGATGAAGATCAAAATAGCACCTTCTGCCCAGTAGCCAATTACTGCAGCCCCAATAGCAGCAAAGAGCATGAGCATTTCGACATTTAGCTCTTTTTCTTCAATGGTATCTTCAATACCTTCTTTCGCTTTTGCATACCCACCAACTATATAAGCAAGGATATAGCAAGTAATACCCACATGTATTGCATCGTTCTTTGTGAGTAACCAGCCAACTAAAATAAAAATACCAGATGCGATTGCAAATATAAGTTCATAGTGCTTTTTTAATGTTTGAATCCAAGATGGAGTAGGTACGTTTTGTTTCGATGGTAATGTTTTTACTTCCGAGTTCATTATTACTCACCCCTTTCAAATTCTTATTGAGAAGAAGAATCAAAATCGAAACCCCTATAAAACGACGAAAGCTGCCATCCATTAATGGATAGCAGCATTTCTGTTGAAAATAATTTTAATAGTTATTATGTTGTAATTATTCTATAGTATAACATATGTTTTTGAAAGATGGTATGTTTTTGTTTTAAGTATAAACTGAAAACTTGTGTTTTCACAGTTCCTTTGGTATATATGGATATTGTTCATAAAAAGATCGGAAAGGAAGACAACAAGTGAAGACAGAGAAATTTTTTACCCATCCGATTGGCGTATTTATTGCTGCAATAGTAGCAACTTTTTTATGGGGGAGCGCATTCCCTTTCATTAAATTAAGTTATGCTGAACTTGGAATTCAGCCACAAGAAGTTGGAGAGCAAATATTATTTGCTGGTTATCGCTTCTTCTTATCTGGAGTCATGCTCTTATGCTTTTTTAAAGTGTTAGGAAAAGATATGAACTTTAAAAAAGGAACGGGGAAACAGTTAGTACAAATTGGTTTATTTCAAACATTTCTTCAATATATATGTTTTTATATCGGAATGAGTTATAGTTCGGGAATTGAAGGAGCTATTATTTCGGGCACATCATCATTCTTTCAAATTATACTCGCGCACTTTTTATATAAAGATGATGCTCTCAATATGAGAAAAATAATTGGAGTCTCTATCGGCTTTTGTGGTGTCGTTTTAGTAAATGTACCGAGTGATGGTAGTTTATCATTCCATTTCGGAATCGGTAGTTTATTACTTCTTAGTGCAGCAATGCTGTATTCTTATGGGAATATATTGGCGAAAGAAGGTAGCAAAACGTTAGATGTTGGATATATGACAGCATATCAAATGATTTTTGGGTCAATAGGATTGTTATGTATAGGAGTATTTCAAGTAGGTGCAATGCCATTTACATTTAGTTTACATGCAATACTTATGCTAATCTATTTATCTTTCTTATCTGCAGCTGGTTTTTGCATCTGGAATACAATTATGAAGTACAATAAGGTTGGACAAGTATCAATGTATATGTTCTTTATACCTGTATTTGGTGTATTATTATCGAGTATGATTTTAGGTGAAACAATTCATTCATTTGTATTATTCGGTTTAGCATGTGTAGCTGCGGGAATTATCGTGGTGAATAGAACGCCAGCTAAGCAAAAAATAGAGCAAGAAAAACAAGTAGCATAGATAAAGGGAAAACGATTACAATGGAAGAACAGTACTGTTCTTCTTTTTTATATAGAAAAAGGATAATAGACTAGGTGCAACGAAAAAAGATACAAAAAGCATTTATTGAGGAGAACATATTATGAACGTACTTTACATGGTGTTAATCGGGCAAATCATTCTTTTTTTCATGGGGGCGATTTATGCAATACGGCAGACAAAAAGAACGAAGGAAAATATGCCGTTGCCTTTAGCAATTCGTCTTATTCTTAGTTTTTCTTTAACAGGTAGTGCCATTTTCATATGGTTACAAGACCCATCGGCAGAATATAGTACGTGGGTTGCGCTTGGTATGACTTTATCGACTGTAGGAGATTTGTTTATGGCCGGATTAATTCCAATTGGTCACAGGCTAATTGGAGGGATGGTTACTTTTGCTCTTGCTCATTGTTTTTATGTAAAAGCATTTTTGCAAACAGGAATTTCGTGGAATGGTTTTTGGATTGGTTTACTCGTATATGGACTTTTTCTCATTATAGGATGGTTCTTTTTTATCCGAAATGAAAAACAGGATAAGTTGTTTACGATAGGAGCTCTCGTATACGGATTATGGGTTGGAGGAATGGCTTGCTTTGCATTCGCCTTATATTACGGGAATTCAGGCATATGGTGGGCACCAGCGTTTGGTGGTTTATTGTTTGTGATTTCAGACTTCATTATTGGTGTAACAGATATTGGTGGACGCAAACTGAAGTATGAACCACTTTGGATTTGGTTTACATATGTCGCGGCTCAAATGTGTATTGTATATGTAGGATTATAAAAAAGATACTCTCAAAAATAGTAGATTAACTATTTTGAGAGTATCTTTTTTATTACTATGCTCCAGTCGAATTTGAGGTAGAAGTCGGGCTGCCTATAAAATCCCGATTGGTGAGGGGTGATTAAAGTTTCACTTTATGAGGATGTTATTTTTAAGTTTGTAATATTATGATTATATAATTCAGAATTTTATGGAAATTCATTAACGAAAGTCCTTATAATAAAAGTAAAAAGATGATGAGATGGTGGAATGATGCAAAAGAAAAAACGTTGGCGCGAATTTTTTGGAACAATTGCAATTGCATGTTTATTGGTATTTTTGGCGAAAATTTTTGTGTTTTTTCCTACGACTGTAAAAGGAGCATCTATGAGGCCAACGCTACAAGATGGGGATAAGGTAATTATTAATAAGTTAGCAAAACAATTTGAAAGCTATGAAAGGGAAGACATTATTGTTGTGAAGACAGATAATTTTTATGTGAAAAGAGTGATTGGTTTACCTGGAGATATAATTGAGATGAGAAACGATCAATTATATGTGAATCATGAAGTGAAAAATGAAGAGTATTTGCACAGTAATAAAAAACAAGCGGAAAAAAAACTTATGAATTTAACAGAGGACTTTGGGCCGATTACAGTTCCTAAAAATAAGATTTTTGTTATGGGTGATAATCGCTTAATAAGCAGAGATAGTAGAAATGGTTTAGGGCTTATTGATAGAGCAGATGTATTAGGAAAGTTAGCAGCTATTTATTATCCATTTGAACATATGAAAATAATAAATTAAAGTAAAAAACCAAGCAAATTGCAGTTTGCTTGGTTTTTTCTGTTAAATAGTAGGAGATTCGTTGGATACAAAGACATGTTCATGTTTCTTAGTAGTACTTAAAACGAACTTATGCTGTAGCAATTGTAGTTTAAATAATGCTAAAGGATCATGATACGTTTCTGGATTGCTTCTTAGTGTTGCCAATGTTTGTTCGTCTGTTTCAATCTCAAGATGAGCTGTTTCCACATTTTGTTTCAATATACTAAGTGGATCTTTAAAGAACATCATGATATCACGTTCTAATGCTCCTTCAAATACTTCAAATTGAAGGAAGAATTGTTTTGAGATTGCTTGAGCAATTTCTGTATAATCCTCTGTTTCAATATATTGTTTATATTTGTTTGCGAGCATAGATTGGTTTTTCTGCATATTACCAAATAGTTTTCCAGCACTTTTTAAGAAAAATTGTGTCGGTGTAAAGCGTAATAAAATATTGATGTTCGTTACTGTAATTCGATTTGTCATTCGTACAACATCTCGATTCCAATCATCTAATAATTTGAAATCACAAGGAAGTTTCATACGTTCTTCTTTATAGAGTTTATTGAAAGTTTCGCTCATTTCATCTAAATAAGCTTGTGCTTGAATAAATTCGTTATGAGCTGTTTCAATCCATTCTTGAATAGACCCAGTAAATTTAGGAAGAAGGACTTGTTGCACATGTTTTTGAATTCGTTCGTTCATTGCCGTATTTAATTCTTCATGAACTAATTTAAAATCACTATCTTCTTGAACTAGGTCAGAGCAACTCTGTAATAATTCAGGAATTTGAGAATGTATATCTCGTGTAATTTCTTCTTTCGTTAATAGATAGGATTCTGTAATCGAACGAATTTTATCTTTTTCAAGAGCAGTAAGATTGTTAATAAATCCATTCAGTTTTACTGAGATATGTTTATTCCAGCGTACTGCTTTCACTAATGTATTTTCTAATTCCACACGTTCATTCACAAGGTATGCGATTGTCTTTTGAGTAAACCATATTAGTTTTTCTATACGTTCTTGTTCCATGTTGCGTTTTGCAAGATTAGAGAGAACAGATTCTGTTACATCCCCAAGTTGCTGGCTACTCTCTTGTGAAGGAGAGTATGGGAAGAATTGTGCATTTGGGAAATGAACTTTAAGTTTACTAATTAATTTTTCATTAGTAGTCGTATTATTCGTATGTAATACGAAGTGAATTTTTAAGTTTGGCACCTGTTCACGTAAATAAAGTAATGTATCAAGTTCTTCACCATGTAATGGTGAAGCAGAATTCAATACGTAAAGGAGGCTATCTGCTGCTTGTAAGTATTCAAAATAGGAGCTATTTTTATCCAATTGTCCCTGAATAGATGGTGTAACAAGAAATGCAAACTTATTTTTTCTTAAAAATCTACTTGGTAGCTTAATTTCTATACATTTTTTCTCAAGTTCTAACTGGGAAGATGTAGCCATTATTTGATGGAGCTCATCAAAGTTCGGTATATTTCGTACATCCAACTCATTGAACTCTGTTATTTCAGTTTGGCTATCGTCTTTAAATAAAATAGGAGTTGTTAAAGTCTCAGTTAAGATATTTTCTCCTAATATGGAGTTGACGAATGATGCTTTATCATGGTCACTAGTGCCAGCTATTAGTAGTTGTGTAACATTTAAATCGCATAGTTCATGGACGAGTAGCGTAAATTGATGACTTAAATCTACATCATTTTTCTCAGCCCAAACAGCAATTGTTTCGAATAAATGAGAAACGGTTTCCATATTCACATTCTCTTCAGCTGATGAATTAGAAAGTAAAGCACCAGCACTTTTTACGAGTAATGATTCTAAAGTTGTAGGTGAAACTTCATTCCATGCTAACACTGCCGCAGAGACAATTAGAGAATCTTTTGTTTTCATTAAGCTAAACCAATTTGTTAATAAATCTGGTACAAGTCCTTGTAATTCATGCATAAAATGCTCACCAGTAATTAATGCAAAGTATGTCTCTTGGTAGCGAGAGGAGATTTCAGACCAATCATCATTATTATCTGTTTCAATATGTAAGAATAAGTGATTTATCGTTTGAATCCACGGTAGATACAACGTGTCATCTTGATAGCTATTCCAAAGAGCAATAACAAGTTCTTTAAATTGTACTTGATCAATTGTATATAGAGCTTTTAAAGACTCATAGAAATATTCTGGTTTAATTTGTTTAGTAAACCCTTGATTCACATAATTAATTAAAGTATCGAACCAGTGTAATGAGTTTGTTCGAATTCCTTCTTGAACTGCAAGCTCTATGGCGTTATTCCAATCTTCCTGTTTTTCATAGAAAGAGCGAGCAATGGCAGTAATATTTGGATAGTCAGGTTGAAATGCGACAGCCTCACTAATGGTTTTAAATGCTAGTCCTAAACGATCTTGTTCGATATAAAGAGAAAGGAGTTGCAGGGAAACTTCCATCGTAAGAGTCGTATCTTCTGTTTGAATAGATTGATACATTTCTTCTGCTTTTGGTAAGAAGCCTAGTTCAAAATAAGCGTCTGCAATATTTTTGGTTGCCCAAAGTGCAAGGTCGTTATTTACTTTGTCCCATTTAAATATGGCTGCTTCAAAGTCTTTATTTTGGTAATAAAATTCACCTTGAGCAAAGCGGACATTAGAAATGTTTGAGAATTCATTTTTTGATTCATTTATATATGCTTCACCAAGTACTTCCGATACTGGAGTAGAAGTTTCTTCTGTTAAAAATGTTTTATAGTAAACCTTTTGGATAAATTGATTTTCAATGGTCATGTTCGTTCCCCCTGTATAATTTAGAAAAATGATGTTGTATGTTAAAGGGCGCATGTTTTTTTATAGGTAGAAGTTGCATTATATAGACCAAACTATGTTTTTGCTAGATATATCATTTTTCCTGAGAGTTAAACCGTTGCGAAAAGTAACTTTCCTTTATTGTAACAAAAAAACAAGCATATGAATTTTTATTTTTTAATCCGGCTGTTTACAAGTAGTAAGAATTTCATCTCAAAATTGGATGAATATAAGGGAATAAAGTCGGAATTGGGCTGTTCGTAACAGCCCGATTCGAGCGGGCTAATAAGCAGTGGAGATGAACAAAACCCTCACTGATTAAAGTCGTCTTTTATCTCATCTAAAGGGATGAATAGAAGTAGAGTTCATTATAAAAACAATGTATAGTGAATATGTATACCATGTTTGTCTCAAAGATAGAAAGGGCACAATGTGGAATAACGATCGTGCATAGGATGTGTCTTCCGAATGGAACAACATATTGGCGAGTTAATCGCGCATTATGGGTATTTTGGAATTATTATAGCTTTGGCTGGTGGGATTGTAGGATTACCAATACCAGACGAGTTTTTATTGACCTTTATTGGTTATAATGTTTCAAAAGGAGTTATGTCAGGAACTGCTGCTTTTTTAAGTGGGATGGCTGGTGCAATGTTAGGTATTACATTAAGCTACATATTAGGTTTAAAACTAGGTCTTCCTGTTTTAAAAAAATATGGGCCGAAAATTAGAATTAAAGAACATCACATTGAAAAAACACATGTTTTATTTGAAAAATACGGTCCATTTCTTTTAATGATTGGTTATTTTATACCAGGAGTCCGTCATTTAACAGCGTATTTTGCTGGGGTTTCGAATTTAACACTTTGGCGTTTTTGTTTGTATGCTTACGGTGGTGCAGTCATTTGGATAAGTGTTTTTATCGGGCTTGGCTGGAAGCTAGGGGAGAAGTGGCGTTTCGTTGAGTATAGTTTACATCATTATGGAATATGGATTTTACTCATTTCGGCAGTTGTTGCATGTATTGTATGGTTTTACATAAAGAAAAAGAAAAACCGCTAAGAGCGGTTTTTTAGCTGAAAGCAATAAATAGTACACCAGCTGTAATGAAGATTACACCAATACCGGTCATAAAGTTTAACTTTTCACCGAGTATAATCATCGCGAGAATAATAGAAAACACTACACTTAATTTATCGACAGGGGCTACTTGAGAAACCTTTCCTGTTTTTAAGGCAAGAAAATAAAATAACCATGACGAAGCACCTGCAACCCCACTTAATGTGATAAATAGCAGTGCTTTTTTATTTAGCAGTACGTCGCCAATATTTTGAAATTTACCTTGTATAATAATAACGCCTACCATAAATAATGCCATAATAATAGAACGAACCGTTGTCGCAACATTGGCATCGATTCCATCTAAACCAATCTTTCCGAAAATAGATACAAGGGCAGCAGCAATTGCTGATAATAGTGCGAATAAGAGCCATGAACTCATAGTAAAATTCCTCCAATCTTACATTATTATACATGAAAACCATTCTCATGTATAAAGTGAAACTTTAATCGGTAGGGGTTCATCGCTCACTGATTATTAGCCTTCACCAATTGGGTGATTACTGCTGCAAATCGCGTGATAAATAACGAAAGAATCCCCACCTTATTTTTTTAATAAGATGGGGATTCTTATACTACTCTGCAATTTCCTCATATAAAAAGTACGTTACATTATAAATATGCTCTACTTCATCGTCCGTCATAAATAATAATTCGTCACGCTCAATCCCTTTTTTCTTTTCGATAAACTCAATCATATTTTTTCTTTCTTCTCTTTTCATCAATTTTATTTCTCCTCTCAATCTGTTTTAATACAGTTTATTTAAGTTATTGCTATTATATAACAGAATCTTTAGAAAGTTCCACCTATTTTATTGTTTTTTTCAGAAGAACTTTTCGACAAAACAAGCCCACCTAAAGGGGGCTTGTTTTATTTTATAGTCGTAAAAACTCGGGCTCCGTCGTACCAGCACCATCGATGTAATAAATTGTGTCAGGATTGATTTTAATTAGTACATAATTAGGGTCTTCAGGACCGAGTAACCAGCGTTTTAAGCTATTATTCCAAAACTTGTTTTTTAATGTGGAGTCTTCCTCGATGGAGGCTAAGCCCTCAACTTCAATATAATCTTCATCTAATTTTTTTCCTTCACGCCCAAGTAGTACATATACATTTGGATTTTTTTCGATATCTGTTATCTTTTTTGATTTTCGATCTGTTGCAACATATAGTACAAAATCTTCATGGAAAAACATCATAAAGGCGCTGTGAGGTTTATTTTCACGTACAGTAGATAATACACCGGTTCGTTGACCGCAAATAATTGTTTCAATTTTTTCTTTTAAATGCATGCTTTTAACCTCTTTCCACGATTTGTAATTTTTCCCGTCTAAACAAGAAAATGAAGTATCTTTCATACTTTTTTCATCAACATGATTTTTTAAACGTAATTGTGATGAAATGGGACAAGTTAGGAGAAGAATAATATTAATGATGAGGAGAAATACATACGATGGAAGGATGAAAAACATGTTTAATAAAATATTTCTTATAGTAGCACTTATAGGTGTACCACTTTCTGTACTCGGGAAAACACTTCACTGGCCTCAAACAATTATGTTTGCTGTATACTGTATTACTATTATTGCATTAGCGGGTTTTATGGGGAGAGCAACGGAAAGTTTGGCAATTGTTTCTGGTCCTAGAATAGGTGGATTATTAAATGCTACTTTCGGTAATGCTGTTGAACTGATCATTTCGATTTTTGCACTTCAAGCGGGATTAATTGAAGTGGTGTTAGCCTCTTTAACAGGATCTGTACTTGGAAATTTACTATTAGTAGGGGGACTATCTTTCTTTGTAGGAGGTCTTAAATACAAAAGGCAAAGTTTTAATGTGTATGATGCAAGGCATAATTCAGCTTTATTAATATTTGCTGTTGTCGTAGCTTTTGTTATTCCAGAGATTTTTTCGATGAAGATGGATGCCGGAAAGACCTATCAATTAAGTATCGGTGTTTCTATTATTATGATTATTATGTACCTTGCTGCTTTGTTCTTTAAGTTAGTTACGCACCGTGGTGTATATCAACATAAAAGTGATGAAGTAGCGCATGAGGAAGAGCCAGAGTGGTCAAAAGGTAAAGCATTACTCGTTTTAGCAATAGCGACAATTGCGGTAGCTTATGTGTCAGAAGCGCTCGTGCATACATTTGAAACAGTCGCGAAATCATTTGGCTGGTCAGAGTTATTTATAGGGGTTATTATCGTTGCGATTGTTGGGAATGCAGCAGAACATGCATCTGCAATTATTATGGCTTATAAAAATAAAGTGAATATTGCAGTTGAAATTGCAGTAGGTTCTACATTACAAATTGCCATGTTTGTTGCGCCTGTATTAGTACTGCTATCCATGTTTTTTGCAAACAGGATGCCTTTAGTATTTACCATACCAGAACTTGTTTCTATGATTACAGCTGTTTTCTTAACGATAGCGATTTCAAATGATGGAGATACAAACTGGTTTGAAGGAGGAACTTTATTGGCGGCATATGTCATTATGGGAATTGGTTTTTATTTATTGTGAAAAGTAGGCATAACAATTGTACCTAGAGAAAACAATAAACAAAGTAGTATATATACCTTTACGTAGGAAGGAGCCAGACAGGTGAAACGAGTATACAGCATATGTCTTTCAATTATGTTCTCGTTTATTTTATTATTTCCTAACAGTAGTTTTGCAAAGACGACAGTAGAAGTAAAAGTGCCTTCATCTGTTTTAAATATTTCAAAAGATAATACATTTCCAAATGACGCACAAGATTTGCCGCGTTTACAGCCGAGTAAATTTGCTCAAGAATTATTGAAAACAGCAAACATTAAAATTGAAAATCCAGACTTAATTCGGATGTTTAACGAAACGACAATTTCAAATGCACCACTTGCTGTAGGGTACAGGGCAAAAATTTATTTAGGGCAATGGGCATTAAATTATGAATCGATAGATACATCAATTAATTGGGAATATAAGCAAGTGAATCGCAATGTATATGATAATCGTGGAGGAGATCGCTTATATCCACTTCGCTATAAACAAGAAACGCAAAAGACGGTTGAGGGTGATTTAACAGCCGACATGAAAAATTCTACAGATGTGAAAAAAATGATGCTTTTAAAAGCACTTGAAAAGGTACAATTGCCTCTTTCATTTAAAACGACTGTTGGTTATGGTACGGGACATGAGCGTGTGTATAATATTAGTCCGAGTCAACTTGGATATTTATACGCTTATACACCAGCTGTAAATGAAAAAGGAAAAGTAACATTCGGAGAAGTGTACCTTGTGTTAAAGGGAAACCAAAAAAGGCTTGTTGTGAAAAATATTACCTCGCAAGGAATTGGAGCTGCAATTCCAATTCATGATCATTTATATTTTAAATTCATTTCATCTTCTCACTCGCAATAACGTGAAAAACGTCAGCTTATAAGCTGACGTTTTTTTTATAATGTAATGTTTGCTGTTTTTGATAAGAAATCTTCTGTCGGATAGTAGCTGTTTTTTACAAGAACATTCGGCCCAAGGCATTTTACTGCAGGACAGTGACAGCTTAATGATTTTGCTGTTTTTGAAGCGCTCCATTTGTCATATGCTTCTTGTAATGTATTTGTTTGTACGTTACCTAGAAGGGGAACGTCACCAAAATCAGTTACAATAATATTTCCATCGAAAATATTGACGTTTAAACGAGAACGACCATCTGGATCGTTACGAACTGTTACATTTTTGCTCTGTTGTAATTTTTTAAATGTGGCAATGTCTCGCTCGTCATCGCTACAAGCATAGAAAGGTAAAGTTCCAAATAACATCCATACATTTTCATCGCGAATTTCTAGTAAATGCTCAATTGCATCACGAATTTCAGCTTTTGTTAAGATCTCTAGATTACTCGCGAAATCACTTGGATACATTGGGTGAACCTCATGACGTTTACAGCCCATTTCCTCAACGATTTGACGATGAATATGTTCAATGTGTGGTAGAGTTCGTTTATTCAGCATTGTTTCGGCTGATACGAGTACACCAGCATCTGAGAGAGCTTTACTATTTGTAATCATTCGTTCAAATAATTTTGCACGCTGTTCATAAGTAGGTTTACGCTCCATCATTGCAAATCCGCCTTCAACGAAATCATCAATCGTTCCCCAGTTATGAGAAATGTGCAGTACGTCTAAATAAGGAATAATTTGTTCGTAACGTGCTAAATCTATAGTTAAGTTTGAATTGATTTGAGTGCGAACGCCTCGTTCATGAGCGTATTTTAAGAGTGGTGTTACATAGTTGTCGACGGATTTCTTTGAAAGCATAGGTTCTCCGCCAGTAATACTTAAAGAACGTAAATGAGGAATCTCATCTAATCGTTTTAATAAAAGCTCCATCGGAAGCGGATTTGGATCTTTCGGCTGTAATGTGTAACCAACAGCGCAATGCTCGCAACGCATATTGCATAACGTCGTCGTTGTAAACTCAACGTTTGTTAATAGTAGTTTGCCGTACTCTTCAAGGTCCATATACGCTTCCCATGGATCGTAAGAAGGAGTAATCGGCTTCATTTTTTGTGATATCGTCATATGAAATACTCCTTTGACTATTGAAATAACAATTTGTCCATTCTCTATAATAGAAGAATATGTACTTTTTATAAAGTGAAACTTTTTAGCAGAAAAAGAGAGAAGGCTTACATTATAGCGGATGACCGTGACAAAATTGATGAAATTTCATGCCCATAGCAATCATTTTTGCGGTATAATAAAAGCAACTCGAATTAAAAGGAGAGTGCCTTCATGGGAAAAGCAATTCAAGATAAAGATACACAATTAGTATATTTAAAAGAACGTTTAAATATGTTCATTGAAGTAATTGATACAATTGAACCTGAAGAAGTAGAGTTAGAAGATGTAGATCGTCTTCTTGCGATGTTAGATGAATTAGAATTAAAATGTGAGCAATTTAAAAAAGACGAATAATATATTAAAAAGGCTGCCAATACAAAATTGGTAGCCTTTTTCTGTACGGATAATAGAAGGACGGTAGAAAAAAAGGTATAATCAAGTTGTGAAAAATTTCATTTATCCTTTAATAGCATGAAATAAATAAAAAGCTGAAGAGTATAACAATGGAATTTTCATCTCATAACGTTTTGGTAGCGTTCACAATTGAGGGGGAAGTAACAATGGAAAAGCTTCAAGAAAGCATGTATCAACTAATTGTTGAAACGTCAACGAATTTACCGAAAGATGTTCGTCGTGCGATTCAACAAGCGAAAGAACGAGAAAATGCAGGGACTCGTTCAGCGATGGCACTTGGCACAATTACGAATAATATTAAAATGGCTGATGATAATATCTCACCTATTTGCCAAGATACAGGGATGCCAACATTTAAAATTTATACACCAGTTGGTGTGAATCAACTAAAACTGAAGGAAGCTATCTATAGTGCGCTTGAGCGGGCGACAAAAGATGGTAAACTTCGTCCAAACTCTGTTGATTCTCTTTTTGGTGACAATAGCGGAAATAACTTAGGACCAGGTACACCTGTTATTAAGTTTGAGCAATGGGAAAAAGATTATATTGATGCACGTTTAATTTTAAAGGGCGGCGGCTGTGAGAATAAAAATATTCAGTATAGCTTGCCATGTGAATTAGAAGGACTTGGACGCGCAGGACGCGATTTAGAAGGGATTCGTAAATGTCTTCTTCATGCAGTATATCAAGCGCAAGGTCAAGGATGTAGCGCAGGTGTAATCGGCGTCGGTATCGGGGGAGACCGCACATCAGGTTACGAATTAGCAAAAAATCAATTATTCCGTACATTAGATGACATCAATCCAGTACCAGAGTTAAAACAGCTCGAAGAGTACGTATTAGAAAATGCAAATAAGCTTGGTATTGGTACGATGGGATTCGGCGGAGAAACAACTTTACTTGGTTGTAAAATTGGCGTATATAACCGTCTGCCAGCTAGCTTCTATGTATCTGTTGCATATAATTGCTGGGCATATCGTCGCCTAGGTGTGAAAATCCATCCTGAAACAGGAGAAATTATGGATTGGTTATATCAAGAAGGTGAAGATACACTTCAGCAAGAAGCACAAGAAAAAACAGAGCAACGTGAGATTGTATTACAAGCACCAATTACAGAAGAGCAAATTCGTGAACTTCGCGTTGGGGATGTTGTAACCATTAATGGCATGATGTATACAGGTCGTGACGCAATTCATAAGCATTTAATGGATAACGATTGTCCTGTAGATTTAAACGGACAAATTATTTATCATTGTGGTCCAGTTGTAGTAAAAGATGAAAATGACAACTGGCAAATTAAAGCGGCGGGTCCAACGACAAGTATTCGTGAAGAACCATACCAAGGCGACATTATGAAGAAGTTCGGTATTCGTGCTGTAATTGGTAAAGGCGGAATGGGTGCAAAAACATTAGCTGCATTAGAAGAACACGGTGGTGTTTACTTAAATGCAATTGGTGGTGCAGCACAATATTATGCTGAATGTATTAAAGAAGTGAAAGATGTTGATTTCTTACAGTTCGGTATTCCAGAAGCAATGTGGCATTTACGTATCGATGGGTTTAAAGCAGTTGTAACGATGGACTCTCATGGTAACAGCTTACATGCAGATGTGGATAAAACATCACTTGAAAAATTAGCGAGCTTTAAAGAGCCAGTATTTAAGTAAACAAAAATGCATCTCGAATGATTCGAGATGCATTTTTTTGGTATATATAGAAAAACATGTTCAGCATGAAAGAATGCACAGCAACAGAAACTACAGGTACGATTATATATGGAAAGGAGACTATTTATGAAATATAAATGGTTATATATAGGTCTCATTTTTTCAATTATGATGGCACTTGTTCCAGTTTCGGCATTGGCTTATACAAATACTCCACACAACTGGGGAATCCCACGTCCTAAAAATGAAACAGTACCAGATGCAGGGAAATTATATACAGATTTACTACAAAAGAATGGCGGATTTTATTTAGGGGATACAAAGAAAAAAGATATTTATTTAACGTTCGATAATGGATATGAGAATGGATACACAGGCCAAATTTTAGATGTATTAAAAGAGAAAAAAGTACCGGCAACTTTCTTTGTAACAGGGCATTACATTAAAACGCAAAAAGATTTGCTATTAAGAATGAAGGATGAAGGACACATTATTGGAAATCATTCGTGGAGTCATCCTGATTTCACAGCGGTAAATGATGAGAAACTTCGTGAAGAATTAACGAGTGTAACGGAAGAAATCAAAAAAGTAACTGGACAAAAAGAAGTGAAATATGTACGCCCTCCGCGCGGCGTATTTAGTGAAAGAACATTGGCTCTTACGAAAGAAATGGGCTATTATAATGTGTTTTGGTCACTCGCATTTCTAGATTGGAAAGTGGATCAACAAAGAGGATGGCAATACGCGCATAATAATGTAATGACGATGATTCATCCAGGATCTATTTTATTACTTCATGCAATATCAAAAGATAATGCAGAAGCACTTGCAAAAATCATTGATGATTTGCGCGAGAAAGGGTATCATTTTAAAAGTCTAGATGACTTAGTAAAAGGCAATCAACCGTAAGCATGTATGCTTGCGGTTTTCTCATGCTATAATGATGTGTAAAAAGGATGGGGAAAACGTATGTGGAGCGAACATGTTACGTTAGAGTATCCGTACCATTTTGAAGAAGTGTTAAAGCGTTTATCTTTTGATCCACTAAACGTCATTCAATTAGATGAGAAAGTCATGTATGTCCCGCTTTGTATAGACGAGGAACAGATTGTTGTCCGTTTGCAAGGGATTGGTACTGTTCAAAATCCACAATTTTGGATTTCTAGTCAGGCAGGAGATCCGGAGAAAGTAATGAAACGAATGAAGACGATTTTTCATTGGAATGATTCGTTTCAAGATATACAAAATCATTTTTTAAACACATCATTACGTCCACTATTTGAAACATATGCTTATACTCCAATTATTTTAGAATTCGATTATTTTGCGTGTTTACTTCGCTGCATTATTCATCAACAAATAAATTTGAAATTTGCTACTGTGCTGACAGAGCAATTTGTAAAACGATATGGAACAGAGAAGAACGGTGTATTCTTTTTCCCTACTCCAGAAATAGTAGCAAATATTTCAATTGAAGAATTGAGAGAGCAAAAATTTAGTCAGCGAAAAGCTGAATATATGGTAGGATTAGCAAAGTGTATTATAGGTGGTAAGTTAGATTTAACTAGAATAGAAAACGAAACAGAAGAAGGGGTTGCAGCACAATTGTTACCAATTAGGGGGATTGGTGCATGGACAGTGCAAAACTTTTTAATGTTTGGGCTTGGACGGAAAAATATGTTTCCGAAAGCAGACATCGGGATTCAGCGTGCAGTACAAGGTGTATTTCAATTAGATGATAAACCGAGTGATGCGTTTTTAGAAAACGTGAAACAAGAATGTGAACCATACTGCAGTTATGCAGCGTTATATTTATGGAAAAGTATAGAGTAGAGGTGTAATAATGATACAAAAACAACATGAGAGTAAGTTGGAAGTTGGTCAAACATTTCCTGTGACAATTAAACGTCTTGGGATTAACGGAGAAGGCGTTGGTTATTTTAAGAGACAAGTTGTCTTCATTCCAGGGGCATTACCAGGAGAAGAAGTTGTTGCTGAAACAACGAAAATTCAGCGTGGCTTCGCTGAAGCAAAAGTGAAAAAAGTTCGTAAAGCTTCACCACATCGTGTGAAAGCACCATGTCCAGTATACGATGAGTGTGGTGGCTGTCAGCTACAACATTTAGATTATAAAGAACAATTAAATCAAAAACGTGATATTGTTGTACAAGCATTTGAGAAGTACATGAATAACAGTTTGGAAGAAAAAATTCGTCCGACACTTGGCATGGAAAATCCATGGCATTATCGTAATAAGAGTCAATTACAAGTGGGGCGTAAAGACGAGAAGGTTATTACAGGTCTATATAAACAAAATTCACATCAGTTAATTGATATTGCCCATTGTATGATTCAACATAAAGCAACGAATGAAGCGACAAAAGTTGTGAGACGTATATTAGAAAAATTAAATGTTTCTATTTACAATGAGAAAAAACAAAAAGGTTTAGTACGAACAATTGTGACACGTACTGCAGTTCAAACAGGGGAAGTACAAGTTACACTTATTACAACAAAAGAAGAGTTGCCAAATAAAGAACAATTTATTGCAGAAGTACAAAAACAGATGCCAGCTGTTAAATCAATTATGCAAAATGTAAACTGGCGTAAAACATCTGTTATTTTCGGTGATAAAACATTTAAATTAGCTGGAAAAGAAGTAATTCAAGAAACACTTGGTGATTTATCATTTGAATTATCAGCACGTGCATTCTTCCAGTTGAATCCAGAACAAACAGTTGTGTTATATGATGAAGCAAAAAAAGCAGCTGCTTTAACAGGAAATGAGAAGATTGTGGATGCGTATTGTGGTGTTGGTACAATCGGTCTTTGGCTTGCGAATGATGCAGCAGAAGTACGTGGTATGGATGTAATTCCAGAAGCGATTGCAGACGCAAGAAAGAATGCGAAGCGCCATGGATTCACAAATACGAAATATGAAGCAGGGAAAGCTGAACAATGGTTACCGAAATGGGTAAAAGAAGGATGGCGTCCTGATGTAATTGTTGTCGATCCACCTCGTACAGGTTGCGATGATAAATTATTGGAAACAATTTTAAAGGTGAAACCGAAACAAGTTGTTTACGTATCTTGTAATCCTTCTTCATTAGCACGTGATGTACAAGCGTTAATGAAGAGTTATGAGGTGGAATATGTGCAACCAGTTGATATGTTCCCACATACAGCTCATGTAGAAAATGTAGTGAAGCTTGTTAGAAAGTAAAGTTTATTCATATTCCCTCATGGTATGAGGGAATATTTTCTATGAAGGAGAATAATATGCACAATTATAAATTAACGATCCAATACGACGGTGCTCGCTTTAAAGGGTGGCAACGTCTCGGTAATAACGATAATACGATTCAAGGAAAAATTGAAAGTGTCATATCTGAAATGATCGGAAAAGAAATTGAAATTATCGGTTGTAGTAGAACAGACGCTGGTGTACATGCTTTGAATCAAATTGCTAACTTTCAAAGTGATGAGAAGTTAGTGGAACATAAAGTGAAAAAATATTTAAATCAATATTTACCTAATGATATTAGCATTACGAATGTAGAAGAAGTACATGAGCGCTTCCATGCTCGTTACAATTCTAAAGCAAAAACATATCTTTATAAAATTTGGAATGAAGAGCACACGAACCCATTTATGCGTAAATACAGTATGCATGTGAATAAAAAATTAAATGTGAAAAACATGAAAGAAGCTGCGAAACATTTAGTTGGTTCACATGACTTTACTGCTTTTTCAAATGCGAAATCAAAGAAAAAGTCTATGGTTCGCGAAGTATATACACTTGATGTGATGGAAGAGGCAGGATTCGTACAAATTAGGGTGAGTGGTAACGGATTCCTTCATAACATGGTACGAAAAATTGTTGGAGCATTAATTGAAGTTGGATTAGGACAATTAGATGCTGAAGCAATTCCAAACATTTTAGAGGGAAAACAGCGTAATCAAATTAATTGCCTTGCTGAGGCGAGTGGGTTGTACTTGGAGAATGTTGAATTTTAATAATAAGTAAAAATCGAGCTGATTAGGCTCGATTTTTTTATTATTTTGGAATTAAGAAGATTTCTCTTTCTTCATACGTATCTTCAAATTCCAAAAAGCAGCAAGCATAATAGCTGCAAAGGAACCGCTAATTGCTGCGAATAGCTTTGCGTAAGGAGAGGTATTCATATCAATGAGTAACATCATACATAAAAGGGTAGGGAAGAAGGCTAAGTATTGTAACAGCTTTAACTTGTTATCATTACTCATATATATCGTTCCTTTCTAACATGTTATATTTTTATCATAACATCAATTTCCATTTTTTTGCACATGGTGAAATATTCATTTCATATGTTTAAATGTAATTTTTTAATTCGATATTGTAAGTTTTGTCTACTCAATCCTAAAAATTTTGCAGCTTGTGAGATATTACCACTATTCGCTTTAAGAATTTGATTGATGTAGTTCTTTTCCATTTCTTCTATTGTGTGCTTTAAAGTTTTAGGTGCATCGGTATTGTGATCAGTTAGTGAAGACTGCATATTGAATTCTTTTTTTATTCGTTCGCGAAAGCGAGTGGGCATATGAAATGCTGTAATAATATTTTCATCTTCTATTAAGTTCATTGAACCTTCAATGATATGTTCCAACTCCCGTACGTTTCCAGGCCAATCGTATGCATAAAAGAATTCTCGTGTATGTACATCTACATCCGTTACATTGAGACCGAATTGAATATTGTACTTTTCGATAAAGTGATGAACAAGAGCTGGAATATCTTCTTTTCTTTCCCGTAAAGGCGGAAGACATAAAGTAACGACGCTTAAGCGGTAATATAAGTCTTCTCTTAATCGATCGTGTGTAATGGCTTCGAAGGGATCTTCGTTGATAGTTGCTATAATACGAACATCAATCTCTTTTTCTTGTGTACCGCCGATTCTTCGTATTGTTTTTTCTTGTATAGCCCGCAGTAATTTAGCCTGAAGTGTTGGACTTAATGAGTTGATTTCATCTAATAACAAAGTACCTCCGTTTGCTTCTTCAAATAAACCGGGTTTATCTATTGCTCCTGTAAAGGCACCTCGATTCGTACCAAATAATAAGCTTTCCATTAGGGTATCAGGTATTGCAGCACAGTTTTGTGAAATAAACGGTTTTGTTGAACGCTGACTTTCATTATGGATGCTTTGTGCAAATAGTTCTTTACCAGTCCCAGTCTCTCCTACGAGAAGTATGGATGAGGATGTACGAATGACTCTCTTTCCTTCCGCAATGATTGATTGAATGGCTCCAGAATCACCAATTATGTGATCAAAGGTAAATTTAGTATTTTGTTTTCGAGAAGAGCCCATTCTTGTTGTTTGTTTTAAGTGACTCATCTCTTTTGATATTTCAATAGCGCCTTTAATTTTTCCATTTTCTATTATAGGGAAAGTATCATTAATCGTCGTAATCTCTTGCCCTTTATTGTTAAAATACGTTTGTTTTATATTTTTGTTTGTTTTTCCGAGTTTTAATGCCTCTATGAGAGTACTATTTTTATTTTCTTCAAATGCAAATACTTCTAAAGGACTTTTGTGTAGCACATCTAAACGATCCATTGATTCAATTTCCATCATTTTACGGTTATAGATAATTGTTTTACTTTCCTCATTAATGATATGAATCCCGATATCGAGTTCATTGAGTAAAGTTTCATATAGCATATTCATTTCAATAATTTGTTTAAAATTAATTTCTTCTGTCTGCATGTATCATCTTCTCCTCGTTTCACCCTATGAAGACTGACTTTTTATAATTTTATTAAAATTCTTATAAAATCGCAAAATTTTTTTGCTATTTTTCTTTTAAAACTTTTCAAACGATAGAAAAATTTTGCAGTTAGGCAGATTTTTTTGTACAAAACTCTTATTTTATATGCGAATTAGAGGTTGGTACGTATTTTGCATAAATAATATTCAAAATCTCTAGAGGGGAGAAGAGGAATCTTTACAGGATATGTAACGTTCCAGTGTCAATTAATAAGAAGGAGGAGTTTATAAAGTGAAGACGGTTATAGAAGGCGTGTATAGTCCTTGTTACGGAAAAGTAGAGAAGTTATTCGTTACAAAAAGTTCTTACGTATACGAGTGGGAGAAATTAGCGCTCATTGAAACAATAGATAAACAGAAGGTAGAAATTAAGATAGGAATCAGTGGGTATATTGAATCATTAGAAGTAGTAGAGGGACAAGCCATCGCTGATCAAAAATTATTAATAACAGTGAGGGATGACCTTTTAGTAACAGGCAGTGATTAATATAAGTGATATGTATTTTGCTCTTTTAAATCATTATTTTTACTATAAATAATTTTAAAAACGCTTACATTAAATAGGTTTGCAAAGTGAAAAGGGGGGGATTTATATGATAGATCAAAACCAAGGATTAAAAAGGGAATTGAAAAGTAGGCACATATTTATGATTGCACTTGGAGGCGTTATTGGTACGGGTCTTTTTTTAGGATCTGGCTATACAATTCATGAAGCTGGACCTGGAGGAGCGATTGTGGCATATCTTGTCGGAGGATTTGTTATGTACTTAACGATGCTCTGTCTTGGAGAGTTAGCTGTTGCGATGCCTGATGCAGGGTCTTATCAAACGTATGCCACAAAGCACATTTCTCCTGCAGCGGGTTATGTAGTAGGATGGATGTCATGGCTAAACTGGTCCGCTACGATAGGTATTGAATTGATTGCAGTTAGTATTTTAATGAAACGATGGTTTCCTGATGTACCGTCATGGATTTGGTGTGTAGTGTTCGCGGTATTGCTCTTTGCTATTAATGCGTTATCCTCAAGAAGTTTTGCAGAAGTTGAATTTTGGTTTGCCAGTATTAAAGTAATTACAATTATTGCATTTATTATTTTAGGTGGGGCAGCAATGTTTGGTTTTTTAGATATGAAAGGAAATGAACCAGCACCGATGTTCTCTAGCTTTACTGATTACGGTGGACTTTTTCCAAATGGATTATCAGCTATTTTAATTACGATGATTGCTGTTAATTTTTCCTTCCAAGGTACAGAACTAGTGGGAATTGCAGCTGGTGAGAGTGAAAATCCAGAGAAAACGATCCCGAAGGCAATTAATAATACTGTTTGGCGCATACTTGTTTTCTTTGTACTATCTATTTTTATTCTTGCGGGACTATTCCCTTGGCAGCAGGCAGGCGTGATAGAAAGTCCATTTGTGGTTGTATTTGATAAAATTGGTATTCCTTATGCGGCTGATATTATAAATTTCGTTATTATTACAGCGGTATTATCCGTTGCGAATTCAGGACTATATGCAACTTCTCGTATGCTATGGTCTATGTCTAATCAAGGAATGATTAGCCCGATTTTTGGTAAGTTATCTAAAAACGGCGTTCCTATTTATGCATTGATTGTAAGTACGATTGTAGGGTGTCTCTCATTACTATCAGGCATTTATGCGGAAGACACAGTGTATTTATGGCTACTTTCTATCGCTGGATTTGGGGCAATATTAGTTTGGGCATCTATTGCTCTATCTAACTTATTGGCTCGAAGAACATATGTAAAGCAGGGCGGGGATGTTAAGGACTTGAAATTTAAAACACCATTGTATCCATTCGTTCCACTGCTTGCATTAGTATTAAATGTAACGGTAATTGTTGGTATGGCTTTTATTCCAGAACAAAGAATGGCATTGTATTGTGGTATTCCATTTATGATTGTCTGTTTACTATTTTACCGTGCGACAAGAAATAAGGAACGCAAAGTAGAACATATTGAAAAGACAAATACAACAGAAGTAGAAAGTTTATAATATTGAGTAATTTGGAGACTGTAAGATTGTAAACAGTCTCTTTTTTTGTGAAAATAAAGCTGGAAACATACTACGTATGCAAAGGGGAAATTAGTGATGAATCCAGAAGTTTCGCAGTTGCTAAAACAAATAGATGTAAGGAAAGAGGAATTGCTAGAACTTACAAAAACATTAATCCGTTTTGAAACACCTGCACCACCAGCAAGAAATACAAATGAGGCACAAGAATTTGTTGCGGAGTTTTTAAGAAAACGAAATTTTAGTATTGATAAATGGGATGTATATCCGAATGACCCGAACGTTGTTGGGATAAAAAAGGGAATAGAAAGTGAAACACATAAAAGTCTTATTATTAATGGGCATATGGATGTAGCTGAAGTTTCAGCAGATGAAGCGTGGGAAACAAATCCGTTTGAGCCATTTATAAAAGAGGGTTGGTTAGTTGGACGTGGTGCAGCTGATATGAAAGGTGGATTAGCTGGAGCATTATTTGCTATTCAGCTTTTACAAGAAGCCGGAATTGAACTGCCTGGAGATTTAATCTTTCAATCAGTAATTGGGGAAGAAGTTGGAGAAGCTGGCACGCTTCAATGCTGTAAAAGAGGTTACGATGCTGATTTTGCAGTAGTGGTGGATACAAGTGATTTACATATGCAAGGACAGGGGGGCGTAATCACCGGATGGATTACTGTGAAAAGCCCGCAAACATTTCATGATGCAACACGTAGACAAATGATTCATGCCGGCGGACGTTTATTTGGAGCAAGTGCGATTGAAAAAATGATGAAAATTGTGCAAAGCTTACAAGAATTAGAGCGCCACTGGGCAGTTATGAAAACATATGAAGGCTATCCATCTGGAACAACGACAATTAACCCGGCTGTTATTGAAGGAGGACGTCATGCAGCGTTTATTGCGGATGAGTGCCGTTTATGGATAACTGTGCACTTTTATCCAAATGAAACGCATGAACAAATAATAAAAGAAATTGAAGAATATATTGGGAAAGTAGCAGCTGCCGATCCATGGTTAAGTGAAAATCCACCGCAATTTAAGTGGGGCGGAGAATCGATGATTGTAGATCGAGGTGAAATTTTCCCTTCTTTAGAAGTAGATAGTGAGCATGTAGCTGTAAAAACTCTAAGTTCAGTACATGAATCTATTCTATCTAAAAATGCAATTTTAGATATGTCTGCAACGGTAACTGATGGTGGTTGGTTTAGTGAGTTTCATATTCCAGCTGTTATTTACGGACCAGGTACATTAGAAGAGGCTCATTCAATAAATGAGAAAGTTGAAGTGGAACAGTTAATCGAATTTACAAAAGTAATAACAGCATTCATATATGAATGGTGTCATACAGAAAAATAGAATAGTATGTTGAAATCGTAAGGGTATGTATACTTGTACGTTTTTTTATTGAACTATTTCAGAGCTGAATAGAAACAACAGCTGAAATAGTTCTTTATTTTTCTATGTCTTTCGTTTTAGTTCGAGTAACTTCTCTTTCGCTAATTCAACAGCAATTGCATCATCTAAATAGCCAATTGGAAAGAGATAGTCGGGAATAATGTCGGTCGATAAAATGAAATACAGTAATGCGCCTCCAAGAACTGCACGCTCTTCTTTTGAAATGGTTTCATTGCAAAATTGTTGATACATATCTGTTAATTGTTCTATGAAAGGGCCAGCGCTATCAATCTGTTCTAATTTGCTTGCGAAGCTGTCATGAATACGTTTTTCACCTTCTGTTGTTTGTGCATAGCGTTCATAATTTTCAAGTTCTTGTTTTACGCGAGTTGTTGTGTAGTCGAAATCGAATAAGTTAGAGGATTGCAGCGTTTGCTGAATGGTATCAAGAGATGTGTACATATCCGTCTTTTCTTTATTAATGTGAGGAGAATCAGGATACATTGCATCAAATAACAATTGGGGCGGAACTTGCAGACATTCCGCAAATTTTTGTAGATGTTTTTGTTTTGGTGGTTGTTTACCATTCATAATTCTTGAGATTGTTGCGGGATCAATATTTGTAAGCATTCCTAGTTGGCGCATGGATAAGGCACGTTCTTTTAAAAGTTTTTTTATTAATGTGCTAAGCCGCTCATTTGGATTTTCTTTAGGCATAGTGAAGGCACTCCTTTTTTATTGTTGAAAAAATGTTGAGTATTTATTACATGTATATGAAACAGACAGGCACAGTTGCTCAACATTTTCATAATATGCATGGAAAAGTGAAAAAAAGGGGTGACTGTTTATGAGTACAGCAGGTCTATTTTCAATTTTTTTAATCGGGATTGCTTCTAATTTAGATAATGCAGGTGTTGGGATTGCATATGGTATTCGTAAAATCCGAATTTCGTGGTTTAACAATTTTATCATCGCATTTTTTGGTTTTTTATTTACTTTACTAGCTGGATTTTTTGGGAATTGGATCGCGTTATTTATTTCAGAGTTTACAGCAAACCTGATTGGAGCAATCGTTTTAGGCGTAATCGGAGTGTTTATTTTATGTCAGCCGTTCTTGAGTCAAAGGGATGCTGTAGGATCTAAAGATGGTAGTGTACTTATGGGGATTTTACGTGATCCAGAAAAAGCAGATTTTGATGGTTCTAAAACAATTAGCTTTTCTGAAGCTATTGTTTTAGGAGTTGCATTATCTATTAATAATATTGCAGGTGGTTTTGATGCTGGAGTAACAAATTTAAACCTGTGGCTTACAGCAACTATTTCTGGGGTGTTTAGTTTTATTTGTATTAGTGGTTTTGCGTATGTGGGAAAGCGATTTTTAGCAGAATACTTAGGGAAATGGGCGACGATAATTGCAGGGGTGTTATTAATTCTTATTGGGATTGATCAGTTGTTGTAAGGAGAATAGAAAACAAGGTTCGAGTATTTCCTTGGAAATACGGCAAGAGATTGCATATATCGACGTACTTTTCTCCATACTAATACGGATTTCTATTAAAGAAAGGGGGATCTGTATGGGGCGCGGGAAAGCATTTGATCATAAGAAAAAAGGGCATGATCATCAACCACCTAAAGGAGCGTTCATTCATAAAGATGTAAATGAACATACTTTAGAAGAGGAAGAGCTACCAGTAAATATTGAAACGTATAAAAATAGTTTAAAAAAACATTAAAAGCACCTACATAGGTGCTTTTTTAACGTATATCTTCAATTAATTGTTCTGATTCTTCATGCATACTGTATTCGCTTAGCACTTGGATGCAAAGCCATTTTAATTCCTCGATCGTATGCTCAAGTTCTTCAGGAAGCACATGATGAATGTCTTCAAGTCCCATCCCGAAATGAATAAGTTCAAGTACTTGATCATCGATGTTCCGATCCATTAATAGTTCAAGTACTTCTAAATTGAATATGTATCGGTGAGCTTCGTCGAGTGAAACAACTTTTAGCTTTAAGCTTTCTACAATACTCAATATAAAAAGGAGAATTGTTTTTTCGAGAACAGGCTGTTTTCCCATTTGAAATATTAGTTTCATCTTTCACACCTCCACATATAGCGCTAGGTTGTACTATATTATTCAGGAGGGGGGCGTAAATATGCATAATAAAGAGAAACTTTCAGTACTGTTTTTATAAGGTTACTGATGGTCAGTAACAATGAATTTTTCGTAAAAAAAATCCTGCTATATGAGCAGGATAAAGTCTAATTAAAAAATGCTCCAACCTTCTTGAGCAGAAAGAAGTTCAAGAATTTTAAAACCAGCGATACTATTTCCGTTTGCATCTAAAGCCGGTCCGAAAATTCCAATCCCCATTTCGCCTTTTACGCAGCCGAAAATACCACCAGCTACACCGCTTTTTGCAGGGATACCAACACGAATTGCAAATTCACCAGATTCATTGTACATACCACATGTGACCATAAATGTTTTGCAGATTTTTGTAATATGTTTAGGGATAATTTGTTTTTTCTTATATGGATCATATCCATCCATTGCAAAAATTAAGCCAATACGTGCTAAATCGATGCAGTTTACTTCTACTGCACATTGACGAGTATATAAATCCATAAGTTCTTCAATATCACAATCGATAATTCCATTTTGTTTCATATAGTAACAAAGTGAACGGTTTAAATATGCTGTCTCTAATTCTGAATTGGCAACTTTAGAAGAATAATTAATAGTAGGATTATCTGTTATTTCACGTACAAAATGAAGGATGCGCTCCATTTTTTCCTCGTTATCTTTTCCTGCTAACATACTCGTAATAGCTAGTGCCCCTGCATTAATCATTGGATTAAGTGGTTTGGAAGGGCTTGTTGTTTCTAATTTAATAATAGAATTAAATGGGTCACCAGTTGGTTCCATTCCAACTTTAGAAAATACATATTCTTCTCCACGATCTAAAAGTGCGAGTGCAAGTGTAATTACTTTGGAAATACTTTGAAGAGTAAATAGTGTTTGTGAGTTACCAGCATGGATATATTCTGTTTCTTTATGGAAAATGGCAATCCCTAAATCATCTGGATTTGCATTTCCTAGTTCGGGGATGTAAGTAGCAAGCTTTCCTTTTTTTGTATATGGTTTTACTTGTTCTAACAACTGTTGTAAGTTGTTTGTTTCAATGCACTGCATAGTACCAACGCTCCTATTTCGAATTAACTAAGTTTACTTTTCCCGATATGCTCGGAAATAAATAATAACATGAAAAAGTGGAATGATAAAACGAAAGTTACATGTTATATAGCGGGTCTTTCGTTTTGATTATTCTGTATTAAAAAAGGAGAATTTTCCTTTTATATAACAGTTTGGAAATAGGAGATTTATCCATAAAAAATTCAAAAATAAAAACTACACATCTATACAACTATATGTTATTATTGTTATGTAAATAGAAAGCGTTTTCTAAGGCGTACTTATAATGATAACGATTTCATAAATTTGATAGGGGGAATTAAAATGTTGCAGTTTCTACAACGTATTGGTAAAGCATTGATGCTTCCAATCGCCGTACTACCAGCAGCAGGATTATTGCTTCGTTTAGGACAAGATGATGTATTTAACATTCCTGTTATGGCACAGGCCGGTGCAGCAATTTTTGATAATTTAGCACTTATTTTTGCAATTGGTGTTGCAATCGGTTTGTCTATTGACGGTAGTGGAGCAGCTGGACTTGCCGGAGCAATCGGATATCTTGTTTTACAAAATACAACGAATGCTCTAAGTAAGACATATTCAGCAGCAGAGTTAAATGATAAATTAAAAAGTGTTCAAGATTTAGTCGGTTCAGTAGATCCAACTAAATTAGCAGATACAATGACAAAGGTTTCAAAAGCAGCGGCGTTAACGCCGAAAATTAATATGGCCATACTCGGTGGTATTATTGCAGGGGTTGTTGCTGGTTTACTATACAACAAATTCCATAAGATTAAACTACCAGAATGGTTAGGATTCTTTGCAGGAAAACGTTTCGTACCAATCATTACTTCAATCGTAATGCTTCTTTTAGGATTAGTATTCGGTCAAATTTGGCCAACAATTCAAAGTGGTATTGATGCAGTAGCACACGGTATCGTGAACTTAGGTTCAATTGGTGCTGGTTTATTCGGATTATTAAACCGTTTATTAATTCCAATCGGTTTACACCACGTAATGAACACATACTTCTGGTTCGTACTTGGTGACTTTACAAATGCAGCTGGCGATATCGTTCATGGTGATATTGCACGATTCTTTGCAAAAGATCCATCAGCGGGTATGTTTATGACTGGTTTCTTCCCAATCATGATGTTCGGTTTACCAGCAGCATGTTTCGCAATGATTGCAGCTGCTAAACCAGAAAAACGTAAAATGGTTACAGGTATGTTAGGTGGTCTAGCATTAACTTCATTCTTAACTGGTATTACAGAACCAATTGAATTCTCATTCATGTTCTTATCACCAGTATTATATGGTATTCATGCTGTATTAACAGGTCTGTCTCTATTTATTACAACAACTCTTGGCATTCACGATGGTTTCTCATTTAGTGCCGGGGCAATCGATTACTTCTTAAACTTCGGTATTGCAACAAAACCATTGTTACTAGCAGGAATCGGTTTAATTTACGCAGCAATTTACTTTGTAGTATTCTACTTCTTAATTAAGAAGTTTGATCTAAAAACTCCTGGTCGTGAAGATGACGATGAGTTAGCTGAAGATGGAGATGCACCAGTTGCAGGTTCAATTGGTGAAACTTACGTATTAGCTTTAGGCGGAAAAGAAAACTTAACAGTTATTGATAACTGTGCAACACGTCTGCGCTTACAAGTAAAAGATGCTGGTCAAGTAAACGAAGCAGCATTAAAACGTGCGGGTGCAAAAGGTGTTATGAAATTAAGTAATACAAGTGTACAAGTTATCGTAGGTACAAATGTTGAATCTGTTGCCGATGATATGAAAAAACACGTATAAATCGTGAGATGAGAGGATATCCCAAAAGACTGATAACATCAGTTTTTTAGAGGGTATCCTTTTTTTATGTTAAGAATTTAACGGGAATCTTACTTTTGTAAATTTTCTTTTTCTTTTTTGTACATATAGGTTGGTAATCTGTTCAGTGCGTGATAAAGTAGGGATGACATAGAATAGAGTGTCACGAATCTATGAAAAATCTTGTGTAGTGGAATTAAATTATCGGTAAATAAGGGGAAAAAAGCAGTCATGGATCAGGAAAGAAATAATGTGAATGGAAAAGCACGTCGGCCGATTGTATACATAAAAAGAACAATCATTCTCGTCTTACTATTTTCAATTGTATATTTCATGTATACAAAAATTGTTGCGCATAATAAGAAAGAAGCAACTTTAAAAGCTGCAGCAGAAATGAAAAAACAAGAAGATGTAAAAAAGAAAGAAGAAGAAAAAAAGAAGCAAGAAGCACAAAAACAAAAAGAGCAGGAAGAACAAGTGAAGCAAGCGCAAGCTGTGGAACAGCCTGCTGAGGGACCACCTCAAGAAATTAATGAAAACGCTCAATTGGATCAATATTTACAAAATGCAGGATTTAGCGGGACAGCTGTTATTGTGAAGAACGGGAAAGTTCTTTTGAATAAAGGGTATGGTATGGCGAATAAAGAGAAGCAAGTACCGAATAATTCGGAAACAACTTTCTATATTGGTTCTATTTCGAAGGCATTTGTAGCGACTGCTATTATGCAATTAAAAGATCAAAATAAATTAAACGTAGAAGATACGGTTGCAAAGTATATTCCAGATTTCCCGCAAGGTAGTGGTATACAGTTAAAACATTTATTAACACATACATCAGGAATTCCTGAATATGAGCAAGGAACAGAGGATATTTCTCATGAGGAATTAATAAAACGAATAGGAAAGCAAAAGCGTATTGGGAGTCCAGGAGAGAAATGGAAGTATTCCGATTCGAACTATTCGATACTTGCCTACATCGCTGAGAAGGTAAGTGGACAACCGTTAGAAGAATATATTAAACAACATATTTTTGCTACTGCGGGTATGAAACATTCTGGTTTCGGTAAAGAGTTAGAGCAAACAAGGTTCCCATCAACGGGTTATAAAATCGTAAATAACAATATGACAACACCTAATATTCCAAGTATGTCACAACTATATGGTTGTGGTGATATATATACGAGTGCACATGATTTATATTTATTTAATGAAGCGCTATTCTCTGGAAAATTAATTTCGAAAGAGAGTTACGATCAAATGTTTACAGCCGTCAAAAAAGATTACGGATTTGGCTGGTATGTAGATCCAGGAAGTTATTCGAATCACGGTGTAATGCCAGGATGGAATTGCTTAAATGGATTTAGTAAAAACGGAAGTGTTTATGTCGTTTTATTATCTAACATTCAAAACAACATTAAATCGTTTGGTAAAGTGAATAACGACATTTATACGATGTTGCGAAATATTGAAGTGTAAGAGGCTATCCTTTTTGGATAGTCTTTTTTATTGAGGAAGTGTATGTGCAATGAGATAATGAAAAAAATGGAAAAGGGGGAGGGGTATGAGTATACATAAGCATCACGCACGTAATGCGAAACGTATTTTTTTTGTATCTGTCATTGCATGGATTATCGTTGCAATTGGACTAGTGATGGAATATAAAAAAGGGATGCTATTCACTTCGGAGAAAGAAAATTTAAAATTAATAGGTGTTGTACTACCGGCATTTGGATTATTAATATATAGTTTTATAGAAAAACGAAGATCAAAAATGCTCAAACAGGAAATTTATAATAGAGAGACTTCTGAGTTATTTGAGCAACAAAAATTTGTTGTTCGTAAAGAGGTAGGGGTATTTCAAGTAATAACGTACTTTGGATTAGATGGAAATACAGTAGGTTTTTTAAAAGAAGAGTATGATTTTGTTATTCAACGTGTATGGCAAGCTGTACTTTCTTTTCTTTTTAAGGGACTACATAAGCAACAATTTTATTTATATAATCATTCGGGAGAAAGATTGTTGCATGTTCAAAAGAAGACGGGAGTACGCAACTTTTATATTTTTTCGAATGTAGATGGAAAGAAAATTGGAGAGTTGAAACAAGTACTAAGTTTAACAAAGTGGGAATGGATCTTTTTAGGGGTGGATGGTAAAGCATTTGGTAAAGTGACTGGGGATCTTTCAGCAACAATGCAGAAAATAAACTGGCGAGATGGAACACATATTGATGTGAAAGAAGATGGTATTCCGTTAGAAGCTGTTAAGTATTTTTCGGCAAGTGGTGGTTCACTTGTTACAGCCTCTATAAGTGAACAGGCAGAATTACCACGAGCTGTTTATTACAGCGTTTCTGCCATAATTACAATTAAAAATTAAAATATATAAAAAGATAGATGGGATACCATCTATCTTTTTTATGTGATTAGAAAAGATTGTTTCTTTGAAAAATGTATGCCTTACCTATCACAAAAAAAGTCTGCTTTGTATACATTAAGATGTATGGATGTAAATTTTTATACTGTAAAAAATAATAGGAGGAGAAGCATATGTGTCTGTTCAGAAAATATTGGCATAAATTATCCCGATTGTTTAATAGACAATTAAATTATTTTTTAGATGATAAGTTAATGCCTGCTGTGGAACGGCTTTTATTTTCACAAAACTTCGCCAGATTTATTCAAAGAAACTCTAAGCAAGCTACAGAAGAATTTATAAAATCTAGTCAATTTCAATCCATTATTTGTAACATTTTAAAAGAATGTAATACATCACCGTTTAAAGAAATTGCACAGCAGTATTTAGGTAAAAACGTAGAAATTACTGTGACAGTTGGCCAGTTAACTGGTGTAATTGTAGCAGTTGGTGACGATTTTTTAACGCTGCAAGAAGGAATAGGAACTGAAGTTTTATTACCATTTACAAGTATTATATCAATTAAAGAAGTGTAAGGGAGGAGAGTTATATATGTTATTTACTGATGAATTGCGTGACCATGTTGGTGAGTTAGTGCAAGTTGTGACAGCTGTAGAAATCGTTGCAGGCATTCTTTTATCTGTAACGGATGGGGCAGTTATTGTTCGTACTTCTCCTTCTTATGGCCCACCAGAGGATGTAGTTGTGCGTACACCTATTATTGCTTATGTTCGCTTGGAAGGGTAAGAGTGATACAAATATGAGAGTATCAGTTGTTATTCCAGCGCACAATGAAGCAAGTACTTTATCACAAGTTTTAGTAGAAGTGGAGAAACTTGAACCGTATGAAATTATCGTAGTTGATAATGGATCAACAGATGGAACGAAAGAAATAGCGTTACAACATCATTGCCGTGTGATTCATTATAAACATTCTCTTGGCAATGATGTTGGGCGGGCAATTGGAGCTAGAGAAGCAAAAGGTGAAATTGTATTGTTTTTAGATGGTGACATCGTTATTGATAGTAAAGAGCTACAACGTTTCGTAAAAGGAATTCAGCAAGGTCATCAAATTGTTGTGAATAATTTAACATGGTCTGTTTATTTAAAGATGAGACCACATTATACGACAGTTGGAAAATGTATGTTGAATCGTTATTTGAATAAGAAAGAGCTTGTTGTTGGATCTTTAATCGCAATTCCACATGCGATGAGTAGGGAAGTTATTCAGACGCTTGGATGGTGGAATTTAGCAAATCCAGCATTATTTCAAGCGATGGCGATGTCTAGAGGAGTAGATATTGTCGATATGGCTTCGGTCGATGTAATTCACACAAATAAAGTTCGTCCTGTTCATACTGGTACATCACCTGGTTCTCCTTATCCGAAAGCGACTAGTCGTATTATGGGGGATCATTTACGTGCTCTGCAATACGTAATCGAAACATACGGTAAACGCGGCGGTTTTTCGGAGGGAAACAGGGATAGAGAGTTTATAGGGAAGTATAAACCAGTTTTATTGCAAAAGGGAAAAGCGAAATATAGTGCGGTTATACCAGTATCAGAAGAAAAAATGACTATAAGATCTGTTATACAAGAAGTGAAAAAAGCAGGAGTAGATGAAATTATAGTTGTTGCGAATGGAGCCGATGGAGCGACAATTGAACAAGCGAAGTCAGAGAATGTTATTGTTCTTGAATTTACGAAGGCGCTTGGACATAATGTAGCACGGGCGATAGGTGCCATGCATGCTACGGCAGATATTTGTTTATTCGTTGATGGTGATTTTGCTATTCCGGCAAAAAAACTAGTTCCATTTTTGCGTGCTATTGAAGATGGAAGCGATGTGGCATTAAATGATTTGCAATGTTTATTAGATATATTCCATCCCGCAGACCCAATCAGTATGGGAAAATATTTTGTGAATTTGGTAGCGAAACGACCAGATTTATGGAATAACTCATTAACAGCAGTGCCGCATGCTATGCATAAGAAGGTAATAGAGAAAATAGGATATGACTCTCTCATTATCCCACCATTAGCGCAAATGAAAGCTATTTTGGAGGGATTTTCTATTATAGCAGTTGAATTTGTAGATGTTATAAAAACAAATCGAGTACGCCCAGAACAACATGGATTTGTAAATGGACGTATTCCAGCATTTGACCGTATTTTTGGTGATCAACTTGAGGCAATTGCTTATCTATTACAATATACAGACGAACGCGGGAGTTTTACAGATGGAGAGCGGGATAGAGATATTATTCAACGATTGAGAAAGGAAGAAAAGAATATAGATGAATGCTAGTAGTAAAGTAGCTATTATTGGATTAGGATATGTTGGCCTGCCATTAGCGGTCCATTTTGCAGAAAGAGGATATACAGTACTTGGACTAGATAAAGATACTAGAAAAGTAGAGTCAATTATAAAAGGAGAAAGTTATATTCCAGATGTTTCTTCTAAAGATTTACAGCGGTTATTAACGAAAAATAGCTTAATAGTAAATACACCAGATAAAGGTGTTACTGAGTTCCAAACTAGTGATTATGTTATTGTGACTGTCCCAACCCCAATTAATGAACGAAGAGAACCAGATTTAAGTGCTCTCATTTCAGCTTCCCATTATATAGAAAAAAATCTTCAAAAAGGACAAACCTTCATTTTCGAAAGCTCCACATATCCAGGCACACTTGAAGAAGTTATTATTCCTATTATTTCTCAAGCAGGCCAAAAAGTAGGAGAAGATTTCTATATTGGATATTCCCCAGAGAGAATTGATCCAGCCAATAGTCAATATTCAGTTCAAACGATTCCAAAAGTTATTAGTGGGCAAACAGAAAAGTGTAAGCAAAAAGTACAGGATTTGTATAGCACTATATTTGATGTAGTTGTTCCGGTTAGTTCTCCAAAGGTGGCAGAGATGTGTAAGTTATTTGAAAATATTCAGCGCTTAGTCAATATTTCCTTAGTAAATGAGTTAAACACCCTATGTGAAAGTTTAGGAATTGATTTTTATGAGGCACTTGAAGCTGCCTCTACAAAACCATTTGGATTTACCTCATATTGGCCGGGACCAGGGATAGGAGGACATTGTATTCCAGTAGACCCCTTATATTTTCAATGGAGAATAAAAAAGAACGGGGAAATTAGCCAATTAATTGAGGCTGCACATGTAATTAATGAAGAAATGCCAGAGAAAATAGTCCGGAAAGTAAAAGACATGGTGCAATCACCTACAAAAGTTTTAATTGTAGGAATTGCGTATAAGAAAGATGTAAATGATTTGAGAGAATCACCGGCGTTACCAATTATTCAATTATTAATAAAAGAAGGATACGAGATAAAATACCATGATCCATATATTTCTTCTGCCGAAATTGGAGATAAGGTGTATCAATCTGTTTCCTTGGATGAGAAAACAGTTAAAGAGGCAGCGTGTATTTTAATTTTAACTGATCACTCGAATATAGATTGGAAGCTTTTTAAAGGAATGAAGCGAGTAATAGATACACGCGGAATTGTAAAGAAGGTGAGTGCATGAGTCAGAAATGTTTAATTACAGGTGGGGCCGGATTTATTGGATCTCATTTAGCTGAAGAGTTGGTGAAAAGAGGTTATGAAGTTACGATTGTGGATAACTTCTATAAAGGGAAAAATAAGTATCATAATGAGCTAATGAAAGAGATTCCGGTTATTCCAATCAGTGTTTTAGATAAAAATTCTATTTACGAATTAGTAAATCAACATGATGTAGTGTTTCATTTAGCGGCAATTTTAGGTGTGAAAACAACAATGGAAAAAAGTATAGAGCTCATTGAAACGAATTTTGATGGAACGAGAAATATTTTACAAGCAGCATTAAAAGGAAAGAAGAAAGTAGTCTTTGCGTCTACTTCAGAAGTATATGGTAAGGGCAAGCCGCCTTTCTCTGAAGAAGGGGATCGATTATATGGGGCAACTTCTAAAATACGTTGGAGTTATGCAGTTTGTAAAACATTAGAAGAAACATTATGTTTAGGATACGCATTAGAAGGCTTACCTGTAACGATTGTTCGTTATTTTAATATTTATGGTCCAAGGGCGAAAGATGGTCCATACGCAGGGGTAATCCCACGATTTATCTATGCGGCACTGCAAGGTGAAGATATTCTCGTATATGGAGATGGGAAACAGACACGCTGCTTTACGTATGTAAGTGATGCGGTAGAGGCAACGATTCGGGCAATGGATGAGAAGGTAAATGGTGAGATTATTAATATAGGTTCTGAGAATGAAAAGAATATAAAAGAAGTAGCAGAAGTAATTAAAAAACTAACGAAATCTTCCTCGAAAATTGTACAAGTTCCCTTTGAAGAAGTATATCCACATGGCTTTGAAGAAATCCCAAATAGAAGACCAGATGTAACGAAGTTAAGAGAACTCGCTCAATTTCAAGCGACAGTAACGTGGGAACAAGGATTGAAAGAAACTATTAAATGGTTTCGTGAAGAAAATAATGGTTAAGTCGCTATCGGTTATTATACCTGTATGTAATGAAGGGGAAACAATTTCAGATGTTATTCAATCGGTAAAACCATTAAACCCAGTAGAAATTATTGTAGTAGTAAATGGTTGTAATGATAGTACAGAAGAGGTTGCTGATCGTTTAGGATGTAAAGTAATCAAGTATACAGAGCTACTTGGAAACGACGTTGGACGTGCAGTCGGTGCAAAACATGCGATAGGTGATGTATTACTATTTATAGATGGAGATTTTGCTATTCCAACTTCAAAATTACAATTATTTCTTAATCCAATTTTATATGATCAGACCGACATCGTTTTAAATAATTTGGACGCATTGTTTTTAAAGAAACAAAAACCACATTCCATTACAGTATGGCGGCAAATATTAAATGCGCTGTTAGAGCGTGAAGAATTAAAAATTGATTCTGTATTATCTGTGCCTCATGCACTGACGAAAGAAGTCGTTCAAAGTATTGGATATGAATGCTTGGTTAATCCTATTGTGGCTCATTTGCGCATAGCACAAAGTAAATGGAGAATTAGTCGCCATTGTGCAATCGATGTTATTACGCCGAATAAATTTCGGCCGACTGAGCATGCTGCATATGGTACCGGTCTTTCTCAATCTGAAAAACGAATGATAGGTGATCATATAGAAGCTGTAGCAGAGCGAATAGTAGGCAGTGATGAGCGCGGAGGATATTATGATGGGAATAGGAAAAGAGATAGTGTTTATCATACGTTAGATTTTGAAGATTTTCATCAAGGATGGGGTGTTACATCTAAGTTATATAAAGGGAAACAATTATCTGTAATTATTCCCGTACAAGATGAAGAGAAAACAATTGGAACCGTTATAGAAGAGCTGCGCAAAATTGAACCTTTTGAAATCATCGTTGTTGTAAATGGTTCGTCAGATAAAACGGCAACCATTGCTAAAGACAAGGGAGCAACGACAATTGTATATAAAGAAGCGCTTGGAAACGATGTGGGGCGCGCACTTGGAACGTATTTTGCAAAAGGAGAAATTGTATTATTTATAGACGGTGATTTTGTTATTCCAGCGAGTGAGCTCTATCCTTTTGCGAAAGCTATTGCAGATGGAACAGATGTCTCATTAAATGATCTAGATCATTATTTAGATTTAAGAGTACCACTTCATCTTGTAACTGCATTTAAATATGCATTAAATTTAGCTTGCGATAGAAAAGATTTAGGTGTAGGATCGCTTATTGCAGTACCTAATGCGTTTAGTCGGACGTGTTTGAATGCAATTGGGTATAGGTCTTTACTGGCACCATGCGTGGCGCAGGTGAAAGCCATTCTTTCAGGATTTGAAATTGCATGTGTAAGTCGTGTTGAGGTCGATAAGATGAACCGCATTCGCCTTAGTGAACATTTTGCAAAAATAGGTCATCCACCAGCTGTAATCCGAATTATTGGAGATCATATAGAAGGGTTAGAGCAATTAATTGTATTAACAGATAGTCGTGGTGGGTTCCATGATGGAAATAGAAAAAGAGATGTTTTATAGGATAACAAAAAAAGTGTACAACATATGTACACTTTTTTGCTCTGTTATAAAAACTATAACAGATTAGGAGATAAGAGTATTACAGATCTACAATGGGTATTGTTCTTATATTACAAAATAGGACTCGTATATAAGAATACCAAAAAAATACAATTAAGGAAAGGGGTAATTTTAAAGACTTTTAAATGAAGTTAACACTATGTGTATAGTAGTTTGCTCAACATTTCACAAACATGTCACAACTATTTCGTTCACCTTCGTAAAAAAGTAGTATTCTAAGTGTGTAAGCTGTTATATAAAAAATCTTAGTCCTGTACTAATCAAAAATGGAGGAGATTAGGATGACTCAAGTATTAGAAAATGTAAAAAATGCGTGGGAAAACTTTAAAGGTGAAAAATGGAAAGCAGAGATTGATGTTCGCGATTTCATTTTAAATAATGTAAACGTTTACGAAGGAGAGGAATCTTTCTTAGCGGGAGCAACTGAAGCAACGAAACAACTTTGGGATCAAGTAATGGATTTAACAACGAAAGAGCGTGAAAACGGTGGCGTTCTTGATATGGATACAAAAATCGTTTCTTCTATTACATCACATGATCCAGGATATTTAAATAAAGATATTGAAAAAGTAGTCGGTTTCCAAACTGATAAACCATTTAAACGCTCTTTACAACCATATGGTGGTATTCGTATGGCGGAACAAGCTTGTGAAGCGTATGGATATGAAATGGATAAAGAACTTAGCAGTATTTTCAGAGACTGGCGTAAAACGCATAATCAAGGTGTATTTGATGCATACACACCAGAAATGAAAGCGGCTCGTAAATCAGGTGTTATTACTGGCCTTCCAGATGCATACGGACGTGGACGTATTATTGGTGACTATCGCCGCGTAGCGTTATATGGTATAGATCATCTAATTGAAGCGAAAAAAGCTGATTTTAATTTAACAGGCGGTGTAATGAGCGAAGATACAATGCGTTTACGCGAAGAGTTATCTGAGCAAATGCGTGCACTTCAAGAATTAAAACAGATGGCTGCTTCTCATGGATTCGATATTTCTAAGCCAGCTACAAATGCACAAGAGGCGTTCCAATGGTTATACTTTGCATATCTTGCAGCAATTAAAGAGCAAAATGGGGCAGCAATGAGCCTTGGACGTACTTCTACATTCTTAGATATTTACATTGAAAGAGATTTAGCAAATGGTACTTTAACAGAAGAAGCAGCGCAAGAAATTGTTGACCATTTCATTATGAAATTACGTCTTGTTAAATTCGCAAGAACACCTGATTATAATGAACTATTCTCTGGTGACCCAACTTGGGTAACTGAATCTATCGGTGGTATTGCTTTAGACGGTCGTCCATTAGTAACAAAGAACTCATTCCGTTTCTTGCATACATTAGATAATTTAGGACCAGCTCCAGAACCAAACTTAACAGTTCTTTGGTCTAAACAATTACCACAGAACTTTAAAAACTACTGTGCGAAAATGTCTATTAAAACATCAGCAATTCAATATGAAAATGATGACATTATGCGTGCTGACTACGGCGATGACTACGGAATTGCTTGTTGTGTATCTGCAATGAGAATTGGTAAACAAATGCAGTTCTTTGGCGCACGTGCAAACTTAGCAAAAGCATTACTATATGCGATTAACGGCGGTAAAGATGAAAAATCTAAAGCGCAAGTTGGTCCAGAGTACGCACCGATTACTTCTGAAGTATTAGATTATGAAGAAGTTATGCATAAGTTTGATATGACAATGGAATGGTTAGCGGGTCTATATTTAAACACATTAAATGTTATCCACTACATGCACGATAAATATAGCTACGAACGTATTGAAATGGCACTTCATGATACAAATGTTCTTCGTACAATGGCAACAGGTATCGCGGGTCTATCTGTAGTAGCAGACTCTTTAAGTGCAATTAAACACGCAAAAGTAAAACCAATCCGCGATGAAAACGGTATTGCAGTTGACTTTGAAATCGAAGGAGATTTCCCTAAATACGGTAACAATGACGACCGTGTAGATGAAATTGCTGTAAAGCTTGTGAAAACATTTATGAACAAGCTTCGTAAGCATAAAACATACAGAAATTCTGTTCATACAATGTCAATCTTAACAATCACATCTAACGTTGTATACGGCAAGAAAACTGGTAACACTCCAGATGGTCGTCGTACTGGAGAACCATTTGCACCAGGTGCGAACCCAATGCATGGTCGTGATACAAAAGGTGCATTAGCTTCACTATTATCTGTAGCAAAATTACCATATGAAGATGCACAAGATGGTATTTCTAATACATTCTCTATTATTCCAAAAGCACTTGGTAAAGAAGATGATGTACAAGTACGTAACTTAGTATCTATGCTTGATGGATACGCAATAAAAGAAGGACACCATTTAAATATTAACGTATTTAATCGTGAAACATTAATGGATGCGATGGAGCACCCTGAAAAATATCCACAATTAACAATTCGTGTATCTGGTTACGCTGTTAACTTTATTAAATTAACTCGTGAACAACAAATTGATGTAATTAACCGTACAATGCATGAAAGCATGTAAGTGAAAAAAGCATCCCTCTGCTTGTTGTAAATAGCAGAGGGGGCTGTTTCAATAAAGGAGGAAGTAACATGGTAAAAGGAAGAATTCATTCTGTAGAGTCTTGTGGTACTGTTGATGGCCCAGGGATTCGTTATGTCATATTTACACAAGGGTGTTTATTACGTTGTCAATATTGTCATAATGCTGATACGTGGGAGATAGGTAAGGGAAAAGAAATAACAGTCGAAGAAGTAATGCAGGATGTGACATGTTACCTTCCTTTTATTGAAGCTTCCGGAGGCGGTATAACAGTTAGTGGTGGAGAGCCGCTATTACAGCTAGACTTTTTAATTGAGTTGTTTAAGAAGTGTAAAGAGGCTGGTATCCATACAACAATCGATTCTTCTGGTGGTTGTTATTCTGAGGAACCAGAATTTCAAAATAAGCTAGATATATTAATGGATTATACAGATTTAGTTTTATTGGATTTGAAACATATTGATTCCAAAAAGCATCGTAAATTAACAGGAAAACCGAATGAACATATTTTACAATTTGCTCGTTATTTATCGGATAAAAATAAACCGATTTGGGTGCGACATGTATTAGTTCCTGGTATTACTGATAATGAAGAGGATCTACAAAAATTATCTAGCTTTATTCAAAGTCTGTCTAATGTTCAGAAAGTTGAAGTGCTACCATATCATAAGCTTGGTGTATACAAATGGGAGGCGCTTGGACATAAATATCCACTTGCAAATGTGGAACCACCTACTGAAAAAAATGTAGAAGAAGCGAAACATATTTTACAAGCAGTCTAATCCAAATATTGGGTTAGGCTTTTTGCTTTCTTTACAATAAAACCTAGAGTATATATATTGAAAAGAGTATACTGAAAATAGAATATCCATATTTTTGTAAGGAATAAGTGGAGAAATTTACATAATTGTAAAGGGAAATCAAAATAGTAAAAAGAATTAAGAAGTAAAAGAGTGAGTATCATGGAATAGAGAACACTTGTAAGTTATTGCGAAAGCTCTTATAGGAAAGTATAATGTAAAGATATGAGCACAGATAGGATTAAGGGGTCAATCTTATATGCTTTGCATATCCACGACAGGTACATAGCTGAAAGTGAAATATTAGAATCTGTTTATGTAGTTTTTAAGGAAAATGTTTTTCCTATTGTCGTATATGCAATATGGAGAAACAATAAGCTAGGAGTGGATTTGTTTGATAAAAAACCCCAAGGTTTTAATATTAACTGCACATTACGGTAACGGTCATGTGCAAGTAGCGAAAACATTAGAACAAACATTTCGCCAAAAAGGAATCGAAGATGTAATTGTATGCGATTTGTTTGGAGAATCACATCCAGTTATAACCGATATTACAAAATACTTATATTTAAAAAGTTATACAATAGGAAAAGAATTATATCGCTTGTTTTATTACGGTGTAGAAAAAATTTATGATAAGAAAATAGCATCTTGGTATGCGAATTTTGGAAGAAAACGTTTGAAATCACTTTTACAAGCAGAGAAACCGGATATTGTGATTAATACCTTTCCAATCATAGCTGTACCAGAGTTAAAAAAGCAAACAGGTATTTCAATTCCTGTTTATAACGTATTAACGGATTTTTGTGTGCACAAAATATGGATTCACCGGGAAGTAGATCGTTATTTTGTAGCAACTGATCATGTGAAAAAAGTTATGATTGATATTGGTGTGCCGGCAGAACAAATTGTTGAGACGGGCATCCCGATTCGTAGCAGTTTTGAGTTAAAGATAAATCCAGACATTATATATAATAAATATCAGTTATGTAAAAATAAAAAGATTTTACTAATTGTAGCAGGTGCTCATGGGGTGTTAGGGAGTGTCAAAGAACTATGCCAGTCATTTATGTCAGTACCTAATTTACAAGTAGTTGTCGTTTGTGGGAAAAATGAAGCTTTAAAACAAGATTTATTAGAGCTGCAGGAAGAAAATTCGGATGCATTAAAAGTATTTGGTTACGTTGAAAACATTGATGAATTATTCCGTATTACTTCTTGTATGATTACGAAGCCAGGCGGTATTACGTTAAGCGAAGCAGCAGCGTTGCAAGTACCTGTCATTTTATATAAGCCTGTTCCAGGACAAGAAAATGAAAATGCGATGTACTTTGAAAGAAAAGGAGCTGCAGTTGTCATTCGTGATGATAGTGAGGTTTTTGCAAAAACTGAGGCGTTGTTACAAGACGATATGAAGCTGCTCCAAATGAAAGAAGCAATGAAAGGTATTTATCGTCCGGAGCCAGCCGGTCATATTGTGGATGCAATTTTGGCAGAAAATCATGCAGAACCGAATCATATACCAATTAAATCACCTGCTCTTGCAGAGTCGTTTACTTAATATGAAACCCTCTTTTATATGTTTAAAGAGGGTTTTTTGTTTTTTAGATGGAATAGTAACTTATCCACAATGGGGATTACGCTTTCATTAAACAGTAAAGTCGGAATATTAACAACTATATCCACATTGTCCACAGTTTTCAGAAAAATATCCACAATTCTAACGTTTGATAGCTAGTACAATATATAAATTTGTGAAGGGTTTACAGAATTTATTCACAATTCTATAAAATATGTGGATAACGTTATCCACATAAAAAAGGTTCCTTATTTATAAGGAACCTTTTTTCTACTCTATCACGTAGAAAAAATATGTAATGAGAATGAATAATTAGGGGGGAGAACTTCTAATTATTCATTCTCACTTTAAATACTTTTCGAGCGATAACCCGCTGCGCGATCTGCTTTACGAAATTCTCGTTGGTAAAGAACTTCTTGTGTACTAGATAATGCATTTTTTGCTTTGTCACGTTTCTTTTTATCCATTACAAATCACCTCGTGTCTTAAAGTCACTATCTATCGTTTCCAAAGACATGGGGCGATATACGTATATGACAAAATGTTAATGATTAATTATTTTTTCTAAAAATTTAGATTATGCTTCTTTTAATTGGTGAGCATCTTGGAATGTTGTATCGCGCATTGTAGCAAGCGTATATTGATCTTTTGGAATTTCGTACAAGTTATATACTTCTTCATTCGCGTTAATTTCATCATAAACAGCTTTTCTTGTTTCGTTTGCTAGATTTACATATTGCAGTTTTTCTGCAGCTTTAATAGAACGAATATTTATTTTGCGAATACGCATAAAGATTGTTTCAATATCTAATTCATAGAAAAGTTCGCTGAAAAATGAATCTTTCGCCAATTTGTTATATCCTTTTCCGTGGTAAGGTTTGCCAAGCCACGTTCCAAGGAATCCGGCTTTTTCTTGCACATCAAATAAAGTAATTGTTCCGATGGGGTTACCCCACTCATCTAAAATTGTGCGTGAAATTAACTCTCCGCGCTCTTCAGCTTCAATTGTTTGTTTCGTTAAAAATAAATATTCTTCATAAGAATAAGCCTTTTGACGCACAAAAGGGAAGACAGCTGGATCCACCATTAACTCGTATAGAACGTGGCTGTCGTGTAAGTCGCGTTTTTTCAACATACTAACTCCTCCTCACACGAGGGTAGCATGACGAAAAAACACCCCACCCTCGAAATTTTTATATCAATCTTTAAAAAATTTCGGGGTGGGAATCGAACCCACTAGAACCAGTCTATAACGCTGGTGGCGCACCATTTGCCTTCCCCATTCATCAATTTGAAAATGATAATCACGACACAAATTGATTATGGTTTCATTCAGTTTATAATCGTATAATACTTTATCTAGTCAAAAAAATAAACTAGTTTTTTTTATTTTTTTTGTAAATTATTTTTCCATCAATCATAGTTAGTACAGGCTTGGCTAAATAATGGAAAGGATGGTGAGTCCATAACACGAGATCAGCGTCTTTTCCAACCTCAATGCTTCCAATTCTATCCTCTAAACGCAAATTTCGCGCTGGGAATATAGTGATGCCCTCCAATGCAGTTTTTTCGTCTAACCCTTCCCTTACTGCGACAGCGGCACACACATTTAAATATTGAATGGGTGTATAGGGGTGATCTGTTGTTATAGAAACTTCCACTCCGTTTTTTGATAATATGTGGTAAGTATCCCATGTTTTGTTTTTTAATTCGATTTTAGAACGGCGTGTAAGAGTGGGACCAACTGAAACCTTCAAGTTGTGTTTCGCAAGTTCTTCAACAATAAAGTGTCCTTCTGTACAGTGTTCAATACGTAAATCAAGATTGAATTCTGTTGCAAAGCGTAGAGCAGAACTAATATCATCTGCTCGGTGAGCGTGGATACGTACGGGTATTTCGCGGCGTAATGCTTTTAAAATAGGGAGCATTCGAAAGTCAGCTTCATGCCCGTAGTGCTGTGCTTCATAAAATGATTCCCGAAGTAACCCCATAATCCCCATACGTGTTATCGATTCTTTTGTTCCATTACTATGGACCTTTTTAGGGTTTTCTCCAAAGGCAATCTTTAAACCAGCAGGTTCTTGAATAATCATATGATCAATACAAGTTCCAGCTGTTTTTATTACACAAGTAGTGCCCCCGATAATATTTTGACTTCCAGGCATAACGTGGACAGTTGTAATTCCATTTTGTACAGCGTCTTGAAAGGCAATATCAAAAGGGTGGATTCCGTCTAAAGAACGGATATGTGGTGTTGAAACTTCAGATGTTTCATTTGCATCATTTCCAGCCCAACCAGTTCCTTCATCATAGAGACCAAGATGAGTATGGACATCAATAAATCCAGGTAAGAGATGAAGAGCTCGTGCATCTATAATGGTCATATCTTGAGTAGGCTGAATAAAAGGTTTGACCTCGGTAATTCGTTCTCCTGTAACAAGCACATCGCCTTGAAACTTTTGGGATGTAATAGGATATACAATGGCTTGTTTGAGCAATATCTTCATAGGTACCCCATTTCTGTTACTTTACAATATTAATGGAATGTAACTGGAAGGTTATTTGTGTAGTAATGCTCCGAATTCTAGAAAATGAAAGTTTGGCAGGGGATAGACTCCCTGTAAAACTGTATTTTAGAAGTACTACATTGTATGCGAAAGTATATTTTGTAATGCATGGTTTACTGTTGGAAATGTGTATTGATACCCATGTTCAATTGCTTTAATAGGTAATACATGCTGCCCTTCTAGTACAAGTATACTCATCTCACCAAGTAAAGCTTGAAGTATAAATGAAGGGACAGGTAGCCAATGAGGTTTTTCTATTACAGTGGCAATGGTTTCGCCGAATTCCTTCATTCTTATAGGCTGGGGAGCTGTAATATTAAAAGGCCCGTCAATTTCTTCTTTGTGTATGATGAAATCAATCATACGAACGACATCGTCTATATGAACCCATGATAACCATTGATTTCCAGATCCAACGGTACCGCCGATATAGAATTGATAGGGAATTAACATTTTTGGAAGGGCTCCTCCGTCTGCACCTAATACGACTCCAAGTCTGGTGTAGATTGTTCTTATTCCAAGAGAACGGGCTTTAGATGCTTCTTGCTCCCACAAATATACCGTATTTGCTAAAAAATCATTTCCAGGAGCCTCGTGCTGTTCTGTAAAAGTTTCAGTTTCAGATGTTCCATAATATCCAATAGCGCTTGCGTTAATGAATGTGTGGGGTTTCGCAGTGAGTGTTTGTAATTGTTTAATGAGTCCTTTTGCTGTTTGAATTCTACTGTTTAAAATTGCTTCTTTTTGTTTCTTTGTCCATCTACTATTAATAGATTCTCCAGCTAAATTAATAACTACATCGATAGAGGAGAGTGGAAAAGTGTGTAAATCCGGTGTCCATTGTACGTATTGAAGATTAGGAGATGAAGTTTCAGTAGTTTTTTTACGAGTAAGAATGTAAACCGTATATCCTTTTTGAATAAAAAAAGTAGAAAGGTATTTACCGATAAAGCCGGTACCACCAGAAATTGCGATTCTCACAATTATTTCCTCCTCATTATATATATTCTTGAAAAGCAAAAACGTTCCTTGACTATGTTAAAATAATAGAGAGGTGAGAGTATGGCTGTCATTACAAAAATAGAAGTACAAAAACGATCGAAAGAACGGTTTAATATTTATATTGATAAAGGTCAAGGTGAAGAGTACGGGTTTAGTGTGAATGAAGTAATCTTATTCAAACACGGATTACAAAAGGGCTTAGAAATTGATGAAATAGCGTTAGGAAATATTTTGTACAATGAAGAGGTACAAAAAGCATATTTACAAGCAATCTCTTATTTATCCTATCAAATGAGAACGAAACAAGAAATAGAAGACTTTTTACGAAAAAAAGAAGTGGGACAGGCCATCATCTCTGAAGTCGTTTCGAAATTATTACATGACCGATATATTAATGATAAAGAGTACGCCATTTTATATACGCGAACGCAAAGTAATGTGAACAGAAAAGGCCCAACTGTTATTAAAAGAGAGTTGTTAAATAAGGGTGTTCAGGATTTAATTATTACGCATAGTTTGCAAGAATATCCGAAGGAGAAGCAAATTGAGAATGCTTTATCTCTTATAGAAAAGAAGAAAAAATCTTATCAAAAGCATTCTTTTTTACAAATGAAGCTAAAGTTAGACGAGATGCTTGTTCGTAAAGGATATTCTAGAGATGTAATTCAAATTTGTTTGGAAGAATTAAAAGACGAAAAAGATGACGAAAAGCAACAAGAAGCGTTACACTATCATGGGAATAAATATTATGAGAAATATAAGAAGTATGACGGATGGACATTCGAAAATAAGATGAAACAAGCGCTATATCGAAAAGGATTCTCTATTGATGAGATAGAGATATTTTTGCAATTGAAACGTGAAGAGGGATGAGGGAATAAGATGAATATGCCAAAACGCTACAGTGAAATGACACCACATGAGCTAAGGGAAGAAATTGGGGTTCTGAAGGAGCAAGCAATAAAGGCTGAGCAACTTGGAATTGTGAATGAATTCGATGTATTAATGAGAAAGATGGCAATGGCTCGTGCTTATATGACTGATATAAACAAATTTCATATTGGTGAGACGTATGAATTAGTAGAAGAACCTGGTATATTATTTGAAATTACGTATTTCAATGGGGTATTTGCTTGGGGACATAAGCAAAATGATAATGAAGAGATTGGAATACCAATTTCTTTATTGCAAGAAAAATAAAAACCAGAGAGCGAATATCTCTCTGGTTTTCATCTTTGGTAGGCGTTAAAGGAGATAGGAGAATCTAAAATTGGCGTTTTTTACATTCGTTTGCCAATATAATGAGAGACTGGGTCTGTTGCGTCTGTCCGTTAACTTGCGCTTTTGCATGTTTCGGACGAGTCCACGTATGGTTAAATAATTCAGAACGACTATCTAAACGATCACGGTAGCTCATCTTTATCACCTCGTGTAGGAAGTTAATTTAATTTAATTTGTACTACTCTTCCTGCTGATTTGCAGCACGCATACGTTCTTGTGGGTGCGTGTTAATTGTGCCGTTAGGTCGTTTCGAAGCGAAGCGTGATTTCGCTTTCGGTTGACCATCGATTTTGCTGTTGTTTTTTGACTCAGACCAAAATTCGGCTTGTTTACCCATTGCGAACGCCCTCCTCATCATCAGTTGATACCTCTTTAAGAAGTATCACTTATAGAATGTGCAAAATAGAAGAAACTATCCTTTAGAAATGAAGGGATAAATAGGTAAAAGGAGATTAGGATATGAATGATATTTATGAAACATTAACGAAAGAGTTATTAGACAAGAATGACATGCTCTCTTACGGACAAGCTCGTGCATGGGTTGAATTACTGTGGGAAGATTTTCAAACAACTTATGCGAAATCAGGTCGTTACCAAGGTGATGAAATGACTGAACAAGTGGTACGAACATGGATTAATAATCATGGAGCGCGTCTTCATGAAATGCGTACAAATAATCCGAAGTATAGTCATTTAATTAATCAAGAAGATCATTTAAAACATTAAAAAAAGCGACTTAAGTCGCTTTTTTTAATGGGGAAGTAAATCCAGCTTCTTTCGAAGTTTTTCTTCACTAAAAATCCATCCTGTATAGGAACTAATAATATTCAAATTGTGATCGAGCTGAACGATTGCGACGAATGGATAATAATCTTTACTTCGATATCGCAAATCAATGAATCGCACTTCGTAATAATGATCGTAATCGAAAATATCCCAGCGATATACAGGGGAGAAAGATAGGAATGCTGAGATGTTTTCATCTTGTTTAGCGGCGCGCATAATAGCATTATCTGGGAACGGTACTCGATCGAATTTATCGTATATCATGATATTGCCACGATGCCATCTAGCAACGTAGTAAGAATCGTTTGTGACGATTGCTAAATGGTAATGATAAAATCGGTAAGAAGGAGAAATGATTATCTTCTCAACGTTATTGAAACGTTTGTATACGACGCTACGTATATTTCTGTGCATCATAATTCGTCCAATGTAGTAAACAATCATCAATATATATGCTGCTAAGGCAGTATACCCTTTATGGGAACCTACGAGCATGCAAGCAATTGCAAGCATATGGATAAAGAAAATGACAGTATCAAACGTATTGATTATGCCGAGCGCTACCCATTTTTTTGTAAATGGCCGTAATGCTTGTGTACCATAAGCATTGAAAATATCTACAAAGACATGAAGAAAGACGGCGATAAATGACCAAAGTAGTAGATGAAGATATGGAGCGTTCGAAAAGAAGGCGAAAGAGATGCCACTTATAAGGAATGACCAAAGAATCACTGCTGGAATGGAATGAGTAATCCCGCGATGATTTCTTATATATTTAGCGTTATTACGTAATTTTAAAACTGTATCGATGTCAGGAATATTGGAACCGGCAATTGTAGCAAGCATAACTGCTTGTGGTCCAATATCACTTTGTGCTATGGCTGGATCTAACGTTGCCAAACTGCCTAGAGTAACGCCCATAACAAGGTGAGTGGCTGTGTCCATAGAAATCCACCTCCGTTTTTTATTAATGTAACTCTTTTTATTCGATACCTCAAGTCCTTTGCCTTCTATTTCCTATGTCGTCTTACTTAAATTTTTTCCTAAAATCTTTATAATAGTACTTATATGCAAAAAAATGAGGGGGATCAAGTTTGACACTTGAAATATTAAATAAGTTTAACATAGAGCAGTTTCAAAATGATTTAATTGGTTGGTTTGAAGAAGAGCAACGCGACTTACCGTGGCGAAAAAATAAAGATCCATACCGCGTTTGGGTTTCGGAAATTATGTTACAGCAAACAAGGGTAGAAGCTGTAAAACCATATTACGCGAATTTTATGGGGAAGTTTCCTACCCTAGAAGCTTTAGCAAATGCTGGTGATGAAGAAGTATTAAAAGCATGGGAAGGTTTAGGGTATTATTCTCGAGCACGGAATTTACATGCGGCCGTAAAAGAGGTAAAAGAAGTATACGGCGGGATAGTACCGAGCGATGTAAAGAAAATTGAAAAGTTAAAAGGAGTAGGACCGTATACAAAAGGTGCTATTTTAAGTATTGCATACGGTATACCAGAGCCCGCAGTTGACGGGAATGTTATGCGTGTGTTATCCCGTATTTTATCTGTGTGGGATGACATTGCAAAGCCAAAGACTAGGAAAGTGTTTGAAGAAATTGTACGTGAAATTATTTCGGTAGAAAATCCATCTTATTTTAATCAAGGATTGATGGAGTTAGGTGCATTGATTTGTATTCCGAAAAATCCATCTTGCTTACTTTGTCCTGTACGTGAGCATTGCAGAGGATATGCTGAAGGGGTTCAAAAAGAATTACCAGTAAAAAGTAAAGCGAAAGCTCCTACAATGGTACCGCTCGTTGCAGGGGTACTTCAAACTGAAGATGGTCGTTACGTCATTAATAAGCGTCCGAGTACCGGATTATTAGCTAATATGTGGGAATTTCCGAATATTGAACTTGTTGAAGGGATTCGGAATCAGAAGGAACAGCTTATAGATTATATGAAAGAACAATTTGAGCTCTCAATTTCTATAGATGAGTATGCAATGAATGTACAACATACGTTTACACATCGTACTTGGGATATATTCGTATTTTACGGAAAAGTAACGGGGGATATTGTTGAAACAGATACATTGAAATTTGTATCGAAAGAAGCGTTTGAACAGTTACCTTTCTCGAAATCGCATCGCACGATTTATGAGAATTGCGTTGAGAAAATTACAATGCAATAAAGTGAAACTTTAATCAGTGGGGTCTTACTGCCCAGTGAATAGCGGGGGAAATGATAAAAACGTGTTCTAGAATTTTAGAACACGTTTTTTATTGAAAATAATTTTGTGCTTTGAGTTTAAAGAGATTCACGCTACATTGCAAAATCCTCAACTTTATAATCCACCCCGAGATTCAATTTCTTTTACAATCTCTTTATAAATTGTTTGTCCTTCTACATTTAGATAAGGCATAATTTGCTGGAATGAATGATGAAAATGAAATAATTCATCTTCTCTCCATTCGTTTTTTGAAAGCATCGTTAGCTCAGTCATATCACGTCCAGTGTACATATTTCCACCTCCATTACCTGTAGTTTGAATGAGTAACAAGAGATATATGCGGAAATTTTTCAAAAGAAAATTAAGGATAGCTTTTAAGTAAATTGGTTACATTATTGATTGTGGAGGTGAGAAAGATGAGTAAAAAACAACAAGGTTATAATAAGGCAACTTCTGGTGCAAGCATTCAAAGTACAAATGCTAACTACGGTACAGAATTTGCGACTGAAACAAATGTACAAGCAGTGAAACAAGCGAATGCACAATCAGAAGCAAAGAAAGCACAAGCTTCTGGTGCACAAAGTGCAAATGCTAGTTATGGTACTGAGTTTGCAACTGAAACAGATGTGCATTCTGTGCAAAAACAAAATGCGAAATCAGCTGCAAAAAAATCACAATCTTCTAGTTCAAATCAGTAATGAAAGAAAAACACTTCTCTAACTCGAGAGAAGTGTTTTCTTTGTGTGCGGATCATTGTAATGAAAAGAAAGTGAACGACATAACTTCTAATAAGTCAACAAATGTAGTCAAAGGAGAAATAAGTTCACGATTAGAAATATGTAATAGGAATTTAAAAGGGGGTAAGTAATGAACGATTTTGATAAGTTGGTGGGAGAACAGTTGGAAACGATGGATGAGCTTTTAAAATTGCAATCACATTTAGAGAAGTACCAGCAAATCGAAATGAGTGAAAAGGATACGTGCGATAAAAAAGATTTACATTTTATTCGCCAAGAAATATATAGAACAGAAGTAGCGTTGAAGCTATTACATGAAAAATTTGAAAAACAAACGAATAGTGTGATTAAATCTTTTGAAACTGAAAAAGTGATTTCAAATTTAGGATAAGATATACTGTTACCTTTAGCTGAAAGGTCCTTCTTTATATGGAAATGAGGAAGGGCTTTTTTTATTATCTTGATTGGTGAGTTCCAACCATCAATAGAGGTGGATCTCTCTTTAATTAAAGTTTAACTTTATGAGTAATGCGGCGGAAGCCCACACCTCCTAAAAAAGTTGGTTTATTCATTGTAAAAAATAGAGCCTTGTCGCTTTAGTTTTAAAATTTCGACAAAAAAGTTATAATAGAAAAAAAGTGGATGCAGTTCAAAAGGTAGTCTAGGCAACTTAAGAAGGGCATTTGCAGTTGAAAGAAGGGAGCATATATGGGATTTCCCAAAGAAGGAGAAAAAGTACAAATACATAGTTATAAACATAACGGCTCCATTCATAGAATGTGGGAAGAGACAACGATTTTAAAAGGGACACAGAGTCTTGTAATCGGAGCGAATGATCGTACAGTAGTGACAGAATCAGATGGCCGAACATGGATTACTCGTGAACCTGCGATTTGTTACTTTCATGCCAATTATTGGTTTAATGTGATTGGGATGCTAAGGGAAGAGGGAGTATATTATTATTGCAATTTAAGCTCACCTTTTGCATATGATTCTGAAGCGTTAAAGTATATTGATTATGATTTAGATATTAAAGTGTATCCTGATATGACATATACGCTTTTAGATGAAGATGAGTATGAAAAGCATAGTCAAATTATGCAGTATCCGCCTGTTATTGACACCATTTTAAAACGAAATGTAGCACAATTAACGCAATGGATTCACCAAAGAAAAGGTCCATTCGCACCGGATTTCGTAGATATGTGGTATGAGAGATATTTAATGTACAGAAATTAAAACAGACCTGCAGGGAATTTCCCGGCAGGTTTGTCCTATTAGAGGGGGGATTATGTGCAAGGAATAAAAAGATATTTACAGTTTGTTAAACCATATCGATGGCTTATTGCTGTTACGATTGTTATCGGTCTAGTTAAGTTCGGTATCCCGCTTATCATGCCATGGTTATTAAAGTATATTATCGATGATGTAATTCAAGGCGGAGGGCCGCTGCAAGATAAAACGTCCCAATTAATAACGGCAATTGGGATTGCTTTTTTTATTTTTGCAGTATTAAGACCGCCGATTGAATATTATCGTCAATATTTCGCGCAGCGTATTGCGAATACAATACTATACGATTTACGGAAACATATTTTTGGTCACTTACAAAAATTGAGTTTACGCTACTATTCGAATACAAAAACAGGAGAGATTATTTCACGTGTCATTCATGATGTAGAACAAACGAAGGATTTTGTAATTACTGGTTTGATGAATGTTTGGTTAGATACGGCAACAATTGCTATCGCTATTATTGTGATGTTTTCTATGAATATAAAATTAACATTTGTTGCGTTATTAATTTTACCTATTTATGTAGTCGCAGTGAAATATTTTTTTGGACGTCTTCGAAAATTGACGAAAGAGCGTTCACAAGCATTGGCGACGATGCAAGGATATTTACATGAACGTATTCAAGGGATGCAAGTGACACGTAGTTTTGCCTTAGAAGAGTATGAGGCGAAGCAGTTTGAAAAAAGGAATAATGAATTTTTGACGAAAGCACTAGCGCATACGAGTTGGACGGCGAGAACATTTTCGGCGGTAAATACGTTAACAGATTTAGGACCATTACTTGTGATCGGTTTTGCAGCATATGAAGTGGTTCAGGGGCAGTTAACATTAGGGACTATGGTTGCTTTTGTTGGATATATGGATAGTTTGTATAGTCCACTTCGCCGCCTTGTTAATTCTTCTACAACATTAACGCAGTCTTTCGCATCGATGGATCGGGTGTTTGAACTGTTAGATGAAAAATACGATATTGTGAATGTGCCAAGTGCGGTACAAACGAAAAAATTAAATGGTGAAGTGATATTTGATAATGTATCTTTTCGTTACAATTCGGATGAAAAAGAGGTATTACATAACCTTTCGTTAACTATGTTGCCAGGAGAGAAGGTGGCACTTGTAGGAGCAAGTGGGGGAGGGAAGTCATCTCTTGCTAGTTTAATCCCGCGTTTCTATGATGTTTCTTCAGGTGCAGTTTATATAGATGGGATAGATGTCAGAAAGTATGATATGAGAAATTTACGTAGTCATATTGGAATTGTACTGCAAGATAATTTGTTATTTAGCGATACAATTGGGGCAAATATTTTATATGGAAATCCGAAAGCTACAGAGGCAGAAGTGATTGCGGCTGCCAAAGCTGCGCAAATTCATGATTTTATTATAGAGTTACCTGATGGTTATAATACGGTCGTTGGGGAACGTGGTGTGAAGTTATCTGGTGGACAAAGGCAACGTGTAGCAATTGCACGAGTGTTTCTAAAGAATCCATCGTTACTTATATTAGATGAGGCGACTTCCGCTTTAGATTTAGAAAATGAACGATATATTCAACAGGCGCTTCAGACGTTAGCGGCTGATCGGACGACGATTATAATCGCACATCGATTGGCGACGATTACGCATGTGGATACGATTATTTACATCGAAGACGGTGAGATTAAAGAAACAGGTTCTCATGAAGAGTTAATGAAAAAAAGAGGATTTTATTACAATTTATATCAACTTCAACATATAACAGAAACAGCTCCTTTAGCCTAAAAGGAGCTGTTTTTTATTCGTCTTCTTTTTTATCGTCAATTTGGAGTTCTGTTTCTGGTTTATGGTATGTGTAGAAGCTATCCACTAATAAATCTAAATGCTCTACTTCTTCACTATAGTTAATAATTGAAGAAATAAGAGGGAAGAGATGTAGCCATGTTTTATATGCTTCTTCATCATCCTTGTTTTGATAATCCATAAAGATATCAATTAATTCTTGTTTACCCGTTTCAACTTCATCTAGCATTTCAACGGATTGTTGTTTCTTTGCTTTACCAATAAATTTTAATAAAACTTGTTCATGATAATGCGTTAATGAATCAAGTTCGTTTTGGATGGATTCTTGAAATTCTTCTGGCATATAGCGCAGTTCATTTTCAGTACGATGTAATGACTTTAACGTACTTAAAGCACGACTTGTTGTCGCTAACATTTGTCTGAATAAAACGAGCTTACGAATCTTTGCGAACTTTACTTTTTTCGTGTAGCTTCTTTCTTCTTTATACAGTAAGTAATAATGATTTAGTTTGATCATTTTTTCTTTCATACGATCAATATCAGTTTTTAACGTTGTAAAGTCAGAAGCTTGCCTGCTATTCATTCGAATCCATTTCACAATTTCTTCTGTATTATCAACGATACGATGATAAAGTTTTGTTTCGTACTTTGGCGGCATAAATACTAAATTTACAAGTGAAGCCGCAATAATTCCGATCATAATCGTCGCAAAGCGAAGTAAGGCAAAACTAAAGAAATCTTCGCCTTGATACTCCATAATGGCGATAACTGTTACTAAAGCGATTGATATTGTGTTTTCTAATCGTAATTGTAATGTAAGAGCAATTACTAATATACATGTTAATCCAATAATAAAAGGATTATGTCCAAAAGCAGTAGCAAATACGATAGCGAATACCGCACCAATGACGTTTGCTTGAATTTGTTCAAGAGCTGTTAAATACGAACGATATACAGACGGCTGAACAGCGAAGATGGCTGAGATTCCCGCGAATACCGGACTTGGTAAGTGAAGTAAAATACAAGCAAATAAAGCTAATGTGATGGCAATACCCGTTTTTAAAATGCGAGCACCAAGTTTCATACCCTAAATAAGATCCTTTCTCTTGTCATAATGAATGTACAACATGATACTATACATTCATTACAATATGTTAGCAAGTGATATTTTAGTGACGTTAATAAGAAATTAAGATTCATTTATACTTTTTCCTAATTCTTTTTAAACATCAATTTTTAGTAAAAAAACCTGCTGAATTTCAGCAGGTTTCAAATTGTTACTATAGATTACTATGAGAAGTGTACTTCGTCAATTTTTTCTTAAAAATGAAAATGAGGCATATCACTCTGTTGAGATAGATGGATCAGCCTGCTCTTTTTTCGGGATAATTTCAAAAAACTGATTCTGTATATCATCTAATAATGGTGTTAACAAAGCAACTTCTTCGTATTGCTCATGCTCGTTTAGTACACGAATATAGTCTAGCAATAATTCGGTTACATCTTGCAAACCGTTTTTACTAATTGGTTGTAATGTAACATTTGCCCCTTTTGCGATTCTTCTTTTTAAGGCCTGTTCTGTTAAACCTAAGTTTGAATCATGACGTAAATAAACAACACCGCCAGTCATACCAGCACAAATCCATGGACCGGGGTCCCCTAAAACAAGCGCTCGCCCATTTGTCATATATTCAAAGGCGAAACCTTTAATATTGGAGTATGCAGCTATATTTCCTTGCTCTTTTTTACGTAGTGGTTTTGTTATTCTACCTCCAATTATCATATCTGCTCCAGAAAGGCGAATACCAGCGCGAGCGTCGGCGTTACCTTGTACGTATAGTGCACCTTTTTGTGCGCCATATCCAAAGCCTTTTCCGACAGAACCGTTATAATATAAGCCGTCTTTTCCTTTTGCTTTCGTTATATAAATACCACCGCCAAAGGAAGTTTTGCCAATGCCATCTTGCGCACCACCATTTACGTGTATAAATAAATTTTCGCTATTGTAAGCGCCTAATCCATTTCCTGGAATAGAGCCGTTTGTATATTTTAATGTAAGTGGTTCAAGCTTGGTGTCTTCATATAGTTTACTGCGAACGCGATAACAAGATTCTAAACCACCCATAACACGTTGCTCTACGCCAACGCCTACTAATTCTTTTGAGTGTGGGGAGTGGACTGTTTCAAGTTGTTTTTCCTGTATGGCTGCTATTTTTGTAACAGATGGATATTCTATCGTTTGCAGTAAATTACATAAGTTCAATAAATTTTCGCCTCGAACTTGCTCTAGTAAATTAGAACACCCGACGATTTCTTGTAAATTTGTATAACCAAGCTGCCCTGTTAACCGTTTTAGTTCTAAGCCAAAAGTGGTGAATAAATGTAATAAACCAGCAACTGCACTTTCTAATTCCCGTGGGACGAAGCGGCGTAGCCCGTGTTCTTTTGCTTGCGCTTCAGATTCAATTTGTGTTGCGATTCCAACATGGCAAGTATCTAAATGACACCCGCGGCAAGTTGTACAGCCAATTGCAATCATTGATAATGTGCCAAATCCAATACGGTTTGCTCCAAGGAGCATAATTTTTAAGGCATCATTTACACTTCGAATACCACCATCGGCCCAAATTTCTACTTGATCTCTCATCCCTGCTTCTAGTAGAGCATTGTGAGCAGCTTTTACACCGATTTCTACTGGAAGACCTACATGTTGCAATGCGTGAATACGCGCAGCACCTGTTCCGCCATCAAACCCGCTAATGTTAATAAAATCAGCACCAGCTTTTGCGATGCCGACAGCAATTGTTCCAATGTTAGGAACGACAGGGACTTTTACAGCTACTTTTGCAAGTTGATTAGCCGTTTTAATTTCGGTAATCATTTGAGCTAAGTCTTCAATTGAATAAATATCATGGTTGTTAGAAGGTGAAATTAAATCTGATCCAATTGTAGCGTTACGTGCTTCGGCGATTTTGGCTGTTACTTTTGAACCAGGCAAATGTCCACCTTCACCAGGCTTTGCTCCTTGACCAATTTTTATTTCAATTAAATTTGATGAATTTAGTAATTCAGCGTTTACTCCAAATCGACCAGAGGCAACTTGTTGTCCGCGTGTATGTGGGTATTTACCAATCATATCTTTAATTTCGCCGCCTTCACCGTTCAAACTAATCATATTTAGTTGATCGGCAGCTTCTGCATACGCACGAAAGGCAATTTCATTTTGAGAACCAAATGACATGGAACTAATAATAAATGGTAGATCGTGATTCCGGATACTAATGGATACGTCTTCAGTTGGAACGATATGTTTTGCTTGTTTCGTTTGAACAAGGTGTCTGATTGCGATTGGATTATTGTTTTCTAATTCACTTAACTTTTCGCGGTAATCATCATAAGGATTTCCCTTTGCAACATCGCCAATGGCTTTCCAAATCCGCGGGAATATGTGAAATGACTTTCGCATTCTAATTTTAGGATTGTTATAATCATCCGCGCGCATTTTTGCATCTTCAGCAAGTGATTCAAGTGAAAAAGCTAAATCATTTGAACCGAAGAAATTTGTAATTTGTAGTATATTTGCGATTTCCTCATGTAACCCGATAGATGAATAGAGACGTCCGTAACCACGTAACTCATGAATTCCGATTGTTGAAATGACTTTCTCTAATCCTTTATTAAGGGCCGTATACAAATTCGTAATTGGTGTTTTTGTTCCGTCATTTACGGTCGCAAACAATAAATATGGATTAATACTGTCTGCTCCTAACCCATATAGCGTGACGATGTCATGTAAGGAGCGAAGGGCACCAGAACGTATAACGAGAGAGCAGTTGCGGCGCAATTTATTTTCACTTAATGCTTGGTGTACCTTAGCGGTAACTAAATGTGGATCAATCCACAATCGTTCATTTAGATGGGCTTTCGCGTCATCTAATACTAGTAGAGAAGCGCCATTGTTAACGGCAGCTATTGCTTCAGAACTAATGCGGTTTAATGCGCATTGCAAAGTTTCTGGTGAGCTGAATGTAGCAGAGATTGTGGCGATAGAGCTATGAGTCATGAATAGCTCTGTAAGTTGTTCGTACGTAATTGTGTGTAATTCTTCTGCAATAGATTGTGCTACGTTTCCTTCTAAAATAATTGGTGAAAGCATCTCAACTACAAATGGTTGCTTCGCACCGCTTAATAAACTTGGGCGTTCTCCAAGTACAGTACGTGTAGAGAAGTGTTCAATTTCACGGTCACGGTCAATTGCTGGATTTGTAACGACAGCTACACTTTCTTTAATAAAGTCAGCAATATTTCGTCTATCGGTATCAAGCGCGGCAAGTGGTGAATCGTGTCCTAGTGAGCGAATTGGCTCAACGCCTTTTGTTGCCATCTGTTCAAGGAGCTGAATATGTTCTCGATCCCATCCAAAAGCAACGTATTGTTTCGTTTCAACTTGAACAGAATCACATAATCCTTGGATTTTTTTCGTTTCAGGGATAGATAAGTTTAAATGGTAATCAGTAGTATCAACTCGCTTTTTAAAACGGTTATATACTTGGGTTTGGTATTTGTCATATTCATAAAGAACAAGTTCATCTTGTTCATTCCATTTTAATCCGACTTTTTCCCCAGGAGCGAGTGGTTTTGGTTCTGCTACATATTCAGTTGGTGATACAACTCCAGGTTCAGAAGAGAAAATATAAGAGCTCTCTGTCTCAACTTTCCATACTGGTCGTAGGCCAAGGGAATCAACGCTGAAAACAGCTTCATCTTTAAAACGGGAAATGATTCCAGCTGGCCCTTGTGCAAAATGTCCCCATGCTTCACGTATATACGTATATAAATCTTGTAAATGTGTTTCATAAAGTTTAATTTCATTAATAATTGGTGGGAATAGTATTTCCATTGCTTCAAATAAACTGTAGTCGTATTGAACAAGTAGAGTTTCTAAGGTGCGGTTTAAATCTTGGGAGTCACTGCCCCCAGCAGTAAGTGGTACATCAATCATTTCAGCTTGATCGCGTAATTTGGCAATGGTGTTAATTTCACCATTATGTCCGAGAATACTAAATGGTTGTACACGAAAAAAATTAGATAATGTATTAGTAGAATAGCGGTTATGTCCTAGTGTCATAGTCGAAGCGATAAGTGGATGTTGTAAATCATTGTAATAGGCAACAAGTGTATCGCCAGCACCTAGAACTTTATATACAACATGATCACGGCTTAATGAAGCGACATGAATTGCTTCGTTTTCCTCTATTTTTATTGTGACAGCAAATAATGTTTGCTCAATATTTGCAACTTCATGTTCGGCGATAAGGGCAACTTGCCAAAATAGTGGTTCTTCTTGTTTACCAAGTGGCCCGAGTGCATCGGAGTTTATTACATCGTCACTTTCGAAAAGGATTGCAAAGCTTTCGTTATTTAGTTGTGTACGAATATGGTTTTTTAAATTAACTATATTTGCGTTTTTGTTTAGAAAAAAATGTCCAACGATAAAGTGGGGATGATCCACAATCGTTGGATTATATCCGCTACTTTTTAGTTTTTCATTCCAAAGAGCTTTTGGTACATCAATGTGAATGCCGATGCCATCGCCTTCGCCATTAATGAAACCAGCTCTATGATTCATTTTGACGAGTGATTGTATGCAAAGATCAATGTTTTCTTTTGTAGGAATTTTTCGTTTCTCCATAACGGAAACGATTCCACACGCATCATGTTCTGCATTTCTATAATCTCGAAATAAAGACGGTGTCCATGTATTTTTTTTATTGAGCATCCGTCAATCCCCCCTCTTGTTAAAGTTTGAATAATCTTACTATTTAAGGCGTGAGTAGCCTTGTATACACGGATAGTAAGGATGTGAAATAAAAATAAAACAGATAATTATGAATAATTATACTATTAATGAGGAATTTATGAAATAGAAAAAAGGAAAAAAGAAAGATGTGCTTTCTTTTTTCCTTTTAATAATGGGATTATTTATTGTTTGCTAATGCAGCAAATGCTCTACCAACAGCTTCAATTGTATATTCAATATCTTCTTTTGTATGTTCTGTCGTTAAGAACCATGCTTCATATTTAGAAGGGGCTAAGTTAATGCCTTCTTGAAGCATAAGCTTGAAGAATCTACCGAACATTTCACCATCTGTATCTTGTGCTGCATCGTAATCTTCGATTGTATTTGTTGTGAAGTATACAGTTAAAGCACCTTTTAGACGGTTTAATGTAATATCGATATTATGTTTAGTCGCTTGCTCTAAAATTCCTTTTTCAAGCATTGCGCCAAGTTCATCTAATTTTTCGTATAGGCCTTCTTGCTGAAGAACTTCTAGACAAGCGATACCCGATGCCATAGAAGCAGGGTTTCCTGCCATTGTACCAGCTTGGTATGCAGGTCCAAGCGGAGCAACCTGTTCCATAATTTCTTTCTTCCCACCGTAAGCACCGATTGGAAGTCCGCCGCCAATAACTTTACCAAGCGCTGTTAAGTCTGGTGTTACGCCAAGTAAGTCTTGAGCACCGCCGTACATAAAGCGGAAAGCAGTAATAACTTCATCATAAATTACTAGTGCACCAGCTTCGTGAACAAGTTCATTCACTTTTTCAAGGAAGCCAGGTTTTGGCTCTACAATACCGAAGTTTCCAACAATCGGTTCTACAAGGATAGCTGCTACTTCATGTCCCCATTTATCTAATGCTTCTTTTAAAGTTTCTACATTATTAAATGGAACCGTAATAACTTCTTGAGCGATACTTTGTGGTACGCCAGCTGAGTCAGGAGTCCCTAGAGTAGAAGGGCCAGATCCAGCTGCTACAAGTACTAAATCAGAATGTCCGTGGTAACAACCAGCGAATTTCATAATTTTTGTGCGGCCTGTGTAAGCACGAGCGACACGAATTGTTGTCATTACTGCTTCAGTCCCAGAGTTCACAAAGCGTACTTTATCTAAAGCGGGCATTGCTTCTTTTAACATTTTTGCAAATTTTACTTCTAGTGCCGTTGGTGTTCCGTAAAGTACACCATTTTCAGCAGCTGTTGTAATTGCTTTTGTGATGTGCGGGTGAGCATGTCCCGTAATAATAGGACCGTATGCTGCTAAATAATCGATATATTTATTTCCGTCTACATCCCAGAAATAAGCACCTTTTCCACGTTCCATAGCAACAGGAGCGCCGCCGCCAACTGCTTTAAAAGAACGAGAAGGACTATTAACGCCGCCAACGATATGTTCTAAAGCTTCTTTATGTAATGCTTCTGATTTTGTGAATTTCACTACCATTCATCTCCTTACAAAAATCTATGTATTATTCTAACATGTTTTTCGAAAAGACGTATTGTTTGTGATAGAGAAGGCAGTTGGGTAAACTATTCGTTGTGACATTTAGGAAGGGGGTCCGATTATGAAATCGGTAATTGAGGTACAAGGGTTACGTAAAGAGTTTACAGCCTATTCAAGTCGTCCGGGTTTAAAGGGTGCATTTCGCGATTTATTAAATCGTAATTATAAAATAGTACCAGCAGTAAATGATGTGTCTTTTACTGTAAAGCAAGGTGAAATGGTTGGTTATATCGGTGAGAATGGTGCTGGTAAATCAACGACAATTAAAATGCTTACGGGGATTTTAACTCCAACATCAGGACAGATCATAGTAAATGGAATGAATCCACATAAACAAAGAGAGGAATTTGTAAGAACAATTGGTGTTGTTTTCGGTCAACGCTCACAGCTGTGGTGGGATATTGCGGTACAAGAATCGTTTCGTTTACTCAAAAAAGTGTACGGTGTATCAGATGCTCAGTATAAAGAACATATGGAGCACGTGATTGAAACGTTAGATATTGGTCCTTTATTAGATAAGCCAGTTCGAAAGTTATCTTTAGGCCAAAGAATGCGTTGTGAATTAGCCGCAGCATTAATTCATAATCCACCGTTATTATTTTTAGATGAACCAACAATTGGACTAGATGTTCTTGTGAAATTGAAAATACGTGAATTTTTAAAAGAGATGAATGAGCGTTATAAAACAACAATTTTATTAACAACTCATGATATTACGGATATTGAAGCTTTATGTGAGCGCGTTATCATGCTTGATGAAGGGAACATTATGTATGACGGTTCTTTAAATAATCTTCGCACACAGTGGGGAGCAGAGAAAGAAATACATTTTCAATTTGTTGCCCCAGTTTCATATCAGGAATTATCGATGGTTATGCCTGATAACCATGTCGTTTGGTCAAAAGCGAAAGAAGAAAATGCGTGGGTTGCAAAAATACCAAATGAAGAAGTGATTATTTCAATGCTCATTTCTAAAGTAGTACAAGCCTTTCAAATTAAAGATTTAAAAATTAATGAAGTATCTACAGAGGAAATTATTCGTAACATTTATGAAGAAGGTATTAGGCATGGGTAAGTATATTGAAATGATTCGAATTCGCTTTTTAATGATGCTTGCGTATCGCACAAACTATTATAGTGGGATTTTAATTTATACAATTAATATCGGCGCATATTATTTTTTGTGGCAAGCAATTTATAGCGGAAAAGAGAATATTGAAAGTTTATCTATTTCACAAATGACTACGTATATTGCAATCGCGTGGATGGCACGTGCGTTTTATTTTAATAATATAGATAGAGAAATTGCGATGGAAATTCAAGAAGGCCGTGTGGCTGTAGAATTAATTCGTCCTTACAACTATTTAGGTATGAAAGTTATGCAAGGTCTTGGTGAGGGGATATTCCGTTTTGCATTCTTTTCCATCCCGGGCATGGTTATCGTTACGTTATTATTTTCACTGCAAATTACAACGAATTTTCAAACGTGGTTATATTTCTTCTTATCTTTAATATTTAGTTTTATTATTAATACACAAATTAATTTAATGACGGGAATGCTTACGTTCTTCCTATTTAATAATAGCGGAATCATGTATGCAAAACGCGTTGTGATTGACTTGTTTTCAGGTCTATTATTGCCAATTAGTTTTTATCCGTTATGGGCCCAAAAAGCAATGATGTTTTTACCGTTTCAGGCCATTAGTTATATTCCGAGTATGATTTTTTCAGAAGGTATACAGGGAAGTAAGTTGTATGAGGCGTTAGTATTTCAAGTAGTTTGGGCAATCGTACTTATTATTCCAATTGTACTCATGTGGAGAACGGCGCGAAAACGTCTAATTGTACAGGGGGGATGATGGGATGCTATATATAAAATTATTTTTACAATATGCAAGTCAATATATAAAAACGAAACTGGAATATCGGGGCGATTTTATCGTTGGATTACTTTCTGATTTATCACTCCAAGCGGTTAATTTAATCTTTATTCTCGTTGTGTTTGGTCATACACAAGCATTAAAGGGATGGAGCCGAGAAGAAGTAATTTTTATCTATGGTTTCTTTTTAGTACCGTTTGCCATTTTTTCAGCCTTCTTTAATATATGGGACTTTAATGATCGTTACATTATTAAAGGGGAGATGGATCGTGTATTAACGAGACCAATTCATAGCTTATTTCAAATTATATTAGAAAGAATGGAACTTGAATCTTTAATTGGAGCCGTTACAGGAATTATTGTAATGTCATATGCAGCAGTAGAGTTACAATTATCTTTTTACTGGTATGATTTCTTCTTATTCTTACTGATGGTAGGTGGAGGAGCGCTTGTATACGGCGGGATATTTGTTACACTTGCGAGCCTTGGTTTTTGGTCGGATGCAAAAAGTTCTATTATGCCGCTTATGTATAACATAGGGAATTATGGTCGTTATCCGGTTAATATTTATAATCGTGTGATTCGCTTCATTTTAACGTTTGTCTTACCGTTTGCCTTTGTTGGAGTATATCCAGCAGCATACTTTTTAAGAAAAACAGAGTGGAATAGTTATGCATTTGCAACACCGATTGTTGGTATTATTTGTTTTACTGTTGCGATTACTCTCTGGAATCAAGGGGTAAAAAGGTACCGCGGTGCAGGAAATTAATTATAGAAGCTTGTTTGTTTCTATGGGATAAATCAGTCGCCTATCTCATACATATAAAATGAGGTGGAGGACATGTTATGGGGATTTATTCTATTAATTGCAGCAATAGCTATTTTAAGAAGTGTCCAATTATTATGGAGTTCATATTCGGATTCAACGCGTTTCTTTTCGCTGTATAATTTAGCCTCGTTATTTTTGATTTATACAACAGTACTAATTGCGTTTGGGTTAAGTTATGTTGTATTGGAGGAAATGGGTTTTACAGTTTTGAAAGAAGATGGAGAAAGAGTGACTGCTCATTCTTTTCAGCTCGTTGAAATTTGTTTGTATTTTAGTGCAGTCACTTTATTGTCCGTTGGATATGGTGATATAGCTCCGATTGGAATAGGAAGATGGATTGCGATCGGAGAAGCACTAATTGGATATACACTGCCGTTTGCTTTTGTGATGAGGTCAGTAATAGACAATGAAAAATAAGGCCGCATTTGTTATAGTTAAAGAAAAAGAAGGAGTGATGACAATGATTACAGTAGGAGAAATGGCACCGGAATTTACACTAGAGGGAAGTAACGGAGAACAAGTTCGTTTAGCTGATTTTCGTGGGAAAAATGTAGTTCTTTACTTTTATCCGAAAGATATGACTCCAGGGTGTACAACTGAAGCGTGTGATTTTCGCGATGCGTATGGAGTCTTTCAAGAAAAGGATACGGTTATTCTTGGAGTAAGTCCGGATTCAGCGAATAGACATCTGAAATTCATTGAGAAGCATGAACTTCCATTTGTACTTTTAGTAGATGAAGATCATAAAGTAGCAGAATTGTATGATGTTTGGAAATTGAAAAAGAACTTTGGGAAAGAATATATGGGAATTGAACGTTCTACATTCCTTATTAATAAAGATGGTGAGCTTGTAAAAGATTGGCGTAAAGTGAAAGTAAAAGGACATATTGAGGACGTTCTTTCTTATATAAAGTAAATGTGTAGTGGGGATAAAATATATAGAAGTAAGGCAAGTGTCTATACATATTTTACCGTCTGACATAAAGTGAAGTGTAGGGCATACCTCCTCAGATGATAGTATTCCAAGTGCGATTATGTCGCACTTTTTTCTATGCAAAATGTATAAGAAATAGGGAAAGATATATAAGGATAAGGCTATATACAAAAATAAACCACATACTTATAGTAGAAATATTGACGATTTATAAGAAAAGGAGTACACTCTTTATAAGAATTATAAAATAATAATCCGTATAGAATCGGGGTGCATGACGGTGGTCAAAGAAGAATTAAAAGAAGCGCTAGAAATGCTGAAAAATACGGGTGTACGCATTACTCCACAGCGTCATGCTATTTTAGAGTACCTTGTGGAATCTATGACGCACCCAACAGCGGATGACATTTATAAAGCATTAGAAGGTAAGTTTCCAAATATGAGTGTTGCAACTGTCTATAATAACCTACGTGTGTTTAAAGAAGTTGGGCTTGTAAAGGAATTAACTTATGGAGACGCTTCAAGTAGATTTGATTATGTTACAAGTCAACATTATCATGTGATTTGCGAAAAGTGTGGTAAGATTGTTGATTTTCCTTATGGGGGCTTGGAACAGCTTGAAAAAGAAGCTGAGAAAACGACAGGCTTCGTTATTAATAGTCATCGCTTAGAAATTTATGGCGTTTGTCCAGAGTGTCATAAGGCGTAATATATAATAAAGAAAGAGGCTGACGGCTTTACGTCGACCTCTTTCTTTATTATATAAGAGTAGCGTCAGGCTAATATGGGTTTGCAGCGTTAAGTTAGTAAGAGGATTATATAAAAATGTATCGAAATTACTTTAGATTGGTGAAAATGAAATCTGGAGGATACATTGTGAAGGAATATGATATTAAAAATAACATTCCAACATTGGAAGAATACAAATATTTATGTGACTCTGTAGGGTGGACTAATTATATGAATTTTGAAGTGGTGGAAACATCGCTCCAAAATTCTATTTACTGCATCACGGTCAATGATAATAATCGAATTATCGGTATGGGGAGAATTGTTGGTGATGGGGCTATCTATTTCTATATTCAAGATATAGTAGTGCACCCAGATTATCAAAGGAATGGTATTGGGAAGAAAATAATGAATGCTTTAGTTGAATACTTAAATTGGAATGCCCCTGATAAAGCATTTATTGGTTTGTTTGCATCGCAAGGCAAAACGTCATTCTACGAAAAATATGATTTTAAAGATTACTCGCCCAACATGACAGGGATGTTTACTGTAATATCGAAAAAACAGGCATAATGAATTTGGGGAGAAGACAGTAATCAAAACAAGGCGATTTCTTAGTTAAGAAATCGCCTTGTTTAATGACTTAAATTCACGCCCTTCACTATACTTCTATATACCTATGATTTATAGCTTTTCTTATTATACTTCTCATCAAATTCTTTTCCTTCTAGGTTTCGATCCATTGTTAAAGGTTGATTGCAGTGCATACATGCGTCGACACGACCGAGCATTTTTGTTGGTTTATCGCAGCTTGGACAAATAATTTGTACAGTCTTCGTAGATAACATACCAATCCAAAAGTAAACGACAGTACTAGCGATAACAGCTAAAAAGCCAACCATCATAAATGTTGTCATAATAATGATGTTGTCGCGGAAAAAGACTCCTAAGTATGCAATGAAGAGGCCGATAAATACTAAACTTAATGCAAAGGTCCGGATTTTATTGATTTTGTTTGAATACTTAATGCTCATTCTCACCAACTCCTATAACAATAATATAACATAAAATTTAGAATTTTCACTTATGTGTATGTGTGATAAAGAGATAAGATATGAATAAGAGGGAAGTCGATAAAGAAATGAATGGAAGATAGAATGATTTTTAAAATATGTTTTAAGGGTTTAACGGGATGTGAAATTTTTTTATGAAAAGTATTGACCCTGTATGTACGGCATGATATATTAATAACCGTCGCTGATGCGGAAACGCAGAAAACGACAAAAAAGAAATTGAAAAACTTAGTTGACATCGAAAAACGAAGATGTTAACATAAGGAAGTCGCAAATGAGCGACCAAGTAGTTCTTTGAAAACTGAACGAAACAAAC
>NZ_MACI01000023.1 GCF_001884105.1 Bacillus luti | reverse complement strand
TGGATTATAATGTTGTAAAGATGCTCCTAATCCCTCTGCTTCTAAACCTGTCCACACAACTAACTGGTGCATACCAGATGCTTGGTGTGACCAAATTGGGAAGTTTTCAGCATATGCAGCAAATTTTTCTTGAAGCGATTTAACGATAGACTCATCTTCAAAGAATAGTACTGTTCCATAACCAGCTTTAAAGGAATCCATTTTTTGTTGCGTTCCTGAAAAATCTCCATCTCCAACTACTTTTCTTAATGTTTCAGTTGTAATATCCCATAATTTAT
>NZ_MACI01000022.1 GCF_001884105.1 Bacillus luti | reverse complement strand
GTTGGACCTGTTGGACCCGTTGGACCCGTTGGACCCGTTGGACCCGTTGGACCCGTTGCTCCTGTTGCTCCCGTTTCACCTGTTGCTCCTGTTGCTCCTGTTGGACCTGTTGGACCTGTTGCTCCTGTTGCCCCTATCGCTCCCGTTACTCCTGTCGCTCCTGTTTCACCTGTTGCTCCCGTTTCACCTGTTGCTCCCGTTACTCCTGTCGCTCCCGTCGGACCTGTTGGACCTGTTGGACCAAGCTTAGGAACTGTCCCATCGCAACTAAAACAGCATGAATCAACATGTACACCATTTTGATTATTACACCCACAATATCCATTTGTATTATTGAGCCATGAAGACATGCTGATCCCTTCCTTCAAATTCAATCTTTTAAGCATAAGCAACGAATTAGAAAACACATATCAAATAATAAAAAACTGTATTCTATAGCGATAAACACGCATTAATTCCATACATTCTAATAATTATTACATGCGACATTCTCTCACTTTGCTTGTACTTTCGCCTTCCTGCTTAAACGAAATTCCTCTTCTAAAATGTTCATACATATAGTAAAATCCATATAATTCATTGCTTTTCGTCAAAATTTTAAAAAAATATTGACACTTAAAATATCCTCATAGTATGATTTGGTTGTTATAATTGATAACGATTTTCAGTGTCGTTTATTACAAGTAAAAAAATTATTTGGGGGCAGAAGATGAAGAAAATTCTCAGTATTTTCATAGTAGTCCTTCTATTCGCTGTTGGATGTGGACAGCAAAAAGAGGAGAACAAAGAAACAAAGACAGACGATAAGAAGCAAGCTATAACAATTAAACACGCTGAAGGGGAAACAAAATTAGATAAACCAGCGAAAAAAGTTGTTGTACTTGAGTGGGTATATTCAGAAGACTTATTAGCACTTGGTGTTCAGCCAGTAGGGATGGCAGACATTAAGAATTATAATAAATGGGTAAATACACCAACAAAACCAAGTAAAGATGTTGTAGATGTAGGGACACGTCAACAACCAAACTTAGAAGAAATTAGCCGTCTAAAACCAGACTTAATTATTACTGCATCATTCCGTGGTAAAGCTATTAAAAACGAATTAGAACAAATTGCACCAACAGTTATGTTCGATCCATCAACAAGCAATAACGATCACTTTGCTGAAATGACAGAAACATTTAAACAAATTGCAAAAGCAGTTGGAAAAGAAGAAGAAGGTAAAAAAGTATTAGCTGATATGGATAAAACATTCGCTGATGCAAAAGCAAAAATTGAAAAAGCAGACTTAAAAGATAAAAACATCGCAATGACACAAGCATTTACAGCTAAAAACGTGCCAACATTCCGTATCTTAACTGACAATTCTGTAGCTTTACAGGTTACAAAAAAATTAGGTTTAACAAATACTTTTGAAGCAGGAAAATCTGAGCCAGATGGTTTCAAACAAACAACTGTAGAATCATTACAAAGTGTACAAGATTCAAACTTCATTTACATTGTAGCGGATGAAGATAACATTTTTGACACGCAACTAAAAGGCAACCCTGCTTGGGAAGAATTAAAGTTCAAAAAAGAAAACAAAATGTATAAATTAAAAGGCGACACTTGGATTTTCGGTGGTCCTGAATCTGCAAAATCTTTAGCAACACAAGTAGCAGATGTAATGACAGCGAAGAAGTGATTACACGATGAATAGCTTACAACATACACTTCGAGCAAGTCTTGTATTCGGAGGAGGAGCAGCTCTCTTGCTCCTCCTTTTCTTTATTCATATCGGACAAGGTCAAGCGAACATTTCCTATAGTATGATTATGGATGCTCTTATCTCACCGAATCAATCGCTAGAGCATCAAACTTTAATCATGCTTCGATTACCTAGAGCCGTAATTGCTATTTTAGCCGGAGGTGCTCTTGCTGCATCTGGAGTTATTTTACAAACGTTAACAAAAAACCCACTTGCTGAATCCAGTACAATGGGTATTCACTCTGGCGCATATTTCTTTCTAGTAACTGCTACAATTTTCTTACCGAAAGGTTTGCAAATTAACTCACTTCTTTTCACATTTATCGGTGGTGCAATTACTGCTTTATTTGTATACCGTATTTCTGGTGGAAAAAAGGGAACCCCACTTAGAATGGCATTAGCTGGTATGGTCGTTACATTAATGCTTTCTGCCTTTACTGGAACGATGCAACTGTTCTATGAGAATGAAACAGCTGGTTTATTTTTATGGGGAGCTGGGTCTCTTATTCAAAATAACTGGGATGGCGTTCAATTTGCTTTTCCATTTATCATTATTTCTTTCCTAGTTTTACTATTTATGTCTCGTAAACTCAACATTCTCTTACTTGGTGATGATGTGGCTGTTTCTCTTGGTGAAAAAATAGCGGTAACACGTCTTATCGCCTTCATTGCCGCAATCTTTTTAACAGCAGTAATTGTTACTGTTGTTGGACCAATCGGTTTTGTGGGCTTAGTTGCACCACATTTAATGCGTCTTATTGGCTACCGTCAGCACTTTACTCTTCTTCTCTCTTCTTTCTTATGGGGGGCAGTCTTATTACTTGGAGCAGATGTTGTCGGTAGATTAATAGATCCAACCGGTGCAGAACTTCCTGTTGGGGCAGTCACGGCAATGATTGGATCGCCTTGGCTTATTTACTTAGTGTATCGAATGATGAAATCGAAACAATATATGAATGATAACGGTGCAAATGCAGCCGGAGCTAGTTCCCGCTATTACTCTTATAAAAAGGTAATCATTATATCTATTACGCTTTGTATTGTGACGATTGCTCTTGGTGTTACAATTGGTAGTAACGCTTATATCGAAAGCATTACAAATGTTATATCAGGTCAATTAACACAATTTGACAAAAATATGATGATGAACCTTCGTTTACCAAGAATGCTCGTTGCCGCTATTGCTGGCGCTTGCCTTGCAATAAGCGGACTTGTTTTCCAAGGTATATTACGAAACCCACTTGCAGACCCTTCTATCATTGGTATTTCCTCGGGGGCTGGTGTTGGTGCTTTAACTATTATGTATGTCTTTCCTGCACTTCCTGGTTTCTTCCTACCAATTGGTGCATTTATTGGCGGACTACTTGCAGTTGGAATTGTCCTCTTCTTCTCTTGGAAATCAGGGTTTAGTCCAACAGCTCTCGCTTTAATAGGGATTGGCATTTCCGCGCTTGGCTCAGCAATTATTCAAATCTTTATTGTTAGAGCGAATTTAAATGTGGCTGCTGCTTTAACGTGGCTATCAGGCAGTACGTATGCAAGAGGATGGAATCACTTAGAAAATATTATTCTATATCCATCACTTATTCTCGTACTCATTATCTTTTTCTTAATAAAGCAACTCGATGTTCTTGTACTTGGGGATGATTTAGCAACTGGACTCGGACAACCGGTAAATAAAACGCGTCTTGCTCTAATCGTGTTAGCGACACTACTTGCATCAGTAAATATCGCTGCTGTCGGTACGATTGCCTTTTTAGGCCTTGTCGCACCACACTTAGCGCGAATCGTTGTTGGGATGAATCACCAAAGACTATTCGTCTGTTCAGCACTGTTTGGAGCAATCCTCCTTTCCATTGCTGACTTACTAGGACGAACAATTGCATATCCGAAAGAAATTCCTTCTGGTCTTGTCGTTGCTGTACTTGGGGCACCTTATTTCTTATGGTTAATGAGGAAAAGTGGAAAGAAGGTTAATTAAAAGCCAGCTTCATATATGAAGCTGGCTTTTCTATCATGGCATAAAGTGAAACTATAATCAGTAGGGTTTTGTTCATCTCCCACTTCTTCACTCCAGCCGAATTTTAAAGTAGGAGTTTTACTGCCCGTTAATGCGGGATAAAATTAATATAAGCTTTGTACATAAAATATATAACAAGTGAATACATAATTATATTGAATATACTACGTTTTAACGTTAACTTTCTCTTTAATTTTTTATCCAGCAATCTTAATTCTATTCCGGTTGCTATTTTCAATCCACCTACTATTTGAAATAACTCTCTGTAATCATCAGCATTTCCTAACAATACGTATTCTTTATCATTTTTATACTTTATATAAAGAAATTCGCTTCCACCTTTACGGTCTAATATTGTTTTTATAGAAACTATTTCGTTTAATAAACATACTTTTAAGTCCACTTCATTATAATAACGATCCACAAAAAACACATATAACTTTTTATTTGTAACGATTAGCACATTGTTAATACCGAAGTTCATCGCAAGAACGCCTACCCCTAATGTCATCGTTATACCTGTCTGCCAGTTTTTCACGCAAGGATTTTCAGTAAACATACTATATAAAACCTCTTCACTCCCCTGTGATTCTTCTTGTACGGTCTCATAACAACGTTTCATTAAAATTGTTTTTGTTACAACTTCTTTTGTACGATCTATTTTCTTTTTATCTATTTTTTTATCATTTCTATAATCTTCTACAAAATTATCACCATACTGCAAATTATTTAATTCCTGAAGCAATTTTTCTTTATTCATTTCTTTTCCCTCCTAACAGCTTCTTCAATTTCTTTCTCCCTCTCGAAAGCCTGCTATACACCGTATCTCGGGTCATACCGAATTCAAGTGCTATTTCTTGTACGCTATATTCATCTAAATACCTTTTTATAAAAATTTCCTTATCTTTTTCGTTCAATTCTTTAATTAAGACGTAAAAATTATGATTTCGCTCTTCTGTTGTTAAATTAACATCTTCCCCTTCTTCATATATTTCTTGATGAAACTCTTGTAATTGGTAAGCCTTATTACTTTTTCGTTTATAATCAATGGCTTTAAATTTCGCAACGGATATAAGCCAATTCCTAAACTTCCCACGATTTTCATCGTAACTGCTAATGTTGTACCAAACGATTAATAAAATATCATCAACACATTCATCCACTAGCACCTTACTATGTGCCGTATCTAACACACTGTGAACCACCCTATAAATTAACCCCCCATATCGATCAATTGCTGTATGTAAAGCTAACATATCCTGTTTTCGAAGACCTTCTACTATTTCTATATCTTTCACCCTTATCACCACGCTTTATCCCATTCTCTATTCGTTATATATACGAATGAACACATTCGATTCCTGACAATTCTACAAATATTTTCTAATTATTTTTATATTGTAACAATATGTAATGAATTTTTTTCTATTAAAAGGGAATAAATCAAGTGTCTCGAACTTAACCTATGAACATAATTAGGAGGGATAACTATGTACCAAACAATTGAAGGCTTTTTACAATCATGGAAATACGAGGCTGAATCTACTCAGAAGATGCTCGATGCATTAACAGATGAATCTTTATCACAGGAAATTGCACCTGGACACTGGACGTTAGGCAGAGTTGCTTGGCATATCGTGACGGCCATTCCGGTTATGCTATCTGGCACAGGGCTTAAGTTTGAAGGGGAAACGAAAGATTATCCTGTACCGACTTCTGCTACAACAATTGCTGATCAATATCGTAAAGTAAATGCAGCTTTTGTTGAAGCACTTCAAAGTGAATGGACTGATAAAGACTTAGCGACTATTAATGACTTCTTTGGTCGCCCTATGCCGAATTCTATATTTTTAATGACGCTTATTAATCATCAAAATCACCACCGCGGACAAATGACAGTTTTAATGCGACAAGCTGGCTTAACAGTCCCTGGCGTATATGGTCCTGCAAAAGAAGAATGGGCTGCGGCCGGGATGGAAGCTCCAAAAATGTAACGACAGAAAAAGACAAGGTATTGATTCACCTTGTCTTTTCCTGTAACTTGTTTCATGTGAAACTTTATATTGCATCTTCTCTCTCAATATTTCTAATCCCATAATAAGCAATCGCCACACCAATCGCTGCAAATGCGAATTGAAGAGGAAGAAAGGTCGCTATAGGAAATATTGGTGGGTTATTAATTGCGATTAGTACAACTATAATAGACGAAACAATAGTAGTTGGCACTGAACGTTTACGCATTCCGAAGTATAGAGGAATTAAGCTTATTCCAGCAGTGGCAATGGCTAAAGGAACGAGATTTATCCCTTCTTGAATCAATTGATCTAATGTAAATGGATTAGAAAGAATCGAAAAATAACTATCTATTCCAATGAAAATTCCTACTACAAAAATATTAGATAAAATAACTGTTATGAATGTTAATATTGCTGTAATAGCCAACTTACTAATCATTATTTTCTTCCGATTAATTGGATAAGAAAACATCAATAATATTGTTTTGTTTTTATATTCATCAATTATTAACTTAGCTATTAGTATAGCACCAAAAATAATAAATGTTGCTCTTACTATTGAACTAGCCATTAACAAAATCGCCTGCGGATCTCTTATTTCTGGATCTCCCTCTATTTGAGAAACGATGCTAACAAAAATCAATAATGCCAGTATAACAAGATTTGCAATTACTGCTCTCTTCACGTACCAGCCGAGTTTAAATTTCTTCAGTTCTAGCTTCATAAGACGTAGCATGATGGTCCTCCTCCCGTTTAAGACTTAATCAATATAAATTGCTCCTGTTTTACTTAAAATCTTCACTTCGTTTTTTGCATCACCAATGATTCCTTCTATTATCTTTTCAGTATTCTTGTCTTTCTTCAATCCGTTTACATTCACCAGTATGTCATTCGAATTACTTTTAGCTGTAAGTTTCAATGAATCCGGAACACCTTTATACCTTACGCCAATATCTCCTGATTTTGTTTCTATAAATAATGATTTTCCTTCTTTTATATCTTTCAGTAATACTTCACCGGATGTTGAAGTGATGTTCATATTTACGTTGTTTACATTTGTTATATAATTATCGCCAGCCGTAGACTTTATGTTTAACTCTTGTACTGAACTATCTTTTACAGCTAACTCTCCACTTTGCGATATGAATTCACCTTTCTCTGCTGATAGTCCTACAATCATTTCATCTCCAGACTTGCTTTTTGTAACGATACTTTTTACTACTATATTGCTTATTTTCACATCACCCGAGTTATTATTTAATACAATTGTATCTATTTCTTTCTTCGGAATAGCTATAGTTATAATATTTCCCTTCCTAAACGTAAAACCATTAAAAAATCTGGTCGCCTTTTGTTTTTGCTTAACTATAATTTTATTTTCGTTATTTTCTATTTTGACAGAATCTATTTTATCCACTTGTTGACCTTGAGCGGAAATTACTATTTTATTAGCGTCTGTACTTTTAAATTCAATATCCCAATTTTCATTATCCACTTCGATTTCTTTTATATTATTTATCTCAAAAGACTTTTCTTTCTTAAAATCTTTCCCCTGAAATGTCTTAAAACCAAAAACTACACTAGCAATTGTCAGAAATAAAATTGCAATTACTATTATTTTTTTCAACATTCATACCCCAGTTCGTTGTTGTTTTAAACTTACTTTACGCCACATCGACCTTGTCGATTTTACGATATGAAAGATAACTAATAAAAATCCCTAATAAACAGAGCACAATTGGGATAGCTATAAAACTATAAAAACTTACTTGATTGCTTCCAATGTTACTGTTCATTATCATCCCGATTATTACTGCAGAAGTAATTGTTGTCGGTGCCGATTTCTTTCTCATCCCAAAAAATAAAGGAATTAAACTTATACCAGATATCATAAATGCATTTATAAAAGTAGCTGGAACGGTAGCTATTATTTCACCCATCGTAACAGGCGTTTCAATTACTCCTATCATTGGATTCATAAAAAGTATGAGCAAACTAATAATGAAAGTAGCAATAATCATGCTCACAAAACAAAAACTAAAAACAATTGTTAACTTCGCCCTCATTAACATTTTTCTTTGCAATGGATACATAAACAATAGTTGCATTGTTTTGTTCTTATACTCATCAATTACTAACCGTGATAAAATGACCGAACTAAAAATTAGAAATGTCATCCTAATAAAGATGTTTGCTAAGGTCATATATTTTGTGAAATCAGTGAGCGCCGCGTCTACTTCACTTTTCACTCCCAACCCCATAATGTTTACTGCAACAAAAATGGCTATAATGCAAATCGCTACCCCTTTAAAGTAACTAGATAGTTGATGTTTCTTCCATTCGAGCTTCATTAATTTAAACATATAAACCGCGCCTCCATTCTTTATATAACTGTCTCTACTCTGCTAACATTCTAATTCCAGCAGTAACGAAGCTTAACATTCCTATCACTAGTAGAATTAACAACCATTTCCGCTCTGGTTTTCTATAATATAAAATCCCACTTATGAACATTACGATCAATCCGCTTACTAGATTCACTAACAATCCATTAAGCATGAATGCCCTCTCCATCCATTACATTTAAGAAATATTCCTCTAAGGAACTATGTTTCTTATTAATACTTTCAATTTCTACATCGTTCATAATAAGTGCTTTTGAAATAGCTTGCTGAGACGCTGCCGTATCATACACACGAATCATGTTTCCACTCATTATTTTGTAATTTTTTATACCGAGTTTATCTTCTAAAACATAAGCCGCCCGTTTCACATCAGGAACAGTGATTTCAATGTACTCTGTTTGTTTTCCATTAATACTCTTCATTGAAACTTCTTTTATTAGTTTCCCATTTTGAATAACGCCAATTGTATCTGCCATTTGTTCCATCTCGCCTAAAATATGACTAGAAACTAATAAAGTAATGCCATATTCTTTGCAGAGCATTTTAAATAAATCTCGCAATTCTTTAATACCAATTGGATCTAAACCGTTAATCGGTTCATCTAAAATAAGTAGCTCTGGTTTTGTCATGATTGCCCTTGCAATACCGAGTCGTTGTTTCATCCCTAATGAAAAATCTTTTACTTTTTTCTCATCTATACCGTGCAGTTTTACTAAATTTAAAGCATGCTCAATGGCGTTCTTATCGTAATAGCCCATATATTCACAATGTAATTCTAAGTTTTCCTGCGCCGTTAGTTTCTCATAAAAAACTGGATATTCAATAATTGTCCCCATTCTTTTTAATACTTCATAAGATGTGTCTGTTAACTTCTCACCGAAAATTTCAATATCACCACTCGTCGGTTTTATTAAATTTGTGATCATTTTCATAATCGTTGTTTTACCTGCACCATTCGGTCCTAAGAAACCGTATATCTCTCCTTTTTTCACATGCATGTTAACGCTAGAAATAACTTCTTTCCCTTTAAACACTTTCGTTAGCTGATTCGTTTTTAATATATATGTCATGTCATTTTCTCCTTTCGCACTACTTTATACTTCTATAATAGACAACGGAAATCTCTTTTTTCTTACCCGTTTCTTACAAATTCCTTACGCTGAAAAAAAGCTTGTAGAATCTACTGCTCTACAAGCTAAAACTGCATTTTTGTTAATACAACTGTAAAAGCCGTTTTTTCATACGGCTTACTAGAAAGATGAATTTCTCCATCCATCGCCTCCACAAGCCTTTTCGTAATCGTTAACCCTAAACCGCTACCTTGGTACAATCTATTTCTGGAATCTTCAAGTGTGTACATACGCTCAAACACTTTATCAATATGAGTCTCATCAATTCCTTTTCCCGTGTCCCATACGTCTATATACACACTCGTTTCATCATCTCTTAACGTCATACCGAGCATCTTTCCATCGTCTCCATATGTAATCGCATTTGATATTAAATTATTCAATACCCTGCCTAATACTTCTTCATTTCCAAGTGCATATATATTTCTTTCCGGTATATCAATATGAACTTGAAAACCTTTCGCTGTCACCAAATCATAAAAGGATAAAATTTTCTCACGACAAACTTCATTCATATTGACTTTTGTTATCTCGATTGCTTTGTCACCTGATTCTAATTTTGCTAAATCAAAAAACTTATGAATCAGTTCCATGACTTCTAATGTTTTCACATGCACCTTTTCAAGTAATACTTGCTGTTCTTCTTTTTTTATCGTTTTATCCTTATTTAACATTTCTGTATATCCAAGAATAACTGTTAGTGGTGTTTTTAAGTCATGTGAAATATTTGAAAGCATTTTTCTCATCGAAATTTCTACTTTCGCGTGATCTGCATTCGTTTTCTGCTTTGCATCTAATAAATGATTGATTGCCACTAATAACTTTTGTAATTCTTGATCATCCGTCATAACGAGTAACTTCTCACCTGTTTTTTCATTCACAATACTTTCCAACTTTTCATATGTGTATCGTAAATTTTTGCTACTAGTTTTTCTCATTTTATATTGTATGTAAATGATACATATCAATATAAAAATAATGCCCATTAACAAATTGACCATACTACATCACTTCCAGCTTATAGCCGATGCCCCATAACGTTTTAATATATTCTGGATTAGATGGATCATTTTCGATTTTCTCACGCAATCTTCTCATATGAACATTAATAACATTATCATCACCGTAATACTCTTCATTCCAAACTAACGTATATATTTGTGCTTTCGTAAATACACGATTTTGATTCTTTACGAACAGTTTTAAAATCTCAAATTCTTTTAAAGTAAGTTTGAGAGGCTTCCCATTTTTCTCCACAGTAAAGTTGATTGAATCTATGGTTAAATCACCAATCCGAATCATTTTTTCGGTTGTTTCTGTCGCTGAATATTTCGTAGATCTTCGAATACCTGCTTTTACACGTGCAGCCAATTCAATCATCGAAAATGGCTTACAGATGTAATCATCTGCTCCAAGTCCTAATCCAACAGCTTTATCAACATCTGTATCTTTTGCTGACATCATTAAAACCGGAACTGCACTCTTCTCACGAATAATACGTACAACCTCTAATCCATCTAACTTCGGCATCATGATATCGAGGATAACTAAATCAAAAGGTGATTTAAAAAAGGCTTGCACCCCTTCTTCTCCATCAGACGCAATTGTAACTTGAAAGCCTTCTTTCATTAAATATTTTCCCACCATCTCTTGAATTGAGATATCATCTTCAACTAATAAAATATAATGTGACATATGTCTATCCCCTTTTTTACAAACATTAACATTTTAATTGTATCGTAACGAATGAACACTGTGAAGAATTATATGAATTTTCAAACCAACTTCCCTTCCTTCCGTAACAATGATATGATGAAATTTACTACGATAGTTCATAATTAACTTTATATAAAGGAGACTTATCATGTCAGAAAACAAAAAAGTAAGCTTAGCTGATTTAATGCGTGAACAACTTGCAAAGAAAAAGCAAGGTAACGGTAATGGTCAAAATGCCAAAAACCAAAGCCAAGAAACGAAAAAATTACAAAACCAACAAACGAAGAAAACAAACAACCAACGTAGACGTACAGGTGTATAAATGAACGGACAAAAACGTTCTAATATCGCACCAGGTCTTGAAGTTGATATTGTATTAAAACAAGATCAGCGAACGGGCAAACTAACACGTGGAATTGTAAAAGATATTTTGACAAACTCCCCTTCTCATCCGCATGGCATTAAAGTGCGATTACAAGACGGGCAAGTCGGTAGAGTACAAAATATCGTCCAATAAGAAAAGGAGCTCAAGTAAACTCGAGCTCCTTTTTGTTTATTAACCTTTAATTTTCTCAATGAAAACTACTTTTAAATAGTCTCCTTCTTTAAATTGATCAATTGTACGAAAATCTTCTGGTAAAGAATGTTCTTCTAATATTTTATATTTGCCATTCATTTCTTTAAATGCTGTATCGATAAAGCCTTTAAACTTTTTCATATCGAACGCACTACAATTTGTAGAAGCAACGATAATCCCGTTATTTTCTGTAATGGCAATTGTTTCTTTTAATAAGTTTTTATAATCTTTCGCTGCACTAAATGTATATTTTTTTGAGCGGGCAAAGCTTGGAGGGTCTAGTACGACCATATCAAATTTCATCTTTTTCTTAGCTGCATATTTGAAATATAGAAATACATCTTCTACAATAATATCTTGTGCTTCATAATCAATTTCATTTACACTAAACTGCTCAATCGTTTTACTTAAACTACGATTTGCAAGGTCGACACTCGTCGTTTTGCTCGCTCCACCAAGCGCCGCAAATACAGAGAAAGCACCTGTATAAGAGAACATATTTAACACGGTTCTTCCCTTTGCATATTTATCACGAATTTGTTTTCGAACGTTTCGTTGATCTAAAAATACACCAACCATTGCTCCGTCATTTAAATAAACCGCAAAGTTCACACCATTCTCTTTTACAATAAGCGGGAATTCACCGCGCTCTCCTGCTACGAAATCATCACCTTCAATGTATTTCCCTTTCGTATCAAAACGCTTTTTCTCATAAATACCTTTAAAGTTTGCTACTTTTTGAAGAGCTGCTATAATCTCATCTCTGAAAGTATAAATCCCTTCACTATACCAACTTACTACATAATAGCCGTCATAATAATCGATGATTAAGCCCCCAAGCCCATCACCTTCACCGTTCACAACACGGAATGCTGTCGTATCACTTGATTTGTAAAATTGCTTTCGTTTATGTAAGGCAGATTTTATTTTACTTTCAAAGAAAGATTGATTAATTTGTTCACTCTCTTTTCTCGTTAAAATCCAGCCGTACCCTTTATTTTGTTTTCCATAATAGCCTTTTCCGATGAATTGGTTCTTCTCATCTACTACTTTAATAATTGTCCCTTCTTCACGGACATCATTTAAGTTTTGAATTGCATCTTTTAAAATAAGCGGATATCCACTTTTAATTTCTTTTATAAATTTCGGTTTTATTTTTATCGTTACTTCTGATCGCATGTAATGTCTTCCTTTCCATTTGAATGCTTTCTAATTTGTAGGAAGCATGTAAAAAACGAGACTGAAAAACAGCCTCGTTTCACTATACCATATTATTGCTTTGCTAGTACAACTCACTCATTCTCTCGCTTAACCCCACATATTTACTACACTTTGAAATGGAAATCTTACTGTCTAACATAATAGAAAAAATACTTATTTATTTCACATTTACCATTGACATTGATAATGATTTTCATTATCATTTAATGTATATGAGTTCTCGAAAATAAAGGTTACACTTATAGGAGGAATAAAACATGATTATTGTTACAAATACAGCTAAAATTACAAAGGGAAATGGACATAAATTAATTGATCGTTTTAATAAAGTAGGTCAAGTCGAAACGATGCCAGGCTTTTTAGGATTAGAAGTTCTTCTAACGCAAAATACAGTTGATTATGATGAAGTAACAATTAGCACACGCTGGAATGCAAAAGAAGATTTCCACGGTTGGACGAAGAGCCCAGCATTTAAAGCTGCTCACTCACATCAAGGCGGGATGCCAGATTATATTCTTGACAATAAAATCACTTACTACAATGTTGAAGTTGTACGTATGCCAATGGCTGCAGCACAGTAAACATATTTCTTTTTTAAAGTATAGAATATGAGAAGCGTTACCGCCCCTCATATTCTATACTTTTTTCTTTACTGTCTTTTTACTAGTTTCGCATGCACTACTAATCTCCCTGCTTCTGGATCAAGTGCATAGTCACATGTCGAAAGTGTTATAATTTCATCGTTAGCCGTCAATTCCGTATCCGTTTTGTAAAGTGATTTATCTTGAATTTGCTTTAAGAACGCTGTATACGCTGCATCGCTTTCAAAATCCGTTTCAATGTAATAAAAATCCGTCGTTGTCGTATATACTGAAAACACTTCAACGTCGTATCCTTCAAATAATGTATCATAATACAATTTACGATGGGACATGAAGAAATCTTCATCCAACATCTTTTTTAAGCTTCCAAACATAGAACCGTCCTTCATACGATGACCATATAAAATTGTATTTCGGTTTTGAGATTTCACATCATTACGATAATCCATAAAAATACTTCCCGCTCTCATATCCTCGCCTTTGTAATTACGAAATAAATAGTAATCATTATCCTTCGCTTGAACGATTGGATAATTGATTTGTGTATCATCCATCGTAATCCATCCAACTATTTCTGGATTCATTTTTTGGAGAGCTTGAAACTGTTTACGTACTTCCCCATCTTCTGATTTTTCTTCCATTGGACTTCTCTTATAAATATGTTGCGCTTCAGCCATTACTTTACGATTTTCATAATAATCCATGAAAATCCCACCCAATTCATACATTGAATAGAAAAAGATTCCTAAAAATACAATTGTAAGTATTCGTTGAAAAAAAGAATTCTTTTTCCGTTCTTTCTTACTATTCAAATTATCACCTCAAAACGGATTATGCTCAGCCTTTAAATTCCCATTGGTACCATGTATAACCCTGTATCTTCATCTTGTTTTACAACGACATCTACACCATATATTGCTTTAACCATTTCTTCTGTTATTACATCATTAGGATTGCCTTTCGTAACAATCTCCCCATCTTTCATCACGATAATATGATCACTGTAACGAATAGCTTGATTAATATCATGTAGTACCATTACAATCGTTAATCCATACACTTCATTTAACTCTTTCACTAACTCTAATATTTCTAGCTGATAATAAATATCTAAATATGTTGTCGGTTCATCTAAGAAAAGCATTGGTGTACTTTGAGCTAATGTCATCGCAATCCAAACTCGCTGTCTCTCTCCGCCCGATAAAGCATGAATTGGCTTTTCACGTTTACTTTGCAAATTCGTACATGTTAATGCACGCTCAATTGCTTCTCTATCTTCATCAGTTTGCGAAGAAAAAACATTTTTATATGGCATACGTCCAAAGCTTATTAGTTTTTCCACTGTAATATCTGCTGGTGCCTCATTTTGCTGATGGACAACAGCTAACTTTCTAGCAAACTCTTTCGGTTTATACTCACTAATCGCTTTCCCATCAAGTATTACTTCTCCACTATTAGGAGCATGATTTCTAGACATAACACCAAGTAATGTTGATTTCCCGCAACCATTTGGACCAATGATTGTTGTAATTTTTCTAATTTCTATTTCACTACTAACAGACTTTAAACGATTTGTTACATTATCGTATGAAAAGGTTACATTTTTAATTTCCATGAACTTTATCACTCTTTCTAAGCAAGAATATTAAGAATGGCCCACCAATGACCGCCATAATTGTTGCTGCTGGAATTTCATTAGGTGGCACAATTAACCTTCCAATCGTATCCGCCGTCAAAATTAATAACGCTCCTGCAAGTGCAGAAAATGGAATCAACACTTTATGGTCTGAACCAACTAGTTGTCTTGAAATGTGCGGAACAAGTAATCCAACGAAAGCAATGACTCCTGCAATCGCTGTTGATACTGCCGCTAAAAGTACTGCAATGGCAGAAATAATAAGACGAACTCTCGTCACGTGCAAACCTAAGTTTTTCGCAGTCTTATCTTGTAGTGATAATAAGTTACACCAAGCTCCTACAAACAGTGCAAGAACAAGACCAATTGTTCCATACGTAACCATTATTTCTACATCGCCCCACGTCTTCATCGTTATGTTGGAAGTCGTCGTTTGCTTAATACTCTTAATGAAATATCCGCAAATCGTAATGAACGATTCATTTAATCCAGTGAACATTGCATTAATAGCTATACCAACTAAAATAATGCGAAGTGGACTTAGCCCTGACTTCCATGAAAAAGCATAAACGAGATAACATGCAAACGCCCCACCTAAAAAGGCGAATACTGGTGTCCAGAAAAAGAATTGCGGAAATAACGTAATAATAACAAGTGTCATAAAACTTGCTCCTGAAGATATACCAATCACTCCAGCATCAGCAAGTGGATTTTTCATAACAGCTTGAAAAAGCACACCTGAAACAGCAAGAGCCGCCCCAGTGAACAGCGCAATAATAATACGCGGGAAACGTAAATCTTTAATTACTTCAACATCTTCATTGGCCCCTGTAAATATTCCTTGCACAAGCTCAACAATCCCTATTTCTAAACTTCCTTTCATTGCTGACAATGATGTCATAACAATAAGCAATACAGTAACAATGAAGAAACTCCAAGTTTTTTTATTCATTCCACTCTTCCTTTATATAAAAATGCATCACGGATACATCATTTTTTTCAATTCATCTAATGCTTCAATAGCCGCTAAATTACCTGTCGTTCCAAATAAACGCTCTTCTAAATCGTAAACACGGTTATTTTTAACTGCAGCGAAGTGTTTCCAAATGTCATTTGTTTTAAATTCTTTATCGAACATTTTTACGACTTCATCAGGCATACCATGTGCCGCTCTTAAAATAATGTCTGGATCAGCTTTCTTTAAATACTCTGTATTAGAGGCTAAATACTCTACTTGTTCACCTTGTACAATATTTTTACCACCTAGTTGTTTTACTAAATCTCCAATATAGGAATGTTCTGTCGCTACTAAGTAACTTCCCGGTACACCTAATAAAATAAGTACTGTCGGTTCTTTCTTACCCTTTACTGCTTTTTGAATCTCTGCAACCTTGTTATCTAACTTAGTTACAACTGCTTCCGCTTGCTTCTCACGTCCATATTTCTTACCTAAATCGCTAATTGAATTTTGCATATTTTTCAAACTCGTTAAATCTAAAAAGTTTGCTTTCATACCTACACCATCAAAAACTGGCTTTAATTCATATTCAAGTGTTGTCACAGATAACACTTCTGATGGCTTTAATGATTTTGCTTTTTCCATATCTGGACTCATTGGGTTTCCAACTTCCGGTAAGCCTTTATATCTCTTTGGTAAATCTTTCGTACTTGTTGGTACACCAACTAAATCTACTTCTAACGCATCCATAATTTCAGTAACAGCGACTGTCGTTGCAACAATCCTCTCTTTACCTTCACTCTTTACCTGCTTCGCTGTTTCTTTTTTAGGTGACGAGCACCCAGCTATACTCACTAATAAAATGATAGCCATTAGTACACTTGCAATTTTCTTCACTCTCAATCACCACTCCTTTCCAAACAATATGAAACAAGTCTTGATGCGCCCGAAAACGCATCAAGACTCCAAAAATTACAATCTACCAGCTCTATATTTACGAACTAGTAAAGCAAGTGAAACTAGCAGTAGCACCATGTATAAACCAAGCTGTGCTGTATCTGCAGTTTTTGAGTTTTTCTCTTTTTTCGCATCATTATTTATAGCTTCGTTTTTCTTTTTACCATCTGCATTTCGGTTAAAATCAGGAGTTCCTACTGTTTTTACATTATCTACTTTCGGTGTAGTTACTGGATTTTTCGGATCATTCTTTGGATCTTTTTTTGGATCCTCTTTAATCGTTCCTAGCGCACCAATATTATTTGTATCAAATTGGATTTGTACATCGTAGAAATGATGGTAGTTCATTTCGTTAATATCTACTTTTACTTTTGCATTTAATTTTGCAAATAAATCACTTACTTCAAATTGTACTACTCTCGTATTTGCATTTTTATCTTCGCTCACTATTTTCGCATCAGCAAATAGACCATTGTTTTCTGTTTGGAATTTCGTAATCCACGCACTATTTTTCAGCGTCATCTCAATGTACTTTTTACCATCTTTAACGATTAATTTTGCTGGATGTACAGTATAGTCATGCATCTTTGAAAGTTCATTTGTTTTGTCTTTTAACACTTTAAATGGAATATCGTATTGACCATCTACTAAATTTTTCGGATCAACGATTACTTTCGGCTTATTATCTCCGCCTTGGTTATTGTTTCCACCTTGGTTGTCGTTGCCACCTTGGTTATTGTTTCCGCCCTGGTTGTCATTTCCACCTTGGTTATTGTTTCCGCCTCGGTTGTCATTTTCACCTTCGTTATTGTTTCCGCCTTGGTTACCTAAAACTTTGATACTATTTTGATCAAATACAAATTGAACATCGTAGAAATGGTGGTAATTCATCGCATCAATATCTACTTTTACTTTTGCATTTAATTTTTTTGATAAATCATCTACTTCTAGTTCTACTACCTTTGTGTTTTTCTCTTTGTTTTCGCTTAACGCTTTCGCGTCAACGAAAGAACCATTTTTTTCATACTCAAACTTCGTAATCCACGCACTATTCGTTAATGTAAACGATACATACTTCTTACCATCTTTTACTTTTAATACACCTGGATTCTTTGTATATGTGTTCATGATTGAAATTTCATCGGTTTTATCTTTTAAAACTTTAAAACCAATACTATATTCACCATCTTTAAGAGCTTTTGGATCAATGGTTGTGTTATCGCCCTGGTTGTTGTTTCCACCTTCGTTGTTGTTTCCGCCCTGGTTGTTGTTTCCACCTTCGTTGTTGTTTCCGCCTTGGTTTTCACTTCCGCCTTCGTTGTTGTTTCCGCCTTGGTTTTCGCTTCCGCCTTCGTTATTGTTTCCACCTTCGTTGTCTACTGGCTGAATGCTATCTTTATCAAATGCAAATTGAATATCGTAGAAATGATGGTAGTTCATTGAATCGATATCTACTTTCACTTTTGCATTTAATTTTTTTGATAAATCTCCAACTTCCACTTCCACTACGCGTGTATCAGCTTTCTTATCTTCACTTAATACACTTGCATCAATAAACGAACCATTTTTCTCGAATTCAAACTTTGTAATCCAAGCACTATTCGTTAACGTAAATGACACATACTTCTTACCATTTTGTACTTTTAACACACCTGGACTTTTCGTATATGTGTTCATCATTGAAAGTTCATCGGTTTGATCTTTTAAAGCCTTGAAATTGATACTGTATTCGCCGTCTTTAATTGTTTCAACATTCGGCTTCTCTACTTCTGGTTTCTTATCGCCGTCTGGTTGCTTTTCTTCATTTTTAATTGGCTCAAGTTTTTCTTGATCAAATTGAAGTTGTAACTCATGCGTTTGTTTATAATTTCTTGATGCCACTTCAATAAATACTTTTGTATTTATTTTTTTAGATAAATCATCTACTTCGAATTCTACAATTCTTGTATTTTTTTCTGCATCTTCACTCACTACTTTTGCATCAACAAATGCACCGTTTTTTTCTGTTTGGAAATTTTTAATTGATGAGATATCTTTTAATGTTACAAGTGCTTTTTTCTTACCATTTTCTACTTTTAATACCGCTGGACTTACCACACTATCTTTCATTCTAGATTCTTCATTTGTCTTATCTTTCAACACTTTAAATGGAATACTGTACTCTCCATCTTTAATTGTTTCTACCTCTGGCTTTTTATCACCGTCTGGTTGCTTTTCTTCATTCTTGATTGGCTCAAGTTTTTCTTGATTAAATTGAAGTTGTAACTCATGCGTTTGTTTATAATTTTTTGATGCCACTTCGATAAATATTTTTGCATTTAACTTTTTAGATAAATTGTCTACTTCGAATTCTACTACTCTTGTATTTTTCTCTTTATCTTCACTTACTACTTTTGCATCAACAAATGAACCATCTTTTTCCGTTTGGAAATTTTTAATTGATGCGTTATCTGTTAACGTTACAACCGCCTTTTTCTTACCGTTTTCTACTTTTAATACTCCTGGATTTACCATGTAAGTATTCATTCTAGATTCTTCATCTGTCTTATCTTTTAATACTTTAAATGGAATGCTGTACTCTCCATCTTTAATTGTGTTAGAATTTGGTTGTTGATCTGAGTCAGGCTTTTGGTCGGGCTTCTGACTTGGATCCGGTTTTTCATTTGGATCTGGCTTATTCGCTGGATCCTCTTTTTCATTTGGCTTTTCTACATGAACTGGTGTAATACTACTTACATCAAATTTAATGCGAACATCAAAAATATGATGATAATTCATCGCATCGATATCTACTTTTACTTTTCCATTTAAAAGGTTTGATACATCTGCTACATCGAATTCTACTACTCTAGTATTCTTCTCTTTATTCTCATCAATCACATTCACATCAACAAACTGACCATTTTTTTCTGTTGTAAACTTCGTAATCCATTCACTGTTCTTTAAAGTGAAAGAAACTTTTTGTTTACCATCTTTTACTTTTAAAGTAGCTGGACTTATAACATAGTCATTCATTTTAGATATTTCATCTGACGTGTCTTTAATCACTTGGAAACCAATTGTATATTCACCATCGGCTAGTTTAGTAGCTGCTTGAACTGCAAGAGGTTGTAATGTTGATACGAATGTAAATATCATGAAAAACATCGCAACAACAATTTTAAGATATCTATTCAATGGAATACCGCTCCTTTATTTAGTTTTGACGTACTTTACGAATTAAGAAAACACCCGAAATAAGGAGTAACGCTGCAAATAATCCGATGCGTGCTTCATCACCAGTTTTTGGATTATCTGTTTTTTCAGTTTTACCACTCTCATTCTTTCCTTTGTTTGCCTCTTTACTCTCTTCTTTCTTCACTTCTTCTTTTACTTTTGTATCTGTTTTTGTTTGATCATTATTCTTTGTTACAGTAGTTGCTGTATTTTCTCCACCTACCGCTTTTACGTTTGCATCAAACGCAAAGCGAATTGTGTAATTATGATCATAATTTACATTTGGTACAACAACATGAATTTTTGCAGCTGCTGGCTTAGATAAATCGTCCACTTTAAACTCTACTGTTCTTTTATCCGCCGATTCATCTTTACTAACAACTTTTGCATCAACAAAATTCCCGTTCTCTGGTGCTTTAAATTCTGTAATCCAAGCACTATGATTCATCGGAATTTGTACTCTCATCTCACCGTTTTTTACTACTAATTTTGCTGGCTTTTCAAAATAATCATTGGCCATTGAAGCTGAATTGTTTTCCGCTTTTTGTATCACATAGTTAATATCGTAAGTACCGTCAGCTAATTTTGCTGAAGCTTGTCCGAATGGCACTACAAGAAAAGCTAGCATACATACAAATGTCATAATAAAAGCGGGTAATACAGAAAACTTTCTCATTTCCCTTACTACCTCCTTATTTCCCTTTTATTTTATATTTTTGAAAATGATAATTATTCTCAATATATAAGAAAAAAAATAATCATTTAATCTCTATTTCATGACGAATAACAATATGTAACTTGAGATTTAGTGATTATCATTCTCACTATAGTCCAAAAAAATAATCTATCCTCATAACTCCTTATACAAAGAAGTATTTATTGAATCAAAGTACATTTTAAATATATTGATTATCATTCTCAATGGGGTTCAAAAAAATAAAACTTCCTCTATCCTACTATTTATCACCTCTTCTAGCAAAATAATATAGTCACAGACAAGTCCGTCTCTCCTTCCCCTCACTTCCCTTCCAATATTTCCACAACTAAGTCAATCTTAGCCTACTCATAATTTTTTTGTCAACTATATTACGTATAAAATTTTTAATATCTAAATTTCCCTATATGCAGCTTTTTCTACAAAAAAAAAAGGCTTCCTTTCATAGGAAGCCTCTTTTCTCTATTTTTCTACAGCAATTTCATGCTTTTGAAACTTAGAAATTATATAACCAAATCCTATACCGATCATACCTGGAACTAACCACCCAATCCCTACACTATATAATGGGATCTTATCTAAAATAGGTGCTAATGCTGCAATTTGAAGATTCGCATTGTGTAATCCATCAAAGAAACTTATTGCAAATGCTCCTACAATACCACCCACGTACATCGCTAATGGAAGACGAACGTAGTTTTCAACGAGTGATAATACGATAAGAACGATTCCAATTGGATAAATTGCGATTAAAATTGGTAATGCTAATGCATTTAACTGAGTTAATCCAAGATTCGCTACCATAAATGCTAATACACAGAAAATGAAAACAACTTTTTGATATGAAAGCTTCGGTAATAAGGAAGAAAAATATTCTCCACAAGCGGCAACAATGCCTACAGAAGTTGTTAAACATGCTGCTGTAATTGCGATACCTAGTAATAAAGTTCCGTAACTTCCAAATAAATGATTCACAACATTTGTTAAAATAATTCCTCCGTTTGCTCCCATTCCAAGAGATACACTAGAAGCTCCAAGGTAAGCAAGCGCTAAATACACAAGTAATAAACCGAGTGCCGCAATAAACCCTGCAAAGATTGTTACTTTCGCAATGCTATTTTTATTTGTAACACCCTTTGCTTTTAAAGCATTAATAACAACATTTCCGAAAACAAGTGCTGCAAGTCCATCTAAAGTTAAATATCCGTCAATAAAACCTTTAAAAAGAGGAGCACTATATACTTCTGTCGGTGCACCAAATTCTCCGATTGGTGTAATAAGTGCTTTCACTACAATAATTGCAATAACAGCTAACAAAATTGGAGTTAACACTTTACCGATGCGGCCCACTAATTTCGATGGGTTTAAAGCTAAATAGAAAGTTACAGCAAAGAAAATGAATGTAAAGATAACAAGTGGATACGATTGACTAGCTATCTCACTTGGTAAAAATGGTGCAACACTCATTTCATAAGCAACAGTTCCTGTACGTGGAACACTTACGAATACGCCTAAACATAAATAAATTGCAGTGATAAAAACTAGTGCGAATATAGGATGCACACGTCCCGCTAGCTCGTTAATATCTCCCTTTAAGGCTATAACGATAACTCCTAATAAAGGTAATCCAACGCCTGTTACGATAAAACCAAACAACGCGATCCATACATCTGTTCCAGCACCTTGTCCTAAAGCCGGCGGGAAAATCATATTACCTGCACCGAAAAATAGTGCAAATAACATTAAACTTATTGCAAACATCTCAGAAAACTTTAAAGATGATTTCATTTCTACTAACCTCCTACATATTTTTATATTAACAAAATATTCAGAATTAAAATCCGTCACATATCCTCTTTCAAGCATACTTCCCCGTAAAAGAACGCAAAAAACACCCGTCCCTAACAAAGGGACGAGTGTTGAAATCGTGGTTCCACCCTTATTCTAATAAAATGAATTTATAACAAAATAAGCTCATTTTATAGCTCGTGTAAATTGATAACGGTTTTATCCGCCAAGAATTACAATGCATCATGCAGTTCACTCTTGAAGTTTAGAGGTGGTAAGTTTGTCTTTCCGTATTAGGAAGCTCACAGCCTAGGCTTCCCTCTCTGAGAATCGTCAAAAACAACTCATGTCCTCATCATTACTTTTATAAAATATCTTGTCGAAACTTGTTGTTTTTTATTATATGGGCTATTTTTTAAAAAATCAATAGTTTTATTTTTTCTGACAAAAAAATATAGGGAGAAAATATTTCCTCCCTATAACTGTCCTATTAATATTTCCAATTCTTCCGCTGTAATATCCCGCCACTTTCCAGATTCCAGTCCATTTAGCTCTATATTCATAATACGAACTCGCTTTAACTTTGTTACAGTAAACCCGAAAGCACGGCTCATTCTACGAATTTGTCTGTTCATTCCTTGCGTTAAAACGATGCGAAATGTAGATTGATCAATTCTCGTCACTTTACATGGCTTCGTCATTCCATCTTTAATCTTTACGCCGCTGGACATCTCATTAATAAACCAATCTGTAAATGGCTTATCAACTGTGACAACATATTCTTTCTCGTGCTCATGATCACCGTGTAAAATTTGATTCGCAATCCCGCCATCATTCGTTAATAAAATAAGTCCTTCCGACGCTTTATCTAATCGTCCAACAGGAAAGATACGCTCTGGATAATTAATATACTCAATAATGTTATCTTCAATATGCTCGGCTGCTGTACAAGTAATTCCGACTGGTTTATGAAAGGCGATATACACCTTTTCTCTCTCTTCTTTTGCAATAATCTGTCCATCAATCGTTACAACATCACCATTGCTCACGAGTGCACCGTGCGTACATATTTCGCCGTTAATAGCCACGCGTCCAGCTTTAATAAGGCGGTCTGTTTCACGTCTGGAGCAGGATTTTGCTTCGCTTATGTATTGGTTGATTTTCATCTCTTATTCCTTTTCATATAGATTAAAAGCGTCAATCTATGGCAATATCATTCTGCCACGATTGACGCTCGTTTACTTCGCAAAAACAACTAAATAAATAACCCCAATCACCAAAAATATTCCACAACAAGCTAACAATACTTTTGCAAGTTTGTCCATAAACATATAATGGTTTCCCCTTTGTTTCGTTGTTTTCTATTTTAATTCGACAACTGTTACACCTAGGCCTCCCTCGCCCATGTCACCGTAACGGAATGTTTTCACACCGCGGTGCTTCTTCAAGTAATCTTGTACACCTTGGCGAAGCGCTCCTGTTCCTTTACCGTGAATAATTGATACGCGAGGATAGCTTGCAAGCTGTGCATCGTCTAAATATTTCTCAACGCGCACCATTGCATTTTCAAATCGTTCACCACGAAGGTCAAGTTCTAATGAAACGTGATAATCTCTCCCCTTCACACTTGCGACTGCTTTTTTCTCAGTTTGCTTCGGTGTATTAATGTATTCCATATTGGATTCTTTCACTTTCATCTTCAGAATACCGATTTGTACGCTCCACTCTGTATCGCTTACTTTTTCAAGTAATTGACCTTTTTGACCGAACGTTAATACTTTTACTTCATCACCTGCGCGTAATTGTTGTTTCGGCGCAGTGTTTTTCACGTTTACTTTTTGTTTCTTCACGAGCTCTGGTGCTGCGCCTTCTAGACGGCTCTTCGCTTCAATAAGTTCGTGATCTTTCACGTTTGCAAGCTGTGCTTTACGCAATTGACGAAGTTCTTGAATAATACCTTCTGCTTCTTTCTTCGCAGCTTCGACCTTTTCTTCGCCTTCTTTTTGCACTTTTAGTAATCGTTCATCGCGATCTTCGTTAAATTCAACAATTTGACGTTGTAATTCACGATGAAGTTTTTCAGATTGCTTGCGAAGTGCTTCTGCTTCGTTCCAGTCACGCTCTGCGTTCTTTTGACTTTCTTCTAACTTCGCAATCATATTTTCAATTTTATTTGTATCTGTACTAATATGGTTACGTGCTTGATCAATCACGCGATCAGATAATCCAAGACGCTTCGAAATTTCAAAGGCGTTACTGCGCCCTGGTACGCCGATTAATAATTTATACGTTGGACTTAATGTGTTCACGTCGAACTCAACGCTCGCATTAATAACTTGCTCACGGTTATATCCGTATGCTTTTAATTCTGGATAATGCGTCGTTGCAACAACGCGAGCACCACGATTACATACTTCATCTAAAATTGAAATTGCAAGTGCAGCCCCTTCTTGCGGGTCTGTTCCAGCACCTAATTCATCGAATAAAACTAAGCTTTCAAAATCAGCTTTTTCTAAAATATCAACAATGTTCACCATATGTGAGGAGAACGTACTTAAACTTTGTTCAATCGATTGCTCATCACCGATATCAGCAAAGATATTTTTGAATACACAAATCTCTGACTCATCCATTACTGGAATGTGAAGACCGGATTGCGCCATTAATACACAAATACCAACTGTTTTCAGCGTAACTGTTTTACCACCTGTATTCGGTCCTGTAATAACAATTGTCGTGAAATCTTTACCTAACATAATGTTATTTGGCACAATAATTTCTGGATCAATAAGCGGATGACGTGCTTGTCTTAAATCCATATAGCGCTCGTTATTTACGATTGGTTTCGTTGCTTTAATTCGTTTCGCATAAAAAGCTTTCGCAAAGATGAAATCAAGATTTGCAACTACTTCTACGTTTGATAAAACGATATCGGCTTCTACTGCCACTTCTTCTGTTAACATCAATAAGATGCGTTCAATTTCTTGTTTTTCTTTCACACGTGCTTCTTGAAGCGCGTTATTTAATTCGACAATGACTTGTGGTTCAATAAATAACGTTTGTCCAGAAGCCGATTGATCGTGAACAATACCGCCATATACACCGCGGTATTCTTGTTTTACCGGGATTACGTAGCGTTCGTTACGAATCGTTACAATCGAGTCAGACAGCATCTTTTGCGCGTTTGAAGAACGCGTCATGTTTTCTAACTTTTCACGAATACGGCTTTCCGCAGTACGAATTTGAGTACGAATACCACGCAGTTTATCACTTGCGCTATCGACTACTTCACCGCCATCACCGATACAATTTGTAATTTTCTTTTCTAAGTCATATAAAGATACAATTTGAGCGACATGAGTTTCTAAAATTGGAAGCTCGACACCATTATCAACCATATCTTCAATGAAACGTTTCATATTACGACTACCGTACATCGTATTCGCAATATCCAGTAGCTCATTTGGGCTTAACATACTTCCGATCTTTGCACGCTTCACATTTGAGCGAATATCCGTAATACCACCTAATGGTGCACTACCTTTTAAACGAATGACTTTCGCTGCTTCATCCGTTGTATCTTGCATCTCTACAATTTCTTCAAAATCAGTGCTCGGCACTAAATGCTTCACTTTATCACGACCAAGTGAAGAGGCTGTATGTTCAAGTAATTGTTCTTTTACTTTATTGTATTCTAATACACGCAACGTTCTTTCTAACATGTTGCAGGTCCCCCTTGTGTTACTTATTACGTTTAATATAGTCTAATAAACGTTCAATATCCCATGTGTTAATCACGTTATCTTTTTGAATCCAACCTTTACGTGCTGCCGCTACACCTGTTTCCATATCTTCTAACATTTCAAGCGTATGAGCATCCGTATTAATCGCTACTTTTACACCGGCATCTTGTGCTTGTTTTAATAATTTCGCGCTTAAATCTAGACGGTTCGGATTCGCATTTAATTCTAAAACTGTATTTGTTTCTTTTGCGAGCTCAATTAATAAATCTGTATCTACATCATAGCCCTCACGGCGTCCAAGAAGACGTCCTGTCGGATGGGCAATCATTGTGACATGTTTATTCTCTAGCGCAGCGCGAAGACGTTTCATAATCGTTTCACGGTCTTGTGAGAAGCTAGAGTGAATCGCTCCAATGACATAATCTAGTTCTGCCAATACTTCGTCATCAAAATCAAGCGAGGCATCCGGTAAAATGTCCATTTCAATTCCGCGTAAAATTGTAATGTCTGGGTACTTCTCATTCATACGTTCAATTTCTTTTGCTTGTTCACGAAGACGCTCTTTCGTTAAACCGTTCGCTACTTTTAAGTATTGTGAATGGTCCGTAATCGCCATAAACTTATACCCACGAGCACGACATGCTTGTACCATTTCTTCAATGGAAAAGGCACCGTCACTCCATGTTGTATGCATATGTAAATCACCTTGTATATCAGAGAACTGAATTAAGTTTGGATACTCTTTAATTAATTCAATTTCCTTTCCATCTTCACGCACTTCTGGCGGGATAAATGGAAGACCGAAATGAGCAAAGAACTCCTCTTCTGTTGCAAATGTCTTCACTTCACCTGTTTCCAAGTTCTCTACACCGTACTCACTAATTTTCTCGCCTTTATCTTTTGCGATTTGACGCATTTTTACGTTATGGTCTTTTGATCCTGTGAAATGGTGAAGAGTTGTAATAAACTCTTCTGGTTTTACTAAGCGGAAATCAATTGAAATATCATATTCATATTGAAGACGAACAGAAACTTTCGTATCACCGCTCGCGATTACTTCAATCATATTATCGAACTGTAATAAATGCTCACGTACCGCTGCTGGCTCTGTCGTTGCAATAATGAAGTCTAAATCCTTCACTGTCTCACGAACTCGGCGCAAGCTACCAGCGCGAGAGAAACGAATTACTTCAGCAATATTCGACAATTTCTCCTCTATTTCCCCGGCAATAGGCAATACCATCGCGATTGGTAAACGCTCTGGACGAGACCCTACTTGATCGATTGCTTCTAATATTTTCTCCTCTGTCTTCTTACCGAAACCTGCTAAAGCCTGTACTTTATTTTCCTCACAAACAGCTTTTAGCGATTCCATATCAACAACACCAAGTTCTTTATATAACTTTGCTACCTTTTTACCACCAAGGCCTGGTAGTTTTAATAGCGGTAATAAACTACTCGGTACTTCTGTTTCAAGCTCTTGTAATACTTCAGATGTTCCCGATTCTATATATTCTTGAATAACTGCTGCCGTTCCTTTTCCGATGCCTGGAATCTTTGTAAAATCTTCAATTTCAGAAAGACTACGATCATCACTTTCTAACGCTGCTGCTGCTTTACGAAATGCAGATATTTTAAATGGATTCGCACCCTTCAATTCCATAAAAAGACCAATTGTTTCTAGTAATTTGATAACTTGTTTTTTATTTACTTTCATCATTGCCCCGCCTTTCTTTCATAGAAAAAAACTTCCCTTTCCGAAAAAAGAGAAGTTATACTTTGCTACCTGTCTGCCATAGCTCCTTCACCTTTTCAGAAAGAATCGGTGTATCGTCTACAATTATGTTGCTAATTGATGATTTTTGTAATGGTGTTTGTACTTGTTCAATCGGAAGAATATTTCCAACGATAATTAATACAAACAAAATAATGTATACTTCTAAAAATCCGAGGATCGCCCCCGCAAACGCATTTACTTGCTTTAAAACCGGTATTTCTGCAAACATATTTAACAAATTACCGAGCAATGAAAGTGCGATTTTTGTAATAATAAATAATACGATAAACGCAATCGCTTGGTAAAATACAGTTTCAATATTATTTGCATCAATCCATTCTGGAACAGATACATTTTTATCAAATGGATACGGAATAAATTTCGCAAGTGCTGGCGCTAAATCTTTACAGTACCAGTATGCAACAAGGTATGCGATAATAAAGCTTGTTAACTTTACAAGCTGCAGAATAAACCCTCTGCGTAAGCCAAGGAAAAATCCCATAACAAGCAGTAAAATGATAATAATATCAATCATGTTATTCCATTCCTTTTTTTGTCATACTTTCTTTCAATTTTTCATGTTCTTCTTTTAATTTTATGTAATCGTGTATGACGTTTACCGCCGTCAATACCGCTAGTCTACTCGTATCAAGCGAAGGATTCTTGGCATTGAGTTCGCGCATTTTATCATCCACAATCGCTGCTACCATGCGGATATGACTTGTACTTTCATCGCCAACAACTGAATACTGTTGGCCATATATTTCTACATTAATTCGACTTTTATTTCCCTTTTGTTGTGACAACTCACCGGCCTCCAATCACGTACAGAATCCTAAAGTTTATAATACCATGAACCATCATAATATGGAAACAGAAAGAACAATCCGATATGATAAAAATAACAATATAAAAAAAGGAGCGACCATATTGTCAAATTCTATCGTAATACAAACAAGTTCTACAGTAATTGAAGACATGAAAAAACAATATAAACAAGCGCTAAGCCCGAAAATTCCGCAAGGCGGTATCTTTATGGCAAAGGTGCCATCTTGCACAATTACAGCGTATAAATCTGGAAAAGTAATGTTCCAAGGAGGCCGTGCTGAAGCAGAAGCTTCTCGTTGGCAAAGTGTCTCTCAAACACCAAAAACAGCTGTAAAAAAATCTGTCGATTCACACCGTTATGCACCGCCTGCTTCCATCGGTACAATGTCTATCGTAGGGTCAGATGAAGTTGGTACTGGTGATTTCTTCGGACCGATGACAGTAGTTGCTGTATATGTGGACGCTAAGCAAATTCCACTGTTAAAAGAACTTGGTGTAAAAGACTCTAAAAACTTAAATGACGATCAAATTTCTGCCATTGCGAAACAACTTCTACACGTTGTTCCTTACAGCTCTCTTGTCCTTCATAATGAAAAATATAACGAGCTATTTGATAAAGGGAACAACCAAGGTAAGCTAAAAGCTTTACTACACAATAAAGCTATTACAAATTTATTAGCAAAAATGGCACCTACAAAACCTGAAGGCGTCTTAATCGATCAATTCACGCAACCTGATACATACTACAAATATTTAGCAAAACAAAAAGAAGTACAGCGTGAAAATGTTTACTTCGCGACGAAAGGCGAAAGCGTCCATTTAGCAGTCGCCGCCGCTTCCATTTTAGCTCGTTACTCATTTGTAAAACAATTTGACGAACTCAGTAAAAAAGCTGGTATGCCGCTTCCAAAAGGTGCTGGTAAACAAGTTGATATTGCAGCCGCTAAATTAATCCAAAGGCTTGGTAAAGAAAGATTACCTGAGTTTGTGAAACTGCATTTTGCTAATACAGAGAAAGCGTTTCGCTTATTAAAATAGTATCGACAAAAACAGGAGCCTACAAACTCCTGTTTTTGTTTCCCCCTACTATTGTCCTTGTAATTTTGTTACAATCACAATATACAGATTATTCTAACAAAGGAGGGGATTCCCATTGCTACTTCTACAAATGATTCTAAATATTTTACTAGGTGATCCACATGAAAGACAATTCGAAATTAGGGAAAATATTCAATTATTAAGTGAGCAAAAGGAGTTCCAAAATTTGATCGAAAAATATGGTAGATCATTCCTATTAAACTTTCGGATCCGAAGATTTATCGGGAAACACGATGCTCGTTTGTTAATACACAATCCAGCAAAACTACGACACTTCTGCGAGGAACTTGAATTTATGATCAGAAGAAAGGGAGTGTTTGCATAAGGAGGGAATTCATATGAGCGCTGTAAAAATTAAAAAGGTATTATATGCTTTCGTACATCTCGTAGGTCCACTTTCTTACCTCACTATTTCTACCATTTGGGGAGCTTTTTTCACTACTAAATCCACATTCGAAAATATATCTGATAATCTTGGCGTTATGGCCATCTATTACGTGTTCATGAGTTTACTGTGGTTTTTCTATTTAGATCGATTAGACAAAGATGTAGATAAAATTACGAAAGAAATTAACGATAAGAAGATGTAGTACATAAAAAAGGAGAGTCGCCAAGACTCTCCTTTTTTATGTTAGCTTCGTTTCTGCTTCTTATTTGATGAAGATACTTTATGAGAACCTGTTTCATGTGCCGTCGTTCCTTGTCCTTCTACTTCTGGAGAACCAAGGCTTGATCTAGAATGGTCTGTTTTCACTTTTTTACTCATTGCACTCACCCCCAAGATTACTTTTTACTTAAGGGTAAAAAACTATTCAACATATTAGTCTGAACAGACGCTCACTACTCTGTTACTCTCGTGTCTGTTTTTCACTAATGTCCCATAGACGTTTTGCAACACCCTTATCCAAGGCGGCTTCAGACGTTTTTCCTATTTGCTTATCAGCATAGTAACAGCCACTATGGTCAATAATTCCATTTGATTCTGCTAGCCATATCAAAGTTTCAGCACCTTCCTCGGGCGTACGAGAGAAAGGTTTCATTGCCGCCATAGTTAAACGAGCAACCAGACCATTGTCCTGGTTAAAATTCGTATTCACTAGCCCCGGATCAAAGCTATAAGCACTAACACCCGTTCCCTCCAATCGCTGTGCCAATTCAGAGGTGAATAAAATGTTAGCTAGTTTTGTCTGCGCATAACGCATTGTAGGACCGCCCATGAACTTCTTAACACCGCGATACAGTTGTTCTGCATCTAGGTCACCGAAATCAATTCCCTTTTTAGCCATTTTGTGACCGTGAGATGCAGTGGTAATGACACGAGCAGGAGCACTTTCTTTTAAACGCTCCAACAACAAATCTGTGAGCAAAAATGGGCCTAAATGGTTTACCGCCCAGGTCATCTCCAAACCGTCCTCCGTAATTTGCCTTGTTTGAAATAAAGCTCCAGCATTATTCACTAATATATCAATTCTCGGACACCTTTCTAAAATGTCAGTGGCTACCCGGCGTATAGATTGTTGGGAAGCCATATCAGCGAAAAATATATCTACCACTGTATTCCCATTCGTTAGATGTTCAAGTTGAGTCATAACATCATTCGCTTTTGCTTCATTGCGTGCAATGATTCCTAGCTTAGCACCGCGTTCTGCAAATACCTTAGCTGCCGCTAATCCAATACCACTTGTTGCACCAGTGATTACTATATACTTGTCACGCAATGACCACTTTGTATGATTTAAAATTTCTCCCATTGCATCAAAACCCCTTCCCTATAAATGTCGCATTCGCTTTACTTATATATGAAGTGGGAAGAAAACTATGAACAACATCTTTTCCAATTGTGAAATACTTAATAAAATTTGGGTTGTAGTTACACCCTTTCCCAATAAAAAAAGCGAGAGCAGTTGCTCTCGCTTTTTTCATATCTTAAAACTCAGAAGAACCTGGAGTTCTTGGGAATGGAATTACGTCACGGATGTTAGCCATACCAGTGATGTACATTAGGAAGCGCTCGAAACCTAGACCGAATCCAGCGTGTTTTGTACCGCCGTATTTTCTAAGTTCTAAGTACCACCAGTAGTCCTCTTCGTTCATACCTAATTCTTTAATTCTGTCTACTAAAACGTCCATTCTTTCTTCACGTTGACTTCCGCCGATTAATTCGCCGATACCAGGAACTAGAAGGTCAGTAGCAGCTACTGTTTTTCCATCTTCATTCATACGCATGTAGAACGCTTTAATGTCTTTTGGATAGTCAGTTACGAATACAGGGCGTTTGAAGATTTCTTCTGATAAGTATCTTTCGTGCTCTGTTTGTAAGTCAATACCCCATTCTACTGGGTATTTGAAGTCAGCACCTGACTCTTGAAGTACTTTAATTGCTTCTGTATATGTGATACGACCGAAGTCAGAGTTGATTACGTTGTTCATGCGCTCTAGAACTGTTTTATCAACGAAGCTGTTGAAGAATTCCATTTCTTCTGGTGCATGCTCTAGTACGTATTTCATTGCATATTTCAGCATATCTTCTGTAAGGTTCATTACGTCACCTAATTCAGCGAATGCAATCTCAGGCTCAACCATCCAGAACTCAGCAGCGTGGCGAGTTGTGTTTGAGTTTTCCGCACGGAATGTAGGTCCGAATGTGTATACGTCACGGAATGCTAATGCATAAGCTTCAGCGTTCAGCTGTCCACTTACTGTTAAGTTTGTTTCTTTGCCGAAGAAGTCTTTTGATTCATCAACTTGTCCGTCTTCGCCTTTTGATACGTTGTTTAAATCTTGCGTTGTTACGCGGAACATTTCGCCTGCACCTTCTGTATCACTACCAGTGATGATTGGTGTGTGAACATGTACGAATCCACGCTCTTGGAAGAACTGGTGAATCGCAAATGCTGCGACAGAACGTACACGGAACGTTGCAGAGAATGCATTTGTTCTTGGACGTAAGTGAGCGATTGTACGTAAGTATTCAAACGTGTGACGTTTCTTTTGAAGTGGGTAATCAGAATCTGATAATCCCTCGATATCAATTTTTTCTGCTTTAATTTCAAATGGTTGCTTCGCTCCAGGCGTTGCAATTACTTTACCTTCTACTTTAACTGAAGAGCTAAGTGGAAGTTTTGCAATTTCTTTGAAGTTTTCTAACTCTGTATCGAAAACGATTTGAACGCTTTTGAAGAAGCTACCGTCGTTTAATTCGATGAAACCAAATGCTTTTGAATCACGTAAGTTACGAATCCACCCTGATACTTGTACTGTTTGACCTGCGTATTTATCTGTATCTCTATACAGACTTTTTACTAATGTGTTTTCCATAGTGAAATTCTCCTTTGCTGATATATTTAAATACAAAAAAACCTTTCATCCATAAAGGGACGAAAGGTTAAACTTCGCGGTACCACCCAATTTGTCATAAAGACCAACTTTAACTCGTATGTAATACATACTTCCCGGTTTGTAACAGGCCGGATTCCCGTCTAAGTCTACTCTTGAATACAAGATTCAATTTCGGTTAGCAACTCCAAGGTGTTCTTCACATATACCGCCTCATCAGGCTCTCACCGTCCCTGACTCGCTTTGGATTATAGTATATACTACTTTTCCTTATCATCGTCTTTCATTTTGTTAAACTAAAATTAATGTACTACATTCGAGAGAAAGATGCAAGACGCCAGAAAATATATCGGCGATTTTTACAATATATCGGCGGTTCGACAATCGTTCCATAAAAAAAATTGCCGGAATGAATCCGGCAATTTTTTATTATTTACGTAACTCCGCACCAAATTTCTCTTCTACCGTTGTTAATACACGGTTATGTGCTTCTGTTACTTCTTCGTCTGTTAACGTACGTTCTGCATCGAAGTAAGTCATAGAGAATGCAAGTGATTTCTTGCCTTCCTCCATTTTTTCGCCTTCGTATAAGTCGAATAGTGTTACGTCTTTCAGAAGTTCTCCGCCAGCTTCAGCAATGACTTGCTTCATTTCGCCAGCTTTTATTTCTTTCGTTACAACAACAGCCATATCACGTGTCATAGATGGGAAACGTGGAATCGCTGAGTAGTAAGTTTCTTCTGCGTCTGCACCGAATACTTTTACAAGAGATAGTTCGAATACGAATGTATTTTTCACATCTAATTGTTTTTCTGCTTCTGGGTGCAATTGACCGATGAAACCAATTACGTCACCATCTAATACGATGTCAGCTGTACGACCTGGGTGCATACCTTCACGTTTTGCTGGTACATATGTGATTTGGTTTGAAACGCCAAGTACGTCGAATAGTCCTTCTAGTACACCTTTCACAACGAAGAAGTCTACTACTTTCTTCTCACCTTGCCATGCATGGTGAAGAGCAAGACCTGTCATAACACCTGCAAGATGTTGTTCTTCTTTCGGAAGTTCTCCTGCTTCTGTTGGTAAGAAGATAGAACCTACTTCGTATAAAGCAACGCTGTCGTTTTTACGTGCAACGTTGTATGAAACTGCTTCTAGCAATTGTGGCACTAAGCTTAAACGAAGTTGGCTGCGCTCTTCACTCATTGGAAGTGCAAGGTTTACAGGCGCCTTTTCGTTCGGCTCAACCATATATTGTTTCGCTTTGTCAGCGCTTGTTAATGAATACGTGATTGCTTCATATAAACCAGCACCTTCTAGGAAGCGACGTACTTTACGACGTTTCGTTTGTGCTGATGTTAATTTACCACGAGTCATCGTTCCAGAAGGTAATGTAACTGGAATGTGGTCATAACCGTATAGACGGCCCACTTCTTCTACTAAGTCTTCTGAAATTGTAATATCAGGACGACGTGCTGGTACATTCACGTGGAATGTTCCTTCTACTTCTGTGAATGGGAATTTTAAGTTTGTGAACATTGTACCCATCTCACTTGCAGAAATAGTTGTACCTAATACACGGTTTACTTTTTCAGCAGTAACAGATACTGTACGCTCTTGTACTTGTAAGTTGTCAGCTTCTACTACACCTTCAAGTGCTTCACCACCAGCGTATTTCGCCATTAAAGCAGCTGCGTGTTGAATTGCTTCAAATGTACGTGTTGGGTCGATTCCTTTTTCGAAGCGTGCGCTTGATTCACTACGAAGACCTAAGTCTTTTGATGTACGACGCACTGTTTGACCTGCAAAGTATGCAGACTCAATTAAAACATTTACTGTCTCATTTGTAACTTCAGAATCCGCTCCGCCCATTACACCAGCAACAGCTAAAGCTTTTGTTCCGTTTGTAATTACAAGATGGTGATCTTGTAACGTACGCTCTTGATCATCTAACGTTTCAATTTTTTCGCCTTCTTTTGCAAGACGAACAACGATTTCTTTTGAACCTAATTTATCGTAATCGAATGCGTGTAACGGTTGACCGTATTCCATTAAAATGTAGTTTGTAATATCAACTACATTGCTAATTGGACGAATGCCAGCTGCCATAAGGCGCGTTTGCATCCACATTGGTGATGGACCAATTTTTACGTTTTTAACCATTTTTGCAATATATAATGGATTTTCTTCTTTCGCTTCTACACTTATAGAAATGTAATCAGAAGTTTTTTCTGCTGTTTCTTGTAAGTCGATAGCTGGAAGTTTTACTTCGCGGCCGTAAATAGCAGCTACTTCATACGCAACACCTAACATGTTTAAACAATCTGCACGGTTTGGTGTTAAACCAAGCTCAAGTACCTCATCATGTAAGTTTAAAATTTCAAGTGCATCTGCACCAACTTCAGCGTCACTTGGGAAGATGAAGATACCATCTGCGTAGTCTTTCGAAACTAATTTCCCATCAATACCAAGCTCTTGAAGAGCACAAACCATACCGTGAGATGCTTCACCACGTAGTTTTGCTTTTTTAATTTTGAAGTTACCAGGAAGTACAGCGCCAACTTTTGCAACTGGTACTTTTAAACCTTTTGCAATATTAGCAGCTCCACAAATAATTTGAACTGGTTCTTCTTCACCGATATCGATTAAGCATTTGCTTAATTTGTCAGCTTCTGGGTGTTTTTCACATTCTAATACGTGACCAACTACAACACCTTTTACACCTTTATTTAATACTTCAACACCTTCTACTTCAATACCACTTTTCGTGATTTTGTCTGCTAGTTCTTGTGCTGTTACATCTTTAATATCTACATACTCTTGTAACCAACGATATGATACGAACATACTTATCCTCTCCTTCCCTTACGCTCGTTTGAATTGTTGTAAGAAACGTACATCATTTGTATAGAAATGACGAATGTCATCTACGCCGTATTTCAACATTGCGATACGCTCTGCGCCCATACCGAATGCGAAACCTTGATATTCTTTTGAATCATAACCAGCCATTTCAAGTACGTTCGGGTGAACCATACCTGCGCCTAAAATTTCAATCCAGCCAGTTCCTTTACAAGTGCCGCAACCTTTGCCATGACACATCATACAAGAAATATCCATCTCTACAGATGGCTCTGTGAATGGGAAGAAACTTGGACGAAGACGGATTTCACGATCTTCACCGAACATCTTTTTCACGAATACTTGCAGTGTACCTTTTAAATCACTCATGCGAATGTTTTTGTCAATTACAAGACCTTCAATTTGCATGAATTGGTGTGAATGCGTCGCATCATCGTCATCACGGCGATACACTTTACCAGGACAAATAATTTTAATTGGGCCTTTTTCTTTATTATTTTCCATCGTACGCGCTTGTACAGAAGATGTATGTGTACGTAGTAACGTTTCTTCTGTAATGTAGAATGTATCTTGCATATCACGCGCTGGGTGATCTTTCGGTAAGTTTAATGCTTCGAAGTTGTAGTAGTCTTTTTCTACTTCTGTTCCTTCAGCTACTTCATAACCCATACCGATGAATACATCTTCAATTTGTTCCACAACAGCTGTTAACGGATGGTGACAACCTGTTTCAACAGGACGACCCGGCAGTGTAACATCAATTGTTTCAGTTGCTAACTTCGCTTCAATTACTGCTTTTTCTAAGTTACCAATTTTGTCGTCTAGACGCGTTTGAATCGCTTCACGTACTTCATTTACTAATGCTCCCATACGTGGACGCTCTTCTGCTGATAATTTTCCCATGCCGCGTAATACTTCTGTAATCGGACCTTTTTTACCTAAATACGCTACGCGTACATCGTTTAAGCCTTTTAGCTCTTTCGCTTCTTCAATAAGCTCTAACGCTTTTTGCTTTAGCTCTTTTAAACGTGCTTCCATTTGGAACCCTCCTAATTTTAAAAATAAAAAAACCTCGCTCCCAAAAAGGGACGAGGTAAATTCGCGGTACCACCCTAAATTGACAGAACAAGTCTGCCCACTCATTAGTTATAACGATCAATTCTGACCGGAACGCCTTTACATATATATGGTCCTGGCGTCAACTCCAGAGGTGAATTCACTTCCGTCTACCATAAGAATGCTTTCAGTCTATGGCATTCTCTCCCTATATGGCGATTTTGTAAGCTACTCTTCTCTATCAACGTTTTTCGTTATTTAACTTTTAATATAATGTACTTCAACTTATTATAAGAAGTTTTTTATTTGTTCGCAACTGGGCTTTGTAAATAATACGTTAAAATCCCTGCTGCAACTGCAACATTTAATGATTCTGCCCCGCCGTAAATCGGAATATACAAGTTTTGATCCGTTTTTGCAAGAATTTCTTGGCGTACGCCGTTTCCTTCATTCCCTACAATTAATGCAAAACTTCCGGCTGGTGTTACCTCGCCGTAAGGAACGCCATTTTCAAGAGCTGTTCCATATACAGGAACATTATTTTCCTTTAACTTGTCTACCCATTCTTCTAAGTTTCCTTTTACAATGGGTAAGTGGAAAATAGAACCTTGTGTAGAGCGGAGTACTTTACTATTGTAAACATCAACACAACCTTCTCCAAGCACAACGGCATGAATACCAGCTGCATCAGCTGTACGAATAATCGTTCCTAAATTACCTGGGTCTTGAAGGCCATCTAATAAAAGGAATTTCCCGTCAGTAAGAGCTACTTCTTTCTCATGCTTTTCACAAACAGCAAATACACCTTGCGTCGTTTCTGTTTCACGAAGTACTTTTACAATTGCTTCCGGCACGATATACATTTCCACATCATTAACTGTCCAATCTTTCGGAAGGTCTGTTTGATCTGAAACGATAAGTTCTGTTACAACGCCTGCCTTTAAAGCTTCCTCTACTAAATGGAATCCTTCTACAAAAAATAAACCTTTTTTATCGCGTTCCTTTTTCGTTTGCAGCTTTTTCCACTGCTTCACACGCGGATTTTGTACTGAATCAATGTTTTTCATAATATGTATTTCCCTCTCTTCTTGTCTTATCATTATAGCCTATTTTTCATACATATTTACATAAAAAAGAACAAAAACTAACGTCAGTTTCAATTCTGAAGAAGAGGTGAAAATAATGAGTTTTAATTTACGCGGCGCTGTATTAGCGAATGTATCTGGAAATTCACAAGACCAATTACAAGAAACAATTGTCGATGCAATTCAAAGCGGTGAAGAAAAAATGCTTCCAGGTCTTGGTGTTTTATTCGAAGTCATTTGGAAAAATGCTGATGAAAATGAAAAGCATGAAATGTTAGAAACACTAGAGCAAGGATTAAAAAAATAAGCAATTTGAAAATCACCTTTGCATAAGCTAAGGTGATTTTTTTATGCCTATAAAATTTTTCTTTTCCTAAACATTTCTACTTTACTAACGCCGATTGATGGAGTACAATGTTCAAAATACATTTAAACCGATCGTTTTTCTTCATATACACCATTAGATAAAGTGAAACTTTAATTAGTGGGGAGGGGTGTTCATCTCCACTAATTATTAGTTGAACCAATCGGGCTTTTACGGGCAGTTGATTCCCCACCTAACTTCCTCGTATTCGCCGAATTTTGAAGTAGGAATCTTACTGCCCGTTAAAGCGGGATAAAAGGAGTGAATGTTTTATGCACCGTATTACGCTTGAACAAGTTTTTAAACACCACATTACACAAAAATATGTAAATCGTTCTGGAATGGTCCACGCGATTGCTGTCGCTTACCATGCGTTTCACTTAGCTAAAAAGCATCACGCCTCAGTCGATGCTGCGACAAAAGCCGGTTTCCTTCATGATATCGGACACCATACATGGTACACAGGCGGCGAATGGGACTATGACTTATACAAAAAGAATGATATACACGCAATTAAAGGCGCAGAAAGAGCTCATAAATTGCTTATTAGATTAGGAGAACATCCGAAACTAGCAAAAGAAATTTCTATCGCAATTCTCCTTCATACAGATTCTTTCTTAGTAGAACAAGAAATTGAAAGAACATCTCTTCAAAACATTATTAAATGGGCGGATGAAGCAGATGAAGAACCAGGCGGAGCGCACCATTACCGAACGATTTCTTATGAAAAAGCGCTAAAGGCAATCCAACAGTTAGATCGATTAGTAGAGCGTGAATTACAAATAGAGCAATCGAAATCGAATAACAAGGCAGAACATAGTTATCAATGAGAAAGAGGCATCACTATAGGGTGATACCTCTTTTATTATTTTCCCCTAAAAAGACACGGAATATTTCAAATTCGAATCTTGTATGTAATATTTAAACGTAACATTCCAAATTCAAATCAACTATAATTTTATATATAAATATAAAGAGGTGATTTGAACATATGCAACCCGCTGCACCAATTCCACACGAACAGAAAAACTCTATGTCATGGTTACAATTTCTTGGAGTTTTATTCATTATCTTTCCATGTCTCTCATTAATAAATATACTCTTTACATTTTTACCTATTGAGTTATATGGATACATTAACCCAGATACAAATAAACCTTTACTTGAATCTATAGAAAATGTAAGTTATGAATTAGTTGCCCTACTTTTACTAATCGTATTTATAATGAAATATAAACCACTGAAAGAACTAGTATTACCCATATTTGATTTTCGAGTTTTAAAATCTTTTCAAATGTACATCTATGTTCTCATTTATTATGTACTCACCCTGTTTGTAGATATGTTTGTATTAGATAAATTATTTCCTTCATCCGTACAAGAACAATCTGATGCATTGCAACTTTCAACACTAGAGCACTATCCACTTCTCTTACTTCTAGCTGGTGGGATTTTTGCACCTATTTTTGAAGAGCTTGTATGCAGAGGTATTCTTCTTCGTTTTTTCGAAGAGAAGTTTACCTTTTGGTCAGCTGTAATTCTCTCAAGTTTAATTTTCGGTATTGCTCATACGTATTCTGTGGGAATTATGGTTAGCGCATTTATGACGGGAATATTTGCTTGTTTATTGTACAAACAAACTAAATCTATTATTCCAGCTATACTATTACATATTTTGACTAATATAATCGCCTTTTCAACGTAAAAAAGAGGTATCATCACGATACCTCTTTCACTCTTTTATAACAACTTCAAATTCTTCTGTTAACACTTTTCGATAGTTCGTATCGTCACTACTCATTTTTATCAAATTATATATATTTATTAATGATATCCAAAATAATCCTCTCGTAGTAAAATATAACTCATTAACTAGAGGGAGATTATATATGCACGTTTTGAGCTTACTTTGGATTTTCTATGTACCACTCCTTACTTTATGTGGACTTTTTGGCGGGATTTTTTTAATTATTGCAGGAATTAAACATCGCAAATTACTTGTTAGTTTAATGGGGTTACTCAGTCTATCCTTCGTCGTGCTACCTTATGTTTTTTGGGGCATGGGGATTAATGGTGATACAATCCTTCCTATTCCAACTTCTCTATACTGGATCCTATTTTCTTTGACTGGATTATTAGCGGGATTCATTGGGTTAAAAGCAAAAATTAAAAGTATACGTAATATGGGATTCATTATTTTTATTGCAGGAATATTAGGGGTTATTTTTTGGGGACTCATGTCTGCAGGAGATTCATTCTATATTTAGTTGAATTCCTTTTATAAAAAGACAAAAAAGCAGGGAATTAATTCCCTGCTTTTCTATTTGGTTTATTGCCTGATGGTAAGAAGAACGATAACACCCAAGCAATACCTGCGAGTATCGTTGCAATTAAGAAGGCATCGTTAATACCGTTAATTGCAGATAGCTTTGAAATTTGTCCATATAATAGTTGCGTGCTCATCGCATCTCCTGCTTGAGCTGATCCAGCTAAGGCCGCTAAACTTTGGCCCATACCGTGTACTTTATCAACTAATATTGGGTTGGACGTTGTTAACATATTGCCGTAATCTGCTACGTGAGCAGTCGTTTGTTGCGTCATAAGCGTGATTAATATCGCTGTTCCAATTGAACCAGCTACTTGTCTTGACGTATTTTGCGTTGCTGTACCGTGAGAAATTAATTTCATCGGCAATGCGTTCATACCAGCTGTCATAATTGGCATCATAATGAATGACATACCAATTGAGCGTATAATATAATCCGTCATAATAACGCTATACGGTGTATCCATCGATAACGTTGTAAATTCATATGTCGCAAACGTCGTAATGGCTAATCCGACAATTGCTAACGGACGAATACCATACTTATCAAATAGTTTACCTGCAATAGGCCCCATGATCCCCATAATTAATGATCCTGGAAGTAATAATAAACCTGATTCTATCGGTGTGAAACCGCGAATGTTTTGCAGATATACCGGAAGCAATAACATACCCCCGAATAATGCCATCGTTACAATTGCATTAATTACTAAAGTAAACGTAAATACTGGATATTTAAACACTTGTAAATCAAGCATTTTATTGTCCGTTGTTAGCTCTCTCCAAATAAATAACGCTAAACCAATTACCCCAATAACAAGTGAAATAATGACTTCTGCACTAGTCCAACTATTATTTCCTGCTTCACTAAATCCGTACAATAAGCTTCCTAGTCCAATACTTGAACTAACAACACCAAATACATCTAATTTCGTTTTAGATACTGGCTGAGCTAGTGTAAAGAATTTTAAAGCTAGAAACGTAATAATTAAACCAATTACAAACATCCCGTAGAACATCAAGTTCCAGCTATAGTTTTCAATCACCCAACCTGTTACAGTTGGTCCGATAGCTGGCGCTAAAATCATTGCTACCCCTAGTAATCCCATAGCTGCTCCGCGCTTATGAGGAGGGAATAATGTCATGAAGATATTCATACCAACTGGCATTAAAATACCTGCACCAACCGCTTGAATAACGCGGCCCGTCATCATCATTGTAAAGTTACCTGATATAGCACAAATGATAGATCCTACCGTGAAGAATAACATTGCCGCTACGAATAATTTACGATACGTAAATCGTGAAACTAAAAAGGCGCTAATCGGCACTAAAATTCCGTTTACAAGCATAAAGCCTGTAATTAACCATTGTGCTGTTGAAGTTGATACGTTAAATTCATTCATTAACGGAGGCAATGCAACGTTAATGATTGTTTGGTTTAAAATGGAAACGAACATACCGAGAATTAATACAGCTACAACTGCTTTTACATTTACATTTTCCACAGGCATAGACATTTGTTTTTTCGGCACTTCTTTTTCTTGCTGCACTTCTTCTTGCTTTCCTGTTTCTAACTCAACTACATTAGAAATTTCCGGTTCTTGCTTGTTTTCAAATTCTTTCTCTTCTGTTTCTACCTTACTTACTTCTATTTTACTTACGGCTGGGACTTGTTCTTCTCCCGCGTTCGTTTTTTTCTTTCGTAAAAGACGATTTACAAGGAAGAAGACGATTATACAAAATAGTGCATATCCTGCAATTACGATTGAGGACATCTCATCTCCCCCTTACTTATGAATACGAACTGTCACATTCATGCCAGGAACAATATTTACTGATTTGCTATGATCTAAAGAAATTTTAACTGGTACTACTTGTGTTACTTTCGTATAGTTCGCTGTTGCGTTGCTTGATGGTAGCATAGAGAATGTATTCGCTGTTGTTAATCCAACTTGCTCTACTTTTCCTGATAATGTTGTATCTGGATATGCATCTACATACACATCTACATCTTGCCCTTTTTGTACATCGTCAACATCTGTTTCTTCAATGTTTGCTGTTACCCATAGGTTATTCATATCAAATGCATAAGCAATTGGGCTACCCGCTCCAACGAAAGCATTTGTCGTCGCGTTTGATTGTACAACTGTTGCATTTTGCGGAATTGTTACATCTACTGTTTGTTCTCCATTAGCCGCTGCTACAGTGACAGCACCTAATTTATCATTCTCATTGTAGTTCTTTCCTACTTCAGCTTTCCAGTCAGTTAGTTTACCTGCTACTGGTGATGCAATCGGAATTACCTTTCCATCAATTTTTGCATTTTCTGTTTTCAAGTAATTTTCCGCTTGATTGTAATAGTAATAACCGCCAATGCCGCCGCCAACTAGTACAATTAATGTGATAATGTTGATAATCACCATTCTTCGAAACTGATTCATTGCATTCCTCTCCTTATATCGCATATAATTTTTTTCTAAACTATTTACGTCCTTATTGTTTAGACTGTTTAATTGTTAATTATATTAACTTTTAAACAAAAAAATCACACCATTTACAGCGTAAACTAAAATATGTCTACCTGTGAGCGGTGCTGATTTCTGAAGGACTATCGTTTATAATTATAAATAATTATTTTGAATCTACAACCGACAATTTCAGTATGAAATGTCGCTTAAACAACAATATAATACCATTATGTTGTTTAAGTGTAAAAAAATAAACGAGGAGAAGTAACAATGTCTATTAAAAATACAAATGATCCACGTGTAAAGCGGACGAGACAACTCATACAGGATGCTTTTGTCGCTTTAGTAGGCGAAAAAGGATTTGAAAATGTAACGGTCCAACATATTGCAGAACGTGCTCCTGTAAATCGCGCCACGTTTTATAGCCATTACCACGATAAATATGACCTATTAGAAAAAAGTATTGAAGAAATGTTAGAGAAATTAACGGAAGTAATTAAACCGAAAAATAAAAATAAAGAAGAATTTCAACTTACATTTGATTCACCAAATCCAACCTTTTTAGCTTTATTCGAACATATTGCAGAAAATGTGAACTTCTATAACGTTATGCTTGGTGATAAGGCAGCTGGAAACTTCTCTTATAAAATGATGAAAACAATCCAAACACATTTAACATTGAGCTTGTCTATTTCACAGCCGAATGATACAGAACTTATGGTTCCCCGTGACATTCTTATTAGCTATGTGACAGGTGCTCATATTGGAATGATTATGTCTTGGTTAAAAAGGGGCATGATATATACTCCGCATTTCATGGCCATGCAATTAACTCGTTTAATCATTTTAGGAGCTCATACTGCAGCTGGATTAGAAAGACCTTTTTAAAAACATAAAAAAGCGAAGGAGAGGTTCCTTCGCTTTTTTCTATTAATTAAATGTAATGTTATGTACAGCCTCTTTATCAAGACGTTTAATAACTTCCACAATTAACTTCACTGCATTTTCATAGTCATCACGGTGTAACATTGCCGCATGAGAATGAATGTATCGCGTTGCAATCGTAATTGCCATAGAAGGAATACCATTTACAGCAATATGAATTGCACCAGCATCTGTTCCCCCGCCCGCTACTGAATCATATTGGTACGGAATTTGTAATTCATCAGCAACATCCACTACAAAGTCACGTAAACCTGTATGTCCAATAACAGAAGCGTCATATAAAATAATCTGTGGTCCATCGCCCATTTTACTTTGCGCTTCTTTTGCCGTTACACCAGGTGTATCCCCAGCGATACCAACATCTACTGCGAATGCGATATCTGGTTTAATATAGTTTGCAGATGTTTTCGCACCACGAAGACCGACTTCTTCTTGTACAGTCCCTACGCCATATACAACGTTCGGATGCTTTTCATCTTTTAATTGCTTTAATACGTCAATTGCAATTGCACAACCAATTCGGTTATCCCATGCTTTTGCAAGCAACATTTTTTCATTCTTCATCACTTGGAATTCAAAGTAAGGTACAACTTGATCTCCAGGTCGTACGCCCCACTCCATCGCTTCTTCTTGGCTAGAAGCACCAATATCGATGAACATGTCTTTAATGTCAACTGGCTTTTTACGTGCTTCTGGAGGTAAAATGTGCGGTGGTTTTGAACCAATTACACCTGTTACGTCTCCTTTACGCGTTACAATTGTTACGCGCTGTGCAAGCATAACTTGTGACCACCAGCCACCAACCGTTTGAAAACGAAGGAAACCTTTGTCATCAATTTGCGTAATCATAAAGCCAACTTCATCTAAATGACCTGCAACCATAATTTTCGGGCCGTTTTCTTCCCCTACTTTTTTCGCAACTAAACTTCCTAAATTATCAGTAGAAAGTTCGTCCGCAAACGGCTCGATATATTTCTTCATTACTTCACGTGGTTCACGCTCGTTACCCGCAATACCACGTGCATCTGTTAATTCTTTTAGCATTGTCAATGTCGAGTCTAATTTTGTCATTGCCAACACCCTCCTTTTTCTTCAGTCACTTCATTATACAATAATTAAATTGAAATATTCAAAAATTAAATTAGTATCCTTGTGTTTGACGCTGATGATTTACTTCATTTTTGTCTAAATACGCTTTTTCAATCTCTTCTTGTTCGAACTCAAGCGCTTGTCCAAGTCGAAGATAGCTTGTAAATAATTCAATATAGTTCGTAATAGATGGTTGATCTGTAAAACGAATCACTTTCGCATATGTGTCTAAGAAAATTTCTACTTGTGTTTTATTCGTTTGTGCACACTTATAGAATAGGAAGTTTTTATCAATACCTAAATCAATTCCGATTGATAAAATAAAATGCAAACCATCTACGTACTCTTCTAATATTACTTCACGTTCTGAAGCCGGTTTATTGCTCCAATATTTAAAACAACGTGTTTCATTTGCAAGTTCTCCAATTTCTACAAGAAGAGCTAACATTTTTTCTTTTAACAACTTTTTCGGTTGTAAGTCATGTTCTTTCGCAATACGGTCATCTAGTTCTTTTTGTAATTTAAATAGTTGTAGTAAGTCCATTCTATTGTCCTCCTCCAACATCGCATTTTACGCAACAATGTTGTTTCATCTCAAAGTTCATTATTATTTTTCATTTTTTATTAATAAGTCAGCCATTTATCTCTTTACAAAATAGCTTGTCCTTAATTTACAAATACGTTTCAATCATCACTATTAGATTATTCACTCCGATTGGTGATAGTTAATACTTATCCAGGGATTGCCCACTAATAAAAATATTATTTTATCTGATGAAAGTTCCATATCATCTTTCCATTATAGCAGTGTCGTTTCAGGTAGGAAAGATACTCTTCTTTCCAAAGGAGTATAATTGAAAAAAGCCAGGAGGATTCTCCTGGCTTTATATGTATATTCTTCTATATTGCTATAGCTTTTATATTGATTTTGTCATATCGATAACGACATACTTCACTTTGAATACAAACAAAAAACCTTAGAAGAAAAATCTTCTAAGGTTTCAACTAATTAATTAGTTAATGTTGTTTTTTGCAACTGTTGCTAATTCAGCGAAAGCTTTTTCGTCATGAACAGCTAAGTCAGCAAGCATCTTACGGTTAACTTCGATGCCAGCATTTTTAAGACCGTGCATTAAGCGGCTGTAAGAAAGACCATTCATACGAGCTGCTGCGTTGATACGTGTAATCCATAATTTACGGAAGTCACGTTTCTTTTGACGGCGGTCACGGAATGCATACATTAGAGATTTCATAACCTGTTGGTTAGCAACCTTGAATAATGTATTTTTTGAACCGTAGTAACCTTTTGCTAATTTAATTACTTTTTTACGACGTTGACGAGTAACTGTACCACCTTTTACTCTTGGCATAATATTACCTCCTAATTGTTCTATATATCAGCCGAACTTATTTTAAGTTGTCAAGCATTTGACGAATGCGTTTGAAGTCACCAGCGCTTACTACACCAGCTTTACGTAGTTTACGTTTAGCTTTTGTAGATTTGTTAGCGAATAAATGGCTTGTGTAAGCGTGAGAACGTTTCAGTTTACCTGATCCAGTCTTTTTGAAACGCTTTGCAGCGCCGCGATGAGTTTTTTGTTTAGGCATAGGTATTTCCTCCTCTATCTATTACTTATCGTTTTTCGGTGCTAAAACTAAGAACATACTGCGTCCTTCCATTTTAGGCTTAGATTCGATTGTACTAACTTCAGCACAAGCTTCTGAGAAGCGATCTAAAACACGTTGACCGATTTCTTTATGAGTAATGGCACGTCCTTTAAAGCGAATTGACGCTTTAACCTTGTCGCCTTTCTCTAAAAACTTGATAGCATTACGAAGTTTTGTGTTAAAGTCATGTTCATCAATTGTTGGACTTAAACGAACTTCTTTCATGCTAATTACTTTTTGATTTTTGCGCTGTTCTTTTTCTTTCTTCTGTTGCTCAAAGCGGAATTTACCGTAGTCCATAATGCGGCATACTGGCGGTTTCGCATTTGGAGCAACTAATACTAAATCAAGATTAAGATTTGCAGCTAAGTCTAAAGCGTCATTACGAGACTTGATTCCAAGTTGATCGCCATTTGCGCCAACTAAACGTACTTCACGTGCACGAATTTGCTCGTTAATCATCATATCCTTGCTAATAGTAAGCCACCTCCAAGGTTTTCTCAGAACATATTTTGTAGTCATAGAACCCGACAAAAAAAGTGCGGGCATACGACACCCACACTTGTAAAATCTTAAGTAAGAAATACATTTACCTGTAAACTGCTAATGCGTCCATCAGGTGAGAAGCGGGTGCTTCTACTTGTTCCACAAAACAATATTCTATTATCCTTGATGAGTTTATCATAGGACATGACGTCTGTCAAGAAGACGCGATGTGTTTTACTAACAACAAGAAATATTGTAACAAACAACTACCATACTTGCAATACTTTTTTATGATAAGTATCATATGGTTATTTTTTCTAATTTCTCTCACTTATATTACATAGAAAAGCCGCGGTATACCGCGGCTCTTTCTTATCGTTTGCCTTCTACTTTAATCATGTCAACAAAAGCCTCTAATGCGATTGTTTCTGATTTTTGTTCACCATATTTACGTACGTTTACGCCATTTTCAGTTACTTCATTGTCACCTACTACAAGCATGTACGGAATTTTTTGCATTTGTGCTTCACGGATTTTGTAACCAATTTTCTCTTCACGAGTATCTAATTCAACACGGATACCAGCACGGCGTAATTCGTCTTGTACTTTCTTCGCATAGTCTAAATGTACTTGCGGAGAAACTGGAATTACTTGTGCTTGAACTGGAGCTAACCAAGTTGGGAATGCACCTTTGTATTCTTCAATTAAGAAGGCTACGAAGCGTTCCATAGTTGATACAACACCGCGGTGAATTACAACTGGACGATGTTGTTTACCGTCTTCACCAACGTAAGCTAATTCAAAGCGTTCTGGAAGTAAGAAGTCTAATTGTACAGTTGAAAGTGTTTCGTCTTTTCCAAGAGCAGTACGAACTTGAACGTCAAGTTTTGGACCGTAGAATGCAGCTTCACCTTCTGCTTCGTAGTAATCAAGACCCATTTCATCCATAGCTTCTTTTAACATACCTTGTGCTTTTTCCCACATCTCATCATCAGCATAGTACTTTTTAGTATCTGCTGGGTCGCGATAAGATAGACGGAATGAATAGTTCTCTAAACCGAAATCTTTGTACACTTCTAGAGTTAAGTTTACAACGCGTTTCAATTCTTCTTTAATTTGATCTGGACGAACGAAAATGTGCGCGTCGTTTAAAGTCATCCCGCGTACACGTTGTAATCCAGATAACGCACCTGACATTTCATAACGGTGCATTGTTCCAAGTTCCGCAATACGGATTGGTAGTTCACGGTAACTGTGAATATCGTTTTTATAAACCATCATGTGGTGAGGGCAGTTCATTGGACGAAGAACTAACTCTTCATTATCCATTTCCATTGATGGGAACATACCATCACGGTAGTGGTTCCAGTGACCAGAAGTTTCATAAAGCTCTCTGCTTCCTAGTACTGGAGTGTATACGTGATCATAGCCTAAGCTCGCTTCTTTATCAACGATGTAACGCTCGATAATACGGCGGATTGTTGCACCTTTTGGTAACCAAAGTGGTAAACCTTGTCCTACTTTTTGGCTATTAGTAAACAATTTTAGTTCTTTACCTAATTTACGATGGTCGCGCTCTTTTGCTTCTTCAAGCATACGTAAGTGCTCATCTAATTCTGCTTTCTTAACGAATGCAGTACCGTAAATACGTTGTAACATTTTATTATTGCTATCGCCGCGCCAGTAAGCACCCGCTACGCTTAATAATTTAAACACTTTAATTTTCCCTGTAGATGGAAGGTGAACACCACGACAAAGGTCGAAGAATTCGCCTTGCTCATAGATTGAAATAACTGCATCTTCTGGAAGATCGTTAATTAAATCTAATTTTAACTCATCGCCGATTTCTTCAAAACGACGAATTGCTTCTGCACGTGGTACTTCATGACGAACGATTTCTAAGTTCTCGTTCACGATTTTTTGCATTTCTTTTTCGATTTTCTTGAAGTCTTCAACTGTAATTGCTTCTTCCATATCAATATCGTAGTAGAAGCCATTTTCAATTACTGGACCAATACCAAGCTCAACCTTAACATCTTTATATAAACGTTTTAACGCTTGTGCTAAAAGGTGAGCTGTTGAGTGGCGTAAAATATATAAGCCATCTTCAGAATCTAATGTAATGATAGAAACTGCACCATCTTCTTCGATTGGTGTAACAAGATCGATCATCTCATCATTTAATTTTCCAGCCACAGCTTTTTTCTTTAAGCCTGGGCTAATAGAAGCTGCGATTTCTTCAGTTGTTACGCCTTTAGGAAACTCCTTCACAGCTCCATCAGGGAAAGTAATTTTAACTACATCTGCCATCACTGGTCACTCCTCTTTTTTTCAAAATAAAAAACACTCATCCCGTAAAAAGGGACGAGTGTTGAATTCGTGGTTCCACCCTTGTTCCAATTAACATAATTGTTAATTGCTCAAGTTCAACATAACGGTGTTGTCCGTTAGCAATTACTAGAAAAATCGTTCACTGCTAAAGTTTAGAGGTGGTAAGTAATAATCCCGTACTAGGAAGCTCACACCCTAAGGCTTCCCTCTCTGAAAATCGTAGAAAACTACTCATGTCCTCATCATGACATTTCGATATATTTCATTTATGTAGGTAATTATATGCTCAAAAACTTAGAAAATCAAGGGCGTTACCTTTATTTTTTAAATTTTTCACATTGCGCTCAAACTCATGTAATCCATGTAATTGTACTCGTTCTTGAAATACGTTTCGCAACGTAATAATCATATTGTGATCTTGTTCTTTCGTATATAAATAAATTTTTTTCGGCGAAATAGAAAGAAGTGGTGCAATTATTTTCGTATCAATATATACATCCTTTTGCTTTAATAATTCTTCATCTATATATTGGACCAATCTCTCCTGTTTTAAACGTCTACCTTTATCATCATAAAAAATAAAGCTTTCATCAAAAATAAGGTGCACACAGGACAAACGTGATTTCCGACTACTCACTTGTTGCCGAAGCGTCTCAATGAACATTTGATACTCTTGTTCCATCTTATACTCATCAATCGCCACTTCCGCAAGCTTAGCTACCATTTCCCTATATGTACGAAGACGAAAACGAACATATGATGTAAACGAGAATGAGAGCGGATCACAAATCCAATTATTTAAAGAAGACTTAATGTATGATTCAAATGCATTGCGTGTTAAATCCTGCGCTACACCTTTTCTTCTTCCCTTTAAAATCTCCTGTGCCATATGCAATATTTGATGACACTCTTCTTGTTCTTCATAAAAAAACTTTTCTTTTAAGATTGTATCTATCCACTCATTTTGTTTCACATTCACAATGAAATACACCATTACTGGTAATAAAATCTTTTCAATATAATTCGATTCACGCACTGGTATGTGAATCACAACTTTCTGTTCCTGCAAGTACACACTCGTTTCCTTATATAACATTTCCGCTCTTTTCAGTAGTTGTTTATATACGTGCATAGCATCATTTTTTTCTTCGAAGCAAATTTCAATCACTTTTGTCCCCCCTTTTATCCCCGCTCTAAAGGATTGTATCTATACGTTACAAATCCTATAAGAGTCCGTTCCGCGTGAAGTTCACTCTTAGTAGAATTTCATTTCCTATCGTTAGAAGATCCACTCGATATGGCCTGCTAATTTTATATATATTAAGGGAGGGAGAAAAAAATGATACAAGCTACAATGAATTTTCTATAAGAACTTTTCATTTTACAATTCAGCTAGTGTAAAACGCGTTCAAAACGAAAAAAGAGCAAGCTTTTCAGCTTACTCTTTACTTATGACGACGGTTTTTCCCGCCAATTGAAATTGGTTTCGCTAAATATTTAATCCGTTCCATAATACGAGCTGCTTTCATTTCTTCCGCTTCACCACGTTGTGTATACGTTAAATGATGTTCCAGCTCCTTGAAATCAAAGTTAGACGTAAAGAACGTTGGCAAGTTTTCTAGCATACGGAATTGTAAGATTGCGCCGAGCACGTCGTCACGTACAAAGCTTGACATCGCTTCCGCTCCAATATCATCTAACATTAGCACTTGTACACGTTTAACGGCATCAATTTTTTCCCCAATCGAATTATCTTGAATCGAACTTTTAATTTCACGTAAAAATTCTGGGAAGTATACAAGCATCGAGCTTATTTTCTTTCGAGCAAGTTCATTCGCGATTGCTCCTAATAAATACGTTTTTCCTACACCAAATTTACCGTACAAATATAAACCTTGTACTTTTTTACCTGGTTCATATGTACTTAAAAATTCATTCGCCGCTCCGATTGCATGGATACGTGCATCTAAATCAGAAGGATCTAAATTCTCCATCGTTGCCTGTAAAATATCATTTGGCATATATACACTTTGAACGAGTTTTTCGTATTTTTTCCTCTCGTCATACGCTACTTTTCTAATGCAGCGATCATATTGAATATCAATCATCTTACCTTGAATAACAAGCTTTGGCTCATATCCTTGCAGCATGTTTTTACACGAACCTAAATCCGGACAATCCGCGCAACCTACACTTTGTCCAATATATTCGTATAATTTCACAAGACTACGCTCAATCATAGAAGTTGTTACTTCACCTTGATGTTCATCTATAAATGCTTTCACACGCGGATGTGCCATTACTTCCGCCTTTAATACTTCATATCTATTTTTAAAATTTTTATTTTCCATTAACTTTGCAAATGAATTTTGAATATGCTCCATTTTCTCACCTCAAAGAGCGTTCATTCTCTTCTATTAATCACGCTTATATTTTTTCAACACTTCTTCTAGTCGTTTTCGTTCATCTTCTAACGTACTTGCACCTTTTTCAACACTTACATCTTTTTTCACAGTTTCTTTCTCTTGTTCTTTCGGCTCTTCTTTCAGCCAATCTGGTACCATTTCTTTTCGTACCGTTTTCTTCGACGTACGGCCTTTTTTCTTCGTCTCAGCCCACTCTTGATATTGACGGTTTTCCTCTTTCGCCAGTGCCATCGCTTCAGCTACTGTGCCAACCTTTTTACGCGCCCAATGACCAGCAATCTTCTCCACATACGTTTTCGCAAGCTTCATATCTGAGCGTAGCATAACGTAATAAATAAGTACATTCACAACACCTGGCGTTAACTTTTGGTTCATCATTACATCTTCAACGATTTGCAAGTCAGCCTTCGTGGCCTCTGCACCACCAGAGATTTCTTTCAATAGTTGTTTTGGTGAGATTTCCTCTAACTGTTTGATTAACATCTCTTCTTGTGTAGAAGGCTCTTTCTCTTTCATCATACGTGCAGCGTGAGGCTGTACTCTTTCACTTAATACAGGTAACGCTTGACCGTTTTCGAACTGATACCAATCACGCGCTCCTTTTCTAAGCCTTTCAATATCAATGGTCTGCATCTCTGTCACCGCACCAAGAACGATATTTTGCATCGATAACACATCTACACCATACACGTAAGCAAGTGTAATGACACATTCTCGCACTTGATCTGTAATCGCCTTTTTAGGAACAAGAGCAGACAAGCCGTCTACAAATAAGGAGAAATCAAAGAAATCATTCCAAACTTCTGGAGCGTCTCCCTTCTCATTACTTGGCATAGTTGTCGTTTTTGGAATACGAAGGTCTTCTTGCGCATGCTCAAGCTGCCCTGGATTAAACGATCCAAACACATCATTGAAAGAGCGCGTAACATTTTCATAAGAAGCAAAATCAAATTCTTCTTCTAAGAAATATTGCTTTACTTGATTATATTTTGTCCGACTCAATCGATTGTATAAAAAGATACTTAAAACAATATCATCAAAAAACTGCTTCGGAGATAAAGGCGGTTGCAACTCGTATATAAACATTCGAATATCTTTTTCTTTCTTAATATATACCTTTAAAAGCCCAATCGCCTCTAACTTCACTCGCTCCTCATATATTTCAGGAAGTTGCATTTGCATAGTCACCATAAGGGAATGATGTGTATTCTCTTTTCCAAATACACGATCCTGCTCTAACTCTCCCCATAGCGTCATGTATAAACTAAAAGCTCTACTACCTATTAACGGCTGATACAACATTGTTAACACTTTTCGGTCGTAATTATGTAGTAGCCCTTTCGCACTTACTTTGTAACGATCAATCGGCAATAGCTCCATCCATGACTGTTTTTCCATTCTTGCTTTTCCTTTCTCTCATTCAATCTATCCTTAAATTCATTCTATCTTCATTATATATTTTATTAGCGAAAAAGAGCTATTAGCTTACGCTTCTAGCTCTCTTATCTCATTACTTACAGTATGTAAAGAGAACGGAATTGGGCTTCTATTCTCTTTCTTTTTGCAGTATATCTTTTAATTCTTCAATAAATACATTTAAATCTTTAAATTGACGATATACAGAAGCAAAACGCACGTAAGCAACATCATCGATATCACGAAGCTCTTCCATAACTATTTCACCAATCATATCACTTTTCACTTCTGAAATACCTAAATTACGAAGTTCACGCTCCACACTTTGTGTTACTTCCTCTAATTGTCTTAAAGATACCGGTCTTTTTTCACACGCTTTAATTAAACCACGTAAAATCTTTTCTTTATTAAATTCTTCCCGTGTACCTTCTTTTTTAACAACGATAAGAGGCGACTCTTCTACTCTTTCAAATGTCGTAAAGCGACTTAAACAACTTTCACACTCTCTCCTTCTTCGAATAGAGCGCCCCTCGTCTACCGGACGCGAATCTAACACTCTTGTGCCATTATGAGAACAGGATGGACAACGCAATATATTCACTCCTTTACACTATAATCTTTATTTTCTCTCTACTCACTTCACCTAAAAATATATATACAATATTATATAACTCATTCTAACGCTCTTACCACTTTAAGTTTCAACGCATTATTTCATCATCAAGTTTTTCAACAAAATGAGATGGTAGATGCGACACTAACTTATTTGTAAAAGTTCAATTTATCCAACTAACAAGTACGTTATGTTTTCCTTTTTTATAAACTAAAAAAGAGGTGCATTATACACCTCTTTACATTTTAAATCAATTATGTTCTTTTTTAAAGAGCTTTTGTTTCTCTCTGCTTAATTTCGAAGCTACCAGTGCCTCGAGGAAGCTCGATGCTCTCACGCGTTTTCGCGTTTAAACCTTCTGCAATATATTCTGCAGCAACATTTGGATCAATACGATCCCCACAAGTATAAACATCAATACTTGCGTAACCGTGCTCCGGAAAGCTATGAATTGTTAAATGTGATTCCGAGATAATTACTACTCCACTTACACCTTGTGGTGCAAATTTATGAAAAGCAACCTCACGTACTTCAGCACCAGCTCTTAGTGCTGCATCCACAAATAATTGTTCAATATACGGCATGTCATTAAGCTTGTCGAAATCGCAATCCCAAAGTTCAGCGATCACGTGACGACCCATCGTATCCATAGTATCCATTCTACAGTTCCCCCTTGTAAATTTATTCTAACTGTTCGAATTGAAAACTAATTTGCAATTTGGCTTGCTCCACTACCACGGGGGAAAGTTAGTCCAGAGAGGTCCTAACCCTTTAAGTAGTGACTACGTACCTCAGCTCTTAAGTTTACGAGTGTTAGTATACTTTGTTTATTTTCATTTTGCAACAACAGTTTTTTCGATTTTCTGTCATATTTTCCTCTTTACTTTTCCCTAAAAAAAAGAAATGATTCACGAATGCAGTAATCCCAACGCTTTGTGGTATGTCCACTTTTTAAAATATACTCGTATAATTTTTTTCCTTTTCAGAAAAAATTAAAAAAAGAGGGCAAATATTCACCTGCCCTCTCCCTTATTCACTTAAATATGTTGCACGTTTTTTTGTTTCGCTAATTCGTCAACAACTAACGTTACAAGGTCTACAACACGACGAGAGTAGCCCCACTCGTTATCATACCAAGCAAGTACTTTCACTTTACGCTCACCCATTACCATTGTAGATAAACCATCGATAATAGCTGAGTGTGTATTTGTATTAAAGTCGATAGATACTAATGGCTCTTCACTGAACTCTACGATGCCTTTTAACGCACCGTTGGCAACAGTTTTGAATGCATCATTAATAGCTTCAACTGTCACATCACGTTTTACATCTACTACTAAGTCAACAAGAGACACGTTTGGCGTCGGTACACGAAGTGCCATACCGTGAAGTTTTCCGTTTAAATGCGGAAGAACTTTTGCTAGCGCTTTCGCAGCACCTGTAGTTGTCGGAATAATTGATTGTCCGCAAGCACGTGCTCTTCTTAAATCTTTATGTGGGTTATCAATATTTTTTTGGTCATTTGTATAAGCGTGAACAGTTGTCATTAAACCGTTTTCAATTCCGAACTGCTCATCTAACACCTTCACAACAGGTGCTAAACAGTTTGTTGTACAAGATGCATTTGAAATAACAGTATGTTTTGTAATATCTAATTGGTCTTCGTTCACACCAACTACAATTGTTACATCTTCATTTTTACCAGGCGCTGTTAAAATAACTTTTTTCGCTCCAGCTTCAACGTGAAGAATTGCTTTTTCTTTTGAATTAAATTTACCAGTTGCTTCAATTACGACTTCAACACCTAGATCTGTCCAAGGCAATTCCTTTGGATCGCGGTTGTTTAAAAGGCGAATCATTTTCCCATCAACTAATAAGTGATCTTCAAATGCTTCTACTGTTCCGTCAAACTTGCCGTGAACTGTATCATATTTAATTAAATGTGCTAACGTTTCAGATGGATAGCTTGCATTGATTGCTACAATTTCGAATGCGCTTTCTTTTATTGCCTGACGAAATACCATTCTCCCAATACGTCCAAATCCATTAATTGCCACACGAGTCATAATATGTTATCCCCCTTGAATGCGTTATACTATTTATCTCCAATCCCAATAATAGTATAACACAAAAAGGAGATATGTCACTAAGCATTTTCACTAATTTCACAATTTTTTAGTCAATAATGTTCCATTTCTTTAAAATTACCTGTAATTGTGTTTTCGTTCCCATAATTGTGCCATCATTATTTATCACTTCATCTGCATTTTTCACTTTTTCTTCTAATGGCATCTGAGATCGAATACGAGCCGTTGCTTCTTTCTCTGAAAAGTTATTTCGTTTCATTAAGCGATTTAATTGTGTATTCGGCGTAACTGCTACAACTAAAACACGATCCACAAGACTTGTTAATTTACTTTCAAACAATAGCGGGATATCTAACACAACCGCTTGCACACCTTTTTTTATGTACATTTCTTTTTGTGTATTCATTTCTTCACGTACTGCAGGATGCACAATTTTATTTAACTGCAATCGTTTTTCTTCATTATAGAAAACGATGCTTCCCAATTTTGGACGATCCAGTTCCCCATCTTGTTGTAACACTTCCGTTCCAAATGCCTCTACAATTTTGTTATATGCTGGTTTTCCTTGTTCTACAACTTCTCTTGCAATAACATCTGCATCAATAACTGGTATACTTAGCTCACGAAACATTTCTGATACCGTACTTTTTCCGCTTGCAATGCCTCCCGTTAATCCAATTACTACTGTCATAATAATCCTCCTCATAATAAAAGGCGCGAAACTAATGTTCCACGCCCATACTTACATTTTCCAAATTCCAATAATGATGAGTAATACCCCAGGCAGGAATGTAAATTTTTGCAACCATTTCATATTCGATAAAACCGTACCAAGCTTCATTCCAATAAATAAAAATAAAGAACTCATTACTGCGACTAATATCGCCATCATAGCAGGTGCATAACCTAATAAAGATGCACCAATTCCAGCACCAAACGAATCTACAGAAAGAGCTATACCGAGAAGTAATGCTTCTCCTGCAGAAATAGTACCCGATTTATCAAAATCTGCAACAGTCGGTTTCCGTAAAATTTGAATCACTAGTCCTAGTGAAGCAATCTCTAATTTCCAGACCTTCTCCTCTTGCTTCGGTTCTTCTTTTTTATCACTCCGAAAAAATTGGTATAATACCCAAATCCCTATTCCAATAAGAACAAGCCCACCGATACGCGTTGCGATAACAGGTGAAAAAACTTTCGCGATCATATGTCCAATTCCCATTGAAACAAGCATAACAGCCGCTGAACAAATTCCGATAATTATAATTGATCTTAGTGGAATTCTTACGCTTCTTAAACCATATGTTAGCCCTACACTACAGCTATCTAAGCTTAATGTAAAAGCTAATAAAATAAGAGATAAATAAAGGTACATCGGTAAGCTCCTCCCTTATACATAGCTCTGCTGTATGTATATGACAAATGCCTATCCGATGTTATCTCTTTTCTATATTCTAGGCTGACAAATTGGGCAGTAATGCGTTCCTCTCCCGCCAACAACTGTTTTTTCTAAAATCGTACCGCAAGTCACACATGGTTCTCCCTTTTTCCCATATACATTTAGAAGTTCTTGGAATGAACCAATTTGTCCTTGCGAATTGATATACGTTCTAATTGTACTTCCGCCTCGCTTCACTGCTTCGCCTAGCGTTGTAACAATTGCTTCGTACACTCTCTCGATTTCTTCTTCTGTTAAAGACGACGCTTCTCGTTCTGGATGAATTTGAGAACGGAATAAAACTTCATCTACATATATATTTCCAAGCCCTACTAAAAGGCGTTGGTCTAATAATACGACTTTTATTTTGCGATTTGTCTTTTGCAATCTCTCTTGTAAATACTTCGGTGTCAATTCAGCATCAAATGGCTCTGGTCCTAAATCAGCAAGAGGCATTTGATTCAATTCTTCACCTTTCTTAAAGAGATGCATCGTACCAAACTTTCTCACATCTTTATAATGCAATTCAGTTCCATCTGTAAATAAGAAACGGACATGCGTATGTTTATCAATCGGCTCATCCTCTTGATGTAGTAAAAACTTACCTTCCATACGCAAATGGGAAACAATGACATAATTCGTTACATATAAAAGCAAAAACTTTCCTCTTCGCTTTACATTTTCAATCGTCTCGCCTTTTAGCATTTCTTTAAAGATTTCTGCATCATCCGGACGTTTTACTATTTTGGGATAAGTAACAATGACATCTGCAATTGTTTTTCCTGTTACAAGATTTTCAAGTGTCCGTCTGACGTTTTCAACCTCTGGTAATTCAGGCATTTCATCACTTCCTTATTTTGCGTCGTACCAAGTTGGACCGTAAGAATAATCAACTTTCAGCGGAACTGCCAGTTCAATTGCATGTTCCATTACTTCTGGTACAAGCTTCTCTAATTTTTCAATTTCTTCTTTTGGTGCTTCAAATATTAATTCATCGTGTACTTGCAGAAGAAGACGCGCTTGTAATCCTTCTTCTTCTAAACGATCCGCCATAATAATCATCGCTTTTTTAATAATATCTGCTGCAGTACCTTGAATTGGTGTATTCATAGCTGTACGTTCAGCAAAGCTACGTAGATTGAAATTACGACTCGTAATTTCTGGAATGTAACGGCGACGATTTAATAATGTAGCCACATATCCTTTTTGTTTCGCATCTTTTACGATGTCCTCCATGTATTCTTGTACACCAGGGAAACTTTCTAAATACTTTTCAATAAATTCTGCTGCTGCTTTTCTTGTAATTCCTAAGTTTTGCGAAAGACCATAATCACTAATACCATATACAATTCCGAAGTTAACAGCTTTCGCTTGTCGTCTCATATTTGAAGTTACTTCATCTTTTTCAACGCCAAATACATCCATAGCTGTTTTCGTATGAATATCCATGTCATGTTGGAACGCTTCAACTAGCCCTTTATCATTTGCAATATGAGCTAATACACGAAGTTCAATTTGCGAATAATCTGCTGCGTACATAATCCATCCTTCTTCTGATGGAACGAATGCCTGACGAATCTTTCTTCCTTCTTCTAATCGAATCGGGATATTTTGCAAGTTCGGATCCGTTGAGCTTAATCGGCCTGTTTGCGTTAATACTTGATTGAAACGAGTATGGATTTTACATGAATCTTCATGTACAACTTTCAATAAACCTTCAATATAAGTTGAGTTTAGTTTTCCTAATTGACGATAATGTAAAATATTTGGAATGATTTCATGGTGATCCATAAGCTTGTCTAGTACATCAGCTGATGTAGAATAGCCTGTTTTCGTCTTTTTAATAACTGGTAAGTTTAAGTTTTCAAACAGAATAACACCAAGCTGCTTCGGTGAATTAATATTAAATTCTGTTCCCGCAAGCTTATAAATTTCCTGTTCCATTTCCTTTAATCTACCTGCAAGCTCTTCTCCCATATTACGAAGACGATCCGTATCAACTTTTACACCTTTTACTTCCATATCAGCTAATACACGTGCAAGTGGCAATTCTAACTCTGTAAATAGTTCATATTGCTCATTTTTTTCTAACTCTTCAATGAATGTTTGCTTTACATCATATAATACATGCACTTTACGAGCGACATGCTCCGCTACTACTTCTAGCTCTGGAACAGCACGCTTCGCGCCTTTTCCGTAAACTTCTTCATCGGATTTCACAGCATGCGTTTCTTTCATTTTCGCTACAGTACGGAAATCTTTGTCCGTATCAGCTGGATCAAGTAAATACGCAGCGATTAATAAATCAAAGTCAATCCCTTGAATATCTATCCCATTCCATTTAAGCGCAACGATCGCACGCTTCGCATCAAATGTATGCTTTCTCATTTCTCCATTTGCAAGCCACTCTTTAAAAGCATCTGACTTAAGGGCAATGTCTGTCTGAATAAAGTAGCAACCATTTTCATTTTGAATACCAAAACCTTGAATATCTGCTTTATGATAATTATCTTCTTGCACTTCAACAATAAGCGCACTATCTTGCTGAAGCATTTCTTGTGTAACTTCTTCCACGATATCAAATGTAATATCATCTAATTCAGCTGGAGCTGTTTCCTCCGGCGTAACACCTAACTTATTTAAAAGAGATGTAAATCCTAAACTCTCGAACATTGGAATGACATCACTTGCTTCATAGCCTTTATACTCCATATCATCCACATGCACAGTAATCGGTGCATCTGTAATAATAGTTGCAAGATCTTTACTCATAAGAGCTTGGTCTTTATTTGCTTCCAGCTTTTCTTTTAATTTCTTCCCGCTTACTTGATCTATATTTTCATACACCTCTTCAACCGTTCCAAACTGTGTTAACAATTTAATCGCAGTTTTTTCACCAACTCCTGGTACACCCGGGATATTATCTGATTGGTCTCCCATTAAACCTTTCATATCGATAATTTGCTTTGGTGATAAGCTGTATTTCTCAAATAAAGCTTCTGTCGTATATTCATCTACTTCTGTAATCCCTTTTCTAGGAATACATACAAGCGTGTTATCAGAAACAAGTTGAAGTAAATCTTTATCTCCTGAAATAACTTTTACACTTGCCCCTTGCTCACTCGCTTCTTTCGCTAACGTTCCCATAATGTCATCTGCTTCATAATTTGCCAGCTCATAACGTGGCACATTGAACGCATCAAGCATTTCACGAATAAACGGGAACTGCTCTGATAACTCAGGTGGAGTCTTTTGACGTCCGCCCTTATACTCACTATACGTTTTATGACGGAACGTTGTTTTGCCTGCATCAAATGCTACTAACATATGCGTCGGCTTTTCTTCCTCTAATATTCTCATTAACATCATTGTAAAACCGTAAATTGCGTTCGTATGTATACCTTTGTCGTTATTTAAAAGCGGTAGTGCAAAGAAAGCACGATACGCGATATTATTACCATCTACTAGTACGACCTTTTTTTCCAAATCAGAAACCTCCCCATACAAATTTGAAATGATTTTTTTCACAGAAAAAAACCGTTCCTTTCCTCTCTCTATATTAACATGACTAATAGAGAGAAGAAAAATAACGGTTATTTTCCTATATATAAAATCGGCTTATATTGGCATAAAGGGAAGTGACGAGAATAGCACAACTACTCTCGTCCAAAATTACTCCTTGGATGAAGGGGTTTTCATCTATTATATTAACAGAGCTTTATTAATATTTAATTAAGCCATTGTTAATATATTGTAAACATCCATCATCCTATTTATCAGTTGCTGATTTTGGTAAAACAACCGTAAATGTTGTCCCTTCTCCAACTTCGCTATCCACTGTAATTGTACCGTGATGCGCCTCAACTAAATGTTTTACAATCGATAATCCAAGGCCTGTACCACCAGTATTTCTACTTCTCGCTTTATCCACTCGGTAAAAGCGTTCAAAAATACGCGGAATTTCATCTTTACTAATACCAATTCCAGTATCCGATACTTTTATGTAAGCATTATATTTATCTTCTGCTAACTCTACAGAAACAACGCCTCCAGCAGGTGTATATACGATTGCATTATTAATTAAATTAATAAAGATTTGTTTCAATCGACTCGGATCTCCAATGACAGAAACACGTTTTAATACATCCACTTGTAAAGAGATTTCTTTTTCGCCCGCCTTATTATTAAGCACCATATGAATATCTTCAAGAAGCCCCTTCATATCAACGGTTCCCATATTTAATTTAAACCCTTGTTGCTCGATTTTTGACAAATCTAATAAATCTTCAATTAAACCTTGCATACGCTCACTTTCTTTTAAAATAATATGCAAGAAATGTTCGCAGAACTTTTTATTATCCATCGCTCCGTCCAAGAGTGTTTCTGAAAAACCTTTAATAGAAGTAATCGGTGTTTTTAGTTCATGAGAAACATTCGCTAAGAAGTCTTTTCTCATTTGTTCTAATTTCTTCAACTCAGTAATGTCATGGAATACGAGAACAATTCCTTTCCATTCATGGTTCGTCCCAATAATTGGCGCTCCATATACTTCAAAATGCTTTCGCTCAATTCCAAGTGGTAACAACATTTGTTTACGCACTTTCACTTCTGTCATAAAGATTTCTTCCACTAGCTCTATAATTTCTGTATGATGAAACGACTCGTAGTATAAACGATCTAAATATTCTTCGTCTGTTACGTGGAAAGTCTCCTTATACGAACGGTTTACAAGGTTTATATAACCGCGGCTATCGATTAGAATCATTCCACTTCCCATATTTTCAATTAATGTATGCAGGCGGTCTTGTTGCATTTCTTGCTCAAGCGTCATCTCTTGTAAATTACGCGCTAAAATATTAATTGCTTTACTCAGCATTCCTGTTTCATCCGAATGACTTTCGTATGCACGCGCTTTATAATTCCCCTTCGCTAATTCAATTGCAACTTTCGTAACGGATTCAATTGGTCTAATATATTGCCCTGTAATTTTCATACCCAAGAATACAACTACGAGACAAGCGATGACAAATCCAATGATTAATAATCCCCACGTTTTCTGGTGAACATCCCTCAAAGTATCAATTGTACTTTTCACCAAAATATATCCTTGTTTTCCTTCTACATCCTGAACGAATACAACATGATAAAACTCATTCTTTTGATCCGTTTCTTTCGTAATCACTTTATTTTTTTGCTTCGCTGTTTCAGAGGAAAGTTCTTTGACCATCTCTTGGCTAAAAGTAGATTGTTGCCCTTTGCTATATTGAACTTTATTTTTTTCATCCACAAATAGAATAGAAGCTGGTATTTTCTCTTCCAACTTTTCAAATACATACGGATTTTTTAAAACATCATCGAAACCTTGTTCTTCTGCTAATACGGCAACATACTCTGTCTCTTTTACCATTCTCTCTTTAGCATGATTTATATAGTAGTTTTCAAAAACAGTTTCTAGCAATAAACCTAGTCCAACTAAAATAAACACAATGAGAGAAACAAATGTAAAAAGAAGCCTGGAACGAAATTTATTCATCCCCTTTTGGCTCCTCTAATTTATATCCTAAACCACGTATCGTTTTAATGTACGTCGGTTTTTTCGTATTTTGTTCAATTTTATCGCGCAAATGACTAATATGAACGTCAACAATTCGTGTATCACCAGCAAAATCATAATTCCATACAGCACTTAATAATTGATCACGCGTCAATACGCGACTCTTATTTTTCGCAAGATAAACAAGTAGTTCAAATTCTTTTGGTGTTAATTCAAGCTTTCTTCCTTGGAAATAAGCCTCATAAAACTCTGGTAAAATTTTAAGTTCTGCAATTATGATGCTATCTTCATCTGGCGCTTCTGCAACTTGTTCTTCTTGTTGCAATTTCGTACGACGCAAAATCGCCTTCACACGAGCAACTACTTCCCTCGGACTAAATGGCTTCGTCATATAATCATCTGCCCCAAGTTCAAGACCTAGCACCTTATCAAACTCATCATCTTTTGCTGTTAACATTAAAATCGGCGTCATGATACGCTGCAATCGTAATTCTTTACAAACTTCCATACCATCCATTTTCGGAAGCATTAAATCTAATATAATTAAATCCGGACGTTCTGTTGTCGCCTTTTGAAGCGCCATTTCTCCATCCATCGCTGTTATAACTTCAAAACCAGCTTGTTGTAAATTAAATTCAATTAAAGTTAAGATAAACTCCTCATCATCAACTACTAAAATACGATTGTTCATTCTTTTCCTCCAAGTTATAGACTTGAAACCTTCTTCATCCTAGTATTTTCCCCGTTATTCTCATCATACTAGAAAACAGGTTCCCCCTCAATATAATTGTCTATTCATGGAGTTTGTTTGTGCAGAATTGAGAAAATAGACGTAATTACACCTCGCCTGCAACTACACAAGATTTTGCCAAACTTTATAGATTTCTCTCTCTTCTTTAAAGCTCACTTCCGTATGAACTGTAAAATCTTGATTTTGCGCTAGGAAAAACGAAAGAGCATACGCTATTTTATAATCTGATGTTTCATATCCATCAAATACTCTCCCATACATTTCATTCGCGATCGAATCGGCCCACACTTCAGCTTCTCTTATCGTTTCAAAGATTCTGTCTTCCCTTTTC
>NZ_MACI01000021.1 GCF_001884105.1 Bacillus luti | reverse complement strand
TATATCACCTTCCCCAAAAAAATAGCGCTAGCATATTCTTAATAAGAATATGCTAGCGCTACTTTTATATCATTCTAACTTTCATCTTTTAAAAATTATCCAATGCTTTTTCCATAATGGAAACAGATTTATAAGGTGGTGTTACTGTTAATGAGCCTTTCACAACAGTATCTCCTTTTTCATCATGAGCAGATACAAGCATATCAATTGTATGTTCCTCCTCAGAAACAGCCACTACTTCAAAGTGGATTTGTAACGTTTCATAATGGTGAACATGCTTCACGAACGTAAGGTCCTTCCTAGTAATATGGCTACCTGGACCTGGTAAATATTTCGTAACTGCCGTTGTAATCATTCCAGTTAGCATAATGCTTGGTACAATCGGCTTTTCATACGGAGTTTGGGATGCGTAATCATGCTGAATATATAATGGATTGGCATCATTCGTTAACCCTAAGTACAATAACAAATCTTTATCCTCAATTTTTTCAGTGATAGATAATTTCTCTCCTACTGTAATTTCATCCATTTTACGACCGATTTGAACTTTTTTCTTTAACATGTTACAACCCCCTCCGATTTTTTCACCTTATTATCCTACTAAAAGCGATACCTTATCCGAAATTTACTGTGATGAGGGCAATATATAGTATAAGTCTATAGTTTCATTATAGGATACACCAAATGACAGCGTTTTCATATTATTTCAAAAAAACATTTCAATAAATAGTAGAAAAAGATTCGGGGCCCCGAATCTTTTTCCGCTTATATTTAATTATTAAACAAGAACTTTCATAACGTTACGTACAGATTCTACAGAGCGATCTAACGCTTCTTTTTCCTCTGCAAGAAGTTCTAACTCAATAATTTGTTCAATTCCGTTACCACCTAAAATTACTGGTACCCCTAAGTAAAGGTCACTATAACCATATTCACCTTCAAGGTACGCAATAGCTGGTAATACACGGCGTTGATCTTTTAAGATCGCCTCTGTCATTTCAACTAAAGAAGCAGCTGGTGCGTAATATGCACTACCGTTTCCTAATAAGCCTACAATCTCGCCGCCACCTTTACGTGTACGTTCTACAATTGCCTCTAAACGCTCTTTCGGAATTAACGTTTCTAACGGAATGCCACCTGCATAAGAATAACGTACAAGAGGTACCATATCGTCACCGTGTCCACCAAGAACAAATCCTGTAATGTCCTTCACAGAAAGATTTAATTCTTGCGCAATGAATGTACGGAAACGAGCTGTATCTAATACGCCCGATTGACCGATTACACGTTCTTTCGGGAATCCTGCCTCTTTAAATACAGAATATGTCATTGCATCAACTGGATTTGTTAATACAACAATAATTGCATTTGGTGAATGTTTTGCAATGTCGCGCGTAATACTTTTCATAATTTTAGAGTTTGTTGCTACTAAGTCATCACGGCTCATACCAGGCTTACGCGCAATACCCGCTGTAATAACGACAACGTCAGAATCAGCAGTATCTGCGTAATCAGATGTTCCAATAATGTTAGCATCAAAACCTTGTACTGGGCTCGCTTCTAACATATCTAACGCTTTCCCTTTTGTTGGATTTTCCAGCTGTGGAATGTCCACTAATACAACATCTGCAAGTTCTTTTTGTGCTAATAAGAATGCTGTTGTTGCTCCTGTAAATCCTGCACCGATGACTGAAACTTTCTTGCGTTTGATTGTCATAATTTACCCCCCGCTTTAATTATGCGTTTTTGATTATCGCTACATCCATGTTTTTAATAAGTTCATTAGCGAACTCAGAACATTTCACTTCTGTTGCGCCTTCCATTAGACGAGCGAAGTCGTATGTTACTACTTTTGATGCAATTGTTTTCTCAACTGAAGCTGTTACTAATTTCGCAGCTTCGTTCCATCCTAAGTGCTCTAATAATAATACACCAGAAAGAAGAACAGAAGATGGGTTTACTTTATCTAAACCTGCATATTTTGGAGCTGTACCATGTGTAGCTTCAAAGATAGCATGTCCAGTTACATAGTTAATGTTTGCACCAGGTGCAATACCAATTCCACCTACTTGTGCAGCAAGTGCATCAGAGATGTAGTCTCCGTTTAAATTCATTGTTGCTACAACATCGAACTCACGTGGACGAGTTAAAATTTGTTGTAAGAAGATATCTGCAATAGAATCTTTTACGATGATTTTTCCAGCCACTTCAGCGTCTGCCATCGCTTTATTCGCTGCATCTTTTCCATCTTTTTCAACGATACGATCATATTCAGCCCAAGTAAATACTTTATCGCCGAATTCTTGTTCCGCTACTTCGTAACCCCAGTTTTTGAAGGCACCTTCTGTAAATTTCATAATGTTTCCTTTATGAACTAATGTAACAGAAGAGCGTTTTTCGTTAATTGCATATTGAATTGCAGCACGAACAAGACGCTTTGTCCCTTCTTCTGAGATCGGCTTAATACCAATACCAGATGTTTCTGGGAAGCGGATTTTATTAACACCCATTGCTTCTTTTAAGAAAGCAAGAACTTTTTCTGCTTCTGGAGATCCTTGTGCATATTCAATTCCAGCATAAATGTCTTCTGTATTTTCACGGAAAATAACCATATCAGTATCTTCCGGACGTTTTACAGGTGAAGGAACACCTTCAAAGTAACGAACTGGACGTAGACATACATATAAATCTAATTCTTGACGAAGCGCTACGTTTAGAGAACGAATACCACCGCCAACTGGAGTTGTAAGTGGGCCTTTAATCGCGATTAAATATTCACGGATTAAATTTAAAGTCTCTTCTGGTAACCACTCGCCTGTTTGGTTGAATGCTTTTTCCCCTGCAAGCACTTCTTTCCAAACGATTTTCTTCTCACCATCATAAGCTTTTTCAACTGCTGCTTCTAGTACGCGAGATGCAGCTGCCCAAATATCAGGACCAATTCCATCTCCTTCGATAAATGGAATAATCGGATTGTTTGGTACATTCATAACACCATTAGTTACAGTAATTTTTTCACCTGTTGTCAATGTGATAACCCCCATGTTTGAAATTTCATATGTATGAAACTGAGGGAATAACCCCTCAGTTCAAACCGTTAGTAAAATTAAAATATTCTAATCATTACATCTTCCCGAAAAAATCAGACTTTTGAAAGCGTATTTTCACTATCGAAATAGTGTTTTTCGCTTATCGTTGTGCAATTGGAACATACACTTGATGTGTTGGTCCATTATAATCAGCACGCGGACGGATTAAACGGTTGTTTTCATATTGTTCTAGAATATGAGCTAACCAGCCTGACATACGGCTAATTGCAAAAATAGGTGTAAATAAGTCATGGTCAATTCCTAAACAATGGTATACAGAAGCTGAATAGAAATCAACATTTGGTGGAAGACCTTTTTCTTTTGTTACAATGTCTTCAATTTTGATAGACATATTATACCATTTGTCTTCTCCTAAAAGCACGCATAATCTCTTAGACATTTCACGTAAATGTTTTGCGCGTGGATCACCATGCTCATATACACGGTGGCCAAATCCCATAATTTTCACTTTATTTTGAAGAGCATTATGAATATATGATTCTACATTTTCTTCTTCGCCAATTTCAGTTAACATCTTCATTACATTTTCATTTGCCCCACCGTGAAGAGGACCTTTTAATGCACCAATTGCTGCTGTAATACCAGAATATACATCTGAAAGTGTAGCTACGCAAACACGTGCAGTAAATGTAGAAGCGTTTAACTCATGATCCGCATGAAGTACAAGCGCCTTATCAAAAGCTTCAATTTCAACTTCATTTGGCTCGCGGTCATTTAACATGTACAAGAAGTTTGCAGCTAATGATAAATCTTTTCTCGGCTCAACAACGTCTAAGCCTTTACGGATTCTTGCATAAGCAGCAATTAAAGTTCCCACTTGAGCCTGTAATTTAACCGCTTTCAAATAATTAGACTTTCCATCCATAATTTCAGCGCTCTCATCGTATAATGATAGCATGGAAATTGCAGTTCGTAAAACAGACATCGGATGCGCAATTTTTAAATCTACTTGTTTCAAATATGTTAAAATCTCACCTGGAACTTTATAGTATTCAGATACAGTATCTTTAAATTCCGCTAGTTCTTTTTCATTAGGAAGCTTGCGGTGCCATAATAAGTACACTACTTCTTCAAATGTAGCATTCTCAGCTAAATCATCAATATTATACCCAACATAAGTTAATGTATCATCAATAATAGAGCTCACAGATGATGTTGTTGCTACTACCCCTTCTAAGCCTCGAATAACAGTCATGACATTCTCTCCTTTTCCTGAAAATTCTCCCAACCTTGCTCCTTATATCTATTTGCTCCCCTTATAAATTATGAACGCCCGTTCACTCTTTAGGCAAGCAAAATGCACGATCATGCAAATTTTTTGCGATGTTCCCCTCTTAATGTCCATTACCTACATGGAAAGCATGAGCGTGAATGTCTCCCCGAATCCTCACGCTCAAAACAACAAGTTAGTGAGGAAAATAAATTCCGAAGAGTTTTATGATAAAAACAACATAAAACAATATCATTATAAAATTGTTTTATGTTGTTTTTATTTTATCTGGTGTAAAGTCTCTGCTGTTATGTAACTTTTCAAAGTTTCTAATCCTATTATAAACAATTATCTGACTTTTGTGAACAGAAAGAATTCAAAATTTTTATATTACTATAAAATTCCTTATTTAAACATCTGTATAATACTCATAACCGCATAGGCAATTCCAGCCCCAATTAACGGACCTACAGCAACCCCATTAAATAAGGCTACCGCTATAATTGTCCCAAAAACAAGCGCAGTTGTAATATGAGGATCCGTCGTCAATAATTGCACGCCACCTTTTGCCAACAAAGCAACCGCTACCCCTGAAGCTAAAGCAATCCACGCATAATACGATTTCGCCGCTTCTCCAAGTTGTTTAAAACCAATTTCTCCCGTCGCAATCGGTACGAGTACCGCGATTGTAATGACTGTTACACCGAGGTTAATCCCTTTCGTTTGTAAATAAGGAAAGACTTTATCTCCTAAAAACGTAAACTTCAATAAAAACAGCACACCAATTGCTACAGTAAGCGATTGATTTTTCGCAATAAGTCCTATGATAAGTAGTATGAATAAAAATAACGTCGACTGACTAATCATGATTACACTTCCTTTCTGAAAATAATGAACTCGTTTCCAAACAAAAATACCTTTAAACCTATCGTTATACATGATATACGGATGCCTATTTATCGATAACACATTCAATTTTTTTTGCATTTTAAAATTGAAAAACGAGACTTTCATCAAAAAAATTACAGCATGTATACATTTTTGAAAACGGTCGTCTCTCCTTTCTTTTCTAATAAGAAACAGGTAAAATAAAAAGAAGAGAAAATGAAGTTTTTACCATATAGTAGAAGCATCGTCAACAAGCTTTCACAGTCGTTCATGCACTGAAAAAGCAGGCTAAATCCATCATTCCACTATAACATAAAGTGAAACTTTAATCAGTGCATCACACTCGTTATAAGTTGAACGAATTAGGATAATCCAAATTGGAATGGGAGGTATACATCTTTGAACCGAAACTTACTATATATGATATTGCGACTCATATTTGTCATTGTAGCAACGGTAGTTGGGTTCTATGTATTGCTATACACGTCAGGGCTTATCTATCCTTTTATTATCGCTTTTGCATTTGCTTATTTGATTAATCCTGTCGTCAATTTTCTTAATCAAAAACTACAATTCCCTCGCGCACTGGCAGTACTCGTTAGCTTAATTCTCGTATTCGGAGCTATCGTCGGACTTGTTACATACCTTGTAACGGAAGCAATATCCGCCACAACATACTTACTACAAATTGTTACAGTAAAGTTTCCTGACATTGTTACATTCGCTCAGCAATTTGCACTTAATCATATTATGCCTCTCTACGATGATTTAATCTCTAAATTCAATCATCTCGGAGAACCACAGCGCTATACGATTACGCAAAACATTCAAAACTTAGGAACCGAAGCAACAACACAAATGAAGGAACTCTTAACCGCCATTATAAGCGGATTAACAAATTTCATTAGTGCACTACCAACGACTTTAACTGTCCTTGTATTCGTTTTATTAGCTACTTTCTTCATTAGTTACGATTGGCATCGCCTTGCTCAGAAAGCAAGAAAATTGCTACCAAATCGTGTTCATGGCTACGGAAAAACGATTTTTGTCGACTTAAGAAAAGCGTTGTTCGGTTTTGTTAAAGCGCAACTTACACTCGTATCTATGACTACTGTTATTGTACTAATCGGTCTTTTAATCTTACGCGTGCCATACGCGATTACTATCGCGATTATTACAGGTGTTGTAGATTTACTCCCATATTTAGGAACAGGAGCCGTCTTCGTTCCTTGGGTTATATACGTATTTTTCACTGGCGACACAGCATTCGCCATTGGTCTTCTCATTTTATACATCGTCGTGATTGTCCAAAGACAAATTATGGAGCCTAAAGTACTTTCCTCTAATATCGGCCTCGATCCATTAGCGACACTGATCGCTCTATTCGTTGGCTTTAAGCTCTTTGGTTTCTTAGGATTAATCATCGGTCCAGTCACATTAGTACTACTTAATACATTACACAAAGCCCATGTATTCCATGACTTGTGGAAATATATTAAAGGTTCACCTTCAAAATAATAATTTCTAATTCATACAAAAAAATCAGGCTATAAACAGTGGGAAATTCCCACTGTTTATTCCTTGTACTTATTTTTCATACAAACTACATGTAGAAAGAGAATTGCCCCTAGAAAAGGATAATTCTCTTATTTTTTGCATAAAAAAACGCATTTTTCAACCCAAAATACATTTTTATTCTATTTATTTCATAATTATTACTTACATTTATTACTTTTTATGTAAATGAATAAATATACAAAAATGTATGAAAGAGGCCTTCCATTAACAATTTTCCCATCCTTGTTTAACAACTTCGTACCGATCGACCCTTTATATACGAAAACTAATAACAGCTAAAATCATATGTATAATCGAATCCAAACAAAAATACACAACAAATATACTAAATTAAAGCTTCCATCCACAGTTTCCCCCATCCCTATCACTCACCCTCTGGCTGAACAAAAAAAATAGTGCTTAGATTGATATAATCTAAGCACTATTTCTGAACAATAATAGTAGAGTTCTTTCTAAACTTCCATTCCATCCATTTCATAACAAGCGGTTTCAACAAAGCCCTCGTAATAGGGATAACAAAAATAAACCCCATTACATCCGTTACATAGCCAGGAAGCACTAAAAGAATCCCTCCTACAAACACAAAAATACCATCTAGTACCGCCGCACCTGGCATTTCTCCTCTATTCAACTTAGATTGAATCTCTCTAAGCACTTTAAATCCTTGTCTTTTCGCTAAATATACACCTACAACACCAGTAAATACAATCATAGCGAACGTAGACCATAGGCCTATTATATGACTCGATCCAATTAATACCGTAATCTCAATCGCCGGTATTAAAATCAACAAGAATAACAACCATTTCATAGTTCCACACCTCTTTTACACTTCGTTTTTAACGCCTTCACAACGCCGATACAAGCCTTTCAGAAACGAAACTACCTTTCCCGTTAACCCTCATAACAAACGGTTTCCCTACGCATTTTCAGGCGTCTCAAGCTATTTACACTCCATTTTTGTGTAAAAAAAAGAGAAGGACTCCGATCCTTCTCTCCGTATTACTTATAGCACTTCCGCATGTCCATTATAAACAATTCCGCGTGCTGCATCAACTGTTACTTCTTGGCCATTTTTTAAAGTTGCTGTTACGCCGTTTACACCAACGATAACAGGAATACCGATTGATACGCCTACAACAGCCGCGTGGCTTGTTAGACCGCCTTCTTCTACAACTAAAGCTGCAGCTTTTTCGATTGCAGGGATCATATCTTTATCTGTGCTTGTTGTAACAAGGATATCACCTTTGTTTACGTTCGCTACAGCTTCAGCAGCTGTTTTCGCTACAACTACTTTACCTTTTGCAGCTTTACGACCGATTCCTTGTCCTTTAGCAACTTCTTCACCAACAACGTGGATTTTCATTAAGTTTGTTGTACCAGTTTCAGCAACCGGAACGCCAGCAGTGATTACCACAGTGTCTCCAAGTCCGATTAGACCTGCGTCCATACCTGTTTGAATTGCTGTATCTAACATTTCGTCAGTAGAAGCTGCACGCTTCTCAGCCATAAATGCTTGTACACCCCAAACAAGTGCAAGACGACGTCCTACTTGCTCGTCAGATGTTACAGCTACGATTGGAGATTTCGGACGGTATTTAGAGATCATTTTCGCAGTATATCCACTTTCTGTTGGAGCTACGATTGCAGCTACATCAAGAGCAAGCGCTGTATGTGCAACAGATTGGCTAATTGCATCTGTAATTGTTGGAGTGAACTCTTTAATACGTTTTTTGAACATATCTTCATATTGTAATGATTTTTCAACACGCACTGCAATGTTAGCCATCATTGTTACTGCTTCTACTGGGTATTGTCCAGCAGCTGTTTCACCTGAAAGCATGATTGCATCTGTACCATCAAAGATTGCGTTAGCTACGTCACTTGCTTCCGCACGAGTTGGACGTGGGTTACGTTGCATAGAATCTAACATTTGTGTTGCAGTAATAACTGGTTTACCTAACACGTTACATTTTTTGATTAGACGTTTTTGTACTAACGGTACTTCTTCTGGTGGAATTTCTACACCCATGTCACCACGAGCTACCATTAAACCGTCAGAAACTTCTAAGATTGAATCGATGTTGTCGATACCTTCTTGGTTTTCGATTTTTGGTACGATTTGGATGTATTGAGCGTTATGCTCTTCTAATAATTCACGGATTTCTAATACGTCAGATGCTTTACGAACGAATGAAGCTGCGATGAAATCAACTTTTTGCTCGATACCGAAAATGATATCTTTTACGTCTTTTTCAGTAATACCAGGAAGCTTAATGCTTACGTTTGGTACGTTAACACCTTTTTTATTTTTTACAGTTCCACTGTTAAGAACTTTTGTACGGATGTTTCCGTCAGCTTTTTCGATTACTTCTAGTTCGATAAGACCGTCATCGATTAGAATACGAGAACCTGGATCTACATCGTCATAAAGACCAGCATAAGATACAGAGAACTTCTCAGCAGTACCTAATACTTGCTCAGTAGAAAGAACTACTTCTGCACCTGTTACAAGCTCAGCTTGTCCGTCTACGAAGTCGTGAGTACGGATTTCCGGACCTTTTGTATCAAGTAAGATACCAACTGTTTTACCAGTTTTCTTTGACGCTTCACGAATGTTTTTAATACGAGCGCCGTGTTCTTCATGGCTACCGTGAGAGAAGTTTAAACGAGCAACGTTCATACCAGCTTCCATTAATTGTTCTAATTTCTCAATACTTTCACTAGCAGGACCTATAGTACATACAATTTTAGTTTTACGCATATTGCACCTCCGAAATTTATGAAACCGTTCCCAAATATCTGACATTAAGCCAATTAGATGGATAATTCTTTAGATAATTGATACATATCTTTATCGATTGTATGCTTTTGAGCTAACGCTTCGATGATGTCATGATCAACAAGTTTGTTATCTTGAATACCAACACAACGTCCACCTTTACCAGCAATTAACAATTCAACTGCTCTTGCGCCAAGACGACTTGCTAATACACGGTCTTGTGCACTTGGTGATCCACCACGTTGTACGTGACCTAATACCGTTACACGAGTATCAAAGTTTGTTGCTTCTTCAATGTGCTTACCGATGTCAATTGCACTTCCAACACCTTCAGCTACAACGATAATACTGTGCTTTTTACCACGTTCACTACCACGTTTCAGACGAGCGATAACATCCTCCATGTCATACTTCTCTTCTGGAATTAAGATTGTTTCTGCACCATCAGCTAAACCAGCCCATAATGCGATATCACCAGCGTGACGTCCCATTACTTCGATAACATATGTACGTTCATGAGATGTAGCTGTATCACGGATTTTATCAATTGCATCAATAACAGTATTTAAAGCTGTATCGAAACCAATTGTGAAGTCTGTTCCAGGAATATCATTGTCGATTGTACCTGGTACACCAACACATGGGAATCCTTGTTCAGTTAATTTTTTAGCACCTTGGTAAGAACCATCTCCACCAATAACAACAAGTCCTTCGATACCGTGTTTCTTTAATTGCTCGATACCTTTTAGTCGTACTTCTGGATCTTTAAACTCAGGACATCTTGCTGTATATAATTTTGTACCACCGCGGTGGATAATATCGCCAACAGAACCAAGCTCTAATTTTTCAATATGACCAGAAATTAATCCAGCGTATCCATGGTAAATACCATATACTTCAATATCATGGAAAATCGCTTTACGAACAACTGCACGAATGGCAGCATTCATACCAGGTGAATCTCCACCACTTGTTAATACACCAATACGTTTCATTTGTACTCACCTCATAAAGATTATTTGCCTTATAATAAAATAACACGAAAAAATATAAAATTACAATGGAGAAGATGTGTCTTTTCATAATAAAAACGTGCATTCGCGAAGTGGAACGCACGCTTTTCTTATTTTATCCAAATGGAAGCGTTTGAAAACGAAACTTGCCCAATTTTCATATATTTTTCATAACGTTTTTCGATTAATTCATCTTTCGAAATTCCGTTTAATTGTTCAAAAGTTTTTCTAATCATTAAGTCGATATTTTCTGACTGTTTTAAAATATTACGGTGCGCTCCACCTTTTGCCTCTGGAATAATTTCGTCAATTACACCTAATTCTTTCAAATCTGCTGCTGTAATTCTCATCGCCTCTGCAGCTTCCTTTGCTTTTCCTGCATCTTTCCAAAGAATTGCCGCTGCACCCTCTGGTGTAATAACAGAATAAGTGGAATTTTCTAGCATATGAATGTAATCCCCTACTCCAAGACCTAGCGCGCCACCACTACCACCTTCGCCGATAACGATACAAATAACAGGTACCGTTAAGCCTGCCATTTCAAATAAGTTGCGGGCGATAGCTTCACTTTGACCACGTTCTTCAGCAGCTTTACCAGGATAAGCTCCTTTCGTATCAATAAAACAAATAATTGGACGATTAAACTTTTCCGCCTGCTTCATTAAACGTAATGCTTTTCGATACCCTTCTGGATGAGGCATCCCAAAATTACGGCGAATATTTTCTTTCGTATCTTTTCCGCGTTGATGCCCAATTACAGTTACAGGCATCCCTTTATATTTCGCAATGCCGCCGACAATCGCTGCATCATCGCCAAATAGACGATCTCCATGACATTCGAAAAAATCAGTAAATAAGTGCTCAATATAATCGAGCGTTGTCGGTCGTTCTGCATGACGAGCAATTTGAACACGGTCCCATACTTTCATATTGCCGTATATATCTTCCTCTAAATTTTCTAGCTTGTCTTCCAAAATACGAATCTCCTCACTGAAGTCCATCTGGCTGTTTTTCGTATAGTCTTTCAGTTCACGAATCTTATTTCTTAGCTCAACAACTGGTTTCTCAAATTCTAGCTCTGCCATACAGCCATTTCCCCTCCTTGATGAACTTCTAAAATCTTGCGAAGTGATTCTCTCATATCATCACGATGCACAACCGCATCTAATTGACCATGGTCTAGTAAGAATTCTGCCGTTTGGAAGTCCTCCGGTAGTTTCTCACGCACGGTTTGTTCAATTACACGTCTACCGGCAAATCCGATAAGTGCGCCTGGTTCTGCAAGATTATAATCACCAAGTGAAGCGAAACTCGCTGAAACCCCGCCCGTCGTTGGATGAGTCATAACAGAAATAAATAATCCTCCTGCATTACTATGCTTTTTCAAAGCTACGCTTGTTTTTGCCATTTGCATTAAACTTAATATCCCTTCTTGCATACGGGCACCACCCGAAGCAGTAAAGATAATAAATGGAACTTGTAAGTCGTATGCCTTTTCAACCGCACGGGCAATTTTTTCTCCTACTACAGAGCCCATGCTCCCCATTCGAAAACGAGAATCCATTACTGCAACAACAACAAGCATGTCATCAATTGTTCCTTCACCAGTTACAACCGCTTCGTTTAATTCAGTCTTCTTACGATCGCTCTCTAATTTCTCCTCATATCCAGGAAACTCGAGTGGATTTAATGAAACCATTTCTTTGTCATACTCACGGAATGACCCTTCGTCCAATATACTATCAAGACGTTCCCACGCATTCATAGGATGATGATATCCACAGTTCACACATACTTTTAAATTTTTTAAAAGCTCTTTCGTATACATGATTTTTTTACATTTCGGACATTTTGTCATAACGCCATCTGGTACATCTTTCCGTACTTGTTCTGAAGGTATTGCAGCGTACTTTTTCTTTTTCACGAATAAATCTCTTAGCACAATTTGACCCCCTTCGTTGAGAGCTAAGGTTAGCGTAAGAAGAAAATGGGGCTAACACCAAAGTCTGATGTTAGCCTTATCTTCTCAATCTGTCTAATAACCTCTCTCTTTACGTTTAACTTTAACCGCTATGCGGTAGAATGTTTGTCATAACGTGTCATGGTCATTTCGACAAATTTTATACATTACGAGTGAAACTGTATATTCTCTACTAATTCATCGTAAATTTTTAGTGCATCATTTTCTTGTTTTCCTTCCAAAGTCGCATAAAGCTTTCTATACAAATCAATAGAGTCTCCTGAAACCTCACAAGAAAGAGTTGCTACATAATCATTTACGATCATCCAAATGCGATATAGTAAATAATTATCGACTTGTTCAATAAGTGTTTTAAAGAATGTTTGATGAAGCGTTGGAATTGAGCTTTCATTTCCTTCAAGTACTTGATCTAATTTCCTTAGCACTTTAGAAAACGTTTCTTTCGGTAAATTACATACAATTCGAATCATATCTTTTTCAAGCAATCGTTTTGTTTGCAATAAATCACGAATTGTCTTCTCATCTTGCAATAAAAATGGAGCGATTAATTGTACAAGACCGTTATCATAAAAGTTTCGAATAAACGTCCCTTCACCACGTCTCGTTTCAATTAACCCTACAAGTTCTAGAGCACGCAATGCTTCTCTTACAGAGGAGCGTCCGACATTTAAGCGTGAACTTAACTCACGCTCAGACGGCAAACGATCTCCCGCTACCAATCCATCCTCTTCCATAATAGAACGGATTTTTTTTACAATTTCGAGATATACTTTTGTGTTTGATGATGTCAATGGAAATTCCTCGCTTATTCTTTACCAATCAGCGCTAATTGTTTTGTTTTCTCAGCGATCTCATTTGGATCTACTTGACGGCGAGCTACTCCTGTCTCCATCGCAGCTTTCGCAACATAAGCCGCTACTTGAGGCGCTACACGCGCGTCAAACGGTGCTGGAATGATATAGTCTGCATTTAACTCATCTTCTGCTACAAGCTCTGCAATGGCCTGTACAGCTGCCATCTTCATTTCTTCGTTAATTTGTGTCGCATGTACATCAAGTGCTCCACGGAAAATACCAGGGAACGCTAGTACATTATTTACTTGGTTTGGGAAGTCAGAACGACCTGTTCCAACAACAGCTGCGCCCGCTGCTTTTGCCAATTCTGGCATAATTTCTGGAACTGGATTCGCCATTGCAAAAATAATTGCATCGTCATTCATTGTACGAACCATCTCTTCTGTTAATGCACCTTCTGCAGATACACCAATAAATACGTCCGCACCTTGTACAACATCAGCTAAAGAACCTTCAATACGATTCTTATTCGTATATTTTGCAACTTCATCCTTAACCGGATTCATACCTGTAGGACGACCTTCGTAGATCGCTCCTTTACGGTCACACATAATAACATCACGTACACCATAGCGATATAGAAGTTTAATAATTGCAATACCTGCTGCACCTGCGCCATTTGCAACAACTTTAATGTCAGACATTTTCTTTCCAACTAATTTCAGTGCGTTCACAAGACCCGCTACTGTTACGATAGCTGTTCCGTGTTGATCATCATGGAAGATAGGAATATTTGTTTCTTTTTTCAAACGTTCTTCGATAATGAAGCAGTTTGGTGCTGCGATATCTTCTAAGTTAACGCCGCCAAAAGTTGGCTCCATTAATTTTACAGTTTCAACAATTTTATCTACATCGTTTGTATTTAAGGCAATTGGGAATGCATCTACACCAGCAAAGCTCTTGAATAATACAGCTTTACCTTCCATTACAGGAAGTGATGCTTCAGGTCCAATGTTTCCAAGACCAAGTACAGCTGTTCCATCTGTCACAACTGCTACCATATTTCCCTTCATCGTATATTCATATACCTTACTTTTATCGTCATAAATTTCTTTACAAGGCTCTGCAACCCCTGGAGAATATGCAAGACTTAAATCTTTTGCATTTTCTACTTTTACTTTTGATACCGTTTCTAATTTTCCTTGATGCACTTTATGCATGTGAAGTGCTTCTTCACGAAGTGTTGACAAACTATCCACTCTCCTCAAATTATTCTGGCTGATATCAATTTCTCCAAGTGGTCTGACCACGAACACTACTACTATAATAATCGAAGTGTAGGGAAATTGTCCATTATATTTTCACAACTACATTTTCTTCCCCGACAATTTCACGAAGTGCTCCTAGACATTCTTCACTTGGATGAATTGATAAACTTCGAGATAATTGTACCATTTTATGTTCCTTTTCATAATAAATTAGTACTTTCGCAAAACCTGAATAGTCAAACAATATTTTTGTAACCTGATTTAAAAGCTTTTTCTCATACTGAGATGGTAATTTTACATAAACCGATGCATCTTTCTTTTCTTCATAAGCATCCATTTCTTCTAACGGATAGAGTCCATTTACGATCCATTGCAGCTTATGATTTCTTAGCTCGATCGTACCGTCAACTAAAACAATTGCTCCTTCTTGTAACTTGTCTGAGAAATGTATATACGTTTCCGGGAAGAGAACCGCCTCCATTTCATCATTTTGATCACAGAATGTAATAAACGCCATCTTTTGCAACTTTTTCGTACGAATCACTCTCACACTTGTTATATACACGATAGCTCTTTGTACTTTTTTCTTATGTCGCATCGCCTGAGCGAGAGATGGAATTTCTAATTCTTTTCCTAACTTCACATACTGCGCTGTCGGATAACTTGATAAATAAAACCCAAGTGCTTCTTTTTCTTTATTTAATTGTTCAATAAAAGATAGCTCTTCTCCTTGTACGTATTTTGATTTTGGAACAGCATCTCCTAAATCACGTGCAAGATTAGCGTACTCTAATGCTCCTTTAAGACTTTTCCATAAGTTTGTTCTCGAAATACCAAAATCGTCGAAACATCCCGACCAGACGAATGCTTCTAAATTTCGCTCTGTTACAAACTTTGATGGCATACGAAGACAAAATTCAAATAAATCTTCGAACATTTTTTTCTCGCGTTCTTCGAGTAATGCCGTCACCGTAGCCATTCCGATATTTCGAATGGAAAGTAAACTGTAACGTATTGCGTTTCCTTCTATTTGGAAGTTGTAACCACTTCTTTGCAGAGATGGTGGCAAAACGTGAAAACCTTTCCGCTTCGTTTCTCGTATATACTGCACAATCTTATCTTCATTTCCAATTGCACTTGATAATAATGCCGTCATAAATTCCAGCGTATAATTCGCCTTTAAGTAGGCGAGTTGATATCCAATCATACTGTAAGCTACAGCATGACTTCGGTTAAAACCGTAATTTGCAAATCTTACAATTAAGTCGTAAATTTTATTTGCAGATGTCTCTTCATAACCGTTTTTCAAACAACCTTGCACAAAATGCTTACGTTCCTGATCTAAAATGCCACGATTCTTTTTACTCACTGCACGGCGCAATAAATCTGCTTCTCCGAGCGAAAATCCAGCTAACTTTGAGGCAATTTGCATAATTTGTTCTTGGTATACAATTACACCGTATGTTCTTTCTAAAATCGGTTTTAAATCCGGATGTAAATATTCAATCTTTCTTTTTCCATGCTTCGATTCAATAAAGGTTGGAATTTGTTCCATCGGTCCTGGTCTGTACAACGAGTTAACAGCGACGATGTCTTCAAATTCATTCGGCTTTAACCCGCGAAGCACATTTCGCATACCACCTGACTCTAGCTGAAATACGCCTGTTGTATCCCCTCTTCCTAGCAATTGAAATGTCTTTTCATCTTGAAGAGGTAACTTTCTTATATCAATTTGTTTCCCCGTTTTTTTCACGATAAACTTTATAATATTTTCAAGTAACGTTAAATTACGTAACCCTAAAAAGTCCATCTTAAGCAACCCGAGTTCTTCTAATGCATCAGCCGGATATTGTGTAACATAAACATCGTTATGCCCTTCTTGAATTGCTATACTTCCCGTTAATGGTTCTTGACTCATAATAACGCCAGCTGCATGAATAGACGTATGACGCGGTAAGCCTTCTACACGCTTTGCAATCTCAAATACACGTTCATGCAAAAGATTTCCTTGAATAAACTCACGAAGCGATTGTGACTCTTCATAAGCATCTTTTAACGTTATACCAAGCTTGGATGGGATAAGTTTTGAAAATATGTCAATATCTCTTGGCGGCAGCCCCATTACACGTGCAATGTCCCTAATTGCCGCTTTCGCCGCAAGCGTACCAAACGTTACAATTTGCGCAACACGAAGCTGACCATATTTATCTTTCACATATCGAATCATCTCATCACGTCTTATATCTGGAAAATCGATATCAATATCTGGAAGTGTCACACGTTCGGGATTTAAAAATCTCTCAAATAATAAATCGTATTCAATCGGATCAATATCAGTAATTTCTAATACATACGAAACGAGTGAGCCAGCAGCTGATCCACGGCCTGGTCCTGTTAAAATATGATTTTCATGCGCGTATTTCATAAAATCCCATACGATAAGGAAATAATCACTAAATCCCATGCTAGAAATGACATTTAATTCATGATTCAAACGCGCTATATGCACTTCTTTCGGCGCACCATATCGTTTACGCATACCTTCTTCACAAACACGGCGCAAATACGTATCATTCGTTTCGCTAGATGGAACAGGATATTTCGGTAATTGATTTACATGAAACTGTATTTCTACATGACAACGTTCTGCGATTTTCGCTGTATTATAAATGGCTTCTTCTGCTTGAGAAAATAGTGCTCCCATTTCATCTGAGGACTTTAAATAATATTGATCCGTTTTCAGCCTCGGCCTATCTGGATCAGTCATTTTCGTTCCACCTTCAACAGACAATAAACATTCATGAACAAGCGCATCGCTTTGATTGATATAACGTACATCATTTGTTGCAACGACTGGAATGTTTACCTTATTAATAAATTCAGGTAGCTTCTCTTGTAAAAGCAGCTCATCTTGAATCGCATGATGCTGCAAACTTATATAAAAATCGCCAAACATATTTTGATATGTGCGAGCTACTTCTTCAGCTTGACTCTCTTTGTCTTCTAATAATAACTGTTCAATTTCCCCATCTTTCCCTGGTGAAATTGCAATTAGCCCTTTCGCATAATGCGCCAACCACTTCTTCGGAATACCTTCTTTTGATTTCGTCATAATGCTACTAGAAATCTTTAATAAATTTTGATAGCCTATTTCATTCTCAGCAAGTAAGACAAGCGGATAAGACCTTTCTTCTTCTTCACTAAAAATAGAAGCTGTTAAGCCGATAATAGGCTGTATACCATTTTTCTTACATGCTTTATAAAATGGAATAACGCCATACATAACATTTTCATCCGTAATAGCCAGCGATGAAAAACCAAGCTCTTTTGCCCTGACTACAAGCTCATCAATTTTACAAGCACTTTTTAATAAACTAAAAACGGTTTGACATTGTAAATGCACAAACTTCACTGTTGTACCCTCTCTTTACCTATTTGACTACTTTTATTATAGGTGAAGAGGAAAGCGGAAATCAAAACATACTTCTTATACTTTGTCCATATATATGAAGAAGAAAGGGGAATGACGATGGATGTAAGAGAACATACTTTTTTCTCTCTGCTTATTATTAGTTATTTTATTGCCTTTGGGGTTATACTTGGCGGTTCATTAATTGGCGGATTTGGTGCATTTCTTATCGGAAAACCAGCTCTAACTTACATTAATCAATTCGCCCAAAATTTAAGGATTTGGGCACTCGTTGCAGCGATTGGCGGAACGTTTGATACCTTTTATAGTTTTGAAAGAAGTTTCTTTGGCGGGGATATGAAAGATATCGTAAAACAAATTCTCCTTATTTTTTTCGCAACTGGTGGTATGCAAACAGGTCTTATTATTATTAAATGGCTAACGCAGGAACATGTATGAGAGTACCAAGTGCTAATACAGCTAAAAGATGGTATTTAGTTTTAGCTGGTGCTGCTGTTGGGGGTGTGTTGAGTTGGTTTATTTTTTTGTACATATACGGTGTTTTTCAACAAGAACAAGCTAGTAAAATAGCACAGCAACGAGAAATTATAGAAAAGCAAGAAGCAAAACTCCACGTCCTTCTCGAAGATCAAGAAAAATTGAATACGGAAAATAAACGGCTCTTAACCATTCAAGAGATTAAAATAAAAATAATAAATCGAGAAAAATACGATTTAGACAACCTTACACTCGAAAATATGACTACATCTATCCATAATGACCTTCAACATCTTTTAACGAAAAACATACAAAGTATCGCAAAAAATAAAGACCTACTCAAAAAGGTAATCGAAAACAAGACGTACAAACATTATGATCGTATATATCGTTTTAAAGTCGATACAGTATCCTTTGATACTGTGCTTGAAATTAGCATTGTGATAGAGAAAGAAAAATAAAGAAGGAGGGCTTTAGCGCCACTCCTTCTTTTCGTTCTAACATATAATTTCTTATTTACAAATCTCACATAAATCAGCAAACAAACGATCCGCTTCTTCCCAAGAAGATGCTTTTGCACCTGAGGCCATCGGATGCCCTCCGCCGTTATATTGCATTGCTAATTTATTAATAACTGGTCCTTTTGAACGAAGACGAACACGAATCACATCGTCTTCCTCTAAAAACAGAACCCACGCCTTTAATCCGTCAATATTACCAAGCGCTCCGACAACACCAGATGCTTCAGAAGGAAGTACATCAAACTCTTCTAATACTTCTTTCGTTAGCTTAATGTAAGCCGCTCCTTCTTCTACCATCGTAAAGTTTTGTAAAATATATCCGTTTAAACGAGCGATTTTTTCTTTTGTCTTATACATTTCATTATATAAATCCGTAAATTTCACACCCATATCAACAAGCTCACTTACATAACGAAGTGTTTTCGCTGTTGTATTCGGGAATAAGAAACGACCTGTATCTCCAACAATTCCTGCTAAAATAAGGCGAGCTGCTTCTTTTGTTATCTTTAATCCTTTATCTTTGCCATAACTGTAAAACTCATAAATCATTTCACTTGTAGAACTTGCTGTCGTATCTACCCACGTAATATCTCCGTACGGATCTTCATTTGGATGATGATCAATTTTAATTAACATCTTCCCTTTTGTATAGCGCTGATCGTCAACACGTTCTTGGTTTGCAGTGTCACATACGATAACAAGTGCATTTTCATATACACTATCTTCAATATCATCCATTACTCGTAAGTATGCTAGTGACGGTTCATTGTACCCAACCGTATAAATATTTTTTTCTGGAAACGATTCTTGCAGAATTGTACTAAGACCGCCCTGTGAACCTAACGCATCTGGATCCGGACGCACGTGACGATGAATAATAATCGTATCGAACTCTTTAATTGCTCCTAAAATTTGCTCATGCATATGTATAATCTCCTTTTCATTCAACTTCTTCACTTTAACGTGCAGTAAAAGCCCAATTGGTCCGGGCTAATCATTCATGCGTGGAAACATCCCACACGAATTAAAGTTTCACTTTATCCTCCATTATAACGGAAAGTATTTCATACATGCGAACAATTGCTTTATAATAAAAGTTAGAAAGTTTAGATATTTCTTTTTTCTCCACTATTATTTTTCACAAAGCGATGGGAGTGTGTATTATGCCAGTATTAGTCTTCTGTATTATCGTCTCATTTATGTTGTACCTCTTCTACAAAACAAAATACTTTCGTACAAACCGCCCAATGGAGAAAGGTTGGCTCTCAGGAAAATCCGCAATGGCACTCGGTTCATTCGTCTTATTCTTCGGGATAAACCAATTCTTTTTAGAACTTTCAACTGCCCGTATGATCGTCGGTGTTCTATTCGTTTTATTTGGTAGCGCAAGTGCATTTAATGGATTTCGCCAATACAAACATTTCTTACCATTAGCAGTTAAAGAAGCAGAAGCTTATGAAGCAACGTAAAAAAGCATCAACATTGTGATGCTTTTTTACGTCCTCTAACTTTTAAAATCATATATGCAACAAAAGCTGAAGGTATATTAAATGGGTTCCCTTGTACGTGAAAATGTAATTGTTCTTCTTCAAAAGACATTTTTTCATATAGTTCTCGCTGAGATAATCCTGTTCGTTTCTTTTTTTCATGTAAACCTTGTAAGTATAAATATTGAAACGGTATCATCACAAGAAAGTAAAATAGTGCGATTCCACCAAAAAAGAGCACTTCTGATGACATATTGCATACCACCTTCCCAAAATCCATTTTCTTACAATATAATTATAACATAGTATAAACTCTAATTAAATTAATATTCTGTTTTTTATATACAGTTGTCTCACCGTATAATTCCCCTTCAACATACTGAATATATCGCCGAGTAAAATTTCCAGGATTCTTTTTAATAGGTTCAATATCAAGTCTTACGCAGCTTAAGTAATAACTTCAACATCCAATAAAACAAAATAAAATTAAAGAAAAAACCTAATGGATTAAACGAAATTTCCCATCCGCCATAATAAATGAAATTTTCTGCTGGTATACCAAAGTAAAGAAAATCGCTCTTCTTTTCTCCAGTTGTAGGGATAAAGGAACAAATAATAGCGAAAATTAAACTTATTACATACAATTTCTTTTTATTTGAATCCATTATTCTATGAGTTAATACATGAACAGTAATTACAAATATTAAACCTAAAAAGAAAAATATCACTCCCATTCGACACCTCCACAATTATTGTTCAAACAACTGCAAATTATTGCGTGCCCTTACTTATAAATATGAAACAGAACGTGTTTAATTTTCTTTTTTGCAATTCAAAACATAATAGATTCAGTTGATAACTATATTTTAACCCCCCCCTAATGTAGCGTTCTAAAAAAAATGGAACAAACCAAAGCGGCTTGCTCCATCTTTTTATTTATCGATCAATTGCACCATAAGTAATGCTTTTCCAACAACATTGCCTTCATGATGCACTTCTACATCAACCTTACCAAATTTACGCCCAATCTCTAATACTTTCGGATGAACCGATACAACATTATCAATTTGAACTGGTTTTACGAAATAAATCGTTAAGTTTTCAACAATTAAATCGCTCTTCTTTTGCGCACGAATAACGCGATTCGTTGCTTCCGTCACAATCGTTGCGAATACACCGTAAGATAGCGTTCCGATTGAATTCGTCATTTGCGGTGTCACTGAAAATTGATATAGATGCTCATTTTTCGCTTCTTTTGGCGTCATAAATTGATTCGTTACAATATCATCAATTGTTTCTCCAACTTGTGGCTGACGTTGAATCATTTGCAAAGCCTGAAGTACATCTTGACGGCTAATAATACCTTGCAGTTTATTTCCTTCCTCAACGACAGGAAGCAATTCAATTCCTTCCCACACCATCATACGTGCCGCAGCTGCGACAGACATTTTACCGTTCACTGTAATTGGGTGTTTTGTCATTACTTTATCAATTGATGTTTCTTTCGCTACACCGATCATATCTTTTGAAGTTACGATTCCTAGCACCTTTTTATTTTCATCAACAATTGGATATCTTCCGTGCATTGTCTCTTCGTTATACGCATGCCATTGCTGTACAGTATCATTTGGCTTTAAATATAACGTTTCTTCAATTGGCGTTAAAATATCTTCAACGAGTACAATTTCTTTCTTAATAAGTTGGTCATAAATTGCACGGTTAATTAACGTTGCAACCGTAAATGTATCGTAGCTACTTGAAATAATCGGCAGCTTTAATTCGTCTGCTAATTTCTTCACATGATCTTCCGTATCAAATCCGCCCGTAATTAATACAGCGGCTCCAGTTTCTAGCGCTAATTGATGTGCATTCGTACGGTTACCAATAATGAGTAAATTCCCAGCTTCTGTATAGCGCATCATCGCTTCTAATTTCATAGCTCCGATTACGAATTTATTTAATGTTTTATGTAGTCCTTCTCTGCCCCCAAGTACTTGACCGTCGACAATGTTAACGACTTCTGCATATGTCAGTTTTTCGATATTTTCTTTCTTCTTTTGTTCAATTCGAATTGTTCCGACACGTTCAATTGTACTAACATATCCTTTATTTTCTGCATCTTTAATTGCACGGTAAGCTGTCCCTTCACTTACACTCAAATCTTTCGCAATTTGCCTTACAGAAATTTTATGGCCTACTGGCAGGCTATTAATATGTTCTAAAATTTGGTTATGCTTGGTAGCCAAATGGTTTCACCATACTTTCTTTTCCCTAAATTCTTCATGTGTTGTATTTTCAGTATACTATATTTTCAAAACTGTTACACTCTCTCTTTGTATATCTGTACTATTTTTTTTATAACAAAATACGCCTTACATTACACCACTTCTTCTATTACAACAATGTAATGGTATTGTCATCTCGTTCGATAGTTTGTCCCACCGCTTCAATATACAATGAAGACAAGAAATGAAACAAAGGAGCGGATAAATGATGAAAAAATTATTAGAAATTGTAGGTGCTGTATTTTTAGCTTTCGTAGACGGGAAAAAGGTTGCAATGGAATTGAATGAAACACCTGAACAGCCACTTCCAAAAAGAAAAGAATCATCAAAACAACTACAACATTTAAAAGTTGTCCTACACACGTAGAAACCCTTCATTCGTCTTTTCAAATGAAGGGTTTCTTTTCTATAGTGTAATACTTTCTCCAGCTTCTAATACTTTCCCTGTACAATTTTGTAGCTTTTCTACAAATTGATATGGATCTTGTTCAATTACTGGGAACGTATTGTAATGCATCGGTACAACAGTTTTCGCTTGAACCCATTTTGCTGCTAAAACAGCATCTTCTGGTCCCATTGTGAAATTATCACCGATTGGTAAAAATGCTACATCAATATTATTCAGTTCTCCAATTAACTTCATATCAGAGAACAGTGCAGTATCTCCCGCATGATATACCGTTTTCTCTTCTGCTGTAAATAAAATACCCGCTGGCATACCTGTATATGTAATCGTCTTATTTTCTTCATCAATATAACTAGAACCATGGAATGCTTGTGTAAACTTCACTTTGCCGAAGTCAAATTCATGTGAACCACCAATATGCATTGGATGTGTATTCACACCTTGCCAACTTAAAAATGTCGCTAGTTCAAATGGCGCTATAACTACTGCATTATTTTTCTTCGCAAGCTCTACTGTATCTCCAACATGATCACCATGTCCATGCGATAAAAGAATCGCATCTACTTTTACATCTTCAGCCTTTAAATCTGTTGTCGGATTTCCCGTTAAAAATGGATCAATTAAAATTACTTTTCCATTCGTTTCAATCTTTACAACTGAATGTCCGTGATAAGATACTTTCATGATTACATTCCTCCCCTATTCACATTCTCACTTTGTATTCTACATGATTTCTCAATTCCCTGTCTTTTCTAACATCTATTTACTTGTCATAACGCTTTCATCCGATGTAAAGTTATACATGTAATTGAAATCTCGGAGGTGCCAATCGATGAATGCTAGATTAGAAAATTTAATGCAATGGCTAAAAGAAAAAAACGTAGAAGCTGCGTTCTTAACTTCTACACCAAACGTCTTCTACATGACAAACTTCCACTGTGAACCACACGAAAGACTTCTTGGTATGTTTGTATTCCAAGAAAAAGAGCCTATTTTAATTTGCCCTAAAATGGAAGAAGGCCAAGCACGTAACGCTGGCTGGGCACATGAAATTATCGGATTTACTGATACTGACAAACCATGGGATATGATTGCAAAAGCAATTAAAGACCGTGGCATCAATGCAAACGCAGTTGCAATTGAAAAAGAACATTTAAACGTAGAACGTTACGAAGAATTAACAAAATTATTCCCAAATGCAGCTTTCAGATCAGCGGAAGAAAAAGTTCGCGAACTTCGTTTAATTAAAGACGAAAAAGAACTTTCTATTTTACGCGAAGCAGCTAAAATGGCAGACTATGCTGTTGAAGTTGGTGTAAATGCAATTAAAGAAAATCGTAGCGAGCTAGAAGTATTAGCAATTATTGAACACGAATTAAAAACAAAGGGCATACATAAAATGTCATTTGATACGATGGTATTAGCAGGTGCAAATTCTGCTCTTCCACACGGTATTCCAGGTGCAAACAAAATGAAACGCGGCGATTTCGTACTATTTGATTTAGGCGTAATCATTGACGGTTACTGCTCTGACATTACACGTACAGTAGCATTCGGTGAACTTTCTGAAGAACAAACTCGCATTTACAACACTGTACTTGCTGGACAATTACAAGCAGTTGAAGCATGTAAACCAGGCGTTACACTTGGTGCAATCGACACAGCTGCTCGCTCTGTCATCGCAGATGCAGGCTACGGAGACTTCTTCCCGCACCGCCTTGGTCACGGACTTGGAATTAGCGTCCACGAATATCCAGATGTAAAAGAAGGCAACGATTCTCTATTAAAAGAAGGTATGGTCTTCACAATCGAACCAGGTATTTACGTACCAAACGTAGGTGGCGTTCGTATTGAAGATGATATTTATATCACAAAAGACGGATCAGAAATTTTAACGAAATTCCCGAAAGAATTACAATTTGTGAAATAATAAAAAGGCAGCGTGATTGCTGCCTTTTTTATTTCTCTACTATTTCAAATTTCTCTACTATCATTTTCGCTGGATAACTTTCAAGTATTTTAGAAGACGATACTTGAAAGTTATCCCCTGTTTTTAATTGACTATATGCGTCTTTATCCTTAAAGCTCAACACTATATCTGATGGATACTCTTTATTCATTTGTTGTTCCACATAATTTTGCAATTCTACTTTTGTTTCAAACGTTTTATCACCGACAAAAAACACCGTGTCATTTCTTAATACAATATATCCTTCTTTAGGTATTGCTTTTACCGCTACTTGTTTTGTAGTACACGCTGATAATCCGAGTAGAAATACACTGAAAAATATATACATAGAAATCTTCGTATGCCTATTCATTCCTAACTCCTTATCCTACACTATTTCTGCTTTAACACCATCTTCTCTTCATACTTATCATCCCATTTAATCACAATCTCTATCGGTTCATCTTTAGATAAAGGCGCACAACTTACACAAGAAGACTTCATTTCAACCTTTGCTCCTTTATGATTTTCTGACGTTTGTGTCATTGTACTAAAGGCTCCATTAATAGCAATCTCTAAATTTTTCAATTCTGTATTTCCATCTCCGCCTTTATATTGAAACGTAAACATGCCATCTTCACTGTCATCCTTAATATGCCCTTTATATTGCCCCTTCCAACTTTTACTCTCGCTAGAAAAAGTAACATATGAAATTGAACAACTTCCTAAAAAGAAAATACTAATGAACAAAAATAATACTTTCTTCATAATGCCCCTCCATTCCAAAGTACTTATTTCTTGTCTCATTCTTCTCAATGTCTATATGTAAAGAAGCTACATACAAAATTGAAAGATTACTACAAGAGCCCACCCAACATTATAAAAAAGAAGGCCCTTTCTTTAAAAAGTGCCTTCTTCTATTTCACTAATATTTAATTGAAATTTCACGATCCAAACTGAAAAAAGGTGGACAAGAAGCGCAAACGCCATACATGCTCCGCTTAAAAAAGTTAGTATAGGATGCGAATACACGTGCCCTAATCCATAGGATATCGCCACGAAAAACATTGTTATGTAAATATAAATTGCTCCATGTATTTGCCTCATATAAACCTCCTTTTCCCATATTATAACATAAGTTTTCTGATTATTCACATTAATCTACCGTAATTAATATTTCTCAACGGTTACACCTTTAACAGCCGCCTTAATATACGGCGCTCCTTGTAAACTTTGTAAATCTTCTATTTTGCCTGTTACGACTACACCGTATATTCGTAAATCTTTTGATTCAGTGTTTTTTATTTCATCATAGTTTGTCCTAAAATACTCTTGATATCCCCCTTTATTTTCACTTAAAGATATCTAAATACAGCTTTTCCTAAAATTTTTTTCAAAATAAAAAGCACATCTATTTTAATGTGCTTCTCTCAAAAATACCAATCTATTATTTCATCGCTTCCTTCACAACATCTTGAATCATAACAACTTCTGTTTTCATATCAACAGAGGGTGCTTCTTCATCAATACATTCATACCAAAACGCTAAGTGCTTTTTATCAATTTCATGATGAGAATTTTCGACAAGAGCCCCGTTTTCTCCTTGTACAGAATACCAATATAAGTATTCTTCTCTATCTCTTATTTCCCGGAAAATTGTCTCAACGTACATCTTTTCGTCGTTTAGTGTCAAAAGCACTTCTTTCATGTTGTCATTAAGAAGCTGCATCCATTCGTCTACACGATGACTTTTACCTTGTTTCACTTTAAATCTCGTTAACTCCACATTCATTTTTATTCCCCCGTTTTCTTACGTGCAAACAATCTATATTCTATTGGATTATAAAAACTTAATTTACTAGCTAATTTTTGCGAAGGAATATTAGCTACATAACAATCCCAGCACGGTATAATATCATTTTGCATGCAATACTCAATGAACCGTGTCGCAACAGCTTGAGCTAACCCTTTCCCTTGATGCTCTTTATGTGTCGCAATATCAATTTCAGCAAATCCATTTCCACTAAATATTGAAACACATTCCGCTACAATCGTCCCATTTTTCTCTATACAAAATCCAAAACCATCATTCAAAAATGCTTCAGTTGACCCCCAATATTCTTTATAATATTCTTCTGTAAATTCATTACTTTGCGCTATACCTTTTCTATCAATACGCTTCACTTCATGTGTATTTTTGTTACAATCTCGTTTTCTCTCTTCAAAGGTTACGCTTTGAAATTTCATTCGCGGGATGTTCCGAAGTGCATTACTAAAACGCTCTTCTAACATCATTTCCCACTCGGCACTTGAAGTGAAGAGTGTAAATCTCTTCTCTGTTTTTTCAATAGCCATTTTTAAATACGCAAATAAATCTTCTTTATAATTTTGATCATCCGTATCACCAAATAAATAATAGATACCGTTAGCTGTAATAATTAATCCTGCTGTTAATTTCTCGTTGGCAAAAATCTCACCATCTATCATTTGGTCACATACCGCATAAGCAAACGTCGTCGTTCTTGTAAGGCTTTCTAAAATCGGAAGAATTTTTCTATACTCGGCTACAGATAATTTTTTCATAATCGCTCCACTTTAATCGTATCAGCCTCTATATTTTCAAAACAAAGATTTACCGTTCGCTTTAATGCTCTCGTTCTATGAATTGTACATGCTGGAATTAAAATAGAATCATTTGGCTTTAATACCGCTGTTTCTCCATCTTCAAAATCAATAAGTAATTCCCCCTCTAACACAATAAATAATTCATCCGAATTAGAATGATAGTGCCAATCATATTCACCAGTAAATACAGCGATTCGTAAGCAATGGCTATTTACATTTGAAACGACGAAATTTTTATGTTGATCTTGAATGTCCTTTGTTAATTCTATTAAATTCACAGTTTCCATCTTTCATCCCATCCTTTCATTAGTCGTTCTTCTGAAAAACGAACTTAGTCTCCACCACCTCCGCAATCTCCTCCACCATCACTTGAGCTGCTACAATCGTTACTACTGTAATCACCAAATCCACTTGATGAGCTTGAATAATAAGACGAATTTCTTTTCTTTTTCCGCCTTTTTTCTCCACCATTCTTATTAGTTGATAGTAATGTTCCAAACACTAAAACATGTACTAAAATCGCTACCATTAAAAAAATAATAAGTACAAATACATGTAAAGATAAATTTGAAACTGGTAACTTAATTAAGTTAATAAAAATAATACACATGACAATAAAATACATAACATTCGCCACATCTATTAAACCACTTTCGATTTTAGACCTAGGTCTCTTTTTCGTAACTACTAACTCCCGTTTACTCCTTACTCCTCTTTGTTTTTTTTGCTTCCTCCGCTTACTTTTTCTTCCCAATCTGACCCCCCCTTCCAAATTTTATATAATTCTAAATTATCATAGTAAAGGTCGATTAACATCAATAAATACCAATTTTTACATGTTATTACCCGTAAAAAAAGACCTTCCTCATAAAAAGGAAGGTCTCGCATATATCTCTATTATGATAAAGCAGGAGCTTTCTCAAGAAGCTCTTTCGCATCAGCGTATTGTAAACCGTGCGCTTCTGCAACTGCTTCAAATGTTACATATCCATCTAATGTGTTAATACCTTTTAATAATGCAGTGTTTCCTAAGCAAGCATCTTTGTAGCCTTTGTTCGCAATTTGTACTGCATATGGTACTGTTACGTTTGTTAATGCAAGAGTTGATGTACGTGGAACCGCACCTGGCATATTAGCAACTGCATAATGAACAACGCCATATTTTTCGTAAGTTGGGTTGTCATGAGTTGTAATACGGTCAGTTGTTTCGAAAATACCACCTTGGTCAATCGCGATATCTACAACGACAGAACCTGGTTCCATTGATTGAATCATTTCTTCTGTTACAAGTTTTGGCGCTTTTGCACCTGGAATTAATACTGCACCAATAACAAGGTCAGATTCTTTTACAGCTTCTGCAATGTTGTATGGATTAGACATTAACGTTTTTACTTGGTTACCAAAAATGTCATCTAATTGACGAAGACGTTCTGCACTTAAGTCGATGATTGTTACATCTGCACCTAAACCTACTGCAATCTTCGCTGCGTTTGTACCAGCTTGACCACCGCCGATAATTGTTACTTTGCCGCGTTTCACCCCTGGAACGCCTGCAAGTAAGATACCTTTACCACCTTTGTTTTTCTCAAGGAATTGTGCACCGATTTGTGCAGACATACGACCAGCTACTTCACTCATAGGTGCAAGTAATGGTAATGAACGATTGTCTAATTGTACTGTTTCGTATGCGATTGATACAACTTTGTTATCGATTAATGCTTTTGTTAATTCTGGTTCTGGAGCTAAGTGTAAGTACGTGAATAAAATTAAACCTTCGCGGAAATAGCCATATTCACTTGCTACTGGCTCTTTTACCTTCATAACCATATCTTGATTCCATGCTTCTTCAGCAGTTTCAACAAGTTTCGCACCAGCTTGTACGTATTCTTCATCCGTAAAACCAGATCCTAAACCTGCTCCTTTTTGAACAAAAACTTCATGACCATTTTGCACTAAATGTACAGCTCCCGCTGGCGTCATTGCCACGCGGTTTTCATTGTTTTTAATTTCTGTTGGAATACCGATACGCATTATTAGTTCCCCCTTGAGTTATGAAATGACCCCTGAATCATTTTTTAAAGCGCTTTCTACGCTCTTATATTTTAACATAATATCTCAATATTTGACAAAAAAATAATACAAGTTTTCCGATAGATTTAATCTTACATTAAAGGACAGTATTATCCGCACCTCTCAGCACAATGGATAAACTGTCCAATTATTCGAAACTTCACTTTATTTTTCTCTATCGATGTCTATGAATAACATCTACTGCACCCGTTACTTCAATAATTGTACCGGTAATCATATCGGAATCGTCCTCACATAAAAACGAAATCGTTCTTGCGATATCTTCGCCTGTTCCAGATCTACCAATTGGTGTGTTATGTTCTTTCAACTGACGTGCTTCTTGAATTGTCGCTTCTTTCATTTCACCAATAATATCACCAGGACATACCATATTTGCAGTAATACCATATTCCGCTTCTTCGTAAGCAACTGTTTTCGTTAATGAAACAAGTCCTACTTTCGCTGCCGCAAAAGCTGAACGATAAATCCATCCCGGTGCGCTATCTGCCCCTTGGAATCCGTAATTAATAATACGGCCAAAGTTCTGTTTTCTCATAATCGGAACGACAAGTTTTAATAAATGAAATACCGCTGTTAAATTACCCTGAATCATTTCATTCCATTCGTCTTCTTCATAATCGACTAACTTTTTTCGTTCAAATACATATGGACCAGCATTATTAATTAAAAAGTCAATTTTGCCAAAACGGCTTATCGCTTCTTCTACTATTTTATGTAAATCTTCCTTTTTCGTGACATCCGCTTGCACGAATTGTAGACGCTCTTCTATATTTTTATATGTTTCTCTCATCGTTTCCATAGCCGTGATATCGCTATGATACGTTACTGTTACTGAATAGCCTTTAGCCAATAACTTTTCTGTTACTTGCTTTCCTAAACCTTTCGTACCGGCTGTAATGAGCGCGTGTCTCACAAACATGCCCTCCTTTTAAATTGCTATACTTCATATGTAACAAGTTCTCGCACCAATTACAACTAAAATGAATTAAAACAGAGTTTTCGAAATTCTGTAACGTTTCGGGCAAGCACATTACCAAAATTTGTTTTATAATAAAGTTGTAAACGGTAATAAAAATGATTGGGAGGAATTTACTATGAATAATACATATACAAATATTTTAATCGCGGTGGATGGTTCTAAAGAAGCAGAAAAAGCCTTTAAAAAAGCAATTCAAGTCGCAAAACGAAACAATGCAACATTAACAATCGCACATATCGTTGATGTAAAAGCATACTCAGCAGTAGAAGCTTATAGTCGCGCAATTGCTGAACGTGCAAATCTATTTGCAGAAGACTTATTAGAAGACTACAAAAAAACTGCGCTTGAAGCTGGCCTTGAAAAAATTGAAACTGTATTAGAATTTGGTAATCCTAAATCTAAAATTTCAAAAGAAATTGCTCCAAACCATAAAGTAGATTTAATTATGTGTGGTGCGACTGGTTTAAATGCTGTTGAGCGTTTCCTAATCGGGAGCGTCTCTGAACATATTATTCGCTATGCGAAATGCGATGTCCTTGTTGTTCGTGGTGATGAGGAGCAAGGTGATCTTTAATTCATAAAAATAAATAGGGTAAATAAGAGGCTTCTCTTATTTACCCTATTTTCATTTATACTTTAGGAATTCTGTAATCCGGATTATGTTGTTCCCAGCCACCTTGTGTATCTACACTCGTATCGCCATCACCATCTACCCATATTGTTCTCCCGTCAGGTAAAACTCTTTCATGTGCTGTTACATGATGAGTATTCGGATTTTCCTCCGTCGTATATTCTACATCAGCTGTTTCTAGAGCCGATGCTTGTGCTACATTATCACTGCCTACCCCATCTGTAATTCCATCTGCACCATCAATTATATCTATAACCCCTACTGAGAAAACACCTACAGCCGCAACCTTTGCTAATTCTTTTCCTGCTTCTATCGCCTTATCAGTATCTCCCTCTCGTATCGCTTGCACCGTTTCAACTCCCTTTTCTGAAACATGTACAATACCTTTTCCAATTGTCGTTGCCGTATCTTGAACTGTTCCAAGTATTTCTTCGTATCCTCGCTTCGCTTGCTGTTTATCATCTGTAATAAGACCACCTATAGCATCATACGTCCCATCAGCAAGATTCCCAACGATTTCCCCAGTTTTCACAGTAGCTTTATTAACACCTTTTCCAACATCCTTTATGAAATTACTGTTCGTAACTTCTCCTACTGCTTCTATCGCACCGCCAACTACTTCAGCTGTAACTTTAGCCGCCGCTCTCGTTACTAATTTAATTAACCCCATACTGCATCCCCTTTTCAAGAATATTATTATATATAATTATATCGATTATAATTATATAGCTGTAGCCTATACAACTACAACTTATTTCACATACTTCACTATAAATACAAGACAAACTACCACAACAATAGCTACTGCCAACACATAAGGCGGTAAGAACTTCAAAGACCATAACGCCATCATAATCGTCGCAATCGTTAAATAAGATTGCCTTGCATCTTCTGTCATTTTTTTACGAAAGCAGAATACATACAAATAACCGATTGGCGGCGTAATAAAACAAAGAACATATATGATTTTAGATTTCAAATACCATTTTTGTTCCCCAAGTTTCTGTATATCTTCTTCTATTCTCTTATGCTCTTGTTCTCTCGCTTCTTCTACAAGCGGATCTTCCTCTTCTCCTCGCTTTTCTTTCATATAAGGAAGAAAGTGCACGAAAAAATAGTATACAAATACGAATGCCCCAAATCCAATATTGACTCTTTCTAATGGAATATGTTCACTAAAAAAAGCAGCAGTAAGCACTAAAGATAAACAGTACGTCATCATCCAAAATGAACGTTTTCTCTTTTTTCGTTCCATTTCTTTTTTATTTTGTACATGTTTTCTTTTCGAAAGCCATATCGAAATACAGCAATCTATTACAAATAGAGTAAAGATAAATATTGCAACTTGTACTGTTTCTACATTCTCAAATGAAAAGATATTTGGGAATGCAACGTGTAATACAATTAGCGTGTACAAAATTAACTCTATAAAATAAATACGTCTCATGTTCCATTCCTTTCTTATTTCCTAACATTACATTAACATACATTTTTTAGAAATAGACGGACAAAATATATATGTTTAAAAAAGGAGGATGCAACATGGATGATTCTGAACGTATTATTTTAGATGTGAATGGGAAAGAAATCGAAATGTTAGATACAATCCGTACACATTTTAAAGAAAAGCATGGAATTGAACTGAGTAACGGTGCATTACTACGAGATTTGATGGATATTGAGTATATTCGAATTACGGAAGATCGACATAAGTATGATTAATCAGTAAAACTTGAAGCCTAGAGCAAATTTCTCTAGGCTTACTTACATCCACGCGAAAATGTTATAATTAGGAAAAAATGTGGAGGGTGTCAAAATATGAAATCTGAAAATATCTCAAAACATTTTCATACATTACATGCACAAAGGAACGAGTTCCTTCCTCATCTTCATTCATTATCACAAGAACAACTATGGTATAGGAAGGAGGACAAAAAATGGTCTACTGGTGAACACTTTTATCACTTATATTTAATTGCAAGGATGCTCAAAGTAGCAATTAAATTCTCTCTCACTCTTATCCCTTATGCAAAGCTAAGAAAAAATGCCCCATTTGAAACTGAAATACACGATATTTATGCCGAATACAAAAAGAAACATGGTAGAGGAATGAAAGCCCCTTGGATTTTAGTTCCTTCAAAAAAGGTCTATCAATCTCTGAATGTAACTGAATTAGAAGAATTACTTGCACATGAAACTGATGAAATAAAAAAACTAGTTCAAAATATAGAAGAAAATATTGCAGGGCATATCGTATTTTTAGATCCAATTGCGCACTATCCTAACCTTATTCAATCGATCCAGCTTTTAGCGATACATGAGAAACATCATTTTATCATTATGAGGAACAACTATAACAATCTCGGGCGCCCCCTTCTAAAAATATAAAAAACTGCCCATATTACCTATCAGCAGTCTTCCATACCTATTTAAGCTCTTGATGTTTCCCGCCCATACCGCCTGGCTCATTACTATCCTGGTGTACAGTTAGTTTATTTGTTTTAGCATCTTTCGAAACTCTATATGTATACGATTCATTTGGTTCATCTTTAAACTGGATATTCATACCGTAAGAACCGCTTTTACTATAAAAGGCCGGTTGTATGTATGAAATATCACTTTCTTTATATCCTTTCTCTTGCAAATGCCACATCGTTGCGATAATAGCTTCCTCTTGCTTCTCTTTTTCACCAACAGACAAATATTTGTCCAAGAGAAATACTTTAGCATTTGCAAGTAAGCTGATTAATAGTACGACTATAAATATTATTTTTTTCATAGATTCCCCTGACCTTTAATTGTAATTTTTGACTATATCATAACTTTAATACCAATAAAAAGAAAGTACGCTAGACTTTAACAGACTAGCGTACTTTCCAACTCAATTCCTAATAACTTCTTTTGTTAAACCTTTCGCTTTATCCAAAGCTTTTTGGATTTGCTCAAACCCTGTCCCGCCAGCACTATTACGGCGTTTTACAGCCGCATATGGTGACAGCACTTCATACAAATCTTCTTCAAATAAAGAACTCATTTCTTTATACGTTTCAAGTGGTACATCTACTAAATAAATTCCTTTTTGCGTGCAATGTAGAACTAACTTCCCAACAATTTCATGAGCTTGACGGAATGGCAGTCCTTTATTTGCTAAGTAGTCAGCAATTTCTGTTGCGTTAGAGAAATCTTGCGTCACAGCTTGCCCCATTTTTTCTTTGTTTACAGTCATCGTTTCAAGCATGCCTGCCATAATATGAAGACATCCTTCTACTGTTTTTACTGTATCAAACATTCCCTCTTTGTCTTCTTGCAAGTCTTTATTGTAAGCGAGCGGTAATCCTTTCATTACTGTAAGTAAACTAAATAAATTACCGTACACTCTGCCTGTTTTACCACGGATTAGTTCCGCCATATCCGGATTTTTCTTTTGCGGCATAATACTGCTTCCCGTTGCGTATTGATCGCTCATTTCAATAAATTGAAACTCTTGGCTACTCCATAAAATAAGTTCTTCGCAAAAGCGTGATAAGTGCATCATAAGTATAGATGAGTTACTTAAAAACTCCAGTATGAAATCACGATCGCTTACTGCATCTAAACTATTTTCATAGATTCCATTAAACCCAAGAAGCTCCGCACTATACTCGCGGTCAATTGGGAATGTTGTCCCAGCTAACGCTCCTGCTCCTAATGGTGAAATATTAATACGCTTTAATGAATCTTCATAACGATTCACATCACGCTCTAACATCCAAAAGTAAGCAAGGATATGATGAGCAAACGAAATCGGCTGTGCACGCTGCAAATGCGTATAGCCAGGCATAATGGTTTCAATATTATTTTCCGCTTGATGAACAAGAACAGTTTGCAATTGTTTTGTAGCTTTTATGATGTCTTCTACCTTTTCTTTTAAATACAAATGCATATCTGTCGCCACTTGATCGTTACGGCTTCGGCCTGTATGAAGTTTCCCCCCTACTTCGCCAATTTTTTCAATTAACATTTTTTCAATGTTTAAGTGAATATCTTCTGCTTCTACTGAGAATTGAAGCTTATTCTCTTTTGCTTCCTCTAATAAGTAGTGAAGCCCCACCTTTATTTTCTCTGCTTCTTCTTTCGTAACGATGCCTTGCTTCGCTAGCATCGTTACGTGCGCAATACTTCCCTTTATATCTTGATTTACTAATTGTTGATCGAAGGAGATAGATGCTCCGAACTCTTCAACCCACGCTTCCGCTTCTTCTGTAAAACGTCCACCCCAAAGTTTGCTCACGCTTCCACCTTCTTTTGATTCACTTGGCTGTATACTTTCGTAGGTAAACCGAATAATGAAATGAATCCAACTGCTGCATCATGATTAAATTCATCTTGAGCAGTATATGTTGCTAGTTTTTCATCGTATAAAGAGTACTCAGATTTACGTCCTTCTACAATTGCATGACCTTTAAATAATTTCACACGCACTGTACCCGTTACATTTTTTTGTGTTTCTTGTAAGAAAGCATTGAGCGCTTGTTTTAAAGGAGAGAACCATAAACCGTTATAAATAAGTTCTGTTATTTTCTGCTCAATCATCGGTTTGAAATGAGCAACCTCTTTCACAAGTGTTAAATCTTCAAGTTCTTTATGCGCTGTAATTAACGTCATTGCCGCTGGACATTCATATACTTCACGAGATTTAATACCAACAAGACGATTTTCTACGTGATCGATACGTCCAACGCCGTGTTTTCCAGCAAGTGCGTTTAACGTTTTAATAAGTTCTGAAAGTGGATATGCAGTGCCATTTAAAGTAGTCGGTACACCTGCTTCAAATCCGATTTCTACAAACTCTGGTTTATTCGGTGTATCTTCTAATGCCAATGTCATCTCATATGCATCTTCTGGCGGCGCTGCCCATGGATCTTCTAAAATACCACATTCGTTGCTGCGTCCCCATAAGTTTTGATCGATTGAAAACGGGCTATCTAAATTAATTGGGATTGGTACATCATTTTCTTTTGCATATGCAATTTCTTCTTCACGTGACCATTTCCATTCACGTACAGGCGCAATCACTTCTAAGTAAGGATTTAATGCTTGGATAGAAACTTCAAAACGAACTTGGTCATTTCCTTTCCCTGTACATCCGTGTGCAACTGCAGTTGCGCCTTCTTGTTCTGCGATTTCTACTAATTTCTTCGCAATAAGCGGACGAGATAATGCAGAGACAAGAGGGTATTTCCCTTCGTATAATGTGTGTGCTTGCATCGCCATCAATGCATATTCATTAGCAAATTCTTCTTGAACATCAATCATATATGATTTAATTGCGCCTACTGAAAGTGCCTTTTCTTTTACAAATGCTAAGTCTTTACCTTCCCCTAAGTCTAAACAAAGCGCGATAATATCATAATTTTTCTCTTGTAACCATTTAATTGCAACGGAAGTATCAAGACCTCCAGAATATGCTAATACCACTTTTTTCTTCTCCATTTTGCATCCCCCTAAAGAATAAATATTCATTTTCTTTTATAATAATTCACACTTTAACACCTTTTACAAAATGTATCAAGAGTCATTTTCAAATTTTTTCAAACAATTTCGTCGAACTTCTTTCTTTTTTTATGTAAAATAGAGGCAGGAAAACGGAGGTGTATCTATGGAAAAATATTTTATATACAATGAGCATCTAGGAATCGCAGTGCCGAATATACAAGAAGAATGGGATGACATCTCTGAAAAAACACAGCACGTTATTTTATTAAAATGGGAGCAAATTCGCGGAAAAATACCCGATCGTATAAAAGAACTTGAACATTACATTAATGCAAAACAACATCATTTAAATAACGAAGAAGACTTCGAAATTTCTTGCAAACTGAATTCAGAAATTGCCGATCTCGCTTCCATCATTAATGACCTTTGGCTTTGGTATCGTCTTACCCAAAATGTATCTGAGGGGAAGGCACACCAATGAAAAAAGCATGCCCCTCAATTACTTTGGGTCATGCTTTTTTGTCGTAACAAGATTTACAATATATTTCTTGTGCTGTTTTCGCCAAACACACATCAAACGGACCGACTAATATACTTCTTTCTTTCGGCAACTTTACAAAAGCAACGAGCTCTTCTTCATATTGAATCTTTTTCTTACATGAAACGCATATTAATTCTTTTCTTTTGAACATGTCTGTTAGCATATCTTCTTCATCCCCTTTATCTATCTATATTAATATAATCTCATAACAGTTAAGAGTTGTAAAAAAATGACACATTCCAAAACGAAGGATTCACATACTATGTACAAAAGGAGGTCCATACTTATGCGCGCTTTCGTTATTATCGCTTTAACGTTTTTAAGTGTGATTAGCTGGGATGCGTTTTTTAAAGATAAAGGTGACCAAAAAGATACAACTGAATAAACGCCATCTCTTTCTTACTTATTGGACAAACTAAAGAAACTGTCCGATTCTGCAAAATAGCTTAGGCTTTTCTACAAAAATATTTAAACATAACAATTTTTGTAGATTCCCTCCGTTTATTGTCGGTTTCCATCCGCATACATTTTTTAAAAGTATGATATAATAGTATAAATCTTGAAGGAAGGGATTTTGATATCATGATCGCTCGAAGGAGCATGTGGCATCGTATTGACGAATCATACACGTAGCGTATTTTTCAGCTCAGATACTTTAGTCTAGCGAAAAAAATACGAGAGTGGGGAAATTATGATTGCCCGAAGGATAATTTGGCAAAAAAAAGACTCTTCTTACACGTAGCGTTTTGTTTAGGACTTAATTGTTACTAGCTAAACAAAACAAAGAAGAGCAGGATTGCTAAATGAAGAATCCTACTCCACGTTTTGTTTAGTCGCTTTAAGACTTAAACTAAAACGAAGGTAGGGAAACTTGATGGACGAGAGGATTATTCGTTATTTCTTCAGCGACATATAGCGTAGTTAGTTTTTTCGTAAACTAACTGAAGCTACATGTGAGCTCGTAGTTAGTTTACAACACAAAAGGACTACTAACTACGGAAAGAAGGAATAACGATGAGGAACATCCAAAGTCGACAAATTATTAAAGAAATTTTTATGGTTTTAATCGGTTCATTTATTTTAGCAGCAGCGCTATATCACATTCACTTCCAAAACCACTTAACTGAAGGTGGCTTTGTAGGTATTGCACTATTCATCCAAAATTTTTATGATATTTCACCATCTATTTCAACTGTAATTATGGATATCCCTATTATTTTACTGTGTGCTTCATTTTTAGGTAGAAAAATGGTTGGTTATTCATTCCTAGGTTCGATTTCATTCGGAGTGTTTTATTCTCTTATGGAAAATTACTCTCCATTCACGGTAGATTTATCAAATAATTTATTTGTAGCTGCGATAGTTGGCGGTGCGTTAGCTGGTATTGGACTCGGTTTTATATTGCGATTTGGCGGTGCAACCGGTGGAGACGATATTTTAACAATTGTATTAAGTAAACGAACTCGTTTTACAATTGGGCAAATTTTCTTCGTCTTTGACGCGATTGTTCTTGCGCTTTCATTATATTATTTAAATTGGACGGAAATTGCTTTTACTATTCTTTCTATTGCCGTACAGGCAAAAACATTGGATTTAATTTATTATCCAAAAACAGAAAAAACAGCAGAAAAGCAACCAGTATCTATTCCAATGACAAAGAAACATGCAACAAATTAAAAAAGCGAAAGGCTTCGGCCTCTCGCTTTTTTTACATACTTTTTTCTTTTTCAACTATGTGACGCACTTGATAAAATCGATTCGCAAATTCAGTAACATTTCTCGTTAAACGATAATTCACTGTAGATCCAATCGCCATGCCGATTACCGGAATACCTTGGAATAACTTACGACGAAGCGCATAAATCGAAAATGTCTTCAAAATTTGTTTTAACACAACTTCAGTAGAAGCTGGTTGTAACACCGCCTCGTCTCCTTCATAAAAGAACGAATCTTCTTGCCCCAGTTCTTGCAATAAATTGTACCATGCGTATTGTTGAAGCCTTCCTGGTAGTAATGACGCGTGAAACACCTTTAACGCAAGCATCATTTCATAAGGCTTGTTCACATCATGCCCAAATGATGTTGCAATCAGTTGGACAGCCTTCACATTTAACGCAATCATAACTGGAAAATCAGCTGTTAATAATAATAAACCTCCAGCACCGGTGGCTCCGCCTTGTACGAATGAATATAGACGATGGCGTGCTGTTTGCTGCTCTGCTATGTATGTTAATTGATCAATAGATAATGCTTTCAAATCTTCTAGTTGCTCAATCGATTCATCAAATAATCTCGATGTTCCTAAAATACGATTACGCGCATCTAACTGTGATTGTGAACTTTGAATCAATGCATGCAAATGAAAGAGCCATCCATCTGCTTTCGTAAAGAAATCTTTTCGTTTTTTCTCAGGCAATTTCGCAATTGTATTATGTACCCATTTATCAAACATTTTTTGAAAATCCGTCGCTTCTTGCTCAACTAATTGCAATTCCCATTCTTTTATATTGTCTAAAATGGCTTGTTCTCGCTTCGATCGCATCGTAACAACCACCTCGTTCGATTTTTTTCTATTGTAACATATTTCCGCTTATTCTTTACAAATATGCTTGTCTATCTTTATCCTTTTCGGCAAGAAGACTCCATCTGATTTGTGTTACGGGTGAAACCCAACAATTCAGGTGGAGATGAATTGCCGTCAGTCAATAAGGCTGAACTCTTTTGTTTCGCTTATAACAATTTTCCCGGGGGGAATGTTTGTTTCTTTTTGTCTTACGATATGTCGGAAATAAGGAGGGAATATATCTTAAGATAACGAAATTGGATAATCATAATCCTTTTGTTACTTGCACCAAAAGGAATTAATAAGTTAATTCTTTAAGAAAGGTGGTGAAAACAATGGTTAAAAAGAAAGCAGTGAAAGTATTACGGAAACAAAAGAAAAGAGAAAACATGCAACGTTTCACGCAGAAACAAAATATCGGGAGAGCTTGCCTGACTGCAAGAGAATTTCGTTTACTTCAGCGTATGTCACATAGTTCAAAAGCATTGCGAAATGTGGGATTGTACACGATTAAACAAAGTTATTTGAACCATAATAAAATGGCTACTGTAAAAGAAGTGGACACTGCCATGCAAGCCGATTTGAATTACTCGGGCATGCAATCAAACTCTGTTCAAGCCATTCGTAGAGCCTTATATGCAGAAGTGAAGAGCTTTTTTAAAGCAATGGAACAGTGGAAGAAAAATCCTGAGAAGTTCACAGGGCGTCCTAAGTTTCCGAATTATTCTCGTTCAACTGACAAACGAATCATTGAAATCTATCAAGTTCCAAAAGTAGATGCTAACGGATATTGGATGATTCCGATGAGTGTGACATTTAGAAAAAAATTCGGCTCCATTAAAATACGTATGCCGAAAAACTTAAGACATAAAAAAATCTCCTACATTGAGATTATACCGAAGCAAAAAGGTCGGTTCTTTGAGGTGCATTACACATATGACATGCACGTTTCTCAAATGAAGAAACCATCCACGACTATGAGTAACGCTTTGAGTTGCGATTTAGGTGTAGATAGATTAGTAAGTTGCGCAACAAATACAGGTGATGCATTTTTAATTGATGGTAAAAAATTAAAATCCATTAACCAGTACTTCAATAAAATTATACGTAATCTGCAACAGAAAAATCTTGAAAACGGAATTTCAAAACGAGTTGTAACGAATAGAATGGCTGCCCTTTGGCATAAACGGGAAAGACAATTAAATGGTTACATTTCACAAACTGTAGGCTTGTTGTTTAAAAAAGTGAAAGAATTCGATATAGATACGATTGTCGTAGGATATAACACAGGTTGGAAACAAAAATCTGATATGGGAAAAAAGAATAATCAAACATTTGTTCAAATCCCATTTCATAAACTGATTGCAGCAATTGAGAATAAATGTGTAAAAGAAGGCATCCGATTTTTGAAACAAGAAGAAAGCTATACTTCAAAAGCCAGTTTCCTAGACAAAGATCCGGTTCCAGTTTGGTTTAAGGAAGATAAGGCACATTATCGCTTTAGTGGAAAACGAATCACTCGTGGTCTGTACCAAAGTAAAGCAGGAACATGTATCCATGCTGATATTAATGGTGCGCTGAATACATTGGAAAAATCAAGAGTGGTACAATTAGATGAAAATCTTAAAGTAAAAACGCCGATTCTATTAGAAGTGCAAAAACGTAAGGCTGTTGCTTCGCGCATAGCTTAGTGGGTGTGTCAACCATCCATGTGTACTCGACTTGTCGGGGCTTGTAGCACAAGCCAGAGTTATCTGAGTAGTGGCTTCTTTCTTATGGAAGAACTGCTCTTTTTCGAAAGGGTGGTGCAAGTGGGAAAACGATAGTTTGTTGCCAGTACCAACCAAAAACATACTTGGGGTGTTACCATAAGGTGGCATGAATGTTAGAGCGTCAACTGTCTAGCGATAGATGAAAAGACCTAGTGTTCTAACTCAAGCCCCCACTGAAATGTTTTATCTCAGTGGGGGTAGTTGACTCACATACCATTTTTTAATGACATAAAATATTAACAAAAAGGATGGAATAAATCACATGAATCTATCCAATATAAAAAAAGAATATAATGCCGTATTCAGTTTAGGACAAAACTGTTGGCCTGCTTGGGCGTTATATCAATTCGAATTATCACCATTTTTTGGCGTTATTGATTTTATGCTAAGCCCCTCATTGGAAAAAGTGAATTTATTATTACAAAATCGATTTGACCGTTTTTTACACTTCGAAAATTTATCCTTCATCTCATTTTGGGATGATGATGCGAAATTAAGACTAAGGGACAACCTCTATGAAATCGACTCCTGTCATGACTTTAAAACAGATGTAAATACACCAACTTCTTGGCCTTCTTATTCAGAAATCAAGCTAAATTATGAGCATCGAATTAATCGTTTTCTAACTACAATTGAAATGGAAAAGTCCATATTGTTTATTCGGACTGGAGGAACATACGAAGAAGCACGATCTCTGGAACAAATTTTATCTCAAATAGTCAAACATAAATTCTCCGTCTTGTTACTGATTCCTACGGATGTAACAACTGTCATCCAAGAAGATTGGGGATTACAAAATGTTTGCGTTATAAAATGCCCTATTATGGATGTATACCAGTACAATGAAGGATTTTGGAATGACTTATTTGATGGGATCTCAATTAGACCGCACGCTTAAATACACCACACTTTTTATCACGCAATACATTATAATCATCCTTATACAAAATAAATAAGGAGTGATTCTATATGTATCCACGTGCAAAAGCATTCGGTCTTGCCACACATCACGGTCGCCTTCTCGTACAAGAATATCATACAGGCGATGAAACGTATTACCGACCTCTTGGCGGCTCAATTGAACTTGGTGAAAAATCAGCACATACCGTTATTCGTGAATTTCAAGAAGAGCTTCATACAAAAGTGGAAATCACCAATTATTTAGGCTGCTTAGAAAACATCTTTCAGCTAGATGAAGAAATTGGTCATGAAATCATTCAGCTATATTCTGTACGCTTATTAGACACATCACTATACGAAATGAAAAAAATGAATATACAAGATGCGCAAACCGTATCGTATGCAAAATGGATTCCCATTACAGCTTTTATTCAGAAGGAAAAAGTACTATATCCAGATGGAATTTTAAACTATATCCAAAAGAAAAAAGACGAGATCCTATAGGATCTCGTCTTTCTTTTCATATAATATATTAACCAATATCTCCAAGACGTAGTACGTCACGAGCAATCATAACTTCTTCGTCAGTTGGAATTACGATAATTTTTACTGGAGAGTGTGGGAAGCTGATAAATGCTTCTTCACCAAATACGTTATTACGTTTTACGTCGAAGTATACGCCCATGTACTCAAGGCCTTCTAATACGCGCTCACGAATAATTGCACTGTTTTCACCTACACCAGCTGTGAAGATGATTGCGTCTACACCTTTCATACGAGCAGTGTAAGAACCGATGTATTTGTGGATACGGCTTACGAATACATCAAGTGCTACTTTCGCACGGTGGTCGCCTTCTTCTTCTTTCGCAATGATGTCACGTAGGTCACTAGAGTAACCAGTAAGACCTAACATACCACTCTTCTTGTTTAATACGTTAACTACTTCTTCTACTGTTTGGCCTGTTTTTTCCATGATGTATGGAATTAACGCAGGGTCAAGGTTACCAGAACGTGTACCCATTGTTACACCAGCAAGTGGAGTGAAGCCCATAGAAGTATCGATAGATTTACCGCCTTCTACTGCTGCGATACTTGCACCGTTACCTAAGTGACAAGAAAGTAAGCTTAAGCTTTCAAGTGGGCGACCTAATAATTCAGCCGCACGCTCAGTTACATATTTGTGAGAAGTTCCGTGGAAACCGTATTTACGGATGCCAAATTTCTCATAGTACTCATATGGTAAGCTGTATAGGAATGCAGATTCCGGCATTGTTTGGTGGAATGCTGTATCAAATACTGCTACTGCTGGTACGTTTGGTAATACTTCTTGGAATGCTTTAATACCAACAATGTTTGCTGGGTTATGAAGTGGTGCTAAATCGCTTAAATCTTCGATATCAGCTAATACTTCATCAGTAATTAAAACAGAGTCAGCAAATTTTTCGCCGCCGTGAACAACACGGTGACCGATACCGCCAATCTCATCTAGAGACTTAACGATTCCGTTTTCAGTTAATTTTTTTAGAAGCATATTAACTGCTACTGCGTGATCTGGGATGTTTGTAATTTCTTTTTGTTTTTCGCCATCTACAGTAATAGTGAAGATACTATCTTCTAAACCGATACGTTCTACTAAACCTTTTGTTAATACTGTTTCACTTGGCATTTCAAATAATTGGAACTTTAAGGAAGAGCTTCCTGCGTTAATCGCGATGATTTTTGACATCTAGTCTTTCGCCCCTTTTTCTCTTGGTAGTTGTGTGGATGTTTCCACAAACCGCTCGATTTTATCTGATCAAATTTACTAAATATGAAAACGTTTCATCATTAGCAAATTTTATACTCACGATTTTAATTTAAACATCGTCCGACATATATTTCAAGTGAAAAAATTGTAACACCAAGAAAAAATATATATTACAGATTTCAAAAAAATTCAGTTAAATCTTGAATATATTTAAAAATATGACATATTATATAAAACTGTACTACATGAATTACTAATCCTGTTACATATACCTAACTTTATTTATGGGTTGCAAACCAAGTATTTAATTGATCCATAATGTTCTCCATTGCCTTCATGTTGGAGAATTTAGGTAACTCCACTAATAACGCCTGTTTTGGTATTGTTACACCCTGGCCTTTCTTTTGGAGAACAAATATACTTTTTGCATTTTTCTCGTTTTTAAACATGGAAACAGGTAGCTGTAATAACCCTTGAATAAAGCATGTTTCTTTAATAAATGCATGTAATTTCGGTGCTTGATCACTTTCAAAAATGAAGTTCGGTACTAAGAAGAATAAGTACCCACCTTCTTTCGTATGTTTCACACTTTGTTCAATAAATAGGTGATGGGCATATGACATTCCTTCATCTGCTTTTAACTTATATTCACTTGCACCGATTTCATTTGGGTAATAACCAATCGGTAAGTCTGAAACGACTGCATCAACCGGATCGATATAAAGTGGTGCTAGTCCATCTTGATGGAAGAATTCGATTGCATGCTTTTGTAAATTCGCATTTACTAAAGCAAGTTTAATTAGCACTTCATCCACTTCTACACCAAATCCACTCATTGTTAGCCCTTCTTTGGCGCTATTAAACACTGTCGTCATTAAGTTACCTGTCCCAATTGCAGGATCTAACACAGTAATTTCATTTTGACCTTGCATAAATTTATGGAATAAGTAGCTCATGAACATACCAACTGCATCAGGCGTCATTTCGTGATTCGCTTGTACGCCTTCTTTCATTCCTTTTAAGATGGCTAATTGAAATGCTTTACGAATTTCTTCACCTTTATATGTTTCTTCATTAAACGTACTATATTCACGATTCAGCCTTTCAATTGCTGATTCTGATAATTCCTCTTGTAAAATCGCTCCTTCAAACAAGTTATCACCTGTTTCTACAAGCGCCTCTAAATATGTTACATCTAATTCTTTACGTAAAACTACCGCAGAAGAATCAAAAATAGAAAATAATGTTTCTACTGTCTGACTCACGTACATTCCTCCTTCTCTCTTTTACACATAACTTATATCATACCACAAAGTGTTTTTTTCAAAAAAGAAAAAGCGACCTCCTACAAAGAGCTCCCCTTTAAGTTATATATGATATAACGCTTTTTCTCATATATTGGTACCATTATGCAGCAATATATGAGAAAAAACGACCTCTTTATTAAGAGGTCATTTTCTTCACATTACTTCGCAGATTTTGCTGCTTCTAATGCTGCTTCATAGTTTGGATGGCTTGTACCTTCGCCTACGTATTCTACGTAAACTACTTTGTCATTGCTATCTACTACGAATACTGCACGAGCAAGTAAACGAAGTTCTTTCATTACTAAGCCGTAAGCTTCACCGAATGAAAGGTCACGGTGGTCAGAAAGTGTAACAACATTTTCTAAACCGTTTGCTGCACACCAGCGTTTTTGAGCGAATGGTAAATCAGCGCTAATTGTTAATACTTTCGCGTTTTCAATACCTGCTGCATCTTGGTTAAAACGACGTGTTTGTGCATCACACACACCTGTGTCGATTGAAGGTACAACACTAATTAATTTTACTTCGCCTTTGTATGTTTCTAAACTTACTGGAGATAAGTCGTTTGCTAATACTTGGAAGTTTGGCGCTTGATCGCCAACTTTAACTTCTGTTCCAACTAAAGTCATTGGATTACCTTTAAAAGTTACGTTTGCCACTTGAAAATCCTCCCTTATTTAAACAAAATATGTACACTGTAAATGATAGTTTGTCCCTATCGATAATGCAAATAAAATCGCTTTATTTACAAAAAAATAAAAGAAGCTAACCTATTGATTAGCTTCTCTATTCGTTAAATTTGAAATTCAGGATCGTCTTCTTTGCGTTTATCCATCATTTCCTTCACCTTATCAACAGCTTGTGGCGCTAATTCAATTATTTTATCGATGACGTGTGTTTGCTTATCTAAATGCAACACTTTTACACCTTCTCCATTTATAACAAGAAAAGCAACAGGATTAATAGAAACTCCTCCACCGCTTCCCCCGCCAAATGGATGACGGCCTGCTTGTTCTTTACCAAACTCACTTCCACCAGCGGCAAATCCGAAACTAACTTTCGAAACGGTAAGAATTACACTTCCATCTGCCGCTTTAATTGGGTCACCAACAATTGTATTTACATCAGTCATTTGTTTTAAATGCTGCATTGCGGTTGTCATTAAACCTTGAATTGGATGGTCCATTCTATATCCCCCCTATGCTTGAACAGGTTTCTCTGCCATACCAGATCTTTGTTTTCTCATAAACATGAGCAATTTCACCGCTGTTTTTACAGTACGGAATATACGAAAAGATGCTGTTAACTCACATCTTGACGCAAATCCCTTCCCTTGAAAAACAGGAGTAATTTCAAATTCTGGTACATCGACAATATGCATATATTGTCCTACAACTCCAGCAGCCATTCCTTTTGTCCCCCATGCATATCCTGTGACAATTCCAGTACTAGCTGCGTCGCCTGCTCCAATTTGCGTGTGCCATTTCCAACCATTGATTTTCACTCGTTTGAGAAAATCTTTAACAATAGTATGAACTTCTTGAAGCCTTTTTATCAGTTCTCCAATGCTATCAAGTTGGGCCATAATTTTATTATCTAGTCCGCCGTCCTTTTCAGCTTTTTTAATTTTTTGTCCGGTCTTCTTCTGTTGCTTTTCAATTCTTTCCAATACATCAAATGTGTATCGAATCATCCATATTTTCACTTGAAACAAACATTGCTTTTCCATTTCTGAATATAAAAATGTCACTTTAAGCGATATTTTCGACAATAGTATAAGCAAAATAAATAGGAGAAGAATTATCATTCCAATTGCGAGCCACTCCATACGTATCATCCTTTCACTCCGTACCCATTATCGACAAGTTTATTCATCATTAAACAACCGTTGATAAAATTGAATATAAAAATTTTTCTAAAAATAAAAAGGTGTTTTGACAATTTATATCGAAATATATTATTTGAACATATCATCGAGAATAGATTCTAATGGTATGAAGCACTAAAACTAGAAAATCTAACTGCAGTGGAGGGATACATAATGGCAAATCGTCGCAATTTATTTTTCTTTTATGGTGATGACAAAATAACGCTCGTTGAAAAAATGAAACCAATCTATAGTATTTTAGAGGAGAATGGATTTACCATATTAGATCATCCAAAAAATGCAAACGCTATCGTCAGCGTTGGAGATGATGGAACTTTCTTACAAGCCGTTCGTAAAACCGGTTTTAGAGAAGATTGCTTATACGCAGGGATTTCTACGAATGATGAAATTTCATTCTACTGCGATTTCCACATCGATCACGTTGATACAGCCCTTCAAGAAATTACAAAGAACGAAATTGAAGTGCGAAAGTATCCAACAATTCAAGTAGATGTAGATCACGGTACATCTTTCCATTGTTTAAATGAGCTCTCATTACGCTCTAGTATCATTAAAACATTTGTTGTAGATGTACACGTCGACGATTTATATTTCGAAACATTTAGAGGTGATGGGTTAGTTATCTCCACACCAACAGGCAGTACTGCTTACAATAAATCATTACACGGCGCAGTTGTTGATCCACTTATCCCGTGTTTCCAAGTAAGTGAACTAGCATCTTTAAATAACAACACATACCGTACACTTGGTTCACCGTTCATTTTAAATCACAAACGTACATTAACTTTAAAACTACGACCAGACGGTAACGATTATCCTGTTATCGGTATGGATAACGAAGCGCTTAGCATTAAACAAGTTGAAAAAATTGTTGTGCGCTTAAGCGATAAACAAATTAAAACAGTTAAATTAAAAAATAATTCGTTCTGGGAAAAAGTACAGAGAACGTTTTTATAGCATTAAAAAACCGTCGCATTATGGGAATTCCATAATACGACGGTTTTTCTTTCTCTCTCTATCGGTCGCGGTTTTCGTCATCTTTTGTCGGTAAGTCGATATATTTCAATAATCGCTGATATATTCTCACACTTCTTTTCTATAAAGTGAAACTTTAATCAGTGGGGGTTTTCTTCATCCCCCACTGATTATTAGCCTTCACCAATCGGACTTTTATGGGCAGTTGATCCCCCACCTAACTTCTTTGCTTTCGCTGAATTTTGAGGTGGGGGTCTTACTGCCCATTAAAGCGGGATAAACAATCTTCCCATCAATAACAGTCATCGCTGCTTGCACTTCTCTTATTTCTTCTGCTTCTATTTCAAAAATATTGCGGTCTATTATCGTAAAGTCTGCCTCATATCCTTTTGTAATTTGGCCCCGCTTCGCTTCTTTTCCGATTGCATAGGCACTTCCTGTTGTAAATAAAGAAACAGCCTCATATACTGTTAGCCTTTCTTCTGGCATATAACATACGCCGTCAATAAAACTTCTACGTGTAACAGCACTATATATACCTAAGAAAGGGTTTACTTGTTCAATTGGTGCGTCAGAGCCACCGTTACAGTGCAATCCAGCTTCTAATAGCGTCTTCCAAGCGTATGCGTAACGGAGACGACGCTCTCCTAGTTTTTCAATTACTGACGGGAAATCCGATGATACAAAGACAGGCTGAATATCGATAATAGCTGGTAATTGTTTCATTCGTTCAATCAATGCTTCACGAGCAAGCTGACAATGAATAATGCGGTCACGTAATCCTTTTGCTGGTGGATATAATTCGAGTGCATCAATGACGTATTCCAGTGATAAATCACCAATTGTATGAATGGCAACTGGCATATGTAAATCTCGTGCTTTTTTCACTAACTCCGCAAGCTCTTCACATGAAAAAATTGCAACACCATTCGTTTCCTTCTCATCTTCATACGGTTCACTTAATAAAGCTGTTCTTCCGCCAAAAGAGCCATCAGAAAAAATTTTCATGGCACCAAATTCAATATAGTGCTCATCTTCATATTCTTTTCGTTCATTCGCTACTTCATGGTGAACGAGTAAGTGCGCTTTAAATGGCATTTCTTTTATAACATAAGAAAACGCATTATACGTTTTTCTAAAACCACCATAATAATTTAAATCTTCCGTATGCCCACCAACGAGTCCATATTGCCAACAATCTTTAATCGCTGTTTGCAGCGCTCTTCGTAAATAAGCTTCATCAATTTCAGGCTGAACATGTTTAATTAATTCTTGTCCTTGTTCATATAAAAGCCCTGTTAACATATTTGATGAATCCCGGCCAATTTTTCCACCTTTCGGGTCTTTTGCCTTTTCTGTTATGTTCGCTTTTTGCAGTATGTATGAGTTCACCCATGTAACGTGACGACAAACTCGCTTTAATAAAATGGGATGTTCTTTCGAAATGATATCTAGATCACGCGCGTGAACGTCTTTTGTGTCTGTAAAGTTATTTTCATTCCATCCTTCTCCAATAATCCAAGACCCTTTTGGTGCTTCTTCTACTCGCTTCCGAACGAGAGTAAGCACTTCGCTATAAGATGTACAATTGGATAGGTCTAGACGAAGTAGCCTCTCCCCATGACCAATAAGATGCATATGACTATCAACGAGACCTGGAATCATCGTTTTTCCTTCTAAGTCATGCAATTTCTCCGCAAAGTATCGGTTTTCTAACTCTTCTTTACTCCCGACATCAACAATCATACCGTTTTCAACGTAAATCGCATCCACTTTTTCACTTTCTTCTCTCATCGTGTAAATAGTGCCGCCATGCCAAATTTCTCCCATATATTCATCCCCTTTTTATTTTAGTCTACGAAATTAGAACGTATAAAAAAAGCACCATTTCGATTAAAAATGGTGCTTTTTCTAAAAATTACTTTTGCTCAGTAGTAGACGTTGTAACTTGCCATTCAATATTAAATTTATCTTTTACTTGTCCGTATGCTGGGCTCCAGAATGTTTCTTGGAGTGGCATAATAACTTCGCCACCTTCTTGTAACTTATCGAATACTTCTTTCGCTTTTTCCGCGTCACTAATTTGAATTGCAATTGTTACTTGAGATCCAATTGCATGCCCTTGACCTGGGAATGTATCAGAAATCATAAGATCCGTATTACCAACTTTTAAAGTAGCGTGTAAAACGCGCTCTTTCGCTTCAGCTGGAACTGGGTATTCTGGATTTTCAGGCATGTCACCAAAAGTTTGCATAATTTCTACTTTTGCATCTAACGCCTCTTTGTAAAACTGAACAGCTTCTTGCCCACTACCATCTAAAACTAAGTAAGGATTAATACCTAAAATCATACGGACACCTCTTTTTTTAATTTATAAAACCGAACTTGTGTTCGTTTTTATATTATCATACGTTTTACATTTCATTCAACTATTTACTACTCTATTTTCGAAATTATTTTGAAGGAAGCTCCATCTCTTGGTTTCTAAGTTCAATGCGGCGAATTTTTCCAGAAATCGTTTTTGGTAGTTCATCTACAAATTCAATTTTGCGAGGGTATTTATATGGTGCAGTAAGTTCTTTGACGTGTTGTTGTAGTACTGGAATTAATGTTTCTTCGTTCTTTTCTATATTCTCTCTTAATACAATAAATGCCTTCACGACACTTCCACGAATTTCATCTGGACTTGCAACAACCGCACATTCTCTTACGTATGGATGTTTTACAAGTGCATCTTCTACTTCAAACGGCCCGATTGTATAGCCAGAGCTAATAATGATATCATCTCCGCGTCCTTCAAACCAGAAATAGCCGTCTTCATCTTTCTTGGCTTTGTCACCAGTAATATAATAATCACCACGGAATTGCATCGCTGTACGCTCGTCATCTTTATAATATTGTTTAAAGAGGGCTGGTGTTTCAATGTGAACTGCAATATCACCAACTTCTCCAAGTTGTACAGGAACTCCTTCCTCATTTACGATATCAACATGGTTGCCTGGCGTCGGTTTCCCCATTGATCCTGGTCTAATGTCCATCCCTTTCATTGTCCCAACAAGTAGTGTGTTTTCCGTTTGCCCATAACCATCTCTCACTGTAATATCGAAATGCCTTTGGAACGTTTCAATAACTTCCCTATTTAGTGGTTCACCGGCCGATACAGCGCTATGTAACGCTTCTAAATTGTACTCACTTAAATTTTCTACTTTTGCCATTAATCTATACTCAGTCGGCGTACAACAAAGCACATTCACTTTATTATCATCTAATAAATTCAAATACGTTTTCGGTTCAAATTTACCGTGATATACAAATCCCGTTGCCCCTGAGCCGAGAGTTGCTAAAAACGGGCTCCAAATCCACTTTTGCCAGCCCGGACTAGCCGTCGCCCATACAACATCATTCTCTTCAATTCCGAGCCAATTTGGGGCGCTCGTACGTAAATGAGCATATGCCCACGCATGTGTATGAACGACACCTTTTGGATTTCCTGTCGTCCCTGACGTATAAGACAAAAAGACCATATCTTCTTTGTCTGTCTTCGCCATTTCTAGCCTATCGCTTTCTGTTTCTAATGCTGTTTTTAAATTCATCCAGCCATCTACTGACTGCTCGCTCAGGACGAATTTTTGAAGAGATTCCATCGCCTCTATATCATCAAATTGTCCAATATACGGTTCATAACTTACAATCGCTTTTACTTCCCCATGCCCGATACGATATTCGATATCTTTTTTGCGTAACATTTCCGAACTTGGAATCACAACAAATCCCGCTTTAATTGCAGCAATATACGTCATATAAGCTTCAATTAAGCGCGGCATCATAATGAGAAGCTTGTCCCCTTTTTGTAAACCACTTTTTATAAAAGCGTTTCCAATTTTATTCGCACCTTGCATTAATTCACAATATGTAACTTCTTTTCTATTCCCTTTATCATCTTGCCAAATTAAAGCAAGCTTCTCTTTATCACCTGTATATTTCTCTATTTCAGAAACTAAGTTATAAGACGGTGGCGCCAATAATTCCTCTCTTTTCATAAAATATCCTCCTTCATTTCTATGCCTCCCTTTTATAATAAAGAATTTTCAGTTAATTTTGAACCCTCTTCTTTTGACAAATTTTTCACGTCTATGTCGAAATAAATGTATCACGATACAAACAACAAAAAGAAAGAGCGGGAGAACCCGCTCTTTCTAAGCCATCATATATGGGATTATTTTTGGAAACCGCCTAATTGTTGCTCAGCTAGTGAAACTAGACGTTTAGTGATTTCGCCACCAACAGAACCGTTAGCGCGAGATGTTGCATCAGCTCCAAGTTGAACACCAAACTCTTGAGCGATTTCGTATTTCATTTGATCTAATGCTGCTTGAGCACCAGACACTGCTAATTTATTTGTGCTTGCCATGTTGTATCACCTCCTTGTGAGTATAGAGTGTGATAAACAACATGACTTCATACATATTTTAGATATGGTAATTTATGGTTTTAGAAAAGTTCCTCGAATTTTTCTTCTTCCGCCACTACTTCTACTGTTTGTAATACCATTGTTTCTTTGTTCGCTACAGCTTCGTCGATTAACGGTGTGAAATCATATTTCGCTTCAAAACGGTTTGCTTTTTCACGCTTCGGTTTTGTAGCTGGGCTTGCTGGTGTGAATACTGTACAGCAATCTTCGTACGGACGAATTGAAATCTCGTACGTTCCAATTTCTTCAGCAATTTTAATAATTTCTAATTTATCCATCGTAATAAGCGGACGAATAACTGGGTAGTTTGTTACTTCGTTAATCGTATGCATACTATCTAACGTTTGGCTCGCTACTTGTCCAAGACTTTCACCAGTCGTGATTGCAAGTGCATTACGCTCCTCAGCAATGCGTTCTGTAATACGCATCATCATACGGCGCATAACCGTCATTGAATAGCTAGATGGAATTTCTTTATTAATCGTTTTTTGCACTTCTGTAAATGGAACAAGGTGAAGCGTTACACGTTTACAATACTTCGTTAACTCTTGTGCTAAATCAATTACTTTTTGTTTTGCACGCTCGCTTGTGAAAGGTGGACTATGGAAGTGAACTGCTTCCACAGATACGCCGCGTTTCATCGTTAAGTAAGCTGCTACCGGGCTATCGATACCACCAGAAAGAAGTACCATTACTTTTCCACCAACGCCAACTGGTAAACCGCCAGCTCCCATACGCTCATCGCACATGATGTAGCTATAACCACTGCGAATTTCTACACGTACATTTACATCTGGATTATGAACATCTACAGTAATATCTTCTGTATTTTCTAGAATGTATCCACCAATCTCAGGTAATAATTCCATCGTTCTCATTGGAAAATGCTTATAAGAACGGTGTACAGTAATTTTAAATGTTTTCACATCGCCTTTTACTTGTAGGAAAGCTGCTAATGCACCTTTTTTAATGTCTTCTAATTCTGATGGTACTTTCATTGCTAGGTTAAACTTATGAATACCGAATACATCTTGCAATCTTTCAGAGATCGCTTCATGATCTTCACCATTTAATTGGATGTACATACGGTCATGTGTTGCATCGATTTTAATATTTGGAAACTTTTTCAATTTGAACTTCACGTTATCTTTTAATGTGCTTACAAATTTAGAACGGTTCTTACCTTTTGTCGTCATTTCTCCGTAACGCACTAAAATATATTCATATGTCATCATATTTCTTTACCTCATCACTTCATATAATTTTGGCATCGTCTCTTTCACAATACCTTCAAATTGTTTTACTTCTTCCATCGTGTTTTCTGGTGCCAAACTAATGCGAATCGCACTTGCAGCTGCGGCATGTGGTACTCCCATTGACACTAACACTCTGCTCACTTCATTTGCTTTTGAAGAACAAGCAGACTTCGTTGATACATAAACACCGTGTTCTTCTAAAGCATGAACGACCACTTCTGGTTTTAAACCAACAAACGATACATTTAAAATGTGTGGTGCTGCATATGCAAGCGACGTATTAATCGTTACATCTTCCATCTCTTTAAAGAAACGGACAAGCTCTGTTTGTAAACTTTGCAAATGAGCTATCTTTTCTTTCACTTGTTCCATCGTCATGCGAAGTGCTTTCACCATCGCTACAATGCCAGGTAAATTTTCTGTACCAGAGCGATATTTAAGCTCTTGTTGACCGCCTGATAAAATTGGATCTAACCTTACGCCATCACGTACATAAAGAAGGCCCGTTCCTTTTACACTATGGAATTTATGTCCAGATATTGAGCAAAGGTCAATATGAGAAGCGTATAAATCAAGCGGTACTTTTCCTATCCCTTGTACATGGTCCACATGGAATCTTATTTTCGGATAATTCGATAATAACGTTCCAATTTCAGCAACAGGCTGAATTGCTCCAGTCTCGTTGTTCACATGAATAATTGACACAAGAATCGTATCTTCACGAAGTGCTTGCTTTACATCTTCTACCGATACAACACCATGCTCGTTAACCGGTAAATATGTTACATCAAACCCAAGCTCTTCTAATTGCTTATATGCTTCAAACACAGACGCGTGTTCAATATTCGTTGTAATGATATGTTTGCCGCGCGAACGATTCCTCATCGCAATCCCTTTAATCGCAAGGTTATTCCCTTCCGTTCCACCTGATGTGAAAATAATTTCAGAAGGTTTAACGTGAAGGAGCTGCGCTGCAATTGTTCTTGATTGTGTTAATAGACGCTCTGCCTCTCCTCCTAGCGAATGAATGGAAGAAGGATTTCCAAAATATTTTCCAGCAACCGTTACGTACGATTGAAGGGCTTCTGGATATGGCTTCGTCGTCGCACTATTATCAAAATAGATCATCGTTCTTCCCCTTTCAGCGCTATCACATCATATAATCATATCACAAATACGTGTAATTACGCTAAGACTACTCAAAGGTTCCGTTATATTTTCAAACGAACAACCTTACTGTATTCCGCTATTCATTATAGCAACATCGTCTTCAAAATTACACAAAAAAACAAACCCTTTATGAAAGGGTTTGTTCATTGTCTACATATTCAGCTATTTTTTGAACAACACCAGGTTCAAGTTGCTCTAGTATAGAAGCCGCTTGTTCTAAAGCTGCATCGTATTGATATTCGCGGAATAATTTCTCCGCATAATTTAAACTTTCTGCCAGGTTCTCATCGTGACTGCGGTAACGGTTACCGTATTGTATTAATTTTTCAACTAAATACGCCTGTCCAATTAACTCTTCTGTCATTTCAGCTACACCATTAACAGTTGTGTATGCTTCTTCTAAACTACTATTTACAGCGTTCATATTTAACGGTTTCACTTCTAATTGATCATAAACAGCTTGCATCGCCATTTGCCCTCTTTGTAAATCTTCCATAATACTCTCTGGAAGACCTGGCAAATTCGATTTTTGCATAAAGCGCTTCGTTTCTACAATTGTATTTCGCATTTCTTGTAGTTTCTCACGCGCCTCAAATTCTTCTTTACGCATCGTTTGTAGCATTTCTTTATACTCTGCATGAAGTACTTTCAACGTTTCACATTGCTCATAAATCTCTTCTAATTCCTCACGAATAATAGAGAAGGCAATATCTTGATCCGCAACGCGTAATTGCAGCACTTCAAAACGTTTCGTTAAAATGTGCATTTGCTTTTCAATTACTTTTTGAGACTCAATGTCCTTATCTTGCAATTGATAGCTTTGTTTCACAAGTTGTGTTTCTGTTTTCGTTTCAATTGTTTCAGTGCGAATTTCTTCTAAATCTTCATAAACAGAAAGTGTTTTTTGCTCCACATAATGTCTCGCATGCACCTCTTGCTCAAGTTGATCATAGAAACCATCTAAACGAGTTTTTAAGTTTTCTACTTTTTCAGCTGCTTCCGTTATGTGCAGCTCCTGTATGTCCATTAAACATGTGTGTAGTTGTGTCGTCATATCGCGAACTTCTTTAGGGATTTCCAAATACTCTAATACATAGCCTTGTCTTACCATATCATTATGACCGTGTAATAAATCTTCCAGCTGAACTGGTAATGTCGCCTGACATTCTACCAATAAATCTGGGATTTGGTGAATAATGATTTCTAAATCTGCTAAACCTTCTTCCAAACTAATAACGATCTCTCTCGCTTTTAAATAGTCACCATTATCGGTTGCTTCTTCAAAAGTTTTGAATTTATTAGATTCAGCGTCTAGCATCTCTTCGATTTTTTGTTCAGCAGCTCCATACATATGTCTATGTGCAAGAACACTCTTCTTCATACTACGATATGTATCACGTAATCCTTCAATTTCCGAGCTATTTTTCTCATGGCTTTCTAACAATTGCTGTAATTCATTTAAAATGCCAGTAATACGATTATCAGCGTCATCTAAACCACTTATGGATTCATTCATCGCATGCTTTGCTTTTCGGAAGGAGAATTGCGAGGCGAATTTTCGCGCTTGCGCTAAATCTTTGTCAGCTTTCGGAAGGGTTGTTGATACAATTTCATCCCATTCTTCACGCCATTTACCAAACAGTTCTTCTGTTTGACCCGTCATATTTAAATCTTTTACCCGTTTTAGTTCATCTGCTACAGGTTTATCTTTTATCTCTTGTTTCCACTGCTCCAGTGCCTCAATATCTTTATATGAACGATTTCTTATCACAAGCTCTATCATGAGCAGCACTAGAATAGAGCTTACTACAATGATAACGATCGTCAGGATAGAATCCATGCAAAAAAGCCTCCTAGTTATATCTCTTTTTTTGTCCGTTCCGTTTATGAAATGGAAGGCATTATGTATAAAAAGGGAATTCCCCTATATTTAACAACTAACAATGTACTAATCATACCATGTAATGGCTTGTTTTTGACCTAGTTTTTTTTAAAATTTCATGTTTCTTTCAATGCAATTGTAATCTTTCTCAATCTTCCGCTTACTCCTCTATCTATCCTCAAATGATTGTAGTAACAGGTTCTCTTCCATATGAGATGCGAAATAAATTTTGCGCACAAGTGGAGGTTCAATAGGAATTGCATTCACATTCCCTTGCTTTATCGCTTGCTCTACTACCATTTCTGGAAGTAACGTAATACCAAGTCCAGCACTGACCATCGCAAGCATCGGCTCTGCATAAGAAGTTTCAAACGCAATGATTGGCTTCGCACCTATCCCTTGAAACATGTTCGTAATCATTTTCCTTACATCACAGATTTCTGGATAGACGATTAACTTTTCATTTTGCAAATCTTCCATTCTGATTACTGTTTTCACTTTATAAAGATGATCATTTGAAACGACACAAACCATTTTTTCTTCTCGTATTTCTTTTATACACGTAGCGCCTTCTACTACTGAATCGACGAACATTGCTTCAATCTTCCGTTCTTTAAAGAGTCCCATTAGTACTTTCGTATGCTCAATTTTCCATTCCACTTCGAATCCGTCACCTAATATATCTTTACATTTCGATATATAATGCGCTGCTAAACTTGGCAATATGCCTATAGAAATGTGCCGCTTCTCTTGAAATTTCTTCATTTCGGCTTTCACTTCTTGTATCTGTTCCAAAACCGGTAACATTCTTGTTATAAATAACTCTCCAGCCGCTGTTAACTCCACTCCTTGCGCGGAACGCCTTAGTAAAGTAACCTCTAAATCCGCTTCTAACCTTTGAATTTGTTTACTAAGCGCCGGTTGAGAAATATGTAAAAGCTTACTTGCCTTTGATAAACTTCGCGTGTTCTTTACTTCAATAAACGATCGTACTGCCTCTAAATCCATCGTACACACCTCTAACAAAAAGTTATAACTGTCATAAAAAATCGGTATTTCCTTCTATAAGCAATTACTCTTTATACTTATTTCATCAACTTACTATAACGAAATGTAAAGGGGAAAGATACTCTTGAACAAAAAACAAATACTACTCGGATCCACCCTATGCTTACTGGCTGTAACTGCTTGGGGATTTATGTTTCCAGTAATGGCGAATGCTTTGCAATTCATCGATCCGTTCTTCTTCACAGCTATCAGATATGGGTCAGCAGCTATTATTTTCCTTATACTACTCTTAATTGCTGAAGGTAAACATTCGCTCCGCTTAGAAAAAAGAACACTTTCGTTATTCTTTTATGGAACAGTCGGTTTCGCAGGATACGGATTTCTCGTTTTTTACGGCCAACAACTTGCCGGACCTTCTGGAGCCATCCATGCCGCGATGATTCAGTCTCTTATGCCGCTCATCGCTTTATTATTGCAGTGGATAACCAAAAACAAACGCCCACAAAACTACACATTCTTTTGTATGTTCGTTGCACTAATCGGTGTTATGCTTGTCATTTCAAAGGGAAATATTCACTTATTATTCGGAGCTGCCAGTCACTTCTCAACAAATATACTTATGCTATGTGGTGTTACTTGCTGGGTCATTTACACGAACGGCGGTGCTCAATTCCCATCTTGGTCACCACTCAGGTATACGACGTTAACTTGTTTATTTGGCTCTATTTCACTCGTTTTTATTGTCACTGTATTAACTTATACAAACGTTATTACTGTACCGTCACTACGTACAATTGTGAGCGTTCGTTTTGAACTCTTTTACATGTCGATTATCGCGGGTGTGATCGCTGTCTTTTGCTGGAACACAGGAAATCGCTATATTTCATCTATTAACGGCATATTATTTATGAACTTAGTTCCTGTACTTGCTCTTATTGGTTCCATCTTTCGAGGTTATACAGTCGACAAAATTGAAATTGCCGGCGCCTCATTAACAATTATTGCGCTATTATGCAACAATGTATGGCAAAGAAAAGAAACGACAAAAATCCCCACCTCAGTTCGTTAGGTGGGGATTTTTCACATATGAACAGCTCTTGGCCATTCCTGATACATATTCGTTTTACATAATGCTTGTTCCATCCATTGCTCAATTTCTTTCGTGTACATTTCTAAGAAAAATGTCTCGGACGGGAACGAATGTAATACTTCTGATATATATTGCGGATATAAAAACGGCATATTCATCATGCCTTTTAATTGCGTCATAAACATTGTAAAAGATACCTTCTGAAACTCTTGTTTCGTCTGCCCTTGCCTAATAATTTGCTCTATATAATATCTTTCTTTTGAAAAATAAATCGTCATCACTTCACGAATTAACGTCGTATCAAGCGAAAGCTCTCGGTAGAAGAAACGTGTCAGCTCCCTATTTTCAAATTGATATCGTAAAATCCCGCGCACCATTTGCACCATCACATCTTTAGCCGACAAATACTCTCTTTGTTCAAACGACATTTCAATCACATGAATATACCCTTCTAAAAAATCAGTAATAAGCTGTTCTAATAAACCTTGCTTTCCAGCAAAATAATATGAAATATTGGCTACATTCACATCCGCTCGCTTTGCAATGTCTCGCACCGACGTTCCATCATACCCTTTCGTGTTAAACAACGATATTGCCGCATCAATTACTTTTTGTTTCGTCTGTTTCATGCGCTCACTTCCTCTCACTGAACAGCTATAGTTTAAATTTCTTGACTTTTAAGACAAATTCCTTTAATTTTCTATCGACAAAGTCATGTGAAATACATCGTATTTTGCTAACATTTTACACATCTCGATAAAAAGGGAGTTGTTTCCATGTTTACTAAAGAAAGTTATGCAGGATCTCGTGAACAGCAATATGAGACAGTAATTAAACAATTGGATGCATTATTAACTGGCGAATCAAACGTAGTCGCAAACTTATCAAATGCGTCCGCATTATTAAACCAATTTTTAGATCGCGTTAATTGGGTTGGCTTTTATGTAACAGAAGGAAATCAGCTTGTTCTTGGACCATTCCAAGGAATGCCTGCTTGCGTGCGCATTCCTTTCGGGCGAGGCGTTTGCGGCGTGGCAGCTGAAACGAAAACAACACAGCTTGTAGCAGATGTTCATCAATTCCCAGGACATATCGCTTGCGATAGTGCTTCTAATTCAGAAATCGTTGTACCGATTGTGAAAGAAGGAACTGTCATCGGTGTACTTGATATTGATAGTCCCGAAAAAAATCGTTTCGACGAAGTAGATCAGCACTATTTAGAAAAGTTTGTGGAAACACTCCTAAAACATATGTAACAAGAAAAGAGGGAGTTATCGATTCAGTACATCACGTGCGAAACCGATAGCTCCCTCTTTTTTATTGATTCACAGTAGATATTTTCTTTAACGCCTGCTCTAAGTCAGAAACGATGTCCTCCCACGATTCTAAACCGACAGATAAACGTATTAAATTATCAAAAATACCCATTTCTTTTCTTAGCTCAGCCGGAATCGCAGCGTGCGTCATCGTCGCTGGATGCTGAATTAACGTTTCTGTATCTCCTAAACTGACCGCAATCGTAATAAAGTGTAGATCATTGATAAACGCTTGCGTCTCTTCTTTTCCGCCTTTAATTGAAAAAGAAATCACACCGCCGCCCCGCTTCATTTGGCGAGATGCTAACTCCCCTTCTGGATACCAAACACCTTCTACCGCGTCATGATTTTTTAGAAACGATACAATTTTTTCTGCATTATCACAATGGCGATCCATTCTTACGGCTAACGTCTTTAATCCGCGTAACAATAACCACGCATCAAACGGCGCCATAATACCGCCGATATCTTTTCGCATCGGGCGAATTTTTTCAGCTAACGCTTTCGTTTTACAAATTGTTACACCCGCCACAACATCGCCGTGACCACCAATATATTTTGTCGCACTATGCACAACAGCGTCACAGCCGAGTTCAAGTGGTCTTTGTAAATAAGGTGAACAAAACGTATTATCAACAATGACAAGTAAGCCATTTTGCTTCGCAACCCGAATCACCTGTTTTAAATCAATTAATTTCATCGTTGGATTAATCGGTGTTTCAACGAAAATAAGCTTTGTATTAGGACGAATCTTACTTTCAAGATCTTCTTCTGTCTCCATATCACAAAACGAATGTGTAATCATAAACTTCTCTTCTAACACTTCTAAAAAACCGTACGTACATCCATATAATCCATTTGAACAAATAATATGATCTCCAGCCTTTAAAAAGCCAATTAAAGTTGCTGAAATAGCTGCCATACCAGATCCGAAGGCAAGTGCTTCTTCTCCTCCTTCTAACACCGCCATACGTTCTTCAAATAATTTCACAGTTGGATTTCCAAGCCTTGAGTAAATATAAGACGGATCCACTCCCGCAAAACTCGCCTCACCTTGCTCCGCAGTCTCAAATGTAAATGTAGACGTTTGAAATAAAGGTGGTGTTAAACTTCCTTTATGTTCCTCAGATGTATAACCGTGATGAATTAACGCTGTCTCCATATGCTTCTTTTTCATAAAAACATCCCCTTTTATGTTTTTATCCCGCTTTAACGGGCAGTAAGACCCCCACATCAAAATTCAGCGAAAGCAAAAAAGTTAGTTTTGGGGATCAACTGCCCATAAAAGCCCGATTCGTTCAACTAATACTCAGTGGTGGCGGATGCCCCCACCACTGAGTAAAGTTTCACTTTATCCCGCATATTCATCAATAAATAATTTGATGAACGTTTTTACCACATTTTATGTAAGCGTTTTATTTGTGTTTCTATCACTTCTTTTATATTGTTTTAAATTCCTTCTTATTAATTTCCAAAATTTATATGCATAAAACAAAAACGTACTCGCTTGACGAAACTCTGGGTAAAAGATATAATAGCGTTTGTGTAAAATAAAAAGGCAGCCTTGTAATGTGAGTTTATCGTTTGTATTTTGTTCCTCTACGGAGGTGTATCTCGTAACTCCCTGCTGCTGGAGCGAAGGTACATGAAAACAAAATGCCCGTAAATATCGATTACGTCTGTTTTTATTTTACGTAAATAAAAACATTTTTAAAGGAGGAGTCAACTATGGCTCGTTATACAGGTCCAGCTTGGAAACTGTCTCGTCGTCTTGGAATCTCTCTAAGCGGCACAGGAAAAGAATTAGAAAAACGCCCTTACGCACCAGGTCCTCACGGTCCTAACCAACGTAAGAAACTTTCAGAATACGGTTTACAATTACAAGAGAAACAAAAACTTCGTCACATGTACGGCATGACTGAGCGTCAATTCCGTCGCACATTTGACCAAGCAGGTAAAATGCCTGGTAAGCACGGCGAAAACTTCATGATCCTTCTTGAAGCTCGTCTTGACAACTTAGTTTACCGTATGGGCTTAGCTCGCACTCGTCGTGCAGCTCGCCAATTAGTAAACCACGGTCACATCACAGTTGATGGATCTCGCGTAGATATCCCATCTTACCGTGTAAAACCTGGTCAAACTATCAGCGTTCGCGAAAAATCTAACAGCCTTGTTGTTGTTAAAGAAGCGATCGAAGTTAACAACTTCGTACCAGAATACTTAACTTTCGATGCTGACAAATTAGAAGCTACTTACACTCGTCACGCTGAGCGCGCTGAGTTACCAGCTGAAATCAACGAAGCATTAATCGTAGAGTTCTACTCTCGTTAATCTCGGTACTCTGAAAAGAGTATTATTAAAAGCCTTAGGAACCTTGTTTATCAAGGGGCCTGGGCTTTTTTTATTTATCATTAACAATGCAAAATAAAGCATAAAAAAGAAGTTACCTGGGGCGAATTTGGGGCAAAAAAATATATGGCTGGCGTATGCATAGGAATAGGTAAGTACAAAATACAAATGATAAAAGGAGTTACTTATTTTGAAAGAAAAATTCACTAAGATTCCTCTTCATGCACAAGACTTTCAAAAATTAAAGATGCTATTAGAAGAATTAGTACAAGACGAAACAGAATTGTTTGAAGGGTTTTCTAAATATACTTTTCATATTTCCTCTAAAAAATCTAAGGTCACTATTAACCTTAGAAGTGAGTTTTTCCCAAAACCATACTTAGCAATTGCTGCTATAAGCATTACACCCAGTAATCAAGGAATAGGAAGCATTATTCTTGAATGGTTTAAAACATTTGCGAAAGAAAAGGGCTTCGAGCGTTTAATATTACAAGAAGTTATTACTGACGAAGGTTATCATTTCGCATTAAAAAATAGGTTTACAAAAGTGAGTAACCTATACGAGGAAACATTCGGAGCTCCAAGCAGTATTGACGGGGATTATGAACTACATTTAACGTAAAGAATGCAATAAAAGTGAACCAACATTTCCTCTATGCGTTCACTTTTTTACTTGATGAATTATCCAACACAGTTACAGTTCATTCTTTTTTTCCATAAGAGCAATTCACCCTTTTATTCATGATTTTTTACCTCTTTTCTTTTTATCCCCTTTATAAGTGAGTATGGTACGTAATTTACCATCTTTCAGAACAACTTTTCTATCATAATCAGCTAGAATTTCCTCACGATTTATTTTTTCTACTTTCTCACCAACTCCCCAATATCCAGCACGAAGTAGGAATTCAGAATATCCTTCTGGAATCGGTAATTCATAACCATCTAAGGTTATTTTAGTGACTTCAATACCTTCTCGAATTATCATTTAATCACCCTTTCAGTTGGAATATGGATAAGTTCGCTTTGAGTTAGATTAATACCTCTAATAAATTCATTGCAATGTAATATTTACAGTTATCTCCTTAAATTGGTATGATTTACTTATTAAAGGAGGGAGATTTTTGAGTTTAAATATGTATTTAGGGGAAGTACAGGCTCAAACACAAAGTATGAATACTTTCTGTACCGCTACTATTCAAGGTATGGAAGAAGCTATTCAATCAATTGATGCTTTTACAAGTGATACCTTTTTACAAGGGCAAACTTACGATAGTGCAAAAGCATTTTTCGCAGAAACTTTTCGCCCTTTAGCACACGGAATCATTTACTTATGTGAGGAATTAATTCGTCAGAACGATGCCTTTCCAAGTCAATTTCAATCACAGGTAGCTTCAACAGATGTTATTGAACAAGAAATATTAGAACAAATTCGAGAAATTGACCGTATGAAGGCAAGTACAGAAGCACTCCATCAAACTATGCCAATTTCGGGCATGGACGCTATGGTAAATCTTTTTATTGCCATGAGGCGCAAACTTCAAGAAAAGTTAGATCATTTGTATCAGTTCAACCAAACATCTAGTAATAACTATAATACAGCAATTCAATTAGCCGCTAGCATTGCGACGGGTCTTGCTGAAGTCCAAAGTGGGAAAGGTTTTAGTCCAGCAAGTGGTACATTTAGTACACAAGGATTAAATATGGAGTGGGCGACTTCAATTCAAGCGATTGCGGAAGACAGGAATCGTCAGGCTGATAATTCAATTGAAGAAGGTGCAATGTGTGGCAAACCAAAATCTGATTTAGAGAAAGCTTGGGATGGTCTTTATGATGGTGCAGGAAAAGGTGTTGGAGATGCTTGGGAAGGATTTAAAGCGTTAGGTGACGGTGAAACATGGTCAGACATGTGGGATGCTGTTGTCAATTATGATGAGACTCTTCCTGCTATGTGGAACGCTTTCTCAGATTCTTTTATGAATGACGTTTGGCATGGCGATGTCGAAAGTGGATTCCGCTGGGGTTCTTATTTAATAACATCAGTCGGTCTAGGGTTACTTGGTGGGAAAGGTCTTGATAAGGCTTCTAAACTTGCTAGAGGAGCAAACATGTACAAAGTAACTGAAGCTTTTCCACCACGTTTACAACCTGCTTTTGCAGGTGTTGGTCTCACTGGTGAAGCAATAGTAAGCACACTTCCACCATCAGGAAATTGGGGTAATTATTTAAGCGGTTATCTTATGTTTGCTAGACCATCTTGGAGACAATCAGAACTTGACGTAGGTACGGAGTATCCTAATTATGACGACCAAGTTGCTTTTAAAGATAGAGAAGAAGTTTCAAAAGTTACAAAAGGTAGTACAAGACCTGATTTTTACACAAAGGGTCACAGCTTGGAAGTGAAAAATTATGACTTGTCTACTTCATCAAAAAGAAGTAACCTAGTTAGAGTTATTGTTAAACAAGTTAATGATAGGGTTGATAATTTACCTATAGGTACAAAGCAAACTGTCATCATTGATATACGAGGACAAACTGTTCCTGAAGAGGCTTTATTTGATATCGTAAGAAAAATAAGAGAAAAGTCTAAAGAAACACCCGAGGTAATATTTAAGCGAGAGGATTGATATTAATGGCAGTAGGATTTAAAGTAGATATATTTTTCTATGAAACAGGACACCCTGATTTTTTACATAGCTTTTTTTCAACCATGTCATATCATACAGAGTCTGAAGGTTGGGGCACTAAGTACCCACTATTAATGAAGAATTTATATTTCGACAAGTTACGTTGGGAGGACACAGAAGAAGCACTTCAAAATGTAGAAGAGATAAGAAAAATTTTAAGTGAATTACCTCCTGCAGAAGTCATTTGGGATATTGAGCACATGGAAAAACAGCCACCTTGGGGAAATAAAATCCCTAATAAAATAACTAGTTTAGCCAATTATCATGCTACTCCAACAGGTACAACTTTTTTAGATTTACTAAGCAACGCTTTAAACACTGCAAAAAGAAACAAAATTGATATAACAATTTCAAATCTAGGAAAATAAATCCTGCTAGATATCTTATGGTTTCATTTGAGTTTTAATCACTTTACGCTTCGAGGCTGAGGCTGAATAAAAACATTTAAGTCACACTCATATGAGTTGTGGCTTTTATTATGTAGAATTTATAGGTTTTTATAATGAGTAGCTAAAACAAAAAAGCCGTACCTCTAATTAGGGTACGGCCAAATTATTGCTAGTGTCTATTCATATTATATATTTTAATTAACTACATCTGCAAGGGTTATGTTTTGGTTAATCCTCACTTTAATATTGTAATCTTTCCAAAGAGCATCATTATTATTTGTTACTATTTTCCCATGCTTTAATGATTCTTTAACTTCATTTCTAAACCTGCTAAATCCTAAATTTTTGTATCTGTTTAATCTTGGTGGTAAATTTTTTATATTAGATAAATTCATTAAAAATGAATCTGGAATAAAGTGTTCATAACTATCCTTTTTCAATTCGGTTATGACTCCATTTTCAATCCTTATTGTGATTAAAAAATCATATATCGACGAATCAGGCAATCTAGTTCCAGCTAATAAAGAAGGAATGTACAAAGGTAGACAAGTTACAGTTACTGAACATATATTAGGAGGATATAGGAAAGGTGCAAATATGAAATTATACTTTAAAGATAATGAAATAGGTGAAATCAAAGACATTTTTGTAGAAACACCATGGATGTATGGAACAATACATTTAAATGATAATAGTAAACCCTATCAAGAATATTTTCGTGAAATGGTAGACGAAGACAGTACTTTTGACTTTGAAAGTATTGATCCTGAATTTCTAGACGATGAAAATTGGTCCGTTTTCGATGAGAACGAAGGGAAATATTTAGGAATCGACATTCCAGCAATCCACATTGAAGATACAACGATTGCATGGCGATGGAGATAAAAATCACACAAAGAAGAACACCTGATTAATATTTAAACTAACGTTTACGCTAGCTTTCTCCTTTGTTTCGAATCAAATATCATGAAAAAGGAATATTTGATTCTACTGGTGAAAATATCATAACTAAGATACTTCAAAATGAACTGTATCAAGCAA
>NZ_MACI01000020.1 GCF_001884105.1 Bacillus luti | reverse complement strand
CGCTGAATTTTGAGGTGGGGGTCTTACTGCCCATTAAAGCGGGATAAATTTGCAAAGACTTCAATTTCACGTACGAAAAAAGAAACAAATTTAGGGGAAATTTTGAGACGTATTTTAAAGAAATGAAAGGTAAATATGCTATTAAGATTAGATTTAGGGAGGAATAATTGATGGCATATGATTTAGAACTTGAAATAAAAGAGGTACTTGAGAAAATTGAATTTGTAGAAAGATATAAATCCTTATCAGAAAAATTTCCCGATAGAACAAATACATTTGAAAACTATGAAAATGAAAAAGCTATTGAAGTATTCGAGTCTCTTGGCTATAAAGCTCGTTACAATAAAAAAGAAGACTTTTTTATTGCAGGAGAAGTAAAAAACAAAGATGTCTACACCTTTAGATTCAACATCAGCTTAAAATATGGTGTTGCTGAATTGATTTGGGAAGCATGGCATAATGGTGAAGTTAGAGCTGGAGACCCTTGGGACATATTTATAAGATTGTTATCAAATGACATGGAAAAAGTACCCGTGCTATATTTCCACAGTTACGATGAACTCAAAGAAATTATGAAAATCGCCTTTGAAATGTACGAAGATTTTAAACAAGAATTAATTCCTATCTATTCATAATTTTATATATAAGAAAGGAAATCTTATCCTATACATAAAGAAATCCGACTCACAAGAGCCGGATTTCTTTATGTATCTAAACTTGAGACGTTGCGCCTTGGAAACATGAATAGAGGGAGATGGTCTTATGCTAAGAAAATATTATTCACAAAACACTCATTTACAACCATTTTTTGAGGAAGTTAATAAATATGTAGATGGTATTCACAACCTAAATATCATTTCGGTAAAAAAGGTTAATGATTATGAAAGGATGGTTAGTATGACACTCAAAATGACGAAAGAAGAACTGATAAATCTAGTAAGTAAAATTGTAGAGTGTGAAGGAACTGAAGAAGAGATTGATGAAATGATAGAAGTTGTAGAAAGAAATGTTCCACATCCAGAAGTAAGTGATCTAATATATTGGAATGATGAAGACCTTACTCCAGAACAAATAGTAGATATAGCATTAGCATATAAACCAATACAGTTTTAGAATTTAATAATGTCTTACTCTTGCTACATAAATAACAATAAAGTTAATGCTTTATTAGATAAAAATTAGAAGAGTTATAAATTCAGCAAAAATGATTTCAAAATATTTTACTATCTTTCTCCTAAGTGGAAATTGTAATCAAAAACAAAATCCAAAATATAATAAAAATCCAATTCTTATGAACTGGATTTTTTATTTACCTCATCTGTACATAAGTTTCATTTCAATCACAAATAGCTTTAGCTGATGTCATCGAATTACAAGAAATTTACCAATGGAGTTAGGATTGGAGTTATAAAAACAAATGAAGAGCTAACTCTCGCACAAATAAAGCTATACAAATGAAAAAGCTACCGAAGGCAACTAAACAGTTACTTCGAGTAGCTTTTATTTATATATATTAAAGTTATTTATTTTCCTCTTTCTGAACATATACATAAGCATCTTTCTGCTCTTTATGTATATCAACCTTCGAATTCTCTGCAAGCTGCCCCGCATTTAGCAAAGAAAAAATAATGAGCGCTTCTAGTGACATTTCGTTTTACCACTCCTTTCTATTTGTTATACATTTATCATACCGCTTACATGTGATTTCCGTATGAACTCGAAAAGGAGATTACAACAAAAAGGTTACAGGCATACGAATGCACGCTACAATAACCATAAAATAGGAGGTGAATTCTTTTTGACAATAAACCAAATGGTTCAATTAGGCAGTGCCTGTATGCTTTTTATTGCTTCAGCACTTATAAGTTGGTATCAGGGAAGTAATTTAATAGATTACCCTGATGAATGGAAATATAGCGCTAAGTTTACGAATTACTTTAAAGGCACTGTTTCAAATTACCAAGATATTTATCAAATTGATTTCTTTATATATGCAGCAAAATTCTATCCGGCGGCATTTATCGTTATGCTAATTAGCTTACTTTATATGCTCATATTAATTCTTTATATTCTATTTAAAAGAAACTATCCGGCGATTTAAATCCATACATAAAAAAACCCGAATCATAAACTTTTCAGCCTACAATTCGGGGTACTATTTGTTATATATTCGTTTCTGATTAGTAACGAATTAAGAAATATTTCTTCTTACCGCGGCGAATGATTGTGAATTTACCTTCGATGCGGTCGTTTTCTGTTACAACGTAGTCTAATGCTTGTGTACGCTCACCGTTTACGTAGATTGCGCCGTTCGTTACATCTTCACGTGCTTGACGTTTTGATGGAGAGATTTTGCTTTCTACAAGTAAGTCGATTAATACTGTATCTTCTGCAGTACGTTCTACAGATGGTACGTCTTTGAATCCTTGTTCGATTTCGCTTGCAGTCAGTTCTGCTACAGAACCACTGAATAGTGCAGCTGAAATTTTAATTGCTTGCTCTAATGCTTCTTCGCCGTGAACAAGTTTTGTCATTTCAGAACCTAATGCTTTTTGTGCTGCACGTTTTTCTGGTGCTTCAGCTACTTGCTTCTCAAGCTCAAGAATTTCTTCATGAGATAAGAATGTGAAGTATTTTAAGTATTTAACAACGTCGCGGTCATCTGTATTAATCCAGAATTGGTAGAACTCGTAAGGAGTTGTTTTTTCTGGGTCTAACCAAATTGCGCCGCCTTCTGTTTTACCAAACTTCGTACCGTCAGATTTAGTAACAAGTGGAATTGTTAAACCGAATGCTTTCGCATCTTCTTCTGATTTACGGATTAATTCAAGACCAGCTGTAATGTTACCCCATTGGTCACTACCACCGATTTGTAGGCGGCAATTATGGTGTTTGTATAAGTTTAAGAAGTCGTATGATTGTAAAATCATATAACTGAATTCAGTAAATGAAATACCAGTCTCTAAACGAGATGCTACTGTATCTTTTGCTAACATATAGTTTAAACCGAAGTTTTTACCGATATCGCGTAAGAATGAAATTACATCTAAGTTACCAAGCCAATCATAGTTGTTAGCCATTGTTGCTGGGTTATCCACGTTTTCAAACTCTAAGAAGTTTGAAAGTTGGTTTTTAATGCTTTCTGTGTAGTAAGCAACTGTATCTTTCGTATTTAATGTACGCTCTGCTTTTTTACCACTTGGGTCACCGATCATACCAGTACCACCGCCAACAAGTGCGATTGGTTGGTGACCAGCTAATTGGAAACGACGTAACATTAATACTGGTAACATATGACCGATGTGTAAGCTATCCGCTGTCGGGTCGAAACCACAGTATAATTTAACGCTTTCTTTTTCTAATAATTGCTCAAGGCCCTCAGCGTCTGTTTGCTGATTAATTAGACCGCGAAATTCAAGATCTTGTAAAATACCCATATCCTACATACTCTCCTTTAAGTTCATTACTGGCGTGAAGGTTGAAAACATAAAAAAATCGCCCCTTCAAATAAGGGACGATTTTGATTATCGCGTTACCACCCTAGTTGCAGGCAAAAAAAGCCTACCACCTTATTTACATAACGGCTTAGCACCGTCTTTTCCCTTTTGAATACAATTCAATCGAAAAAAGATGCTCTAGGGGCGTAATTCGCGATCATCTATGTGCTGATTTCCACCGACCATCAGCTCTCTAAAACAGGGAAATGATCACTACTTCTCCCTTTCCACGCTCAATTATTCATATACTTTTCTTTATACCATCATTTATATAGGCGTGTCAAATAAGGGCCGGATTTCTCTGCTTACCAATCCTTTACAACGTCGCACAGAATATCGTAATAAGAGAAAGAATTGGAACACCGACTAATAGTGAGATATGAAAAACAATGGATAAATCATTCCCAATCGTCGCCTCCACAGGATCTTTCGCCGGAGAACCCATAAATCCGATTAATCGATCGAAGCGACTTACCGCTTTTGGAAAATCTGGTATTTCTATATGGTCACTATCTAAATGTTGCTGTAATTTATATTCATTCTTAAAGGGATTTTCGCTCAATTTCATCCACCTCCAGCAATTGTTTCAATTTCTTTATTCCGTTATGAAGTCTCGACTTCACCGTTCCGACTGGAATCTCTAATACCTCTGCAATTTCTTTTTGCTGCATGTCATGATAATAAGAAAGGATTAGGACCGCCCTTTGCTCTTCTGGAACTTTCAAAATTGCTTCTCTTACTGTGAGCCGATCTTCGTGAGAAAATTCTTTTTCCTGAATCGGCACTAAAAATGGCAAAAGCGTACGCCACTTTTTTCTTCTATTTAATTTATTAATCATAAGACGATAACCAATTTGAAATAAATACGTTTTTATTTTGCCCTTTTCAGGTTCATACATATGTTTCTTACGCTCTAGCGTCAAAAACGTATCTTGCACGAGGTCGATACTCAATTGTTCATCTCGGTTAAATCGATACAAAAATGTGTATAGCGCTGGTTTGATCAAAACATATAGTTTTTCTCCCGCCTGCTTATCTCCACTTTGATACGCAAGCATGAGTTCCTCCTCAATCCCAATCTGCGCCATGATTTTTGATCTCCTTTATTCCTTTTAACGTTAATGAAATGCGGGAAATTAAATAGCAACTAGCGACAATGATCCATACTTGCGATTGATTCGTAAAAAATTGAACATACGGGTTTTGAATTGTCTGTCCGGTTGAAACTAAAATATTTAATGCTTGCACACATATGCATGCATACACTGCAAGACAAGCTGAAATCGTATCAAATACATTCCAGCGAAAGTACACTTTTGTTTTTGTAAAATCAATTTTATATCCTTTTTTCCGTACTATATATTTTCTATCAAATGGAATGATGATGGAAAACATAACAATCATCATAACGCCAGCTGTAATCATTGAAACTTTAAATCCGATTGGCATCGGTAATAACAAACCACAAGAAAATACGACTATAATTCCAACTAAAGCAAAAGTAAGAAGTAATTTATTAGACATAAAAAAGCCTCCCTCATCTATTCTTTCACAAATGTATACAGACGAGGAAGGCGCTTCGTTCAAATATTATTTTATTTTTTTAATAATCTTTGCAGGATTCCCGCCAACTACTACATTATCCGGTACATCTTTTGTTACGACGGCGCCAGATGCGATAACAGCATTGTCTCCAATTGTTACACCTGGATTAATAATCGCTCTTCCGCCAATCCATACGTTATCGCCAATTGTAACTGGCTTTCCGTATTCTACTCCGCTTATGCGCTCTACTGGATCAAGCGGGTGTGTCGCTGTATAAATGTGAACGCCTGGAGCTAACATACAATTCACGCCGATTGTCACCGGGCATACGTCTAAAATCGTACAATCAAAGTTCGCATAAAAATTTTCACCAACATGAATGTTGTAACCGTAATCGCATCTAAAAGAAGATTCAAGGTGAATATTGTCTCCTGTCGTTCCGAATAATTCTTTTATGATTTCGCTACGCTCTTTTAACTGCACTTCTGGCGTAGCATTGAATTTTCTCGTTAATACACGTGCTTGCGCTCTCTCTCGTACTAAAACTGGATCAGCCGGTATGTACATTTCTCCTAATATCATCTTTTCTTTTTCTGTTTTCATCCTACTATCCCCTTTAACTCGTATATATAAGTTTATGATACCATAAAAAAGAAAGGTCTGAACGTTTTTCGTTCAGACCTTTCTCTCTTAATCTTCCATCGTCGATAAGTCACCTGTTGGTAAATTTAACTCCCACGCTTTTAATACGCGGCGCATAATTTTACCACTTCTCGTTTTCGGTAATTTATCTTTAAATTCAATTTGCCTTGGCGCTGCATGAGCTGCTAGGCCTTTCTTTACAAATTGACGAATTTCTTCTTTTAATTCTTCTGATGGCTCGTATCCTGCTCGAAGTGCGATAAATGCTTTAATGATTTCGCCGCGAACCGGATCAGGAATACCAATTACACCAGCCTCTGCAACAGCAGCGTGCTCGATTAATTTACTTTCTACTTCAAACGGTCCAACGCGCTCACCTGACGTCATAATTACATCGTCAATACGTCCTTGGAACCAGAAGTATCCGTCTTCATCCATATAAGCTGAATCACCTGATACGTACCAATCTCCCGGCATGAAGTAAGACTCGTACTTTTGCGGGTTATTCCAAACCGCACGCATCATAGATGGCCAACCTTTCGCAATTGCTAAGTTCCCCATTGTGTATGGAGGCACTTCATTTCCATCATTATCAACAATCGCTGCTTTCACACCTGGAATTGGTTTACCCATTGACCCTGGACGGATTTCCATACAAGGGTAGTTACAAATAACTTGTCCACCTGTTTCTGTCATCCACCACGTATCATGAATACGAAGTCCAAATGCATTCATACCCCAGCGAATTACTTCTGGATTTAATGGCTCACCAACGCTTAATACGTGGCGCACTTGTGATAAATCATATTTTTTAATTGCATCTTGTCCAGCACCCATTAACATACGGAACGCTGTTGGTGCACTATACCAAACTGTTACACCGTAATCTTGCAGTGCTTCATACCAAGCTTCTGGGCTAAAGCGGCCACCTAAAACAACATTTGATGCTCCAACTAACCACGGTGCGAAAATACCGTAAGCCGTTCCAGTTACCCAGCCTGGATCAGCTGTGCACCAATATACATCGTCTTCTTTTAAATCTAATACCCACTTCGCCGTTTGATAGTGCTGTACCATTGCGTTTTGCGCATGTAGAACACCTTTTGGCTTACCAGTAGAACCAGACGTATAGTGAAGAATTAAACCTTCTTCACGGCCTAACCATTCGATATGTAATTCTTTTGAAGCTTGTTCAAATAAAGGATTGAACGCTACCGTTTTACCGCCTTCTTCTACATTATCTCCAACAAGGAAGACTGTTTTTAAAGCAGGTAAATCATTTAATGGTACACGCTCTAACAATTCAGGCGTTGTAATTAACACCTTCGCTTCGCTATCTTCTAAGCGATCGCGAACTGCACCTTCCATAAATGCTTCAAATAGCGGCCCAACAATTGCCCCTAATTTCACCGCACCTAAAAGTGCAAAATATAATTCTGGAGAACGCGGCATAAAAATAAAAACGCGATCGCCCTTTTCAACATCGCCATAATTTTTCAGGACGTTTCCTGCTTTATTAGAAAAATCCTTCATTTCCTTAAATGTATATTTCTCTTTTCGCGATCCATCTTGATAATAAAGGGCTACTTTATTTTTACGATCGGATTTCGCATGCTTATCAATTGCTTCATACGCCATATTTACTCGGCCTGTCTCATTCCAAGTAAAATTTTTATTAACCTCTTCCCAGTTAAAATTCGCGTATGCCTCTTCATAATTCGGCAAATTATTTTTTCCTTTAATGACTGGAAGCGTTTCTACTTTCATACTTTACATCCCCCTCCTATGTATTCTATTATCTATTATAATGACATTATTTAAAATTTTCAGTATATTTGTTGATTTTTAGACAAATTTTTAATGACAAAATTCGATTCACATCGCATATATTATAAAGTACGATATTAATAGATTCTCAAAACCTCAAGGTGGTGAGCAATACATTGATCCATAAGAAAATATATAATGCTAGAAACTTAAAAACAGCGAAAGGCACTTTAATTATTGAAGGTCCTGTCTCTACACATAACTTAGAAATGTATGAATTTCATCCAGATTTAGTTGCGTTTCGTCCTGCCGAGCAACAATATAAAGCAATTGTCGAAATTTCTAAATTACCAGAAGCTCGTCTCATTATTGCTAGACATGACCAAACGATCGTTGGATATGTTACATACTTGTATCCTGATCCTCTCGAACGATGGTCAGAAGGAAAAATGGAGAACTTAATTGAGCTCGGGGCAATTGAAGTCGTCCCAACCTTCCGCGGGAGCTCTGTCGGAAAGAACTTATTAGAAGTTTCTATGATGGACGATTATATGGAAGATTACATTATATTGACGACTGAATATTATTGGCACTGGGATTTAAAGCAAACAGGCTTAAATGTTTGGGAATACCGAAAAGTAATGGAGAAGATGATGAATGCTGGTGGTTTACAATGGATGGCTACAGATGATCCTGAAATTTGTTCCCACCCTGCCAACTGTTTAATGGTACGCATCGGAAAACGTGTTGATACGGATTCTATTCAAGCTTTTGATCGTCTACGTTTTCACAATCGCTTTATGTATTAATAAAGGGGGGCAACTGGAATGATTGTAGAAGAAATTATGAATCAAAATGTAGTGACACTACATCCAAACGATACAATCGAAACAGCAATCCGAACGATACGCACGAAAGGCATTCGGCACATTCCAATTGTCGATCAAAATAATCATGTCGTAGGCATTATTTCTGATCGGGATGTAAGAGATGCAAGTCCATCTATTCTAGATGAACAAGTTTCACTCGATATGCTGCAGCAACCGCTTGAACTTATTATGAAGCATCCTGTTATGACTTGCCATCCTCTCGATTTCGTTGAAGAAATTGCTACTTTATTTTTTGAAAACAAAATTGGCTGTCTTCCTGTGACAAAGGCTGGAAAGTTAGTTGGAATTATTTCCGAATCTACTGTACTGCATACGTTAGTGAAATTAACAGGCGCACATCAACCGAGTTCACAAATTGAAATTCAAGTAAAAAATGAGCCTGGTATTCTAGGAAAAGTCGTTGCTATTTTTAGTGATTTACAAATAAATATCGTGAGCGTTCTCGTCTATCCAGCAAAAGATGAGAATGATAAAGTACTCGTTTTCCGCATTCAAACGATGAATCCTCTAAAAGTAATTGATGCACTTGAAGCAGAAGGCTACCGCGTATTATGGCCGAACATTATGGGGATGCAAGCATGAGTAGCGCGTTTATTTATTCGGATGACTTTCGGGGCTATTCCTTTAGCCCTGATCATCCTTTTAACCAACTGCGCGTCACACTTACGTATGATTTATTACAAAAGGGTGGTTTCATCTCTCCTTCCCAAATCATCTCACCACGGATGGCTACAGATGAAGAAATCGCCTACGTTCATACAGAGGAATACATAAATGCGGTAAAACGTGCTGGAGAAGGTAAGTTAGAAAAATCAATTGCGATGACGTATGGACTCGGAACAGAAGATACACCGATGTTTCCAAATATGCACGAAGCAAGTGCATTACTCGTTGGCGGTACATTAACAGCTGTCGATGCTGTTCTTTCCGGGAAAGTAAAGCACGCTCTTAATTTAGGGGGTGGCTTACATCACGGTTTTCGCGGCAAAGCCTCTGGATTTTGCATTTATAATGACAGTTCCATCGCAATGAAATATATACAGAAAAAATACGGTTTACGTGTTTTATATATTGATACAGACGCTCATCACGGTGATGGTGTACAGTGGTCTTTTTACGACGATCCTAACGTATGCACTATTTCATTACATGAAACTGGGCGTTATTTATTCCCTGGAACTGGCGCTGTAAATGAACGCGGACAAGGTAATGGCTATAGTTATTCTTTCAACGTTCCACTCGATGCTTTTACAGAAGACGAATCGTTTTTAGATTCCTATCGAACTGTTGTAAAAGAAGTTGCCGCATACTTTAAACCCGATATTATTTTAACGCAAAACGGCGCTGACGCACATTATTACGATCCACTTACACACCTTTGTTCAACAATGAATATTTACCGTGAAATACCGAAGCTCGCTCGCGAAATCGCTAATGAATATTGCGACGGTCGCTGGATTGCTGTCGGCGGTGGTGGTTATGACCACTGGCGCGTCGTCCCAAGGGCTTGGGCACTCATTTGGCTCGAAATGAACAACATCCAAAACATCTCAGGTTATCTTCCTCCAGAATGGATTGACGCTTGGAAAGGACAAGCAGAAACAGAACTTCCCCTAACATGGGAAGATCCAGACAACATGTATAAACCTATCCCCCGCAAACCGGAAATTGAAGAAAAGAATGCATTAACTGTAGCGAAATCCCTTGAAATTATTCGGAATAATATGACAAAATCTTTGTACTAAACGAAAAGGAGGCTCGTTTTTGAATAGCCTCCTTTTATTTGTTGTCGGTTTCTGTCGGTGAATCGGTATATTTTAATAATCGCTGATATATTTTTATTTAGTAACAGTCTGGCCCAATTTTTATGTGGAAAGGTCGTAAAATTATGTGGACACAACAAATAATTAACACGAAACGCGGCGCATTCGAACTCTTCACAAAAGGAAATGGCGAACCGCTTTGCATTACACATCACTATTCACAATTCAATGAAACTGGGGATTACTTTGCGGATGTTTTCACTTCTACGCATCGTGTATTCCTCATTAATTTACGAGACGCTGGTAATTCTGTAAAAGCCAAAGTAGAAAACGAATTAAGTATGATTGAAACGATTCACGACTTAGAAGCAATTAAAGAAGCTTTGCAATTTTCCACATGGCATTTCGCTGGCCATTCAACTGGTGGTATGCTTGGACTTTTATACGCGATTACATATCCAACTTCCTTACAATCATTAGTCGTGACCGGAGCCGCAGCAAGTAACTATACGGAAACACCATTTTGTATTTATCATCCGGAACATCCACAGTTTCATTATATGCAACTGCTCATCGAAAACTTAAAAAGCCCTCATCTTACAAGTGAAGAACGGAAAGAACTATCTACTAAGAGAACAAAATTATCATTGTATAAACCAGAAAACTATAACTCTTATTTTTGTAAACCAATCATAAAAACAATGTCAGCTAGCCGGATGAACGCTTTCGCCAATGACTATCCGTCATTTGATTTAAGAGAGTATTTACCTTCTATCCAAACAAAGACACTTATTATGTGCGGACGACACGATGTACAGTGCCCGATTCAATATTCTATCGAGATGCATGATAGCATACGTAATTCTATCTTTGTGATATTTGAGGAGAGTAATCATTATCCTTTTTTAGAAGAAACCACTCATTTTACTTCTACTACTCAAACATTTTATAAATCATTACACCAGTACCGTTATTATTAAGGAAATATAAACAAATAAAAGAACACAAGAAATAACCAATAAACCTACATCAAGTAGTACTGATTTTTTATCTCTATCTTTTAAACTTACCTTAGAGCTAGAAATACTTTTAATTACTCAAAATGTAGCACGCCCTTTCATGCTCTTCTATGTTTTATCTCTGTATATCCCAACATAAATTACCTATTTTCCCCTTTCGTTCAAATAACACATAAAAAACCTGCCAATTACTCGGCAGGTACATTACACATTAAAACGATAACCAGCTCCCCACACTGTTTCAATATATTGCGGGTGAGCAGGATCTCTTTCAATTTTTTCACGTAGCTTTCTAATGTGAACAACGACAGTGGCTAAATCACCCGCGGAATCTAATCCCCAGATGCGTTCAAATAACTGTTCTTTATTTAATACTTGGTTTGGATGTGTTACAAAGAATGTTAATAAATCAAATTCCTTCGTTGTAAATGCGATTTCTTCATTGTTTATAAAAACTTTTCTCGCCCGTTGATCGATAGAGATTCCGTGAATATATAACGTATCGCGTTGCTTACTTACATTTCCTGATAATCGTTCATAACGAGAGATATGCGCCTTTACCCTTGCAACTAATTCACTTGGGCTAAACGGTTTCGTTATATAATCATCCGCACCTAATCCGAGACCACGAATTTTATCTATATCTTCCTTCTTTGCTGAAACAAGTAAAATCGGAATGTCTTTTATAGCTCGAATTTGCTTACAAATTTCGAATCCGTTCATCTTCGGAAGCATAATGTCTAAAATAATTAAATCGTAGTCTTCTTGCAAAGCCCTTTGTAAACCTGTTTCTCCAGAATGCTCTACATCAACTTGAAAATCACTAATTTCTAAATAATCTCGCTGTAATTCTGCAATGCTGATTTCGTCTTCTATTAGTAAAATTCTTTTCAAATTACTCACCACATTTCTCTACTTTTTCCAACGAGAAGAAAATACTTGTGCCTTTCCCAAGCTCGCTTTCTGCCCAAATCTCCCCGCCATGTTCTTCAACAATTTGTTTTGCTATCGCTAAGCCAAGTCCACTTCCACCTGTACTAGAGTTTCGTGATTGCTCTGCACGATAAAAACGTTCAAAAATATAAGGAAGTGTATCAGATTCTATACCTGATCCATTGTCCATTACTTTCACAATAACTTTATTGTTATCACTTGATACCGTTACAGTAATTTTCTTTTCTTCTTTATCCATGTATTTCACACTATTATGAATTAAATTTGATATCACTCTATTTATCTTTTCGCAATCAGCCGTTACATATAGTGGTGATGCATGTAATTGTAAGTGAATTTCTATACCTTCTTTACTTAAATCCATCTGCATCTCTTCTATTAATTCTTGCATAAACATATTTAATTCAACCGTTTCAAACTGAAAGGGAACTCGATTCAAATCGAGCTTCGAAAATAAAAATAGTTCGTCAATGAGTGTATCCATATGCCTTGCTTTCGTATGGATAGTCGTTAAGTACTTATCCATTTTTTCAGGTGTATTTGCTACCCCGTCTTTTATTCCTTCTACATATCCGATAATAGATGTAATCGGTGTTTTTAAATCATGAGAGATGTTTGAAATGAGCTCTTTTCGATTTTCTTCATACTGTGTTTGCATCTCTATCGACTCTTTTAATTTCTTCCTCATTTCCTCAAACCCTTGATTTAATTGTCCTATTTCATCGTGTGATGTAACTGGTATTTGAAAATCTAAATTTCCTTCTTTAATTTTCTCAGTCGCATCTTTCAATACAAAGATTGGTTTTATCACACTTCTGGAGACGAGGTAACTTAATAATCCAATAAGCAAAATGGCTAAAAGTAAGAGCGATATGAACAAAATCGGAAATAATTTCTGTGTAAGGTCTACAAATGAACTTTGCTTTTTTAATACAAATATACTACCTTCTTCTTTCTGCGGAAAATAAAAATCAAATTTTACATATCGATAAAATGTATCGCCTAGTTCCGTTGTACCACGACTATTAATATTTGCTGATTCAAATTTCGGAAGGGCTTCTGTTAAGGTTGAACTTTCAAATTCTTTCGAAGCATATGAAATGGAATCTCCCTTTCTTACAGCTATTTTCACACCTTCTTTTTCAATTGATGAAACGAACGATTCATCTAATAGTTGTGATTGATGTTGCTTTGCCGCTAATTTCAATTCAAGATACGCATTCTCTTCTTCTTGTGTAAGCGGCTTTTGAATATAGGAACTTTTATAAAAATTTTTCACTGACTCCAAGTCGCCTGTTATTGAAAAAACAATTAAAAACCCCGCGACTAATATGAGCGTAATAGAAACGAGAATAACGGCAATATAAGAAAATAAAAACCTTGTTTTAATAGACATATGTTAAATCCTCACTTTATTAAACCTTATTACTCATAAGCATAAAAATATATGTTCAAATACTCAAGCGATTTTATAGTAATTTTAGCGTCAGTTTATAAAAATTTAATGTTCTTATTTTAGAGTTGAAATTAGGAGGTTGAAATTCCATGTTCAAAAAAACATTAAGCATGATATGTTGCGTAATTTTTTTACAAGGTTGCTCGCAAGAACAAGAAGTTAAAAAGGAGATGACAAACATGGAGACAGCACTACTAACAGCTACTGAAAAGCAGGAAACGAATACTGTTATATCATTGCTCAAAAAAGGGGCCGACATAAATATAACGGACAATAAAGGACGTACTCCTCTTATGATTGCCACATACAAAAATGATGTAAAAACCGCCAAAGCTCTTATCAACGCTGGGGCTGACGTAAATGTTCAAGATGATATGAAAAATAACCCATTTCTATACGCCGGTGCAGAAGGTTATTTGGATATTTTAAAACTAACGATTGACGCTGGCGCCGATCCATCCCTTACGAATCGGTATGGCGGAACAGCTCTTATCCCAGCCTCGGAACATGGCTATATTGATGTTATAAAAGAACTCCTCACGCGAACAAATATTGATGTAAACCATGTAAATAATCTCGGGTGGACCGCCTTAATGGAAGCTATCGTACTAAGTGATGGAGATGAAACGCAACAACAAGTCATTCGCCTTCTAATTAAACATGGTGCTGATGTAAATATTCCAGACAACGATGGTGTTACCCCGCTAGAGCACGCTCGGGCTCATAATTTTGAAGAGATAGAGAAGATTTTAATAGAAGGACAGAAGTAATCCTACTTTTTGCCTTCCTCCCCCGCCCTATGCTACATTTAACCCGTTACATCAATATTGATAGGGTGGGAATAAACATGAACAAACCTAAAATCGGGATGATTGGTCTTGGAAGTATTGCACAAAAAGCTTACCTCCCAACACTTACAAATGAAACAAATTGGAATTTTGTAGGGGCATTTACACCTAATGCAGAGAAAAGAAAACAAATTTGCCAGCAATATCGTATTCAAGATTTTCATTCTATGGAAACGTTAGCTTCAGAATGTGATGCAATCTTCGTTCATAGTTCAACTGCTACGCATTATGAAATCGTTTCTACACTTCTTGAAAAAGGAATCGATGTTTATGTAGATAAACCGTTAGCTGCTACTGTGGAACAATCTGAAAAACTAGTCGAAATGAGTGAAAAGTATAATCGAAAGTTAATGGTTGGATTTAATCGCCGTTTCGTTCCTATGTACATCACTGCCAAAGAACAAGCTAATGATATTTCATGGATTCGAATTGAAAAGCACCGCACAAATAAAGTAGGGCCAAATACGTACGATTTTACTATGCTAGATGATTACTTACATATTGTAGATACTGCCCGCTGGTTAGCTAATGATAACCTTAACGTCGTTCATAATATGATGCAAATAAACGAAAAAAATGAACTCCTTTATGGACATCATACATACACAACAGCAAACGGGCTCTTACTCTCTACAGCCATGCATCGTCATGCAGGTACAAACTTAGAACAAATTGAACTTGTAACGACAGGAAAAATCATTCGTGTAAAAAATATGAATACATTTGAAATTGAGGCAGAGAACTCTGTTTCACAAAGCGGTTCTCCGTCATGGGAAACGACATTAAAGCAGCGCGGCTTTGAAGATGCTGTTCATCATTTTATTGAATGTGTACACGGAGATACAAAACCTGTTGTGGATGGATTAGAAGGATTAAAAACGCAGCAAATGTTGCAATCTCTACTGGATAATGTAAACAAAAATTAAAACGGATACATTTTTCAGAATTTACTTTCATTCCCATTTCCCCTTTATTTCTCTCGTAAATTTCTATAGAATATGTTGATAGGAATTATAAATTTCATATTGAATCGTGGAAAGGGTGGGATTAACACATGTGGAACGAGTTTAAAAAATTCGCGTTCAAAGGGAACGTAATCGATTTAGCTGTCGGGGTTGTAATCGGTGCTGCATTCGGTAAAATCGTTAGTTCATTAGTAAAAGACATTATTACACCATTACTTGGTATGGTATTAGGTGGCGTTGACTTTACAGATTTAAAAATTACATTCGGTAAATCATCTATTATGTATGGTAACTTCATCCAAACTATTTTTGATTTCTTAATTATTGCAGCTGCTATCTTTATGTTCGTTAAAGTATTCAACAAACTAACATCTAAAAGAGAAGAAGAAAAAGAAGAGAAACTTCCAGAACCAACAAAAGAAGAAGAACTTCTTGGCGAAATTCGCGACTTATTAAAACAACAAAACTCTTCTAAAGATAGAGCATAATTGAACGGACAAAAGGCATGCCCCGAGGGGCATGCCTTTTCTATATGTTATAACGTTTCCGAATTCATATGAATAAATAAAATAATACCAGCAACCATCAGCACCATAATACTACCTGCAAATAGTGTAATACCGATAAACATTAAGCTTGTGCTCATATCCACCGATACATTTTCAATAAAAATAGAAATTACATACGTGATAAGGGCAATTCCTGCAAGAATACTTCCTGGAACAAATCGCTTGAAGCCATTTTGTTTTAACGTCATATATGCAAAAATAGCAGTCATACAAAGCGTAATTATCCAAAGAACGATCATCTTTTCTCCCCCCTCACAAGCCTTTTCTTTCTATTATACATGACATTGCCCTATAATAGGTAAATTTGCACTTATGTGACATATAACAAGGAATACCCTCATCTGTAGCGAAGGCTTTATAACATACACTTATACAATAAGGAGGCTTCCACTTGGAATATACTACCACATGTAAATTAGAGCTAACCGAACGATTCGATTATGTTACGGTTGACTTAGACAAACAGTTTTTTTACATCGAAGTTGTAAATTTGCAAAGTAATATAACTGTACTAAAAATATCAATTAACTTAGAAAAAGACGAAACGATGGTAGAGGGAAATATAACTCAGTATGATACGTTGCACATAGATGCATTATTACAAGGATTAAAAGGCGTTGCACAAACATGTATCGATCGCCATTTAAGGAGCGAAGAAGAACTCTTCGCATTTTTAGAAGAAAATTAGCCTTAACAAAAAAATGGATATACTTTGTATTAATTGATATGATTACCATATATAAATATTCTTTATAAGGGAGTGTTCATAATGATTTGGATTTCACTAATCGTATTAGCCTATTTCATCATTCTCGTCCCAATACAGTATAACTACATTAAAATACTCAAAGAAAAACAGAAGAAAATGAATGTGTCACAAAACGAATTATATGACAACATGTCTTATGAAGAATCTCAAATACATTACCATTACCAAAGTAACGTATTTACAATACCAGCTTCACTTGTCGCAAGTATTATTTATAAGGTCAAACATGCAGTATAATATGTACGCTGTAAAATTATTATTTGAATCTGTTCATTCTGGTGAGCCTGATCCTACGAAAATTGATGAGCATTATGAAGGAGATCACGATACACTTTTTGAAGAAAGCATCATTCTTGTTAAAGCGAATAGTTTAGAGGAAGCACATGTGCTAGGTGAAAAGCTCGCTATACAATCTGAATTAACGTATGAAAATGTGTACGAGGAGAAAGTCACATGGAAGTTTCGAAAAGTGTTACATGTGTTTGAGTTAAATGATACGTCATTTGAAACAGGGACAGAATTGTACGCAAGATTTTTACACGTTAAGAAAAATGAAACTGTCGATACAGTAGTTAAACAATACTATCCTGAATACGAATAAAAGCTCACAGCAATCGCTGTGAGCTTTTTATACTTACTTCGTTGAATCTCTAAATTGGATACGGTGAGGTAAGATAACAGTGTGATCTTCCACTTTTTCTTTGTTCATATACTTCGTTAATAGACGCATTGCTACTGCACCGATATCATACATTGGTTGTACAACTGTCGAAAGCTGCGGGCGTACCATTAATGCTAGGCGTGTATTATCGAAACCAAGTACTTCTACATCAGTTGGTACGTTTAATCCAGCGTCTTGTGCTGCGTGGATTACACCTAGTGCCATTTCATCAGAAGATACGAAGATCGCTGTCGGCTTTTCATCAATGCTCCAAAGCTTTTCGAATGCTTCGATACCTGAATCATATGTGTAATCTCCATCAATTATAAGATTTTCATCATATGAAATACCTGCTTCTTCTAAAGCTTTTTTATAACCTTGTAATTTCTTTGCGCTTCCCGCTTTATCAATGAACGGACCAGAGACGAAACCGATACGCGTATGGCCTTGCTCAATAAAGTGCTTCATTGCATCATATGCTGCTTGTGTATAATCAATATTTACTGATGGCGTTTCATTTTTCTCATCGAATGACGCTGCTAATACAATCGGTACTGGAGACTTTTTAAATTCTTCAATATGAATGTCTGTAATATCTTCACCCATGAAAACAATTCCGTCCACTTGTTTTCCAAGCATCGTATTTAATAAATGGAATTCTTTCTCTTTGTTTTGGTCAGAGTTACTTAAAATGATGTTATATTTGTACATTGTTGCGATATCTTCAATTCCACGCGCAAGTTCCGCATAAAATGTATTTGAGATATCAGGAATAATAACACCCACTGTAGTTGTCTTCTTACTTGCTAGTCCACGTGCTACCGCATTTGGGCGGTACCCTAAACGATCAATTGCTTCTAATACTTTCTTTCTTGTTGTAGGCTTTACATTTGGGTTACCGTTCACAACGCGTGATACGGTAGCCATTGAAACGTTCGCTTCGCGCGCTACATCATAGATTGTTACGTTCATCTCATCGCACACTCCTTCTATTTTTGTTATCTATTTTTATGTATCGGTTACTTGAATGAAAAAAAGACATCAACTCTATTTGCAGATGCCACCAATCGTCCCGAGTTCTTCCTTTTACTAATGATACGATAAAAACGCAGGCTCATACAATATTTTCCCGCAAAAGTTTCGAAAAAATTCGCTTCTTTTCTCGTATTTCCGTATTTTTCATGAAAAAAAGGGCATTTTTTGTAAAAATATAGATGTTTCATAATAAAAAACCTTATTTTAAGCAGTACGATAGTAAATGAAATTTATATGAGCGATTTTTTAAATATATCGACTTACCAACAAAAACCGACAATGACAGTCACTATATACTAAAAGAAAACTGTTCCAAAATGCCTTTTTAGAACAGCTCCTTAAAAGTTTTTATCGTTTACTTCCAAATGCTTTTTTATAAGAAGGAAACAAACGGTTTATCGCTGTTTTTCTCTTTTATAATAACAGCCTCGATTTTACTCTCGGACTTTATTTGTAATTGTACTTTCGTATCTTTAGGCAATTTCTCTAACATACTTTGAGCAGCCATTTGGGTAAGGGCCATTAATTCTGTTTTACCGTTATATTTAATAACAATATTCATATTTAATGTATCCATTTGCTGCTGTTTATACGAAACTTTAGCATTGACTGGAATGTAATCTCCAGGAGAAAACTTTTTTATTGACTCAGCAAATTCATTTATTTTTGTATTATCTTCTCCACGCGCTTGTTTAAATTCATCAGAAGGATATGAATATGCTTGTTCATCAATCGTACCCCAGTTTCCAAGGTTCGTATCATTCTTTTGAACAGTAGCACTAGCAATATACGTACCATTTTTTAAAGAACTTGTATTTTCTTGCTTAAAGATCGCAAACGTAATTGGAGATTTGTTATATTTATCGTTTTTATTAATAGCTTCTATAAGTTGTTTAGCAACTTCAGTACCTTTAGAAATAGCCTCTTCATTAGACACACTTGAAGACATAGCTAAACCAATCGTAACGCCAGATAAACTTAATTCGTTTGAATTCTGCTTTCCGAAATAGTCTTGTTCAATAATGTTCGTCAACACTGGTGCTTCTACTTTCGCAACTAATTCATCAATTAACTTCTCCGGAATGTACTGATTTAATTGAAGCACATGATTTTCTGTATCAAATTGCCCTTTTGCAATATTCATTAAACCATTTTCATATTCTGCTAAATCTAATTTAGAATTTGTTTTTATATTAGCTGTATTAATCACCTTTTGTTCTTTTAAAGGAATAACAGTTCTATAATAATCTTTAGAAACAGCCGTTCTTGGAATCATACTTTTTTCTTTCGTATCCTTTTGTATAACTTCATCCTTCTTACTAATCGCATTATTACTACCACAAGCTCCCAGTAATAAACTTACGACCGCGAAGGATAATGCCATTTTCTTCATTACTTAAAACCTACTTTCAACAATCTAGTTATTTAGTTTGAACTATTAACAGTGTACCATTAAATATATTTCAACAAAAACAAAAAAAAGAAGCAAGCACCTTTCGCTTGCTTCTTTTTACTTGATATTCTCTTCTAACGCGTCTTTTTTAATGTTCCAATGAGACGTATTCCATACTACCATCCCATCTTTTATGTATAACACTTGCGGAGATTCATGTCTAATACTGTATTGTTCTGCAACACGATTCGAAACATCTCTCGCATCTTGTACGTATAAATAGTAAGCTGGTACTGCTCTTTCTTCACTACAATACGCTTGAAACTCTGTGTATGCACCATGACTAATCGGGCATGTCGTACTATGTTTAAAAAGAACATATGGCTCATTCTTTTCCACTAATACTTCAAGCTCTTCAATTGTTTCAAGTTTTGTCATATTCATCATGATTCACCTCTCATACGAAGTCTAGAGCGCTTCTCTTTCTTCTCTGCTTTTTTCTCAAGCCTTTCTAGTTTACGCTCTTCTTTTTCAACCTTCTTCTCTTGTCTTGTTGCACGATAATGATTGTATACTTCAATTGCTGCGCTACTCCATTGTACAACTTGCGCTACTTTATCTGCATTATTTTCAATTTCGTCCGTAACAGACTCTGATACATTACGAAGTTTCGTATTTAAAGAATGGATTGTCGTCCCAATTCCATCTACACCTGCTACTACTTTATTTAACGACTGTGACTTCTGTTGAATATCATCAGCTAACGCATTTGTCTTATGTAATAATTGCTCCGTCTCTACGCTAATTCCTTGCATTTGCTTTTCTAGACCTTCTAACGTGCTTGCAACGTTTTCTAACGTCTTTTGAACCGATAACAACGTTCTGCATACATACACTACTAATACAGCGAAAGCAACCGCGATAATGGCTGCACTTACATATAAAAGAACTTGCATTTCATCACTTCCTTTATCTTTTTCATACTTTCCCCTATTATACAATCATTTGCCGTTTCATTCTAATCCCTATATTCCATTAGAATTTTCATACTTATTCGTTAACTTTAACATAAATGATTCAACAAATTCCACTAAGTAGGTTACAATAGGGGAGGATACATAATTAGTAGGGAGGCTTTACATATGAAAGATCCACGCATTGAAAAGTTAGCATACAATTTAATTAACTACTCTATTCGCTTACAAAAAGGTGAAAAAGTATTAATTGAAAACTTCGGCTTACAAAAAGAACTTGTAACTGCACTTGTTAAAGAAGCATATGCAGCTGGTGGTTTCCCATTCGTTTCTTTAAAAGATCATCAAGTAGATCGCTCTTTATTAATGGGTGCTACTGAAGAACATTTCGAACAAATCGCTGCATATGAAGCAAGCGTAATGAAAGATATGGACGCTTATATCGGTCTTCGCTCTGGCGATAATATTAACGAACAAGCTGACGTTCCAAGTGAACGAATGAAAGTTCACGGCCAAACAGTTGGTAAGAAAGTTCATAGAGACATTCGCGTTCCAAAAACGCGCTGGGTTGTTCTTCGCTACCCAAATGCTTCTATGGCACAGCTTGCTAAAATGAGCACAGAAGCTTTCGAAGACTTCTACTTCGAAGTTTGTAACTTAGACTACGGTAAAATGGATAAAGCGATGGATAGCCTTGTCGCATTAATGAATACAACAGATAAAGTTCGCTTAACTGGTCCTGGAACTGATTTAACATTCTCTATTAAAGACATTCCAGCTATTAAATGCTCAGGTCATTTAAACATTCCAGACGGTGAAGTATACTCTGCACCAGTTCGCGATTCTGTTAACGGTACAGTTTCTTACAACACACCATCTCCTTACAACGGTTATACATTTGAAAATGTACAACTTAAATTTGAGAACGGTCAAATCGTTGAAGCAACTGCAAACGATTCAGAACGCATTAACAAAATCTTCGATACAGACGAAGGTGCACGCTACGTTGGTGAGTTCGCAATCGGCGTAAATCCATACATCTTACATCCAATGGGCGATATCCTATTCGATGAAAAAATCGATGGCAGCTTCCACTTCACACCTGGACAAGCATACGAAGATGCATGGAACGGCAACAACTCAAACATTCACTGGGATTTAGTATGCATCCAACGCCCTGAATACGGCGGCGGCGAAATTTACTTCGACGACGTACTAATCCGTAAAGACGGACGCTTTGTTGTATCTGAATTAGAAGCTTTAAACCCAGAGAACTTAAAATAATAAAAAAAACGCTCGGGATTTTCTCCGAGCGTTTTTTTTATTATTTTAATAACTCTTTCGCCACATTTTCTGGCACTTTAAAACTCATTTTTTTATTTTTCATTTCAACTTCAACATACGGGACATCTTTATATACTGTCATCGTACCAATTTCATGTAACTCTTTTTTATCTTTACTCGAATCCGATAATTTTGGTGTATCTTCTTGATACATTTTAAATGTTTTCCCTTGCGGAGTATCTAACGGAGCCGATTCCATTTCCCACTTATCCATTTTCATGACCTCGAACAGTTTTTCAATTTCTTTCTTATCGGTAATTACTTTTTTCTCAATTGAATCAGTAAGAGATTCAATTTCAATTTTTTGTGCTTTTTCTAAGTTCATATCAGCCTTTTCCTTCTTCGTACTACATCCTATTAAAAGAATAGATGCCGTTAATAAAAGCACAAACAACGTACAGATTCTTTTCATTTCTTACCCACCATTTCTATTTTTACATGTGGATTCTCTTTTTCTACAAGCGACAAAAACTGCTCCATATGTTGCGGCATCGCAACCATATGTACTTTATACGTATTCGTCGTAATTTCAAGAGATTTTCCAACTTGACGAACAACTCTAATATCTTTTAATACAACATCATCATTTAAAATACCGTACTTTAATACACCATCTTCTACTTTATGCTTTTTAATAAATATTTCCCAAACGAGTGGTACATTTACAATGAAGCATAGCCCCATCCCAATCAGCGCTGACATCCACTGCTCTTTATTTGTGAAAAGCATGACAATTGGATACACAAACATAAAAACTAACGTGAGACTCACAAAAATTACTGCTGATTTACTTCTTTGAATTGGAAAGTCCATACCTACACCCCCTAACCAAATTATACCACTATTTCCATTTTACTTTATAAAAAAAAGGCCATTTACAAATGACCTTTTTAAACAATTTGTCATAAAATTTCTTACTTACCCTGAATCCCTTTCCATTCTGAAGCTAATAAACTATATACAGCAATATCCTGAAAATGATCATATATCCATTCGTCATCTCTTAAAATACCATCTAATTTAAACCCTAAACGCTCTGGAATCGCGCGGCTTTTTGCATTTTCAACGCCGCACCGAATTTCAACTTTATTCAGCTTTAAATTTTCAAATGCATAGTGAAGTACAGCCTTCACGCTACGCGTCATAATACCTTTCCCTCCAGCATCTTCCGCAAGATAATATCCAAGACTCGTCGCTTTCTTCCCCCAGCTCACTGGATGAATGCCTACCATCCCAACGAGCTTTCCTTTATAGCGTATACCACTTTCAAAACCGTCTCCCTCTGCAAATTTCTTTAACCACATCGGGAAAATTTCATCATAAGCATCCGCAGATTTTGTCCCATCTACCCAAGGGAGCCATCTTCGTAAATGATTACGGTTTTGATTTATTAATTGATATAATTCCTCTTTATGATGTTTCTCTAATAGTTGTAGTTCGATTTCTTCGTCAACTCGGAGTGTGAACATGATTTTTAGCCCCTTTTTAGTTTTCTTATTATTCTAACATCTACGGATGGAAAATTCCCCTCTAACATAACAACGATTTTTGAAATATATCGACTTACCGACCAAATTCGACAACAATACTACACAGCAAAAAAGACGCACAGCCATAGCTATGCGTCTTTTCTATTACTTCTCTGCAACTTGAACTTCTTTTACGTAAGCTGCTTCGAATTTTTGGATGTCTCCTGCGCCCATGAAAATAAGAACGCCGTTTTTATGTTTCTTTAACACATCTGTTGTTGTATCTGTAATTAGTTCTGCACCGTCAATACGCTTCTGCAGATCTTCGATTGTTAATTCACCTTTGTTTTCGCGTGCTGATCCGAAAATATCACATAAGTATACTTGGTCAGCTTTGCTTAGGCTTTCTGCGAACTCATCTAAGAACTTTTCTGTACGTGAGAATGTATGTGGCTGGAATACAGCTACAACTTCACGCTCTGGATGTTTTTGACGAGCTGCTTCAATCGTTGCGTTAATTTCTGTCGGATGGTGTGCATAGTCATCGATGATAACTTGCTCTCCCATTGGCTTTTCATTAAAGCGACGTTTTACGCCTTCAAAAGTTGTTAATTGATGTTTAACCGCTTCTACATCAACGTTTTCATAATGGCAAAGCGCGATTACTGCTAATGCATTTAATACGCTGTGATTGCCGTATCCAGTAATTTTGAACGTATCATAGTACGTATTACGAACGAATACATCGAATATTGTACCATCTGTTCTCTTTTGAATGTTACGTGCTTGGAAATCATTATCTTCTCCAAATCCATAGAAAATAACAGGTACTTTCGCTTGAATTTTTTGAAGTTCTTCATCATCACCACATGCAATAATACCTTTTTTCACTTGCAATGCCATCTCTTGGAATGCACTGAATACATCATTGATGTCTGAGAAATAATCTGGGTGATCGAAATCAATGTTTGTCATAATTGCATAGTCTGGATAGTAAGACAAGAAATGACGACGATACTCACAAGCTTCAAATACAAAATACTTACTATTTTCTACCCCATGCCCAGTTCCATCTCCAATAAGGTAAGATGTTGGGTGTGCGCCTTGCATTACATGGGCTAACAAACCTGTAGTTGATGTTTTTCCATGTGCACCAGTTACAGCAACACTTGTGTACTGATTCATAAGGTCACCTAAAAAGTGATGGTAACGATGTACTGGGATATTTAATTCTTTTGCTGCTACGATTTCTTCATGCGTGTCAGGAAACGCATTTCCTGCGATAATCACTTGTCCTTCTTTAATATTATTTTTATCAAAAGGAAGGATGGAAATACCACGCTTTTCCAATGCTGTTTGTGTAAAGAAACGCTTTTCATAATCAGACCCTTGAACAGTATGCTTCATGTCATGAAGAATTTGTGCTAATGAACTCATTCCTGTTCCTTTAATTCCTACAAAATGGTAAACTGTCATCTTAAAGAACCTCCAACATTTCGAACTAATACAACGGCCTATCTATAAGACAGTATATGAATCTTTTCTTATTTTGGTAATCATCATACATTTCTGATGAAGTGAAGTTCTCTTTTATCTTCACTTATCAGGATAAACACGTACGTACTTCTTTTATGTCCATAACAAACTTATTATAGCAAAAAACCAGCTGTTATACTATGATAACAGAAAAACTGATAGGGTCAATCACCTATCAGTTTTTCTCTTTTTTACATATCTTCTCTTGTTTCCAATTGAACACGCTCTAGACGTGGGTTTGGACGGTATTTACGACCAGCCTTAGCTTCTGGTTTTCCATTTAATTCTACGTTGTCACCAGTAAAGCCAATATTCATTTTTAATAAGCTACTTCCTACGCCGTATATATCGACAGGAACATTTTGAGCTTCAAATTCACGAATACGCTTCTCATCAAACCCTCCAGTTACAACGATATCTACATGTTGGAACCCTTCCTCATCAAGAGCCTTACGAAGTGCAAATACAAGCGATGGATTTACACCACGTGGATCAAATGTTCCAAGTACTTCTGGATGACGAATAAAGTATTGATCGATCATTGTACGAGACGTATCGACACGCACACCTTTTAATGTTGATCCAAATTCACGTGCTACGCGAAGTGCATCTGTAATGACATCATTGTTGTAATCAATTAGTACGACTAATTCATCTTCTGGGAATTTCTTATGATATGCTTTTGCCGCTTCAACAACATCACCATTAAACATTTGAATTAGTGCGTGAGGCATTGTCCCCATACCACTCTTGCCCCACCACTCATTCATAGCATGCGTCGCTTGTGCGCTCATACCTCCGATGTATGCCGCATAACCATCACCCGCTTGTTGCGTATAATGATCATCACGATCTCCCATGAAAATAACTGGTTTTTCTTTATCTACACTACGTGCAGCTTGGACAACGTTATATACGTTTGTCGCAACTGATGTACGACGAGCTAAAATCCCATCAATTACACCTTCTAAAAATCCGAAATTTTCATAAGGGCCATGAATTGTTAAAACTGTTTCAAATGGACTAATATTATCGCCATCCTTTAAAGAATGAATTTCTAATTCCTCAGGATTTTTGGCAAATGTCTGTAGCAATGCGATTACTTCATCTGTTCCGCAAAGTACTGCATTCTCTTTTTGGAAAAACTGCATCGTTACAACACTTTTCGGGCGAAATTCTTCAATGATTTCTCTAGTTTTTAAAAAGTAAACGGCGGAGAACCAACCTTCTCCAACACGCTCATCAAATTTAAATGTTTTATTTGTTAGTCGATTTATTTCACCTTTTAATTTTAATTCAATTTCTTTCATGTCGCTTTACTCCCTACTTTACTATCCAACATTTTCTCTTAGTATACAGCAAAACCTGCTACTATACATTTGTTTCCTGCATAGCAGCAAATTCATCCTCAGAAATAAGGACATCTCTCGGCTTTGTTCCTCTTGCTTCAGAAATAATCCCTTGCGATTCCATCTCTTCAATGAGGCGGGCCGCGCGATTATAACCGATACGGAATTTTCGCTGTACAGAAGATGTGGACGCTCCCCCTTGTTCTACAACAAATTGACATGCATCTAAAAACAATTCGTCTTCCGACTCAGCCTGTTCTGTTTTCGCTAATAAATCCTCTTGCTTAAATAAGTAATTCGGCTTCATTTGCTTTTTCACATGGTCAACTGTTTTTTCAATCTCATCATCCGATACATATACGCCTTGTACACGAACTGGCTTCGATGTACCGTTCCCTAAAAATAACATATCACCACGGCCAAGTAATTTCTCCGCGCCCCCGATATCAATAATCGTACGCGAATCAACTTGAGACGATACAGTAAATGCTATACGCGTTGGAATATTTGATTTAATTAAACCTGTAATAACATCTACAGATGGACGCTGCGTCGCAACTAATAAATGAATACCACAAGCACGTGCTTTTTGTGCAATACGACAAATTGCTTCCTCAACATCACCAGGCGCTACCATCATTAAGTCAGCTAACTCATCAATAACGATAACGATATAAGGTAATGTCTCCCCTGGAATTTCTCGTTCACTTACAATTGTATTATAGCGGGTTAAATCACGAGCACCAGCGTGCGCAAATAATTCATAACGACGCTCCATCTCTTCAACTGCCCACTTTAATGCAGCTGTCGCTGCTTTTACATCCGTAATAACAGGCGCTACAAGATGCGGAACAGAATTGTATGGTGCAAGCTCAACCATCTTCGGATCGATTAACATTAACTTCACTTCATGTGGTTTCGCTTTATATAAAATACTCGTTAAGATTGCGTTAATACATACACTTTTACCTGAACCTGTTGCACCCGCAATAAGTCCGTGTGGCATTTTTCGAATATCCGTTACAATTGGATCACCTGAAATATCAAGCCCTAGCGCAACAGTAAGCGGTGATTCACTTTTTGTAAACACAGGACTTCTTAAAATTTCACGAAGAAATACTGGCTTACTTTCTTTATTTGGAACTTCTATTCCAATCGCACTTTTACCTGGAATCGGCGCTTCAATACGAATATCTTTCGCCGCTAAGCTCAACTTAATATCATCACTTAAATTTGTAATTTTATTTACTTTCACACCTGGGTCTGGTTGTACTTCAAAGCGAGTTACCGCTGGACCTTGCGATACATTAATAACATGTGCGCCAACATGGAAATTATTAAACGTCGTATCTAATAATTCTCTCTGTTCATCCAACCATTCCGTATTATCTAACGCTGCTTGCTGTGGAATTGCCAACAATGTTAATGGCGGAATAGCGTATGTCGGTGGTGTTTGCAGTACATTTCGCATATCGTTCTCTCTTTGATTTACAACATACGCCTTCTCTTGTACTTCCGTACTTGAAATTGGCTCTCGTACTTGCTCTACCACCACTTGTTGCACTGGTTGTTCTTCCACTTGTGATTCTACCACTACTTGCTGCATTGGTTTCTCTTCCACTTGTGGTTCCACTGCTACTTGCTGTACTAGTGTTTCTTCTACTTGTGGTTCCACTGCCACTTGTTGCACTGGTGTTTCTTCCACTTGTGGTTCCACTGCCACTTGCTGCACTGGTGTTTCTTCCACTTGTGGTTCTACTGCCACTTGTTGCACTGGTTGTTCTTCCACTCGTGGTTCTACTGCCACTTGTTGCACCGGTTGTTCTTCCACTTGTGGTTCCACCACTACTTGCTGCATTGGTTTCTCTTCCACTTGTGGTTCCACTGCCACTTGTTGCACTGGTGTTTCTTCTACTTGTTGTACAGGCTTACTCTCTACTCGTTCACTCATAAAAGATTGCATTGCATTTGCTCTAGCCGCATGTCTTTCCATTAATCGTGTTCTATCTTGTTTCAACATAACAACATTAAATGGTACGTGACGCTTTTTCTCACGTTTTGGTTCTTCTTTTTGTACAACTGGCTGCTCTTCTGCAATCGGTGTTTCTTCTACAACTTGTTGCTCTTCTACGACCGGTGTTTCCTCTACAACTCGTTGCTCTTCTACGACCGGTGTTTCCTCTACAACTCGTTGTTCTTCTACGACCGGTGCTTCCTCTACAACTTGTTGCTCTTCTACGACCGGTGTTTCCTCTACAACTCGTTGTTCTTCTACGACCGGTGTTTCCTCTACAACTTGTTGCTCTTCTACGACCGATGTTTCCTCTACAACTCGTTGCTCTTCTGCAATTAAAACATCCGCGAAGCTTTGAACATCTTTCTTCGTTTGCTCATCAGCCTCAGCAACATGTATGAACTCATTCTTTTGTTCAATTGCTTCATTTAACAACATTTCTTGCTGCGTTTCCTCAAGTGTTACAGAATCCGCTTCCGCAATTACTTCTACTTCTTCTGACTCTTCTGTTTCTGCAATTACTTCTACTTCTTCTGACTCTTCTGTTTCT
>NZ_MACI01000019.1 GCF_001884105.1 Bacillus luti | reverse complement strand
CGCCAAGCAACTTTAAGACGAGTCAGAATGACTCGTCTTTTTTGTGTTTTATAAAATAAGCTCGTGATTAATATAGTACTCTATGAGTACATTCATCTAGCAGGAAACAGCTTTATGGGCACTTTCTCCCAGTAATCGCATATTTGTCTGCGATGCTCTGTATGAACACGAGGTGTACTGTAATCTTCTTTTAGAACAATTCAGTGAAGAATATCGCTACATCTAATGTACTGCATAGTTGAGTGAGAGTGGCAAGATGCGACGTCTCGAATAAGCCAGGCAGATAGTGAGACAATGAAATATCTTTTCCGAACTTATGAGGGATTTTAAGAGATAAACTACGGTACAATCCTTGAGCAGAGAGTTGCAATTGCTCGTATAATAAAACATCCCCCCAAAACGCCTCCTTATCAATGATTTTACTAAAAGGATAGCGTTTTTTTCGTTATATAGGAGATGTGTATTCAAATTAACCTGATAGGCATGTGAAAGGATTCCTTGAATCGAATTCGTGTTCCTAAGACAACAGGACCTTGGCATTTTTCGTATTACCAAGATGTACTTTATAGTCATGAACAGACGCGGTAAATGAGTCGATTTCAGTTTTTTGTATATTAGTTAGAATCGAATTTAATAATTTTAATACTGGACCAGGCCGAAGGGGTGATTTGCCTGTAACCCACCAATCAGAATTAGATGAAGTTCTTTTTGGCTGTACGTATCGATAAGCTTTCTACTCGTATACCAGTTATTAACCAGCATATATACTGGCCCATTACTTGTTAGATATTAAAATTCTTTTATATATTAGTTATCAATACATATTTTCTATTGTTGTATAGATTCCTTCTATAATTCATCTCTTAAAAAAGAACTTATAATGAAGTCAATCATTCAAAATATGTTTAAAAGTGGTGAATAAAATGCAAAGAGTTGTTGGGATTATTGGGGGCATGGGGCCTTTGGCGACTGTTGATTTAATGAATAAAATTATTTCTTACACACCTGCAATGAAAGACCAAGACCATATCCATATCATTGCAGACAACTATTCTCAAATACCTGATCGGACAACGGCTATTTTGGGAAAGGGAATAGATCCGACCCCTTACATTGTACAATCAGCGCAGCGACTGCAAAACGCTGGTGCAGATTTTCTTGTTATTGCGTGTAATACCGCTCATTTTTTCTATAAAGCAGTTAAAAGGTCTGTTAATATTCCAATCTTGCATATGCCTTTAGAAACGGCTCGTTTTGTGCAAGAAAATAATTTTAGAAAAGTAGGTTTGTTGGCTACGGATGGGACGGTTAAGACAGAACTATACCAAAACAGTTGTCAAAATTACAGGATTGATGTCATTGAGCCTGATAAAGAAATGCAAAAAAAAGTGATGGAAGGAATATATGCTATTAAAAGTGGGGATTTAAAAACAGGGTGTTTACATCTTTCGATGGTTGCTGATAAATTGAAAGAGAGCGGGGCTGAGGCTATTATAGCAGGTTGTACAGAGGTTCCTCTTGTATTGAAATCATCCAAAAATATTTGTGCCATTGATCCAACAGAAATTGTGGCAAAAGTGGTTATTAAAATAGCTAATAAAACAGAGAAAGAACTAATAAAAGTGTAATTTAGAAGTTAAGAATGTGGCAGAAGTGTTGCATTCTTATTTTATGGATGTTTGATACATATGATTTTACGTGTACATGTTATAGTTAATTATAATAGGGAGCTAAAGTAAGGAGTGTTTAGACATGAATATCGAAAATATTGAAGCTTTTATATATGTTTGTCAACTTGGTAGTTTCAATAAAGCTGCCGAAGCTCTTTATTTAACCCGACCTTCTGTAACAGCACGTATCCAATCACTTGAACGTGAAATTAATATAAAGCTTTTTCATCGAAATGGTAATAAGATTTCTTTAACTGAAAAAGGAGAGTATTTTTTCCCACATGCACAAAAAATTTTGCAATCTTACCAGGAAGCTAAGTATGGTTTGCAACAAGTAACAATTCCATATGACTTGGTAATTGGGAGTGCTTTATCAATATCTAATAATATCCTCCCTGAAATTTTACCTGGTTTTAAATCTGAATTTAAGGATGTTAGAATAAAAATTGTAACTGGTCATTCACAAGACATCCTACAGAAGGTTATTAATAAAGAAGTTGACTTTGGCATCGTACGAACAGAAACATATCCTCAAGTAGAATCAATTCGTCTTTATAATGACCCTATCGGCCTTTTTGTACCTCGAAATCATATATTTTTAAAAGAAGAAAAAGTAACCATAGAACATGTAAGTAAACAACCTCTTATCTTCTTTGATTATGGATCAATGGATTGGCTCATGATTCATCGGCTATTTTCAAGTAATGATGTAAGCCCGAATATATCTTTAGAAGTAGATAATATGGAAACAGCGAAAAATTTAGTGATACAAGGGATGGGCATTAGCTTCTTACCTGAACATTGTGTCAAACAAGAATTAGAAAATGGAGAATTGATCCGAGTGGAAATGACGCCTCCAGTGAAAATTAATATTAGTATTGATTTTATCTATTTAAAAGGCAGACCAAAATCTGTTTTTATTGACTTTTTAAAAGAGAAGATGTGTAAATAAAACAAACTGATTGGTATATCAATCAGTTTGTTTTTGTTATGGAGTTGATAGGTATAGGATGTTTTATGTGTATTGGTTTCTTACTTATTATGTATTCTTAGGTTCTTAGATAGAAAAAATTAATTTATGATTTTGTATATATGTCAAAACGGAAGATATATAAATTAATTAAAATATATAGTAGTACTAGAAACAATGTTTGTTAGTAACTTAATTCCCTCTTCTAGCAATAAAATGTGAATATAGATATAGGATAAACATTCTTAAATGCTATGAGAAGTGATACAACGCGAGAAGAGAACGAGTGTTCCGTGTGGGTACGTTAAGTACACTCAATCGATTGAGGTACGTATTTTTAATCCGGTATATGTGTTTAAAAAAGAAATACTATTACTCGGTTTAGATTTCGGAGTATAACTTATTTGTACATCTTAAGTGTTTGTTGAGAGGATATAGTGGCTATTATCAGAGGTTTATTAACACTCAGTAATACCGAATGGATGATACTAAAGGTGAAAGAGATATAAGGTCTATATTTCGATTTGAATATCGGTTTAATAGTATGTGGTTTATAGGAATCTATAGAGAGATTCCTGCTGCTAGCATTGCCACTATAAAGAGAGGATGAATTTTATCGTAAACATAGAAATATCATCGATGCTTAAATATCTTTAACCTTTTCACAAGCTTAAGGCTATAACTCCAGTTCAAGCTATTACAGGAAGAATAATGAAAAAAGAAAAATCAGACGCAGTTTTATAATTTACTTTCATTAATAAGGACACAAGAACAGTAGGATTAGCTCTAGAGGAGTCAGGATATATTGCTAAGCATTGAAATAATCCAATTGTTAATGCTAGACGGGGATTGTCTCTATCCTTTTTACTTCTGCAAAGATTATAAGAATTGTTCCAGCTACAAGTTTAATCATGATAGTATATGTCTGAAATAAGTATGTTTTATTAACATCATGTAGTAGTAAATCAGTGTTAAGAGCAGTGAACCTTCTGGGTGGCCTGAATAATAATTACTTATAATAAAGCCAATGCGTGATACAGGCATATTTAGTAGATGTATTAGTGTGTTTCTATATATTTACGAGTAAACAGATAAACAACTATTACTTCATATGGGGAGAACTCTATAACTAGAGTAGTACATGAGTTTATTATGGATTTTTGTATCGTTGTCTGTTATAAGAATATGTATATCTTCAATTGCTTTTAATAGAGTGCATGATAAACAAAGAGGTACTACGGAGTGTAGTAACTTTTTAATTACATACTAGTAGTTATTAAAATAAAGTTGTTAGTTGCGCTGGGGAAAACGTCCGTATAAATTAAATCTAGGGTTAAACTAACTTGAATATATTTTGGGAGTAGAAGAGAGTTTTCTGGTAATGTAATCTTTATAGGTTCTTATCTAGATTAGAGAGTGTAAAAATATTAACTTAAATATCTTTATAAAAAGGTATTGACGATTGTACTTTAGAGGTGTAATATAGAACAAGTCGCCGATGCAATAACGCAAAGCGCGATAAACGAAATGAAAAACTTAGTTGACATTAACTAACGAAGATGTTAACATAAGGAAGTCGCAAATGAGCGACCAAGTAGTTCT
>NZ_MACI01000018.1 GCF_001884105.1 Bacillus luti | reverse complement strand
TAGTTTGTCTAGCATCTAAAAATAAAAATTGACGTTTCACGTTGTTTGTTTCGTTCAGTTTTCAAAGAACTTGTCCGCCGCTTCAGAAGCGACTTCATCATATTAACATCTTCATTTTTCGATGTCAACTAAGTTTTAAAATTTCTTTTTGTCGTTTTCTGCGTTTCTGCATCAGCGACGTTTATTAATATACCATCATGGTTTTTAAATAACAAGTGTTTTTATAAAAAAACACAAAAAAAATTATCTATCCTACTTTCTTCTATAGTAAGACTCTTTATCCTCTCTACTGAAAGCAAGTATTTTGATTATATGCCAAAACACTCTGATCAACCAAACTGTATTTCACTCTCTTCTATATTAAACTTCATAATCATTTATCTCTCTATAAAATAACGATACACGTTAGACGCAAGAAAAGAATCCCCCGTACTAAAAAACAACTCAAGTGAATACCTCCTCTCCAATCAGATATTTCACTTTCTAAAAATAATGAAATGTCGCCAAAAACATTAACTTAAGATTATTGTTAGAATTTTTTTACATTTAATTAATGAAAGATATCCATTTTTTGTTATATAGTAAGAAAGTGCCCACAAAACTATAAATACTAATGGAGGAATTATCTTATGGATAGGTTAACAAAGTTTTCATTAAAAAACCGCGCCGCTATTATTATCATGGTTTTTCTCATTTCCATACTCGGCGTTTATTCCGGTTCTAAATTACCGATGGAATTTTTACCAAGCATCGATAACCCTGCAATAACTGTAACGACATTATCTCAAGGACTTGATGCTGAAACGATGACCAAGGAAGTAACTGATCCCCTCGAAAAACAATTTCGTAATTTAGAACATATTGATGGCATCACTTCCTCCACACACGAGGGATTATCACGGATCGACATTGCATATACATCCAAGGCAAATATGAAAGACGCAGCACGCGAAGTCGAAAAAGCAATTAATACGATTAAATTACCTAAAGATGTAACTAAGCCTGTAGTTAGCCAATTAAATACGTCTATGATTCCACTCGCTCAAATTACCATCCAGAAGCAACACGGATTTTCAAAAGCAGATGAAAAACAAATCGAGAAAGAAATCGTACCACAACTCGAAAACATTGATGGTGTTGCCAATGTCATGTTTTTCGGAAAATCAACTTCCGAATTATCCATCTTACTTGATCCTAGCAAACTAAAAGATAAAAACGTAACATCAGAGCAAATATTAAAAGCTTTACAAGGGAAAGAAACTTCCACTCCAACTGGGGCGATTACCGTTAACACGGAAGAATACAACCTTCGCGTCATCGGGGATATAAAAAATGTAGATGACATTAAAAACATCACCGTTGCACCTCAAGTAAAATTACAAGATGTTGCTCAAATTGAACTTAAACAACACTACGATACAATCTCACATATAAATGGAGAAGAAGGTACAGGATTAATCATCATGAAAGAGCCTAGTAAAAATGCGGTGGCAATCGGAAAAGAAATTGATAAAAAGGTTAAGGATATAGATAAGGAGTATAAAGGTCAGTTTTCTATTAAGCTTTTAGCCTCAACTCATGAACAAGTTGAAAATGCTGTTACTAGTATGGGAAAAGAAGTAATCCTTGGGGCCATTGCTGCAACTCTTATTATCTTATTTTTCTTACGTAGCTTCCGAACGACACTTATCGCTGTCGTCAGTATTCCTTTATCTATTTTATTAACACTCTTTTTACTACACCAATCTAACATCACACTTAACATTTTAACTCTCGGCGGCTTGGCAGTTGCAGTTGGACGTCTCGTCGATGATAGTATCGTTGTCATTGAGAATATTTTCCGCCGTTTACAAAAAGAAGCTTTCTCTAAAGATATTATTCTCGATGCAACAAAAGAAGTTGCCGTCGCAATTACTTCTTCTACTTTAACAACGGTCGCTGTTTTTTTACCTATCGGCCTCGTATCAGGAGCAATCGGAAAATTAATGTTACCTATGGTATTAGCAGTTGTATATTCTATTCTATCTTCCTTAATCGTTGCACTAACAGTTGTTCCACTTATGGCCTTTTTACTACTCAAAAAAACAAAGCATCGAAAACCGAGCTCTTCACCACGATATGTCGCTACATTAAAGTGGGCTCTTTCTCATAAATTCATCATTCTATTTACTTCTTTTTTATTATTTGTAGGATCAATCGCAGCCTATATATTACTACCGAAAGCAAACATAAAATCTGAAGACGACACAATGTTATCTATTAACATGACATTTCCAGCCGATTATAACGCTGAAGCTCAAAAACAAAAAGCATTTGATTTCGAAAAGAAACTACTTTCTAATTCAAATGTAACAGACGTTATTTTACGAATGGGATCTAGCGCAGAAGATGCACAATGGGGGCAAACAACTAAAAATAACCTTGCCAGTATATTTGTAGTCTTCAAAAAAGGTTCTGATATCGACCAATATATTAAAGAGTTAAAAAAAGAAAACAAAACTTTCGAGCCTGCTGAACTTGATTATATAAAAACAAGTTATTCGAGCTCCGGTGGCGGTAACAATTTGCAATTTAACGTAACAGCTACTAACGAAACGAATTTAAAAGAGGCAGCTACTATCGTCGAAACAAAACTAAAAAGCATGGATAATCTTTCTAAAATAAAAACGAATTTAGAAGACTCTAAGAAAGAATGGCAAATTTATATCGATCAAACAAAGGCCGAACAACTAGGTTTAACACCAGAAATAGCTGCGCAACAAGTAGCATTCCTTATGAAAAAATCACCTATTGGCGAAATTACAATTAATAATGAAAAAACGACTATTATGATAGAACACAAAAAAGAAAACATTAATAAACAAGAAGATATTTTAAACACAAACATACTATCACCTATTAATGGACCAATCCCTTTAAAAGATATCGCAACTATTTCAGAAAAACAAACTCAAACAGAAATTTTCCATAAAGACGGAAAAGAAACGATTCAAATTACCGCAGAAGCTTCAAATGAAGATTTAAGTAAAGTAAGCGCTGAAGTAAATAAAGCGATAACTGAATTAGATTTACCTAGCGGAGCTAAAGTAAATCTCGCAGGTGCCACTGAATCTATGCAAGAAAACTTTACAGACCTATTCAAAATTATGGGGATCGCAATCGGGATTGTGTATTTAATTATGGTTATCACATTTGGGCAAGCACGCGCCCCTTTTGCAATCTTATTCTCCCTGCCATTAGCTGCTGTCGGCGGTATTTTAGGATTGATTATTTCACGAACACCTGTTGATGTAAATTCCTTGATCGGTGCATTAATGTTAATCGGGATTGTTGTTACAAACGCTATTGTATTAATAGAAAGAGTACAACAAAACCGGGAACATGGCATGGAAACGAGAGAAGCCTTACTTGAAGCAGGTTCTACTAGACTACGCCCGATTATTATGACAGCTATTACAACAATTGTCGCTATGCTCCCACTCCTATTTGGTCAATCTCAAGCAGGAAGTATGGTATCAAAAAGTCTGGCCGTTGTTGTGATCGGTGGTCTGGCAGTTTCAACCGTCCTTACATTAGTAGTGGTTCCAGTTATGTATGAACTATTAGATAAAATTGGGAGAAAAAGGCGCTCTCGCAGAAAAATAAGCACTTCTACAGAAACACCTGATATTTAAAAGAAAAAGGGTTATCTTCATTCATGAAGATAACCCTTTTTCTCTACCTACTCATATACTCCATCATTTTTTCCGTATACCGTTCTAGAGGTTCACTAGAATCCACAATAATATATTCACTATTTAAAGGTCTTTTACTACCGTTTAACCACTTTTTAAAAGCTACTTCCGACTCTACCTTTTCAATTTGAATGACCATACGCTTACGTGTTCGCAACCTATTATTAATCTCTTCCATATCATTCAGATAACACTCAATATATTTATATTTCACACCATGTTTATTAGACAGCTTAATTCCTTTTTCAACCATCCCTTTATATAGACATGGACTATCCAATATCACACTATGCCCTTGTTCTAAATAAGAATCAATCAATACCCATTCAACATCGTATCATCCATTCCTTCTATATTAAAACACAAAAAGAACTCCCTACTTATAAATAGAGAGTTCTTCTTTATAACCTATGCTGCTTTTACCTTCTTCGTTGTTTTACTTTTTCTCTTCGTTCCTGTAAAACGTTTGTGTAATACAGATGCTATCAAGCGTGAAATAACGTTGAATAGTAATACCATAATAATTAATACCGCTGCAGATTTTGTCGCAATCAACTTCGCATCTGGGATAACCCCTTCAGAATTCAACTTCCAAATGTGAACCGCTAATGTTTCAGCTGGTCTAAATGGATTTAAAGGATGCGCAGGACTTGATAATTCTACTGCCGAATTTAAAATTGGAGATGTTAAACCCGCTGTATAAATTAACGCTGCCGCTTCTCCAAATATACGACCCGCCGCTAAAATAATTCCTGTAATAATTTGCGGTAATGATGACGGAATAATAATACGAGCGATCGTTTGCCACTTTGTTGCACCTAATCCAAGACTTGCCTCTTTTACATTATGAGGGACTTCCGAAATCGCATTTTCACAAACACGTGTTAAACCTGGTAAGTTTAAAATAGTTAAAGCAAGAGCACCACCCATTACTGTGTATCCCCAGCCTGTCATTGTAACGAACACTAACAAACCGAATAAACCAACAACAATAGAAGGTAAAGATGCCATTGTCTCAATACATAAACGAACAAAATTTAAAAAACGTCCTTGTTTTGCATACTCCGCTAAATATATTCCCGCACCTAATCCAAGAGGAATAGAAATAACAAGTGTTATAACAAGCATGTAGAAGGAATTAAATAACTGCGGACCAATTCCACCACCAGCTCTTGTATTGCTTGGTTCTCCAAACAAGAAATTAGGATCCCAAAAACCCCATCCCTTTTGTAAAATTTCAAACACTAAGAACACTAGCAGCGCTACAACTAAAGCCGCAACTGCATAAAAGATACCTGTCCAAACTTTATTTACCGTTCTTGCATTCATTATTATCGCTCACCTCTTTGCCCAATCGCTCGAATTACTAAAATAAACAGGAATGAAATAACAAGTAAAATCATCGCTAAAGTCCATAGCGCATTGTTCCACGCAGTTCCGTTCAATGTATTTGTCATATCCATTGTCAAAATACCTGTTAACGTTGCTGTCGGACTATATATTCCTTCTGGTAATTTAATCGTGTTTCCGATTACCATTTGAACCGCTAACGCTTCACCAAAAGCACGCGCTAAACCTAAAACAATACCTGTTAAAATCCCTTTTTTCGCAGCAGGAACAATCACTCGGCTAACCGCTTGCCATTTCGTTGATCCTAGACCATAAGAAGCTTCTAAATAATCAAACGGAACAGAGCGTATTGCATCAGAAGCGATACTAGCAATAGTAGGTAAAATCATAATACTTAATACAACAATACCTGCAATTAAACTAAAGCCCACTCCACCAAACGAATCACGTAATAGCGGAACTAAAATCGTAACCCCTAATAATCCGTATACAACTGAAGGAATACCGACTAATAATTCTAAAACAGGCTTCAATACTTTATTTCCAAACTTCGGCGAAATTAAATTCATGAATATAGCAAGAGCTATAGCAATCGGTGCACTAATAATAACCGCACCTAACGAAACCACCGTTGAACCTACAATGAAAATCAAAGCCCCAAAGGTTCCTTCGTCAGCATTTGGATTCCATTTTGTCGATGTTAACATCTCAGTAAATGAGATTCCACTTTGCGTAAAAGATTGAATTCCTTTACCACAAATAAACGCAATAATAGCTAATGTAATTAAAACAATTAAAATACCACAAAACGTAACAAGTGATCTTCCTATATATTCACTTTTCACGTAATTAATTTGTTTTTTCCCCTTCATCACAGGACAGACCCCACTTCACAGATTGAAATGAACAGGACTGGCCTTGCAGCCAGCCCTATAAATTTGATTATTTACTTAATTTAGACATTGGAATGTAACCCATATCTTCTACTTGCTTTTCAAAGTCCTTACCTTTTACATAATCGATGTAAGCTTTTGTTGCTTCTTTCGCTTCACCTTTTGTTACCATATATTCGTAAGACCAGAATGGATATTTACCAGACGAAATGTTTTCAACTTTCGGTTCAGCACCATCAATTTTCACTGTTTGTAATGCACCTTTTTTATCGCCAACCATGTAAGACATTGCTAAATAACTTACTGAACCTGGCGTAGAATTAATTGCCTGCTCTACTGCACCGTTAGAATCTTGTGTTGTACCAGTTCCATCGTTAATTTTTGCATCTTTCATAATCGTTTTTTCGAATGTAGCACGTGTACCAGATGAAGCTGGACGATTAATTACGTTAATTTTTTCATCTTTCCCGCCTACTTCTTTCCAGTTTGTTACTTTTCCAGTGAAGATATCTTGTACTTGTTGTACTGTTAAGTTATCAACTTTTACATCTTTATTTACGACAAGAGCGAATGCAATACCCGCTACCTTGTTATCTACTAATTCTTTCGCCTTTTCAGCATCTTTTATTTTATCTGAGGACGGAACATCTGAGTTACCAATTTGTACCGCACCAGATGCTACTTGGTTAATCCCAGTTCCACTACCGCCACCTTGAACTTGAATAGAAACTTTCGAGTTTTTCTCCATGAATTTCTTTCCAGCTTCCTCCGCAAGAGGTAGAAGAGCTGTAGAACCAGCCGCTGCAATCGTACCTGATAATTCTTGTTTCGCATTATCGCTTCCTTTAGCAGCCTCTTTATCCGTACTTTCTGCTTTTCCACATCCAACTAATGCACCTGCCATAACTAAAGCTGCTAAAGAAAATTTAATACCTTTTTTCATAACCATGTCTTGTACCCCCATTTGGATTATCGCTTTTCGAATTCATTTTCTTTCGAACACAAATTCATTGTAGGACAACAATATTATGTGAGTGTTAAGCAATTTTTAATTTTAAGTAAATGACGATAATAATCCTTAAAAACTAGTAATCCCAACATTTATAGTTAAAGAACCCAACAAAATCCACACTAATTAAGCTGTAATGTAAATTTACTCTTAACAATGTAAATTCAATGTAAATGTTTTTCACTCTTTTTCCCTTTTAGTTAAAGTTACATTTACAATTCTGCTGTATTTTGTTACTTTTACGCGCCTAATTTATGCACATTACAAAGAATTTCAGTAATATTTTTTAGTACAACTAAATAAATTGGAACAATTCTAAAAATAAATGAATATTTTTAAAGTACCAATTGACAGCATCATCCAATGTAGTCTACTATATTACTAACAAAAAGTTTACCTAAGGAAACTTTTTAAACTTAAACTAACAATATAGAGATGAGGTAACTTTTATGGTATCGGCTAATACAAAACCACTTTCCGAATTTAAGACAGGAGAGTTTGTACAAATTGAGAAGATACAATTAGAAGGAACTATGAAACGACGTTTATTAGATTTAGGATTTATCCCTGGCGCAACGATTAAAGTATTACAACGCAGTCCACTTGGCGATCCGGTCGCTTATCAAGTAAGCAACACAACTATTGCACTACGTAAGGAAGAAAGTTCCCTTATTTTCGGGGTATTAATAGGAGATGATTTCAGATGAGCAAACATCGCATTGCTTTAGCTGGCAACCCGAATACCGGGAAAAGTACATTATTCAATACTTTAACAGGCTTAAAACAACATACTGGAAACTGGACAGGAAAAACTGTTTTAAAAGCTGAAGGGGAATATGAACATAACGGTAGTAAATATACATTAATAGATTTACCTGGAACTTACTCACTATATTCAAATTCTGCGGATGAAGAAGTAGCAAGGGATTATATTATATTTGAAAAACCAGAAGTAACTGTAGTTGTTATCGATGCAACTGCTATGGAAAGAAATTTAAATTTAGCACTCCAAGTGATGGAAATGACGAGTAACGTAGTCATTTGTATTAACTTAATTGATGAAGCTGAGAAAAAAGGCATCGTTATCGATGAAAAGAAATTAGCAAAATCACTCGGTGTACCTGTAGTTAAAATTTCCGCTCGTAACCGAGTAGGCATCGGTCATTTACTAAATGTCATTGCCAAAGTAGCAAACAAAAAGCTAATTCCAACACCAATTAAAGTTACTTATAGTGAAAAAATCGAAAATATGATTCGAGAATTAGAACCACAAATTTATAAAGTGTTCGGTGATACGTATCCAGCACGTTGGATTGCGTTACGTATATTAGATGGAGATAAAAATTTCTTAACTACACTTCAAAAACACCATAATGAACCACTTGTAAGGGAGGTCGTAATTAATGGAATCTCACTCAGCCAGTAAAGCTCTTCCATTAGACTATATTATTCAACATGCACAAACACTTTCAAAAGAAGATATACGAGATGATATTGTCGGAGATATTTATCGAACATCTGCAAGCATATGTAAAGAATCTGTTCAATATACAAATACGGATAAATTATATCGTTCTGAGAAACTAGATAAAATTTTCACATCTCCAATCTGGGGATTCCCAATTATGTTAGGTATTTTATCTATCATTTTTTATCTTACAATTGCAGGTGCTAACGTACCTTCTGATATGATTGCCGAATTCTTCGGATGGACAGAAGGATATTTAACATCTTGGTTCCAAGCAATGCATGCACCTGAATGGTTACATGGCATTTTAATACTTGGTTTATTCCGTGGTATCGGTGCTGTTATTAGTGTTATGTTACCACCTATGGCAATCTTTTTCCCTATGTTCGCACTATTAGAAAACTATGGATACCTACCACGCGTCGCGTTTAATATGGACCGCTTATTCAAACGCTCTGGTGCACACGGCAAACAATCTTTAACAATGGCAATGGGATTTGGTTGTAATGCTGCAGCCATCATGTCAACACGTATTATTGAATCACCACGTGAACGTATGCTTGCAATCTTAACAAACAACTTCGTCCCTTGTAACGGTCGCTGGCCTATGTTAATTTTAATGGCTTCACTATTTATGGCCGCTGGTTATACAGGCAGCATGCAAACACTTGTTACTGCCGGCGTTGTAGTTGGAATGGTTGTAATTGGTGTTATTATGACATTAACCGTTTCTTGGGTACTATCAAAAACAGCTTTAAAAGGCGTTCCAACTCACTACACACTTGAGTTACCGCCGTACCGTAAGCCAAAGGTTTGGAATACAATTGTACGTGCAACACTCGATAAATCAGTCTATGTTTTAAAACGTGCTGTTGTTGTAGCTGCCCCTGCGGCTGCATTAACTTGGTTACTAGCTAATATTTTCGTCGGTGACACGAGCCTACTTATGTATTTTGTAAACTTCCTAGATCCATTCGCTAAAATGTTAGGACTTGACGGCTTTATTCTAGCTGCGTTCATTCTTGGACTACCAGCGAATGAAATTGTTATCCCGATTTTATTAATGTCTTACTTATCAACCGGAGCTTTAACTGAAATAGATGATTTTAATCAAATTAAAAATCTATTCTTAGAAAATGGTTGGACTTGGTTAACAGCGTTAAACACAATGTTGTTCTCACTTCTTCATTTCCCATGCGGAACAACACTGGTTAACATATATAAAGAAACAAAAAGTGCAAAATGGACATTCTTATCGTTTGCAATCCCTACCGTTATCGCCATTGTTGTGACATTCCTCTCTACACAATTGGTACATTGGTTAGGGCTTGTATAAAAACAAAGCATACATAGAAGGTATCCCCCTTCACATATGCTTTGTGCGAAAGAAACCTGAAATTATTCAGGTTTCTTTTTTTGTATATCTGTATTCCAAGGCTGTGCTCCATACGTTGTAATTTTTTTATGAATGTAGTATATGGCTCCCGGAAGAACTGCCATTAATATTGTGCAACTAATCCCTAATCCAGTAAACACCTTCCATCACCTTACTTTACTCTTTTTGGTAAAGCTGAACCCGAATGTTCAATTGTCGGATGAACATGAACAGTAACCTCAGCATCACTAAAGTAATTTTCACCTTGATCCCAATTCTTACTTATTTTTTTCCACTCTTTATAATTATGCCGCTTATATACTTCCCCTAATTCTAATACATCTACCTTATATTTTTTTTGAACAAGCTTAATCGATTTTCGGATGCGCTTCTCCATTTCCTCCGAAATATCCTTCTCTAAACGTTTTTCATTCAAGACCTTTTTATGATCACTAAAGTGTAACTCAGCTATTGTACCTTCCAAAAATAAGTGAATATTAAACTTTGGTTTTGTAACATTCGTTGTAGATACTTTAATTTTCCGACGCAACTTATGAATTTCATATGTAATAAGTTGATTTTTTTTGCGGATGGTAAAAAAACCTCCAATTTTTTTACCTATTATATAATTCATCCCTAATGTTTCTTCCCCATTCAAACTACCTACACACTTATTATCCTTCCCACGGAACAACGCTGCCCCGTTCATTTGTACACCTTGCTTTGTTAATTCAAGAATAGGTAATACGAAACTTCGATTGGAAATCATCTTTTCCTGAACCTCACCAATTCTTGCAGCCTCAATCATTTGGGCATTTTTTGGAGGATGTTCAGCTAACATATCAATATACTGCGCTGGTAAATTTTCAGGCTTAGCGCTCTGCTTCAAAATAGCTTCTGCATCTTTATCAGAAACGAACAAACGAATATTTCGTCTCATCTCATGATCACGAATATATACATCTAACGTATTTTGTAAAACATATGGATTCACTAATAAATCTTTAGAAAAAATTATCACTTGTATATGCGGAAAGAATAATGAGCGACTAATTTTTTTTGCGATAATTCGTATTTGTTCAAAGACATTATCTGCTTTCGCACTAACGTTAATATAATTTTCGCTATCTCCACCACCTTGTCCACCTTGCTGCGCTAACTTACTGGGAAGTACCATCTGATACGTACCTTTCATAATTGGATTCGCTTTCTTTTTTTTCACAATATCATAGGCTGCACCTACTACAAATCCTCTTTCTTCTATTTCTTCTAGCTCAGAGCACCCACTTATAGATCCAACTAAAACCATAACCATTATAATTTTAAGAAGGTTTTTCATTTCTACCATTCCTTCTTTTTATTTTATATACAATAAAAACTAACAAAGGCGCTAACACGACAAACCCCATATCTATCCAAGCTAAATAAGTTCCATAATTCGACAATTCATTCAAACTACTAGGTATCATATTCGCCATAAAAATAATCGGGGCACTTACAAAAATGAAAATATGTTTCTTCACTTTTGGAAACATAGCACAAAATAATAAAGATGCGACGTCATAATACATGACTGTAGTGTTATAAATAGTAATAATCCAAGTTGTAAAAAAAATTGCATCGAACCTTTCTAAAAACCCTCCACCAATTTCAATTTCTTTCCCTAATTCAATTGTTGGGTACGTCAATCCACGAGTTGTCATATACGTAAAAACACTAATACAAGTTACATAAATTAAAATGTACGACAGCACATTTACCATTACCGCTTTCGCAACTGCCATTGGTGCTTTTTTTGCCGTCTTATCATTCAGTAACACAGCATAAAACAGAGCTACTTCAAATCCAATAAACGTAAAAATAGAATTCTTAACTCCAACAGCATATTGACTCACTTTCGTCTGAAAAGCTGGTAGCAAATTATTTATTTCCATTAAATTTATATTCAATAAAGAAAGAAGCACGATTGCAATTAAAACAATAGGTAAAAATAGAACATTTAACCTTAATAAAGCCGCTCTTGATCCTGCTATTCCATAAATAACAACTAATAAGAAGAAGAAAGACAGTAGTTGTATTGGTGTATCACTAAATAAATACGTTTGGGAAATGACTGAAATCATTCGCGATTCATATGCCGTCAACGCAGCAAACGTTAATACTAAAATGCTACTAATCGTGTATGCAACAGGCTTTGTCAAATGCGCACTTGTATATTGAACAAAGTTTTGTTTCGGGAATAAAATAGCTACCCTCGTTACAAACCAACCTAAAACTGCACACACCAATCCACCCAAAAGCAAAATAATCCAACCGTCCGAAAACAAAGTTTGGTTAGCAATATCTCGGGGCATAGACAATGCCCCTATACCAATAATGGTCGATGATACCGCAAACCCAATTTCCCGAGATCCAATCTCTTCATCGCCATACTCAAATGGTTTCAATTATTCTCGCTCCTTTGGACGTATTGTAGAATCCTTCGTTTGTAAATATTCCGGTCTCTCTTTCAGCATTGATTTTGGCAAACGAATAATTTCTTCTTTCCAATCTTTATAAAATGCAGGAGCAATTGGAGTTGTATACGGTACACCAACGCTTGTTAAATTTGTAATATGAACAGCAAGTGCGATAAGCGCTAAAATAATTCCATACAATCCAAAAGCCGTTGCAGCTAATACAAATACAAAAAGTAAAATCCGAAACGTAATCGTAATACTGTATACAGGTAATGAAAAAGTAGCAATTGCAGTCACTGCAATAATAATTACTAAGAACGGATTTACAATCCCTGCATTCACCGCAGCCTCCCCAATTACTAGACCACCTACAATCCCAATTGTTTGCCCCATCGGTTTCGGCAACCTAATTCCAGCTTCTCGTATTAACTCCATCGTTAATGCCATCATTAACGTTTCAATATATGCAGGAAACGGAACACCTTCTCTTGCCCCAGCGATTGAATAAGCCAATTTAGAAGGAATAAGTCCTTGATGATATGAGACGAGCGCTACATACATCGCTGGCATTAAAACCGCAATTATACCAGAACCCATCCGCAAAATTCTTAATAAAGTCCCTATTACCCAACGCTCATAATGATCTTCCACAGATTGGAAAATATCAACAAATACGAGTGGCGCGATAAGAGCAAACGGTGATCCATCCACCAAAATAGCTGCCTTTCCTTTCGCTAATGAGGCCACAATATTATCAGGCCTTTCCGTATTCAAAAACTGCGGAAACGGTGACAAATTATTATCTTGAATTAATTGCTCAATTGTACCCGTCTCAAAAACGACATCTGTCACTATTGATTGAAGACGCCGATCTAGCTCTTTTACAATGTGAGGATTAATAATATCTTCTATATATACTAGGGTTACTTCTTTCTGCGATCGCTTCCCCATAATATAAGATTGGAACCTCAACTTTGGATCACGTAAACTACGGCGAATTAACATTTTATTCACGTTAATATCTTCATTTAATCCAACTCTCGGCCCACGTATTAAATCTTCTGTCACCGGAGGCTCTAAACTTCTTTTCTCCCAAGCTCTACTATTAATCACGATAGCAGTTTGAATATTATCGATTAATATGACTGTATCTCCCGCTAAAATTGCATTTATAATATCCGGGAACGTTGTCTTCTTACCAACTTCCGCAATAGAAATAAAACGATCCAATAACGTTTGAACAACAGCTGCTTCTTGTACTTCTTCATATTGAAGTGTACGAACTACATATTTATAAACATTATCCTTATCTGTTAACCCACATAAAAAAACAACAGCACAGCGTGTAAAACTACCAGCAAGGGCAACTTCCCTAATTGTTAAATCATTAGGCGAACCTAACTCATCCCTAATTTCTTTCATAACTTCAAATAAGTTACCTTTTAACTCTAACAAGTCCCCCACCTAACTTCCTTTTCAACAAGTTTTTAGTTAGATTCCGCTAATAGAAGAAAATATATACAAAAAAGAGCTATCTCTTTTTCGAAGATAGCTCTAATACAAGGATTACTTTTCTACTATTATATTGCCTTTCTTTATCGATACACTTTTCGTGAACCAACTAACTATAAACATCACAATCATATTCATTAACAATGCGACTATTCCTACATTTAAATCTTTTATATATTGGGGGAAACCCGGAAACATTGTAGCTATAGTAGAACCTGATAAAGTGATATATGCAACTACTAACAGCCCCATCCCCATTCCTGCAATTGCCCCTTGCTTCGTAATAATTTGGCGTGGAAACAAACTGCATACAAGCGCAGGAAAAAGTTGTGTAACGATACTGTAACCCATTAATAGGAGCGCTCCTATTGTTTCTCCCCCTTTAAATGTAAACAAAACTGCTACTAGTGTTACTACAGGTACGAATAATTTAGCTGCTTTAGCAACTTGTCTGTCCGAAGCAGCTGGGACCATTGTCCGGTAAATATTTTTTGCTAACAATGTAGAAGCGGCCATAACAAGCATAGAACCCGGAACTAATGCTGTTAAAACCCCAGCACTACCAATAACCCCAATAAACCAAGGATCAAAAGTTTGAAGAGCCAGACGGAATAACGAAAGGTCTACATCCCCTCCCTTTAATCCAGGAACTTGCAAGATAGCTGCAAACCCTGCAAAGAACACGAAAAGTAAAACTAAAGAATACAGTGGCATAATTGCCGCATTTTTCCGAAACACTTTTTCGTTTTTAGCAGAGAAAGCGGAAGCAAATGTATGAGGCCACATATAAAAGCCTAGGGCTGTTAATACAATAGTAGAAACAAACCAAGAAATGCTCATTCCTTCATCAGGTAAAGATAAAAATCCTGGTTTTGCTGCTTCTACAGCTTCAAACATCGGCTGAAATCCTCCGTAATAATGATACGGTAAATATATACCTAAAAACATAACGATAAACAGTATCATAATATCCTTCAAAGCGGCCGTCCAAGCAGAGCCATGTATACCTGAAACCATTACATATATCGTTATAACAATTGCTCCAATCCACACTGCAATAACTGGTGATACCCTTCCGTAAGATGCTTCTGAAACGATAATTCCTAATCCTTTCAACTGTAAAACAAGGTATGGGATAATCGAAATAACTCCAATGATAGAAACGATAATGCCAAGTGTCTGACTCTTATATTTCTTCACAAAAAAATCTGACTGTGAAACAAGATTATGTTCTTTCGCATACTTCCAAACTGGCGGCAATAAAAAGTAAGATAAAATATAAGCCAATGCACCATAACCTAAAATATAAAAAGTAGGAGCTCCTTTACTATACGCCCAGCCACTCCCTCCTAAAAATGTGAATGTCGTATAAATTTCTCCTGCCATAAGAAGAAAAACGAAGATTGTTCCAAACCCTCTTCCTCCAACTGACCATTGCTCTAAATTCATATCTTTTCCATGCTGCGCCCGAATCCCTAAAAAGAGTGCCACAAATAAAAATAAAATAATGATAAGTAGTGCTGTCATTTTACATCCCCCTTATTAGCAGGATCAAATACGTACACAAGCCCCATACAAAGAGAGGTAATGAGTACCGATAATAATACCCAAAATAATAAAAATGGCATCCCGAGTACGTAAGGAGTGACCGAATTTGCAAATACTGGTCCAACTACTAAACAAAGAACTGGAATAAGCGCTAGCACGTGTATTTTCTTCATCTCATTCTCCTTTATTTATGAAATTCATAATGGATGATACAAAAACTTCCACCCCAATCGGTAGTGCATCTTCATCAATCGTAAAACGAGGATGGTGATGAGGGTATATAATCCCCTTCGCTTTATTTCCTGCTCCGATAAAAAAGAATGTCCCTGGTGCCTTTTGTAAAAATGCAGAAAAGTCTTCTCCAGCCATCGTTGGTTGCAACTGCACAACCCTTTCTCTTCCATAAAGTTGCAATGCAGTGCGTTCAATAAGTTCGGTAACTTCATAATCATTTACAACTGGTCGATACCCATATTCATAAGAAAATGTATAGTTCGCTCCGTAAGATTCCGTAGTATGTCTCACAATACGCTTAATTTTCTCTTCTGTTTCTCCTCTTAATTCATGTCTTAAACTTCTCACTGTCCCTTCAATCTCCGCTTGCTCTGGAATCACATTATGAGTTGTTCCAGCATGAAATTGCGTAACAGATACTACGAGAGAATCTAACGGATTCGTGAGACGAGATACAATTTGCTGAAGTTGCGAAACGACTTGTGTACCAATTGCAATACTATCAACTGTTTCATGAGGAATTCCAGCATGTCCCCCTTTTCCTTCTATTGTAATTTTAAAAACATCTGGTGCAGCCATTGCCGGACCATACGTTACACCAATTTTCCCAACTTCTAACGCAGCCCAAAGATGAGCACCGATAATGTAATCCACACCTTCCATTACCCCTGCTGCGACCATTTCTTCTGCACCGCCTGGGAAATTTTCTTCTGCGTGCTGAAATAGAAAACGAATTTCTCCTTTAACCTTTTCTCTTTCTTCTACTAACTTATGTACGACCCCAAGTAATATCGCTATATGTCCATCGTGACCGCACGCATGCATCACACCTGGGGATGTAGAAATAAAATCAAACTCATTTTCTTCATGAATAGGAAGAGCATCCATATCAGCACGAATCGCAATTGTTTTACCAGGTTTCTTACCCGTTAACTTTGCCATTACACTATATTTAGTAGGCCTTGATACTTCTAAATGCGGGATATTCTGAAGTATATCGAATACAAATTGAGATGTTCTTTCTTCTTGAAAAGATAGCTCTGGATACTTATGAAAATGCCTTCTCCACTCAATCAACTGATTCTTTGACAAAACAAGTTCTTTTGCAACATCCATTTCTCTTCTCTCCTTCTTCACCAAATTAAATGTTATTATAACGTGAATTGTTAACTTTTAAAAGAATCTTCTGAATTTTCTATCTTAATGAATTGAAAATAAAAAGCCACCGCAAGATGACTTTTTATTTTTATAAAATAGTAATAGCTTGTTTCCCCATTTGCTCCCAAGCTTTCTCAAATTCTGCTCGTGGAACAGCGAAACGTGGATTGTTTTTTAGAGGATCATTTACATATACAAAGTTTTGATCGTATCCAACCACTACTACACTATGCTCATAATATGTAATTTTCACTTCTCCTGAGCTCGTATTCCATGTTTCAAAACTACTTTCAGCTAGCGGCTTAAACGTCGTATTAATAATGACCCAAACTGGTGAACCAGAACTAATTACTTTATATACATCTTGCACGTCTCTGCCCGTTAAATTAAGTACTTTTTCAGGAATATATTTTTCTGCTAAATTAAAAATCGGTTGATTATATACGCCATATCCAGGTTCAGATTTCGTATAAATGTTACCAACAAATCCTTCATAAGGATTTCCCTTCAATCCATTCTGTTCAAATGGAACGCGATGAATCTCACTAGCAAGTTGCATCTTATCTATTTGAATACCTTTATATTGTAATAACATCGCTAAACTTGTCACTTCGCATCCTCGAGGTAATTCTGGTAACTGTTTTATGAATGGTACATTTTCAATCATTGTTGCTTCTTTCATTTCAGACATGAAATCTAATCGTATTTGCTGCGCTTTTTGCATAATTTTATTTTTCCCTACCAAAAAAGCTACGCATAATATTATACCTAGAATAAAAATATATTTTAACTTTTTCACCATTAACCAAACTCCATTATATCAATTATTTTAAAGACGTAACCTCTACCATTGTACCTTTCTTCTCACTAGTTTGCTAGAAAGATTCTGTGAATTATTCTTCACATCTATATCGTTATAAAATTCTAATTATTTTTAATAAAAAGAAAAAACAATATACTTTCCCAGAATATTTTGCTAAAATCAAAATTATTAACATAGTGAAGATATCACCTTGTTAATAAACATTCTTAGAGTATTTAGTCATAGTTCTTTTTTTGCATACTCCATTCATTTCATAACAAATAAACTGAGTATGTGTCACATCCCCCACTAATGATTAAAAACTCAGAATGAAACCAGTTAATACACACAAGAAACTAGCGGGGTGAGGGGCATATGAATCAACAAGTAGAACAAACAGATTTAAAACGAACCATGAAAAGTAGACATTTATTTATGATTGCACTGGGTGGTGTCATAGGAACTGGTTTATTTATGGGATCTGGTCAAATCGTCCATAACGCTGGACCTGGCGGTGCTATTCTTGCATTTTTAGTCGGTGGATTTGTTATGTATTTAACGATGTTATGTCTTGGTGAATTATCGGTTGCTATGCCAGAAGCAGGTTCATTCCAAAGCTATGCAAGCAAATTTATTTCACCTGGTTTTGGTTTTGTCGTCGGTTGGATGTATTGGTTAAATTGGGCTGTTACAGTTGGAGTAGAGTTAACAACTGTAAGTATTTTAATGAAGCGCTGGTTTCCAGACGTTTCTTCGTGGATTTGGTGTGTTACATTTGCGGCAGCACTCTTTCTGGTGAACGCTTTATCAGCAAAAGCATACGCAGAAGCAGAATTTTGGTTCGCAAGTGTAAAAGTCGCAACTATTGTTGTTTTCATCGTACTCGGTGGTGCAGTTATGTTCGGTCTACTAGACTTTAACGGAAAACCAGCTCCAATGCTTCACAATTTCACTGAAAATGGCGGGCTATTTCCAAATGGTGCATTAGCTGTTCTTCTTACGATGATTACAGTAAATTACTCCTTCCAAGGAACAGAATTAATCGGAATTGCTTCAGGAGAAAGTGAAAATCCTGAAAAAACAATTCCAAAAGCAATCAAAAATACAATTTGGCGTACTCTATTCTTTTTCGTCTTAGCAATATCAGTTGTCGTAGGTTTACTCCCATGGCAAGAGGCTAACCTAGTCGAAAGTCCATTTGTACTTGTATTTGATGTAGCAGGTGTTCCATATGCAGCTGACATTATGAATTTTGTTATTATTACAGCTGTATTATCTGTAGCTAACTCTGGTCTATACGCGAATTCTCGTATGCTTTGGGCGATGGCAAAACAAGGAATGGCCAGTCCAGCATTTACGAAGTTAACTAAAAAGGGTGTACCACTAAACGCATTGATTTTCAGTCTAATCTTTGCAAGTCTATCCCTATTAACAAGTGTATTTGCAGCAGATACTGTCTTTTTAGTCCTAACATCTATTGCAGCAATGGCTGCTGTTGTCGTTTGGATGTCAATTGCGGCTTCACAGTTTTTCTTCCGTAGAAGCTTTGTGAAAAATGGTGGCGACATAAATGATTTAAAATATCGCACGCCACTTTATCCGCTAGTTCCAATCGCAGCGTTCTCACTCAATTTCATTACATTTGTTAGTTTAGCTTTCATTCCAGATCAGAGAATTGCTCTTTATTGCGGCATTCCATTTATGATTATTTGTTACATTTTATACCAAGTTAAATATAAAAAAGTTGTCACATTTGAACAACAAATAAACCTAAAAAAAGAAGTAAACTAAATATACAAAATATTCAGCTATCTTTCTTATGATAAGATAGCTTTTTTCTATTTTTTGGATATCTTGGTATAACTTTATTTATCTTAAAATTTTCACAATCACGTTTTTCACTGGAAAATGGTTTACAATATAATCAAGTTACAAATGATATTCACCTTAAAAAGTGTGCATTTGTGTCTATTTTTTAACAATATCACAAAAACTATTGCCATCTATAAATTAATAGGTTTATATTGTTTTATTGGCATAGTTTCAATCCAAGGAGAAAGGAGATTTTCAATCGTGCAACTAAAGAAAACGTTTTGGAAGCTGGCTTCGCTTCTTCCGTTATCATTACTTCTGTTCCTCGGTGGCTGTGATAAGAAACTCGCAGTATTAAATCCGCAAGGACCTGTTGCAAAAGCACAGTATGATTTAATTGTTTGGTCATTCTTGCTTATGTCATTAATTATCGCAATTGTATTCATCTTGTTTACAGTCATCTTGATTCGTTATCGTGAAAAACCAGAGAATATGGACTATGAGCCACCTGATCAACACGGTAACACATTATTAGAAATCATTTGGACGCTTGTTCCTGTTATTATCGTTATCGCATTATCGATTCCAACAGTTAAAGCAACTTATGCTTCGGAAGAGGTTCCGGAAGAGTCCAAACATATTAAACCAGTTGAAATTTATGTTACATCTGCAAACTGGAAATGGTTATTCAGTTACCCAGAGGAAAAAATTGAAACCGTTAACTATTTAAACATCCCAGCTGGTGTACCGATTCAATTTAAACTGACTTCTGTAGGTCCAATGAATGCTTTCTGGGTTCCAGAACTTGGTGGTATGAAATACACTATGGACGGCATGATTATGGATTTATATTTACAAGCTGATAAGCCTGGTTCTTATCTAGGTCGTAGTGCGAACTTCTCTGGTGAAGGATTCACTCACATGGAGTTCGAAGTTGAAGCAAAAACACAAGAAAAGTATGACAAGTGGGTTAAAGAAGTACAAGAAACTGCTCCTAAACTAACAGAAGATAAGTACAACGAAATTGTTAAACCTGGTGTAGTTGGTCGTATGACGTTCTCTAGTCATCACTTAAGTTATGTAGATCCAAAATCACTTGAATATTGTGATTACAACTACTACAAAAACAAAAAATAATAGCTATTATTCCAACAGATTGGAGTGAACACAGTGAAGCTTGATGAATTCTTTGTCACAGGTGACCCGATTATTTACGGTGCAGACGCTTCTATCGTTCTTGTGACATTAGCAATCATTTTCGTACTAACAAAGTATAAAAAATGGAAATGGCTTTGGGACGAATGGTTAACAACTGTTGACCACAAAAAAATCGGAGCCATGTATATAATTTCTGCGGTTATCATGTTATTCCGTGGTGGTATGGATGGTTTAATGATCCGTGCACAGTTAACATTCCCAGAAACAACTTATTTAAACGCTGAACACTATAACGGAATCTTCACAACACACGGTACAGTTATGATTCTTTTCATGGCGATGCCATTCGTTATGGGATTAATGAACCTTGTAGTACCATTACAAATTGGTGCTCGTGACGTTGCATATCCGTTCTTAAATGCTTTAAGTTTCTGGTTATTCTTTGTCGGAGCAATGTTATTCAACATCGCTTTCGTAATCGGTGGTTCTCCAGACGCTGGGTGGACTTCTTACTTCCCAATGGCAGGTACAGAGTTTACTTCTGGCGTAGGAAATAACTACTACGCAATTGCATTACAGATATCCGGTCTCGGTACGCTAATGACAGGTATTAACTTCCTTGTTACTATCTTAAAAATGCGTACACCTGGTATGACTTTAATGAGAATGCCAATGTTTACTTGGTCAATCTTAATTACAACAGTTATCATTATTTTCGCTTTCCCAGTATTAACAGTTGCTCTTGCATTAATGACATTTGACCGTCTATTCGATGCTCACTTCTTTACGATGGCGAGCGGCGGTATGCCAATGTTATGGGCCAACCTATTCTGGGTATGGGGTCACCCTGAAGTATATATCGTTATTTTACCGGCATTCGGTATTTTCTCTGAGATCATTAGTACATTCTCACGTAAACGTCTATTCGGTTACAGTGCGATGGTTTACTCAATGGTCGCAATTTCGTTACTAAGTTTCGTCGTATGGCTTCACCACTTCTTCACGATGGGTGCAGGTCCAGCGGTTAACTCATTCTTCTCGATCTCGACAATGGCGATTTCGATTCCAACCGGGGTTAAGATCTTTAACTGGTTGTTTACACTGTATAAAGGACGTATTCGTTTTACAGTTCCAATGCTTTGGTCATTGGCATTTATTCCAAACTTCGTAGTCGGTGGGGTTACAGGGGTTATGCTTGGTATGGCAGCAGCTGATTATCAGTACCATAACAGCTACTTCCTAATTGCTCACTTCCACTACGTATTAATCGCAGGTACAGTATTCGCTATGCTTGCTGGATTCACATTCTGGTATCCAAAAATGACTGGTCATATGTTAAATGAACGCCTAGGTAAATGGACATTCTGGATCTTCATGAGCGGATTCAACATCTGTTTCTTCCCAATGTACTTCTTAGGTTTAGACGGTATGACTCGTCGTATGTACACTTACTCTGAAAGTCTTGGATGGGGATGGCTAAACCAAATCGCATCTGTTGGTGCGGTAATGATGGGTATCGGCTTCCTAATTCTTTGCTACAACGTAATTTGGAGTGCACGTCACGGTGAACGTGACACAACTGGAGATCCATGGGATGGCCGTACACTTGAATGGGCAACTCAATCTCCTGTACAACATTACAACTTCGCGAAACTTCCTGAAATCAAAGAAGCTGATGCTTTCTGGTTCATGAAAAAACGCGGAGAAACAGTTATACCAGCAGCAGAAGATATCAAACCAATTCACATGCCAAGTAACTCTGGCGTGCCTATTATTGCGTCTGGATTCTTCGGTCTTGCAGGTTTTGCATTAGTATTTAGCTGGTTCTGGCTTGCAGCAATCGGTGGTATTGGTATTTTAGCTTGCTTAATCTATCGTTCATTCGATTATGACGATGGTTACTACGTAAGTGTTGATGAAATTAAAGAAACAGAACATATAGCATGAGAGGTGAAATGACATGGCGGCTTTAGATAAAAGCTTACCTTTGGAATATCAATCCGAACAAAGCAGATTGAACATCCTAGGATTCTGGATTTTTCTTGGGGCTGAAATTATGCTGTTCGCAACACTTTTCGCCTCTTATCTAGTCCTTGCTGGTCGTACGGCAGATGGCCCAACACCAGCGCAACTGTTTGAACTTAAAACGCTTTTAATTCAAACATTACTACTTTTAACAAGTAGTTTCACATGTGGTATCGTAATTCACGAAATGCGTAAGCATAACCAAAAAGCAATGCTTGGATGGTTCATCCTTACATTACTTTTAGGTGCAGGCTTCCTATTCTTTGAAATTGAAGAATTCATTTTGTACGTTGGTGAAGGCGCAACAATTCAAACAAGTGCTTTCCTATCTGCATTCTTCGTTCTTCTTGGAACGCATGGTGCCCACGTAACAGGCGGTATCATTTGGGCAACTTGTGTTATTATCCAAATTTTAAAACGAGGTTTAACACCAGTTACAGCTCGTAAAGTATTCATTATCAGCTTATACTGGCATTTCCTTGATCTTGTTTGGGTCTTCATTTACACGCTAGTTTACTTGAACGGGATGGTGGCGTAAATGGGTCAAAATAACAATCAAGCAAACGGGCACGCGCATAGCGGATTCCCTTGGTCACACGTTTTCGGATTTATTTTATCGCTTGCATTAACGTTTCTAGCGTTATACGTGGCACTTTATACAACCTTGCCACTTTCAACAGTCTTAACAACTATTATCATCATGGCTGTTGCGCAAGCTTTATTACAATTAATTATGTTCATGCATTTAAAAGAAGGAGAAGGAAGAGTTCAAATTCTTACAATGATATACAGTTTCTTCGTTGCAACTGCAACAGTTGGTTTAACTGTATGGATCTTCTTCTCAATGTAATGTACATGAAAAAGACTGCTGAGGAATCTCAGCAGTCTTTTTTTATTCTCCTCCCCTATTACATCCACATTACGGAATTAACAACAGAATCATGAAAAATATACTTATTATGACAAATGTTAAGAAAACTCTTTCTTTATGAAATCGAATCCATATGCGTTGCTTTTCTACCTATTATATGGCTAAATAGGTACTATATTTATTTGAAGGGAGAGAACGCAATGGAACATCATACTTCTGTTCTATCACTTATGGTTGTCGTTGCAATCGCGTTTTTCGTTCCCCTTTTGTTACAACGCTTTAAATTAAAAGCACTTCCTGTCGTTGTTGCAGAAATTATCGCAGGAATCTTTGTAGGTAAAAGTGGATTTAACATCATTGAGCCAGATATGTGGCTTCAAGTCTTATCAACACTAGGATTTATCTTCCTAATGTTCTTAAGTGGTCTAGAAATTGACTTTTCGATCTTTAAACAAAAAGGGAAAAAGAATACGACAAACGAACCAAACACATTCCAAGCAGCAAGTATTATCTTCTTCTTTATTTTCATCTTATCTTATGCCCTATCATTACTATTCGTATGGCTAGGATTTGTAGATAATGCAATGTTTATGACTTTAATTATTTCAACAATTTCTTTAGGTGTTGTCGTACCAACATTAAAAGAGAATAACTTAGGAAAAACAGCAATTGGACAAATCATTTTACTAGTCGCGGTTATTGCAGACTTAGTTACAATGATTTTACTAGCTGTATTCGTCGGATTAAATTCCGAAAGCGGCCAAAGCATGTGGCTCCTTCTCCTTCTATTCGGCGCTGGTATTGTTATTTACTTCATTGCAAAACGCTTTAAAAACATTCCATACTTAGATAGCTTAAAAGCTGGTAGTGTACAAATTGATACACGAGCTGTTTTTGCACTCATCTTAATATTAGTTGGTTTATCTGAATCGGTTGGGGCAGAAAACATTTTAGGCGCCTTCTTAGCAGGTGTACTCGTATCGTTATTATCACCAAATGAAGATATGGTAGAAAAACTTGATTCCATCGGATATGGTTTCTTCATCCCTATTTTCTTCGTAATGGTTGGTGTAAATCTAGAAGTTTGGTCTATTTTCAAAGAACCTTCAAGTATGCTAATGATTCCAATATTAATTGTAGGGCTATTTATCTCAAAACTATTACCATCACTCGTTTTACAAAAATGGTATCCACGTAATATCGTACTCGGAAGTGCCATCTTATTAACATCAACACTTTCTTTAGTTATTGCGGCTGCACAAATCGGTGAAAAATTAGAGATCATTAGTCCAAGTTTATCAGCTTCTCTTATTTTAAGTGCTGTTATTACTTGTATTTTTGCACCTATATTATTTAAAAAGATGTTTCCAAAAGTAGAAACACCAAAACCAAAAGTATCTATTATTGGTGCGAGCCGAATTACCCTTCCGTTATCACTTGATTTAAAACGCGAGGACTATGACGTAACACTATATATGATACGCCAAAACAAACTAAATGATGAGGAAGCGAAATCTCATGACTTCCCTATCGTTAAACTTGATAAAATGACAATTGAATCATTAACTGAACAGACAGCCTTTGATGCAGATCGTGTTGTTGTTGCAACAAGCGATGATGAGCAAAACTTATTATTAGCAGAACATGCAAAAGAGCTAGGTGTTGAACATGTCATTGCGAGCGTAGAAGATCCTCTTCTACAAGAAAAAGCAACGCAAGAACATATTGCAGTATTCTCAACAATTAACTCTACACGTATTTTATTACGTGCCCTTATTGATAAGCCAAGTCTCGTTCGTTTAATTACAACAGCGAATGAAACAGTACGTGAAGTTGAACTGCGTAGTAATACATATAACGGTGTTGCACTACGTCGCCTTCCGTTTTTAGGTGATGTACTCGTCATTCAAATTTATCGCGGTAATAAAGCATTAATCCCGCATGGTGATACGAGACTACAACATGGTGATACATTACTTGTAACAGGTTCAAAAGAACATATCGATACATTGAAAAGCATATTAGAATAGAAAAATGCCCCTCATATAATTGAGGGGCATTTTTTTAAAGTTCCATATGGTAAAATGTTACTATCACATATTATGGGGATGGATCACATTATGTCTATTGCAACTTTAGCTCTCTTATTATTAGCGGAAGTACTCGTTGCCATTATTCTAATCGGTGTTAGCATTGAAATTTGTAGTTACGGCTGGAAAAAATCCAATGGAGTCAAATACACTTGTCTCTTGCTTTCACTCCTTCTTGGAACTGCTAGCATACTCGGGCTTTTCGCCGCACCTGCCTATTTTTTTATACAACTAACAGAAAAAGGATTATAAGAAAGGATGTTAATATGATTACGGTAAAACATATTGATGGATCTGAAACTTACGTATTACGTCAAAAAATTTTGCGCCCAAGTCAAACATTAGCAGCTTGTAAATATTCTTCCGACTACGAAGCAGACACCTTCCACTTAGGCGCTTTTTCAAATGATGAACTGATTAGTATCGCTTCCTTCTCAAAAGAAATATACCCTGACTTACCAGCTGGTAGCCACTATCGACTACGTGGAATGGCAACATTACCAAACTTTCGAAACAAACGCGCTGGAAGCTCCCTAATCCATGAAGCCGAGACAATTTTACAAGAACGTAACGCAAATATTTTATGGTGTAATGGCCGAATTACTGTAGCTGACTATTACAAACGATTAGGTTTCCACGAACACGGTGAAATCTTTGAAATTGAACCGATTGGCCTGCATAAAGTTCTGTATAAAAAACTATAAGAAAAGCTTTCCTCAATGTAGGGAAGCTTTTCTTATAGTTTAATCTTCACTTTTTATCTTTTTCATATATATGTATATAAATAAACTAGGAACTAAAAAACAAGCAAACATAATAAGTGCTGTTATACTAATTTCCTTTATCGAAATATCTGGTGTTACAATGATACAAATAGCTAAAATCCCAATAACAACCCCTACCGGAATTAATAGTAGCTTCATGAAATAACGACGCGATACTCCCCCTGTATGCTCATATACTTCCACTGAATTTTTTAAATTTAAAAAGTTAATAACTACGATCCCGCCCATAAATACCATTAATAAGTCCGAAACACTTTCATATCCCGCCCCTTGCAAGACATAGCGGTAAAAAACAATACATAATATTACGATATTTTGTAAGATGAAAGCTAATCTAATGTGTTTTAGTCCTTCAATCATTAAACGTTCATCTTTCACGATTTTCACCTTATCACTCCTTTTCCTCCCAAAATAAATCATTCAATGTTTTATCTACCGCATAACAAATTTTCAAACATAAATCTAAAGACGGATTGTATTTCCCCTTTTCAATTAAACTAATCGTTTGCCTTGTAACACCTACTTTTTCTGCTAATTGTTGCTGTGTTAAATCTAACTGAACACGCGCGACTTTTATTTTACTTACAGCCATTCATGTTCCTCCTTCGCCCTTATTGTAACATATATATTCCATTAAGTAATTTATATTTTACGTAATTAATTTGATTTTCACCTTATTATACACAAAAAAGGAGCCTCTCATCAGAAGCCCCTCTCCCAATATATTATAAAAATAAATGACATCCAAATAAAATTGTAAATAAGTATAGTAACGGATGTACTTCCATCCCTTTCCCTTTCACAATCTTTAAGACTGGATACACTAAAAATCCAATTGCAATTCCATTCGCAATACTTGATGTTAACGGAATACCTACGAAAATTAAAAATGCCGGCAACGCATCTTCAAACTCATTCCAATTAATATCTCGAATGCTTTGTGCCATTAAACTACCTACTATAATTAATGACGGAGCTGTAATAGCAGCTACACTTGATAAAGACGCGATAACAGGACTGAAAAATGCCGTTATAATCGTTAAACCAACAACTACAATACCTGTTAATCCAGTTTTACCACCTGCAGCAATACCAGCTGACGACTCAATCGTCGCTGCTGTTGGGCTTGTTCCAAAGATAGAACCTGTCGTTCCGCCAATTGCATCTGCGATAAATGCTTTACCAAAACGTTTCTCGGTATTATCTGTAATTAAACCTGCTTGTTTAATTAAACCAAGTAATGCACCTGTCGTATCAAATAAAAGCACGAGTAAAAACGAAAATACAACACCATATAATCCGTATTCAACTACATCTGAAAATGCATTGATTGGATTGGAAACGATAATTCCTTCTGGTAAATGAGGCATCGCAACAATTTTATCGGCAAACTTCAGTTGCCCTGTAAAGAAGGCGATAACTCCCGTCACAAGCATACTAATAAATAATGCACCACTCACACGTAATGTCATTAATACCGCCGCTAAAATTAAACCAATTAAAGTTAATATAACGGCTGGAGAATGAAAATCACCAATCGTAACTAAATTAGATGGATGATCCACGATAATTCCAGAAAGGCGTAATCCAATAAAAGCAATAAATAGCCCAATTCCACCTGCAATTGCATGCTTTAAACTATCAGGAATTGCGACAATTAGCTTCTGCCTAAATGAAGTGAAAGATAATAAAAGAAAAATGATACCTGTTACAAATACTGCTGAAAACGCAATGACATACGTAATCCCCTCTGCTTGTTGAACAACAGAATAAGCAAAATATGCATTCATTCCCATAGCTGGAGCAATAACAATTGGATAGTTAGCTAAAAACGCCATACATAGCGTCCCAATAACTGTCGCAATAATAGTTGCCGTAAAAGCTTGATCAAATGGTACACCTGCATCAGATAATATTTTCGGATTGATGACAAGAATATACGCAAATGTAAAAAAAGTTGTGATGCCAGCTAAAAGCTCTTGCTTCACAGAAGTGTTATATTTTTGTAATTGAAACATGCTTATGTACCCTTCCTACATCTGAATTATTATTACACATTCTTTTCTTACTAGTATGTGAGAAAATATAATACTTAATCTTAACAATCAATAAAAAGAAGAGTCAATATATTCTCTAATAGTGAGAATTTTAAGTTTAAGTCTGACAAGTACAGATGTAGTACAGTTAACTATGTTTATTTTTGTAGCATAACAGATGAAAATGTTTTATAATTTGAAATAGTTAAATATTTAGTAAACGCATTCAAATATCGTTCACTCTACAAGGGGGATTCTTCTTATGCAGCACACAAACAAATCTGGAACTTTAAACCGCGGTTTAAAAGAAAGACATATTACTTTAATGTCACTCGGTTCAGCTATTGGCGTTGGACTATTTTTAGGATCCGCTTCTGCTATTAAACTAGCTGGTCCTTCTATTTTACTAGGCTATATGATTGCCGGACTCGTTATTTTTTTCATTATGCGAGCACTTGGAGAAATGGCAATTGAACAGCCTGTTGCTGGTTCTTTTAGTAAATATGCAAATGATTATATCGGACCACTAGCTGGCTATATTACCGGTTGGAACTATTGGTTCTTATGGGTTGTTACTTGTATGGCTGAAATTACGGCAGCAGGAATTTATATGCAGTACTGGTTCCCAGATATTCCACGCTGGACTTGGGCATTACTCGCTCTATTATTAATGAGTGCTTTCAACTTCTTATCCGTAAAGGTATTTGGAGAACTTGAATTTTGGTTTGCTCTCATCAAAATTGTCACAATTATCTGTATGATAGTAATTGGAGCTGGCATTATTTTATTCGGATTTGGAAATGGTGGTATCGCTACTGGTATTTCAAATCTTTGGTCACATGGTGGATGGTTCCCTAATGGCTTTTCTGGATTACTACTCTCCATGCAAATGGTATTATTCGCTTATTTAGGAGTTGAACTAATCGGTGTTACAGCTGGTGAAGCTCAAAATCCAAAGAAAACACTCGCAAAAGCAATCGATAACGTATTTTGGAGAATCTTAATCTTCTACGTTGGAGCATTATTCGTGATGATGGCAATTTACCCGTGGAACGAACTTGGTGAGAAAGGAAGCCCATTCGTATTAACATTCCAACAAATCGGTATCGCAAAGGCAGCGGGTATTATCAACTTTGTTGTTTTAACAGCTGCACTTTCTTCTTGTAACGGCGGTTTATTTAGTACAGGCCGTATGCTATTTACATTAGCACAACAAAAGAAAGCCCCTGAACGATTCGGCCGTTTAAATAAAAACGGTATCCCAAGTCAAGGAATTGTAGCAACAGCAATCGTTTTACTTGTTGGTGTTATATTAAACTATCTTGTTCCTGCAAAAGTATTTACATGGCTTACTAGCATTTCAACTTTCGGCGCAATTTGGACTTGGGGCATTATTTTAGTCGCTCAAATTAAATTCCGTAAAGGCTTGCCAAGTGATAAAAAGGACAAGCTAACATATAAAATGCCTTTACATCCATTAAGTTCATATTTCTCACTCGGTTTCCTCGGACTTGTACTAGGTATAATGGCTTATTCGGAAGATACACGAATCGCATTAATTGTAGGTCCGATTTGGCTTATCGGCTTAGCTATCGTGTATTACATAAAAGGGTTTCATAAAATTGATGAAGCACCTAATTCAAAAATAAGTTAAACCTGTGATCTCTTCCTATTTACTAGGAAGAGATTTTTTCATTATTCACATAAATATTTATCAACTAAATTAACGTTATTTTTACATTATTTAATATTTTCTATCTTTCTTTCCTAAAAAAAATAGATTACATTATGAAAGCACATATATTTATTATTAGGGGGATTCTTCTATGAAGAACAAAAAATGGATTACATTTTCTTTAGCAGCAACAATTACACTAAGTATAGGAGCTTCGTTCATTCCATCTACTTATGCCGAAAGCTCCGCAGATCCGGCTCCTGAAATCGCCGCAAAAGTTGTAAATCAAAACAATGGGAAGAAAGTATTATTTGATAATACACACGGTCAAACGGCTGGAACAGCTGACTGGGTTATTGATGGCGGCTTTTCTGACTTCGGAAACGGCATTGCCCAAAACGGATATCATGTAAAGGAACTCCGTAAATCAACATCTATTACGTACGAAGATTTAAAAGATTACAATGTATTTATCGTTCCAGAAGCAAATATTCCTTACAAAAAATCTGAACAAGACGCAATGTTACAATATGTGAAAAATGGTGGAAGTATTTTCTTTATTGCCGATCATTATAATGCAGATCGTAATAAAAATCGTTGGGACTCTTCTGAAGTATTCAATGGATATAGACGCGGTGCTTGGGATAATCCGGCAAAAGGAATGTCAAACGAGGAAGTAAATTCACAAGCTATGCAAGGAGTAGAAAGCTCTGATTGGCTAGCTGATAACTTCGGTATTCGTTTCCGCTACAATGCAATTGGTGATGTTGCAGCTAAAAATATCGTGTCACCTGAACAATCATTCGGAATTACAGAAGGAGTTTCATCTGTAGCAATGCATGCTGGTTCTACTCTAGCAATTACAAATCCAAAACTAGCAAAAGGACTTGTTTACCTTCCAGAAAACCCGTCAAAATGGAATAATGCCGTTGATAGTGGTGTTTATAATGGCGGTGGTGTTGCAGAAGGACCTTACGCTGCAATCGCAAAAGTAGGACTTGGAAAAGCAGCCTTTATTGGGGACTCTTCTCCTGTTGAGGATGCATCGCCAAAATATGTTCGTGAAGATTCTGGTCAAACAAAGAAAACTTACGATGGTTATAAGGAAGAAAACGATGCGATCTTACTAGAAAATATCGTAAATTGGTTATCGAAGAAAGAGACATTTACAAGCTTAGATCAAGTTAACGGTTTACAGCTTGATGCACCTACAGCTCTACAACCATTCGAACAACCAAGTTTATCAACAGAACCACAACCAGAACCTTGGAGTGCGCCAAACGCAGGTTACCAATGGTTCAATACAAATACTTTTAAACCAGGTTCATACGGTTATAACGGTGCGGTAACAGCAAACGACTACGTAGTTACACACCCTAGCACTCTACCAAACAATGAAGTGTTCCAAATAAAGATTCAAGTGAATAACTTACTACCAAATACAACTTACAACAACTATTCTTTAGGTATATTCACTACTGGCGGTACACAGGTAGCAAAAGTTCAAAATGCAAACGGCACTTGGCCATCTACTTTCGGATATAGTAATGCATTTTCTTTCACAACAAACAGCTTAGGTTCTGCTGAAAAAATTGTAAATGTGCAAATCAATCCAACTACAACTGGACAAGCAACACTTCGTCTACGCCAAAACACAACAGCGAAATATAATGAAGCTGTCACGATTAACAAGCAATAATGAAAAAGGCAATCCGCATATGGATTGCCTTCTTTTCATTTCTCTTCTTTTGAGAAAAACATTCTTGAAATAACGATACCTATACTACCTACTATTAAGAATAACACTGCCCTGATCATCATTGATACTTCTGGTAAGTCTAGAAGGAATAGCTTCCCTATCGTTACGATTAATACGACTAAGCCGGCATACAATATTTCATTCATATTTTTATTCCGTCCAAGCCAAACTGCAAATAATGCATATATCATCCATAATAACGATACCGAAACACTAATTATGCTTCCATCTGTAGATAAAACCTCACCGATTCTCGTAATTGTAACGAATACAAGAACCATAAATGAATAGAGCGCTATAGAATAAACATATTTTCCAAAACTTATTAACACTTCTTTCGATTGTTTCATGCAGTAATAAAATGTCCCTATTAAAATAAGGTGAGCAACAAACCCCGCTGAAATAAATTGATCAAACGGACTAAAGATCGTTTGTATCATTCCAATCGCGTAAATCGTTGCACTAACATACAATTTTATCTGTTGTTTTACTTTAATAGCAGTCATCATCCCTAGGAAACCTTGCAACAATAATACGATCGCTGCATTCACTAAACTGTATTCATATAAAATTGCTAAACTAAATGCTCCCATGGCGAAACCAAATAACAGATTTGTAAATGTAGAATTTCTATTCTTCCTATATTCAAATACAAACATAACAGCATGCACAAGTGCACTAATGATTAATCCCCATGTTGTGAATTCTGGAATTTTTGCAATGGCTAATATAAAGAAAACGGCATTCGCACTAAATATCGCCAAGCGTGGTTCTAATATAAAACTTCTCTCCGTAAACATATGCCAAAATAATAGTAAATGAATCAAGCCATAAACAAACGTTAATTGTATTTGCAAATTCTCTACTAACATTGACATAACCGCAAAGAAAACAAAAAGGACAATTGCAGCAACAGCATAAGAAATCATATATAAGTACTTATAACGATTTTTCAAGGCATACCATAATAAACTAAGCGTTAATATCGTCTCATATCCAAAGAAAATGTACGAATTAGGAGTCGTACTATTTAACAAGAATGGCACGAAGAACGCTCCGACTGCTACGAAAATAGTAAGATATTCCGATTGATATCTTTTCGCTAAATAAATGCCTAAAATAACCCATACAATATTACAAATAAACGCGACACTTGCTGGAATGAATCCATATAAATAATGTGCCGCAAACGTCGTTAAAACAATACCCGTAATACTTCCTCCAGCTAACACTAACCCTAACGCTTGCCGCTCTCGTTTAATTTGAATGTCCCCTATATAATACAAACCGATAGATAGGGCGATACCAAACACAATTCGTATCGCTGGTGTTAATAAACCAGCATCTACCCCTGCTTTAAATAACCAAATAACCCCGAGTAACATAATACCGACAAATATGCGCGGCAACCATGTTTGGCAAAACTTAATAATATTGAATGGTTCCGGTTTAAAAGCAGATATATTGACTTGTTTTTCCTCAATTTCTTGCATGGGCTCTTTAATTGCAACTACACTTTCTTGTGATTTTTCATCCACTATCGTTTCCATGTATACTTTCTTTTCCTTACGAACATGTTGCTGAGCGTTTTCTACTTCTATTTCTCTTTGTTTCGCTTTCAAGTCAGAAAGTGCTTCTTGCATCGTTTCTATTGCCGTTTCGAGTGCTTCTATTTTCTTATCCAAATCTTCCTTCATACGCTCCCCCCTCATCATCCTTTCGAAACCTATATATTACCAATTACCTTTATCATACTCTTAGTCTATTCATTTTCAATACTATTTTTCCCAAAAAAGAAAGGTGTTTTCCGAAATTGGAAAACACCTTTCTTTTATTTCTTCTTATTTATAGCGATACTAACAATTACACTAGGGCAGGAACCTACAAGTGCTGAAGCAATGACACTTGGCCATCTACTTTTGGATATAGCAATGATTTGCTAAAATAAATTATTGCTTTTCATGTATACAAAAGCCTTTTTACCTGCTTATCTTTTATCAATTTTTGCAGCAATTCGATTTCCAATGAATTGGACAGACTGGACAAGAATAACAAGCATAAGTACTGTAACTACCATAACGTCGGTTTGAAAACGATAATATCCAAACCGAATTGCTAAATCACCAATACCGCCTCCCCCGACAACACCTGCCATCGCAGAATAAGAAATAAAACTTACTGTTAAAACCGTTAAGCTTAATACAAGACCCGAACGTGCTTCAACGAGTAATACTTTCCGTACAATTTGAAGCGGCGTTGCTCCCATTGCTTCCGCGGCTTCAATTACTCCTTTTGGAACTTCACGTAATGCCTGTTCTACAAGTCTTGCAAAATATGGAATTGCCGCTACTGATAAAGGAATCGTTGCTGCAATTGGACCAATTGTTGTTCCTAATATCGCTCGTGTAAGAGGCACAAGAGCCACTAATAATATAATAAATGGGAATGAGCGGATAATATTTACAATCCCGTTTAAAATACGATGAACAATGTTCTGTTCCAGAATTTGTCCTTTACTTGTAAAATATAAAATAACACCTAAAGGAACGCCTAAAATAATTGCGGCTCCAACAGAAAGTCCAACCATTAACAATGTTTGCAAAAGTGATGTCCCAATCTCCGGAAGCAATGGGATAATGTTATTGAACATGTGCAATACTCCCTTCTTGCTCTACACCTAATAAGAGTTTTGCAATTTCTGATGTTGGTTTTAATTGTTGATCATACAAATCAAATGATTCCACAACTTCTCCCTCTTCCATAATTGCGACTTTATTACAAATTTGTTTAATGACATTCATTTCATGTGTTACGATTACGATTGTAACGCCTAATTCTCTATTGATTTTTTGTAAAAATTGCAAAATAGAAAGTGTTGTTTTCGGATCAAGCGCCGATGTCGGTTCGTCACAAAGTAGTACTTTAGGATTATTTGCTAATGCACGAGCAATTGCTACCCTTTGTTTTTGTCCGCCACTTAGTTGTGAAGGGAAATGATGTGCTTTATCACTTAAACCAACAATCTCTAAACATTCCCTTACACGATTTTCTCTTTCTTCTTTCGAAACTGATTTTAGCTCTAATGGTAAAGCGACATTATCTAATACATTTTTATTATGAAGAAGATGAAAATGCTGAAATATCATACCAATCGATTGTCTTGCCGTTCGCAAATCTTTCTTAGATAACTTTGTTAAATCATTTCCGTTCACAATAATTGCACCTGAATCTGGCTTTTCTAATAAATTCATTGTACGTAACAATGTAGACTTTCCGGCACCACTTAATCCGGCAATCCCGTATATATCATATTCTTCAATTTGCAAAGAGACTGATTTCACCCCGTGAAATAAACCTTCTTTCGTTTGAAAGGTCTTATTTACATCACGTAACGTTATCATTTCACTCACTCCTTTTCACTCGATTTAAAAGCATCTTCCGCCAGTAACGAAAACGTTACATCATCCATAGGAGGATTGTGCAAACCAGCTCGAACATTCAAATAATAGCGGTGTAATGGATTTGTTTCAGATAAGCTTTTAGCCCCTACAATTCGCATTGATTTATCAACAACTGATATCGCTGTATTTGTCGCAATATATTTTGCTGCTGCTAGTTCCGCTTGTAATGATTGTTTATCTTCTACATCGTCATATTTTTTTGCGATTTGATATACAAGCGTACGAGCTTGCAAGAGTTCTAGCTCTAACTCTCCTACTAACCTTCTAACATTAGGAAGCAAACTAATCGGATGAGTTAAACTATTCGGTTGATATGATTTTGCAAAATCAATTGCATAATTTCTTGCGGCCTGTGCAATTCCTAAATAGCATGCTGGTATATGAAGTAACCATCCAATTCCTTTTGGTTTCGTCTTTGAATCCTTTATATCAGTTAAACACTTATCAGCAATCTCTACATTTTTTAATACAAGATCATGACTAGCGGTTCCACGCATCGCAACGCTATCCCATGTTTCTTCAATAAAAACGCCGTTTTCATGTCTTGGGATTACAAATTCTCCAATTTCTTCGCGCCCTTCTATGCTGGCTGATATGATGAAATAATCAAGTACAGGAGCCATCGTTGTAAAAGTTTTTCTCCCGTTTATTATCCACTTATCACCTTTTTGAACAGCTAACGTTTCTGGTTTTCCACCACGCGTAGGACTCCCTGTATTTCGCTCTGTTGCAGCTCGGTTAAAAAGAGCACCCTTTTTTACTTCTTCACAAAGCCAGGAAAACATGTCAGGTTTCCACGACCGATTTTCAGCAAGTTCCTTAATAATTCCAAGATGCCACCCAATTGATAAAGCTGTCGCACCATCTCCTTCGGCAATCTTTTCTTGAAATAAAACAAAATCATATAAAGAAATAGACTCTCCTCCAACATCTTTTGGGAGCGTTAGTTTTGTATAGCCAATATCCTGTAAATCTTTCATATTTTCAAAAGGAAAAGAACCAAGCTCACTTAGCTGATGCTCTCTTCCTGCAAACTGTGGAATTAACTCCTTTAACTTCTCTAACACAAGCAGTTGTTTTTCTGTTTCTACATACGAGATTGCCATATTGAAGCCTCCTTTTACTTTAAATAATCAGGTAAAACAAAACCGTTAAACTGTTCTTCAGATTCAATCATTTTTTTAAATTCTGGTGAATGATATGCCTCAATTAAATCTTTAACAAATGCTTTCTCTTTATCCTCATCACGAACGGTAACGATGATTCGGTGTTGTGATGGTGTTTTTTCTAATTCAAGTGCCTCTTTTAATTTATGTCCTGATGAAATAACAAGATTTCCGTTAATAATACCGTAATCTAAATCCTTCATAGCTCGTGGAATTTGCGGCGATTCAAGTGGAACCAGTTTGAAATTTTTCTTTTTATACGTCACGTCTTTTTCAGAAATCGTTAAAATATTTACATTGTCCTTTAACTTCACCCAACCAATTCCTTCTAAAATTCGTAATGCACGCTCTAAGTTAACAGGATCATTTGGTACTCCTATTTTCATACCATCTTCCAAATCATCTAGTGATTTATGTTTTTCAGAATATACACCTTGAGGTGCTGATGGGACTTGTATTACCCCTTTAATTTTCGCATTATTTTCTTTTGCGTAAGATTCCATAAAGGCAGTACTTTGAAATATGTTTGCATCAATATCTTTATTTGTTAACGCTGGATTTGTTTCGTTTGGTGAATTAAACTCAACAATTTTAACTTTATACCCCTTTTTCTCTAAGTACGGCTGTACTGCTTTTTTCACTTGATCACTATACGGACCAGGTGTAAATCCTAAACTAATTTCTTTTTGATCCCCCGTTGATGTTTGTGTGCAACCAGTAATAATAAACAAACTACATACAATACTTACAAGTGCTAAAAATAAACGCTTCATCTCTTTTCCCCTCCTAATAAAAAAACAACCTTACATATAAGAAGGTTGTCGTTTTCCCCTCTTATCTACTCGGAATTAGCACCTTGTCATTTTTCAGGTTGCTGAAGTTTCATTGGGCCGTTCCCTCCACTTCTCTCGATAAGATTATATTGAATTGTTCTTCCTATTGTGTCACTATTCCGATAAAAATACAATGTTTTTTTACGTTTTTTTCCACATGATGTAGAGCAACGCATCCCAATAAAATATATTAATCCTACAGGAAAAAGACTTCTGTATCATTCCAACCTAGTAAGTTGTTACACGCACATACACTTTTACCAATTGTTTTACTTTAATAGCAGTAACATTAGTCTATTCATTTTCAATACTATTTTTCCCCAAAAAAGAAAGGTGTTTTCCGAAATAGGAAAACACCTTTTACTTATTTCTTCTTATTTAAAACAACACTAATGATAACACCAATACAAGCACCTATAATAGCTGGAACAATCCACCCAACACCTTCTGTATAAAAAGGAATGTATTTCAATACTGACGTCCACTCATTCATCATTACATTTTTATTAAAAATATCAATTGCACTAAATACCGCTACAGTCCCAACGGTTACTGTATATACGTATACATACTTTCCAATATACTGATGGAATAACCCTAAAATAATAAGCGTTAATGCAACTGGATAAATAAATCCAAGGATCGGTACTGATACTTTTAAAATTTGCGTTAATCCTAAATTCGCTAAGAGCATACTAACAAAACTTAGTATAAACGCCCAAATTTTATAAGATACTTTCGGGAATGCACTTGCGAAAAATTGACTACAAGATGTAACGAGTCCGATTGAAACACATAAACATGCGATAGTAAAAATAAGACCTAATAAAACGACTCCGCCTTGTCCAAATAATACCGTCATAACTTGTGATAACACTTTCGCGCCATTATCAAACGTACCTAATGAACCACTAATTGAACCAACATACCCAAGGATGACATAAATAATAGATAATAAAAGACCTGCTCCAATACCAGCAATACTCATATATTTCGCTAAACCTTTATCACCTTCAATACCTTTTTCACGCAGCGCATTGGCAATCACAATACCAAAGATTAAAGCCGCTAGCGCATCCATCGTTAAATATCCGTCTAAAAACCCTTGGAACATAGGAGCTTGTCCATAGTTTCCAGCAGGTTCTTTCACACTACCTACTGATGTAAACATGCTTTTTATAAAGATAAGAGCAATCATACCTAATAATAACGGTGTTAAAACCTTTCCGAACAACCCCATTAATTTAGACGGTGATAAACTTAACCAGTACACAATACTAAAGAAAATAACCGTGTAGCATAATAAAACTACGCTTCCCGCTTCTGGGAAGAACTGACCTGGCCCCATTTCAAAAGCTAAACTTCCTGCACGTGGGATACCAAGACCTGGTCCAATAAATACATACACGATACACGGAAAAATAATGGCAAATGAAGAATGAACTCTACCCGCTAACGTTTGAAAACTTCCCGCTTTCGCAATAGCAATAACTCCCAATATAGGAAGACCTGTTGCTGATATAATAAACCCTACTAATGAAATCCACACATGTTCTCCTGCTTCATAACCAAGAAAAGGCGGGAATATAAGATTCCCTGCTCCAAAGAACATTGAGAATAACATAAGACTAATAAGTAAAATTTCTTTTTTCTGTAACAATTTCATTTCTTTCCCCTTCTTTAATTTCATCTTCCATGAAATCAATTTCACATATAAAAAAAGTGCAATAATCCGCTTCCTTACAAAGAAAACATAGTCCATAGTCTATCACAAAAGAAACGCTCCTTCTATAGCTATCCCTCTTTTCCAATTTCTTCTGAAAAATCAACCTTTATTGACTTATAATAGTTAATAAGGTAAAATATTAAATGTACAAAATTATTAACTTTGTTTTTGTTTGTGTCAGGAGGAAAATAACATGGAATCAGCGATACAACTAGAAAGAGAACAACAAAGAAAAAAGAAACATCCTCCAGGTTTATACTTACTCTTCTTTACAGAAATGTGGGAAAGATTTAGTTACTATGGATTACGAGGATTATTAACATTATATTTAACGACAGCTTTAGTAAGCGGTGGTCTTGGGTTTAGTCCCGCATGGGCACTCTCTATTTACGGATTTTATACTGGAGCCTGCTATTTCACACCAATGATTGGTGGATACTTAACAGACCGTTTTCTAGGTAAACGAAAAGCGATCACAATTGGTGGTATAACAATGGCAATCGGTAACCTTACACTATTTGCCTTGCAAAACCAATTAGGCTTATACCTCGGATTAGCGCTTATTATTATTGGTAATGGATTCTTCAAACCGAACATCTCTACACTGGTTGGGGAATTATATGAAGAGAACGATCCAAAACGTGATAGTGCGTTTACCATTTTCTATATGGGTATTAACGTCGGGTCATTTTTAGCTCCACTCGTTTGCGGATTTTTATCAGAAAATTTATTCAAAACAACAGTTGATGGAGTGGTACATTACGGATTCCGTTACGGTTTCTTAGCCGCTTCAATCGGAATGATCATTGGACAAATTTTATTTACAACACTATCAAATCGCTTCCTTGGTGATATTGGTAAAAAACCAACTCGCGATTTGCAAACAGCTGCTGGACAACCATCAGTAGGAGATACACCGTTAACAAAAAAAGAAAAACAACGTACCGCAGTTATCGTCATTTTAACATGCTTTGTTGTCTTCTTCTGGGCTGGCTTTGAACAAGCCGGTAGTTCATTAACATTATATACAAACAAATTTGTAGACCGCTCTGTGTTCGGATGGGAAGTTCCAACATCTTGGTTCCAATCGGTCAATCCATTATTTATTATTTTACTTGCTCCAGTCATTTCAGCATTATGGGCAAAACTTGCAACTAGAAAAAAAGGGGACTTAAAAATCCCAACAAAAATGGGACTTGGTATGATCCTACTCGGTATCGGCTATATCATTCTCGTTATGGCTACATTAAAAACAGGTAGTGATGAACATAACATTACAGAAAAAGCAAACCTACTATTTATCGTCTTTACGTATCTTTTCCATACGTTAGGTGAGCTATTCTTATCACCTGTTGGACTATCAATGGTTAGTGCACTCGCTCCAGTAAAACTTGCTTCTTTATTAATGGGTGTATGGCTAGCAAGCTCAGGAATCGCCAACATTTTAGGCGGACAACTTGCGAGCTTTACAACTTCACTTGGATATTCTGAAGTATTTATAGTAATTGGAGCTGCCGCGATTGTCTTAGGTTGTGTTTTATTATTAATTTCTAAGAAATTAGTGAAATGGATGGAATAAAAAAAGATGAGGAATTTCTCCTCATCTTTTTTTATTCTTTCTTACCCTTTTCTATAGCTTGCTCATACAGCTCTTTATGTTCTTTATATTCACTTGGCACGAAATTTTTATAGAAGAATGAAAGCCAGCTATCTCCCTTTTTATATCCTTCTTCTCGAATTTCCGTTGCCTTTTTATTTGATTTAAATCCTTCAACAAACCATTTCTTTAATGATTCATTCTTTTCATACTTAGCAGGAACTTTCAAATCATAGTTTTCAAATGCATACTTATAGCCAGCCTTTTCTACTGCCTTTTTTGTAGACTTATAGCCTTTTTCATACGCGGTTTCATATGCTTTCACGTATGCATCTTTATCACTATTCCCAGGATTCTTTTCTGCTAACTCTTTACCAGCCTTTTCCCCTAGTTCCGCTTGCTCTTTTTCAATTTTTTCCGTTCTTTCTTTATTTCCTACTTTGAATCCCTCTTCAAAGTTTGGTTTAAACTCTGGGGCAACTTGTCTATCGTCCATTACCTCTTGTGCTAACCCCTGCTCTTTCCCTTTTTCAAAATGCGTTTTTTTCTGTTCTTCTAACGACCATACCGCAGCATAAGCAGTTGTAAATGCTTGTTTATATGTATCCGATTTTCCAGCTACATGTGCTTCTGCAGCATTTTTACCAGCTTTAAAATCAGTTTCTCCATTTTTTTGGCCTTCAAGTTGACCTTTTTCCATATCAGCTTGGCGCTTAGCTTCTTCTTGCTTACGCGCCTCTTCTGCTTTTCTTTGTTCCTCAGCTACACGTTGTCTCTCTTCTTCAGCTTTACGCTGCCTCTCTTCCTCTGCTTTACGCTGTGCTTCGGCAGCACGTTGCTTTTCAACCTCAGCATTGCGCTGTGCTTCTGCTTGTCTTTCAGCTTCTACAGCGCCATTATTATTTTGGCTAGGTGCTGGGCTCGTTGCACCACTACCAGAAGCTGGTTTATTATGATAATGATATTCCCCGTACTGTAATCCCCATTTCTCACAATTTGTACGACACGTATGTCCACCATTAGCATCTGTACGCCCTGGATGCGCATAAGCTGAAATTGGAGCTATCAATAACGCTATACTTGTTGTTAAAAGAAGTTTCTTCACCTGTTGTTTCACTGTTGTTCCTCCCAAAATCTAGAATTCTAACTTTATTATACATAAATAGAAAAATACTTAAATACCAACTAAAATATTCTATTATTTCTCAAGATTAGTAAAAAAGAAGGTCAACTCTTTAAAGAGTTGACCTTCTTTTTTATTTCTTCGCCTTCGTTCCTACTAAATCACCAGCAACAACATAACGCTTAGAATTATCCTTCACAGATACACATGTAATAAGCGTTATCTCATCTTTCCCATGATCCTCTACAACTTCCCACTTATCAGGAGTTACTTCAGATACACCCGTAACTGCATACTCATATTCATTTTCATTATCATACAAATAAATTTTATCGCCCTTTTTCAAAGAGGCTATATCACTAAACAAAACACCTTTTTTAGACATGTTATGTCCTGCTAGTGCGTAATTCCCTTTTCCCATTACTTGATTTTCTTTTACTGTCGCTGCACCTGATAATAGGTTTTTCTCAGTAGAAGATTTTAAAACAGGGAGCTCTACTGAAACACTTGGAATCGAAATACGGCCAATCACTTGTTTCTTATCTAATGATGCATTCGCTACTTCCGCCAAGTCTGGTTGATTAATTTTTGAAGCATCTACAAATTCCGTCTCATGCTTTTCATAATCCATCTTTTGAACAGCCTGTCCATTTTCAGTCTGTTTCTTTTCAGCCTGATATCCATCATAAAATGGCTTTCCGATTAAAACACCACCTACAACAAATAGAAGGATCGCTACTATACTATAAATTCTTTGCTTATTCATATACAATTCCTTTCCGTTACAAAATCTTACTCTATATAAAATGATAAGATAATATTGCTGTATGTACAAGTGTAAGCTTAAAAAGAAACCTTCTTGCTAATGCAAGAAGGCTTTTTTTAAGCTAATTTATTTCTGTATAGGGATATATGGAAAACTGTCATTTGAATAAAGAAAATAGAAAATAGAATATATAACGGGTATCCAGGAAGGTATTCATTAATAATAGGTGAAAAGGTTAAAAATCCAACTGCACAAGGTAATACAAACCATAATGATACAAATGTTGTTCGACAGGCTTTATCGGTAATCGCTTTTTCACGCTCATCTTCTAGTGGAAATAATAATGGATACATCCAAAAAGATAAATTCTTGTATTTTTTCTTTTGAATTCTATAAAAAATTGTAACTATAATAGCTCCAATAAATAATAAAATAAATGGTACTCCATTAAACCATACTTCAAATGGAAATTTCTCGTTTTTAATTATATCTGCTAATTCTGTAATCACACTATAAAATTCAACAAATGTCCAGCATGCTAACGCAGTATAGAGTACATTTATGATATAAGAAAAACCAATTCTATTCATCCTCTTCCCCCTCCTTATTTAAAACAAATACATCTTCCATCTTTAGCTCGAACACATCACAAATCGTAAGTGCTAATAACAAAGAAGGAACGTAATCTCCTTTTTCAATTGCAGCAATTGTTTGTCTCGTTACTCCAACCTTTTCTGCTAATACACTTTGCGAAAAATTAAAACGAGCTCTTAATTCTTTCACTCTGTTAAAAATGGTCAATTTTACCACCTCTCACCACCATTGTATGCCATCCTTAACAAAATGTAAACTCAACTTAACATTATTCTCACAAAAAAATCCAACTTTACAAATTGTAAAGTTGGATTACGTGTTAATTTAAAATAGTTAATTTAACATTTTTTCTGCCCCAATTACTAGATGAAGCTTTATCAGGCATTAAAACATCGATTTTGTGACCTTTAATCGCGCCACCAGTATCTGCTGCAATTGCTTCTCCATATCCTTCAACATATACACGAGAACCTAATGGAATAACAGATGGATCCACCGCAATTAATTTCATTCCTGGGTTTGCAGTTAGATTATAACCTTTACCACCTGGGCCCCATGCAGAATATACTTGTTGACCTGGTCCATAACCATTTTCAGCTGGGTCTGCTGTATAAGCTGTTGCATGTACATAAAGTTCTTTTCCACCAGCAGCTGGTTTAGAAGGTTGTGCAGGTTCTACCTTCGAATTATTATTAGCAACAGGTTCAGCTGGTTTATTAGCTTTTTCTCGCTTTTGCTTTTCTGCAATTTCTGCTTGCGCTTTCGCTAAGGCCTCTTGCTCAGCCTTTGCAGCTGCTTCTGCTTTTGCACGCTCTTCTGCTGCAATTCTTGCTGCTTCTTGCTCACGAGCAATTGTTTCTTGCACTGCCTTCATATTTGACTCAATTTTAGCTTTTTCTTCTGCTGCTAAATTAAGTTGGCTTGCAATCTGATTATATTTAGCTTGAACCGTTTGTAAGTTATCTTGACGCTTTTTCAAGTTATCTTGCAGTTCAGCTTGTGCTTTTGCTAATCTTTGCTTGTCTACTACTAATGATGCTTCTTTTTCATCAATTGTTTTCTTATCCTCTTCAATTTGACGAAGATCTTGTTCTTGTAGACGTAAAATTTCTTTATCTGCTTCTAGAATAGTAGTAACTGCATTCATACGTTGTATGAAATCTGCAAAGTTTTTTGACTCTACTACAACTTCTACTACTAAACTTGTATTTGAACTGTTTTGAACAGAAATCATACGTTTTCTCATAATATCCTTACGAGCAAGGACTTTATCTTCTAAAACGACAATTTCTTCCTTTTTTTGTTCAATCTGCTTATGTGTTTCATCGATTTTACGTTGAATAGCAGCTTGATCCTCTTTATTTTTTGCAATTGTATTATTTAAATTATGTAGTTCGCTTTCGATACCTTGAATTTCTTTACTAACAGCTTGCTTCTCTTGCTCTTTCTTCTGCATATCTGCATCGTTTTGCTGCAATTGCTGTTGCATGTTGTTAAGTTTCTCGTCGTTTGACTCTGCTTTTACAGCGACTGTACTAGAAAGACCGATAATTCCTGCTAATACTAGACTACTGATTCGCTTAAAATAGTTCATAATCCGACTCCCTTCTTATACAGTTATACATGATTTATTTTACAGTTTGTTTACAATACCATTAAATACAGTTTATTTTTCATGACGAAAAAAAGGGAATTATGAATAAAATGTAATAGATTCTTAAATATTTAACAATTCCTATATTTATAAATTATAAAAGATGCTAAAATCCAAATATAGAGAAAATATAACTTCCAAAGGCGGTTGAATGAAATAAAATGTTTACTCAAAAGAAAACACTCCAACATAAAATTGAACAATTAGAAAATCGTATACATGAGCTAGAGACAGAATTAAAACAAAAAGATATTGAAAAACGAGAAATAATTTCCACTATCCACGATCGTGTACAAAGCGTCGTCCAAGAGCATCAACTTGTAAATAACCAACACCATACACTTCAAAATTTAGTTCAACAATTAAACTCATGTTTTGAAAATGTTTCAACACGTACAACACATTCCAATGAATTGAACAGTGAAATGTTACAAAAAGAACATAGCTTAATTCAGTCTATTGAAGAAATTATTGACTGCTCTAATGAAGGAAAAGAATCTGTTCACCGTTTACTTATTGTTATTAATAAATTAGGTGAACAATCTCAGCGTACATCTAACAGCATGAATCATTTAAGTGAACGCTCAAAAGAAATTGAGCAAATTGTAGAAGTCATTCAAAACATAGCAGCGCAAACAAATCTACTAGCGTTAAATGCAAGTATCGAAGCTGCACGTGCTGGAGAGCATGGTAAAGGCTTCGCTGTTGTTGCCAATGAAGTAAGAAAACTAGCAGAAAGTACGGCAGAGAGTACAAAAAATATCGGCAACTTAACGAAAAAAATTCAAGAAGAAATTGAAAAAGCATACGAAAACACAAAGGATAATTTACATTTAGTCGATGAGGGTGTCGAAATGAGTGCCGATACAAACGCTAGAATCGAAAATATTTTAATCATGATTCAAACGTTACAAAATGGTGCTACAAATGTTATTCAAGCGATTGAAAACCAAAAATCTTGTAATGACGATATATTACGAGAATTTGCACATACACAACAAATGTTCCAAAAATTAAATACTACTATTATGAGCCATATTCATGACGCTGAAAAAATCGATGTTCAATTGACTACAAGTCTTCAAGAAACAGCGGCTTCTCATTAATAATAAAGTGAAACTTTAATCAGTGGGGGTTTTCTTCATCCCCCACTGATTATTAGTTGAACCAATCGGACTTTTATGGGCAGTTGATCCCCCACCTAAATTCTTTGCTTTCGCTGAATTTTGAGGTGGGGGTCTTACTGCCCATTAAAGCGGGATAAAAATCCCCTATAGCGCTATAGGGGATTTTTACTATATTCCGAATATTTTTTTCTTCCCAATATTCATCCATATCTTTGTTATAATGGAAAAGTTGTTTCTTTATACTAATTAACAAGGAGGATGTTATGGAACAATTTTACTACATTTTAAAATATTTAATTCTTGGTTTGTTCCAAGGACTAACAGAACCAATTCCGATTTCTTCAAGTGGTCACCTCGTTTTAGCACAACATTTGCTAGGACTAAAAATAGAAGGGTTTAGCTTTGAACTACTTGTTAATTCAGCTTCATTATTAGCTGTATTACTTATTTATAGAAATGATTTAATTCGTCTAACGAAGAATGGTATATCTTATATATTTACAAGAGCAGAAGATACAAAATCAGATTTCTTCTTTATTATTTACCTTGTAATTGCCACGATTCCAGCAGGTGTTATTGGTGTTTTATTTAAAGATTACATCGATCAGTACTTAAAAGGTGTGAGAATGGTTGGGATTTCCCTTCTCATTACTGCTGTCGGCCTTTGGATTATTAGAAACTTGCGTGGACGTAAAAATGATGGCGATCTTTCTATGAAAGATGCAATCATCGTCGGATTAGCACAGGCTTGCGCACTAATCCCTGGGATAAGCCGATCTGGTGCCACAATCGTAGCAGCGATGTTACTTGGTATGAAGCAAGAAACTGCTCTTCGCTTCTCATTCTTACTATACATTCCAGTTAGCTTAGGTGGTTTATTACTAAGTATTACAGACATTGCAAACGACCCAAATCTAGACACGTTATTCGTACCATATGTCGTTGCATTCATCGCAACATTTATTATGACGTATATTTCGTTAAAATGGTTTATGAACATTATGGCAAAAGGAAATTTAAAATATTTCTCCTTCTATTGTATTATCGTAGGTGTACTTACTATTATTTTCTTGTAAGGCGACGGCTTTTACGGGCAGCCCCGTCCACCTAACTTCTTTGCTTTCGCTGAATATTGAGGTAGGGGGCTTACTGCCCGCAAATATCGGGATAAAATAAACTTACAAATTTGAAGCGAGTCATTCTATTAATATAGAACGACTCGCTTTTGTATAATCCGATTAAAATAAAACCTATCATTATAAGAGAATTCATCTAGTATGCCCCCTCTTACCTTTGTCATAGGATAAGATAAGAGGGCTTTCTTATGCATAAACTTTCTTTTCTTGACAATACAAACGAATAACATGCTTATTTTGTTGAAATACATCATGTGTTAAGCGAATAATAATAAAGTTTCGTTTTATTTGATTGTCATGAACAAAAATCTGTTCCCCCTCCTGAAAATGCCATGCACTTTCAAAAGTCGTAATATGCCCCCCACTTACAGAAAACAGCTCATATTGCATCTCTTATACCCTCTCTCAATTTATATAATCATAATATCTTTATATTAAACTTAGTATAGCTTAATCCCTCTAAAGTTTGTAATTTTTTCTATTTTAAACTATTATAATTTTGTTTTAAATTCTTTTTAGCGCTATAATGATAAACGAAATTTCATTGAAAGGAGACTTCATTTTGACTGCATATTTATTTCCAGTAAAAACAGCTTTTATTTTATTTCCTATTTTAGCAATGTTTCTCTTAATCCCTTTTTTAATATTTAATTATCGAAAATACGGTTATTTAAATAAATGGCGCTCATTTATTTTATACTCATTATTACTCTACTTATTAAATGCCTATTTTCTTGTTATTTTGCCATTACCACAAACGTACGATACTTGTAGCCTACAACCGGCTAATACACAGCACATGCAACTCTCACCATTTTATTTCATACAAGAGATTAGCAATCATACATCGGCAATTTTAACGAAACCAGCTACTTATTTCTACTTATTAAAAGAATCTGCATTTTTACAAGTTGCATTTAATGTTCTATTAACCGTTCCATTCGGTATTTACTTACGTTATTATTTCCGACGTAGTTTATTACAAACCATTTGCATTTCTTTTTGTTTTTCACTATTTTTCGAACTAACACAAGTGACTGGGCTATATGGTATTTATAATTGTGCCTATCGCTTATTTGATATCGATGATTTGTTTTTAAACACACTAGGTGGCGTAATTGGTTTTATCATTGCACCGATATTTACGTACTTCCTTCCGAAAGCGAGCGAATTAGATAGTCATATTGATTTAGAAACGAAACCAGTTGGATTCGTTCGTCGCCTGATTGCGATGCAAATTGATTGGATTTTCTTATCTATCGTTGTACCTGTAATTAAAAACAAAGGAAATTCTATCTTCCTTTCTAATATTCAATCTTACACCAATATGTACGAACTCATTTTCATTACGTGTTCGATCTTTATTTACTTTATTATCATTCCATACTTTACGAATGGAAAAACAATTGGAAAAGCATTGCTTCGCATTTATGTGAAAGGAAAGTCAGATCGCATTACAATGAAGGAATTATTCATCCGTTACGGTATATTCTATTTCATTTTAGGTGGAATCAATTATATTCTTTCTAGTAGCTCTATCTTAAATCTTACAGAACCTTTAGTATTACTAGTTATAGTATTGTTCCAATTCGTCATTAACGGCCTATTTATTATCCATGTTTTATTACATGTATTTAGCCGTGATAAGTTACTATTTTATGAGCGCATTAGTCAAACAAGGCATGCAATTATACTAAAAAAAGCTGACAAATAATTATTTGTCAGCTTTTTTTCATACTCATAAATAACTTTTCTGCGTAAGGATTTAAAAACATTCCCATTTCATCTAGCGACTTCCTCACATGTAAAAACGAATGAAATTCTGGATATATATGTTGTAATTGCTCATACGATAAAGTATGCATTTTCCCCCAATGCGGGCGCCCTTCATATTTCAGAAAGATCTTTTCCACTTCACCAAAATAAGCTGCATATTTCATACCTTTATACATATGAACAGCGATATAAGCTGAATCTCTTCCGTGCGCTGGACTCAGCCATATATCATCACCTTTCACATAGCGACATTCAATTGGAAAATGCACCTTATACTTTTTCTTTTCAATAAGTTTTGAAATCTCCTCTACAGCATCCCTCATATACTTCGATGGGACACTATACTCCATTTCATAAAATGGAACCGTACGTGATGTAGCGAACACTTCATAGCTTGGTCCAATTATTTTTGTGTTTGGTACAGCCTTAGCTGATAATCGACTTACCCTTTTACTTATGGAAGGGAACCATTTACAGCCTTTAGATAATAAAGAGAACATCCTATTTTCCAGTAACTCCACCTTTAGTTTATGCCATTTCAAATCACTTTCTTTACTCATTGTTTCATTTGTAAACTTCACTTGTACCTCCTCTGAATAAGGAAAGACAAAAAATTCAAAGTGACGATTCTTCTTATATTCTTCTAGCTTGTTCATTACAGTAGATAATGACTGTTTTTCACTTTCATAAACGAGCGAATACGCTGGAATAACCTTCAATTTTATCTTCACAATTATACCTAGCATCCCAAGCGACAACTGAAATGCTTTCCAATATTCGATGTTTTCGGTTTCTGAACACACTATACTCTCTCCTGTAGATAAAACTGCCGTAATCTCCATAACTTGTGTCGATAAACTCCCAAAAGTAACACCCGTCCCATGAGTTCCCGTACTAATCGCTCCTGCAATAGATTGTGAATCAATATCTCCTAAATTTTCTTGCGCATAACCTTTCTCTTCAAGTAACTTCCCTAAATCATGTAGTTTTGTTCCTGCCCATACTTCGACTGTCATATTCTCTATATCAACATCCATAATCCCTTTCAGTTCATCTAACGAAACTAAAATTTCTTCCGTTTGCACAAGAGGTGTAAACGAGTGTCCGGAACCGACGACACGAATTTTCTTTCCTTTTTTTCGTGCAAGCCCCACAACTTCTACTACATCTTGTATACTTTCTGGGTACATCGTATAATGCGGCGTTCCTTCTACATTCCCTGTCCAATTTCTCCATTTTTGTCCCTTTATAGAAAGCATTGACCATCCCCCCGATATGTTGAATACTCCCCAACGATTTCTCCTTTTTTAACACGATATAAAAAAGGAAACCGCTCACATAACTCTCCAGCTTTACTATGGCGAAACAAGATGGAATCACCTATATCTACTCGTTCCTCACCGTTATAAAAAATTGGTGTTTGTACCTCACCGGCACCTTCTAAAGGTAATAGTTTTGCACCATTCGGTCTCCAAACCTCAGGCTCTTTATCTTTTCCAACTGCCCCTGAAGCAATGTACCCACCACCGAGGCAAGTATAAATAGACAGGTCTGGTTTACGCACAACTGGTAAAGCAAATCCGACAGCTGGCTGAAATTTCACTTCTTTATAGTAATCAAACAGTTTCGGCGAATAAAAAGCAGAGCCTACCGTAATCTCTGTAACTGAATTATCTTTCTCAGTTGTTTTTATACTTCCTGTGCCTCCTCCATTTACAAATCTTAGATCAATACCTAGGTTTTGTATTTCTTTTACGATATGTCCTCTTCTTTCTTTAACTTCTAACACCGATTTCTTCTTTAAATACGAAATCGCTTTACTTTTCATCCATTGATTCGGTATATGATCCCCCACCCCGGCAATTTGAGCTTCATATCCCATTACACCATCTAGTATTAAATATAATGAATCCTTCACCTTTTTTACTATTTTCAAAGCGCCCTGTACATCTTTTACCGGAGATCTTTTTACACCAAAATGAAATTGAAAAAAACGACTACTCATATCAATATCCAAACAAACACGAAAACAGCCTTGAGACTTCTTCGCAATTTTTTCTAAATAAACAATATGCTCTTCACAATCTACCATACAAGTTATAACGAGCCCTTGCTTCGTCAGCAGACTAATTTCATGTAAAGCTCTTTCATCATAAGCAGGATACCCTAGCAATACATCATTAAATCCTTGTTCAATTAAAAATAAAGCTTCTCTAGGTGAAAAGCACATAATACCTTGAAACCGATTATTTGCAGCTAAAATCTTTTTCATAATCGGAACGGAGCGTAATGATTTACTCGCTATACGAATATTCTTATTTCCACTTAACTCTGTAATCGATTGAATATTTTCCTCTAAAGCCACTTCATCTAAAAATGCACACGGTAATGGAACTTCCTTAAAAATTCCTCTATCCACATTCTTCTCTCCTCTTCTACATATGTCTTATACATATTGGAAAGAAAGTTTGAATTTCCTCTTACAAAATAAAAAAGTTTCTTCATATTAAGAAGAAACTTTTTTCAGGACTACTTCATAGAAATAATCGCCTCTACTGGATAATGATCCGAATAATCATCATACGTATATTTTTTGAACCATGATGTAACAGACCACTTTGGCGATTTCACTTGTAATACTTTATTCTCTACATATGATGGAGTTGCATGTTCTTTACTTGTCATGATGTAGTCCAAATGTTCCGCAGGGCTATCGGGATAATTGTATTTCGCAATGCTATTTGTCGTTGCATCCCAAGTTGCTGTATGTCCAGTATAAGATGGTACAGAAGCGTTCAATATTTTAAACATAGATGCATACTCTGAATCACTCTTATTCTCTGCATTTATTTTATTTACGTTCATATCACCACCAATTAAAACATACTCGTTATTTGGTATATTTTTATTTTTAATAAAACCTTGAATTTCTTTTAACTGGTTTGTACGTACAGATGCCGGTGAAGTTTTTCCACACATACTATCTTCAGCCTGCAAATGCGTCCCAATTACATGAACGAAACGATCATCTTTCTTGATTTTCGTGTATACAAATCCTTTATTTGACAAATTATCTGGCCCGCATCCTTTTGTAAATACATATTGAATCTTTTCAACGATCGGCCATTTACTCACGATTGCAACGCCCCCATCTTCAGGAGTTGAAGATGAATAGTTCCCTAACGTTTTATCCCATTCATTTCCGTTACTACGACCTAGTACCGCTGTTTGATTCGGATATTCTTTCTTCAAGTTTCCTAATAAGCGATTTGAAGCACTATTATCAAACACTTCATTTAATATAACAACATCTTGATTCTTTATATAATCCGCTGCCCCAATTAAATCAGCACGCTGGCTTTGTCCCCAGTTCGGATATAAGTTTGTTGATAGCATGTACACATTATGCGTCATTACCTTTAATGTATTATTTTCATTTATGGATACATCCGCTTGAGCAGGAGATCCGCTATATAAAGCTCCTAAGCCAATGCCAAAGCTAAGTACACCTTTTAGTAATCTGCTTTTCATATTTCATATCCCCCATGTGTTGTATAGTAATAAAAAGGCCAAATGCTCTATTTTGACATTTGACCTTCTTCAAAGACTTAACGATTTCCGTACGTATCAAACCAAAGCTGAATATATCCAGCAGTTACACGTTGTGCTTCCATTAATCGCTTACCAGTCGTTGGTGTAACTTCAGCACGCCATTTATCCGCATAACTTTGTGATACAGCCGCTTTCACAAACCAACTTTTCGTATTACTATTTACAATACCAGAGTAATCTTGCTTCGCAGCTACTGCCGCTCCATGAATCCATTCTTCTGGATTCATACCTTTCCAATTCCAATATCCATTTCCGTCCGTTACTTTATAATTATCTTTAATTGTATCTACAAAGTTTTCATATTTAGAATGGAACCCTTGTGGATACGAAAGATTCGTAAAGTTTGCCGCATGCATTGGCTGATTTACATCTCCTAAATAATGAAGAGATAGTCCTAAATAGAAGAATGCTTGTTTCATATCTTTATTTTTGTAAGACTCACCAGCTAATTTAAAATATTTATTTCCTGTTTCTTTCGCCTGTTTTGCAAGTCCAACATATGTTTTCCCAGTATCAGGATCATAGAAATGAGAAGTAAATGTACTATTATCATAATAAGGATTTTCATAATCAGCAGCATAAATACCTTTCTCTAAATCTGTACGCCATGCATTTAATAGCGCTACTTCATCTTGCCTTACAAGAGTTGTATTACGAGACATAATATCAATAGCACGGTTTACAATCCATAAATGAGAATTTACACCTTCTGAGTGTGTATCTTCCGCAGACCAATACTGAGTAATAATTGGTACATTTCCTTCATTCTTTTCATGTGCAAAAGCTACATTTTGTAATGGTGCTACTAACGTAATCGCAGCTGCTAAAGCAAGAACTTTCTTTTTCATATGAAATCCTCCATTTTATAATTAAGTTATTGTAAATATTTTGTTAGGATCCTACGACGTCTTTCAGTTAACCTATAATTAGAATATCCCACCTTTCACCGAACTTCTATCATTTAATCAAAATATGCAAATGTTCATATCATTATACCTTTATACATAGTGAACGCAATGAATGAATGAATGAATGAATGCACTTACATTGTAATAAAGTATTATTAAGCTACTGCAAATACTTGTCTAAAATAATGTAAAAAAAGAGTAAAGCAATTAATGCTTTACTCTTTTTTTCTCTTCGATAGTATACTTGGCAATTGCACGTTAACTGCCAACTTATGAATAAATCCAAAAACTAATCCGATCCCGATAAATATGTATAATATCGTAAATATCTTTCCAAAGTCAGTTTGAGGACTGAAATTTCCATCCCCAACAGTAGTAAGGGTCACGACGCTAAAATATAAAGCATCAAGAGGACGTAATCCCTCCACTGTGCTATAAAAGATCGTACCAGATATTAAAGTTAGAATTGTTAATACGAATAACACTTGAAATTCTTTATCTTTCCACGCTCGTAAACAAGCTTTTAACATCCGTTTCAATGTCAACATAAATGAAAGCATTAAACTTCCCCTTCCAAACAAAATACCTTTAGTTAAAGGAAAGTCTATCACCTTTCTGTATAGAAAAAAAGTAGCCCTCTTCTATTTCTAGAAAAGAGCTACTTTTTACTATTCTCTACTATTTAGGTGAAACAAGAATTTTCACTTGTGTTTTATCTTTTACAAGTGCTTCAAATCCTTCTTCAACAACTTGATCCACTGTGATTTTTTTCGTAATTAATTTCTCTGCTTGAATTTGGCCAGAGCTAATTAATTTAATAACAGCTGGGAAGATATGGCGGTATCCAAGAATACCGATAACCTCTTTTTCTTTTAATACAAGGTTATTCGGAGTAATTGTTGCATCTTTTTCCCATACACTAACAATTACAGTTTGTCCTTCGAAGCTTGTACTTTCAATTGCTTGACGAAGTACTACTTCAACACCTGTTACTTCAAAGCTCACATTTACACCTAAACCATTTGTTAAGTTACGAATTTCTGCTAGTACATCTTGAGTAGCTGGATTTAATACATAATCCGCACCTGCTAATTTTGCTAACTCTTGACGTTCTTTAGAAAGTTCAACTGCAATAACAGGAGTTGCTCCCGCTGCTTTAGCTGCTTGAATAACAAGAAGTCCAATTGGACCACAACCAAATACTGCTACTGCTTCCCCTTCTTTTAATTTACTTTGACGCACTGCATGAACTGCTACTGCTGCTGGTTCTACAAGTGCACCTTGTTCATACGTCATTTCATCAGGAATATGGTGAACCATATCTTCTGGTACTACTGTATATTCAGAGAAACCGCCGCCATCTCCGCCAAGACCATGGAAAACAAGTTGTTCACAAACATTGTAATGTCCATGTTTACAAGCTTCACATTTACCACAAGAATAAATTGGTTCTACAACGACGCGATCTCCCACTTTATGAGAAGTAACGCCTTCACCGATTTCAACTACCTCACCGCTAAACTCATGACCTAAAATAACTGGTGCTTTTACATGTGTTAATGGGTGCTCTTCTGTTGGAATAAAAATAGGTCCTGCTAAATATTCATGCAGGTCTGTCCCGCAGATACCACACCATTTAACTTTGATCTTAACTGCTCCTGGTCTTACAGTTGGTTCTGGTACTTCTTCTACTCGTACATCACGTTGATTATGCCAAAGTAATGCTTTCATTTTATACATCCCTCTCTATGTATATACTTAACCTGGTGAAGTTTACAAATCTATTATAATACTTCTATCCATATATTTCAAAAAAACAATCTCATTTCCACTAAATTTTAACAAATAATGTTCAATATTTTGTCACTTTGTACTTTTTTCCACATCTGTTAATTCAATTTCATTGCGGTTGAAATTAGCATTATGCCATAATAGCATAGGAGAGGTGAATATCGCTTGAAATATTTTATTTACTTTATTGTTATCGTAGCGTTTCTAGATACATTTTCACAATTACCTATTATGAGTACGTTCGCTCAAAGTCTTGGAGGATCTCCTCTTATTATTGGGCTAGTTGTCGGTATGTACTCATTCGCTAATATGATTGGTAATATTATTGCTGGCGCTGCTGTCGATAAATTTGGTGCAAAAAAAATACTTTATATAAGCATGGGACTTACGAGTTTCATAGTCTTGTTATACACCGTTGTTCAAAGTGGTGAACAACTATTAGTTGTGCGCTTTATGCACGGCTTTAGTGACGGATTTTTAATTCCTGCTGCCTTTACGTTTTTATCAAAACAAACAAATTCAGCAAGACAAGGTAAGGCAATGGCTCTATCTGGCGCTGCTGTTGGAACAGCTGCAATTGTAGGCCCTGCTTTCAGTGGTATTATGAAAGCTACTGCTGGTATAGAGTGGGTATTCATTACCATTTCTATTTTAATGGTCCTTGGTACAATCGTATCTCTATTCTTCTTACCAAATAACGTATCAAGAAAAGATACATCAAGAACGCAAATGATGAACAAAGAAGATATGATTGAACTGTTAAAATCAGAGCCGTTATTGCAAGCATACATCGGTGCTTTCACATTAATGTTTTCACAAGGAATTGTCACATATATGTTACCAGTAAAAGTTGAGGCATTAGCGCTTAAAGCGTCTACTACAGGTATGATGTTAAGTGTATTTGGCATTACCGCTATCCTCTTCTTCTTACTACCAACAAATCGTATTTACGATCGATTTAATCGTTCAAAACTAATGTTGATTGGTATTGCCGTTATGGCATTAGCACTATCTTTACTCGGATTATTCACAACAAAAGGTATGCTCTTTATCGTTATGATGATTTACGGTATTGGATTCGCTATCCTTTTCCCATCGATAAATGCATTACTCGTTGAAAATACGACAGATGATAAACGCGGAAAAGCATTCGGATTGTTTTATGCTTTCTTCTCATTAGGAGTTGTTGCTGGCTCCTTTACAGTCGGAGCAATTGGAGCATCACCTAGCGCTAGCTTCGTTATCGGAAGTGCATTCTTAGTAACATTTGCTGGAATGATTTATGTCCGAAGCAAAATAAAAGACAAAGGCAAAGTAAAAAAGACAATGATAGGCTAATTCCATCATTGTCTTTTTTTCGCCTAATATATTACTTTTGTGTATAACTAAGTAATACTGTAAATAAGCTTATGTATAAAATCAATACTACCTTCTTCCTTTAAAAAAGAAACTAAATAAATACCGACGATACTTCGACAATTTCCTCGGAAATATTTCTTTTCCCCACATAATTTGATAGACTACATGTGAACAAACACTTGTATTTCATAAACTAAGATAATAACTTACTGTACAAATTAAAAAGCACAATCTTCATATGAAGATTGTGCTTTTATGTTATTAACGTTTAATCCATACAGCGCCTGCTGATTTATCCTCTGCTTGTCCAACAACTTGGAATTTAAGTCCAAGGTTTGGAACTTTTCTTCCCGCATCAGCAATTTGTTTATTACTGTATACTTTTGAATCATCAAAAGTTGTCACACCTTGTAATCCAGAATAATTAAACTGTCCGCGTGTTAACGAATTTGCACTCCATGCTGGCGTTTGATCAAATGAAAATGCAGCGTCCGCAATTTGCATGCCTGTATTACCGTATGCTGGTTTCCCATTTAAATTACCAACAAACGCTTCTGGATGAGAGTCGACAACCCCAAGGAAGCCTTCACCTGGATGCACCCCAACCCAGTTATCTTTAAAACTATCATCTGCATACCAAACGACAAGACCTGTATTATACACTGGACCTTTTCCTGCTTTTAATCCATTATCTGATCCCGCATAGTTTCTCCATTCTAAATAATAATAATGAGGTTTTTTCTCTGTCCCATCAGAAACAACGAATCCATTTAACTTCATTTTAGACGGTCCTTCTACATCATCAGAAAATACTACTTGTCCATCAACTGTTACATTTACATCATCCATTGCGAAACCTTTATATGTTAAAGCTGGATCGGTAATATAGTCAAATTGCAGTTTCACTTTCTTTCCTTTAAATTGACTTAAATCGTATGATTTATCAATCCACTTTCCATCTGTTGTATCTTTATCATCTTGTACTATCTTTTCTCCTAATCTATCAATCAATGTTTTCGTTCCATCTTCTGTTACTGCATGCACTTCGACAAAATCACACTCTGCTTCTAACTCATAATTTGCTTTATAATCAAATTTTGCATTTGTTCCTTTTGTTAAATCAAGGAACGGTGTTTCTAACGTTGTATGCATATCATCGCCTCTTGTACTATAATATGCATGCTTTCCAAATTCCGGTTTAATCGTTTCTACACTCTTACCTGGTAAGTTAACACGTACAACGCCTGGACGATTAGATTTCGTAACACTTTGATCAATATATGTAGGAACGCCTACACCACGCTTAATTTTATCGTAATCTACTTCTAAAATTTTTGCCCAGTTTCCACCCATATTTTTTTGCAAGAAGTCTTTATTTTGTGGCGAAAAACTAGTTGGCTCTGTTCCTGCAATTTTCCCTGTCCAACTACCTCCGCTCATTAATGACCAAGCTTCGACAGGTGAACCAGTTCCAGTATATTTCGTGTCATATTCATCCGGTAAGCCAAGGTCATGTCCAAATTCATGCGCAAATACACCTACTGCTCCATCTTCTGGTTCAATTGTGTAATCATGCGCTGTTACTTTTCCACCAAAGTAATCTACATTTGATTTTGTACCTTCAATCGCTACTGGATCTACCGCTAATTTTGAACGGTGTGACCAGATTGCATCATCACCTAATTTTCCGCCACCTGCCTCTTGACCAACACCAGCATGGATTACCATTAAATGATCAATTACACCGTCAGGCTCATTTTGATTTCCATCACCATTTGTATCATATCTATCGAATTGATCAAATTGAGATAAATCTAACCCTTTCTCAGCAGCTGCATGTAAAGCTTCTTTCACTAAATCACGTGCACCTTTTGGACCTTTGTTATCATGACCACTGTTACCATCAGCACCGTAGTCAGATGCTTTCCCTGGAACAGTTAGCCACTCAGTTACATATCCATCTGTCGTATAACTACCGCCAGACTGCTCTTCGTAATATTGCTTAAATGTTTTTACTTTCGAACCGTCAAATAATGTGTATGGTTCATTACCAAATAACATCTTTTGATAATGCTCTCTACTAAAGTCTTTCGAATACATATAACCTGGTGTTTGATCAATATTATTATGTTTATAATCACTAAATTCAACGAGTAACACTAGTACTTTATCAGTTCGAACAGATCCCTTATATGGAGCTTGCTTTGCCTTAGATGTTGGAACTTGCCCATTCAATTGTTTTTTATTTGGTTCTGGCCTTTGCTCAGGGCTAACATTTTTTTCAGGTTTCTTTACCTTTTCCTTTTCTTCCATTTTTTTCTCTTTTACTTTTTTCACGAAATCAGATGCCTCTTTAGCAGTATCAGCTGGAAGAATTTCTTTATTTGCCTGATCCCCTTGTTTCTTTTCAATATATTTCTCTACAGCCTTTTTCGTCTCTTCTTTAGAAGATGCTGGATTAATTGTTCCTCTTTCTTTCAGAGCTTCCGCTAAACGATCTTCTTGAATTAAATTGTAATCAATTGGTGTTGTAGACACATTATCTTTCTCTTTTGCTGGCGTTTCTGCGTATGCTAATGGAGCACTCATTACAGATGTGCATCCGATAATTGCCGCAATTGCTAATGACGATAACACTTTAAATGGCGCTTTTCTTCTCATTCCATTTCTCTCCTTTTATAAAACTTAAAATTCAGATAAATAGTTGCATTTTTGTCGAAATCCCTGTTTACTACCTCCCTATATAAAAAGGCATAATTCTATAAACGTTAAACTTTCTGTTATAGAATCATGCCCTCCAGTTTTCTGGTCAGACCCTCTATCTGTTTATCCCGCTTTAACGGGCAGTAAGACTCCCACCTCAAAATTCGGTGAATGCGAGGAAGTTAGGTGGGAGATAACTGCTCGTAAAAGCCCGATTGGTAAAGGCTAATAATTAGTCGGTGGATGAACAAAGCCCCCCACTAATTAAAGTTTCACTTTATATCAAAATATAAAAAATAAAGAGTGATTTGTATATATTAAATAGTTTATATAACAAATTTAAAAGACAATATGCAAAATTGCATGAAAATTCTTTTAAAATACAAAAAAAGAATCCTAGTCAATTAAACTAGGATTCTTGATTTTCTATTATTTCTCTTGTGTTTTTTCCCAATCAGCTAAGAATTTCTCAATTCCTTGATCTGTTAATGGGTGCTTCACTAATGAAGCAATTACGTTTGCTGGGATTGTTGCAATATGTGCACCATTTAATGCTGCGTCAGTTACGTGAACGCTGTGACGTACAGATGCTGCGATGATTTCTGTTTCGATTCCGTGAATTGCAAAGATTTCTGCGATTTGGCGGATTAAGTCCATACCGTTATGACCGATATCATCTAAGCGACCTAAGAATGGTGAAACGTATGTCGCACCAGCACGAGCTGCAAGTAATGCTTGAACTGCTGAGAATACTAATGTAACGTTTGTACGAATTCCTAAGTCAGAGAATGCTTTTACTGCTTTTAAACCTTCAGTTGTCATTGGTACTTTTACAACAACGTTTGGAGCAATCTTCGCTAATTCTTTTCCTTCTTCAATCATTTTATCAGCTTCTAAGCTAATTACTTCTGCGCTTACAGGTCCTTCTATAAAGCTGCAAATTTCACGAATACGCTCATGGAAATCTACGCCTTCTTTTGCTACAAGTGATGGGTTTGTCGTTACTCCAGCTACTACGCCTAATGCATTTGCCTCTTTAATTTCGTTAATGTTTGCTGTATCAATAAAAAATTTCATTTGTTATTCTTCCTTCCTAATTTTCAATTTATATTTATTTGTTTTTCTTAATAAGCTCTAATTCAATCGGAATAGATTTGTCCACTTTTTTACCTTGCGTTATCTCTTTTGCTGTTTGCATCGCCTTCTCCCCGATTAATTCCGGTTTTTGAGCAACTGTTGCAGCCATACGCCCATCCTTAACCGCCTTCACAGCATCTTCTGTTGCATCAAATCCAACAACTACTACATCCGTTTTTCCAGCAGATTTCAATGCTTCAAGTGCTCCTAATGCCATTTCATCGTTATGCGCAAATACGGCTTTAATATCACCATTTGCTTGCAAAATGTTTTCCATAACAGATAATCCTTTTGCTCTATCAAAATCAGCCGCTTGTTTGGCAACTACTTTTAAAGACTTATCAGCTACGTTATGGAATCCTTTCCCGCGCTCACGAGCTGCTGAAGAGCCAGGGAGCCCTTCTAACTCCGCAACGTTTGCTCCCTCGCCAACTAATTCACGAATATAATCACTAGCCATTTGACCACCTTCGATATTGTTAGAAGCGATGTGAGAAACAACTTTACCTGCATTCGCAACGCGATCTACTGTAATGACAGGAACATTCGCGGCATTTGCCGCACTGACTGCTGAAGCAACAGCATCTGAATCGGTTGGATTAATAACAACTACATCGACACCTTTTTGAATTAAATCTTCAACATCATTTGTTTGCTTTGCTGCATCATTTTGCGCATCAACAGCAATCAATTCAATGCCGCTTTCTTTCGCTTTCTTTTCTGCACCCTTTTTCAAAGTTACGAAAAAGGGATTATTTAAAGTTGAAACCGAGAATCCAACTTTAATAGTTTTATTTCGACCTTTATCGCTAGAATCCTTTGCCCATTCTGGCGGTTCCATTGAACAACCAGCAGTAATGACCATAATACATGCAACGAGTATAAGTAACCATTTCTTCATGAACTGCCCCTCCATTACGCTTCTTTTCGACGATCAATTAATACAGCTAGTAAGATTACAAGTCCTTTTACAACTTGTTGGAAGAAAGAAGATACACCTAATAAATTTAAACCGTTATTTAGTACACCGATAATAAGTACACCGATAAATGTACCAACAATCCATCCTCTTCCTCCAGAAAGACTTGTCCCTCCTAATACAACTGCTGCAATTGCATCTAATTCGTAAGAAGTACCCGCAGTCGGCTGTGCAGAATCTAGTCGTGATGTTAAGACAATACCTGCAAGCGCTGCCAAAATCCCGGAAAGACCGTAAATCATTACTTTAATTCTCGTAACATTAATACCTGATAATGCTGCTGCTTCTTCATTTCCACCAATTGCAAATGTACGACGACCAAATGTCGTTTTCTTCAAAATGAAGTACAGTACTGCGAAAGCGATCATCATTGTAACAGCTGGTACGGGAATACCAAGAAAATAACCGCGGCCAAACATTTGGAACATTAAATGATCACCAAGACCAGTGATCGGACGTCCGTCCATATAAACAAGCGTCAACCCACGAAAAATAGTCATTGTTGCTAAAGTTGCAATAAATGGAGCTACCTTTCCCTTCGCAATGATGATACCGTTTACAATTCCCATTACAAGACCTGCTAATAATCCAACTGCCATTGCAAGAAACGGATCCATGCCACTTGCCATCATTCCAGCAACAAGTGCACTTGATAATGCTAAAATAGAACCTACCGATAAGTCAATACCCCCTGTTAAAATTACAAAGGTCATTCCGAATGCAATGAGTGCATTAATCGATACTTGGCGCAGTATATTAAATAAATTTGGAATTTCAATAAATGTCGGATTTAAAGCTGTAATTACTACGATAATTAACACTAAACCGATTAAAGAACCAAGTTGTTGTAATACATTCCCCTTCTTAGCCATATCTTACTCTCCCCCTGTAGCTAGTGCCATAATAGACTCTTGTGATGCCTCATCTTTCTCTAAAATACCTCCGATTTTCCCTTCATGAATGACAAGAACGCGATCACTCATTCCTAAAACTTCTGGAAGCTCAGATGATACCATAATAACGGCATCGCCTTGCTCGGTAAGCTTATTCATAATAGAGTAAATTTCTTTTTTCGCTCCAACATCGACACCTCTCGTTGGCTCGTCTAAAATGAGTAGTTGCGGATGAATACCTAACCATTTCGCGATTACAATCTTTTGCTGATTTCCACCAGAAAGAGATTTCACTGCTTGCTCTCCGCTAGATGCTTTCACATTAAGAAGCTTCATCATATCCTCTGTAAACTGCTGTTCTAGTTCGTTACTAAGGACACTTCCCTTTGAAAGACTTTCTAAATTCGGTAACGCTAAATTTTCTCGAATTGAGAAATCTAACACTAATCCTTCAGACTTTCTATCTTCTGTAATGAAAGCAATTCTTTGTCTAATTGCATCTATCGGACTATCAATCTTTACTTCTTGTCCATTTATAAAAATTTGCCCAGAATCTAACGGTTCATATCCAAATATCGCTTTCATAATATCTGTGCGGCCAGCTCCCATCAAACCAGCTACACCAAGGATCTCACCTTTTCTTACTTGAAACGAAACATTTTCAAATTTCCCCTTTTTCGTTCCATTACGCATTTCAAAAATCACTTCGCCAATTTGACTATTTCGTTCTGGGTAGCGTTCACCAATGCTGCGCCCCACCATCATACTCACTACTTCGTCAAATGACGTTTCTGGAATTAACCTCTTTCCTACGTATTCTCCATCACGTAAAATCGTAATGGCATCACATATTGAGAAAATCTCTTCCATGCGGTGCGAAATGTAGACGAATGAAACACCTTCTTTACGCAGCTTGTTTATCACTGTAAAGAGCGTTTCAATTTCACGATCTGTCAGTGCTGCAGTAGGTTCGTCCATAATAATAACGCTCGCGTTCGTCATTAAAGCTTTCGCAATTTCAATAATTTGCTGTTGTCCAACCGACAGCTCTCCTGCTAACATAGCACCTTTTACATGTAATCCTAACTCCGCTAGTTGCTGCTGAGTAATTGCATTCATTTGGCGAGTGCGTAAAATGCCTGTTTTACCGTACATTAACTCTTTACCGAGAAACATATTTTCAGCTACTGTTAAATTCGGTAATATGTTTAGTTCTTGATGTATAAATGCGATTCCGTACTCTTCAGCTTCTTTTGCATTTTTAAAAGTTCGTTCTTGCCCATCGATCGTGATTGTTCCACCATCTCTTTTGTATACACCTGTTAAAATCTTCATGAGCGTTGATTTACCCGCTCCATTTTCCCCCATCAATGCGTGGACTTCCCCTGTTTCAATCATAAACTGTGCCTTCTTCAAAACAGGATTGCCATTGAACGCCTTTGAAATGTTTTTCATTTCAATATGCATTCTCATCACTTCCCTTTATTAAAAAATCACGCCTGCATGTAAAATTACATTGGCATAAGGCGTAGCCTCGCCTGTACGAATAATCGCCTTCGCTTTCTTTGTATGCTCTTTAAATTGTTCATGAGATACATATTCAAATGCTGGCTCTATTAATTTCAACTCGATTTCTTTATTTACTTCCGCATTATTGTTAATGACTTCTTCTGCTAACGTCACTTTTTCAATTGCCATATCATCAGCTACCACTTGCAATACATCTAAAAAACTTGGTTTTCCAATCTCAACGGCTAAATCAATTCGCTTTACTCCGTCAGGAATCGGTAACCCGCAGTCTGCGATCACAATTGTATCTGTATGCCCAAGTGAAGCAAGGACTGATGCAATCTCACTGTTTAATACACCGTGCTTTTTCATCCGACAATCACCTGTACTTCACGTACTTTATTTCTCGTTGGCATACCACCTTGCGCCCCAAGCTTCGTTACAGAAAGACCACCAGCAATATTTGCAAAACGAATTGCTTTTTGAAGTGTTTCTCCTTCAGAAAGCGCAACTGCTAGCGCACCATTAAATGTATCACCAGCTCCAGTCGTATCTACTACATCAACAGCAATGCTCGGAACATGTACAATCCCCGTACCATTATGGAAGCGTACACCGTTAGAACCTTCTGTCATCAATAGTTTATTTGGATATTTAGCTAATAAATCTTCAATTGGTGATGTGAAATCATCTAATACGATGCGACACTCATGTTCATTTGGTGTAATATAAGTTGCCTTTTCTAAAATATCTTCTGATAATACTTGCGCTGGCGCTGGATTTAACATAACTGGAATATTATGCTCCTCACAAATAGCCAATACATATTTTACTGTTTCAAGTGGAATCTCTAGTTGAAGAACAACCATATCTGCTTTTATAAGAAGATCTTTAGAACGATCTACAACCGACTCATTTACAAGAGCATTCGCTCCTTGCACAACAACAATACTGTTATCCTCTTCTGCTAAAACGATATGAGCAATTCCTGTCGCCGTATCTGTAACCGGTACCACATAGTCGATAAAAACGCGTTCGTTCTCTAAATTTTTCCTAACGACAGTTCCATAATTATCGTTTCCTACCGCGCCAACCATCGCTACATTTGCGCCTAATCTTGCTGCCGCAACTGCTTGGTTCGCCCCTTTTCCTCCTGGGATTGTATGAAATGCTTCACCAATTACTGTTTCTCCTGCTTTTGGTCTTTTTTTTGAAACAGCCACTAAGTCCATTGAAATGCTACCTACTACTGCAATATTCGGCATCTGTTCCATCTCCTTACTTCGTTGTATTTCTCTCTATAATTTCAATCGGTAAACGATAGTGTTTCTCTTCTAACGGACTACCTTCCATCTGCTTTAACAGTAATTCTGTCGCAATTTTCCCCATTTCATAAATGGGTTGTGCAACCGTTGTAATAGACGGATACATCATTTCAGTTAAAGAAATTCCATCAAATCCGATAATTTGCAAATCATCTGGGATAGCAATGCCCTTTTGCATTGCTGCTTTTACGATACCAATTGCAATTAAATCGTTCCCTGCAACAATACCATCAATATGTGGGTATTCTTCTAATAATTCCATTGCTACCCGTTCACTATTAACTGGATCAAATGTACTCTCTGCAATCATATATGAAAGATTATTTTGCGTAATAACATCTATAAAACCTTCAAAACGTTCATTCGCTGTACTCACATCACGAGGTCCACGAATATGTGCAATATGTTTGCACCCTTTATCTAACAATAACTTTGTAGCAGCCTGACTCCCCGCATAGTTATCTGCATACACAGTAGGTATACGTTCATTAAACATACGGTCAATCGCAACGACTGGAACTGATAAATTCATGTAATTAACACTATTTTGTGGATTTGTTGCTACAATAAATCCATCCACATTATTTTGCCTAAGTACATCAATATATTGCTTTTCTTTCTCTAAACTCTCATCAGAATTACAAAGTACAACTGTGTACCCTTGCTTATGCGCTACATCTTCTACGGCACGTGCAACTTCTGGAAAGAATGGATTCACGATATTTGGAACAACTAAGCCAATTAAACGAGATTTTTTATTATACAGTGAACGCGCTACCGTACTAGGCTTATAATCTAACATCTCAATTGCACGCTCTACCTTTTTTAACGTATCCTCGTGAACATATCCATTTTTATTTAACACTCTGGAAACGGTCGCAACAGATACTCCCGCTAATTTTGCAACGTCTTTAATCGTACTCATGCTCTTTCCTCTCCATTTCATGTAACCGTTTACAGAAAATAATATAACGCATTTCGAAAAATACGTCAATCATTTCTCATTAAAAAGCTTTTAAGGTTATACTCAAAAAGCATCGCCCTAAGGCGATGCTTTTTCATTACGAATATGATACAGTTTGTTCTTTTTCTTCTACAGCAGGCTCTTCAGCACCTTTTTTACGATCAGACAGTTTAATTTTCTGTAAGAAAATCGTAAAGATAGCACCTACTACGATGAATACTAATCCTGTTAAAAATACAGTATGCAGCGAGTCTACTAACGAACTTTTCAAGATTGGTACAATGCTATTAGAGAATGCTTCTGGCATTTGTTTTAATGCCTCAGGACTAAATAACATTGAATATAAACCTTGTGGGTCTGTATGAATCATATCTTTAAATTTTGTTACCATTTCTCCCGCTTCTTTCGGGAATGTATCTAATACAGGTACTAATTTATTTGTTAATGTTGTACCTGAAGTGTTATTCATAATCGATCCTAAAATTGTAATACCAAATGTTCCCCCAATTTGACGGAAGAACTGACTTGATGATGTTACGACACCAAGATCTTTTTTCGGGAAGCTTTCTTGTAACGCCAATGTTAATGTTGGCATAACAAGACCCATTCCTAAACCGATAATCATCATATAAGAAGTTGCAGTAAGCTTCGTTGTGTGCATATCCATCGTTGTTAATAACCAGAATCCACCGGCCATAATAAGCATCCCTGTAATAATTTGTGGTTTTACCCCAACCTTTAATACAAGTTGCCCACCAATAATACTCATCACAATCATTGTAATCATCATTGGCGTCATAATCGTTCCTGATTCAGCTGCACTTACTCCTACGATACCTTGCATAAAGAATGGTACGAACATAATAGCACCGAACATTCCGATACTCATAAAGAATCCAATCGCATTCAGTATTGTAAATGTGCGATTTTTAAAGAAATGCATCGGTAAAATTGGTTCTTCTGCTTTCGTTTCAACAATAACAAAGCTAACAATACCAATTAGAGCTAATGCAAACAACCCGATAATTTGCCAAGAATCCCACGCGTAATCTTTTCCACCAAACGTTAACGCAAGTAATAAGCTTACAACACCGAGAATCATCGTAAAGATTCCAGCGATATCAATTTTAATTGGTCCCGTTTGTTTATGTGATTTTAATCCCATTGCAATAAAGATTGTCGCTAAAATACCAACTGGTAAGTTAATGTAGAATACCCATCTCCAGTTCACCGCATCTACAATCCAACCACCAACTTGTGGTCCAATTACAGAAGCAAGACCGTATAATGCCCCAAAAATCCCTTGCCATTTCGCACGTTCTTTTCCTGAGAACATATCACCGATAATAATCATTGCCATTGGCATCATAATACCGCCACCAAGACCTTGAATACCACGGAAAATAATTAATTCTGTCATACCATTTGCCATACCACATAACGCCGAACCAATCATGAAAATAACTAGTCCTGTTATATATACGTTACGACGACCAAGTAAATCCGCTAATTTACCTGCAATTGGTACAACTGTCGTTGATGTTAACATATATGCAGTTGTTAACCATGTCATTAAGCTTAATCCGCCTAGATCACCGACGATACGCGGCATTGCTGTACCTACGATTGTTCCATCTAACGCAGCAAATAGCATCGCGATTACTAAACCAATTAACAGCAACTTTCTATTTATATTGTCTTGTTGCTCCATGTAATCTCCTCAATTCCTCTTAGTTATTCTCTTTTTTCTCTTGTGTCCCGCAAATAATTGTTTCTAACTTCTCAAAGAGACGTAACAAATCTTCTCTTTCTTGTAATTCTAAGTGTGAGAAATATTTTGCAATATGCTCATTGCGAGCTGTCATTGCCTCTTCCACCCTAGCTTTCCCCTTTTTTGTTAACTCAATGATGACAACACGACGGTCATCTTTGTCGTGATAGCGCTCTACAAGCTCTTGGTCAATTAAGCGATCAATCATCACTGTAATTGCACTAGGCTTTACATACATCTTTTTTGCTAATTTTGTCGCCCTTGAAGCTCCATAATGATCTAAAATCTTTAAAATATAAAACTGCGGTGGTGTAAGTCCTGTTGCTTGCATTTGTTCTAATAACTCCGTCTGCATTTTCTTTCCAATCGAAAACGCAAGAGCTTGAATTTTATCGATATGCGTCATATCATTTGGCATGTTATCCACCTCTTATTTAAACAATAAAATATTTAACGTATTTAAATATTAATCCCACGAACAAAATCCGTCAACACTTTTATTCATAAAAACGTTTACATTTCTGTCACAAAGTTGTATAATTTTCGACGAAGTTAATATTGACAGTCACGGAGAATCGGAGTATACGGCTATGAATCATAAAAAAGGAAACTTTTTTATATTTCATGGCCTTTTTGCATTCTTCCTGTCTTAAAACGCTTTTAATTTATTAGGGGAGGATTTTCATTTTATGTTTTTCACACAATTATTTAAACCTGCGCCCCACGCGGAACGCTTACCAGCTGATCGTGTTGATAGCGAATACCGTAAATTACGTTTACAAGTATTCTTAGGTATCTTCATCGGTTATGCAGGTTACTACTTTGTTCGAAAAAACTTTTCACTAGCAATGCCATATTTAATCGAACAAGGATTTAGTAAAGCGGAACTTGGGGTTATCCTTTCAGCAGTATCAATTGCTTACGGATTAAGTAAATTTCTTATGGGTATCGTATCCGATCGTTGTAATCCTCGCTACTTTTTAGCGGCTGGGCTATTTTTATCAGGTATCATTAATATTATTTTCGGCTCATTTTCTTTCATTACAACAAGCATCATACTCATGTTTGTACTTCAATTTTTAAATGGATGGGTACAAGGTATGGGCTGGCCACCTTGTGGTCGTACAATGGTTCACTGGTTCTCTGTAAGTGAACGTGGTACAAAAATGTCTATTTGGAACGTCGCTCATAACGTCGGCGGCGCACTTATGCCTTCCCTCGTTACATTAGGCTTATATTTCTTTGCAAATGACTGGAAGAGTATATTTTACTTCCCAGGTATTCTTTCAATTTTAGTTGGGATTTATGTATTAATTACGATGCGTGATACGCCTCAATCTTGCGGATTACCTTCTATTGAGGAACATACTGGTGAATACCCATCAGATGAAAAAGTGAAAGATCGTGAACGTGAACTTTCAGTAAAAGAAATTTTATTTAAATACGTGTTAAACAATAAGTTTTTATGGTATATCGCTATCGCTAACGTATTTGTTTATTTCGTTCGTTACGGAGTTGTAGACTGGGCTCCTACTTATTTAGTAGAAGAAAAAAGCTTTACTCATAGTAGCTCACGTACCGCTTATGCGCTATATGAATGGGCTGGTATTCCTGGTACGCTTCTTTGCGGATGGATGAGCGATAAACTATTTAAAGGACGCCGTGCACCTGCTGGTATTTTATTTATGGTCGGTGTATTCATTGCCGTTCTCGTTTACTGGCTAAATCCTGCTGGTAATCCAATGGTTGATAGTATCGCACTGGTTTCAATTGGATTCTTAATTTACGGACCTGTTATGCTAATTGGTCTTCATGCGCTTGACTTAGCACCAAAGAAAGCTGCTGGAACTGCAGCAGGCTTAACTGGATTCTTTGGTTACCTAGGTGGTGCTACTTTTGCTAGCGCAGCTATGGGCTTTATTGTAGATGCATTTGGATGGGACGGCGGGTTCATTTTATTACTTGCTTCTTGTGTACTTGCAATGTTCTTCCTTGCTCTTACTTTAAACACAGGATCGACAAAAACAAAACAAGCTTAAACAAAATATAATATATAAATAAAGAATAGCTCTTAGCGTTTATATACATGCTAAGAGCTATTCTTTATTTACAGCACTTTTCTTACTATTTATAACAACCAATTCCTTCCCTACTATAAAATTAGAAAATTTGATGAAACACCTTTATTAATACAGCTAACGTAACAGATGTAGCAAATCCCCCTAAGCAAATTAAGCTTACCCCTTGACTATATGATAAATTTTGAAATGATTTCATTACTTCCATCCTCCCTATCTCCCCTTTGATACTTTTATTTTACCAATGGGAAAAATTTCATAACATCGATTTTTCTGACACCTAACTTACAAATTTGTAAGTTAGCAATTTTTTTTAAACTTATATATTTAGTATGTCCATACACTCTCCCTTTATACGTCAAAAAAGACCTCGAATTATATCCAGGTCTTGCTTTCGCTACTACATATTTCACTCAATTTATTTTACAATCATCACCGGGCATTTCACACGCTTTGCTATTTTATGACTTACGCTACCAAGTACCATTTCTTGCAATGTATTTAACCCTCTACTCCCAGCAACAACAAGATCTATATCCCCTGTATTTACATACTGAACGATTGTATCTCCAGGATCACCGTGTAGAATCGTAATTTTGTAGGAAATGTTCTCTTTCTTTAATAAACCCTCAATCTCTTTTAATTTATCTTTTCGACTAGCGGATATTGTTTCTAAATCCGTTTGTCCTTGTATAATATCCGACTTTGCCGTTCTATTATCTACTACGTACACAACTTCAACATTTGTTTCTTCGTTAAATTTCGCAATATATGTTGCGTGCTCTGCTGCTCGAAGTGCATGTTCAGAACCATCACATGCTAATATAATTTGTTTATACATATGCTGAATCCCCTTTTCGTTATCCTACTCGTATTATAATACAAAAGCCCCCTTTTTTGTCTTTCAAAAAAGAGGGCTTACACATGAATATAAAATTAAAAAATTGTAGTTCTTTAACCAGCAATTCTTTTATTATAAATAGCTAAATTTGTAACAAGTTTTGCGCTACGTTCATTTAATCCAGTTATACTTACTTTCACACCGCTTTGCTCATACTTCATGATAACTTTATCTATTGATGCCACTGCTGAATCATCCCATACGTGTGCATGAGTAAAGTTCATTTCAATTTCTTTTACATCTTCATTAAATGAAAAATTATTTATAAAGTCTGCTGTAGATACAAAGAAAAGTTGACCATGAATTTCGTATATTTTCTTATTTTCAATATATAAATGTTTCACGTGAATCTTTGCCATATTGAATGCAAATAAAACTGCACTAATTACTGTTCCGATAATTACACCTAATGCTAAATTATGTGTAATTAGGACAATCACAACTGTTACGATCATAACAAATGCGTTTCCTTTTGGTACTTTATGAATCGTTGTTACAGAGTTCCAATCAAACGTTCCGATTGAAACCATAATCATAACCGCAACTAAAGCTGCCATTGGAATATGAACGACATAGTCACCTAAAACGAATAGTAATACGATTAAAAATCCGCCCGCTACAAATGTTGATAAACGACCTCGTCCACCTGATTTAATATTAATAACAGATTGTCCAATCATTGCACATCCTGCCATTCCTCCAAAGAAACCCGCCACGACGTTCGCAATACCTTGCCCACGTGCTTCCCTATGTTTATTACTTTCCGTATGCGTCATATCATCTAAAACTGAAGCTGTTAATAATGACTCTAGTAAACCGATAATTGCAAGCATAACTGCGTACGGTAAAATAATCCCTAATGTCTCTAATGTAAATGGCACATCAGGAATACTAAAAAACGGTAACTCTTTCGGTAAGCTTCCCATATCCCCTACTGTTTTCAACTGTAATCCGCTCATAAGTGCAATACCCGTCACAATGATAATTGAAATAAGTGTAGACGGAACAGCCGTCGTAATACGTGGAAATACATATATAATTGCAAGCCCTAATGCGACAAGTGCATACATTTGCCAAGTTGCATTTTTAAAATGCGGCAATTGCGCTGTAAAAACTAAAATTCCAAGTGAATTTAAAAAACCACTCATAACTGATTTAGGAATAAACTTCATAAATGAGCTCAGTTTGAACACACCAAAAATAATTTGGACAATACCGGTTAATATTGTCGCGGCAAATAAATATTGCAAACCATGATCTTTAACGAGCGTTACCATTAATAATGCCATTGCACCTGTGGCAGCTGAAATCATCCCTGTTCTTCCGCCAACAAATGAAATAGTAACTGCAATACAAAAGGCTGCGTATAATCCAACGGTCGGATCCACGCCTGCAATAACGGAGAACGCGATCGCTTCAGGAATTAAGGCTAAAGCAACAACAATCCCTGATAATACGTCCCCTTTCACGTTGGAAAACCAATCATTTTTTATCGTTTGAAACAAAATACCACTCCTCTACTCTTTTATCATTTGATTTTCTCCATAAGAAAATCTAGCCGACTGCACGAAGGCTATTATATAACGAGGAGAGATATTTTTGCTATGTAAAAGTTTCCTAAAGAAAAAACGCTACCTTAGCAGCGTCTTCTCTCATTTCATTAATGTCCACCATGTCCTTGACCACTTTCTTGCACAATCTCTAATCTCTCATCTAGTATACCTTGTGTTTCAAATGAAATATCACCCGTACTTCCTAATAAGAAGCCGTGATTATACGGTCCAAGTGTTGGATCATCTTTAAACTTCGGTTGAATACTAGCGAGGAAGTCATACACTGGTTGTGAAGCTTTTCCTTCTTCTAACAATACAACAGGCGCGTGTTTACCCATATGTGAAAAGGGTGCTCCAGCAATTGCTAAGTCTGGCGTTTTGTTTGAAACAAATGACACACCATGACCGGGCTTTTTAAACCCCCACCCAAATTTCGTCTTTTCATCTTTAAATTTCGCAAATGCAATAGAATTTTCTGTTGGAGTCTCTCCACTAATACGCGTTACTTTTCCGTATTTACTTAACTCTTTTTCCACTTCTTTTGAAATGATTTTTTCTGGTCCTAATACATATATATTTGCTTTATCTTTTCTCATCTTTAATGCCTCTATCGTAGACTCTGGTACTTTATTTTTCTCTACATATAAAAGTGGCTCTGGCATATGAGAGATCCAGTTTGCAGCCGGTGTTGTGTATAAACGACCTTCCTCTTCGGACGAGCCGATAATGATGCTATTTGGATAACTTCCTGTTATATCGGCGTATTCTTTATCAACCTCTTTTGCAAATATAGATGCATCTGTTTCTTTTATTTGTTTTATTTTATATTCTTTTAATTGTTCAAGAGCAGCTGTCCCTACATCCCCCATAACCATAATTTGTGTTCCATCTTTCGTTCCGAGCGGATTTAGTCGTTTTATTTCTTTTAACGTCATTTCAGGTACCCGTTCTTTTTCTATAAATAAAATCGGTCCGTTATTCGGATGGTGAATAAGATCCGCACTCGCAATCCCTAATTGCCACTCGCTTACTGGCACTAAAATAACTGCGCCTGGCTGATTCTCCTTATGAGTTGCTGGCCATATCGTTTGCGAAGTTAATACTGCCATTTGCAGAGGGTCGTTTGTATTTAATCTCGTTACATTTTTTAAACTTGTCGTTAATACATCATTCGATGCACCTTCGTTTATTTCTTTCGGCGCAGTTACCTCCTGATTCATTTTCATTTCCTTTTTCTCTGTTTCCTTCTCTTTTGTAGATTCATGCTTTGTATGATCCATATTATTCGTTTGTCCACAGGCTGCAAGACCAACTGCTGTAATTATCGTTACGCCCAAAATGCGGGTTGTTTTTTTCATTATATCGCCTCCGTATTCGTCGTTATTGAGCCAATATCCTTACCTAAAGTAGAAGTTCAACTAAACAATAACAAGCAATTCTGAAGAAATTATGCAGATGCATTATAATCTGCACCATTTCTTCATGATTTTGACTTACAATTTAAATAATGACTACAAAGGCGGAGGTACTCTATGATCGATATACTACTCGTAGACGATGAACCGAGAATGCTTGAATTATTAACGCTTTATCTCACTCCAATTGGATATAACTGCGTATGTGCAGTATCTGGAGAAGAAGCTATTTCACATATAGAGAATCGAAACTTTAAGTTTGTTTTACTCGATATTATGATGCCAAAGATGGACGGATGGGAAACATGTAAAAGAATTCGATCATTTAGTAACGTTCCTATCATTATGGTAACTGCTCGTGATCAAACGTTAGATGTCGTCCAAGGGTTAAAACTCGGAGCGGATGATTACGTAACGAAACCTTTCCATGAAGAGGAGCTTTTCGCAAGAATTGAAGCTATTTTACGGCGTACGAATCAACATGCGCAAATCGAATATCACGGCATTTTATGGGATGAGGCAAAACATTTTGTGTCTGTCCATGATGAAGAACTTCTTCTCACTCCAATCGAATTCTCTTTGCTCGGATTATTTTTACGCCATGTGAACTACGTATTAAGCCGTGATCAGCTCATTGAACGAGTTTGGGGATTCAATACAAATACAGAAGATAGAACTGTCGATTCACATATTCGTAATTTGCGTGATAAATTACGGAAAGGAAATTTCCCTATTGATCATCATTTAAAGACTGTATACGGAGTTGGGTATCGGTGGATTGATATGGAAGAGTAAGGAGCAAAGTGATGAAACGAATCTCTATTCAATTCGGATTTTATTTCTTAATTGTTACACTTTTAATCGAAAGTGTTCTATTTGTCTTGCTTTATTATAGCCTTGTCAACAATAGAGTAAATGAAGAAATGACAGCTTTATTAAAGCGCGGCAATAGTCACCGAGATGTCCTTGAAAAATATTTTGATAAGCAAACAATCTCCCATGTTGCACTAATGGAATCCGAAGCCGAAACCACGGTTGTTATTACAAATGCAAATAAGGATGTACTAGCTAAATCGAATGAAATAAATACTACTATAAAAAAGCATATTGAGAAGATGCAAACACGGACAGATCATGGCGGAGCAATTATAGAAAATCATTGGAAAACATCTAATTATATATGTACAGTTAGCCCCATTATAGTGGCAGAAAAAACGGAAGGCTATGTATATATGTTTCTCGGAACGGAATCAATCGAGGAAATGGTTAACGGGCTAACAAGACAATTCATTATTGCTGGAATCATTACTTTTCTATTAACAGCCATCACCATCTTTCTATTATCACGGTCATTAACAAAACCATTGTTACACATGAAACATGCTACTGAAAAAATGAGTAAAGGCGATTTATCTGTTTCATTAACAACTAGTCGAAATGACGAAATTGGGGAACTTGCATCATCTATTCAAACGCTTGCTAATGATTTACATTATATGAAAACAGAAAGAAGTGAATTTCTAGCAAGTGTTGCTCATGAATTACGAACACCGTTAACATATGTAAGAGGTTATGCGGACATTGCTTTAAAAGAAAGCACATCTCCTGAGCAACGTTTACGATATTTATCTATTATAAAAGATGAGTCTGATTATATTACAAATTTAGTTCAAGATTTATTTTTACTTGCACAGATGGAAAAGCATAACTTTTCTATTGTAGTAACAGAAGTTCAGTTACACCCTTTTCTTACTCGTATAACTGAAAAAGTAAACGCCATGTATAAGGAAAGACACGTTAAAGTTTCTCTCTCTTGTCCTTCTTCCCTGCTAATAAACTTAGATGAACAGCGATTCGAACAAGTTATAATGAACATTTTAAGTAACGCTTATAGACATTCAAAAGAACATTCTCATATCAACATTTCTGTTACAGAAGAAACTAAACGTATTTCCATTACAATTGAAGATGAAGGCGAAGGTATTCCACCTGAAGACCTCCCTCACATTTTCGATCGCTTTTATCGTGTTGATAAAGCAAGAACACGTGCTACAGGCGGAACTGGTTTAGGGCTATCTATCGTGAAAGAAATTGTAGAACTACACAGCGGGAATATTATCGTAACGAGTAAAGTCGATCACGGGTCTTGCTTTATAATTTCATTACCATCTATAAAGAAACACGACTATCATCAGTAGTCGTGTTTCTTTATCATTTTACTTTATAGTATAAATTTACAAATTGCCCAAAACGTTTCGTATCCGTTAAAGTTAAATGAATTTCTGGATTCTTTTCTTTAAATAATGGAACGCCCGAGCCTAATATATGGGGTGTAATCGTAACAACATATTCATCAATTAGATTATTCTTAAAGAATTCTCTCAGTAGCTCGCCTCCACCAACCATCCATATTTTAGATCCTTCCTGTGCTTTTATCCTTTTCGTAAACTCTACTACATCTTCATTTACAAACTCCACGTTTCCATCTGAACCTTTTTCTGAACGAGAAAAAACATAACATTTTTTATCTAGGTACGGGAATGTTTCCGTATGCTCTACTACATAATCGTACGTTTTCTTTCCCATAATTATTGTATCAATCGTTTCATACATTTCTGTATAACCGTTATCTCCCTCTCCTTCTGTTTCCATTAACCACTGTAAATCATCATTTTCTTTCGCAATATATCCATCTAAGCTCGCTGCAATAAATAAAACTATTTCACGTGACATATCTTTTCCTCCTTGCATCTCATCTTGATAACATATGATGTAAACAATATACTAACAATAAAACATGACACTTTATGTCATGTTAAAAAGAAAAAGGTGATACATTTGTCAAAAGCTAAACGCTTATTAGATATTCTTATATTTGCTTCTGCAAAAAAAACATTTACAGCTCAAGAAATAGCTGATGAATTTAATATTTCCGTTCGTACGGTTCATAGATACATTTTAGATTTAAGTGATATGGGGTTACCTATTTATGCGGAACAAGGTCGCAACGGCGGCTATAAAGTATTAACGAATAAAGTAATTCCCCCTATTTTATTTACGGAAGAAGAAGCTGTCTCCATCTTTTTTGCCTTTCAATCTTTAAACTACTACCGAGACCTACCTTTTAATACAGAGATCAATTCTGTTACGCATAAACTATATAGCTCTCTACAACATGATGCGAAAGCAAAAGTTGATAAAATACATTCTTATATCGCCTTTTGGAATCCGAAGAGAACAATTGATACACCTCTATTAAACGAAGTGTTAACCGCGGCTATTGAAAATAAAAATTTACACTTTCAATACGAATCTAAATCGGGGATAAAAACAAAACATGTTCATCCTATCGGTGTATATGCTCATGACGGGCTATGGTACTTACCATCCTACGACTTTAGTAGAAAAAAAATATTACTGTATCGCGTCGATCGTATTCTCTCTATATTATCCACAGAAGAAAATGAAGATACATTCATAAATTTAGAAGCGTGGTTTGCCTCTAACTCTAACGTAGTACACAGTCCTACTCAGTTACATGTTTTACTGACGACAGAAGGTGTACGCCAATGTAAAAGCGTGCCTTACCTTGAAGAATTCGTTGTAGCAAACGAAGACGGGACAGGATATATACATTCAACAATTGATAAAGGTGAAGTCAATTTTATTACGCCTTTATTTTATAGGCTTGGAAAAGATGCACGGGTTTTAGAACCAAAAGAACTAATAGATGGTTTACGTCTACGTGCGAAAGAAATTTTACATATGTATGAAGACGAAAAAAGCTGCTAAATATAAGCAGCTTTTTTCGTCGATTTATTTCTATTATTTTGACTGTTGACGAATATCGAACCACCAACGATTTTTCTCATTCATATTTTCAGTGCCACTAGACCCACTGTAACGGAAAGCATCAAGGAAGATTGAATCTAACTTATCCTCATCTACAAAATAACCTAGGTTAACCTTTACCGTTTGTCCTGGTGTGATACTACCAATATTGTAAAAGCTTTTCCCGTCTCCGTGAGGTTCTAAATAATCAACTTCGCCCGTCATAATATTTTTTTCCGTAATTCCAGCTCTTTCAGCGTAATTCCATACATTCCCCTTACTTTTAAGCACTTGTATGGATGGATGCATATAGATTTCTTTTGTTTCCTGTTTACCTATATTTTTCACTGTTGTTGTCAAGTAGACAAATTTAGGCTGAATTAATCTTGACTCTATTAATTGATCAATTGAATCTTTACCATTTCCAAATTTATATTCATCCCGTCTATATGGTATCAATTGTCCAGCTTGATCCAAAGCCTGATTCTCGCTTAGTCTCCCTAATCCCGTTTCATTAAAGTTTTCATGCTTAAAATCTTTAATGGAATCAAAAACTTCAACTTTTTCTATCACATATTCAATTTTACTGTTATCCATGATAATCGTTACTGGAACCTTTTGCCCTATATGAAATAGTCGTTTACTATCTTTTTTCAAAGGAATCACCTTAGTTGTTTTACCTTCTTGGCTAAAATACTTTTTATCATAATCGCTTATATATGATGACTTTTCTTTTGACGTGGGCTCAAGTGAAATGCTCCCTAGCACATCCACCATTTGTTCTTCGTTTATATCGTTTCCAATATAACTTTGTAACATGATCCCCTCTTTCTCAAAAAAGAGAAAGACCTCTCTGTTAAACGCTAAATTGTTGTTTCCATTTTCTTTATTAACAATCACTGCTTTCTTGCCATTTATCTCTTTCTCTTCGTAACTTTTTGAGTACAGTGTTTTAAAATTCGAATCTTTTCCTACTCTCCAAAGAATGAATGAAAATCCACCCTTTGCGTAGTTATCTTTAAATGAATATTTCATAGCAGAGTCATCAATTGCTTCCATATTTTCTGGCAATTTACCAACCTTCAACTTATACCACTGATCACTCTTTTTCGAATCCTTATTTGTTAAGAAAACATTTACTTCGTAATTTTGTTTTTGAACAATCATATTATAGACTTTCACTGCACCAAAAACAGTTGTCGGCATACCAATTAATAAACAGGCAGCAGCGATTAACATACGATGTCTTTTATGCTTTTTCTGTGGTCGCTCGCCCTTCAGCTTCATTTCTTCCATAAACAATTTCTTTTTGCGCGTATATGTATGTGAAAATTCATGTTGTTCTTCGAGTTTATCAAAATCATCTAAAGCAATTTTTTCAGCAAGGTCATACATTTCTTTGGAGTTCTTTGAATTCGTCATGTTGTATACCTCCTATCATATTTTGAACTCGTTTTCGAGCACGCTCAAACTGCTTACGGACATTAGCCTCCGTTATCCCCATGACACTTGAAATTTCTTGATACGTTAAGTTATAGAAGACTTTGTACTTAAATACCTGTCTATTAGATTCATTTAACTCTTTTAGCAATGTATCAATTTGAACCTCAGACATTGTACGTTTTTCCCACTCTTCAATATTTTCATCTACTGCTTCTGTTGATTCTCTTTCATATTCTTCTAAAAATGTTTCATGTCGTTTATTTTTCCGGTAACTATCAATCGCCTTGTTTTTCGCAACCCTCAAAATGTAGCGTTTAAGCTCTTCAGTAGCCAAGCTATGGAGCTTTTCCAAGTTCTTATAAAGAGTAATAAACGTCTCTTGAACCGCATCTTCAGCCTGTTGAATATTATTTAAAATAGAATACGCTACATAATAAATCTTTTGTTCATACAACTCATATAGCTCTTCCATCTTTTCATAATCGTTGTTTGTAACTTTCATATAATTCCTCCTCTCACTCTATATAACGAATGAGCACCATACTTTGTGACACTGCGAAATCTTTTTATAGATAAAATTTAATAATAGAATAAACAAAAGCCCAATTTCTCTATTTTAACTGAGAAATTGGGCTTTTGTTTATTAGAATTTTCCTGACTGTATCTCTAAGAAAAATTCTTTTACACCTTTTCAATATGCAGTATTTGCTCTATCGCTTCTTTTAACAAATACTTTGTCTCTTCCAAGTTATGATTCTGCTTTTCTCCTGGTTGTGCCGTATAAAACTCAGCAAACGAGCGCTCTTTATATCTCGGTACGACATGCATATGATAATGTGTTAACTCGTTAAAGATTCCACCATTTTGACAAATTGTAATTCCATCTGGTTTATATAATGCCTTAATGGCTTTTGCAATAATCTTAGACGCATCCATAATCGATTTTGCTACAACATCATCTAATTCATCTACCTCTAACACATGTTGCTTTGGCACAATTAAAGTATGTCCTGGATAGAAAGGTTCATGATCTAAAAAACAAGTTACATAGTCATCTTCATATACTTTATATATCATTTCTTCTTCGTTTGCTAATTGACAACCTAAACATTTCATAATACTTCCTCCTCTGTTAAAAACATAAAAACGTGAGAGCCGTATTCTCACGTTTTTATGTTTCACTTTATCAATTCAATTGTTTCCGTAATTTTTATACTATCTTTTACAGATTGAACAATCGTGCAATTCTTCACTGCAAGCTGCAACGCCTTGTCCAACTGCTCTTCTGTAATGTTTTCCGCTTTAATTTTATAGTGCAAATGAATACTTTCAACTGGTTTCGATAAAGCTTCACTTCTCCCAATTTCAGTTTCAATTGTAAACGTATCGTATGTAATGCGTTTCTTTTCTAAAATTGTGCGAAAGACAATTGCACTGCATCCCGCGATAGAAGAAACGAGTAATTGTAACGGTGAATACCCGTTTTCTTTTCCAATCGCTAATGGACCATACGATAAATCTGCCTCAATATCATCGTGTTTGATTGTTAGTTTCATTTGTTGTCTCCACTTTCATCGGTTTCTTCCGTTTCTTACTCATATAATAATATATATAGCAGAAAATGATAAATGGAATACCACAATATAACGCCATTCGTTGTTCAGGAATAAACGCTAAACTAATAACAACGATACTATTTGTAATTAAAGCTAAAATAGGAACAATCGGATATAACGGTGTTCTATACTTTAAGTCCTCTAACTTTCCTCCGCCTTTTATATACTGACTTCTAAAGCGCAGTTGCGATAGAGCAATAATAATCCAACTTGATACAGCCGATAAACCAGCTATAGATAATAAGTACATGTATACTGTATCTTCTGCAAGGAAACCTGTGAATAAAGAAAGACCAGCTACCGCAATCGTTACGACTAGCGCTGTAATTGGAATACCTCGCTTATTTACTTTCTTGAAGGAAGTTGGTGCCATTCCTTCATTTGCAAGTGACCATAATATACGAGTTGCTGCATATAACCCTGAGTTCGCTACAGATAATAAAGCAGTAATAATAACGAAGTTCATAATATCAGCTGCGTATGGAATACCGATTTTATCAAATACAACTACGAATGGACTTTCAATTACGCCTGCTTCTTTCCAAGAAATTAATCCTACTAAAATTGTCATTGTTAAAATGAAGAATAACATAATACGCCATACTGTATTACGAATCGCGCGTGGAATTGTTTTTTCAGGATCTTTACTTTCTCCTGCTGCAATCCCGATTAACTCTGTTCCTTGGAACGAGAAGTTAACTGTAATCATCGTAAGTAATACCGCTGCTAGTCCATTCGGGAATAACCCACCATCACTTACAAAGTTAGAGAAAAGAGGTGCTGCTTCTTTTCCATCGTATGGTAAAAACCCTAGTAATGCACTACCACCAAGAACAACAAACGCAAGAATTGTAACTACTTTAATACTAGAGAACCAAAACTCTAATTCAGCATAACTTTTCGCTGAGATAGCATTTGAAGCATATAAAATAACGCCGAATACAAGGCACCATACCCAAACATCAACATTCGGAAACCATCTTTTCATCATTAAACCGATTGACGTTAATTCTAGTCCTACTGTTACTGCCCAGCCAAGCCAGTATAACCAGCCAATCATAAAGCCCGTTCCTGGTCCGATAAACTTCGTCGCATACTTTTGGAAAGACCCTGAAACTGGCATTGCTACCGTTAGCTCTCCAAGACAAAGCATTGTTAAATACATAATAAATCCGCCCACTAAATATGAAAGGATGGCCCCCCCTGGTCCAGCCTGATTAATAGTGTAACCTGAACCTAAGAAAAAACCAGTTCCGATCACACCACCAAGTGCGATCATAAATAAATGTCTACTCTTCATCGTACGATGTAATTGCTCATTCGTTGGTTGCTGCATCTAAATCCTCCCCCTACAAATATACCCCTATATCTTGTTAAAATTTTCTGATAATAAAAATATACACGAAAGCGGTTACAATTTCTATATAAAATTAAAACTTTTCTGATAAAACAATATAAAAATCGAATTATCGTAAGGTTTAGATTCTATTTAGAGGAAAATAAGGATAAACAAGGAAAAAACCCTTACATATTTTGTAAGGGTTAGCGTAGTTCTAATCTTCTCGATAAAATTGATAAACTATAATTTATGATAAAGTACATACAAGCTACTACTATAAAAGTCGGAATCATATAATTTACATTCTGTCCGCTAATAATTTGAGCGTTATGCATAAGTTCTGGCAATGATATAGCAACTGCGAGCGACGTATCTTTCAGTAATGAAATAAACTGACTAACAAGCGGCGGGACCATTCTTCTTAATGCTTGTGGCAAAATAATATGCCACAGCGCTTGAACATACGTTAATCCGGAAGACCTCGCTGCTTCGATTTGCCCTTTTTCGATAGATAATAGACCACTTCGAACAATTTCAGATATCATTGCAGCTTCAAATATTGTTAAAGCGACAATTACGGCTGTTATAATTTCTAATTTCAAGCCCGCTTCAGGCAGTGCAAAATACGTAAAAAATATAATTAAAAGTAACGGTAAATTCCGAATTACTTCAACGATAAAACCTAGTATTTGTGAGACGACGGGTATTTTTGTGTACCGCACAATCCCTATTACACTACCAATAATAAAGCTAAGTACAATTGCTACGAGCGCTACCTCTAATGTGATGAGCAATCCTTTTAATAAAAATAGAATATGATCACCTGTTATTGCTCCCTTAAAATCCATTTACACCGCCTCCTTTGCCAAGCGTTTTTCTAAATAACGCACTAGCATACTGAGCGGAATTGTTAATATTAAATAAAACATCCCAACAAATATATATACATCAAACGTAACAAACGTCTTCGTTGAAATTAAGTCTCCTTGATACATTAAATCTGTCCCAGCAATAATTCCGAGTATAGAAGAATTTTTAACTAAATTGAGAAATTGATTTCCTAGAGGAGGAATTACGATTTTCATCGCTTGAGGTAAAATAATGTAGTACATCGCTTGCACATATGTTAGCCCTGAAGAGCGCGCCGCTTCCATTTGTCCTTTTGCGACTGATAAAATACCAGCACGAATTACTTCCGCAATAAAGGCCGCAGTATACACAGTAAGCGTAACTGTCCCTGCTACAAAGCCATTCAAAGTGATTCCTATTACAGGTAGAGCAAAATAAAATATAAATGCAATTAATACGAGTGGAATATTTCTTACAAATTCCACAAAAGCAGATCCGATCCAATTTAAAACGCGAATAGGCGCTATGCGCATTACCGCCAAAATGACTCCTAAAATAAAACTCCCTATTAATGCAAGTACACTAGACATCACTGTATATTTAAATCCTTCTAAATACATATCAATGTTATTCGTTAATATAGAAAAATCAGGCACATATTCTCCCCTCTTTCTTTACAAGAAGAGGATGAGCATCCCTCATCCTCTCATTCTTATTATTTATTCCAATTAGTGTCACTTTATTTTTCTTGTTTTTGACCGATCCATTTTTCATATAATTTATCGTATTCTCCATTAGCTTTCATATCTTTTAATAAACTATTAATCTCTTTTGTTAAATCCTCTGCACCCTTTTGCACTGCAATTCCATACGGTTCATCCGTAAAAATTTTCCCGACAACTTCATAATTAGAATCTTGTTTTGCCATTCCGTAAAGAATTGCATTATCTGTCGTTAAAACATCACCTTTACCCGCTTTTAACGCTGTAAATGCCTCACTATAATTTTCAAATTCTAATACAGTCGCTTCTGGTGACTTTTGACGAATGTTATTTGTAGATGTTGAGCCTTTTACAGCTAATACTTTCACACCTTGTTTTATATCATCAATACCCTTAATATTGCTTCCTTTTTTCACAAGTAACGATTGCCCTGCTTTAAAATATACATCTGAAAAATCAACTTCTTTTTTACGTTCTTCCGTAATTGTCATTGTTGCGATAATTGCATCAATATCACCATTTTTCAGTAGTGGAATACGTGTTTTAGATGTTACTTCTTTCAGCTCTAGTTTCTTTTCGTCCCCAAGAATTTTTTTCGCAAGTGCCTTCGCGATATCAACATCGAATCCTTCTACCTGCCCTGTTGAAGGATTTTTCAACCCGAATAAATTCGTATCATTCTTCACCCCAACTACTAATTTCCCGCGTTTCTTAATTTGCTCTATGGCCCCGCCTTGCTTCGTATTCGTTTCTTTCGCCTCATCTTTTTTACTTCCGCACCCAGCAACAACAAGTACGAATAAACATGAGAATACGATTAAGGTAAACAACTTTTTCATTTTAAGCATGAAATTCCTCCTTTAATGATTTAACAATCGACTTAAAAATAAACGTGCTCTTTCTTGTTCTGGGTTTGCGAAAAATGATGCTGGTGTTGTATCCTCAATAATTTGGCCCTCATCCATAAATAAAATCCTATCTGCTACTTCTCGCGCAAATCCCATCTCATGTGTGACGACAACCATCGTCATCCCTTCTTTAGCTAACGTTTTCATAACATCCAGTACTTCTCCAATCATCTCTGGATCAAGAGCAGACGTAGGCTCATCAAATAGCATAATTTCTGGCTGCATTGCGAGCCCCCTAGCAATCGCTACCCTTTGCTGTTGTCCACCAGATAATTGATGCGGGAAGACACCAGCCTTCTCCGGGATTCCTACTTTCTCTAAATAAAACATCGCTGTTTCCTCTGCTTCTTCTTTTGAAACTTTATTTACTTTAATAGGTGCTAATGTAATATTTTGAAGAACCGTTTTATGCGGGTATAAATAAAAATGCTGAAAAACCATCCCGATATTTCGGCGTAATTCATTCATATCTGTTTTTGCATTGTGTACCTCCGTATTTTGAACCATTAACTCTCCGTCTGTAATTGTCTCTAGCTGATTTATACACCGAAGCAACGTGCTTTTTCCTGATCCTGAAGGACCAACTACCACTACCACTTCACCCTTTTTCACTTGCACATTAATATTTTTCAAAACTTGAAAGTTGCCGTAATATTTATTTACGTTACGAAACTCTATCAACATACTCCCCCCTTCCACTAACAAAGCATGTACATTCTTTTTATATTCAAAAACAGTCCTAAAAATAACTTCTCTCTTCATTTTTGCCCATAAAAAAAGCAAAGGGATTTCCCTTTGCTTTTTCATTTCTATTTTATTAAGATACTTCTTCTTTCTTATCTTTTCCGTATTCATGCTCCCAGAAATCAGCATTTTTAATTCCTAATGGCCCTGGATCGAATACTGGATCTTTTCCTTCTTTTTTCTGCTTTTCATAATCCTTTAATGCAACTAATGCAGGTTTTTGTAATAGTAAAATCGCAATGATATTTACCCATGCCATAATCCCTACACCGATATCACCTAAAGCCCAAGCCGTTGCTGCTGTTTTGATACAGCCATAGAATACAGCTCCTAAAAATACAAACTTTAGTACCATAGACAGCCAAGGGCGGTCTTTATCACGATTTAAGTACGCGATATTCGTTTCTGCAATGTAGTAATACGCCATAATTGTTGTAAATGCAAAGAATAGTAACGAGATTGCAACGAAACCGTTTCCAAATCCAGGGAAAACAGATTCTACTGCTGCCTGTGTATATCCCGGTCCTGGCTGCGCACCGTTTAGTTTATTAACGATAAAGTTTTTTCCGCTTGCATCAAATACGTTATACATGCCTGTAATAATCATCATAAATGCTGTTGCTGAACAAACAAATAATGTATCAATGTAAACGGAAAATGCTTGTACTAAGCCTTGTTTAGCTGGATGCGATACTTCAGCAGCTGCTGCTGCGTGCGGTCCAGTTCCTTGCCCTGCTTCATTAGAATAAATACCACGCTTTACTCCCCAAGAAATTGCTAAACCGATAATACCACCAAAAGCTGCTTCTAATGCAAAAGCACTTCTTATAATTAACATAAATGCTTCTGGCAATTTTTCAATATTCATAGCAACAATGACGCAAGCTACTAAAATATAACCTATTGCCATAAACGGTACGACAACTTGCGCTACGTTAACAATTCGCTTTACTCCACCGAAAATGATAAGAGCTAATACAACTACTAATAACGCTCCTGATACTGTAGTGTTAATTCCAAAAGCTGTTTCTAAACTTACAGCAATACTATTTGCTTGCACACCTGGTAATAAAAGTCCTGTTGCAAGAATTGTTGCTGCAACGAATACTAAAGCATACCATTTAACCCCTAAACCTTTTTCAATGTAATAAGCCGGACCACCTCGGAACTGCCCTTGATGTTTCGTCTTATATATTTGTGCTAGTGTCGATTCTACATAAGCAGAACCTGCTCCTAAAAAGGCTACTGCCCACATCCAAAATACAGCTCCTGGCCCACCGAATGCAACCGCTGTTGCTACCCCGGCTATATTCCCTGTCCCAACGCGTCCTGATAAAGAAAGTGCTAACGCTTGGAAGGAGGAAACACCAGCCTCTGATTTTTCTCCTTGAAATGTCAGCTTCACCATTTCTCCTACGTGTCTTACTTGTAAAAACCTCGTTCGAATGGAAAAATATAAACCTACTCCTAAACATAAATAAACAAGTGCGGGACTCCAAACAATATTATTTAACCAATTTACGAAAGCTTCCACCATTCCCCCTCCTTCTTTATAAAGAATATTCAGAATATATATAAAATTATAAGTGCATACCGAATCTATAACAATATTATTTTAATAAAACAAACATATTTTTGTATAAAAAAACAAAGTATATATTTATTTTACATACTTTGTTTTAAAGAAAATGTATTATATATTCACAATTGCTTCTTTGCTTATAATTCTTTCATATAATTCTTCTGATAATTTCCGGAAGTTATCTGGCATATCTTTCCCTTTAAATTTCTTTTGGAGCGTGCCGTATAGACCTATGTCACGCAAACGTAAAAATAGTGGTAATGATTCATACCAACTATCCTCCAGTCTGTGCTCATACTCATAGCCTTTCCGTAACACTTGTAGCTGTTTACGAGCAAAGTCTGTCTTCTCCTCCGCTGTCCACGGTGTAAATAAAACCGAGTAATAAAGAACCATTGCCAGATCATGAATGAAGTAATTATAAGCCGCATCATCAAAATCAAAGATTGTTAGCTCTTTTCCATCATAATGAAAATTACCTGGATGAATATCACCGTGCATAAGACCGAATGTCTCTCTTTCAATCGGAAGGACCTTTATTTCATCCATTAATATCGTAGCGATCTCTTTTACTTTCTCATCTTCTAATTCTTGAACAATGCTACTTTCGTCCTCTTCCCACGTATCACGATAATCCGTTTTAGGATACTTCATTGTAAGGCGATGCAGTTGGCCAATCGCTTTTCCCCACGCTTCAAAGTAAATCTCTCCCCAATAAGGCGATTCTTCTCCTTTTACTTGCTCACCTTTTGCATACGTAAATAAGGAAGCGAAAAAGAACGTTCCATCCTCTGCTCTGATTTCTTCTACAAGATTTTGAGACGTTGAATAAAGAGGGCCTGCTACCTTTGCCCCATTCTCAGCAACATACCGTAAAAAATCTAGTTCGGCCTCTACTTCTTTTTTAGAGCGATGAGAAGAATGCGTTAAACGTAATACATAATCTTCACTACCATCACCCTTCGCCTTAAAAATATAATTTTCAAAATCTCCAAGTGGCTTTTCTTCCACTATCACCTGAAACAAACTTGCAGCTTTTTTTAAAATCTCTTTCGTAAAAACTCGTTCTACAGCTATTTCCATATGTATCCCTCCTATATATCTTCTTAATTCGACACAAATGTGAGAAGTACTGCTATGAAATTGAATAGTGCGTGGGCAATCATAGCTGATAAAATAGAATTTGTTTTCTCATATAACCACGCAAATACTACTCCACTTAAAAATTTCACTGGTAATGTGTTATGTGTTGGAATATGAACAACAGTAAATATTATAGAACTTATAAGCACTCCACCCCATATACCATATTTATCACGATAAAATGTATAAAAAACACCTCGATATAAAATTTCTTCATAAATTGGTGATATAACTGCTGCTCCAATTACCGCAATACAGAACGAATATATTGATTTATCATTTTGGACCGTCTCCGTTTTACTATTTTCAAAAGAAATACCCATTTTCTCCATTATCATCAATACAGCAATACTAACTACAATTAAGGTAATAAATGCTATAACTGTCCATAAAAAATCTTTCCATGAAAGTTTTCGAATTCCAATATCTTTCCATGAAAGTTGATATCTTTTTATACAAAAAAGATAAACTACAGTAGTAAATATCACCGACATTATAAATCCCATTAATACTCCAGCATATAATGAGTTACCTATTATTTTTAAAGCATGGTCATAAAAAAGAGATTCAACAGTTACTGGAACAATAATAAATACAAACATAAATAAATATAAAACTTCTTTCCATCCCCACATACGTTTCAAAATCATATACACCATCCCTCTACTCCGTGTTTCCTTAAGTATAAAAGATGACGTAACGTAACTTTCAATCCTCTTTTTTTAAAAATAATTCAAGCATAAATTTCTCACAAACGACAAAAATTAACAGAAACAATTGTACTTTAAAAGAGGTGGAAATTATGACCGAACAGGAAAGTTCGCAACAAGATAATAACAAAAAGCATATGTTTCCATCACTTCCGGAGAACATTAATTACATCGAAAACAAACTTTCCCATTCAGATGATATAAAAAAACTAGATGTTCCTTTTCAAAATGGAAAAGGAACAATCTTATATATCGAATCTTTAGCAGACCCAAATTTAATTCATCAGCTCGCTCTTGAGCCTCTATTAACTCGATCCGAACTGTCTTTAGATAAAGTTTTTTCCACATTAAATATGAAAAAAGAAACAAATTTAAATTATGGTGTACAGCTTTTATTACAAGGTAAATCATTATATTTTCATGATCAAGTCGAATTCTTTTGTATTTTCGAAACGGCTCTATCTTTAAAAAGAGATATAACAGAACCTGATAATGAAGGTATTGTACGTGGACCGCATACTGGATTTGTAGAAGATTTAGCAACGAATTTAGCTTCCATTCGTAAACTCATAAAAAATCCAAACGTCGTCGTTAAATATTTCACACTTGGTGAAGAAATGCACACGAAAGTGGCAATTGCTTATATGCAAAACATAGCGAATGACGATTTAGTTACAGAAGTAAAAAGAAGATTAGAAACGATTAAGACAGATGCACTTATGCCTCCAGGATATATACAAGAATTTATAGAGGATACGTCTTTCTCACCATTTCCGCAGCAATTAAATACAGAGCGTCCAGATAGAGTTGCAGCAAATTTAATGGAAGGACGAGTTGCTATTTTATCTGATGGAGATCCAACAGCGCTCATCGTTCCTGTTACGTTATTTGCTTTCTATCAATCACCAGATGATTATAATAACCGCTGGATTGTCGGTTCTTTCGTCCGAATGATTCGCTTAGTGAGTTTTTTAATTGCTTTTCTCTTACCGGCTATATATATCGCAACCGTAGCCTTTCATCCTGATGTATTGCCGCTTGAACTTGTGTATACAATTAAAGCTTCATTAGAGAAAGTACCACTTCCTCCTATTTTCGAAGCTCTCTTAATGGAGCTAATTTTCGAGTTATTACGAGAAGCTGGTATTCGTCTACCGAGCCGAGTTGGACAAACAATTGGTATTGTAGGCGGTTTAGTAATTGGTGATGCAATTGTAAAAGCTGGACTTGTTTCTTATACGATGATCATCGTTGTAGCTTTAACTGCAATCTCATCTTTTCTCGTTCCATCAAACGATATGAGTTCAGCAGTTCGAATTCTTCGTTTTCCATTAATGATTCTCGCTGCGATATTCGGATATGTAGGAATTTCATTTGGCTTGATTATAACTTTTGTTCATTTATGTCAGCTTCATTCTTTTCATACACCATATCTTTCTCCTATTGCTCCAATGCGAATAAAAGATATGAAAGATTCTTTTGTAAGACTACCAATTTGGTCATTTGGGGAACGACCACATGATCCAAAACCGAAAAAAATGCAACGACAACATGTAACGAGAGAGGATGAGAACGGTGACAAACACGCAAAGTAAAATTTCGCTTGTTCAATTTACCTTTTTCGTTATTCAATGCCAAATCGGGGTTGGTATACTTTCTTTACCTAACCGTCTTCACCCAATAGCAAAAGGAGGCGGATGGATTTCCGCTCTCATTGCTGGGCTTGCGATTCAACTTATTATTTTACTTATGTGGCTTTTCTTAAAACGATTTCCTGATGCAGATATGTATGAAAGTGTTTGTATGCTATTTGGTAATAAGTTTGGAAAACTATTAGGTTTTGCTTATGTTTTTTATTTTACTCTTATTGGTATGACGGTTATGTTAAATGCTTGTAATGTCATAAAAGTTTGGATATTACAAGCCACTCCTTGGTCTGCCATTCTCATTCTATTTACAATAGCTTGTTGCTATGTAGCCTATAATACATTTAAAGTAATTGTGCGATTTTATGTCATGGCTTCTATTCTTATTGTCCCAATGGCACTTTTAATTGGACTTGGGCTCACGCGGGCTGACTTTTCTTATATTTTTCCAATTACAGAAGCTGGATGGTGGAATATTATTCAAGCATCCAAAGAAACAATTACAGCCATGTATGGTTTTGAAATTATTCTTATCGCTTTCCCAAAAGTAAATGGGAGTTCTATTGCAAAACTGAAGGCCATTTCTATCGCCAATGGATTTGTAACTATTTTTTATACTTTTACTGTTTGGATTTGCTTTATCGTATTTAGTCCAAAACAAGTTGAACTTATTCCAGAACCAGTTGCTTACTTATTACGTTCCTTACATATCGGGATTATAGACCGGACTGATTTACTATTCATACCAATATGGATGATAACAGTTGCGGCTTCTATTGCTAGTTATTATTGTGCTGCTTCAATTGGAATGGGACATATATTCAATCTTGCTAATCATAAAAAAGCTGTTCCAATCGTTGGTATTATTGCTTTTAGTGTAGCCTTATTTATAGATACACCTGAAGAATTAAAAGTAATTTCAACTTTCACTGATAAGTTCACCTATATTTTCATAGTTGTCCTCCCTCTATTATTTCTACTTTATTCAGTAATAAGAAATAAGAAAGGAGAACAATATGTTCCAAAAAAGAGTTAAATTACTTTTTATATTATGTACTAGTTCCCTCCTTTCTGGCTGTTGGGATCAAGAACCATTAAGAGAAGCGAGATTAGCTTATAGCATTGGATATGATATTACGGAAGAAAATAAACTCCAGCAAACAATCGAGCTCGTAAAAAGTTCAAGCGGAGAGCAATCTTCATTCGAGAATGAAATACATTCAGCAACCGGGCATAACATAAGGGATACAAGCGATGCCCTAAAAAAAAATGTGACTGGAAATATTCGTTATTTCAAATATGGTGTTCAATTACTAGGAACCAAAATTTTAAAAAAAGGTATACTACCCTATTTAGATGTCAGCTTTCGGGACCCAACAAACCCAACTGCTTTAGTAAAACTTATTGCAGTAGATGGTGAAACATCCGAGATACTAGAAAAAAAGAAAGTAGGAAATTTACTAATTGGAGATTTTCTAAAGAAAAAAGTGAAAAGCTTAGAAGATATGAGTGTATTTCCAAAAGAAACTTTAGAAACAGCTGCTACAAAAATGTTAGATCCCGGTAAAGATTTCACTCTCCCTTCTATAAAAGTAAGAGGAAAAGAAGTTATTACAAACGGATTAGCTTTATTTAATAACGACAAATTAACTGGACATTTACCCCTAAACCAAGCTGTTTTATTCGTTTTATTAACTGGGAAGATGGGAACAAGTGCCCGTATAACTCAAAAACTTACTAGCGATGAATCAGAGAAGACATCTGATTATTTAACAATGGAAGTGAGCAATCGGAAATTAAAACGCGACTTAAAAATAAAAACAGATAAAAAAGGAAATGTTTATGCTCACATTCAGCTTCAACTAAAAGTGATAGCACTTGAATCCCCGCGAGATAATCTGTATACAATGGCTGACAGAGAAAAACTAAATAAAGAACTGTCTAAACAGCTTACGAAAGAGGCGAAAAAAATAACAAACAAACTACAAAAAGCAAATTGTGATGCTTTCGGTATCGGTAGACACCTTATCGCCTATCATCCTGATCTGTGGAAGAAAAAAAATTGGAATAAAGATTATGCAAAAGTAAAATTCAAACCTGAGGTAGAGGTAAACATTTTGTATAGCGGGGTCTTAAAATAAAAGGTTGTATGCCACGCGGGCATACAACCTTTTATTTCGTATATCGATATACAATTGATTCGTATGGTCTTAAGTTAAGGGTTGTAATATCCTTGCTGGAATCTTTATAATTCGACAGTAGTACTTCTTGTTTCATGCCATCTAATTGAACGTGCTTTGGTACAGAGTACGTTATTTCTTCTCCATAGAAGTTATTAATAACAAGTAGCACTTCACTATCTGTAGTACGAGTATATGCCCAAATCTTAGGATGATTTTCATCTAAAATAGCATATTCTCCTTCTGTAATTACATCATACGTTTTTCTAAGTTCTATTAACTTTTTATAATGATAAAATACAGACTCTTTATCTTCTAATGCTTTTTCTACATTAATCTCTTTATAATTCTCAGCAACTGAAATCCAAGGTGTACTTGTTGTAAAACCACTGTTCACCTCTTCATTCCACTGCATCGGAGTACGCGAATTGTCACGAGATTTTTGTTTTAAAATTCCTATAATCTCTTCTTTAGATAAGCCTTCTTCTTGTTTTATATCATATATATTTAACGATTCCACATCACGATATTGTTCGATAGACTCAAAATTAGGATTCGTCATACCGATTTCTTCGCCTTGATAAATGTAAGGTGTGCCTTGCAACATATGCATAGCCGTTGCTAACATTTTTACAGATTCATTTCGGTACTTTCCATCATTACCAAAGCGTGACACAATACGAGGCTGGTCATGATTACACCAGAATAATGCATTCCATCCCCCGCCCTTTTGCATTTCAATTTGCCAATTAGACATAATCTCTTTTAATTTAATAAAATCAAACTCAGCCTTCGTCCACTTATCACCATTTGGATAATCTACTTTTAAATGATGGAAACTAAACGTCATACTTAATTCATTGCGCTCAGGGTTTGAATATTTAATACAATTATCAATTGTCGTAGATGACATTTCTCCAACTGTAATTACATCTTTCCCTTCAAACACATTTCGGTTCATCTCTTGTAAATATTCATGAACACGCGGACCATCTGTATAATATTTACGGCCATCACTTGTCGCCGTACTTCCGTCATCATTTAAGAACTGTTGATCTTTTGAAATTAAATTAATAACATCTAATCGGAATCCAGTTACCCCTTTCTCAAGCCAAAAGCGCATCATATCATATACTTCTTCACGAAGTTTTTCATTCTCCCAATTTAAATCCGCTTGTGTCTCATCAAATAGATGTAAAAAATATTGCTTAGTCTTCTCATCATATTTCCAAGCAGACCCACCAAACTTAGACTGCCAATTATTTTTTTCATCACGCCAAATATAGTAATTACGATATGGACTATTTTTATCTTCCTTCGCTTTCTTAAACCACTTATGCTCCGTCGAACTATGGTTTACAACGATGTCTAGCATAATTTCAATGTTGCGTGCTTTCGCTTCTTCTAAAAGCTCTTCAAACTCTCCCATCGTTCCGTAAGATGGATCAATACTGTAATAATCACTTACATCGTATCCATTATCATGTTGTGGTGATTCGTATATCGGTGTTAACCAAATATAATCTACTCCGAGTTCTTTTAAGTAATCTAGTTTCTCTGTAACCCCTTTTATATCACCGGTTTCTTTATTGTAATAGCTATTAAAGCTCTTCGGATAAATTTGATAGACTACACTTTTATGCCAATCCTTCATGTTTAACTTCCTCCTACTTCTGTTTCACTCGTTTTGCAAATAACCACGTTAACGTAAATGGGATTACAACTGCGATAATCATTCCGACAATAAACATTGGAATCGATTTCGGAATGATAGAAATAAATGCTGGTAATCCGCCAATTCCGATAGCAGGTGCTAATACACCATTTAACGTAATGAATATTGCTGCCACAGCCGATCCTATAATTGCTGCATAAAACGGAAATTTATTTCGTAAGTTCACACCAAACATAGCTGGCTCTGTAATACCGAAATATGCTGAGATTGCTGATGTCGATGCCATGCTTTTATCATTTTGATTTTTAGAAATCCAGAACATCGCAAGTGCCGCACTACCTTGTGCAATGTTAGAAAGGGCAATCATTGGCCAAATGAATGTACCACCGTGCTGTGCAATTAATTGTAAATCGATAGCAATAAACATATGATGCATACCTGTAATTACAAGTGGTGCATACAATGCTCCAAACAATATTGCTCCAACTACTGGTACTGTTTCATATACACCTACTAATCCAGCTGTTAATAAATCTCCAATATGACGTGTAACTGGACCAATAATCCCTAATGCTAACACACCTGTTACGACAATCGTTGTAATTGGTACGACTAGTAATTGAATTGCATTTGGTACATGTTTCTTTAAGAAGATTTCCACTTTACTTAATACGAATGCTGCTACTAAGACCGGCAAGATTTGTCCTTGATACCCTACCTTTTCAATTTGAAATAATCCTAAAATATCGAAGTACTCAATCTTTTGCCCGTCTAAACCAGTCGCTGCTTTTCCATAATCCCACGCGTTTAATAGGGCTGGATGCACAAGCATTAATCCCATAACAATCCCGAGTATCGGACTACCACCAAAACGCTTCGTTGCTGACCAACCGACAAGTGCTGGTAAGAATACGAATGCTGTATTCGCCATCATATTAATTAAATCCCAAAGCCCACTTAAGTTTGGATACACATCTAATAAATTTTTGCCTTCAAAAAATAAGTCCTTCGCCCCTAATAGATTGTTAATTCCCATTAGTAAACCAGCTGTTACGATTGCTGGTAATATCGGCATAAATACATCTGAAAATACTTTTACAAACTTTTGAGCTGGATTTAACTTTTGGTTTCCAGAATCTTTTACATCAGCTACTGTCGCTTCTTTCATACCTGCAAGCGTTATCAATTCGGCATATACTCGATCAACATCTCCTGGACCGATTACAACTTGAAATATCCCAGCGTTATGAAACGCTCCTTTCACTAATGCAACAGACTGTAATTTATCATTATCTATTTTACTTTCATCCTTTAAAGCGATACGGAGCCTCGTTACACAGTGCGCAGCTTGTTCGATATTGTCTTTTCCACCAATATACTGCAACACTTCCTCTGCTGTTTTACGATAGTCTTTCCCCATGTTCCCGTCCCTCTTTTCTTTTTTTGATACCGTTTACACTTACATATTAACTCGTATATATAAGTTAGTCAACACTCGTATATACGAGTTTGTGTTTTTTTATAAAAAAAAGAGGTGAAACAATATTTTGTTCCACCTCTTTACTTCCTCCGTGCCACATCCGAAAAATGAAAAATATCTAAACGGTGGCGTGATTCTGTATATTCAAACTGACTTCCATCATATAAATGCGTAAAGTTTTTCACAACGACAACATAGTCTGTTCCATTTAAATCTAAATACTTTCTGTCATCCTCTGTACACGGCTGCACTTCAATTACCCTCTGCGAATAGCTAATATGTAGCCCTAATTCTTTCTCAATGTATTTATAAATTGATGCTGTTGCAATTTCTTTCGTTAACCCTGGAATAAACTCAGATACAAAATGATTGATATCTAAAATTACTTTTTCTCCATCAATATTTCGCACTCGTTTAATATGATCTATTTCTGTTTTTTCTTTCACGTTTAATAACTTTGCTACATCTTTCGTAGCTTTTATTTTATCCATTTCTACGACATCTGTAATACAATGACGTCCTAAACGTTCATTTTCTTCTTGGAAACTTACAATACCACCAAAGTTGAATTCAATATTTTTTCGCTTTAATACAAAAACACCTTTTCCATGAATTTTTTGCACATATCCACGCTCTTGCAATAAATCTACTGCTTTTCTTACAGTACCTCGGCTTGCCTCATACTGCTTCATTAATTCAGTTTCTGATGGGATTTTGCATCCCTCTTTTAATTGCTTATTATCAATAGAATTACTGATTTCTGTATAAATTTGTTCATACTTACTCATCATCTACAATAGCCCCTTGTCACCTTCTAATTCTATATGTATTATACCATGCTACACTCTTCTGCCAATCTCTCACTTATTTTCCAGTATAGGAAAAATAAAGATAAATATTTAATCTCTAAAACGTATTTTTATAAAAATTTTTATATTTTTCTTTTCATTCAAAAAAGCATGTAGTATACTAATTTCAAAATCAGAGGAGAAAGGGAGCAAAGAACTATGCTTACTTATACAACAATTGTAGTTACATTTGCACAAAAACATCATCATCATACGTAACCCTTGAAACCTAGCGGAAAAATTACGCGTAGGTACAAGGGTTATTCCCGTTGTACCTACGTTAGGCGAAGAGCCATGTAGGTATTTTTTATCTACATGGCTCTTTTTTTATTGCCAAAAAGCTAGTAAAAAATGATGTTTAAGCAAAACTTACTACAAAGGAGTTAACAAAAATGGAAACGAAAAAATGGGGATTATGGATTTTAACAGCTTTTGTTATTGGGAATATGGTTGGCGGTGGCGTATTTATGCTCCCAGCAAATTTAGCACATGTATCAGGTCCAATGGGTTCTACACTCGCATGGAGTATTACAGGGCTTGGCGTATTTATGATCGCACTCGTATTTGGAAATTTAGCAATCCGAAAACCAGAATTAAAAGCAGGGCCACAAAGCTATGCTCAAGCGATGTTCCCTTCAAAAAAGGCGGGTAAAGTTGCAGGATATAGTATGGCATGGGGATATTGGGCTGCGAACTGGGCTGCAACAGCATCTGTTATTATTTCCTTTGCTGGATATTTATCAACATTCTTTCCAGTTTTACAAAGTAAGCAAATTCTCTTTTCAACGAACGGATTTTCACTCGAACTTGGAAAAGGATTAACTTTCCTCGTATGTAGCCTTATGTTATGGGGAATTCAATATATTCTTTCTCAAAATATTGACCAGGCTGGTAATATGAACCTTCTTGCTACTATCGCAAAAATTATTGGATTTACAATGTTTATTGTAATCACATTATTCATTTTCAATGCTTCTAATTTCGGAGACGGTCAAACATTTATGAATGAGGCAGGACAATCCATCTCGTTAGGTGGACAAATTAATTCAGCTGCTATCGCAACACTTTGGGCATTTATCGGTATTGAGTCTGCTGTAATGCTTTCAAATCGTGCAAAATCTCAGCGCGATGTAAAAAAGGCTACGATTTTCGGCTTAATCATTGCCCTTCTTATTTACATGTCAATTACTTTACTTACAATGGGAGCTCTTCCGCAAGATGCTTTAAAAGAATCTCAAAAACCATTAGTAGACGCATTAAATTTAGCAATTGGCAATAAAGGTGCCTACATCATGGCTTTACTTGCACTTGTATCTTTATTTGGATCTACAGTGGGCTGGATCGTTGTGAGTTCAGAAGTACCTTACCAGGCAGCAAAAAATGGACTTTTCCCTAAATTGTTCGCAAAAACAAATAAAAAAGGTAGTCCTTCAAAATCATTATTTATTACAAATGTGATGACGCAAATTTTCTTATTCTCAACGATTTCTGGTACTGTATCAGAAGCTTATAATTTCGCTATCGTTGTAGCAACATTAGCATATTTAATTCCATACCTTGTTTCTACCCTGTACCAATTAAAATTAGTTATTACAGGAGAAACGTACGATATAATGCCTGGCTCTCGAGTAAAAGATGGAATCATTACTATATTGGCATTGGTATACTCCATTTGGGTTATCAAAACGGGAACTGCTGATTTAAAAACGTTCTTCTTAGGAATTGGGTTGTTTATATTAGGTCTGATTCTTTACCCAATACTAATGAGAGACTCACAAAAAACAAATTAAAAAAGAGAAGCTTCTAGCTTCTCTTTTTTATTAAAAATCTGTAATTAACTTTTCTTTTAACTCTCCTACAGATAAAGGTTTCGCATAATAAAATCCTTGTACATAATCACAGCCCATGGATTGAAGTAAACTTTCTTGTTCTACGTTTTCTACCCCTTCAGCAACTACTGCTAAATTTAAACTATGAGCAATTTCAATAACAGATTTTACAATTGTACGCTCTGGTTGCGCGTGTTCATAATGAAATTCACGAATAAAATTACGATCAATTTTCACGATATCAAGTGGTAGTTGCTTTAAATAATATAAAGAAGAATAACCAGTTCCGAAATCATCTAAAGCAATTAAAATGCCCATACTTCTGATTTCTTGTAATGTAGCGATAATATAATCAAAATGGCGAACAGCAATACTTTCCGTTATTTCTAAAATTAAACGATTCGGTGGAAAACCTGTTCTTCTTAAAATACTACGTACAGACAAAATAAAACGCTTTTGCATTAATTGTTGTATCGATAAATTAACCGATAATTTTAATCCTTCTTCATACTCTGGTAATGTTTTAAACAAGCGGCATGATTTTTCTAACACCCAGTCTCCTAATTTTATAATAAGACCAGATTCTTCAGCTACTGGAATAAATTCGCCTGGTGAAATAGGTCCTTCTTCTGTCGAACAACGTGCTAAAGCCTCAACACCAGTATATTTCTTCGTTTTCAAATCAATGATAGGTTGCAGCGCCACATCTAATTCTTCATCACGAATTGCCTTTTGCAAAGCAAACTCAATCTTCATTCTACGATTTATTTTGGCACGTAACTCATCTGTAAAGAAACACGCCGCGTTCCTACCCTGTTCTTTCGCACTATACATAGCTAAATCCGAATTTTTCAATAGTGTTTCCACATCTTGTCCATCTTGTGGATAAGAACAAAGCCCTAGACTAGCTGAAATGTATACTTCGTGACCTTCCAGCATAAATGGTGCCTGAAAACATGACAATACAGATGTCGCTAGCTGCCTCATCTCATCTTGTGTATGTTTTTTGGTTAACAGTACAAATTCATCTCCACCAAGCCTAGCCAGAACATCTTTCTCGCCTAACACATAATGCAAGCGTGAAGCGACTTCACTTAAAAGTAAATCTCCTATCATATGACCTAACGTATCATTCACTAATTTAAAACGATCTAAATCAAAGTAAATCATACCAAATTCTATTTTCTCTACAATCATCTTATTTACAGTCGTAATTAACTGTAAACGATTTGGTAAACTTGTTAACGCATCATGGTATGCAAGTTCTCTATAACGACTTTCGCTTAACCGCAATCTTTGTTCTGCTTCTTTTCTACTACTAATATCATTTCGGATCGCAATAAACTGATATGGCTCTCCTTTTTCGTTTAAAAATGGAACAATTGTTGTTTTAACCCAATAATATGTACCATCTTTTGCTTGATTTCGAATTTCTCCTGTCCAAACTTTTCCATTCGAAATACGCTTCCATAGTATTTGAAAAAATGCTTTCGGATGATATCCTGAATTTAAAATACGATGATCTTTTCCTATTAGCTCTTCTCTTGTATATTTAGATATTTCACAAAACTTATCGTTTACATATGTAATAAGACCTTTTCGATCTGTAATTGCAACAATTGAAGACTCATCTAATGCCATCTTTAAATCTCGCAATGAAGAGTCATACAATGCATGATCTCTTTGTTCTAGCATGCTCATCTCTCCTTGCTTCCTATCTGACTAAAACACAACTTGTTTCTCTTCATAGAAATAGAGATATTTCATTTTCTCATAATAGACCTTTACATAAACAATAGTTTTAAATAGGTCGATTAAAATAACATAATATTATTTGTAATAAAAAGCAATATAATACCGTTTCAATTATAAGTAGTAGCTTTTCATCTCTTTAATTTTCTTTCCTTATTATATTGCACTCATTCTCTTACGTTCCTTTAACTCGCTCTTTTCAAAACCTATTTCTTACTAATTCCGCTTATATTTAACGTCCATTCCTTACACATCAGAATAGAAGTTCAAACATACTATACAACTATTCACGAATAATGATATAAAAATCTAAATTGGTATATACGTTTTTGAATTACAATAACAAAATATTAACATATTTTCACCTTTATTTTGGAAGTATTTTATAAATAAATACATTATTAAACTAAAAAAAGAGGTTCACCTCTTTTTTAGTTTAATACTGGTATGGTATTTGCTGATAACTTGGGTATGGTGCTGGATATGGCGCTGGATATGTTACCGGGTACGGCGCTGGATAATAGCCTCCACTTGTTGCACCGGTTAATGCACCTGCTGTAAGCCCGCCTAACACGCCTCCTGCAAAACTTCCAGGGAAAAATCCGCCACCCCAAGAGCCACCTCCCCAGCCCCATCCACCACCGTGATGATGATGATGATGATGATGATCATAATGATTGTGTCCACCATGATGATTATGTCCGCCGTGATTATGGTGCCCTCCATGATGATTACGATAATACAAACCGTTATGTTCTATATAGTTCATTTTCCCCTCTCCTTTTCAATTTCCTCACCTTAATAGGTGTTGTATGAATAATATGGATCTTGTTGATAACCTGTATAGTAAGAATAATCCTGGTAATACGGATAACTATATCCCCCATAACCAAAACCAGGGCTTAGTAATGCACCTGCTACAAATCCAGGAAAGAAACCTCCGCCAAAAAACGGCGAGTGTCCAAAAACACCCTGGAAGCCTCCATGCCCAAAACCACCGCCGTGACCAAATCCTCCGATTGGACGACCATACATTGTATTCATCCCCCTTTTCTATATAAAGACGTAATAAGATACTGTATGTAGGACAAATGCGGAAAGTATAGGGAAATACCTATATTTTGTAAAAAATAAAAAACACTTTATAATAAAGATGTCACATTACATCTCTTATTTAAAAAGTCTATATTCAAGGAAGATTAGAGGAATTATATAAAAATGAAGAAACCTATCGTTCAATTATTATTAGTATTTACAATTGTATCTATCGTTCTCTTACTTTTAGATATATCGGCTATCTCGCTATATACATTTGTTGGTGCCCTATGGTCTATTACAATCGTAGGGATTTCATTTGTTATTTTTATCGAAAATAGGTCTCCCCAAAGTACATTAGCTTGGTTTTTAGTATTAGCGCTTCTACCGATTGTCGGTGTACTTTTATACTCTATTTTCGGTCGTAGCCGCTGGAGAAGAAAAAAGCATCTCCATCGCTCAGAAGAACAAAGAAAATTATTCCGTGAAATTTTAGAAGGAAGAAGACTAGAATTATCACTCACAGTCCCATTACATGAACGTTCCTTACATTTAACAGAAGTCGTGCAAAAATTTGGAGGCGGTCCTGCCGCAGATAGAACAACTACACAACTTTTAACAAACGGAGATCAAACATTCTCAGAGATTTTGCAAGCTATCGAGCAGGCAAAACATCACATACATATTCAATACTATATTTATAAATCTGATGAGATTGGTACAAAAGTTCGAGATGCGTTAATAAAAAAAGCTAAAGCTGGTGTTATTGTACGCTTCCTTTATGATGGACTTGGAAGTAATACTTTAAGAAGACGATTTTTACAACCTATGAAAGAATCTGGTATTGAAATTGTAGAATTTGACCCTATTTTTTCAGCTTGGTTACTTGAAACAGTCAATTATCGTAACCATCGTAAAATCGTCATTGTGGATGGAGAAATTGGTTTTACTGGCGGGCTCAACGTCGGTGACGAATATCTTGGCCGTTCAAAAAAATTCCCAGTTTGGCGTGACAGTCATTTAAAAATAGAAGGAAAAGCGTTATATAAATTACAAGCAATCTTCCTAGAAGACTGGCTCTATGCTTCTAGCGGGTTGAATACTTATTCTTGGGAGCAATTTATGAATAGAGAATACTTCCCAGGTAAAGAAATTTTGAATGCAGACGGTGCTGTACAAATTGTAGCGAGCGGACCAAGTTCAGATGATAAAAGTATTCGTAATACATTACTAGCTGTTATGGGATCTGCCAAAAAATCTATTTGGATCGCTACACCATACTTTATTCCAGACCAAGAAACTTTAACATTATTACGCTTAAGTGCGATTTCCGGCATAGATGTACGCATTTTATACCCAGGTAAAAGTGATAGCATCATTAGCGATCAAGCATCGCAATCCTATTTCACTCCACTTTTAAAAGCTGGTGCTTCCATCTACAGTTATAAAGATGGTTTTATGCACGCAAAAATTGTACTCGTAGATGATAAAGTCGCGACAATTGGAACAGCAAATATGGATGTACGCAGCTTTGAATTAAATTATGAAATTATTGGTGTTCTTTATGAGTCAGAAACTGTTCATGATATTAAACGTGATTTTGAAGAAGACTTTAAGCATTCCACTGAAATTAAATGGAACGCTTTCCAAAAAAGAAGTATAAAAAAACGAATATTAGAGTCTTTCATGCGACTCATTTCTCCTTTACTATAAGCAATCAGTGTACTATTGATTGCTTTTTCTTTTATATTTGTCCCTCTCCTTTTCTTTGCATACCATATTAAAACAAGTTATCATAAGATGTATTGCTTTATGAAAATAATGTTAGGTGGGAAATACATGTTAGAACAATTTCATATACATGCTGATTTAAAACAGCAGCTTTCTACAATTCACGAAAAGAATAAACAAAAAGCTGGTGAAAATGCACATTTAATCGGTACAAAAATATATAAAGCGTCTGATAACAGTATTATTGAAGACGCTATTACAGCTCTTCTTCTTGGAAAAAACATTCTATTAAAAGGACCGACTGGTAGTGGGAAAACAGTACTAGCGGAAACTCTTTCTTCTTTATTCCAAAAACCAATGCATAGCATTAACTGTTCTGTTGACCTAGATGTAGAAGGTATTTTAGGATACAACACATTGCACACAAAAGATGGCGCATCTGAAGTTACCTTCGTTAACGGCCCTCTTATGAAAGCAATGCAGAACGGTCATTTCCTATATATTGATGAAATCAATATGGCAAAACCTGAAACGTTGCCACTTCTTCACGGTGCATTAGATTACCGTAAAATGATTACAAATCCTTTTACACAAGAAGTCGTATACGGTGATGACGAGTATCGTGTAATCGCTGCGATAAATGAAGGCTACGTTGGGACAAGCGAACTGAACGAAGCATTAAAAAACCGTTTCGTTATTATTGAAGTTCCTTACATCCAAGGCGACACATTAAAAGAATTATTATTAGCAGAATCAAAATTAAAAGACACTGCAACAATTGAAAAGTTCGTTGCATTTGCAAGCGACCTTATGCCTTTAGCTCACGATGGACGTGTAAGTGAAGAAGCAGCAAGTATCCGTGGTATTATCGACGCATGTGATTTAGGTGTATATATTCCTGTTATGCGCGCTATTGAAAGAAGCATTATTGCAAAATTAAATGATGAAACAGAACAAATGACTGTCCGTGAATTAGCAGAAAGTTATTTCTTTGAGGGATAATTCATGAGACAAATTTTTAGTGACAAAAAAATTGATGCGTCGCTTTTTCTACAAATGGAAAACTTAATGTATGCCCTTCTAAAGGAAGACGATGCCTATCTTGAATATGGCTATAAAGCATACTACGACGAAATTGAAAAGAAAGTTGTCATTAGTCACTTTTGGGATGATCGAAAAGAAGAAGATACAGTAATCGGATTAAAAAGCGAAGTGTTCTTAAAAGCACTTGGTAATAAACATTACTCGGACATGACTTTAATTCGTTCTTATGCGATTGAATTACAAGAATCGCCCCTAAAAAAGTTTTTAACACAATTATTTGTTCTATTAGAAGATTTACGCGTTGAGGAAATCGTAAAAAGCTTACGCCCTGGCACAAAGCATATTTTTAGACGCCGAAAAGAAATGTACCGCAATTACTTCGGCTCACAAAATGAAATAAACCGTGTTCGTAACTATCATGGTGATCGTCTATTTTGTCTCTGTTACCTTTCATTAACGAGCGATAAATATGAAATGTTTAATAATGAATATTTCGAGCACATTGAAACTATTTTGCATGAAACATTCCAAGCACGTAATACAGAAGATATTATGTATATCGTTGAGAAAATTCGCTATCGCTTAGAGGAGCTTCTTGAAAGTGATATGCTTAACAACTATTTCGGTCATGCACCGCTTTATTTATCTGTCATTGCAGACGAAAAAAACTGCCGCGTCGAAGATTTAGCAAATGATGATACGCAGCTCATAGATGACGATGAAAATAAAAACAAAATGGATGAAAGCTTCTCAACATGGCACCGTGAAAATAAAAACAATGAAAACGAGAACTTTTTACGCTTTGAATTAGAAAGCGGAACAAAGACAAATATGATGGGTGATACTGCTCGTGAATCGGAAGATGGCGATCAAGCCTTAGGTTCCGTACAAGGTACTTCTCAAAAAAGTACACAATCTAACTTTGATGGTGCTGACACAGAAGAAGCAAGAGCTTCACACGCTTCTAGCCAAAACGACGGTGCATACGGTAAGTATAACACTGGCGCTTCTCATACATTTAAAGAAGCACGTAAACCAAATCCTGACGAGAAAAAAGATTACCAAGCTATCAAATCAGTCGTTAATAAAGATGTAAAAGAATTAAAGAAAATTATCGAAAAAACAATTGAAAATAAAACAAACGCAAACAGTGATAAATATTATGGAAGACTTCGTAAGAAATTCCTTCGTATTTATACTGAAAAGCAACCACGCATGTTTTATAAAAAAGGGCAAGAATCACAAGAGCTCGACGTTGCATTCCAATTACTAGTGGACTGCTCTGGTTCTATGTATAACAAAATGGAAGAAACGAAAAAAAGTGTTGTACTATTCCATGAGGCTTTAAAATCTTTAAAAATCCCGCACGCTATTAGTGGATTTTGGGAAGATGCTTCTAGTGCTAAACCTGAAGATAAACCGAACGTTATCCATGAAGTTGTAAATTACAAAAACTCAACGCTACCAAACGTTGGTCCAGAAATTATGCAACTTCGTGAAGAAGAAGATAATCGCGACGGATATATTATTCGTATCGTTTCTGAAAAGCTTGCGAAAAGACCAGAAAAGCATAAATTCTTACTTGTCTTCACAGACGGTGAGCCTTCCGCGCTCGACTATCAACAAGACGGTATTTTAGATACGCACGAAGCTGTCAAACTTGCTCGTAAAAGTGGTATGGAAGTAATCGGAATCTTCATCGAAGAAGGCGAAGCGAAAGAAGCAACGTATCAATTAATGAAGAACATTTATAACCATCACTTCTTAGTTGCAAATCACGCTGAAGATTTACGATTGAAGATTAAACCACTATTGAAAAAGTTATTACTGAAGACGATTGAATAGAAAAACAGGAGCCTTGCGCTCCTGTTTTTTTATTTTAATCACTTTGTTTCTGGCTGAAACTTGTATGGAATGGCTACTTTTAATAACGATTCGAATCCTCCATCGTAGAATGGGAATCGCTCATTTGCGATTTTTTTATCTACCCATTCAATTGCGGAAATTTCGCCTTCATCTTCTACACAAAACTCACCTGTTACTACTTTCGCTCGGAATGTAAAAAGTAGTGCATGATGGCCTTTTTTCTCAAAAAACTTCTCATTTAATGCAACAACTTCACCTGCCACAGCAGTTAAGCCTGTCTCTTCTTTCACTTCTCTTATTAGTGCTTCCTCTAATATTTCACCTTTTTCCACAGCCCCGCCTGGCAATGACCAAACATTTTGTTCTACATTATGTACCATTAATATTTTATCTATTTCTTCATTATGTATTAGTGCATATACAACATCAACTCTTTGCATGTTGCTTTTCTCCCTTCCTAAAATAATTAAGAGCCGATCCCTAAGAATCGACCCTTCCTATTAATTCATCACTAACTCAGCTGCGAGCTTTTTTTTTAACTTCGCTAGCATGTCAGTTGTCATTTTGTCTAAATCGTATTCTGCTTTAAAGCCCCACTCTTTCATTGCCGCTGTTGCATCAATAGAGTTTGGCCAGCTATCAGCGATTGTTTGACGAGCAGGATCTACAGCGTAATCCATTGTAAACGTCGGGATGTGTTTACGAATTGCTGCTGCGATTTGCTCTGGCTCAAAGCTCATTGCTGTAATATTAAATGCATTTCTATGCACTAACTTACTTGGATCAGCTTCCATTAATGAAATGATCGCTTGTAAAGCATCTGGCATATACATCATATCCATGTATGTTCCTTCTGCAATGTATGAGGTGTATGTGCCTTTTTTAATCGCCTCATAATAAATTTCAACTGCATAATCAGTTGTTCCGCCTCCTGGAGGAGCTACGTAAGAAATTAAACCAGGGAAACGTACACCGCGCGTATCAACGCCAAACTTTTGATGATAATAATCACATAGTAATTCTCCTGCTACTTTGTTTACCCCATACATCGTAGTAGGACGCTGAATTGTATCTTGTGGCGTATTATCTTTCGGCGTTGATGGACCGAATGCACCAATAGAACTTGGCGTGAAAAACTTACAGTTTAATTCACGAGCTGCTTCTAACGCATTTACAAGTCCGCCCATATTTAAATTCCATGCAAATAGCGGATTTTTTTCCGCCGTTGCTGAAAGTAAAGCTGCTAAATGAATAATTGTATCTACTTCATTACGCTTTGCGATATCATGTAGTTTTTGTCCATCTGTTACATCTAACGTTTCAAATGGACCAGACGTTACTACTTCACTATCTGTTTCACGAATATCTGTTGCAATAACATTTGATGCACCGTATACATCACGAAGTTTCATTACTAGTTCAGAACCAATTTGCCCTAAAGAACCGGTTACTAGAATTTTTTTCATTTTCCCCACTCCTCATTTGCAAGCTATTCAAAAGATGCCCTTACTTAAATGATGCCCATTTCTTTCCCTACTTTTTCATACTTACGAATTGCTTCATCTAACATTTCTTTCGTATGAGCTGCTGTAGGCATATTACGAACACGTCCCGTTCCTTTTGCTACAGTTGGGAACACGATAGATTTTGCATATACGCCCTCTTCATTTAGACGTTTACTAAATTCTTGTGTTAATACTTCGTCACCAATAATACAAGGTGTAATTGGCGTTTCACTTTCCCCTATGTTAAAGCCAAGTTCTTTTAATCCTTGCTTTAAATAGCGGCCATTTTCCCATAAACGATCGTGCAATTCTGTGCTTTCCATTAAGATCTCAATTGATCTCATGCAAGCTGCTGCATCAGCCGGTGTTAATGCTGTAGAGAATAAGAATGGACGTGAACGAACTTTTAACCAGTCAATTAAGTTTTGTTTCCCTGCTACATATCCACCAATTACCCCAATTGCTTTTGATAATGTACCAATTTGGAAATCAACTTTATCAGACAGACCGAAATGCTTTACAGTTCCCGCACCTTTTCCAAGTACACCTGAACCGTGTGCATCATCTACGTATGTCATTAAATCTAATTCTTCTGCAATCTCAACAATCTCTGGTAGTTTTGCAACATCTCCATCCATTGAGAAGACACCGTCTGTAATTACCATTAATTTATTGTAAAGACCTGATTCTTTCGCCGCAATTGCTTTTTGGCGTAAATCTTCCATATCAGAATGCTTATACACAATAATTTTTGCTTTTGATAGACGACTACCATCAATAATAGATGCGTGATTTAATTCATCTGAAAGAATCGCATCATTTTTGTCCATAACAGCTGAAATCGCTGCCATATTACAGTTGAATCCCGATTGATAAGCAATCGCTGCTTCTGTATGTTTAAACTTCGCAATTGTTTCTTCCAATTTAATATGCAAATCTAAAGTACCGTTAATTGTACGAACAGCTCCTGCTCCAACACCGTACTTATGAATAGCACCAATTGCTGCTTCTTGCAAACGGCTATCTGTCGCTAATCCAAGATAGTTGTTTGAAGATAAGTTAATATATTCTTTTCCGCCAATTGTAATAATCGGTCCATTTGAACTCTCAAGCGGATCAATTACGTTATAAAGCCCCTTTGATTTTAAATCCTCTAAATTTTCTTCTAAAAATTTCGCAAGTGTTTTACTAGACATCGTGAAGCCTCCCATCGTTCATGTAAGCGAATTATTGTCTTAATAGTTCTAATAATCCCTCTACTAGCTTAACACGTTTTCAGAATTTATTATAGAAAAATAGTTTAAAGTAACCGCTTACAACTTTAAATTATAAATGATTCATTACAAGAAATCTATCTTTTACTTTTCATATTTGATAGAATAAAAAAAATATTTAAGGGGGCTTCAATCATGGCATTTACTGAATCTGATGTATATAATAACGAAGCATTTTTTAAACAATATATGAAACGAAGATACCGAGAAAATAGCCCAAATGAGTCACTTGAAAAACCAGCCTTCTTTCAACTCATTGGTGATGTGAAAGGAAAACAAATCCTTGATTTAGGCTGCGGCGACGCTAAATTCGGTGAGGAGTTATTAGAAAAAGGCTGCCACTCTTACACTGGTATTGAAGGCTCCGAACTTATGTATGAAAAAGCTAAAAAACAACTAAAAAATAAAAATGGCACCGTCCATTTTTTAAACCTCAAAGACTACACATACCCTCCTGCTATTTTTGATTTAGTAACATCTAGACTCGCCTTACATTATATTGAACATCTTCCTATCATTTTTCAAAATGTGTACGAAACTTTAAAAACAAATGGGGCCTTTACTTTTAGCGTTCAACATCCTATTATTACCTCTTCATTTGAAAGCTTACAAACGAGCGGGAAAAGAACAAGCTGGCTCGTCGATGATTATTTTAAAATGGGAAAACGCGTTGAGCCTTGGATTGAGCAAGAAGTTATTAAATACCATCGTACAACGGAAGAGTATTTTACATTGTTACAACAAGCTGGTTTTACCATTACAAACCTAAAAGAAGCTACACCAAATAAAGCCTATTTCCAAAATGAAGAAGAGTACGAACGACGTTTACGAATTCCCCTCTTCCTCTTATTCTCTTGCCAAAAATAAAAAAGACGATGAACCCTCATCGTCTTTTTCATTATCTTATTGCTTGAGCAACCTCTTTACGTACGCGTCTTCCTTTTCCATGTGGGATACAAAGTGGCGTCCCAAATAATGGATCCGTACTGATTTGACACTCCATTCGGAATACATCACGTACTAGCTTCTCGTCTACCACTTCTTCAGGCTTACCTTGTGCATATATTTGTTTATCTTGAATTGCTACAATGTTATCTGCATAGCGACATGCTAAATTTAAGTCGTGTAATACCATAACAATTGTTCTTTGTTCTGTTTCATTTAATTCGAATAATAAATCTAGTACTTCAATTTGATGAGTCATATCTAAATATGTAGTTGGCTCATCCAGTAAAATAATATCTGTATCTTGTGCAAGCGTCATTGCAATCCAAGCACGTTGACGTTGCCCGCCTGAAAGAGCATGCACATCACGCTCAGCAAATTCTGTCATACCTGTTGCTGCGAGTGCTTTCTGTACCATTTCCTCATCTTTTTCTGACCATTGTTTCAGCCATGTTTGATACGGATAGCGCCCTTGTTTTACAAGTTGCAAGACTGTAAGTCCTTCTGGTGCTTGCGGCCCTTGCGGTAAAATCGCCATTTGACGAGCAATTTGCTTCGTTTGCATACTTTGAATTGCTTGATTATCTAACAAAATGTCACCAGTTGTCGGCTTTAATAATCTAGCTAGTGAACGTAATAAAGTTGATTTTCCACAACCATTAGAACCGATAAAGATTGTGATTTCCCCTTTTGGAATTTCTAAGTTCAGCTCATCAATAATAATTGTTTCACCATAAGACAACGTTAAGCGTTTCGTCTCCAATGCTTTTTGCATATTCATCTCCCTTTATGAATTCCGACTTTTATAAAGTAAATAAATAAAATAAGGTGCACCGATTGCTGATGTAAATACACCTGCAGGAATTTCAAGTGGTGTGAAAACTGTGCGCCCAATTAAATCTGCAGCAAGTACTAGAATTGCCCCGACAATTGCCGCAACTGGAAGCAATGCACCATAGAATGAACCAACTAATCTTCGTGAAATATGAGGTGCCATTAAACCGACAAATCCAATTCCTCCGGCAAAAGCAACTGCTCCACCAATTAATGCTGTACTAAGTAATAACATAAATACACGCGACTTCGTTAAAGGAACACCCAGTCCGACTGCTATATCATCCCCTAGCTCTTGTGCATTTAAATGTCTCGCAGCGATGAATGATATGGTCGTTAAAATGAGAACCCAAGGCGCGAGTATCATAACATTTTGCCATGAGGAGCCATAAACCGTACCTGTAATCCATACATTCGCTTGGCTAGCTTGATAAATTGGTGCTAGCAACATAAATAAAGTTGTTGCTGCTTTCGTTAATGCCCAAAAGCCAACACCAATTAAAACAAGGCTAATCGGTGATAATCCATCATTTTTCCATGCAAATAAATATACAAAAAACGCAACAATTGTTGCCCCAGCAAAAGCTGCTAGCGGCATATAATGAATGCTTACTGTTAGTGCATTGTTTTTATCACTAAATATAGCTAAAAAGAGTACAACTGCTACGCTTGCACCACCTGTAATTCCGATGATATCCGGAGAAGCAAGCGGGTTTCGAACGAGTCCTTGTAAAATACATCCTGCTACAGCAAGTGCAATTCCTACAAGGATGGCAATTAAAATACGCGGCATACGAAACTTATTTACAACCATATTTGACATTGCATCGCCATTTCCAGTAATCGCTTGCCATACATCATAAGGAGCAATTTTCATATCCCCCATGCCTGCACTCGCAAAAAATAATCCTATTAAAACAACTAGTAAACTCACTAAGACGATACAAGCTCGTTTATACATTAAAAACGAGAATCCGTCTTTTCCTATACGAAACGGGATATACTTCTTCATTTGCTAAGCCCTCTCTTACGTGCAATATAAATAAAGAATGGGGCCCCGATAAATGCTGTCATAACCCCTACTGGCACTTCTTGTGGCATAATAACATATCTTGCTGCTATATCGGCCAAGATAAGTAGTATTGCACCTAACAATCCGCTATAAGGTACCCTCCATCTATGGTCGACCCCAACAAGAAATCTGGCAAAATGAGGAGTAATAATTCCAATAAATCCAATTGGGCCAGCAACCGCAACTGAACCACCAGACAACAATACAATAATAAGTAACACGAATGATTTCATTAAAATTGTTCGCTGTCCAAGTCCTTTCGCGACGTCTTCCCCCATCATCAATGTATTTACTTTCCCTGCCATCATAATAGATGCAATCCAGCCTATTAATAAATATGGGAATACAGATTGTAAAATTTCTAACTTTCTTCCTTGCACAGATCCAGCAAGCCAAAATAATACTTCTTCAAGCGCCTTTTCATTTAACACAAGTAATCCTTGTGTTAATGATGAAAATAACGCACTAATTGCGACCCCTGCTAATGTTAACTTAAGAGGCGTTGTCCCTTCTTTTCCTAAAGAACTAGAAGCAAATACAAGTACAGCTGCAACTGCTGCCCCTAAAAAAGCAATCCACGTGAAAGCTGATAATGATGTCACGGAAAAAATAACAATTGCTACAACTATGAAGAAAGCAGCACCTGAATTTAATCCAATAAAATCTGGAGAAGCAAGCGGATTCTTCGTTAAAGTTTGCATAAGACAACCTGCAATGGCTAAACTAGCACCAACACTAGCTGCAATTAACGCCCTTGGAAGACGCACATTTTGAATAATAATATGTTCATTGGAACCATTAAAATGGAAAAAAGCATCTAACGCTAATTTCCAACTCGTATTTGTATATCCGAAAATAATACTTCCCCAAATACAAGTAATGACTGCAATGATCCCAACAAATAATCCAATCCATTTTGCTTGATTTGTTTTTAATAACATGCAGCGTTTCCCCTTCAATGTATAATGATACGTTGTAAGTGTATTTCAACTTAATTCTCATTGTCAACGGAAATGAGAATTATTTTCAACCGTATATATTGACAATCAAAAGATAAAGGCTTAATATCATGCTTGCTATTGAAAAAACTTCTCAGTATGTAGGGGGTACATAATGAAATTCATGCAAAAGAAATCGTTTACAGTATTTGTATTTTTACTAGCCTTTTCACTACTTTTAAGCGCTTGTGGAAAGTCAAATACGAAAGAAGAAACAAAAGAAAATACTAAAAAAGAAATGATTACTGTGGAACATGCTATGGGTAAAACAGAAGTTCCTGCTGATCCAAAACGTGTAGTCATTTTAACAAATGAAGGAACTGAAGCTTTACTGGAATTAGGTGTGAAACCCGTTGGGGCTGTAAAATCTTGGACTGGTGATCCTTGGTATCCACATATTAAAGATAAAATGAAAGATGTAAAAGTTGTTGGTGATGAAGGACAAGTAAATGTTGAAACAATCGCTTCTTTAAAACCAGACTTAATTATCGGGAACAAAATGCGCCACGAAAAAGTGTACGAGCAACTAAAAGCAATCGCACCTACCGTGTTCTCTGAAACATTACGTGGTGAATGGAAAGATAACTTCAAATTTTATGCAAAAGCATTGAATAAAGAAAAAGAAGGTCAAAAGGTTTTAACTGATTACGAAAAACGTACAAAAGACTTACAAGGAAAACTTGGTGATAAAGTTAATCAAGAAATCTCTATGGTTCGCTTCATGCCTGGTGATGTTCGTATTTATCACGGTGATACATTCTCTGGTGTTATTTTAAAAGAGCTTGGATTTAAACGTCCTGGAGATCAAAACAAAGATGATTTTGCAGAGCGTAACGTATCTAAAGAGCGTATTTCTGCAATGGATGGCGATGTATTATTCTATTTCACATTCGATAAAGGCAATGAGAAAAAAGGATCTGAACTAGAAAAAGAATATATCAATGATCCTCTATTTAAAAATTTAAATGCAGTGAAAAATGGTAAAGCATACAAAGTTGACGATGTTATTTGGAATACAGCTGGTGGTGTAATGGCTGCTAACTTACTATTAGATGATATCGAAAAACGATTTGTTAAATAATATGTTTCTAACCAGCTCCCCTTCTATGGAGCTGGTTATTTTCTATTTCACGTAAATGTCATATTATTTCGTTTTGTATTTTTATTCCCAATATGTTATATTAAAAAAGTAAATAAAATATATTTTCTCTATATCAGAATAAATATTTTAATCTAAATTTTCTGATTAATCATTATTTTATTTTCTTTTAGAATTCAATTATTACATTTGAAAACGCTTATTATATAGTTTTCAGGGAAAAATACAGTAACGGTTGAAGAAAAATAGAACTTTTTTAGAAATTTTCTTTCTATTTCCATATAATTCTATTGACTTCTAAATATTTTGTGAATTAAAATAATTACATAAATATCCGTTATACAGGATTAGGGGGAAACAAAAATGGATGCAGCTTTAAAATTAGAAAAAGCTGGGGAACAACAATCACCAAAAAAACATCCACCAGGATTATATTTGTTGTTCTTAACAGAAATGTGGGAAAGATTTAGTTATTATGGAATGCGTGGCCTTTTAGTTCTTTATTTAACAACAGCTGCCGTTAGTGGCGGATTAGGATTTGATAAGGCATTCGCAGTGCAATTATATGGTACTTTTACAGCGGCAGTATATTTCATGCCAATTATAGGCGGATGGCTAACTGATCATTATATTACGAGACGTCATGCCATTACTCTCGGCGGAATTATTATGGCGATTGGTAACTTTGTACTATTCTCCATGAATACAAAAACAGGACTATTCCTTGGATTAGTACTATTAGTTATTGGTAATGGATTCTTCAAACCAAATATTTCTACACTGTTAGGTGAATTGTATAACGAAAATGATTCACGTCGTGACAGTGCATTTACTATCTTCTATATGGGTATTAACGTAGGTGCTTTCTTCGCTCCACTTATTTGTGGATTTTTAGCAGAAGATTTCTTTAAAACAAGCGTTGATGGCGTTATGGTTATGGGATATAAATACGGATTCTTAGCAGCTTGTATCGGTATGATTATTGGACAAATTGTTTTCAACTTATTAGCTCCTCGCTACCTTGGTACAGCAGGAACAACAGTTGTTGGTAAAAAAACAAAAAATCAACCTGCAATCGAAAAGAAACCTTTAACAAAACAAGAAAAAAATCGCACTTGGGCAATTGTAATTTTAACTTGTTTCGTAGTATTCTTCTGGGCAGGCTTTGAACAAGCTGGTAGTTCTTTAACACTTTATACAGATAAATTTGTTGATCGTACAATTTTTGGATGGGAAGTTCCAACATCTTGGTTCCAATCCGTTAATCCAGCGTTCATCGTACTACTTGCACCATTCGTATCTATGCTATGGTTAAAACTTTCTAAATCAAAGCGTGGCGATTTAAAAATACCAACAAAAATGGCATTTGGTATGATTTTACTAGGTATAGGTTACCTTGTTTTAACATTAGCGGTTCTAAAAACTGGAAGTAGTGAAGCTGATATAACTGTTAAAGCAAACTTATTATTCATCGTTATCACTTATATGTTCCATACAATTGGCGAACTATTCTTATCACCAATCGGTCTATCAATGGTAAGTGCAATTGCACCTGTTAAATTAGCATCATTACTAATGGGTGTATGGTTAGCTGGTTCAGGTATGGCTAACTGGTTAGCTGGTAAACTTGCTTCCTTTACACAATCATTAGGCTATCTTGAAGTATTTGCAAGTATTGGTATTATCGTTATCGTCCTAGGATTTGTACTTCTTCTCTGCTCTAAAAAAGTTGCAAGTATGATGGAATAACAAATAAAAAAGACGCTTCTAAAATTAGAAGCGTCTTTTCTATTACTTCTCTTCTAAAGCCGTCACGTCCACGTGAACGCTTTCTCCTGGATTAGATACATCATACACTTGAGCAATCCCTCTCTGCTCATCACAACTCTCAATCCATACTGGTACACCCTCATATGTAACATCAACTCTACTTGAAGAAGATAAGATTTGTTGTACACGTTTTACGTCCATTCTGTTATCCCTCCTTTTACTTACTACACTCCTTTCTATCTTTTCTTTTCCCTTTAGAATATATTCGATAAAGCAGTATGTTGATGAATAGTCTTTTCTTCCAAATAAAAAAAGACGTATATTCCACACGTCTTTTTCCATAATATTCAAATTTTAAGAAAATAATGTTTTCACTACTTCACTTACTTTATCATTATGAATTTGATAATACACTTCTAATCCTCGTCTTTCAAAGCGTACTACTTTATTTTGCTTTAATTTCGTTAAATGTTGTGAAACCGTTGATTGTGGGATTTCTAATACTTCCTGCAATTGCGTTACATTACAAGTTCCACGTTGCATTAATTCCATTACTAGGCGTAGACGTAATGGATGCGCTAACGCTCTTAACATTTGTACATCTTCTTCTGAAATATGACATTCAAATTGATTTTGGCTCATAAAGTTCCCCTCGTTTTCGTTTTCGTTTTTATTTTCTTTTTATTTATTTATATATCTGTTCTTATATTTCCTGTTACGACATAACTTTATCAACCTAGAACGCTGAAAATTTTTTCCACTTTCATCAACAAAGAGTTCAGGAAAAATCCCTGCTGATTTTGAATATTATACTATATGATATAACGAAAAAGCAAAACAAAGGGCTATGAATACTTTGCTTACAAATGTTGTTTTATCAGGCTTTTTGTTATATTTTCACTTCATTGAAACGTATAGTAACGATATTGTAAAATACCGTCTATAATTGATAACCTTTCGTAAAGTGATTGAACCATACTTAACCTTTTTGTTACGATAAAAGGTATTTTCAGTAAAAAATGATAGCGTAATAAAAAAAAATAAATACTTGTTATTTCAATTAGTATTGTAATCAATTGATTGATTGCTGTTCAAAACTTCCTATTAAATACATACACCTCTCCTGTTAGATCAAACAGATACGTGCCATCTATCCAATTATAAAGTGAAGCTTTAATCAGTGTGGGTTTTGTCTACTTTATGAACAAAATGTTACTTTTAACACTATTATGGAATAATTATACTTTTTTACGTTGACAATAGTGTTGAAGGAGAATATACTAAGCATGTAAGTTGATTGTGAATAGTTTCACAAATAATGTGAATTTCTTCACATATAAATAGATAGGAGTTGTCATTATTATGAGTACTTGGACACAAATTTATGACCCATTAAACAACATTTGGTTATCTGCACTAATCGCAGCACTTCCAATTTTCTGTTTCATCATTTGTTTAATGGGACTCAAAATGAAAAGTTACATCGCTGGGCTTTATAGTGTGATTGTCGCTATTATTCTTGCTATATTTGTTTATAAAATGCCAGCAACAGTAGCTGTAGCATCTGCCGGATTCGGTATTTTATCTGGGTTTTATCCAATTTGTACTATCGTTATCGCAGCAATTTTCCTTTATAAATTAACTGTTAAAACAGAGCAATTCAATGTCATTCGTGATAGTATTTCAAGCATTACAAATGATCAACGTTTACAAGTATTATTAATCGCTTATTCTTTCGGTGCTTTCTTAGAAGGTGCAGCTGGTCTAGGGGTTCCAGTTGCTATCACAGCTGCCTTACTTGTAGGTATGGGCTTTAATCCATTAAAAGCAGCAGGTATTTGTTTAGTAGCTAACATCGCTGGTGGCGCAATGGGTGCTATGGGTATTCCAGTTACAGTACCAGCACAATTAACTGAACTTGATGCATTAACTATTGGTCGTCAAACTGTTCTTATTTTACCTTTCATTAGCATTATTTTACCTTTCTTACTTGTTTCAATGGTCGATGGAATTAAAGGTATTAAAGAAACTTGGCAAGGTATTCTTGTAAGTGGTGTTTCTTTCGCAATCACTCAGTTCCTTGTAACTTACTTCTTAGGTGCAGAACTTACTAATATTTTCGCAGCAGTTGTAAGTATGGTTGCTCTTGCTTTATTCTTACGTGTTTGGCAACCAAAATCTTCTGCTAAAGAAGAAAAACAGGAAGAAAAAGAATCTCATACATTCAATCAAATTTTATATGCTTGGTCTCCATTCGTATTCTTAACTGCATTCGTAACAGTCTTTAATTTAAAACCGATTAAAGCTTTATTTGCTCCGGATGGTGCACTAGCAAACTTAGTATTTAACATTCAGTTCCCTGGTCTTCATAATATGGTTATGAAAACTACACCTATTACAAAAGCAGATACACCTTTCGCAGCGATTTTCAAATTCGATGTATTCTCTTCTACAACTACTGCGATCGTACTAGCAATTATCGTTTCACTTATCGTTTACCGTGTAAAAGGTAAGATGGTTAAAGAATTAATGATCGAAACAATAAAAGAATTAAAAGCTCCAGTATATACAATTTGTAGTGTTATCGCTTTAGCTTACGTAGAGAACTACTCTGGTATGTCATCTACACTTGGACTTGCATTCTCTTCTACTGGTAATGCGTTCCCAGTTCTTTCTCCAATCTTAGGATGGATTGGCGTATTCATTACAGGTTCAGTAGTATCAAGTGGTTCATTATTCGCACCACTGCAAGCAGTAACTGCAGACCAGTTAAACATCGTTCCTTCTACACTCGTTGCCTTAAACGTAGTAGGTGGTACAATGGCAAAAATGGTTTCACCACAATCTGTAGCAGTTGCTTGTGCAGCAGTTGGACTAGTTGGTAAAGAATCTGCTCTATTTAAAACAGCAATGAAATATAGCTTAATTTTCTTAGCTGTTATTAGCTTACTTCAATTAAACGCTGTATTTAATATCTTTTAAAAATAAAACACCGATCCAAATGGATCGGTGTTTTTCGTATTACATTTTCTTATTCTTTAATAAAGAAGCTCCAGCAATTTCAGGATGCGTCATTTCGAATGGATCTAAAATAATATCCAATTCTTCTTCTGTCAGTACACCATGTTCTAAACATAACTCCCTAACAGATTTTCCTGTTTCAATTGCTTCACGCGCAATGCGAGATGCTGCTTCATAACCAATATGAGGGTTAACTGCCGTAATAATTCCAACACTTTTCTCAACATATTGCTTCAGCAATTCTTCATTAGCTGTAATTCCTTTAATACAATATTCACGGAATACACGGAATCCATTATTCATAATACTGATAGATTGAATTAAATTAAATACAAGTACAGGCTCCATTACGTTTAACTCTAATTGTCCTGCTTCTGACGCTAAGCAAATTGTATGATCATTTCCAATTACTTGGAAAGCAACTTGGTTAATTACTTCTGCCATAACCGGATTTACTTTCCCTGGCATAATTGATGAACCTGGTTGACGAGCTGGTAATTGAATTTCAGCTAATCCAACACGTGGTCCAGACGCCATAATGCGAAGATCATTTGCAATTTTAGACATATTCATCATACATACTTTTAGCGCTGCAGATACTTCTGTATATGCATCTGTATTTTGCGTTGCATCAACTAAATGCTCTGCACCAACAAGTGGGAATCCACTAAACACTCGTAAGTGTTTAACTACTTGTTCAATATACATAGGATTTGCATTTAATCCAGTCCCAACAGCTGTCGCCCCCATATTTACTTCATATAGATGTTGACGAGACTGTTTAATTCTTTTTATATCACGCTCAAGTACGCGGCTATATGCTTCAAACTCTTGTCCAAGGCGAATCGGAACTGCATCTTGTAAATGCGTACGCCCCATTTTAATGACATGATCAAACTCTTTTGCTTTTTCACGGAAAGCAGAATGAAGTTCTTCCATTGTAATAAGAAGTTCTTCTAACATCATAAGAGTTGCAATATGAATCCCCGTTGGAAATGCATCATTTGTTGATTGAGCCATGTTCACATGAGTGTTTGGGCTAATTTTCGCATACTCACCTTTTTCGTATCCCATACGTTCTAGTGCTCTATTAGCAATTACTTCATTCGTATTCATATTAATGGAAGTCCCCGCCCCGCCCTGAATCGGGTCTACGATAAATTGATCGTGGAACTTTCCATCAACAATTTCTTGTGCTGCTTCTGCAATTTCGTGTCCAATATCTTTAGATAAGTAACCCGTATCCATATTCGCAAGTGCCGCCGCTTTTTTCACAATCGCCATTGCTGTAATGAGTGACGGATGAATACGATATCCTGTAATTGGGAAGTTTTCCACGGCGCGTAATGTTTGTACACCATAATAAGCTACACTCGGTACTTCCTTCTCACCTAAAAAGTCTTTTTCGATACGTATATCCTTCGTTGCTATCATTTTCATCACCTATACTTTTCATTCTAAATCCTTATCTAAAAAATTCGCTCTCTAAATATACGAGTATCACTCAGAAGAATTTTTCAGTATCCACCTTCACTATATAGTACCTATTTTGAAAGCGCAAACATTTATTTTTCTATATATCCTTTTTATTAAAGTTTATAGAAATTCATTCTTCTACTTTCTTTATTTCCACTCGCTTAATTTGATGCATATCCTTTTCAAGGACTTTAAAATAAAAACCGTGTTTCTCAATAACATCCCCTTCAGCAACGATTTGTTTTTGTACCATAATCCAACCACCAATTGTATCTACATCATCAGCGATTAAGTGTATGCCCAATAAATCATTTACTTCGCTAATAAGCACTTTTCCCTCTACAATCTTACACCCTTCACTAATATGTTCTATCGGTGGGTGTTCATCTTCATCATATTCATCTCGGATTTCTCCAACAATTTCTTCTAAAATATCTTCTAACGTAACAATCCCTGCTGTACCACCATATTCATCATATAATACAGCTAATGGAATGTGTCTTCTTTGCATTTGTAATAGCAAATCATGAATAGGTATATTTTCCAACACTTCAATAACTGGACGTGTATATGGTGTAATTGAGCATTCCTCATCTTGATTGCCATCCATATAACGAATAAACAAATCCTTTACATTAACCATTCCAACAATTTCATCTTTATCTTCGCCAAATACAGGATATCTCGTGTACTTTTCTTGTGCGATTACTTTAATATGTGTTTCAAACGGTTCATCTTCATATAAGCCTACAACTTCCGTACGAGGCACCATAATTTCCTTTGCAACCCTATTATCAAATTCAAAAATGTTATTTACGTATTTGAATTCTCGTTGATTAATCTCACCACTCTCATAACTTTCAGATAAGATTAATCTAAGTTCTTCCTCTGAATGAGCTACTTCGTGTTCAGAGGCCGGATGCAAACCAAATAACCCTGTTACAAGCCTTGCTGAACCATTTAAAGCCCAAATAAATGGATACATAACTCGGTAAAAATAAATAAGTGGCTTTGATAATAATAAGCTAACCTGCTCTGCTTTTTGTATAGCAAACGTCTTCGGAGCAAGTTCGCCAATGACAACATGTAAAAATGTAATTACTGCAAAGGCAATAATAAACGAAACTGTACTGGAAACTGTAGGAGATAAATGTAATTTTAAAAATAACGGCTCGAGTAGATGTTTAATGGTTGGCTCCCCTAACCACCCGAGCCCTAAAGCAGTAATTGTAATCCCTAACTGACATGCTGATAAATACTCATCTAAATTTGAAGTTACTTTTTTCGCCGCTAATGCTCCTCGTTTTTTTTCACTGACGAGTTGATCAATACGACTACTACGCACCTTAATAATTGCAAACTCAACAGCCACAAAAAAGGCTGTTAACCCAATAAGAATGGCTACCATCAATAATTTTAAAATATCCACATATGTTCTTTAGCTTTCTTAGCTAAAGTTACACCTCCTTTTAAAAAGAAGTTTCACTTTAGTTTCTTCATTTATTTGAAAGCAACCCTATATAAAATTCACCAATTTTCAGCTCTCATACAATTCTAAAGGCAAGCCATCAGGGTCTTGGAAAAAGACGAATTTTTTATCCGTGATTTCATCAATACGTATCGCTTCAGTCTCCACGCCGCATTGCTTTAAATGGTTTACAGCTTCCTCTATATTTGTAACAGCAAATGCTAAATGTCTAAGCCCAGCTGCTTCTGGAAAACTTGGTCGCCCAGGAGGAGTTGGAAATGAAAATAACTCGATTTGATACTCTTCTCCCACACATAAATCTAACTTATAAGAGTCTCGTTCCTTTCTATATACTTCATTTAATGCTTTAAAGCCTAATATTCTAGTGTAAAAATCCTTTGATACCTCATAATTCGAACAAATAATTGCAACATGATGTACTCTACATATATTCATGGTCTCTCGATTCCTTTCTTTACCAAAGATGCATATTCTCCCTTGAAATGAAAAACATATATAGCAGAATATTTCTTTTAGGGGGCTTATTATGAAATTTATTACTTTTTTCGTCGGACTGATTGTTGTTTTCTTACTCGCTTATATTGCTAGCAATAATAAGAAACACATTAAATTTAAACCAATTTTTATCATGCTTATTATACAGTTAATTTTAACCTATTTATTATTAAATACAGAAATCGGTCTCATACTTATTAGAATCATTTCCAGTCTATTTACAAAGCTACTCGATTACGCTGCTGATGGTATAAACTTCGTATTTGGTGGTCTTGCAAATAAAGGTGAAATGCCATTTTTCCTCACTGTATTATTACCAATTGTCTTTATCTCTGTCTTAATTGGTATATTACAACACTTTAAAATACTACCATTTTTCATTCGTTGGATTGGTTACTTTCTGAGTAAAATAAATGGTCTTGGGAAGTTAGAATCTTACAACGCTATCGCCTCTGCCATTGTCGGCCAATCAGAAGTTTTTATTACGGTTAAAAAACAATTAGCTCAAATTCCAAAGCACCGTCTTTATACACTTTGCGCCTCTGCTATGTCAACAGTATCTATGTCTATCGTAGGTGCCTATATGACAATGATTGAACCTAAATATGTAGTAACCGCACTCGTTCTTAATTTATTTAGTGGCTTTATTATCGTACTCATCATTAATCCTTACGACGTAAAAGATGACGAAGATATTTTGGAAATAAAGGGTGAAAAGCAAAGTTTTTTTGAAATGCTTGGAGAATACATTCTTGATGGTTTTCGTGTAGCCATTGTCGTTGGTGCTATGCTCATCGGATTCGTCGCATTAATGAGTTGTATTAACGACCTATTCCTCATTATATTCGGCATTACTTTCCAACAATTAATCGGTTATGTATTTGCTCCTGTTGCATTCCTGATTGGTGTACCAAGTTCTGAGATTGTCACCGCTGGTAGCATTATGGCCACGAAACTTGTAACAAATGAATTTGTAGCCATGATAGATCTTAGTAAAATTTCCAATAGCCTTTCTCCCCGCACAGTTGGTATAATTTCCGTCTTCCTCGTTTCTTTTGCCAATTTCTCTTCCATTGGAATTATTTCAGGTGCGGTAAAAGGATTAAACGAAGAACAAGGGAACGTCGTTGCACGATTTGGTTTAAAATTACTATATGGAGCTACTCTCGTTAGTATTTTATCTGCGATTATCGTAAGCATTATGCTGTAATTAGGTAAAATTTTATCATTTTCTTATCCCTATCTTTTGTATACAATAACGAATAGATGTCTTATAAATAATCAAGACGTCTATTTTTTATACATGTACAATCGCTTTTATTTAGCGTACAATATTTTTTATGTGTTTGAATACGCTTTTAGATGTATACACTTTGATAGTTTTAAAGGAGAAAAAATGATGAAATCCGACATGAACAAAGATACACGAGCCAAAAAAGGACGCTCAAAGAAAAAACGCCTACTTTGGCTCCTTCTTATTCCGTTGCTAATTGTAGCACTGGGAGCAGGAGGCTACTCCTTCCATATATACAGTAAAGCAAAATCTGTTTTAAGTAATGCTTATGCTGAACTAGGTCGCGGAGATAAATCCAGCAAACGTGAAAAAGCTGTTAAACCTATGACTGATAACATTTCTGTACTTATTATGGGTGTAGATGAAAGTGATATTAGGGAAAAAAATTATGGGAAAGCAACTCGTACAGATGCATTGTTACTTGCAACAATTAACAAAAGCGATAAATCCGTTAAACTTGTCAGCATTCCACGTGACTCACGTGTTTACATTAAATCGCGTGATAAATATGATAAAATTACACACGCACATGTATTCGGTGGTGTAGATAGCACAATTGATACAGTAGAGAATTTTTTAGATGTTCCAGTTGACTACTATGTAAAATTCAACTTTACATCCTTTATTAAAATTGTCGATTCCCTTGGTGGTATTACTGTCGACGTACCAGTTGAGTTCACAGAACAAAATAGTAAAGACGAAGCAGATGCAATTCATCTAAAAAAAGGACGTCAACATTTAAATGGAGAAGAAGCCCTTGCATTAGCTAGAACTCGTCATATCGATAGTGATTATATGCGCGGTCAACGACAACAGCTTGTTTTAGAAGCAATTGCTGAAAAAGCACTATCCCTTAATTCAATTAATAAAATTGGCGGCCTACTAGATGCTGTCGACAAAGACTTAAAAACAAATTTAACTTTTGATGATATGATGGCAATTGCCAAAAATTCAATGGATTCAAATTTAAAAATGGACAAATTACAAGTAGAAGGTACTGATAAATATATAGATGGTATTTATTATTACGTTCCTAACGAAAAAAGCGTCAATGATATATCGACAACCCTTCAAGAACATCTCGGTGTTACGAATAAAAATGAGCATAAAAAATTATAATAAAAAGGCTGCTAGATCTTTCTAGACAGCCTTTTTATTATAATTTTCAACATATTTTTCACGCATATTGTGACAAAAAGAGACAATTATTACAACAGTGTAACGTTTTTTATAAAAACATTACACACATAGTGAAAATAATAGTATACTAGGACATACATACTGTTATTTTCATCATTTTTATACAAAAAATGTAATACATATATTTATACCAATTTTTCTGGGGGGAAATAAATGAAGAAAAGTAAAATACTAATCGGTTCCGCTATCGCGGGTGGCATATTACTTTGTGTAGGTGGTATTAGTGGATATCAATATGTATCCACATTAAATAACCAATTAAATACTACCGCATTACCAAACACTACATTTGAAGGTATTTCTCTTGATGGAAAAAATAAAACAGATATTCAAGCTATTATTAGTAAAAAGGTGAATGAATTAGATCAAAAATCCCTTAACTACGTATCCCAAGATACTAAACAAACATATATATGGAAAGAATTAGGTGTGGAATATAACGAAAAAGAAATTGTCGACACTATTTTTAAAGAACAAGAAGGCAATATGATTAATCGCTATAAAATGCGTAAAGAAGCTGAGAATGGCGAATTAAAACGAGACTATAAATTAACATCGAAATTAAATACAACCACTTACGAGAGCTTTATAAAGGATAAATATAATGAAACATTAAAAAATCCTGTTAATGCAGAATTAAATGTTGAAGGCTCTACTGTAAATATTAGCCAAAGTCAAAATGGAGAAAAAATTGATAAAGGAACATTAACTGATTTAACGAAGAAAGCCATTACTGCTGGTACATCAGACGTTACATTACCAGTTACACTCATAAAACCTGAACGCTCTACAGAAGATATACAAAAAATGGGGATTAAAGAAGTAATCGCTGAATACTCGACTCCAATGGCTGGTCGTAATGGCAATCAATCCTTTAACGTAAATAAGTCAGCTAATACTTTAAGTGGCGTTATTGTAGCACCTGATGAAACATTTAGTTTTAATGGCCGTGTTGGCGTAACGGATGCTGCACATGGTTATAAATCCGCAGCAGTATTTTCAGAAGGTAAAGTTATACAAAGTGCAGGCGGAGGCGTTTGCCAAGTTAGTAGTACTTTATATAGCGCCGCTTTAAGGGCAGATTTAGGAATTGTTTCTCGAAGCAATCATTCCATGCCCGTAAATTATTTACCACTTGGGCAAGATGCAGCAGTGGCAGATTATGGTCCGGATTTAAAATTTAAAAACAATACAGGCAATCATATTTATATTCAAGCATTTTCAAATGGAGGTAGTATTACTACTCGTATTTTCGGCACAAATACTGGTAAAAATGTTGAAGTTTCTTCTCAAGTAATTAGTAGAGCTAATGACAAAATAACAGCGGTAACGTATAAAAAAGTAACACAAAACGGTGAGGTAATCTCAAATGGACAAATTTCAAAAAGCGTATATAAAAGCGCTCCAAAACAATGAGATGCTAATAAACAGGCAAATTCCCAAAAAGAAAAAGGCGTGAGTAGATCACGCCTTTTTCTTTTGCAATAATAGTAAAAAAGCTTCAAGATGGTCTTTCGTTTCTTCTAAAGACCACATACGATTCCCTTGCTTCGCAGCTAATACGCACGCTTCTTCCCACGCATTCTTTTTTTTCATCGCTACTAATTCATCACGCAATTTCAAAACAATTTCTTCCTCTTCTTGCTCTATAAATTCTTCCATCACGTTCACTATTTCATCCTCATGAATACTTAACGTACAGTACGATTTAAGAAAGTATTGTAATGTCGTATACATATGTACTCCCCCTTCTTATTTGTCAGATGGATAAGAAGTAATGATCTTATATCCTAATTCTCCTGACTTATCTCTCGCTAAAACAGTAACTGTTTTTACTAACTTGTCTTTCACATTCATGTTTTTCTTTATTACCGTTTTTCCAACTGGGAATGAATGAGTTGTATTTAATACGAGACGAGCCTCTTTAGAATTTTTTAACCACTCTTGAATTTCCTTATCATGTTGCTTCAAACTATCTTTTACAGCTTTCGTCGCTGTTTCCTTATCATAGTATGTACTCGCTGCTGATACTTTATCGTTCTTCAAGCGATTCTTCAAATCTTCTTCTGATTTGCCTACATGTCTTTCAATCGTGTGACCATTTTTAGGTGGCCCTTCCATTTCATCTAAAATATTATCACTAATTTTTTCTACTGATGTCGATTGATTCCCTGTTTGTTTCTCTGTTTTTTGTTCTTTTCCTGCACATCCACTTAAGATCAGCATTAGTGCCAATAAACTACTCAAGAAAAGACTATTTATTCGTTTCATCATATCACCTCTTTCATGATTATTATCGTAACTTCACTAAAAGTCAATTTCACAACGAAAAAACATACCCATTTTTTAAATCCTTTATCTATTTTGCTGTATTTACCACCCGATTTCATCAAACCACTATTTTTCCTCCTTTTTAAAATATACCCCTATGTTTTTCTAATTATTTCCCGAATTGAATTCCTCCTAAAATAACCAAACAAACCCTTTAAATCCAGGGTTATTTGGTTATTTTTGAACATTTGAAATATACCCCTCATTTCTTATACCTAATACCCTTATATAGTATAAGGATGGTGTTTTATCAACGTTTTTCTACATTATGTAAATTTGCACTTGCCTACACAATAGAAATATGGTGTAATGCAAAAAAAGATAAAGGATTTTAAACAATGGCTGAAACAATTCAAAACTTCTTAACAGACTATTATTCAATCGCAATTCCACTTAGTATCTTAATCAACATCATCATCAGTCTTTTAGGTGTTATCCCTAGTATTTTTTTGACCGCTATTAACATACAGCTCTTTGGTGTAACAAACGGAACCATGATTTCGATCGCAGGTGAGGCATTAGGGGCTATTATCTCGTTTTATATTTATCGTATAGGCCTTCAGAAATTCACTCACAGCAAAGTAAATAAGTATCCAAAGGTAGAACGCCTTCTTTATGTAGAAGGCAGAGAAGCCTTTCTACTCGTTCTATCGTTTCGATTGATACCTTTCATCCCATCAAGTATCGTGACTTTATTTGCCGCTCTAGGCAAAATGTCCTTACTATCCTTCAGTATTGCCAGCACAATAGGTAAAATACCGGCTTTGTTAATCGAAGTATATTCTGCCTACCATGTCATGAATGGAACGAATGAAGCAAAGTGGATTGTAACAATCGCAGGTTGCATTGGATTGTTTTATTTGTGGAAAAAATGGAGAAAAAAATAAAGAAGGAGCCTATGCTCCTTCTTTATTTTTGAGGTATTTTATTAATAATACTCTCTTAAAGCCTTAGTTTATACCAACAGCACTAAATGATTGCTTAACTGCTGCTACTTCCGCAGAAGTCGCACCGTATAAATCAGCTGCAGCTTGTACTGCACCAGCACGAGCTTGGCTAAATGTAGTAGATTGCGTGAAATATTGTGTATTTGCACGGTAATAAATTGCACCTAACTTATCTTTACCAATGCCAGTTACAGTTACACCAGAATGCGTACCACCATTTGCTAATAAATAAGCTTGTTTGTTAATGATACCACTGTTCGTATGAACCCCACCGTTATCACTAGTACCAGTGTAACGCTTAGAATAATGGTCTGGGTCACCATATTTCGCTGGATCACTCATAGAGCGCAGCGCATCTCCTGCTTTACCAGGCGTGTAAATATCTTCACCAATCTCCCAATCTGGGTTACGGTTATCATAGTACTCTACTAACGTACCAAAGATATCGGAAATCGCTTCATTTAGCGCTCCTGATTCATTTTGATAAATTAAATCTGAACTGTTTTCCGTAACAGCATGTGTTAATTCATGACCAATTACATCAATTCCACCAGATAATGAAGTGAACGTTACACCATCCCCATCTCCGTATACCATTTGTGAGCCATTCCAGAATGCATTATTATACTTACTTCCATAATGCACAGTTGATTTTAATGGTGCTCCTGCATCATTAATAGAGTTTCTGTTAAATGTAGCTTTATAGTAATCATATGTTTTACCCGCATAGTAATGAGCGTCTACTGCTGCTGCATCATACGCTGCATTAAAAACATTATCTGTATCTGCCCATAATGTTCCTGGTAATGTCGTACGATTTTTCGCATCATAAGTGAAAATCGTTGCTCCGCGCGTATTATCTTGTAAGTAATAAGAAGATCCAGATAACGTTGTATTAAGCGACTTTGTATCTCCTAATACACCTTTACCTGTTCCTACTTTATTTGTTCCAGTTACAGGTTTTCCAGCTGCTTTTGCATCCTGTTTAGGAGCATCTTGTTTCACCGGTGACTTATCATCATTTACGTGATCAAGTTTATTGTATTTATTTAACACTTTACCGCTGTCCGCCTCAATGAAATAGTAATAGTTTCCTGGACTTGGATCTAAAAAGTTTAGATTTACAACGTATGCATATGTTGCTTCTTCACCGTTTTGATATACATATAAGTCCGCTTTTGGTTCTACCTCATATTTCGGTGTTACACCTAAATCTTGCTGTGCGATTTCAATCGCTTTTGCGCCTTCAATCTTATTTTTATTTTTCAATTTTTCCTTCTTGTCCAAATCAGGCGCAACTGTACCTGACAACACTTTTAAAGAGCCATCTTTACTTACGTGAGCTACTTGAGTAGAACCCCATACAGGTACTCCTTCATAAACTTGTTGCATACGTACTACTGTTGAATCAGTTACAGCATCTTTCTTCACTTGTTTCACTTTGAAAGAATCTTGTGCACTCTTTTCCCCTAACTTATAATCACCTTTTGCTGCGTTTAAATAATCAAACACAACAGATTCCGCTTTCTTGCCAGTCGCTCCAGTTAGATCACCAGAAATAAACTCAGGTGACTGTACTGTCTCATTGTACTTCTTCGTAGAGAGCACATTTTTAGAATCCGCAAATGCAGATCCTGCCCCTCCAAACGTTGTAACTGCCATTCCTGTCGCTAACACTAACGCTAAACTTTTCTTTTTCATGAACCTTCCCCCTAATAAAAAATTTTTTTGAAAAAGAGTAGTTTCATATTAGCATTATGTTTTCACTATTAATATACTAAAAATTCAATTAATTTTTTTCTCAAGTTTTGTAGAATTTTAGGAGGCAAATATTGAGAAACCCCTTTCCGATTGGAAAGGGGTTTTTTAAATATTATACATTTACAGTTTGTGATACACCGGAATCTAATCCATAAGTATCTGGTTTACTCGTATAATTTACTCCACCGACAATTGTAAGTACTACTGCAACTGCTAAAATTCCAGCTAATGTTTTTTTCATTTTTCATCCTCCTTATGATTTTCTAACATTTCAATAACTAACTTATAATAGTGATTACTTTGCTCAAATTGGAGTGCTTTAGAAAAATATTCTGCAAGCTCCACATATACTTTCTTCAATTCTATTTTATTGCCCGCTGATTTATAAAATGGAGTAGCTTCTAATTCCAAAAAATGTTTATAATCTTGCGCTTCTTCAAAATACTTATATTTAAGCATAAGAATTAAATACAATTTTGTATTAAATCTCTCTTCAGACTTAGCTGCACTAATACCTTTTTCAATCCACTCTCTCGCTTCTTCAAACTGCTCTAATTTAATATATGCTAATGCGATTTCATATAATGTGTCTATATAATTTAAATCTATTTGTTTTTGAAGTCGCAAACTCTCTAAATAATAATCTTTCGCTTGATTATATTGTTTCTTTTTATAGTATATATTCCCGATATTACTTAAAGTGATCGCCATTAGAACGTCTTTATCTGCAAAAGCCTCTGATTCCCTCAGTATATTCTCATACATCCCTAAAGCTTCTTCATATTGTCCTTGTTCCGCATAACTTAATGCAATGAGAATTTGGCAGTTTATCACATTCCGGAATTTATACTCATTCCTAAATGCCTCTAGTGCAATATTTGCAAAGTGCAACGTAAGATGTTGAATTTCCAAATGGCTATAAGTAAGGGCGATATTATAATAAATTCCAGTCTCATGATATCCCAGCTCTTTTGCCATGATTTCTGTCTCTAATAAATAACTTAATCCTTTTTTCCACTTATATTGTAAACAGCATAATAATCCCTTACTATACGTATACAACAACTTCTGAAAAGGCGAAAATTTCTTATATGCCTTCTTAAGTTTATCCAACTCCGCCGAAATTTCCACAAAGTCCCTTTTTATCAGTAAATAACGTATATTAAGTAGTTTATAATAATTTATAATTTCAAAATCTAAAACATGTTGCATGTCTTCTTGCAATTCATTATATATACGTTCAACCTGTGCCTTGTCCAAACGGACGAGTGCATTCAACCATTCATCCAGCTTCCCCTTCACATCTTCCTCTACATCTCTCAAATCCGTCACAGCAATTTCTAACCTTGTGCAGAGCAATTGTAGAATTTCTTCTGATGCTTCAATCTTTCCATTTTCTATTTTACTTAAATATGAGACAGAACAAATGCCCTGACATAATTCTTCTTGTGTCATTTTTTGCTGTAGCCGTTTGTAAAAGACTTGTTTGCCTATTTTTTCTAATGTTTGTTGCATTGTCCTCCTCCATTCTCATTACCCCCATTACTCTAATAATACATAAAATCTAGAGAAATATAAATTGATAAATGCTAATTTTCTAAAAAATATGCATTATTTCATTTTTTTCTCTCTTGACTTCATTTCAATATTCCTTCTTTGCTACGAACGGTGAAAAATTGGTATACTATAACCAAATTATGGAGGTGTTTTCGCGATGACTTATTATAAAGACGATAGTTATGCCTTACATACAGATTTATATCAAATCAATATGGCTTATACATATTGGAAAGACGGTATTCATAATCGCCGTTCCGTGTTTGATTTATATTTTCGAAAACTTCCATTCGAAAACGGTTATGCTGTTTTTGCTGGTCTTGAGAAAATTGTAGAGTACATAGAAAATTTCAGTTTTACCGAAAGCGATATCGCTTATTTAGCAGAATTACAATTTGAAGAAGAATTTCTTCATTATTTACAAAATATGAAATTTACCGGGACGATTCGTAGTATGCAAGAAGGTGAAGTTGTTTTTAATAACGAGCCTTTATTACGTGTTGATGCACCGCTCGGCGAAGCACAAATTATTGAAACTGCCCTATTAAACATTGTGAATTACCAAACATTAATCGCAACAAAAGCTGCTCGTATGAAGCATGCTGCAAATAACGATGAACTTTTAGAGTTCGGCACAAGACGTGCCCATGAGTTTGATGCTGCCCTTTGGGGTACACGAGCGGCCTTTATTGGTGGGTTTTCATCTACAAGCAACGTTCGTGCCGGAAAACGTTTTGGCATCCCTGTAGCCGGTACTCATGCCCATTCTTTCGTTCAAGCGTATCGTGATGAATATGTTGCGTTTAAAAAATATGCTGAGACACATAAAAAGTGTGTATTTCTTGTTGATACATACGACACTTTAAAATCAGGTGTTCCAAATGCAATTCGTGTCGCGAAAGAATTCGGAGATCGTATCGATTTCTATGGCATTCGTCTTGATAGTGGCGATATGGCTTATTTATCTAAAAAGGCAAGAAAACTACTCGATGAAGCTGGGTTTACAAATACAAAAATTATTGCTTCTAGCGATTTAGATGAATACACGATTATGCACCTTAAATCTCAAGGCGCAAAAATAGACGTATGGGGTGTTGGAACGAAATTAATTACGTCCTTTGAACAACCAGCATTAGGAGCCGTCTATAAACTAGTTGCGATTGAAGATACTAACGGAACATTAAATGATACGATTAAAATTTCATCTAATCCAGAAAAGATTACTACTCCAGGATTGAAACGAATTTACCGTATTATCAACCGAGTTAATAACCATGCTGAAGGCGATTATATTGCATTAGATGCTGAAGAACCTGGAAAAGAAGAACGATTAAAAATGTTTCATCCGGTTCACACATATATAAGTAAATTCGTAACAAACTTCGAAGCATGTGAACTGCATAAAGATATTTTCGTTAACGGCAAACGAACATACGAATTACCAAGCATATTAGACATTCAAAAATATAACGAACAGAGCCTCGCGCTATTTTGGGAAGAATATATGCGAACTTTAAATCCCGAAGAGTACCCTGTCGATTTAAGCCAAGAATGTTGGGATCATAAAATGAATTACATTCAAACTGTTCGAGAACAAGTTGAAAAAAACATACAAAAATAAACAGAGAAGTTGCCCCTTCTCTGTTTTTTCAATACTATATGTATCTTCTTGGAAAATATATTAAAATAAGAAGACAAATATATATTATTCGTAAATTTTAATATTATGTTATTTTAAAACAAAATAATATTTGGTATTATTTTATTGAGTCAATTTCAACAAAATAACCAATAAAAAAGAGGACGCAACCCGCGTCCTCTTTTTTATAAATCTTTCACTCGTAATACACGCATTGCATTTAATACTGCAATTAACGTCACACCCACATCTGAGAATACCGCTTCCCACATTGTTGCAATACCGAACGCACCAAGTAATAAAACTAACCCTTTAACACCTAATGCAAATATAATGTTTTGCCATACAATGCTTCTTGTACGTTTTGCAATTTTTACAGCTGTCGCGATTTTCGAAGGTTCATCAGTCATTATAACGATGTCTGCCGCTTCAATTGCTGCATCGGATCCTAAACCACCCATCGCAATACCAACGTCTGCACGTGCTAATACTGGCGTATCGTTAATACCATCACCAACGAAAGCAACTTTTTCTTTTCCATGCTTCGCTGCATCGATTTTTTCGATTTCTTCTACTTTTTGTTGTGGTAACAACTCTGCATGAACTTCATCTAAGCCTAACTCTTTACCAACTGCTTCACCAACTGGTTTTGCATCACCAGTTAACATGACCGTCTTCTTAATGCCTAGTTCTTTTAACTTTTGAATCGCTTGTTTTGAATCCTCTTTTACCTCATCAGAGATAACAATATAACCTGCATATTTACCATCTACAGCAACATGAACGAGCGTACCTACTGTTTCTGGTTGCTTAAATGTAATATTTTCTTTTCTCATTAATTTCGCATTACCTGCAAAAATTTCTTTTCCTTGTACTTTTACAACCGTACCATGACCAGAAATTTCACTATAGTCTTCAATACTATTTTCATCGATTGATTTTCCGTATGCATTTCGAATAGATTGTGCAATCGGATGATTTGAATACACTTCTGCAAATGCTGCATATTCTAAAAGCTCTTCAGCTGTAGTACCTTCACTCGGCTGCATCTTCGTAACTTTAAAGACACCCTTTGTTAATGTTCCTGTTTTATCAAAAACGATATACTTCACATCATTCAATGCTTCTAAATAGTTACTTCCTTTTACTAAAATACCACTTTTAGATGCTCCACCAATTCCTCCAAAGAAACCAAGAGGAATTGATACAACTAGCGCACATGGACAAGAAATAACTAAGAATACTAACGCTCTATAAATCCACTCTGAGAATGTAGCGCCTTCTAAAATAAGTGGTGGAATAAACGCCATGATCGCCGCTGTAATAACTACGACTGGCGTATAATAACGCGCAAACTTCGTAATAAAGTTTTCAGTTGGTGCTTTTTTGCTACTTGCATTTTGTACTAAATCTAAAATTTTTGATACAGTAGATTCACCAAATTCTTTTGTCACTTCAATTGTTAATACACCATTTTGATTTACAAAACCACTTAATACATCATTTCCAACTTCTACTTCACGTGGTACAGATTCCCCTGTTAGTGCTGAAGTATCCATCATCGATGTTCCTTCGACTACTTTTCCGTCTAATGGTACTTTCTCACCTGGCTTAACGATAATATAATCGCCAATGTGCACATCTTCTGGTGATACTTGTTTCGTTTCATTTCCAATCTTCACATTCGCATAATCAGGACGAATGTCCATTAATGACGTAATTGATTTTCGAGAACGATTTACCGCAATACTTTGGAATAGTTCCCCTACTTGATAAAATAACATTACGGCAACAGCTTCTGAATATTGCTGAATCGCAAAAGCTCCTACAGTTGCAATTGCCATTAAAAAGTTTTCGTCGAACACTTGGCCGCGAGTTATATTTCTTATCGCTCTCCAAACGATATCTCCACCTATTAATAAATACGCAAGGACGAATAATGGAATTGTTATCATTTGTGGTAAATCAGCTAAGGCAGCAATTCCTGTCAAAATTCCACCGACTACTAATCGCCCTATCATCTTTTTCACATTTCCATCACCGTGATCATGACTGTGCCCGTGGTCGTGTCCTGTTTTCTCTTCACGAACAACTTTTACATCCGGCTCTAACTTTTGAACAACATTTGTTATGTCTTCTATAGTTGCTTCTACTTCTCTTTTATTTACAACTTCTACTCGCAATTTCTTGGATACGAAATCAACAGTTGCTTCTGAAACGGACGGCATTTCCTTTACCTTATTTTCAATCTTCATTGCACAATTTGCACAATCTAAGCCTTCTAATATAAATACTTCTTTTGCCGATTTTGTTTTTTGTTCTTCTTGTACTTTAATATGTGGCTCTAATTTTGTAACGAGTTGTTTCGCTTCCGTAACAACTTCATTCTCTCTATTTTGCGGTGTTTCTAAAACCATCGTCTTTGTTGCGAAATTTACAGAGCAAGAATTCACTCCTTCAATATTCCCAACACCTTTTTCAATTTTCATTGCACAGTTCGCACAATCTAAACCTTCTAACATCAGTTTCTTTTTCACTAATGCTTCAGCCATCGTTATCTCCCTCCTCGCGTTCTTATTTATTCTTCCTCGTTTACGTGTTCAAACGCTTGCTCGAAGATATGAATTACGTGCTGGTCAGCTAACGAATAATAAACAACTTTTCCTTCTTTACGATTTTTTACAAGCTTCGCTTGCTTTAGCACACGAAGCTGGTGCGAAATAGATGATTGTGTCATTCCTAATAAATAAGCTAAATCACAAACGCACATTTCAGCTTCAAATAATGCATGTAATATTCTCGTACGTGTACGGTCACCTAATACTTTAAATAATTCTGCTACTTTACTTAAACTTTCATCAGTTGGAATTGTTTGTTTTACTTGATCCACGATTTCTTCATGAATTACCGTTTGAGAACAAGTTTCTTGCGGTGTTACTACTTTATTTTCAGCCATTATAGCTCACCTCTTTAATTGAACATATGAACAATCATTCATATATCTTATACCTTTATTATATGAGCGCCTATTCATATGTGTCAATAAAAATCAAAAGATTTTTTTGACAATTCCGTTCACATTTCAACATAAACATACCAATATTCTCCGCATCTATCATACTCTTCATACAAAAAAGGATGCACGAAAACTACTGTGCATCCTTCTCCTCTTTATTCACTTTCACTCCATCCACAATTAACGAAGTAAATTCTAATTTACCATCTTAATTTCTGTGATCAAAACATTTCAAGCAATAAATGAATCCTTCAAAATTCGCCAAAGTAACATAGGTCCCCTTTATTTTAACAAAAGAAAAAGCCTTGCGCGCTCCCTAGACGCACAAGGCTTACTATCTTATATCCCTTTTAATTAGCTTCTTCTAAATTATCCTGCGAACTTCCATCGTCTTTTAAATGACTATGTTTTTTCGAATAAACAAAGTATACAACCACTCCGATTGCTAACCAAACACCGAAGTAAATCCATGTTGTTAGTGGCAAGTTGAACATTAAGAATAAACAACATGCAACCGAAATAATAGGTAGCGTTGGTACAAGCGGTACCACAAATCCACGCTGTAAATTCGGATGTGTTTTACGAAGAATAATAACCGTCACACCAACCATCGCAAATGTTAACAACGCTCCAATATTCGCTAAATTCGACAATTCTTTTAAATCGACAAATCCAGCAATTAGAGCACTACCAATACCTGTTAACCATGTTGAGAATACTGGCGCTTCTGTCTTCTTATTAATTTTCGCAAACGATTTCGGTAATAAACCATCACGGCTCATCGCGAAGAATACACGTGTCGTTGCATAAATGTAAGCAAAAATTACAGCCATAATACCAATTACAGCTCCAACTGCGATTACACCTGCTACTTTATCTTGTCCCACAACCTCTAACACATATGCCATAGCCTCTGGTACATCTAATTCTTTATAAGAAACCATACCTGTCATAACGAGACAAACTACAACGTAAATGATTGTACAAATAACTAACGAAGCAATAATACCAATCGGTAGATCACGTTGTGGATTTTTTACTTCTTCAGCAGAAGTTGCTAATGCATCAAATCCTAAGAAAGCAAAGAATACTGCTGCTCCTCCGGCAAAGACTCCGCTAATACCGTACGGCATAAATGGTGTCCAGTTTTCTGGTTGTACATAAAACGCACCAACAGCAATGAATAAGACAACAATACCAATTTTAATTAATACCATTATGTTATTCACACGCTTACTTTCTTTCGTACCTCTTGATAGTAACCAAGTTAAAACTAATGTAATAACGATTGCTGGTAAATTCACGATACCACCTTGTGACGGAATCTTTAACAACTCTGTTGGAATGTGTAATCCAAATCCACTCACTAAGTTATTGAAATAACCCGTCCATCCACCGGCTACCGCGGCAGTTGTTACGACATATACAGATAGTAATGTCCACCCCATTAAATGGGCAATAAACTCACCAATTGTTGCATATGAATATGTGTATACACTACCTGAAACTGGAAGTGTAGATGCAACCTCTGCATAACATAAAGCTGCAAATCCACAAACAATCGCTGCAATCATGAATGAAAAAATAACTGCTGGACCAGCATCTCTTGCTGCTACTAATCCTGTTAATACTAGAACTCCTGTACCAATTATCGCACCAATCCCTAGCATTGTTAGGTCAAATGCCCCTAGCGTTTTCGTCAAAGTTTTACTTTTACTTTCCCCTAACAATTGCGTAACGGATTTCTTTTTAAATAGGTTGGCCACGATGAATGCCCCCTTTTACCAAGAAGAGCTAAGAGGTATTATCTCTTAGCTCTTATCATGTTGTTTTATATATTGTTCGATTTTGTTTTGTATAATGCTTTTATTAGCAAGATACTGTTGCTGTTTCTAATAATTCTTTAGCACCTTTGTACTCTACACCGTGAGCTTCTGCAACTGCTTCGAATGTTACATAGCCATCTAATGTGTTAAGACCTTTTAATAATGCAGAGTTGCTTAGGCAAGCTTCTTTGTAGCCTTTGTTCGCAATTTGTACTGCATATGGTACTGTTACGTTTGTTAATGCAAGAGTTGATGTACGTGGAACCGCACCTGGCATGTTAGCAACTGCATAGTGAACAACGCCGTG
>NZ_MACI01000017.1 GCF_001884105.1 Bacillus luti | reverse complement strand
TGGGTTGTCATGAGTTGTAATACGGTCAGTTGTTTCGAAAATACCACCTTGGTCAATCGCGATATCTACAACAACAGAACCTGGTTCCATTGATTTAATCATTTCTTCTGTTACAAGTTTTGGCGCTTTTGCACCTGGGATTAATACTGCACCGATTACAAGATCAGACTCTTTTACAGCTTCTGCAATATTGTAAGGATTAGACATTAAAGTTTTTACTTGGTTTCCGAAAATGTCATCTAATTGACGAAGACGTTCTGCGCTTAAGTCGATGATTGTTACATCCGCACCTAGTCCAACTGCAATTTTAGCAGCATTTGTACCAGCTTGTCCACCACCGATAATTGTTACTTTACCACGTTTAACTCCTGGAACACCTGCAAGTAAGATACCTTTACCGCCTTTGTTTTTCTCAAGGAATTGTGCACCGATTTGTGCAGCCATACGACCAGCTACTTCACTCATAGGTGCAAGTAATGGTAATGAACGGTTGTCTAATTGTACTGTTTCGTATGCAATCGCAACAACTTTCTTCTCGATTAAAGCTTTTGTTAATTCTGGCTCTGGAGCTAAGTGTAAGTATGTGAATAAGATTAAACCTTCACTGAAGTGTTTGTATTCGCTTTCAATTGGTTCCTTAACTTTCATAACCATTTCCATGTTCCAAGCTTCTTCAGCTGTATCAACAATTTTCGCTCCTGCTTCAACATACTGAGCGTCTGTGAAACCAGATCCTAAACCTGCACCCTTTTGAATGAATACTTCGTGATGGTTACGAATTAAATGTACAACACCTGCTGGTGTCATTGCCACACGGTTTTCGTTGTTTTTAATTTCTGCTGGTACCCCAATACGCATAATGAAATGCCCCCTTATAATTAACAGAAAAAAGAAAGTCTTTTTTCTTTTTGTAATAATTAATAACTTATGTCCTTATTCTAGCATAACTTAAAAGTTATGAAAACGCTAACATACTATTTTTTTAAAGTTTATATATTTAGAATAGTGTAAATATATAAAACATTGATTCTATTAGGTATTCCGTGTCACCCCATTATCTAGCACTCTATTTTTATTATACTTACTCCAAACAAACAGTAATCATTTATTATTTGACAATAATGTAACAATGTAAGAAACCCAAATAACCACGTATACATATACACTTATTATTTTACACAATACTTTAGAGATATATTCTTTTCACAAAAAAACAGCTGCTAGCATTTAGCCAGCAGCTGGATAACTTATAAATAACTTCGAAAACAAATCATCTGTTGTTTCCGTAATTTTATCGAACAAATCACTTTCTTCTGCTTCTTGCTCTTTTAACATCTTAATTGTTTCACGTGCCGATTCAGGATAATCGGTAATGATACCATCTACGTTCAATTTATAATAACCTTTTAAACTTTCCATATCATTTACTGTCCATACGTAAATTGGCTTATTTAACTTTCTTGCTTCTTTTACTAATTTCTTATTTAACATGTATTCTTCTGCTACATAAAAATCAGCCTTCACATTCTTTAAGTTAGCTCTACTCGCATACAGTATATATCCTACTTTTATCTCTGGATTTGCACGCTTAAACTCTTTAATAAGGGGATAATGCAATGTTTGAATAACGCATTGTTTCTCAAAGTCATTATCTTTAATTGTTTTTAGTACTTTATTTACGAAGTCCTTCTCACCACCATGAAGCTTCACTTCTATATTGAGTTTTATTTTATTTTTTGAAAGCTTAATAATCTCATCTAATGTACTAACTTCCCCTGTGAACCCATCTTGGCTAAGAGTAAGCTGCCTTAACTCATCCATCGTTAAATCTGACACATGCACATTGGCATTGGCAAGACGCTTTAACTTCAAATCATGTATAACTGCTAGTTCACCATCTTTTGTTTGTAATACATCTATTTCAGCGTAGTCTGCCTTTGCATCAATAGCACCTTGCACAGCTTCTTTCGTATTTTCTACACCTTTTGAAATATAACCACGATGAGCCATAATAATCGGTTCTTTATACGAATTCGAAATAAACGTTACAATGAAAGCAACGACCATTCCTGCAGTAATAATTCCTACAATATATACACCAATAAATTTCCAACGATGTTTTTGGAAGAAACATTTATCAGCTTTCGTTTTCGAATAATCTAATCCTTCTTCTAATAAAACATCTTCGACGGGAACCTTTTGTAAATACAATCGCGTAATCGCCATAATATAAAATGGTGTCACGATAAAACTAAATAAATACAATGTACTCGTTAAAAACACAGAGATTGTTGATTCAGCTAATAATGCAAATGTTCCCTGCGGGTTCGTAAACTCATACACACCCCATAGACATAATAAATATATTCCAAAAAATACAACATACACAATCCCTATTGAAATGAAAAAGCCTACTAAAAAGAATAGTACTTTCAAAAAGCTTTCTTTTACTAACCTTGCACTTTTACGCGCTGCTGTGCGAAACGGCTTTTGCTCTAATACAACAATAGGTAAAACAAAAATCCAGCGCAGGTTCAAATACGCAACTACAGCAAAGAATGTGTAATAACCAACTTGTCCCATCGTTGTCTTAAACAGTTCTCCTGTAATAAAGTTAGGAATTTGAATTTGCGGAATTAGTGCCGTTTCATATCCCTTACTTAAAAGAGGCAATAATACGACAGCATATAAAATAAATCCCGGTAAGCAATATGTGAAAAGAGTAGGTAAATACGTTACCGTTTTATATAAAATCGGACGTAATTTCACCTTTTGTCTTTTATGAGCGAAATACGAAATAATAATAAGCACCGCAAATTCCGTAAAGATAAGAAACAGTGCTAACAATGACAAAATTACAATTGCCAAGATGCCGTATGGCGTTTTTAAAAATGCTAATAACTCATCATTCGTTGCATTTGCATAACCACCAAAATACAATAACTTATTAAAAATGATCCCAAATAGCGGGACAAATACAATCGCTGCTAATAATTTATAAGCAAGTTGAAAGGTTAATACATTCCAAAAAGCAAATTTAACTGTTTGAAAGGAATGTCCCATTACTCCTGGTATAGATAGTTTTTTACGGTGTTGCATATATTCCTCCAAATTCTAAAACGATATTTGAGATGGATTCCATACTTCCAGTTCCAATCCATCTTTTTAATAATAATATATTCCGCTTAACATGAACACTCTTATACATGCAATGAAAAAAGTGATGGCTATTTCCCATCACTTTTTTCATCTACTCTATTTTTTCTCTAGTCCTTGTCCAAATGCTTTCAAAAAGCTAAAACCGAATGTAATGGCTCTATTGATATCTGGATCTTTTAACACTTTAAAGAAATCCATTACCTTCGTTTTTTTACCACTATTTAATTCATCCGTTGCAAATTGCAATCCAGTAACTAAACTTGATGTAATTTGCTTCGTTACTTCTGGGTCAACTGAAGATAACGCTTCTCCTGCACCCATCATATTGTTTAATGCATTTTTAACTGGCTCACGATTTAATTGCTCCACAGCAATTTTGGACACATCTTCCTTTGCAGCAAGTAAACTAATCGCTGCATCTAAAATGCCAGCTTTCTGTAATTGTGCCAATAACTGCATTGTTTCCTCGACTGCTTCACGGTTATTCGCTAACTCAGTGAACAGTTCCTCTGCCAATTGCTGTTTTTTCTCTTCTTCTGTTACAACCTTTTTTTTGATTAAAGTAATCTCTTTTGCCATTATCTCCGCCCCCTAATTCTGGTCCACAAGTGATACATATTGTTTTCGCTGCCATTTTTGCTCAATTTCAACACCGTTTTGCGGATGACGTTTTTTATCTCTTGGGTTTGAAGATGGTAATGGACGATTTCCTTTTTCACGTAATACGCGCAGTTTCACCATCGTTTGTTTATAAGCTGGTGTACATGTATAAATGTCGGTTGCTGTTCCTGTTAAAATATTGATTGCCTCTTCATTTACTGTCGCATGCATCGGCAAATATAACTCATTTCCAGTTACACGATCTGTAACAAGTGCTTGTACTTTAATCTTCCCAAATGGTGATGCTAATTCTACAAGACCACCATCTTTAACTTTGCGTTCTAAAGCAAGTTCAGGTGAAATTTCAACAAAGACTTCAGACACTTTAGATAAAATTCCAGCCGACTTATTCGTCATATTTCCTTCATGGAAATGCTCTAGCATACGGCCATTATTTAAAAGTAAATCATACTCATCTGGCGCTATAACTGGTGGTACCCATTCATCTAATGATAGACGAGCAAGTTTATCTGGGAAGTTAAATCCGTCTACATATAATAGTGGTGTATCACTGCCATCATGGCTACCCCAACATAAACTATTCCATCCCTCTAAACGGTCGTACGTTGCTTGAGAGTATAACGGGGCAAGTGATGCAATTTCATCCATAATTTCACTTGGGTTTTCATAATTCCAATCCCCACCAAGTGCACGAGCAACTTTTTGCAAAATCCACCAATCTGGTTTGGAATCACCAAGTGGCTTCAATACTTCATACAACCTTTGAATACGACGCTCTGTATTCGTAAATGTTCCTTCTTTTTCTAAACTTGGCGCCGCCGGTAAAATGACATCAGCAAAACGAGCTGTTTTTGATAAGAACATATCTTGAACAACAAGGAAGTCTAAATTCGCTAAAATATGTTGCACATGGTTGGCATTCGAATCCACTAAAGCCATTTCTTCACCCATGACATACATACCACGCAGTTTTCCTTCGTCTGCTGCAAGTAACATTGCGATATTATTTAAACCTGGTGCTTTCGGAATAGTAGTACCATATGCTTTTTCAAATTTTGCACGAAGCGTATCATCTGAAACTGCTTGATAACCCGGAAGCCAGTTTGGTAATGTTGCCATATCACAAGCACCTTGCACGTTATTATGTCCTCGTAACGGATATGCACCTGCACCAGGACGACGGTAGTTACCCGTAACAAGCAGTAAATTTGAAATTGCTGCTGAAGTTGTACTTCCTCCTGTATTTTGAGTTACACCCATTCCCCAAAGTACACAAGTACCATCTGCTTCATATACCATACGAGCCATTTCTTTTAACTGAGCTTTAGAAATACCCGTAATTTCTTCGGTATAATCAAGCGTATATTTTTCTAGCATTTTGCTATATTCATCAAAATTCTTTACATTTTCAGCTATGAACTTTTTATCATGCCAATCTTGATCAATAATATATTTCGTGATACCAGCAAGCCATACATAATCCGTTCCTTGACGTGGATGAATAAATAAATCCGCTCGCTCTGCCATCTCATGTTTGCGAAGGTCTGCCACAATTAATTTTTGTTCGTGTAATTTATGAGCACGTTTTACACGTGTCGCAAGTACAGGATGGCCTTCTGTTGGATTTGCACCAACAATAATAACAAGACCTGCTTCAGCGATATCTTTCACTGTTCCAGCATCCCCGCCCATACCGACAGTTTTAAATAAACCGTCTGTCGCTGGAGACTGACAATAACGTGAACAATTATCTACGTTATTTGTTCCATATATTTGACGGGCTAGTTTTTGCATAAGATAGTTTTCTTCATTCGTTACTTTCGAAGAAGAAATAAAACCAAATGCATCACTGCCATATTCTGATTTAATATGTTGCATGTTAGATGCAACCACCTCAAGAGCCTCTTCCCAAGTGGCTTCAACAAACATATCTCCTTGACGAATTAATGGTTTTGTAATGCGATCTTCACTATTTACAAAGTCCCATCCAAATTTACCTTTTACGCATGTGGAAATACCGTTAACCGGCGCATCTGAAACAGGTTGCACTTTTAAAATATGCCGGTCTTTCGTCCATACTTCGAATGAACAACCGACACCACAAAATGTACAAACGGTTTTTGTTTTATTAACCTTCGTCTTACGCATCGCAGATTCCACTTCTGAAACTGCTAAAATACTGCTATATCCTGGTTCTACATCTTTTACAAAATCAATCATCGGATCTAACACATCTGGTTTTAATCCCGTCATAAAACCAGCTTCACCTAGCATTGTTTTTTCCATTAACGCATTACATGGACATACTGTTACACACTGCCCACAACTCACACAAGATGAGTCATTTATACTTACACCATTGTCCCAAATTACACGTGGACGATCCAGACTCCAATCAATTGACAACGTTTCATTAACTTGTAAATTTTGACATACTTCTACACATTGCCCACAAGCAATACATTGATTTGGATCATATCGATAAAATGGATGTGACATGTCCACTTCACACGCACTTACTTTCGGTTCATACGGATATTTCTGTTCTTCAATTCCCATCATATGCACTGTATTGTGTACTTTACAATTACCGTTATTGTTATCACATACGGTACAATACAATAAATGGTTTTCTAATATTCGATCCATCGCCTCAGTCTGCGCCTCTTTTGCACGCTGGGACTGTCTTTCAATATGCATACCGTTCTCGAGTTTCGTTGAACAAGCACGCATTAACTTTCCATCTACTTCTACAATACATGTATCACAAGTTTGAATTGGATCTACTTCTGGTACATGACAAATTTGAGGATGTTCCAAATTACTCTCGTTAAATAATTGTAGTATCGTCTTTTCACCCGATGCGGAAAATTCTTTACCATCAACGGTTACACGGACTGTCTGTTCTGCCATAGTTTCCCCTCTCCTTACAACCAACTGTACAACACGTTTTTGAATCCGTTTTCAAAAACGCATTACTGTACATATTTTTGAAACACTCTGTCCGAATACTTTTCTTATGAAGTTGATTCTAGATGTTATAAGGTATCACTACGAAAGCTTACAAGTGTCACTATTCTACAGTTCTATTATATCGTACATATACAATAATAACCAAAATAATCTGTTATCTCCCTTTTAATAGATGTTTTTATTTTTTCAATGTTTTATGATAAACATGGGAGAATAATACATATAAAAGGGGCGTTTAATATGGGGGATACGCAAGAGACTTATACAATTGTACGCTATCAATCTGGTACATTTTCAAAACAAATTGATGAGATTGTTACTGAATCTCCTATTACTATTAAATTAAATGGTGAAGAATATGTAACAGTCGTATGCACACCAAATTATATTGAAGATATGGTAATTGGTTTTTTAATTTCTGAAGGAATTATTTCTTCCTATAAAGATGTTGAAAAACTATGGGTTCAAAAAGATAACGGAATTGTCCATGTAACATCATCAAAAGTAAATCCGCTCTATCAAACTTTATATAATAAACGATACATCACTTCTTGCTGCGGAAAAGGTAGACAAGGTTTTATTTTCGTTAACGATGCTGCAAAAGCAAAAGATTTACATGATATACACGTAAAAATTACTCCTGAAGAATGCTTTCACTTAATGAATACTTTACAACAATCTTCCACTACCTTTCGCCAAACCGGCGGTGTTCACAATACCGCGCTATGCGACCGAAACAATATCCTTCTATCAAGAATGGATATCGGAAGACATAATGCATTAGATAAAATATATGGTCACTGTTTGCGCAACAATATATCAGTTAAAGGGAAAATCATCGCATTCAGCGGACGCATTTCATCTGAAATTTTACTCAAAGTTTCAAAAATCGGATGTGAAATTGTTCTATCTAAATCCGCTCCAACAAAACTAGCATTGCAACTCGCTCACGATTTAGGCATTACAGTCGTAGGATTTATTAGAAATGAATCTTGTAATATTTACACACACCCACATCGGATTGATGGTTATCAATCGAATAACTAAAATAACTCCTCAATCGAGGAGTTATTTTAGTTATAAAAATGTAATATATTAAAGACTTGAATAGTTAATAAAGTTAATATATAATTTCATTACATAATCAAAAACAAAATATTGTAGCATATATCTTTTCATTCTTTTACAAATTAAAAGAGACTGCTAACAAAACGCATACACAATCTGATACAAGTAATGGATTTATTTGAAATCCACCAGGGAGGTTACAAATATGGAAATTCGCTTATTAACGACAGAGGACGCAGAAATATATTTAAAAGTTTGTATGGAAGGTTTAACGCAGAACCCAGAAGCTTTTAGCTCTTCTTATGAAGATGTTCTTAAACATGAGAATCCTGTAGCTGCTATGGCAAAACGATTAAGCAATCCGGATAAGTATACTCTAGGGGTCTTCAAAGATAACGATTTAATCGGCATTGCTACTTTAGAAACAAAGCCATTCATTAAACAAGAACATAAAGCAAAAATTGGCTCTGTTTTTGTTTCCCCAAAAGCGCGTGGCCTCGGAGCAGGACGAGCCCTAATTAAAGCAATTATTGAAAATGCCGATAAATTACATGTAGAACAACTTATGCTCGATGTTGTCGTTGGTAACGATGCTGCAAAAAAATTATATGAGTCATTAGGTTTCCAAACTTACGGCGTACAAGAGCGTTCATTAAAACATAACGGTCAATATTGGGACGAGGAACATATGGTTCTGTTCTTAAATGAGTAATACTTCAATATAGCTTTCCAAAAGCACCTTTTGATCAAGAAAGGTGCTTTTTTCATTACAACAATGTAATCTTCATGTCACCTTTATCGATCGTACCAAACCTTTCCATTCATTATACTAAAAGTGTAAAGTGAAACTTTACTCAGTGGGGAACTACATCCCACGCTGATCGCATGTACTTGATATGTAGAGGAGAATGTGACATGAAACATAACAAACGAGCTATGCTTTTAATATTTACTACAGCAATTGTAACTTCTGGATTAGCAATTTTACCTTGGTTTATTATATGAACACTCCCCCTAACAACGAAAAAAGCTTATTGCTTCTTAAGAAGCAATAAGCTTTTATATATTATAAAATCCCTAGAAATTTATTTACACAACTTATAATAATAACCATAGATACGGCAACACACATTACAACCGTATTACGATCTTGCTTTTCTTTTGGTGAAATTTCTTCTTTTGGATTCATGTGTATAATCTCCTTTTTTAAAAAAAGTGTGAGATAGGAAATTTTTCTTATCCGATGCGAGGTGAATACGAAAACCCTCTCTATCTCACATACACAATAGAATGGAATTGTCATTTTATAAATAAAATGACATGACGTTATGTCGCAACATAGGGTATTTTGTGTCGCTACGTTTTCTATTATAAAAAATAGTTGTGCAAAACTAGTGCATTTTTTATGTCAATTACTCTGAGCGAAAAATAACTCTTCCACTCCAATCAGATAAAAAGAGTTTTTTATTATTTTCATGTAAACTATACAAATAGAATGAACAGTTTGGGGTGCACAAGATTATGGTTAAAATTTTATTAGTAGACGATGAAGAACGTATGTTACGATTATTAGATCTGTTCTTAAGCCCTCGCGGCTATTTTTGTATGAAAGCTAACTCTGGCCTTGAAGCACTAAAGTTAATCGAACAAAAAGACTTCGATATTATTTTGTTAGATGTTATGATGCCGAATATGGATGGATGGGATACTTGCTATCAAATCCGTCAAATATCCAACGTTCCAATCATTATGCTAACAGCTCGTAATCAAAATTACGATATGGTGAAAGGTCTTACCATGGGGGCTGATGACTATATTACAAAACCATTTGATGAACATGTATTAGTCGCACGAATTGAAGCAATATTACGCCGTACAAAGAAAGATGGCTTTGTTGGCTTCAATGGTATTGAGTGGGACAAAACAAAACATACTGTCACAGTATATGACGAAAAAATCTCACTAACTCCTATCGAGTTTTCGTTACTTGGACTATTTTTACAAAATACAAACCGTGCTTATAGCCGAGATGATTTAATCGAAAAAATTTGGGGTTATGAAACAGACATCGAATATAGAACAATCGATTCACATATTCGCAATATCCGTGATAAATTACGCAAAAAAGGATTTCCTGTTGAAAACTACTTAGAAACTGTCTATAAAGTCGGATATAAATGGAAAGGTGAATAATTACTTCGGTCAGTGAACAATAGTATATCACTGACCCTTTATATGAAATAAGGTATGGTGAGAAAATGAGTAAACTTTCACTTAAAATTGGGACATACTTTTTAATATTAGCTTTATGTATTGAAACAATTGCTTTCGTTTCTTTTTACAAAAGCATTTCAAAAATGCGCATTGAGGAGGAAACGCTTGCTCTTTTAGAAAAAGGTAATCGCTATAGTAACAAAATTACAAACCGCGCAAAGTGGAGTGCATTTACTAAAGAAAAGAAACATACTGAACGTGCTGAATACAATAAAAACCCTAAACGTCCTGTGTACCCAGAGTTCGATATCGTGGATGAGGCTGAACACTTAGTTGAATCAGAATCAATTGCTAACTCTGATATAGCGATCATTATAACGGACAATAGTGGTAAAATTATTTCCACTTCAGAGCCCGTAACAAAGGCAATGCAAAAACAACTTACTTGTAAAACAGAAACTCTTCCAGAAGGCGGATTGATCGTCGAAAAGAACTGGAAAAAATCAAAATTCATCACAACGGTAAGCCCACTTAACACAACAGAGTTTCAAGGAAAGTTATATATGTTATTAAAAACATCTTTCTTAGAAAATATGTTACTTAAACTCATGAACCAATTTCTTATCATTAGTATTTTGACAATTATTTTAACGACTATTTCTGTCTTTGTTTTTTCTCGTGTTATTACAGAACCACTTATAAAAATGAAGAGAGCAACAGAAAAAATGTCAAAATTAAATAAGCCTATTCAATTAGGGATTAAACGAAACGACGAACTTGGAAGTTTGGCTAAAACTATTGAGGATTTATCTAGTGAACTTACGTATATGAAAAAAGAGCGAAACGAATTTCTCGCTAGTGTTGCTCACGAATTATTAACCCCATTAACCTACATGAAAGGTTATGCGAAGGTTGCCAAAAGAGATTCTCTAACGAAAGAAGAACGTGAAGAATACTTACAAATCATTGAAGACGAAACAGATAGTGTAACCGATCTCGTACAAGATTTATTTATGCTTGTACAATTAGAACAACACCAGTTTGTTATAAAAAAACAAAAAATGCTTCTTCAACCATTTTTAGAACGAATGGTTGAAAAAACAAAAACAACATTAACGAACAAACAAATGCAACTCCATGTATACTGCAAAGATGATGTAGAAGTTTGCATAGACGAAAGACGTATGGAGCAAGTTATGTTAAATTTATTACACAATGCTTATCAACATTCGCTAGAAAACACCACTATTACGATACGCGTACTCACAGAAACAAATTCTTTTACAATAAGTGTACAAGATGAAGGAGAAGGTATTCCTGAAGAAGATATCCCGCATATTTTTGATCGTTTTTATCGTGTTGATAAATCCAGAACGAGAGCTACTGGAGGAAAAGGTATCGGGCTAGCTGTTGCAAAAGAAATTGTAGAATTGCATAACGGTTCCATTCTAGTAACAAGCCAATTAGGAGTAGGAACAAACTTTATAATTGAACTACCTTTTGAATAATATGAGTGTGAAAACACCAGTAGTAGTAAACACTACTGGTGTTATTTTGTTCATAAAATTTGCTCATATAAGCTAAGCTTTTGAAATTATTCTTATTTCAATATAAAATAAAGATACATTTGTCAAAGATTTGGAGGGTGATATAATTGGATATCCATGTATTAACAAAAGACGAAGCGGAAATTTACTTAGAACTTCGTGTAGAAGGATTAAAGCAAAACCCTGAAGCTTTCAGCTCTTCTTATGAAGATATTATTAATAAAGAGTGTGCGATTGAATATAAAGCACAAAAATTAGCACAAGATGAAAACTATACGCTAGGTGCATTTAAAGATGGTAATTTAATCGGAGTTGCGACATTGGAAACGAAACCATATGTAAAACAAGAACATAAGGCTAAGATCGGTTCTGTATATGTCTCTCCAAAGGCACGTGGACTTGGAGCAGGAAAATCCCTGATTAAAGAATGTCTTGAACTTGCTAAATCTTTAGAAGTAGAACAAGTTATGCTTGATGTTGTTGTTGGCAACGATGGAGCAAAAAAACTTTATGAATCATTAGGATTTAAAACATTCGGTGTGCAAGAACGTTCATTAAAATATAACGGACAATATTGGGACGAAGAGCATATGGTCTTATTCTTAGATGAAAATAAATAATAAAAAACATCCTCTCGTGTGTGAGGATGTTTTTTACTTTCTTGTAAACCACGCCGTACTTAATAATTGAATCGCTTTCGCAATTTCTTCTTCTGATAATATTGCAAATCCAAGTAAGACTATATTTTCCGGTGCGGTACCGACTTTATAGTATGTTGAAGCAGGATATATTTTAATACTATATTTTGCAGCTTCTTTAATTAGTTCTTCTTCTCGCATTCCATTATGCACTTTTAATAAAATATGTAATCCTGAATCTTCCCCTATCACTTCAACACGATTAGAGAAATACTTCTTTATTTCAAAAATAAGTCGATCTCTCTTTTTCCGATAGACGACACGCATTTTATGAATATGTTTTTCAAAATGCCCTTCATTTAAAAATCTTCTAATCACTTCTTGGTCTATTCTTGAAACACTTTGTGTATAAAATAAATATTTCTTTTGATACGTTTTAATTAGTTTCTTCGGTAACACCATATAGCTCATCCGTAACGATGGTAACAATGCTTTCGATAGCGTCCCCATATAAATAACTTTCCCATCTGCATCTAACCCTTGCAGTGCAGGTATCGGCTTTCCCGAGTAACGAAATTCGCTATCGTAATCATCTTCAATAATATACCTACCTTCTTCTCTCTTCGCCCATTGTAAAAGCTGCATCCTTCTCGTGATAGGCATAATCATTCCATACGGGAACTGATGAGACGGTGTAACAAATACAACATTCGCATCGCTATTTTCTAAATCTGCAATACAAATTCCATCCCTATCTAAAGATAACATTTGAACTCTGTTTTCTCCTTGTTCAAATGCAACCATTTTCCTATGATACCCTGGGTTTTCGACTGCATAACAGCTCCCCTGTAATAACTGAAACAGTAACTTTACTAATATTTGTGTACCGGCTCCTAATACAATTTGACTCGGCGAACAACGCACACCTCTAGATTCATACAAATAATTTGCAATTTCTTCTCTTAAACTCACTTCTCCTTGTGGGTGACCAAGAAAGAGCAACTCATTATTGTGTGGCTGCCATACGTCATTTATAAGTTTTCGGTACATATTGAATGGAAAAGTATTTGTATCGACTCCTGTTTGTGTGAAATCAAATGTATAATCCCTCTCCAGAAAGGAGACCTCCTCTATTCTATCTTCGCCTCCTTCTACATGAATCATTTGCTCAATTTCACATACGAAGTAACCTTTTCTCGAAATTGACTCAATATACCCTTCTGCAAGTAATTGCTCATACGCGGCTTCTACTGTATTTTTACTTACTTGTAAATAGATCGCTAGCTTTCTTTTAGCCGGTAATTTCGTAAAGGCTGGAATCGTTCCATCTTTAATCTCTTTTTTTATATACTCATACAATTGCACATACAACGCTATTTTACTTTGCGTATTTAAATTAGGCGTTAATTCCAACATAATATCTGACCCCTTAATAAAACTAAAATCTGATACTTTTTACAGTACCAGATTTTATATATAATTCCTTTTATCATGTCACACATAAAAAAATCAAGTACTAGAGAGGAGATGCATGATAGTGAACAATAATAGACGTATTGGACTCATTATGATTATTACAGGAGCTACCTTATGGGGGTTATCTGGTCCAATGATTCAGTGGCTTTTTCAGCATACTAACGTATCATCAATTGATTTTTTAACAATTCGCTTGTTGCTTGCGGGAATATTTATTTTATCTTTCTTGCTTATAAAGAAACAAAACATATTTCAAATTTGGAAACATCCTAGACATTCTATACAACTTATTATTTTCTCTATTCTCGGCATGCTCGGTGCCCAATATGCCTTTATCGAAACAGTTCATATTAGTAATGCTGTCACAGCGACATTGTTTCAATTTCTAGGTCCTGTTCTTATTACCATTTATGTCGCATTTGAACAACGAAAATTCCCTGCTTCTCTGCAACTACTCGCAATTATAACAGCACTAACAGGGACGTACTTTATTATTACAAACGGTTCAATTGAAAATATTGTTTTATCAAAAGAAGCCATTATTTTTGGTCTATTAACAGCAATTGGATTTGCATTTTATACCCTTCATCCTGCTTCCCTTATTAAAGAATGTGGAACAACTGTAGTAATTGGCTGGGGCATGTTAATTGGAGGCATTGCACTGCTTATTTGTAATCGTTCTTTTGGGTGGAATCAAATTTCGCAAACCTTCACACTCCAAACTTTTTCTATGCTTATTCTTATCATCATAAGTGGTACCCTTTCTTTCCTTCTTTATATTGGTAGTCTTAAATATTTAGCTGCAACAGAAACTAGTATTTTATCTAGCATCGAACCACTTGTAGCAGCCATCGTTTCAATCGCTTGGCTAAATGAATCGTTTGGAGCGTATCAATTACTAGGCGGCATATGTATCGTTCTTTCTGTCATTTTCTTAACGATGCCTCAAAAAGAGCGCGATCCAGCCTATTCAACTGAACAAATATAGAAAATGTCAAAAGAGGTCGTATAAAACTTACGACCTCTTTTTATACTTTAAAGGAATTGTCCCGCTTTCTGGCAAATACAATTACACTAACAGTCAACTACCCCCACTGAGATGAAACGTTTCAGTGGGGGCTTGAGTTCGAACGCTAGGTCTTTTCATCTATCGCTAGACAGTTTGACGCTCTAGCATTCATGCAACCTTACGGTAACACCCCAAGTATGTTTTTGGTTGGTACTGACAACGAACGATTGTTTTCCCACTTGCACCACCCTTTCGAAAAAAAAGCAGTTCTTCCTTGTAGAAGAAGCCACCACTCAGATGAATCCGGCGTGTGCTACAAGCCCCGACAAAGTCGAGTACACATGGATGGTTGACGCACCCACTAAGCTATGCACAAAGCAACAGCCTTACGTTTTTGCACTTCTAATAGAATCGGCGCTTTCACTTTGAGGTTGTCATCCAATTGTACAACTTTTGATTTTTGCAATATATTCAATGCACCATTAATATCAGCGTGAATACATGTTCCTGCTTTACTTTGGTACAGACCACGAGTCATTCGTTTACCACTAAAGTGATAATGCGTTCTATCTTCCTTAGACCAAACAGGAACCGGATCTTTATCAAGAAAACTAGCTTTTGAAGTATAGCTTTCTTCTTGTTTGAAAAATCGGATACCTTCTTTTATACATTTATTCTCAATTGCTGCAATCAGTTTATGAAACGGGATTTGAACAAACTTTTGATTATTCTTTTTTCCCATATCAGATTTTTGTTTCCAGCCAGCGTTATACCCTACGACAATCGTATCTATATCGAATTCTTTCGCCTTTTTGAACAACAGGCCTACCGTTTGTGAAATGTAACCATTTATTTGCTTTTCTCGTTTATGCCAAAGTGCAGCCATTCGATTCGTTACAACTCGTTTTGAAAGTCCATTTTCCACATTTTTCAGCCCTAGATTACGTATCATTTTGTTGAAGTATTGGTTAATGGATTTTAGTTTTTTCCCATCAATTAAGAAGGCATCACCTGTATTGGTTACGCAACTTATTAATCTATCTACACCTAAATCGCAACTCAAAGCGTTACTCGTAGTCGTGGATGGTTTCTTCATTTGAGAAACGTGCACTTCATATGTGTAATGCACCTCAAAGAACCGACCTTTTTGCTTCGGTACAATCTCAATGTAGGAGATTTTTTTATTTCTTATGTTTTTAGGCATACGTATTTTAATGGAACCGAATTTTTGCCTGAACGCAACACTCATCGGAATCATCCAATACCCGTTCTCATCTACTTTTGGCACTTGATAGATTTCAATAATTCTTTTGTCAGTGGAACGAGAATAATTCGGAAACTTAGGACGCCCTGTGAAATTCTCAGTTTTTTTCTTCCACTGTTCCAATGCTTTAAAAAAGCTTTTTACTTCTGCATATAAGGCTCTACGAATGGCTTGGACAGAGTTTGATTGCATGCCCCAGTAATTCATATCGGCTTGCATGGCGGTATCCACTTCTTTTACAGTAGCTATTTTATTATGATTCAAATAACTTTGTTTAATGGTATACAACCCAACATTTCGCAATGCTTTTGAACTATGTGACATGCGCTGAAGTAAACGAAATTCTTTAGCCGTGAGACAAGCTCGTCCGATATTTTGTTTCTGCGTGAATCGTTGTATATTTTCTCTTTTCTTCTGTTTACGTAATACTTTCACTGCTTTCTTTCTAGCCATTGTTTTCACCACCTTTCTTAGAGAGTTCATTAAAATTATTTCTTTCCTAAGATAATATTTGAAACGAAACGGAACAAAATGTGAATATAGTCTTCATCGTAATTCCTTTTGGCTCAAGTAACCGAATGATTATGATTATCATTATTCAATTTCGTTGTCTTACGATCTATTCCCTCCTTATCTAAGGGTATATTGTATCGTAAGACAAAAAGAAACAAAAAAGTTCAGCCTTATTGACTGACGGCAATTCATCTCCATCTGAATTGCCGAAAAGGATAAAAATTAGGAGTGTGAAACCATGAAAAAAATTGGAACTATGCTACTTTTCTCCTTTCTCATCGCTGGATGTACACAAGCGCAGCCAGATTCAGAAGCACCTAAAAAAGAAGCTATCGCAACGTCATCCACTCAAGTTAATGCACCTTCCTTCTTTCACCTTAGCGTTTTAAAAGATGTAAATTGGGAAGAAACACCCTCCTTCATACAAGAAAAAATACCTTTAAAAGGCATCGAAGAAAAAGTCGCAATGGCTGATAAACCTATTATCGCAAATGAACACAATGAAATGATGTGGTACTTTTTAGATCCTGAAATGCCAACTGGAAAACTATCTATTGTTGCACTAAAACAAGGATCAGTAACCCCAACACCCGTACTCTTTCAACAAGAAACTTCTAAACCAACTTGGACTACTTCAAATACAATTGATTCTACTACAACCGAACTCCCACTCACTATGTCACTACCTTCATCTGGATTATGGGTATTAAACATATATGTAAATGAAAAATATTATGAGCAATTTGTAATCACCGCTAAGTAAAGTGACAAAAATAAAGCACTTTCTTACAACAATGTAATTTCTACGTCATGTACTTCGATAGTTGAAGTATCTCTCTTCTCTTATACTTAAAGTAAGAAATGAAACGAGGAGAGATGAGAGATGAAAAAAGTGATAGAAGTGATCGTAGCAGTAACTGAGGTTTTAGTAAATGGTAAACAAGTTGCAATGGAATTAAATAAATAGTGAAGAAACATAAATAATTCTACACTTCTTCATTATTTTGATTTCTTATCTCAAAAAAGCAGTGCCTAAAAGGGCACTGCTTTTGACTATCTATAACTTGGCATTTTCGTAATCTGTGCCACACCTGAATCAATGGCTGCTTTCGCTACAGCTTCTGCAACACTTGGAACAACTCTTTTATCTAACGGATTCGGGATTACATAATTCGCATTACGTTCTTCGTCCGTAATGATGTTAGCGATCCCATATGCTGCCGCTAATTTCATCTCTTCTGTAATATCAGTCGCGCGCACATCTAACGCACCGCGGAATATCCCTGGGAACGCCAATACATTATTTACTTGATTCGCATAATCCGAGCGCCCGGTTCCTACTACAGCTGCCCCAGCCTCTAATGCATCCTCAGGGAAGATTTCTGGAATTGGATTAGCCATAGCAAACACAATTGCTTTCTCATTCATCGTTTGTACAAGTTCTTTCGTTAATACGTTAGGAGCAGATACGCCAATAAAAATATCCGCTTGATGAATTGCTTCTTTTAACGTTCCACGCACATATTCTCGATTTGTCTTTTTTGAAACTTCAATTTGTGCTTCGTTCATCCATGATTCACCTTCACAAACAATACCTTCTAAGCTAACTAACGTAATGTGCTTTGCACCAGCCTTTAACAATAATTTTCCAATTGCAATCCCTGCCGAGCCAGCACCATTAATAACAATTTTAACATTATCCATTTGTTTACTTACAACTTTTAATGCATTAATAACAGCTGCTAAAACAACAATAGCTGTTCCATGTTGATCATCATGGAATACAGGAATATTCGTTTCTTCTTTTAATCGTTTTTCAATTTCAAAGCAACGTGGCGCTGCAATATCTTCTAAATTGATACCAGAAAATGTAGGCTCTAAATTTTTCACGAGGGTAACGATTTCATCTACATCCGTCGTCCCTAGACATAACGGGAACGCATCTACATTCGCAAATTTCTTGAATAAAATACTTTTCCCTTCCATAACAGGCATAGCCGCTTTCGGTCCAATGTTCCCTAGACCAAGTACTGCAGTTCCATCTGAGACAACCGCTACCATATTACCACGTGCTGTATAGTCGTAAGCTGTTTCCTCATCTGCTGCAATTGCTTTACAAGACTCAGCCACGCCTGGTGTATAAGTCAAGCTTAAATCGTCCGCTGTATTCACTTCCACCTTACTTGTAATCTCAATTTTCCCTACTAACTCTTTATGCAATAACAATGATCTTTCATTAATTTGATTTTCTAACATACTTATAATCTCTCCTTAATTTGACAAGCTAGCTATATGAATATAGCTAGCTTGTTTGATCATGAAAACATTTTTAATAAAATTGTCGCTGTTACGACCACTGCCGCTCCACCTAAACGCGTTGAAATTTGCGCAAAAGGCATTAATTCCATACGATTTGAAGCTGATAGAATCGCAACATCTCCAGTTCCACCTAAACCACTATGACATCCCGTTACAATTGCTGATTCAACAGGATACATTTTCATCACTTTTCCTACAAGAAAGCCTGATGCTACCATTGTAAGAACAACTGATGCACACACAACAACATATCCTACAGAAAGAACTGCCGCTACGTCTTTTAACGGAATATATAGCAATCCTAAGCCGACCATTAACGGCCATGTTAAATTTTTTGAAATAAATTTATATAAATGGAATGCTCCTTGCTCCATTTTTGCTGGCATTAATTTAAAGTACTTCACAAGTGCTGCTGAGAAAATCATAATGATCGCCCCAGGAATCCCAATGAACTTAGAAGCAAATCCTCCAAAGATGAAGAACGTACATGCAATTAATAAACCTGCTCCCATTAATGAGAAGTCAATTGGCTTCTCTGTATTTTGTTCTTTTAATAATTCTGCTTGATTGTCTGTTTTCACTAATACACCGTTACCACTAAGCTCAGGTTTTTTCTCACCTAAACGCTTCATATAGCCTGCACTCACAATTGCAAACATATTCCCGATAATAGCTGCCGGAATAAGTTGTGATACAAATGTTGCTGATGACTCATTTAAAATATCACCATAAGCTAACGATAATGGTAAAATCCCTTCCCCAATACCACCACTCACAATTGGTACAATGATAAAGAAGAATGTCTGCTTCATTTCAAATCCAAATAATGAACCTACTAATAGACCTACCGCTATAGAAGCTAACGTCCCTACCACTAAAGGTATAAACATGCGAACGAAACCTTGTACTAATACTTTACGGTTCATTCCTAAAATACTTCCAACTACTAAACAAGAAATATATAAATATAAAAAGTTCGATTTTTTCATTAACATAGTCGCAGCTTCCATTGAAGCTGGATTCATCCAGTTAAAAAATACAAGTAACGATGGAACAAATAATGAAAGAATTGCTGGACCACCGATGTTTTTTAAAATTGGAATTCTCATCCCAATGTCACCTAAGAAAATACCCATAATCATAATAACTGCAAATCCACCAATCATATCAGCTGGCAATTTATTATATACAGATGCCCCATAAATAATAGCAGCCAATACTACGTATAACGGTAAAGGTATAACACCGATTTTTACATTCATAATTTTAGAAGCGAAAGATTCTCTTTGTACCTTATTCTCCTCAGATAATGATATCGCTTCCATATCCTTTCGAATTCCCATATGGCACCCCCTTGTTTTCTTAATAACAATATTAAAACGCTTTCAATAGTAAAAATAGTTTTTGTAAGTTTTGTAATTGATTTTGTAATTAAAAAAAGTATAAGCGACTTATAATAAGTCGCTTATACGTAAAACTCTATTTTATTTTGGTCAACACATCTTAATTTACTTACAGGTCTTCCCACATGTTGATATACCATTTCGTTTTCTAACACTCCAATTTCAGTCAAAAACATAACATACTTTCGAATAGAAACTCTTGAGACCCCTACTAATTGCGCCATTTCATCTGTTGTAAACGCTCCTCCATTCAGCAACTCGATCTTCTGCCAAATTAATTGTAACGTTTGCTTCGTTAATCCTTTCGGGAGCTCTTTAGTGACAGTAGGCTCTCTTTTTTCTTTTTGCAAAATTAATGAATCTAATTCCGATTGACTAATTTTTTGTTGCTCTTTCATAAAAGTGAGTTTTTCTCGATATATAGTTAATGCCTCTTTAAATCGTTCAAATGTAAATGGTTTAATTAAATAATCTATAACCCCGTATTGTAATGCTTTTTTAATACTCCCCATATCGTGTACAGCTGAAATCATCATAATATCGATTTCTTTTTCTTGATTCCGAATATACATTAAAAGCTCGAATCCAGTCTCTCCAGGCATAAAAATATCAAGTAACACTAAATCTACTTGTGATTTTTCTAATGCTTCTATCGCCGATTTTACCGAGTTAACTGCATGAACAAGTTCAAACCCTCCTACTTGCTCTAAATAATGTGTATTTAACATCGCTACCATCGGGTCATCTTCTACAATTAAAACTTTAATCATATTTGCCTCTCATCCCTACCTTTAGGTATTTCAATTATTATCGTTGTTCCCTCTCCTAACAATGAGGAAATGTGAATTTCGCCATTTATTCGCTGTATACTTTCTTTTACAAGATACAAACCATATCCACGATTGTCTCCTTTTGTGGAATAACCTTTTGTAAATAATGTATAAATCTCCTCTTCTTTTATACCATTCCCCGTATCTTGTACTGTAATAGTCAATTTATCCCCATACTGTATCCCGATTTCAACTTGTTTTTTTTCACAATTCATCACTGCCTCTAATGCATTATCTATTAAATTTCCGACAATCGTAATAAGTTCATGAGTAATACTTTCATCATATATCTCCGGCAAGTAAGCATCTTCACTTATAATTAAATTTATATTTTTCTCTCTAGAATAGCTAAGTTTACCTAGTAAAAAGCCAGCAAATACTGGATTTTTAATTTTTTTCATAACCCCGCCAATTTCATATTGATGCTCGGATACCATACTACTCACATATTTTTGGAGTTCTTCATACTGTTTCATATGTGTAAGTCCTAGCACGACATGCATCTTATTCATAAATTCATGAGATTGTGCCCGTAGCGCTTCCGCATATAGCCTAATGCCAGTTAATTCCTCTGCTAATTTTCTAATCTCTGTTTTATCACGAAATGTTGCAATCGCGCCAACTATTTCTCCTTTTACATATAAAGGAACACGATTCGTAACAATCGTAATTCCATAAATATTTTGTTCTTCGTTTAATTGTACCACTCCTGTTTGCAGCACTTCTTTTATACGTGAATTAGGCATATACAATTCAACATCTTTACCGATAAAGTCGTCTTTAAGTCCACTTTTCTTAAATAGCCGCTTTGCTTCATTATTAATTAACGTTACTTTCGCTTCTTTATCTACAGCAATAATACCTTCTTTGACCGATTGTAACATCGTATTTCTTTCTTCAAGAATTTTCGCTATCCTATGCGGCTCAAGACCAAATAAACTTTTCTTTATATGTCTAGCTAGCAATATCGCTCCTATAATGCCAACCAATAGCCCAACTCCAACACCGATATACATGATATGTCTACTTTCCTTAACCCTCTCTTTTACATTATCTGCTGAAATTCCAACCGCAACCACTCCAAGTTGTTCCCCTGTTTCAGAAAAAACCGGTATAAATACTCTCATAGAGACCCCTAAAGTTCCTTCTGCTAGCGACACATGTTCCTTTCCCTTCAATGCCGTTCCTTCATCTCCTCCAATGAAATGTTGCCCTATTTTTTGAGGATCGGGGTGAGATTTCCGGATTCCATTCATATCCATAACGACAATAAATTGAACATCCGTACTCTTTAATAGCTTATTTGTATACCCTTGAATCAAGGAGGTATCTACCTTCCCCGCCAACCCATCAATTACAATAGAATCATTTGCCACAATACGTGCAATCGTTTTTGCCTTCTCTGCCTGACTTTCTTCTGTCGTTCGTTCAACATTATGGCTAATTAAAAGATCTGTTACGAGTAAAGAAAAAATTACAACTGTACACACTAGTAATGTAATCGTTTTCCATAAATTCCATAGTTTTTTTCTTTTTTTCATCCCGTTAATAACTCCCCTAATTGCTAAATAGAAAAATAAGTAAGGTGATATTATTTTCACCTTACTTACTTATTTGCTGTTATTATACTTCAAATGTACTAGTCATTTCTTGTAGTTCTTCTGCGGCCGCAGCAATTTCATCAATAGCATTTGTCACTTCTTTTGTATCTCCAGCGACTCTCTTCGTTGTTTCTACTATTTGATTAATTTGAGAAATAACATGGGTAGTAGAACTTAAAATTTCTCTTCTATAATCCCTCTATCCATCACCTTACAGTTATATAGTTAAAGCCCTTTTTCCTAATTTATTTTGAGTTCTTTACGTAACTAATCGCCTGACTCCCCATCTGCACCCACGCCTTTTCAAAGTCTTCTCTCGGCACTTTTACATCTAAGCTATCATCGAGAGGATCTCGAATATATACAGATTCCTTATCGTATCCAACAAGTACAACACAATGTTCATTATACGTAATAGAAACATCTCCGCTTTTTGTTTTCCATGTAGTAAATTCATCTTCATCTAATGGTGCAAACGTTGCATTCGTAATCATAACTACCGGTTGCCCGGCTTTTACACTCTTATACATTTCTTCTATACTCTTCCCCGTTAAGTCCACGGCTCTATTCGGTAAATATTTTTTTGCTAACTGAAAAAGTGGTCCGTGATATACACCGTATCCGGATTCAGAAAAAGTATAAATATTACCTACAAATCCTTCATTCGGATTTCCACGTACACCATCGTTCATAAAATCAACTTTTTTTATTTCATTTGCTAATTTCATTTTATCTACTGAAACGCCTGCATATTGTAACATCATTGCTAAACTTGTCACTTCACACCCTCTATCCAGCTCTGGTAATTGCTGAATTAAAGGCACATTTGATAAGATAACCTTTTCGTCATTATTACTAAACTCCGTTCGTTTTCCGCTTTGTATATTTGAAAATATTAACCTCTCCACAAACTTTGGAATTCCATTTGTATATACACTCCATACTGCTGCACCTAGTAAAGCTATACATATATACCACTTCAATTTCCGTATCACTCTCACGCCCTTTTTAATTCGTTAAATAAGAATAAAACGCGTCAGCATCCGTTCGAATCATCGGTACAAAATTTAGTTCTTTTCCTTTCTCTGGTTCATCCTTTTTTATCTTTTCTATTAGATCTTGAATATTCATATTCGTTTTGTCCATATTAAGCTCATCTGCCATTTGCAATACTTTTTGTTCATTAATTTCTCTTAATACTTGATATATATCTTTACCGTACAAATCAATATGATATTTTTTCGCTTCATCCTGTACTTTTTGTTCGTACACTTCTTGCGCTAACTCCTCTATCTCTTTTCCTTTTTGTGAAATACCTAACTTTCCTGCTTCTTCTCTTACTTTCGTTCCATAGATTTCTTCCGCTATGTCTTCTATTTCTTTTCCATTTGTCGAAATGCCTAATTTATCCGCTTCATCATTAATTTTAATCGTATTAATTTGAGTAATTAAATTTACAATTGATGTATTCTCTATAGATATGCCCAACTTTAACGCTTCTTGCTTCACTTTTGTTTCATAGATTTCTTCTGAAAGAGTTCCAACATCTTTTCCTTCAATCGAAATCCCTAACTGCTGCGCTTCTCTTCCCACTTCTGTTTCATGAATTTCTTTTTCTAGCGTAATCTGTTCTTTTCCTTCTGTTTCAATACCGAGCTTCTCTGCTTTTTCTTCTGTATGCGCTACGTGTATCTTGCCATTGTTTAATTGTTCTTTACTACGCTGCGTGTAATCTGTTTTTCCCTTTTGTGTTTCAGAAGGAGAGGCACCCCCTAATATACTTAAACTCATCACTCCAATAGTGAATACCGTCATCATTTTCTTTTTCAAATTTACTTCCTCCCTCTTTCACTGTCTTTTCCATCATTCCCATAAAGTGAAACTATACTCAATGTGAAGATTCATCTTCGGCTGAGTTTTAAGGTGGGAGTTTTACTGCCCACAAATAGCGGGATAATTTTTTTAATATTATACATACATCTCACCGCTGCTTGAGATAACATTATGATCGATAAAACCCTCTATAATTGCTTCTTCATGTATCAAGCTTTCCTTATACAATACATGATATAAACAGTTCCTTAACTTTCCCTTAAAAAAAGACGATCTTGTAACAACAAGGTCGTCTTCTCACTTATATTTTTTGATTTTTAGGTAGAATTACTTCAAAACAAGTGCCCTCTCCCCATTTGCTCTCTACTGATATTTTTCCATAATGCTTTTCGACAATCCAATTTGCAATTGAAAGACCTAATCCAGCTCCTTCTGACTTACTTCTTGCTTTATCCCCCTGATAAAAACGATCAAATAGTTTCGGAATATCATCTTCTTTCACTCCTATCCCATCATCCTTGACCTGTATACGAATTGAACCGCTCGTTTGTGTGCAATCAATTTGAATATGCCCGCCTTCATTTGTATACTTCATCGCATTATCTAGCAATATAACCATCATTTGATGAATCCTCTCTCTATCTCCCATAAACGATATGTCACGTTCTACTTTTAATATCATCTCTTTTTCTTGATAAGAAGCAATTTCTTTATATGGCTCTACGATTTCTTCTAACAATTTATCCAGTCCAAATGTTTTCTTATCCATCTCAATCTGATTAGAATCTGAGCGTGCTAACAATAATAAATTGCTAACTAATTTCGATAACCGCCTACATTCCTTTGAAATTGTAGAGATATCCATCGCTTTTTCTTCTATCGTAGCGGATGGAGACTGGAATAATACATCTGTTTTTGATTGAATAACCGCAAGCGGTGTCCTTAATTCATGCGATGCATCAGAAACGAATTGCTGCTGCTTCTCCCATGAATTTTGAATAGGTACGAGCGCTCTGCCAGCTAGAAAGAATCCAATACCTATTGCACATAAACTTCCTATGCTACAGCCGATAACAAGAATTAAAAATAAAGTATTTAGCATCTCTTCCTCAGCTGTTATATCGCGTACAATTTGAATCGTTTTTCCATTTTCTTGAAAAGCATATGTTCTAAAATATAGTCCTTGCACTTCAATATCTTGCAAAGTCCCTAACTTTTTTGGAGAAAACTTTTCTAAGTTTTCTTCAAACATAAGACGGAATTTTGGATTTTCGATACCTATCTCCACAGTTTTTCCACTCCAAGTTAACTTCATTATCCTTGGATCTCCAATTTGAAGATATCCCCTAAATTTTTTAGGCGGTTTTTTACCGTCTAAAATCTCTCTATGCTGAACCATTTTTTCTATGGATGCATCCACTTCATTATAAATACGCTTATATGTGTACGAATAAATAATACTACCTAATACGCCTATTAATATGATAAACACTAACGAATTTAATATAGTTAGACGAATACGTGTTTTTTCAAACATACTCCCCTTTTTCATTGTTCTTTTAATATATATCCAATACCACGAACAGTTTGAATATCTTTCTGATAACCGAATGGCTCTAATTTTTTACGTAAGTGATGAACATACACTTCTACGATGGCTACTGTCGTATCTGAATCAAATCCCCAAACACGATCAAAAATTTGTTCACGCATTAAAATCTTTCCGCTATTTTGAACAAGATACTCTAGAAGCTCATATTGTTTTAATGTCAGTTTAATACCTTGTCCATCTACTTGAACGTCTTTATCTTTTCCGAACAATTCAATTCCTTTATAGCGAATGGTCTGCTTTGTTGTTAAACTACCACTTCTGCGCAACAAAGCGCGAATTCTCGCCTTTAATTCTGGAGCTTGAAACGGCTTAACGATATAATCGTCTCCACCAAAATCCAATCCTTTCACTCGATCTTCTAAAGAATCTCTCGCTGTCAAAAACAGGACTGGCGTTTCAATCTTTTCATTACGTATTTTTTGAATCACTTCAAATCCGTCCATTTCTGGCATCATTACATCAAGCAAAATTGCATCATATATGTTTTGCAGTGCTAAAAACAACCCGTCTTCTCCATTTAACGCTGTATCCACTTCAAATTCATCACGTAAAATTTGTACGATAGACTCTAATAACGAGGCATTATCTTCTACTACAAGTAAGCGCATATTCTCACCTTCCACCATATCATTCGATTCTATTTATGATCACATTTCTTTCATAAAAACAGAATGTAATTCTATTTTTAACCATTTCCTTCTAACGTTTTTCTCGATATAAAATTTGAAAAACTTATTATAAAAGCTCTTCCTTAAATTTTGCTTAATAAAAAGTTGAAAGAAATAAGATTCTCCTTATCTCTTTCAACTTTTTACTACGTACACCTTTTTACTCGGCAATTCTAAGCAATTTAGCTGGCCACCATATACAGCACCACCATCAATTCCTATAATACGGTTATTTCCAAAATACACATTACAATTATCATTTCCATGAAACGTTTTTGTTTCCGTATGACCAAATACAACAACCTTTTCACCGCTATATCCATTATGAAACTCATTACGGATCCACATTAACGTATATGGTTCACATTCAGAAACTCGTTTCAATGGCTCAACACCAGCATGTACAAATATATACTCTTCTGTTTCAATGTAATGATTTAATTCTTGAATAAACTTTACATGTTCTTCTAAAACATGCGATTGTAAAATCGGTTTTTGGAAGTCTTCCTCATTAACTACAATATCTTCTTCTACAAATCCATAGCTGTATAAAGTCTTATCTCCACCATTCCTTTTTACCCAATGGTTCCATGAGCGTTCCTCATCAGTCGTTAACGCTTTAATCATCATATCTTCATGATTTCCCTTTAGAACGAAGGCTCCTTCTTCTTTTAACTCTTTTACCTTTTCAATTACTGCACGCGCATTTGTACCACGATCTACATAATCCCCTAATAAAATTAGTTGATCCTGTTTTGCATCGTATTGAGCTTCTTCCAATAACTGTTCGAACTTTTCTATTTCTCCATGAATATCACTAATAACCAGAATTCTTTTCATATTATCCCCTTCTTTCTAAGCCACTCTCTTTCTAATTATAGTTCAAAACGGCAGAAATTTCTGAACTCAAATCCGAAATCATATTTATTAGAAATAAAATGATTATCCTTACAACAATGTAAGTCTCTTGTCATCCAATTCGATGGTTGCAATCACTCCATTTCCTTATACTGAAAGTAAGAAATGAAACAAAAAACAAGGAGAGATGAGATATGAAAAAAGTGATGGAAGTTGTAGTAGCGGTAGCAGAGGTTTTCGTAAATGGTAAACAAGTTGCAATGGAGTTAAATAAATAATGAAAAGGACAATATTCGTTCTAGACCCTTTACTCATATAAAAGAGATAAGAGTTCATCATTTCTTTGATCCCTTATCTCCCTGTAAAGAAAGCCGTATCCTTAAAAGGATACGGCTTTCTTTTTGTTATTCCACCGGCTGTGGTTGTGGCTGTACTACTTCATTCGCTCCAGCCACCCTCAACATATTTGCAATATCTTTAAAACCTCTTTTTTCAGCATACTGCAGCGGCGTAATATTTTCCTTATTAGCCATATTTACATCTGCACCATGCTCAATAAGCATTTGAATTACTTTCTTATGACTTTCACTACCATTTCCTAATACAATTGCTTCTACTAAAGCTGTTCCACCACGGTCATTTTTATAATTCACATCAATATCTGTATGGTCTAATAATTCTTTAACAACTTCTACATGACCACGCTCAGATGCAGAAATGAGTGCAGTTCCACCTGACCTAGTCGTTTCTTTCGTATTAACTCCTGCAGCAATTAATAGCTTTACAATATCCGTATATCCTTCTCTACTCGCATAAAGAAATGGATTGCTTTTTTTCTCATCTTTGACTTCAATATTAGCGCCGGCCTCAATTAATGCTTTGACTGTCTCTACATGATTTTGATACGTTGCTGCAAGGATAGGTGTTTCTCCGTTGTCACCTTCCACATTGATATTGGCTCCGTCCTGAATCAGCTTCATAGCTGTTTCTGTGTCTCCAAGAGTCGCAGAAAGTAACAACTGTTTGTCCATTAAATTTATACTTTTTTCTTCTTTAACTTCTTCTTGTTCTTTATGCTTTTCTTTTTTCTTTTCGTTTTTCACATGAACCGGTTTTGATTCTGGTTCTTCTTGCTTATCGCAAGCCACTACCGTCATTAAAAGTCCTAATAACATGCATAATAAAATTTTTTGTTTTCTCACAATTACAGCTCCTATGAAAGATAATGTTTTCTTAACCATTCCTCCATCACATACAATAACTCTTCTTGAGTACATTTATCCATAAGCCCTTTATATTCCTTCTTGAATCGGATTATCTTAAACTTATACCATGTTTCTCAACCTATTGGAATGATACGCCAGGTGGCCTCATCATTAACATTATGAAGCAATTAGTTTAGCACGTTTTTGCCGCATTTGTATACATTTCTAAAAAGTGGGTAAATGATTGCTTTAGGTTACTATATTCCATTGTAACCGTTCTTCAAAAAATTTTACACCTTTTCTATATTTGCACCTGAGTAATAATAGAAAAAGGCAACTTATGTAGTTGCCTTTTTCTATTATTAATGATGCCCACCGTGATTTCCCTTTTTCGGGTTCCCCATCATCTCTTTATTCATTTCCCATTTATGCTCAGCTAGCTCTTTATACGAAAGAACTTTCCCTTTATAGTTAGACACAAAGCTTTCTGCATCCCTTTTATTTTCAAATGAAATAACATTATAAGCCATCGGTGTCGTTATTGTTTTATCATATACGTAAGTCGCATCTTCTAATGAAATCCACTCTTTCGAATCATAATCTCGAACAAATTTTTCTTTCGTCTTTTCACCTGGATTAATCTCCATCCATTTATACATACAACCGATATCATCAAATTTTAATGCTTTTCCATTTTCTAAAATAATTTCTGTTGCAAATTGATTATCCATTACCCCAATCTGGCAAATATCACACTTATCATGTTTCTCATCAATTGCCACAGCCTCTGCTTGTTTCTTACCACACCCTACAATTGTAAAGACAAAGAATAAACATATAGCAAGCATCACATACTTTGTTCGCATTTCATTTCCTCCCTAACCCTATCTTCTACAAGGAGCATATCAAAAACTTGTGTGTGATTTGTGAAAAAACAATGTGCCTTTTGTAATATATGGAACAAAAAAGATGTGTAGCCATGTCTACACATCTCTCATCATTCACAACCTGTAATTAATAAATCATCTTCTAACTTAACTAACAATGTATCTCCATTAATTTCCTGTCCAATTTCTACATTTACTAATCTTATATTTCCACTAATACCGACCGCAACCTTTTCAAGCTCACCGTTATTTTTTCGGATCATCATTAATTTTTCCCACTCATATACGTAAGAAGATTCATTAACAAAAATCTCTTCTATTTTTCCTTCATAAGAACTATAAATTTCTTCTATTCTCGTTTCCATTTAAAATCTACTCCCTACTTCGCACATCACTATTTTCACCTTATTCTATCATTCTTGTAAGTAGTAAATTATATTTTTAAAAATTCAAAATTACCTTCGTGAACAAAATGACCAAAATAAAAATTATGCTTCTAATGGTGTTATTTTTCAAATTATTTACCATTTGGATAGATGGCACTATGATAAACAAAAAACTATTTTCTGAATTTTTATTTTATTTTGAAAGCGTAATCATTTTTTGGAGGGGGAGATTATATGTTAGCTCTACTTGGATTTGCGATGGTATTTGTCTTTATGTTTTTAATTATGACGAAACGTATGTCAGCACTAGTAGCATTAATATTAGTTCCGATTGTTTTTGCATTAATTGGCGGCTTCTATGCCAATATGGGACCTATGATGCTAGAGGGAATTCAAAAATTAGCACCTACTGGTATTATGCTTATGTTCGCTATTTTATATTTTGGAATTATGATTGATAGTGGTTTATTTGATCCTGTCATTAGCAAAATCTTACGGTTCGTAAAAGGTGATCCTTTAAAAATCGTTGTTGGTACAGCGATTCTTACTATTATCGTTTCATTAGATGGTGACGGAACAACAACATATATGATTACTGTTTCTGCAATGTACCCGCTGTATAAACGTCTCGGAATGAATCCACTTATATTAGCTGGGGTTGTTATGTTAGGGGCCGGAGTGACAAATCTTACACCTTGGGGTGGACCAACCGCTCGTGTTATGAGCGCACTTGGACTTGATGCGTCAGAGCTCTTCACACCACTTATTCCAGGAATGATTGCTGGTGCACTTTGGGTAGTTTTCGTTGCCTACTACCTTGGAAAAAAAGAAAGAAAACGTTTAGGAATTATGGATGTACAGTATTTAAAACAAATGCAAACAATAGATGAACAAGCTGCAACAGTCGAAGCAGCCGTACATAAACGCCCTAAACTATTATGGATTAACTTTTTATTAACTGCCTCACTTCTCGTGTGTCTCATACTAGAAGTTATGCCGTTACCTGTTTTATTTACAATCGCTTTCGCTATTGCTGTTATGATTAACTATCCAAACTTAGAGCAACAGAAAGAACGTATTGCTTCTCATGCAGGAAACGTATTAGCGGTTGTTTCTCTCGTATTCGCTGCTGGTATTTTCACAGGTATTTTATCTGGAACAAAAATGGTAGATGCAATGGCTCAAGGTGTAGTAACTCTTATACCAGATGCACTGGGACCACAATTGCCACTTATTACAGCTCTTTTGAGTATGCCGTTCACATTTTTCATGTCCAATGATGCATTTTACTTTGGGGTATTACCTATTTTGACGAAAGCAGCTGCTACTTACGGAATTAGTGCAGCTGAAATGGGACGCGCATCCTTACTCGGTCAACCTGTTCATTTATTAAGCCCTCTTGTCGCATCCACTTATTTATTAGTTGGAATGGCCAAAGTTGATTTTGGTGAACACCAACGCTTTACGTTACTTTGGGCCGTTGGAACGACGATGGTTATGTTAATTACCGGAATTGTGATTGGGATTATTCCAATATAAGAAAAAAACAGTAGAGAAAATAAATCCTCTACTGTTTTTTTATGAAGAAACAAGAAAGTACCTTCTCTCCGGTCTCCCTACACTCCCATATATAAGCTCTGCATGTACTTTCTTTCCAGATATTAAATACTCTAAATAACGCCTCGCTGTTGATCGACTCACCCCGACCATCGAGCTTAATACCTCTGCGGTAATACCTTCTTCATGAACTGTTAACATATGCTTTTGTATTTTTGCTAAAGTTAAAGGATCTATTCCTTTTGGAGCGTATTCAATTGGATTACCTTTCACCCCTCTTTGAGACCAGAGATGTTCAATTTGTTCTGGTGATAATTGGTCAGTTTTCTTTAACTGTATAATCTTCTTTTGATAATTTTCTAAACTTGTTTTAAATCGATCAAACATAAGTGGCTTTACGATATAATCTGTTACCCCTCCTCGTAAAGCATGACGTACGACATCTGTTTCTGACGCAGCTGTAATCATAATAATGTCTGTGTTATGCAAGTTATGCCTAATATATGTAACAAGCTCTGTCCCTTGCATATCAGGTAAGTATACATCCAATAAAACAAGTTGCGGCTGCACAAGTTCTAGCCATTCTTTTGCCTGCTCCCCAGTCGTTGCTGTTCCAATTACTTTAAATCCTTCAATTTTTTCAGTAAAGCGGCGATGAATCTCCGCAATCCGAATATCATCTTCTACTATCAACACTTCAATTTCCTCAGTCATCACAATTCGCCTCTCTCTTTCGGTAATGCAATAATAAATAACGCACCACCTAAATCCCCTTTTTCGATTGCAATACTTCCATTTAAATCTTCTACTAACTCTTTCACCTTTGCTAATCCATATCCTCGCTTTTCTCCTTCTTTCGTCGAAAAGCCTTTATAGAATATACTTGTAATGATTTCATCTTGAATCCCTTGTCCTGAATCTTCCACTTCAATTACTATTTCCTCACCGATGTCTGTTACAAACATTCTAACTTTCTTATCATCCTCTTGCTTTCTTTCAATTGCTTCAAATGCGTTCGTAATTAAATTCCCCAAAATAGAAACAACATAATTACTCTCAATATGTGGACTTAACTTTTCTAAACTACTTTCTCGATCTAATACAAAATCAATCTTTAACTCTCTTGCCCTATTATAAAATCCAATTAAAATTCCACCTAGCCATGGATTTTGAATTCGTTTCATAATGAATTGAACAAAGTCTTGATATACTGCCGTTTCCTTATGAATGAGCTCTAAAGCATCTTCATATGATTCTAATTGAATAAGACCTGAAAGCGTATACAAAAGATTGTTATATTCATGCGTTTGTGCTCGTAACGCTTCCGTATACTGCTTAGTTTGAGACAGCTCTGCAGTTAACTGATCCATTTCAGACTTCAAACGTAAACTCGAAACAACACCAGTTACTTTATTATTTACTTTAATAGGTAGACGATTAGCGATAACAGCCTGCCCCTTTATATTTAATTGACGATCAAACTGTTCTTCACCAGTTTGTAGTACATCTAATATCGATGAATTAGGAATTACATTTAAAATAAATTCTCCAATAATGTTTTGTTGTATATCTAGTGAAAGAATATCATAAGCTGCTTGATTGACTAAACTAATCATGCCATTTTGATCAATAACAATAATCCCTTCACGTACAGATTGAATGACAGTACTATGTTCTTCATATAAAGATGAAATTTCTTCTGGTTCCATTCCAAACATCATTCTTTTTATACTTCCAGCTAAATATATAGAGCCGATGATCCCAATTAACAAACCTATTACTGTAATCCAAAACACACGCTTACCATACACTTCTACTGCTCCATGAATGTCATCCATTGAAAAACCAACAGATACTACACCAATAATTGCATTTTCCTGATTACGGATTGGAACTTTTCCACGTAATGAAGGCCCTAATGATCCAGTCGCTTTCGAAACATAAGATTTCCCTTCTAATAGAACTCCTTTGTTATCTCCACCAACCATTGCTTCTCCAATTTTATCTTTCCTAGGATGCGCATAGCGAATCCCTTCTTTATTTCCAACTACAATAAAATCAGCATCTGTATCAATTCGAATTTTTTCTGCAATTGGCTGAATTATAGAAGCCGGATTTTCTTTTTGAAAAGCTTCCTGGATTTCTGGTATAGCGGCAACTGTTTTCGCAACATGCAAAGCTCTTTTGCCAATTTGCTCTTCTACTGTTTCTGATAATATGTAGTAAAATAAATAACTCGTTAACAGAAGTACAACCAGGATAAGTGTACTAATAGTTATTATAATTCTCGGTTGTAGTTTTAATTTTTTAAATTTCAAAACCATTCCCCTAACATTTCCTAAAGTTTAATTTTAAGAATATACAGTTTTTTACGTTTATGTAATCATACCATGATTAAGACAGAGTTTCTTTACTTTGTATCGTATTGTATGTATTCCAAAAAGGAACCTCTAGCACATGCTAGAGGTTCCTTCTATCTTACTCTTTATCTACTTCTTTTTCCTTATCTTCTACAACAGATACGACAGGTTTATCATTCGATAGTTGCTGTACTGCACCTTTGCCCGCAAATCCTTCTAATAGCTCTTTTAAATCAATACCAGAAGAAGCTTTTAACGTTTCTTGCATTGTTGCCATTAAATCAGTCGCATATCCTGCCACTTTTCCAGCGCCGCTATTCTTACCACCGCCGCCTGTATCAACAACTGTAATTTTATCAATGTTGCTAAGTGGGCTTGCAATTTCTTTCGCATAACTTGGAAGCATTTTAAGAACCATATCCATAATCGCGGCTTGCCCATATAATTCAAACGCCTCTGCGATTTTTTGCTTCGCTTCTGCTTCTGCCAAACCTTTTAACCTAATAACATCTGCTTCCGCTGTTCCTTGTGCTTTTTGTACTTCTGCCTTTGCTTGACCTTGCGCTTTTTCAATTTCCGCCTTCGCTAAACCTTCTACACGCACTTCTTCTGCACGAGCTCTTGCTTCAGCTTCAATCTTATATTGATCCGCATCTGCCTTCTTAATTTGTTTTACTTTTTCTGCTTCCGCTGATTGCTCAACAGCATAGCGATCTGCATCTGCTTTTTTCTTTACTTCTGCATCGTATTGCTTTTCACGACGCGCAATCTCTTTTTCTTCTAATTCAATTTGTTTCTCACGCTCAATGATTTTAACGCGCATTTGCTCTTCTGTAACACCTTGTTGCGCTTTCGCTTGTTGTAATTCGTAAGAAAGATCCGCATCTGCGCGAGCTTGTTCTTGCTCTCTCTTATAAGATTGTACTTTTAATTCTTTATGTTTTTCAGCTTCAGCGATTTGGGCATCACGTTGGTATTCAGCTTCTTTCGCTTCTTTTTCAGCACGAGCTTTTTCAATACGAGCTTCTTTTTCACGCTCTGCATTCGCAATTGTTGCATCACGCTTAACTGTCGCAATTTGAGGCTGACCAAGTGCATCTAAATAACCGTTCTTATCCATGATTTCTTTAATTGTAAAGGAAACGATGCGAAGCCCCATCTTCTTTAAATCTGTAGAAGCTACTTCATGCACCTTTTGAGCAAATTGCTCTCTATTACTATAAGCGTCTTCTACTGTCATAGAAGATAAAATCGCACGTAAATGACCTTCTAAAACTTCTTTTGCTTCTATTTTTAACTCTTCTGTTTCTTTTCCTAAATATTGTTCAGCTGCTGTAGAAACTTCTTCAATGGTAGATCCTACTTTAATAATAGAAACACCGTTTACTGTAATCGGTACACCTTGTTTCGTATACGTATCACGTGTACCTACTTCTAACTTGTAGTTTAATAGGCTTAAAGGCTCTGCTCTTTGCATAATTGGAACTACGAATGTACCACCACCGCGGATAATCTTAATCTTCTTTCCATCATCAGTGGTAACAACGTTCTTTCCACCACCAAGCCAGTTCCCTGTAACAATTAACGCCTCATCTGGCCCAACTGTTCGATACTTCGTAATGAATACTAAAATAAGTAGAATTAAAATTGCGAGTAATACTCCACCGATAATTAATGGAATCGTCATGTAAATTCCCCCTTATAATTTTGGTTTTTTTAAAGAATAAGCGATGTTTTGTACAAGTAAAACACCATCTTGAACTCCCTCGATAATAACCTCTGTTCCTTGTGAAATATCTTTTTTTCCAACTGTTTTAGCTGGGATTGCATTACTTCCAAATTGGGAGGAAATTAATACCTCACCAAACCCTTCTGTAGGAATTGTCGTAATGACTTCTCCCTTGCAACCAATGAACTCATCCATACGTTGTACGGTATTTTGCTCTGCTTCTGCAATCGGTTTTAAAATTAGTATTTTCATGATGAAAACTCCAACAAAAGATATAGCACATGCACCAGCGAAAATAATAATACTATTAAAGGAAAATAAATATTCTCCTATATAACTTAATCCACATAACATGGCGAAGAAACTAAGTAATAAAGTTACGACGGATACTGATCCGCCTCCAAAACTAAATATTGATTCAAATATATCTCCAAAAAAGATATAAATAACAGTAAGTATAGTAGCAACAATAAATCCATATAAATAAATTGTTTCAAGTGGATAACCAAACAATACCATTTCTTATCCCCCTTCCTTAAACAATCCCTTATTATTATGTGTATGCCCCACCTCTTTCAAAGATTATCATTCATAATTTTCAGTTATTTAACCTTTAAAGAAAAGCCTGTCAGACAGGCCCCTAAAAAAGAACAGGAGAAACCTATTGTGACAGGCTCCTCCTAGTAAATAACCGATATATTATATATCTATATAATATACTATTTTCCACAAAAAGTAAAGTTAAACATACATTGGAAAAGCACTTATTTTACTGATAATTCGTACGTTCCATCGCCATTATCATATTTATATACATACAAATAATACTTACCTGGTTTTGCATTAAATTCTGCCTCTATATGATTTCCATGAGCTTGACCGTAAGCAGCATAATTTTGCATATCTGCTTCATGGTGAAGCACCCATGTCATCCCGATTCCATACTCATTTAAAACGGAAATATCGATATCTTTCGCTGATGCTACATTAAATGTATAAACATCAGTGTGATCTCCGCCGATAAGGCTACCTTTTATAGTAGTGTTTAGCCCAATACGATTTGCTTCCTCTGGATGATTATTTGGTTCTGATTCTGTTAAACTTCCATCTTTAACCGTAACCGTTGTTTCGCTTCTGCTCTCTTTCCCTTTATCATCTTTTACTCTTAAAGCTACTGTATATGAACCTTCTCTTTCATATACATGTACTGGATTTACCTCTGCACTTGTGCTTCCATCTCCAAAGTCCCATAAATAAGAAACGATTTTTCCATCTTCATCTTTTGAGCCATCACTTTTAAATTGAATACCTTCTTTTACAAGTCCATTATAAGGGCCGTTTATATTAATCGTTGGAGCTTTATTTTCTCCGTCATCTTTTTCGATACCGTGGAAGACTACATCATATTCAAATTGATTTGAGCTATTTACACGGTAATTGACGAAGTATGCTGTAACAGTTTTGTAGCCACTCCATTCTTTTTGTGCCAATTGTTCTAAAGCTTCATTTACTTTCTTACTCATTGCGTTCCAATCTTCTGACTCACCTTTTGTTACACTACCTGTATACGTACCTTCTAATGTAAATGTATTAAAGAATTGGGAGCTATGTTTTGTCATTTTTGCATCTTTCATCGGCAACGTATCACTAATTTCTTTCTCTACTGCTGTTAACGATTTTGGTGTATGTTCAGCTAAGTAATCATCTGCTACTTCCGGTACAATATACGCATCTTGATTATCAATTAGCTGCTGCATATATTCTTGATACTCTTTATTTAGTTTAGGATCTTTACTTAACTTTTCACGATATATATCATAATTTTTCACGTCATTCGCACGAATTAAATCTTGAATTTTATCAAACGTTTCAAATTGATGTGTATATAAGTAGGACTGCAACGCGAACGAGTAATTATAGAAATCCCAAGAACCATATTTAGCAAATAATGTGCGCTCTGCTGTATAACGGCTGGCAGGATCAGATGATAATCCACTAATGATGCTCTTTCTCGGTACTACATTATTTGTACGAGTAGATCCTGCAAAAAATTCTGCATTGCCTTCTTGGAACCAAGTTAATCTTTCTTTTTGATACATATCTCCTCTTCCAAATAAACCTGGAACTTCATATCTCCCTTGTAGATAATGAGTAAACTCATGACGGAATAACTCTTCTAAACTATAAATACTTTGTTCTGGCGTGCGCTCATATGTAAAGAATGTTCCTGTTTCTTCAATATAAATTCCACCGTTGTTTGTTTCGTATCCATACAGTTGTCTATTTAACTGATACTCCTCTGGACTGTTATAAATCACTATCGTTAATACATCATCTGCATTGCCTGGCTCTAACGCTTTGTCATTCCCAATTACACGATGATACTGCGCTTTTACTTCCTTTGCAGCCCAGTATAGTCTCTTAATTTTTTCTTCCGATACTTTATCTCCTGTTTTAAATACGATAGATCCATCGTCGAATGTGTACGTTTTTGGTAAGTACTGTTCTTTTCCTTCTTTACGTATTTTCTCTAAATCTACTGTATTCCCGCTATAATCTTTCCCATTATAATTTGTTGTAATTTGTTCTACTGCAACAAAATACGGCTCACTTAAACGCGGGTACATATGCATTGCTTGTGTAACAACCTCTAAACCTTTATTTGGATTGCTATGAAACTTTCCTAAACGACTAGCAAAATATATTCCATTATTAACGAGCCACTTATTTTCTGGTGTTACTTCATTTAAAAGAGCAATACGATTTATTTCATTAATAAACCCATCTACTTTTCCATACCACATCGTTTCATTCGCTTCTTTACGAGCCTCAATTAAGTAAGACTGTATATCATAGTCAATCCCTTGCATAATATCGTATACAGCTTGTCCTTTCATACGATCGTCTACATACGTATGAAGATTATCATTATATTGTTTTAAAATATTAGCTGCGTATTGAACCGTTTCAACATCACTTGAAGCATTACTAATTAATTTTCCGTATGCAGATACGACTGTATCTTGTTCATCTGTACCAAGTTTAAAGTTTGGATTTTTTGCAATTGCTTTTAAAGCAGGTAAACATTTGTCCTGGAAGCTTCTTTCATTTAATTCACTTAATTCGTTATTATAAAATGCCAGATAAAAAGCTGAACGTAACACTTCCGTAAACGTTTGAATTCCTTTTGAATCGTCTTTCGTAAATGTACTACCTCGATGAGCTAATTCATCTATAACTACTTGCATTTTCCCTTTGTCTTTATAAAAGGCCTTTGCTTCCTCATTGAACTGGAATAAGTCTGTAATTTGATTCCACTTAATACTGCCTAACGTTTCAACTAATTCTTGATTATTCATTTTGTTTAAATCCGCCATTGAATAGCTTTCTTTAACTTGCTTTACTTCTGAGCTCTTCATAATAGATGCTGGTCGCTGCGAAAAGTCTCCTACTTTTAACCGTTCTTGAAACGATAATGTTTCCTCTACTTTAGAAACATGTCCAATCTCATCTACTGGTTTTTCAATTCCAACTGGTTTCGAATGTAATACATTATATGGCACCTTTTCTTCTGCTGATACATGAGTTTGAATTGTCCCCAGTGATAGAGCCATTGTACTAATGCTAAGCATAACTTTATTGATTTTTGATTTCTTGTTCATATCCTTGCCCCCTATTCAAATATTCCATTCACGAATTTAACATAAAATCTATATACAACAATATAAAATGCAATATTTCATATTATTTCTTCTTATATTTTGTACATACTGTGAACACCCTTACCTTTATCTAAACTCCAATGATTATGAATCTATAGCGATTAAATTGTCATTTTACATACGATAAAAATCGAATTTTTTGACAATTAAATTTTTAATTGTTATGGTTAATATAATTGTTAACTTTATTAAACAAGGGTGGGATTCTATGATAAAAAAAGAAAACAGTGTATTTTACATCTCTATCTTGCTAACAACATTATTCATCATATGGGGAATTACCCCGGCAAGTTGGATACAAGGCTATGATTTACAAAGCGTTACATCTTCTTTAAACTCGTTTATCCTCAGCAAATTTGGGTGGTTTTACTCTCTACTTATGACCACAATGATTATTTTAGCCACTTATTTAGCATTTTCTAAATACGGTTCTATTCGTCTTGGTAAAGATGGCGAAAAGCCAAAGTATAGTTATCCATCTTGGCTATCCATGTTGTTTGGTGCAGGAATGGGAATTGGACTCCTCTTTTACGGAATCACTGAACCGATTTCACATTTTACAGATCCATTAACAGGAAAAGCAGGCACAGAAGAAAGCGCCAAACTCGCTATGCAATATTCATTTTTCCACTGGGGCCTCTTTCCATGGTCACTATACGCAATGGTTGCTTTAACAATTGCATATTTCACATTTCGCAAACAAAAAGGTAGCACAATTGGTGCTACAGTTACTCCCTTATTTAATCGATCGAAAAATTCTCCTATCGGAAAAACAGTCGATATTTTAGCTGTTTTAGCCACAGTATTCGGTATTGTGCCATCTGTTGGGATTGGTGCTCAACAAATTGCCGGAGGATTAAGCTATTTATTCCCTTCTATTCATAACACTTTACTTACACAGCTCATACTGATCGCTATCTTCGCTGTTTTATATTTAATAAGTGCACAAACTGGCTTAGATCGTGGGATTAAATATTTGAGTAACTTAAATTTCTCTCTTGCAGGTATTTTACTCGTCTCCTTTTTACTTTTAGGACCAACTGTATTTATTATGAAATATTTCACATCTACACTTGGTTCTTATATTGGAGCTTTACCTAGTATGGGATTAAATTTAGGAGCATTTAATGAAAAATCTTCTTCTTGGATAGAAAATTGGACTATTTTCTATTGGGGATGGTGGATCTCTTGGTCTCCATTCGTCGGTACATTCATCGCCCGTATTTCTAAAGGGCGCACAATAAAAGAATTTATTTTTGGAGTTGTATTAGTCCCAACTCTTATCTGTACATTTTGGTTTGCAGTATTTGGCGGCACCGCTATCCATATGGAAATGTTCCAATCGCTTGGCATAGCTGATGAAATTGCAAAAAATGGTACAGAGATTGGATTATTTGCTGTTATTTCACACCTACCCTTCTCTTCATTTTTAACAATTATCGGATTAATTTTAGTAGCCACATTTTTCGTTACTTCTGCCGACTCGGCAACATTTGTTGTTTCTATGCAAACGAGTAACGGAAGCTTATCACCCAAAAATAGTTTAAAACTTATATGGGGATTAACAATCGCGATAATTGCAGCTATTTTATTGCAAGCTGGAGGATTAAATGCACTACAAATTGCAGCTATAATCGCAGCACTACCGTTTTCTATCGTAGTCGTTATTATGGTTATTTCACTCTTTAAAGAACTGCGAAAAGAAGATGTTCATTCGCAAACGAAAGAAGTATCTCAAAAAATTAAAAAAGTTATGTAACGATTAGCACCTCTTGTAAATAAAGTATTTTGTCCTCAAATTAGTCCTGAATCCATTATTAGTGAGGGCGACAAAGTAAATTAAATAAAACCCATTCGTATGAAATATAATTTTCATACGAATGGGTTTTTACTCTATTATATAGTGTTGTAAGCATGCCTTCTCCTCAAAACCTACTTTCTTGTACAATTTCATAGCCCCTTCATTATTCGTATTCAAACATAGTTCTATTCCCCTCATCCCTTGAAAAGAAAAAATATGCTGAATTGCAGCTCGTAATAAACACTCACCAATACCTTTCCCTCTACTCTCTTCAGCAGTTGCAATAAATTCGATATTCGCTTCTTGAAACTCCGGATTTACTTCAACGTATACGTAACCTTCTAGCCTATCATTCTCCACACTTACAAATAATTTATTCGTATCACTTAAACGTTCAATAATTTCATTTCCTTCGTAATATGTATTAGGAAAAACATTATTGTGTAAAGAGATAAACTGCTCAAATACTTGTGGTAAAGCTTCTTCTACATTATATATAATACGTTGTCCCACAATATTATTACTTAAACTGAAAATACTATGTCGATCTTGTTCTTTAGCATTTACACTCTTCATCAAGTTGGCACAATTATTATTTTCCATATGATAAAAACCATAAAATTTCTCAATACGAAACGGTACCTTTTCTATAAGTTCCTTCCACATAAGTAAAGCAATCTCTTCCCAATTCTCTGCTTTAATAAACGGTCCCCATATTTCCGCACATTTCTTTACTTCATCCATATCAAATCCCAATACACCAATTATTTTATTGTCCTCATAAGTAACAACAAAAGATCTTTCCCATCCTATATCAGAAAAATCATGAAGAATTGTATGTAACAACTCCTCTTTCTCATCTCCACAATAACCAACATGATGAGTAGCATCTTTATTCATACTTGCTATAAATGATGCAATCTTTTCACTCTTTAAAGTAGAACTAATATACATACCCTCTCCTCCTTCTCTAATATATTTACACTTTTTCCATTCATATCCTTCCAACATAAAAAAGACGTTATCATAAGCACATTTCAAAATGAAATCGCTATGATAATGTCTTTTAAAAACAATATAATAAGATAAAGCGTTATTTATTTTTTAAATATATTTTTTCTAAACACAAACATACTCAGTGCAGATAAAACTAATGCTAAGCCACCAAATAGAGATACATTACTTTCTTGGCCACCTGTTGCTGCTAAAGATTTTTCACTTTCTTCTTTCTTCTTGCTAACTTGTTTATCTGACACATTTTCTTTCGCTGCTTGCTTCACTACTTCCTGTGCTTGTACCGCTTCCTTCTTCTGAACAGTAGCTGTTCCTAATTCATTTGAGCCCTCTGTTTGTTTCTCAACGTTTGCTTCCAGCTCGTGTACATTTTCACCCTCTGTTACAGGTTCACTTGGCTCTTCTTTTGGCTTTTCTACTTCCGCCTCTGGTTTACTTGGCTCTTCTTCTGGCTTCTCTACTTCTGCCTCTGGTTTACTTGGCTCTTCCTTCGGCTTCTCTACTTCCGCCTCTGGCTTACTTGGCTCTTCTTTTGGCTCTTCTTTTGGCTCTTCTACTTCCGCCTCTGGTTTACTTGGCTCTTCTTTTGGCTCTTCTACTTCCGCCTCTGGTTTACTTGGCTCTTCTTTTGGCTTTTCTACTTCCGCCTCTGGTTTACTTGGCTCTTCTTCTGGCTTCTCTACTTCCGCCTCTGGTTTACTTGGCTCTTCTTTTGGTTTTTCTACTTCCGTCTCTGGTTTACTTGGCTCTTCTTTTGGTTTTTCTACTTCCGTCTCTGGTTTACTTGGCTCTTCCTTCGGCTTTTCTACTTCTTCCTCTACTTGGTCTAATTTCTCTACAATATTTTGTACAACTTCACCGCTAAACCATATACGAAGTCCAAATTGATCATTTCCATCAAAAGCAAAATCGTATTTCTTCTCACCTGGTGTTGTCCATACGATAGTGCCATCATCTTCATTTAAGATTCCGCCTTCACTTTTCAGTTTAATACCTTCAAGTGGTTCACCTTCTACATCATGAACTGGAATTTTCACTACTTGGTTCACTTGTGCATCTTCTAATTTAATTTTCTGCCTTCTAATATCAATTGTCGCCCACTGAGATAGTTGGATAATCGGTCTTACATCTTGAATTTCATTTCCAGGAAGCTTTAAACTAATTAATTCTAACATTGAAGAAAAAACAGAAATATCCTTAATTTTATTATCCGATAAATCTAACCACTGTAAATTCGCTAATTTGCTTAATGGAGCTACATCTACTACTTTATTTCCCACAATTTCAAGTGAGTTTAACTTATTTATCTTACTGATTTCCTCTAAACCACTAATATTATTATGATTTACTACTAATTTGTCTAATTCATTTAATTGAGAAATTCCTTCAAAATCCGCATTATCAATTTTATTATTGGATATATTCAACATCTTTAAAGTGTTTATTTTGAATAATTCTTTTGCATTTTTAACACTGTTATTGCTTATATTTAATTTTTCAAGTTGTGTTAATGAACTTATTGGCTTCATATCTTCAATTTCATTATTGGATAAATCTACTATTTTCAAGTTTCTCAAACCCGAGATAAAATTCGCATTTTTTAATCCAAAATTCTGTATCGTAAGCTCCTCCAGGTTTGTCATAAACTCTAGTCCACCAACATCTATTATTCCTTGCTTCTCTCCATCAGCCATTTTAAATTTCTTAATTGTTAATAAATCTTCCTTTGTAATAGGCATATCTAAATTTTTTCTCTCAAAATTATGTTTGTTCATATATCGTTTTAAGTTTTTATCTTTGATTACATTGTCACTTTCTTCACGTTGTTCAACAATTTTTTGAACTACCATTCCATGGAATCTTATTTTGCTTTCAGCAGGAGCGACTTCTAACTTAAATTCATACATTTTTTCCCCTAAGCTATTCCACTTTATCAATCCATTTGCAATACTTCCACTTTCACTCTTCCATTGAATTGTTTGAATAGGATCGCCTTTTAAATCGTATACAGGAATTTCAATATTATTATTTACATAGCCTTCATCTAAAAAGACTTTTTGCCTTTGGACATCTATGCTAATTTTTTTACCCAATTCTTGTATAGGTCTTATATCACGAATCTCATTTGTTGCAAGCTTTAAGTCATATAAATTCTTCAAGTTGCTCAACGATGTTATGTCGGAAATATAATTTTCTTCTAAGTTTAATGCTTGTAAACTAGTTGATTTAGATAATGACGCAATATCTTGTATTTCATTATTTTTAAGATTAAGTTCCGCCAAACTATCCAGTTTACTAATCGGTTCAATATTTTCAATCCCATTATTTTCAGCAGCTAAAGTGCTTAATTTATTTAATTGCTCAATACCTGTAAAATCACTAACCTGATTAGAACTAATATATAATTCCCTTAAATTTGATAATGTATACAGTGGCTTAATATCTTTGATTTTATTACTTGTTAAATCGATTGTTCGGATTTTTTTCAGCTGATTTAACGGCGTTACATCAACAATTTTATTATTTTGTAAACGAAGTGTATCTAACCTCTCTAGGTTTGCAATCGGTTCAATATTTTCAATTTTATTACCGGAAAGATTAACTTGTTTTAATTTCTTCAACTGTGAAATTGCCCCTATATTTCTCACTTCTGATTCTTCTAGCGTTAACTTCTCTAGATTTTCCATGTGCTCTAAACCTTTTAAACTACTAATCCCTTGGCCAGAGTATATGATTAATTCTTTTATTTCAGCTAAATCTTCTTTTTTTATAGGTTCGTTTACATCTTTTCTGTTTAATGCATACTTATTAATAGCCTGTTGTAATTTTTTATCTACTATTACATTTTGTGTTCCATCATTTTGTTGTTCTTGTTCATCATCATGATCCTCTATATCATCATCTTCTACATATGTTTTTAAGTTCACATCAAAATCTACTTGGAAATTCTTATCGTATCCTAAAGTTGGAATTAAAATATGCATTTGCATACCGTATCTCTTTCCTAATTCCTTCACCTCAAACTGTATAACTTTCGTCCCATGCTTTCTTTTATCCTCTGATAATACTTTCACATCTTTGTATACACCCGGATTGTTCACATCTTCAACCTTAAGGTATTCAAAAAAATCACTATCTTTTAATGTCGCCGTGATAATCCTTTTTCCATTTTCAATCGTTAATTTAGGATTTTTTATATAAACTGTTACATATGATTCTTCATCTGAATTTTGTTTGTATGCTTTAATCACAGCATCAAAAGCATATTTACTTACATTCTGTCCAGCCTTACTTTCTGCGGCTACAGTGGACGCCAATGCCGGCGTAGAATATGTAGCAAATGGTAACGATAACGTTGCCGCTATTAACATTGCATTTATATGTTTTCTTTTATTGTTCTTCAACCTTACATCTCCTCCGAAATATATAATTCAAAATGTAATCATTTCTCGAGTAAATGATAATGATTTTCATTTTCAATGTCAACTAACAATATAAATATTTTACAAAAACTTCGCAAAAATTTCACAAAAAAATAACCCCTTAAAAAGGGGTTATGCCATTCTCTCTCCTGATTCTTCTCTAAAAAAGCTTTTCATCGCATGGAATACGTCTGCTTTTTGCTTTAATATATAGTACCTAAAGTTTTCATCTTTAATATTTTTATAGGCTGACATGAGTGTGCTGTGACGATTATACTGGTTCACTTCACCGTAGCCAAACATATTACACTTCTTCATTAATTCTTCCACAAGCTTTACGCATCTAGCATTATCTGATGTTAAATTATCACCGTCTGAAAAATGGAATGGATAAATATTATAGCGGTCTGGTGAGTATTTATTATCGATAAGCTCTAATGCTTTTTTGTATACAGAAGAACATATTGTTCCTCCACTTTCTCCTTTTGAGAAAAACTCTTCTTCTGTGACTACTTTCGCTTCTGTATGATGAGCGATAAATTCGATATCAACTGTTTCATACTTTGTACGTAAAAATCTCGTCATCCAGAAAAAGAAACTGCGTGCCATATATTTCTCCCATATTCCCATCGATCCACTCGTATCCATCATTGCTAATACAACAGCTTTGGAATCTGGCTTCAATACTTCATTCCAAGTACGGAACTTTAGGTCTTCTTGATGAATTGGATGGAAAGATGCTTTCCCACGCATTGCATTTCGTTTATATGCAGATATCATCGTTCGTTTCTTATCAATATTTCCCCATAATCCTGTTTTTCTAATATCATTAAATTCAACTTGCTCAATCCGATTTTCATCCAGTTCTTTTCTCTTCAAATTAGGTAATTCCAATTCCTTGAAAAACGCTTGCTCTAATTCTAAAATAGAGACTTCAGCCTCATAGTAATCTTCTCCAGCCGCATCTCCCGCACCTTGACCTTTTCCTGGTCCTTTTTGCTTTTGACCACCTGATCCATCTCTCGCAACGACATCTCCAACTTTGCTATCACCGTTTCCTTGCCCAACATGTTTATTTTTATCGTAATTGTATCTAATCTTATATTCATCTAAAGAACGAATTGGTATTTTTACAACATCCTTGCCATTAGACATCACTATACTTTCTTCTGTTACAAGGTCTGGTAAATTATTTTTAATTGCCTCTTGCACTTTTTCTTGATGGCGTTGTTGGTCGTCATATCCTTTGCGATGGAGGGACCAGTTTTCCTGTGAAATCGTATAATTTGGTTGATTTTCTTCGCCCATTCCTTTCCCTCCTTACTGTAATTGTCTTTCTCTATGAACAGCAATTTATACATTTTGTTCTGTAATGTGCGAGCTAGAATATTGGAAATATAACTGTCCATCGAAAATCATCCCATAAACATATATAACGTTTTTCATACAATACTCCGAGCACCTTAAACAAAATTTTGCCACTCACATAATAGAAATGACATTTAACCGTCGATAAGAAAGAAACACAATGCATTGTTGCACACATTTTCACTTTGCAACATATTGTATTGTGTTGGCTTTTTTCGTATGAATGGTTGGTTACTCTATCATATGCATATTGTAAAAATAATTGACAATAAATTCATAAAATTGCATCTTAATTTATTATATTCGGACAAGGTATGACACTTTATACACATATGAACGGATAATAAAACGCTGTCCCGCAAAATACAAGAGACAGCGTTTTGTTATCAAACTATCGATTTAGCAGGCTACCTACATAGCGTAATAATTCATTTGCTGAAGAAGAATTATAGCCGTGCTCATCAATTAAACGTGCAACAACATCATTAATCTTCTTAAGCTGATTTTCGTCTGGTGTTTTCGTTGATGTTGTAATTTTCACTATATCTTTTAAATCAGCAAATAGTTTTTTCTGAATCGCTTCACGAAGACGTTCGTGCGAATTATAATCGAAACGCTTTCCTTTACGTGCATAAGCAGAAATACGAATTAAAATTTCCTCACGGAATGCTTTTTTAGCATTTTCTGAAATTCCAATTTGCTCTTCAATTGAGCGCATTAATTTTTCATCTGGGCTCATTTCTTCACCTGTTAACGGATCACGTAATTTCGACTTATTGCAGTACGCCTCAACGTTATCTAAGTAATTATCCATAAGTGTCTTCGCTGATTCTTCGTATGAATAAACAAACGCTTTTTGTACCTCTTTCTTCGCAATTTCATCGTATTCTTTTCTCGCTAATGAAATGAAATTCATATAGCGCTCTCGATCTTCATTGCTAATGGATGGATGCTGATCTAATCCATCTTTTAAAGATCTCAGTACATCTAGTGCGTTAATAGATGGTACCTCTTTTCGAATAATTGTAGAAGAAATTCGGTTAATGACATAGCGAGGATCAATCCCTCTCATACCTTCATCTTGATATTCGCGTTGCAGCTCCTCTACATCAATTGCATTATAACCTTCTACCGTTTCTCCATCATATAAACGCATTTTTTTAATTAAATCAATGTCTGGACGCTTCGGATCTTTTAATCGAGTTAAAATGGTGAACATTGCTGCAACACGAAGTGTATGTGGTGCAATATGCACGTTTGATACGTCACTTTCACGAATCATTTTTTCATAAATATGTTCTTCTTCACTTACTCGTAAATTATATGGAACCGGCATTACAATAATCCGCGAATGTAATGCTTCATTTTTCTTATTTGCTATGAAAGAACGATACTCTGTTTCATTCGTATGCGCTACGATTAATTCATCTGCTGAAATAAGCGCAAACCTACCCGCTTTGAAGTTTCCTTCTTGCGTAAGTGATAATAAATGCCATAAAAATTTCTCATCACATTTTAACATCTCTTGGAATTCCATCATCCCACGGTTTGCCTTATTCAATTCTCCATCAAAGCGATACGCACGAGGGTCTGATTCTGAACCATATTCTGCAATTGTAGAGAAATCAAGACTTCCTGTTAAGTCAGCAATATCTTGTGACTTCGGATCTGAAGGACTAAATGTACCAATTCCTGTACGGCGATCTTCCGAGAAGAAAATACGCTCTACAACAACATCCTCAATTCTTGACCCATATTCTTGTTCTAAACGCATTACATTTAATGGTGATAGATTCCCTTCAATTCTTACTCCATACTCATCAAAGAAATCATCACGTAAATGATGCGGAATTAAATGCAGTGGATCTTCATGCATTGGGCAACCTTTAATCGCAAAAATTGCTCCGCGATCTGTACGTGAATATGTTTCCAATCCTCGTTTTAACATCGTAACTAAAGTTGATTTACCACCACTAACAGGACCCATTAATAATAATATACGTTTTCTAACATCTAATCGTTTGGCAGATGGATGAAAATATTCTTCCACAAGGCGTTCCAAAGCATCCTCTAATCCAAATAGCTGATTACTAAAGAAGTTATACTTTCTTCTACCATCTACTTCTTCAATGCCAGCATCTTTTATCATATTGTAAATGCGAGAGTGTGCTGTTTGAGCCACCCATGGTCTTTCTTTCACAAGCTCCAAATACTCCGCAAACGTACCTTCCCATTGTAAACGTTCTTCTGCTTCTCGATGTTGTTCAATTTTCTTTAGAATATCCATTATAGCTCCTCCCCCATCTCCTTGTTCAATCGGATTATTATAAAAGGTATGCTAGGATGTCCTTAAACATTCTTTAAATCAAAACGAAATATATAATCGTGCAATAAAATTCTCTCCAAAATTCAAAGAAAATTCTGTATAATAAAGATATTAAAGGTTTCACACCGCTATTCATTTTAAATTAATTCTTTTCTTCTAAGAACCTTACATACATTTCGAGTAGTTAATAAAATTCGTAAACCGAAAAAGTAGGGGGAATATTAATATGAAATTACTATTAATTTTAGGTGTATCACTCACATTTCTTACAGCCATTTTCACATCTGGTTACAACGATAAACCAGGTACACATAAAAAGTGATGTGCTTTTTAGCACATCACTTTTTTGTATCAATTATTTATAATATACATTCTCCACATCATGCTTTGATAAAGGACGGCTATAATAATAACCTTGTACAAGTTTCACATTCTTTTCCTTCAAAAATTGGACTTGCTCCACTTTTTCTACGCCTTCTGCAATTACATTCAATCCTAAAGTATGAGCTAAATGAATAATTGCAGCTGTAATATTTGTATCACGTTCATCTATATGTATACCTTCCATAAAAGAACGATCAATTTTTAAAGTATCAATTGGATATGTTTTTAAATAACTTAAAGATGAATACCCAGTTCCAAAATCATCTAAATGAATCTTTACATTTTGTTCTTTTAATTGTAGCAACACTCTTTTCGATAAATCTTTATGTATAAGTGCTCCTTCTGTAACTTCTATTCCTAATAAATGAGGTGGTACGTTATACTTATTTAAAGCTCTTGTAATCATTTCGATTAATGTAATAGAACGAAAATGTCTAGCTGAAATATTCACTGCAATTGGGACAACTTCATAGTCCTTATTTAGCCATTCACGTATTTGTTTACACACTTGATTCACTACCCATTCATCAAGCTTAATAATAAATCCGGTTCTTTCTGCTAGTGGAATAAACTGACTAGGTGGAACAAATCCTAGCTCCTTATTTTCCCATCTTATTAAAGCTTCCATACTAGCTATTTTTTTCGTTTCAATATTAACTTGCGGCTGATAATATAAGAAAAACTCATTTTTCTCTATAGCTCGATATAACTGGTTTTCTATTATAAACCTTTTTTCACGTTCACAATCTAATCCGTTGCAATAAAAATGATAATGCCCTTTCCCTTTTTCCTTTGCTTTTTCTAGGGCAGCATCCACTCTTTGAAAAAGTATTTTTTCATCTTCTCCATCTGTTGGTGCCATTACAATCCCAATGGACGCACTTAAATACACGTCCTCTTCTTCTATTACAAAATAATTACTAATGTTTTTTAATATATTTTTTGCAACTTCCTCTACATATTCTTTCGTTATATTTTCTATTAACATAACAAATTGATCATCATGCTCTCTAAATAAATGCATACCTTCTATTTGTAGATTGCTCAAACATTCTGTAACTTTTTGTAATACTTTATCTCCTTCTTTATGACCAAATGTATCATTAATAAGGTGAAACTCATCTAAATCAATAAACACAAGTGCAAAATTTATATTCTCATTTAAAAAAACATTTAACTTATTTGTACATGAAATTCTATTCATCAACCCTGTTAATTGATCATAATAAGCTAAATATTCCGTTCGCTTCTCATTTAATACTTGCCTCGTAACATCTCTTGTAACAATATACACCCCAACAATTTCCCCGTTCACAATAATTGGGATAGTTCTCAAAGAAATATATAACTCGTACCCTTCTTTATGAACATATTTCTTTGAAACGATTTGTGTTGCCCTTCCTTGTAGAGCTTCCTTAAATATCATTTGAAAGTCTTTTTCATATTCTTTATTAATAAATTTAAAAATAAACTTATTACTTAATTCTTCATATCGGTATCCAAATATTTCATACGTTGCCGGATTTGCATATGTAATTTTACCTATAGAATCTATAGATATAATGGAATCATTATTATATTCAAGTAATGACTTAAATAACATTTGTTTTTCTTCTATTTCTACTTTCTCCTCAATCTGAGCTGTAATATCCCTTGTAATACAAATAATAAACTGGCATATTCCTTCTTCATCGTATACAGGATTAAGTGACGACTCATAGTGTAGATTACCAGTTGATAAACTAATCACATCACAAAAAGTATGTGCTCTCGCTTCCCGTATTACTTGAGTATATTGCCTTTGTAAGATTCTTGCTTTGTCTACTGATAGCACTTCCGTAAACGTTTTTCCATAGCACTCTTCGCTTAGCTTCGCATAATCCATGCCTATTTTATTCACATAAATATATTTAAAAGTTTCATCATCAATAACTTTCACAATAAACACTAAATCTTGAATAGCATGTAACAGTCCCTGTCTTATTAAATCCATATCTATCATACTTAAAAAGGTATTTTGATTATTATATTGTTCCTTCATATTTATCTCAACCCGTCTTATCTATTTTTAATCATATATCCCATTCTATATGAATATGTACCCTTTTTAAAATGTATGATTGCATATTATTTTTATTTTTAGAAAAAAAGTCGCCAAATGGCGACTTTTAATAAACGATTTCTAAATCTAATCCTGGGTAATTTTGTTGACGGAACGCTTCATAAATTAAAATTGCTGCTGTATTAGATAAATTTAATGAGCGTACTTTATCAGTCATTGGAATACGTAAACAATGATCGAAGTTTTCTTCGATTACATTAGCTGGTAAGCCGTTTGTTTCTCTTCCAAATACAAAATAATAATCCTTCTCACGCTTGCTATAGTCAAAAGCTGTATGAGCTTTCTCACCATACTTTGTTAAATAGAAGAATTCACCATCTTTATTTTTTTCATAAAATTCTTCAATTGAATCATAATACGTAACCTTCACGTGCTGCCAATAATCTAATCCTGCACGCTTTAACATTTTATCATCCGTTGAAAATCCAAGCGGTCTAATCAAATGTAATTCTGTTCCAGTTGCTGCACAAGTACGAGCAATATTTCCTGTATTTGCTGGAATTTCTGGTTGATATAAAACAACATGTACTCCCACGCGATATTCACCTCTGTTTTTTGTCTACTACGTATTATACCACTTGAGCGAAAAATCTCTACCCATTAATAATATGAAAGAATTTATATTTCATTTGTGGTGTATATTTACTAGAGTCTTCATAGTTCCAATAACGACGACGGCTATTCGCAGAATGTGCATTTACAAGTGGCATACCATCTGCGTCTTTTGCTACTACAATTGTCGTATGATTCCATCTACCATCATCCTCGAAATCGTAAGCAATGACATCTCCAAGAATAAGATCTTCTGGCCTTTCGACAGCTTCTGCTCGAAGACCTGCTGTAGCACCTGACAAATACCAATAAAAAGAATGTGCGACAGCCCAGCTCCAACTCCACTGATTTTCCCTTTGCCACCATCCTTTACGAATATTAGGATATCCATTCATTGGTACTTCTCCCGTATGAAGACATTGTGAAATAAAATTTGTACAATTATCAGGAAAATTGCGATATATAGGGTTTCGGTCATCCCACCAACGCTCTGCATATTTCACTGCCTCTAAACGATTATACTGATAAGAACCGTACTTCTCTTTCACAACTTCCCTTTCTAACGTCTCACCTATGCCTATTTCTTTTAACACTTCAATAGCATAATCACCTATTACACGATTATTCTTTAAACATACTCTTCGTTTTAATTGTTCCTCTTCGATATAAAATAATTCTTTATGCCTAATTAAATATTTCAAATGTATTTGATAATCAATTTCTTGATGGTTACTACTGTTTAACTGTCTAATGAAAGAAACATCCGCAGTTGCTTTCACTATATGTGCACTACGTTTTTGAAACAAGTGTTTCTTTCTCTGTGCTATTTGTAATAAATCTTCAGCAATACCATCCACATTCGTTCGTTTCTCCGTTATATATGCTAAAAATTGTTGTACTTGGTTTTCAATCTTCGTTTTTACAACCATTCTGTCTCCCTCCCATATTACAATATGAAAAAGGGAAATATTATCTACTCTTTTTTCTGTGCTAACAATTCAAGCCCACGATTCATTTCATGAAGGACCTCTTCATCTTTCTCACGTTGCATCGCTTTTTCAATCGCTTCGCCTACTCCGTCACCGCCAATTTTCCCAAGGGCCCACGCTGCCGTTCCACGAAGTACTGGTCTTGGGTCATCTTTCATAACACCAATTAAATCAGGAATTGCTGACGCTTCTTTAAAATGTGCAAGTGCTAAAATAGCATTACGTTGCAATGGCTTTTTACCTCTCCATGATCCGGACATAATACCATATTTCTCTTTAAAATCACGATTACTAATTGTTAAAAGTGGTGTTAATAACGGTTTAACTAACTCAGGATCTGGCTCCATTTCAGGGTGATTATGAAAATCCATTCCTTTATTTTTCGGACAAACAGTCTGACATGTATCACATCCATATATACGATTCCCTATTTTATCGCGGTATTCTTCAGGTAGGAATCCTTTCGTCTGTGTTAAAAATGCAATACATTTCTTCGAATCTAACTGTCCGCCCTGTATTAAAGCACCTGTAGGACAAATATCAATACATTTCGTACAGCTTCCACATTGATCTTCTATTGGCTGATCTGGTGGGAATGGAACGTTTGTAATCATTTCTCCTAAGTATACGTATGAACCAAATTCAGGTGTAATAATAGAGCAGTTTTTACCGCTCCACCCTATACCTGCACGCTCTGATACAGCACGATCACTTAACTCACCTGTATCAACCATTGACTTTACTTCTATCTCTGGAAGCTTTTCAATTAAATATGCCTCTAACTTTTGCAAACGATCTCGTAAAACAAGGTGATAGTCTTGTCCCCATGAAGCGCGACAAAATATTCCACGGCGCTCTCCTCTTTTGCTTAACGGTGCATTTTTTAATTTAGAAGGATATGCCAAAGCAATCGCAATAATTGATTTCGCTCCAGGTAATAAAAGCTGTGGATTTGTTCTCTTCTCTATATCAGATTCTTCAAATCCAGACTGATAATTTAATTGTTGCTGCTGGATTAAACGCTGCTTTAACTCCTCAAACGGGGAAGCACTCGCAAAACCTATTTTATCTATACCAATTGTTTTGCTATACGCAATTACATCTTGCTTTAATTGTTCAAAGTCCATTCTTAAAACGCCTCCTCAGATGAATCCATGCCTTATGTAACACTCTATTGGTTAGCAATTCACTTTTGGAATACTATTCTTTACTTCTATTTTCGCATACAATTATGTTTTCCAAACATTAAAAAACGCAATGCCTCGTTTATCTTGGAAACGAAACACTGCGTTGATCACAATTTATTAGAAAAATATTAAATAAAGTTTGGAGCGGGTGAAGAGAATCGAACTCTCGACCAGAGCTTGGAAGGCTCTTGTTTTACCACTAAACTACACCCGCAAATATGAATTACATATAAGATATTAGAATAACTTATGTAAAGTAGTATAGCATGTAAAAAAAACGGAAGCAAGAATTTTATCGAAAAAAGTCGAAAAAGTGATGAGAGACCTCATCACTTTTTCAATTCTTTATCAATTGCCTTCTTCATACTATCGAAATCAGGGTTTGCAAGATTTCCGTTTACATATACTGAAGGAGCCCCTTGAACTTTTAATTTTTGAGCACGATCTGAATCTTTACGTACTTTTTCTGTAATTTCTTTACTATGTAAATCTTTCTTAAATTTCTCTACATCAACTTTTGGAAGTTTCTCTTTCACAATGTTAAGAAGCAACTCTTCTGTAATCCATTCTTCCGTATCTTTCTTTTGACTTTGATAAATTTCATCATAGAAAATCCAGAATGAATCTTGATCTTGTTTATAAATTGCTTCACCAGCTGCTGCACCTAAATCAGAGTCTTTTCCGATAAATGGGAAGTTAATAAAATATAACTGCACTTTACCTTTATCAATATACTCTTCTTTTAATCGTGGCAATACTGTTACATCCCAAGTACGACAAGCAGGACATTTGAAGTCTCCAAATTCAACTACCTTAACCGGAGCATCATCTTTCCCTAAAGATTGTTGTGTGGAATAAGCAAACATCTCATTCCCTTTATCTTTTTTGTCATTTATGATGCTATACGCAATTGTTCCAATTACAATCAATACTGCGATAGAAAAAACTATACCAAGAGCCATGAGTTTATTTGATTTCATATACATTCCTCTTTAAATTCATATTCTGTATACAGCATTGTACACAATACACATAATATCAACACTTATATATGTCACGCAATGAACACGCTCACATAAATTACAAAAATACAACAATTGTGACGATATTGTGTCACAATTTATTCAAAAAAAGAAGTTCCTATGTAGGAACTTCTCTTAACTGACAGCTTTTTCACGAGCGTTATTTAACATCGATTGTTCTGTTTTTATATCATGACGAATTACTAATTTCTCACTAACTGCTTGCACATATTCATCATGATTGATATAGCCTTCTTTCTCCATCAATCTCAAAACGACATTTCGTCTCTCGACGGCCTTATCATAATTTTGTGCAGGTGAGTAATAAGCAGGTGCTTTTACTACAGCAGCCATCATTGCACTTTCAGCTAACGTTAATTGATCCACCTTTTTACCAAAGTAAAGATTTGCTGCTTTTTCAATCCCCCATGCGCCTTCCCCATAATAAATATTACTTACATATAATTTTAAAATTTCATCCTTCGTAAATGTGCGTTCAATTTTTTTCGTATAAAAAATTTCTTTCCACTTACGAGAAAATGTACGCTCATTAGTTAAAAAAGCATTTTTAGATAACTGCTGTGTAATCGTGCTTCCTCCTTGCACAACACCACCAGCTTTTATATTCTCAATAGAAGCCCTGATAATTGCTATATAGTCTAAACCATTATGATGATAAAACCTTTTATCTTCCGTCGCAATAAATGCGTGTGTTACTGACTCTGGTACTTCTAACTTAGCAGATACATGTAATTTACTAATATCACTTCGCTCAATCATTACATTTCCAACGAATAATAATGCAAAACTTAACAATAATAATAATATAATGGCTTTATAAAAAAATTTAGTTAATGGATTTAATGCAACTTTTTGATGATAGTTCACTCTAGATAATACTCGTTCTTTCATCTTGAACACCTCTTTTCCACACAGCATATATAACTCTTACCTTAAGGATACTTTGTTGTAAAAGAATCTCCCATCGATTTCTCTTACACATACCTTACAACATTGTAAGGTGTAAAAATGTATTGTATCACAGTCCTTTTTTATCTACTATTCATATGAAATGTTGAATATACATCGATTAAAACCTTAAGAACCAATAACGTTGTAAAAAGTAAGGTCTTTATACCTCACTTTATTCTTTTATTATATCATCTACAAATTGCTACTTTTAAACATCTAGTAATCTAATTATATATGATACATTACTATTATACAGAACAAACGTTCCTAAAATCAATTATAGATACATAAAACCCTTATTAATTAAAACTTCACTTTATTATTGTGACCTTTTTCTGAAACAGTATACATAAAGAAAAGGTTAGCAATTTGGGGTATCCTCAAATCGCTAACCTTTTCTTTACAACCTTCCTATGAGATTATACGGCTGAACTTCCCATGTTTCGTATGGAATAAAATGCGTTGCGTTCATCGCATCCAGTGTCCTTGATTTCATATGAGGACGCGTTATATACTCATCGATGTTTCCATCGTTTAATGCAACAAATTTAGCCTCTTTAATTTCTTCAGGCTGAATTTTTATTTCACCGCTAACATATGCTACTTTAAACACAACAGCTAAAATATGCATAGAAGCGTTATAATACACGCCTGTAATCCCAATAGGATCCACCGTTAAGCCCGTTTCCTCCAGTATCTCTCTACAAACAGCTTGATCAAGTGCTTCTCCTTCTTCTACTTGCCCTCCAGGCATTTCCCACGTATCAGCTCGCCAGTGTACTTTCGTTAAAAGTACCTCATTCTTTTCATTTGTTAAATAGCCTGCTACAGCAACGATATGCTTTGGTGTTTTATGTTCCATTTTAATCCTCCTAGAAATATTGTTTATTTCATATATTCCCATAAGAATATTCCCTTTCTACAACAAAATACCTTTAATAATTCATCACCTTAATTAACTTCGTAAAAAAAGCCCCTATCCGTTAAAAGATAAGGGGCTTCTATCATATTATTCTCCTAAGTCTACGTTATGGTAAACTTGTTGTACATCTTCTAAGTCTTCTAATGCATCAACCATTTTTTCAAATTGTGTTTGTGCATCTTCAGGAAGTGTTACATCATTTTGTGCAAGCATTGTTAATTCTGCAACTGTAAACTCCTCAACACCAGCATCTTTAAGTGCTGATTGTACTGAATGGAATTGATCAGGTTCAGCATACACGATAACAGCATCTTCTTCTTCTAGAATGTCACGTGCATCCACATCTGCTTCCATTAAAATTTCAAGAACTTCGTCTGATGTTTTACCTTCAAGACCGATAACAGCTGTCGCATCAAACATGTATGCTACAGAACCGTTTACGCCCATGTTACCACTGTTTTTGCTAAATGCAGCTCGTACATCTGCAGCAGTACGGTTTACGTTATTTGTTAACGTATCTACAATTACCATAGATCCATTTGGTCCAAAGCCTTCGTAACGAAGCTCGTCATAATTTTCTTCTGAGCCGCCTTTTGCTTTTTCAACCGCACGATCAATAATTGTTCTTGGTACATTGTATGTTTTCGCACGCTCTAATACGACTCTAAGCGCTTGGTTTGATTCTGGATCTGGCTCGCCTTGTTTTGCTGCCACATAAATTTCACGTCCAAATTTCGCATATATACGGCTTGTATTTGCATCTTTTGATGCTTTTTTTTCTTTAATATTGTTCCATTTACGGCCCATACTTTCCACTCTCTTTCCGGTTTTAAATCTACATAAAGATATTAATATGAAATATAATGCGTATTCAACACATTTTTAAAAGAAATATAAAAAGTTCATTTTTGATTCATATTACAGACATAATATAAATCACTATCATTTTGTTCTTTCGACAAGTTATATTATACATGAATTTCTACATTTATTACGAATTTTAAAATCACATAGCATAATTTAGCAAAAAGACTTTAATATTTCTGTTAGAGTCTTTTTGCATCGCGGGTACCAATGGTCGGGGGCAAACCGATATTCCCGAAAGAATACGAGTTTGAGTCGGTTATAGGATTGAATCCTCAGTTCAACCCATCAGAAACATCGATATATACGTTCTTGAACATTCAATTTTAATTTAAACAACGTTATCACATACGACTATCTTATAAACGAATATATTTCGTTTATAAGGGTTCATCAAGTTGAGTAGTTCGACATAAAACGAGCTTCTTCCTTTTTATAATATGTAACATATTATTGCCCTTACAAAAAACAATACGATATACAAGAGAGTGTTTACACTTTATCTATTATATTTCTTATATAATCAGGATATTTATTCAAATTATGCACTATATCACTTACAAATTTTTCTAATCCGACTATTCTATAGTCATTTATACGTATGATTATATTATTAGCTCGTAAAACAAATTTAGGAATTGAACCCGTTTTATCCTGATGTAAGTAAGAGCAGCTGGCGAATTGAGGATTATTATAATTAGGATATAAATAAAAATTCATTAAGGTAAGTATCTATCTATTTCAATTATATCCTCCTGCAAGTGTTAAAAGTTATTTTTCAACAGAATCAATACCATGTGTATTAATTCTTACACCATATATTCCATCTTTAAATATAGAGCGATCTTCTAAGAATACGAAAAAACGGCTCCTACTGAACGTAAGAGCCGTTTAAATCAACGTTTGTTTGATACCGATGGTCGGGGTCGAACCGACACTCCCGAAGGAACACGATTTTGAGTCGTGCGCGTCTGCCAATTCCGCCACATCGGCACAAAATAAAAGGCGGCAACCGGATTTGAACCGGTGATAAAGGTTTTGCAGACCTCTGCCTTACCACTTGGCTATGCCGCCATATGAAATTTTATTGGAGCGGAAGACGGGATTCGAACCCGCGACCCCAACCTTGGCAAGGTTGTATTCTACCACTGAACTACTTCCGCAA
>NZ_MACI01000016.1 GCF_001884105.1 Bacillus luti | reverse complement strand
GAAATCCGTTTTTTCCTTTTCTAACTGGGATTGTAATTTTTCTTTCTCTCTTGTCAACTTTTCTATGTTTTTGTTTTCCTTTTCCAGGGTAGAAATCGTTTCTTTCGCTTCTAATAATTGTCGATGTAAATCATTGACTTGTGCTTGCAGCTCTTCTTTTTTCACAATAATATCTTCATTTTCTTTTTTGTAATCCTGAAATTCCTTGTGTAAATCGTCCTTTTCCTTTTGTAATTTAGAGACAGTTACCCAACTATCTCTAACAGCAAGCTCTGTCGTTGTTAACTTTTCTTCTCTTTCTTCTATTATATTGTTCAATTCCTTTTTCTCATTCTCGTAGGTGTTTTGCTGGCTCTGTGAACTTACTTTAAAGGAAAGGACTAAATTTGAAATTGATTGGTACATTTGCTTTGTTAATTCATCAACCTTTTCAAGGTCCTTCTCATAATCTCCTGAAGCTTCTTTTAATGTTTCTTTTCTTAATAGATCCAGCGATACAGAAAGAAAATCGCTTTGCGTCATTCCTTTTTCAGCTAAGAATTCAGCAATTTCCTTATGTTTCTCCACTGAAGCCCTGTAACTTTTACCTGGCGTCTTCTTTTTTTCTTCTTTCACTTCAATGTTTTCAACATTTTCATCTACTTTTTCATTCGTCATGGTCCTCTCCTCCTTCTGTAATACAAACGTATTACACATAATATTTACTTTTATTGCTTTAATTATAACTTGTAATACATTTGTATTATAAGTTGATTTTCATAAAAAATTCTAACAAAAAACTAGATATAATCACGTTTTTGACTATAAAGAAGAAGTGTTTTGAGGGGGGATAAACATGGAAACTGATTTACTACAAAAACGTAACAAAATAATGTTGTATTTACTCCTAGTTGTGGCTATAACAAACGTTATTGTTTGTTTTGCTATAGGAAAACCTTTGATCCTTATGCTATCAATTTTAGGCAGTACCTTATTCGTTTGTTTAGTTATGTACATAGCAATGCGACAGGGGAAACATGTATTTGTTCCTTATTGGTATTCCTTCGGAATCAGCGGGATCGTACTTGTTTACAGTACAATAGACAAAAATAGCGGAAACACTTTATTTTTATTTATTACCATCATCATGACGGCAATTTTTTTGGATAAAAAAGTAAACATCTTCTCAACATTTCTTTCTATATTATTATTTTTGTACTTTTTCTTCTCGCTAAAATTATTTGGGGATCAATACGACCTTTTATTCTATTATTTGTTCTCATTCTTTTCGTTCGGGCTTGTTTTAAGTTATGTATCTCATTTTGTATCCGGTGTTCTAAAAGACCTTTTAACGGTGCGACAGACACTATTTGAACAACAAAAAGAATTGATTTCTATAAATCAATCATCAAGGAAAACGATTAATGAATTAAGGAAATTTTCTTCTACCCTAAAAAACAATGTAAAAATCATAAGTGATAAAAACCATGATTTTAACCAGAGCTTAGAAGAAATCGTACATAGTTTCGTTATACAGACAGATAATTTAGAACGAATTACATTAAATACAGCTAGTATACAGGAAGAATCTAATATTATTTTCAATCTTTCTAAAGAAGTGCACAGTAAAACGATTGAATGCTCAAAATCTATAACGGAATACACAAAAGAGACCGAAAAATTAGACGCAGCGATTGAAGATCTAAAAGAATTATTTAGTCAAAACGAGGAAGTAAACGATACATTAGTACAAAAATTAAACGATATAGAAAGTATTACAGATACACTAAATAAGATATCGAATCAAACGAAAATGTTGAGCTTAAACGCATCTATCGAAGCGGCAAGAGCCGGAGAGCATGGGAAAGGATTCACGATTGTTTCCAGCGAAATGAAGAAATTGAGTGAAATAAGTAATCTATTTACAAACAACATCCAACAGATTATTTTAGATATCAAAGAGCTTATTAGCAAGAACAATGACTTCTTTAAACACTCTTACGATTGTCTACATATCACAAATCAAAACAGTAATACAGTAAAACAGATATTTGATCTAGTAAGTACAAATAGCAAAGAAATGGAACAGGAGATTAAAAAAGTGTTTGAGCACACCTCTGTATTAAAAACAAACGTAGAAGATATAAATCATTCACTCGTGGAATTACAATCTGTAACAGAAGAACACGCTGTTTCCAACGAAGAAATTAAGAGTAATTTCGAAAATCATACTGAGCACGTTCAGAGAATTTATGAGGACTTCAACATTTTGAAAAGCCTTGTAGAAGAAGAGGTTCACGACTGATAATTATATAAAAGTTATATATTCATTATATAACTTTTATATAGTGGTAATCCTTACCGAAATAAAAAAACAGATGAATCAAAAGCATCTGTTTTTTCGTTGACAAACGGAAATTTACGGTTATAACTGTAATAACAAAGACCTCCCCAAATAGATCGGTTTTTGTTCATACCTTTTTTCCAGTCTTATAGAAAAGGTTTCGAATTCGTAAATTTTGTAGTACAAGAGGGGTGAAGGATTACAAAATTAGACGTGTCCTGTTTGACGGAACGGGAAAGATTTCGGATCGTTCGTTAAAAATCCTTTTCGAACTAATGTTGTCTAATCGCTCAGAGACAACAAAATCTCCTGAAAAATAATGATTTCTGTTAAGAATTGCTGAAGAGAAGACTATCAGTCTTCTTTTCTATTGAAATAACATATAGTTTTTTTACCGAAGGGAATTATTTTCAATTTTATAGATTGTCACTTTTATAAAGAGGATACTCTTTCCACTGGAGAGTATCCTCTTTTAGTTTTAAATCAGTTTCATAATCACATATGTAATTAGATTTGCAATAACTGTACCTGTAATTGTACAAGTTAAATTAATAAAAAACTTTTTCATGTGTATCACCAACTTTCAATTTATTTATGTATATTAGTAGATTACATATGAAAGTATTCGATTGAGGGTGGGGGAGTATGGTTCTATATAGGGGTATCGCCAGCATTTCTGAAAAAAAAACACGCTAAGATTATGCAAGATTTTATACAGTTTTTCGGCAAATCCAGTAACAAACAAGAAGCCTAAAACCGCACTATAATAGGAATGTATAAAAAATTGCATAGATTGATAGAACAAAAAAGGAGGTTCCCTTGTGAGAGTAGGGTTCCTCCTTTTTCCTTGCTACCGATAATGAGACGTTATGTTAACCTCACCTGTATAGAATATACAGTTAATTAAAAGTGAAAAGAGTAATTCTTATGTTCTTTGTTGGAGTTTGGAATGCCTAAAATAAAGAAATAGAGGTAGAGCAAAAGACAATCCCACTGTTACTGTTGCAATAATACATATCCACCAATATTTAATTTGGTATTTTTTTGTTTCGCTATATAAAAATACCCAAAATACTAAACAAGAAATAAAAAAGTCTGCGGCAAAGAAAGTAGATATACGATTAGAAAATAATTCTTGTGAAAAAAGAACGAGGTTAAAGCCATTTTCCATCAAAAACGGAATGAAATAAGAGTAGGGTACAACTGCCCCAATTATTGATAACAGTATATATATTTTTTTCACATATAATCCCCCTTAAATCAATTAATCACATAATTTATATTTATTTTAAAGGAAAAAATTGTATTTCGTAAGTCTATTTAAACATTTTAGGAACTAATTTTTATTCAAGATTTTTACTTCCGCTTTCGATAATTATGTAAATAAGCTGTCCATGTGGATAGCTTATTGTTTTTTTGCTTAGCGTACAAAATTCATGTTCATTGGAGATTTGATGATTCAGCAGGTAAAGAGTGGTCTGAATTTCAACGCGTTCGTAATGAAATTAGCGTATGTATTAAGAAATTTGCTGAGACAGGCGAATAATTAAATAAAACAAAAAGCCAATCTATACAGGGGATTGGCTTTTTGTTTTTACTATATATTAAAAAAATAATTGTTTGATAAGTTCAATGATGACTGGTGGTGTTGTAAATACAGGGATAATATTTTTAAAATTGCATTCAAAATATACTTCTGTATTTTCACCATTTTTCTTGTAGCGAATTCTTATCATAAAATGTAATCACCTCGATTGCTATAAAATGGTTGAATATCCCCTTTTGTTGATATTCTTCATATCTGTTTCCCCCATTTTTTCCTCGAATAGTAATTACTCACGATAGTTACATTATCTCAAAAATAAATGATACAAACAAGTGTTTCTATCAAAATATTTCATTAGATTCCAAATTTTATATGTTTTTTACCAGGAATGTACATATTCCTGTTTTTTTAGTGGACTAATATTATTTTATGAATATAATTAGATAGTTTTAACAAGAGGGAGGGGATTTTTCAGGTGAAAAAGGGATTTACACTGTTAGAAATACTAATTGTTATAACAATTATAGGATTGCTAATTTTAATATTTATCACAACGCTCGACAACCCAATTGGAGAAGCTGAAGTAAAGAAACAACAAGTTAATTCTACACTTTTGGAATCAGCAATTAAACAACATAAGCTAGAAAACGAATCGTTTCCTTTCGGGGACAAAATTAAAAAAGATGTTTCCGAAAACACAAAAAAAATAATCCAAAATTTATTGGATAACAATAATTCTAATGTTACCTACGATTCTATAAAAGACACGTTCTATACATTAGACACAAAGAAACTAAAAGACTATGTAAAAGGGAATTTTGGTGACATGGACCAATATTTCTCTTCAAGTTCGAAAGAATTGGAGGGCTTGGTGTTTACGTACGAAACACTACAATCCAAGGATCTATTTTACAGTGGTTCCTACACAATAACAGGAGAAACACCGGTTAAACCTCCTGTAACGGTAGATCCACCACCAGAAGAAAAGCCAGATCCACCAACAGCAACTGGTTGTAATTCTAATTGGTCCTCTGATTCTACAATCCAACTTCCAAAACAAGGCAGCGGAACACCAGAGGATCCATATTTAATAAGAACAATCGGAGAAGTACAAGGGATCAAATTAGATTTAGAAGCTTCTTTTAAACTAGGGAATAACATAGAAGGTTGTGTTACAAAAGATTGGAATAACGGAAGTGGCTTTGAACCAATTCAGAATTTCGACGGAACAATGGAAAAATCTGATTACAGTATAGATAACTTATATATTAACAGACCAAATGAGGATTACGTTGGAATGTTTGCAAATGCACATACCACCATAGACGAAAGCTTTTCATTACGTTTAAAAAGTCCAACCGTTACAGGGAAAAATTATGTTGGAGCGATAACAGGTAAACAAGATTCATTCCGAATTTATGATATTTCTGTAGAAAACGGCAATGTAATAGGACAAAAACATGTTGGAATTATATTTGGACATACACAAGATCAAATGTATAGATTTTCTGGGACAGGAACAGTAAAAGGAAAATATTATGTTGGGGGAATTACCGGATCTGGTCTAGACTCTATGTGGAAATATGGATATTTCCATGGAACAGTGGAAGGGGACACATATGTTGGAGGGCTTTCCGGTCAAGATGATGATTCTCCATTCCTAGACCATGTTTATGTTTCTTCTACAATAAAAGGGAAGAAATCGCAGCCGTTGATTGGTCTTATAAAAGGGCTTACTCCATATGTAAGAGCTTTTTACGATACAGATAAGACAAATTTAACATCCTCTATCGGAGAAGGACGTACCACAGAACAACTAAAAGATCGAATCACTTATGATTGGTGGAAGGAATTAGATACATACTTTAATATGCATCCAAACGTAAACGATGGATTTCCATATTTAAAATAAAAAAACAGATCTCAATTGATCTGTTTTTTTACACAAGATTATTTTTTTATAAGGATTTTGAGGGAACTTGAAATCAACATCCACGTGCTGTGGACCTTCTTTTTACACTTAATCGGACAAAAAAACAAGTTTTTCGCAAAAAAACAAAATTAATTTTTATTTTTTATGGAAACATGGATGAGTATCCATACATATAATAATATTGCTTCGAGAAACTTTTCATAAAATCTTTCATGCGTAAATCTAATTTGCCTCTATCTGATGTGGGGAGTCAGATGCGGGAACCCTAAAAAGAGTGATTATATCACTCTTTTTTCTTTGCATTCTTGTATTTCTGAGTATAGTTACGGAGATCCAAGAATGGGGGGGTTTTATGAAAAAACATATTGGTTCAAAAACATCCTTACAAGCCTTACAGGGATGTGATTCACATGCATTCTAATTACAAAATTAAAGAAATCATAATGAATTTCTTACTCATCGGTTCTATTATTTCTTCTTTATACTTTACAAATGAGATACATACGAACTTTATAAAAGAGTTATTTTCTGGGGATTTACAGCATGTTAAAACATTTGTTATTTTATTAGTTTCTCATTTAGTCATCGGCTTTTTCCTTATGTACAAGTTTTCCAATAATAGGCGAAAAGCTTTGGCAGATTCCAAATTATTAACTTACAAACAACTTATTCAAGAGCAAAAAGTACAACGTAACCACGTTTTTAATATAAGCACACAACGGGCTTTTAAGAAAAACCTGAGTGATCTCTATATCTCTCGTAACGTGCGTCTGACTTTAAAGAAATCTTTTGAACACATGTTGCTTTTAGGGGCGACCGGTTCAGGTAAATCAGCTTCTTTCTTTATACCAAACTTACAAAATCTAGATGAAGTGAGTTTTATTACAACGGACCCGAAGGGCGAATTATACAAAAAAACAAAATCAACCCTAGAGAAAAAAGGATACCAGGTATATCAAATCAATTTCGATCCTAAGGAAATCGAAGGGGAAGAATTATCGCCGACTGTCCATTACAACCTATTGGGGAACTGTTCCGACGCTGATGAAGTTAAGAACTTAGCAAAATCGATTACAGTTGGCATGAGTACCGGTAGTGATGACAAAACTTGGGGAGAATTGGCTCAAAAATTACTATTATGCTTCCTTTACGACGAATATTTCATGGGTGAGAAAAATATGGGCAATGTTATTAGAAAAATGGCAGAATTGCCTTTGGATGGCGATGCAATGGAAGAATATTTTTCAAAATCACATAAAAAAGCCTATTTCTCTTTTCAACAGTACAAAAAAACAGCTAGTTCCGAAGGTTATATTTCAAGCATTTATGCTCAACTACAGAAGAGTTTAGAGGTTTTCGAGTATGACATTGTAGAAGAAATAGGAAAAACAAGTGATTTTACACCTAGTCTCTTCCGAGAGAAAAAAACAGCTCTATTTGTATCTTACAAAGATGAAAAATCCAGCTTCTATGCAGCTTTCTTGTCTCCTTTTTATTCTCAACTTCTTTCAAAAATAAAAAATGATAAATCTGTGGATGAAGATCTAGGCAATGATTACGGTTTGCCGGTCATCTTCTTCATCGACGAAGCGGCAAATATCGGTCAAATTCAAGGACTTGATGGCTTCCTAGCGACAATTCGTTCTAAAAAAATGTCCGTAATCTTAGGTTTTCAAAGTTTTGGACAGATTCAAGCTGTTTACGGGCGAGAAAAGTACAATATTATTGTTGAAAATTGTAAAACGAAAACGATTTTTGGTGGTTCTGGCGGCGAAACAGCGGACTTCTTTTCAAAACTTTCTGGAGAAGAAGAATATCAAGCATTTTCAATTTCTTCCTCCAGTAACGATACCAGTATGAGCCAATCTATACAGAAAAAAGCTGTACTTTCTAACGACCAAATCAGACGTTTAAAATCTTATCAAGTCATTTGCGTTTCGGATAACTTAAAAACGTTCATAGACGATAAAAATTACTATTATCTAGATAAATTTCAATACTTTTTATTTAAACATCTTCCATTTTTCAACATTGATACTGTGGAGAAAATTATAAGAAAAGTGGGGAACCTTAAAACACGTAAAAAGAATAAAAAACAAGTTGAAGAATTAAAAGTTGAACACTTAACAAAAACAACCGAAAAGAAGATGGATTTCGTTTCTCAACGTGAAGAAAAGAAAGTAGAAAAAATTAACGAAATTCGAAGAATGCGAGAAGAACGTGAGAGCAAAAACCGAAGGTTTGAGTAACGTAATACATAAGTATTACAAACATTTTTCGCGTTACATACAAATTATTTTGACGCGTTATACATGTATTACAAAAGACACTTTCCAGTGTCTTTTTTTATGCAACTTCAAAATCTAATTCCAAGAATACTTCCGTAAAAGCTGTAAGATTAATCATCTTCTCGCTCAGATCTTCTATTTTATCTTTTAGATCTAAAACGACCGCAGCCATTTCTTTCGATTCCTCGTCTCCTTTTAGTTCAAATTGTAATTCGTAATCATCTAAAATATCATCTAATTCCACAGAAAATTCGGAAGCCAAATTTTCCGAAATCGTATCAATGATCTCCAAAGATTCCAGTAAATTAAAATCATTATTTTCGTCTTTCACTAGTTTAATATGTAAGCCTTTGAAACGATTTAATACTTCAACCATGTGCATACGAAAATCGTCCATTTCCTCCATGAACATATCTTCGATTTCTTCTTTTTCTTCCTCTGTAAAATGGCTAACATTAAAAGTTCTAAATTGAATTTGACGATACATATTAAATAATTGCTGTTGGTTCACATTAATTTTATTAACTTCAAAAAGAGCAATTTCTAATTGATTCATAATTTCATCTATCACATTACTCATTTTTCACAACCTCCCTTCCGCTTTTTCAAAGAGCTTTTTCACTCTTTCTTCGTATTTCATTTCTAATCTTTTTGTATTTGCATACTTCTGTGTATACGTTTGGTCTCCGAGATGGTCCTGGATCCCTTTTAATACGTCAGCCATCGCTTTCAGCTCTAACCCTTTTAACCCACTTAAACGTTGTTTTTTAGTTCTTCCTTTTTCGTCTACAATACTATTGATTTTCTTCTCCAGAGCCGAGAACTCTTGATCAAAAAAACTCACCAAAACGTTTTCCTGACAATCTGTAAATAAATACTTAAAAAATACCGTTTGCTTTGCGTATAATTTGCTCTTTATGTACAAGCGGATTGTTTCATTTTTAAACTTTTCCACTTCACCATCTTTTTCCGTAATACACAAACTTTCCATGAAAGAAGATTTCTGTATCAATTCGTGTTTTCTCTTTTGTTCCTCTTTCTCTTTGTTTTCCTTTTCAATTACATTCCTTTTCAAATTCAATTCATTTATTCTTTTATCAATACTTTCCAGTCGTTTATCACTCACTACAATTCACCCCTTTTCTAAAGTTTAAAAATTCCATTCATTGGAATTTTTATCATTATAAGTCAAATTTAAAATTAATCAATCATTTTTTTTTCATCATTTTTTCACCCCAGTTCATCATTTTTTTCTTTTCGGTTCGGAGCAAGGCGGAGAACAAAGACCCCCGGCATAGCCGCTATCCTAATAGCGCACAGATACATTTTCTACGAAAACGTTGTCCGCCCTGCCGGGGGCTGAACCCGAAAAATCTTTAAAACCTATGGTACTAATAGGGTGTGTTTTTTTTTTTGTTTAGACCGCCCGCCCCGTTTCCCCTTTTTTTCTTTATTTTTTACCATTTTCCAAATTTCGTGCTATCATTTCAAAAAATAATAAGTCGGATTTTTATAGGAAGGGGGTGAAAAACTGTGAAAGAGAAAATATTCCATACTCGTTTTAAAGTCTTTGGAAGAGCTGATAGTCATAAAGCGGTTCAGAAAGCGGCTTACCGCTCGGGTGAAAAATTACATGATGAAAGATATGGTAGAACTTATAACTACGTGAATAAAGGGAAGAAAGAACAAATTGAATCCACTATTTATTTACCCGAAGGTGCAAGCGAAAAATTTCTGGATCGACAATATCTATACAACAAAATAGAATCGTGTGAAACATGGGAAAAAACAGGACAACTTATGAAAGAAATTGAGTTTTCTCTTTACACAGAACTCACTCCTGAAGAGAATAAAGAACTCGTGGAAAAAGCGGCAAAAAGACTAACAGACAAAGGAATGATTGCAGATTGTTGTTTTCATAAATTACAAGGAGATAATCCTCATTGTCACATGATTCTAACGCTCCGAGATATCAAAGATGGAGATAGTTTCGGGAACAAAAATCGAGAGTGGGATGATTATCACAAGAGAACATTATCGAAGGAATTTCGTGCTCATTGGGAAGAACTTGTTAACGAAAAATTCAAAGAGAAAGGTCTTAACTTATTTGTTTCAAAGGAGAGTTTTAAAAAGCGCGGAATAGATCGTATTCCAACTCAGCATTTACCAGCTAATAAAACGAGCGAGAAGTATCAAAAGGTGAAAAAAAAGAACAAGGAAATCAAGAAACGAAACAATCATAGACAAGAAAAAAAAGAAGCAAAACGAGATTATAAAGTGCAAAAAGAAGCTCGCTCTATTGTGTTAGAAACAGAGCTTGTTTATCAAGCGGACCTAGTAGGAAGGGAGGTGAAAAGCACCATGGAACAGACAAACAAAAAGAAGCAATTGGAACCAATTGCATATGAAAACAGTCATTCTTATTACAATGATTCACAAGAACGAACAGCTGAGAAAAAACCGCCACGTCATGACCAAGATAAACAATATACTACTGGAGAAATGTACAAAGATGAAATCAAAGAGAATAAAAAGAACTTTGATAAACGTCGTGAAGATTTGAAACAGAACAAAGAAAAAACAAAATCAGCTCGTAAAGTTTATAAAGAAACAAAGGAAAAACATAAACGTAATATCACTTACAAAAAAGAAGATCGCGCGAACTTAAAAAATGATATCGATATGTACAAAGCGAAATTAAAAGGAACATCTATCTTATCTATTTCAGACTGGAAAGAACGTCGCCAATTAAAATCGAAGATTGCTCAAACGAAAGTTCTTGTGAAGAAGAAAAATATCGAAATCAAGCGCGAGAAAAACAAAATAAAACAAGCTAAAAGAACCTATACAAATCATTTAAAAGACAAAGTGAAACTGTATGCCAACAAAACAAAAGATTATATGAAAATGTTGAAAACACAAATGGAAATGGAAAAAGCCAAAGACCTAAAACAAGAGCTGAATAATGTTGTTTCTTTAAAAGAATTTAAGCAAGAGAAACAGCAAATCGAAATGAAAAATCCGAAGGATTTACAAATGGAGAAACAACGCAAAGAGGAACTAAAAAAGGAGAAAACAAACAAACGCAGCCGTTAATTATTTTAATCATTTCACCAAACAAAAAAGAGAGGATTATCCTCTCTTTTTATTTTTTATTCTTCATATAATTTCTAATTGCCATTTCAACAAACTTTGAATCACTAATTCCCATTTCTTCCGCTTCTTCTGAAATATTCATAGCGATTTCCTTTTCTAAATAATAAGATCTCAGAATACCATCCTTCTTCTTCTTAGCACCACGAGCCCAAGTTTTCTTTTTCTCCGGTTCTTCTGTTTTCTTTTGTTTTTCTTGCTTATTCATTTCTTTTACTTTTTCGACTGGACCTGATTTAAAACTTTCCTTTTCTTCTTTTTCTTGTCTCTTCTTTTCAGCATCGCCCATTTTACTCAATACACTCATACTTACACCCCTTTTCTTTTTTAAACAATAGACAATTCTTCAGCTAATTTTTTATATTGCTCTACAATTTTCCCTGCATTTCTATGTTGCTTAAACTGATCATAAGACAATTTATTTGATGTAAACTCAGCCATTTTTTCAGTTTGACTAATATACGTTTCCGCAAATTGATCAATTCCCACTTCTCTTAAAGCGCCCTGATTTGTTTCTAGTAAGCGTTCTGTAACACCAAAATTATTCATTTTAATTCTCGTATGGATAATTGTATAATCCAATTTCACACCAGCTTCTTGCAATTCCTTTACGATTTCAGCGGCGCGTCTAGCTCCGTGGAAGTCATTTCCATCGCTACTAGAGGGAATTACGACGAATGTACTCGCGCACAACGCCATTGTATTTAACCACGATTCGCTTGTAGGATGTGTATCCAATAATACATAATCGAAGATTTCTAAGAATGGTTCGATTTTATTCTTTAATACTTTGTCTTGTCCAATTCGATATGTATCAAATACCCAATCCTCAATTTTTTCTACTTTTTCATCTGAAGGAATGAACACGATGTTACCTTTTTCAACCGCAACCTCTTCAATTGTCTTTTCCCCGATAAACCACTCGTAGAATGTTCTTCCGGCGAATTCATATGGATCATAACCGAAATTTTTACTGATATTACCATTTTGACAAAGGTCTAATACTAACACTTTATGCCCTTGACTTGCTAATTCGTGTGCCAGGAATGTACAACTGGTTGTCTTACCAACTCCACCTTTTGTCGAGAAGAAACTGATTACTTTTTTCATATTATTATGCCCCCTTTTTTTATAAACAGCACCATATCACAACTATATAATCTTTATATAACTTTTATATAAAAATTATATAACGTTTTGTGATACTGTTTAGTAATTTATTTTGTGAATCAGAAATTCCTTTTTTTTATTTTTAATTTTTTCTGTTGTTATATCAACGTTTATCTATGAATCTATTATATAATTACTAAATAAATTTTATATAATTATTATATAACAAATTAACTTTACTTTGTACTCACAAAAACAAAAAATAAGAACTTTGACTAACTTTCCGTTTAATTTTTTTATACACACGGATAGTATTTTTTTAAGAAAATCACTAAAAAAAATCTCCATCCTTTCATGTATAAAAAAATGATTTTCGACTTTTGTCTCCTTCGCCGAACCGATATACGAAAAAGAAGATTTTTTCCTTCTCGGTTCGTGCTACTTATTGTAAGTCGAAAAACACTTTGTCTTTCATTAGAAGAAAAACCGTGGGGTCTTGTCCCCACACGTCGTGCCGAAACCTCAGCCGAAAAAAGAAGGGGAAGGACAAAGGATAAAAAAGAAAGAAAAGGAAAGAACAGAGAAAAAGACAGAAAAAAGAAGGTGCCACTCATAATGGATAACACCTTCAATCCCACGTATGAAGTTTTGCCTTTTTAATTAAATATTTTCCATTTTTATATTCATAGTCTAGTTGAATTTCGGCAATGTGATATAGAAATGCCAGCTGAAGACCCATGATAGCCGTTAGGCTATTTGTTTTTACCTCAAATCTGATTTGACTTCCTGTCACAAATTCGTTGAATAGATGATCTTCCTGAATGCCCTCTGAAAATGGAACTTCCCAGGATTCTGTCTGATATTTAGAAAAATAATTTATTTTTGCTGTGTAAGGTTTTATCTTGCTTTCCATATTTATATGAACGTGATCCTCTGGATTTTCTACGAAAACATGAGAATAGCCACACCCTTTAGTTTTCTCTAAAATATGAATCTCCCAAATGGAAACACCGGACCCACTCCCTTGATTCAGAAGTATAATTATTTCTTCCATTCCATCGTTATTTAAGTCTGTAAATAAGATTTCTGGGGGGAACGAGGGATGATTGTTATGGATCCAACCTGGTTTATACATCCATTCCCCTATATAGAGTTCTATATCTTCTATTATTCCCTTTTCTTCGTTCGGATATCCCCAAATCTGTGCATTTGCTTTTTTATTTTCCACTAGAAAAACATGATTTTGTTTTTTCGTTCGCATGTTTTATCTTCTCCCCTGTTCGATTTTCGTTTTAATTGTTTTTTCTGTTCGATTCGAAATTTGTTTTTTGAGGTTGTATTTCGCAGCCATTTGTTCGATGAAGAGCTCTATACTCGGGTATTGCATGATTGGAAGCTTAGATTGAATATCATATCGATAATCTGAGATAAGAAGAATATAAGGGTTTACCAATTTGTTTGGATTTTGCCATGGTTCCTGGAGAAGAATTTGAGAAGAATATAATTTTTCGTATAAATCTATTTTTGTTTGCATCACTTTTTTACTGTAATGTGTACGTTGCACTTCTATAAATAGCGGTATTCCCTTCCAAATCGTGAAAATATCGGGTTCAGCCATCAATTGACCGTACTTTGGTTCGATCGTAAATATCCGAGGTTCCTCGTATTCCCTTAAAGCCAGATACATATCAACAATTTTGAGAAAATGAGGGATTTTCATAGAGTCCTTTTTAATCCCGGAAGGTTTCGGAAAATATACGAATGGCTGAAAATCCGTAGAAACATCTATATATCCACGATCCCGTAATCTTTTTAGTACCGTATTACAGTTAGAGATTGGGTTCTTTAAATCTGAGAAAAACAGCTCTACCAACTGATCTCGGCTGGAACATCTTGCTTTTTCAAGAAATTCAATGATCTGTAGATCCCGCTTTTTCATTCACTAACACTCCTTCCATCATTTTTAAGATCTCTGCATTTTGGTCCATTTGTTTCTTCCTATTTTTCACTTGTTCCATTTGGATTAGTTTGGAATCTTCCTGTACTCCTTCTGTTTGTTGTTGTGCTTTAGTAACATTCAGTGGGGCTAGGATCTCTTTTGCACGTTGATCATCCAAGAACACTGTCTTCGCCCGACGAAGCTCTCCACCGACAGAAAACACGCACTCTCCAACGTTTTTAATGGATTCAGCCCCGCTACAATCCACGATCTTGGAATTTGTTGAATTTGATTGTTTAAGAGAAATCCTGTTTACTAGATTATTTTTGATTTTTCCTTTTAACACCGTAGAATCTGGACGTTGTGTACTAAGCAATAACAGGCACCCCAAAGACCTGCCCTTCGCCGCTACTCTCCCAACGAGTTCCATAGTATCTTCGTCGAGATCCTGGAATTCATCTATACATACCACTAATATTGGCATTTCTTTTCTAATGTGTTCCGGAAGCCTTAGAATAGAGGATACTTCGTATTCCATTTGAATATCCCCCCGGCGATCCATCTCCTTGTTTATTTTTTCTAAATGACGTTTTATTTGATTTTCTTCTACAGAAAACTCGACGACATGAGGAAGGTTCTTGAATAAGAAGAACTCCGTCCTTTTTAGATCAAAAAGAAATAATTTAACTTGTTCCGGAGTTTTAGAGAGTACCAATGTTGTTAAAATACTACGGACAGTAGAGCTTTTGCCCATTCCCGTTTGACCGGCAATTAAGGCATGAGGCGCCGGGTCGATGAGGTCGAACATTGTGTATCCCCCGTCCTCGAATCCTACCAAAATAGGAACCTTGTATTTATCCACTTGATCTTTATAAAGCTCATAATCATAAACGAACTTTTGTTTAAATGGATCTTTTGTATAGATTCTCATCGTGACGCCGCCAATTTCGTCAGCTTTGAAAAAAGTATGTTCTCCAAAGTACCGCTGAAATACAAAATGTTTGCTCATTAGTTTTTCTAATGGGATCGTTTTAGGAAGCCTGAAGACGACTTGTAAGTGATCATCTTTCTCCTGGACGTTGTGAATAAGAGGATACTGTATAAATTCTCGATCGTTCGCTTTTTTCTTTACACATACCTCGGCATCCAAAAAGCATCTTCTTAACATTTTTTTGAACTTCAACTTATACATCCACTCTTGAAATGCTTCGATTATCATACGAACAACACCACCATTGAATAAATTACCCAAGTGAACACCGCCACTTTTACAAAAGGGAATACCCTATTTAATATTTCTTCAAATTTAGCAAGTCTTTGATCTAACTTCGAATCTGGAAACAACTTCGAAACAGCAAACGCCGTTATTGGAATAAGAACGATTCCCCCCAAGATAAGAAATGGGATCATCGTATTGTGAAGCCCGGAATACATATCGAACATCGTTGGAATTGGAAGCAAACTATAAGAAACATTTTTACTAGTTTCATTGTTTCCTTTCTTCATGAATTCCCGAAATGGAATTGTTTCTCTTCGCCTTTTCATTTTCATAGTTTTTCCTCCATTGATTAATTTTCAGACAATTAATTTTTCATATAATTCCGATTTTTGGGTTTTCTCTCCTCTCTCCCCCCTGACCCCCTCACACCCCTCCACTCCCTCCGGTCGTAACATTCTTTAAATCCCTTTATATCAGTGGTTTAGCCGCACATTTTTTAGGTAATCCTATGAAGGTAATTGTTAGGTAAAAATCTGAGTTTTTACTAGTTTCTTTTTAGGTAGAGATGGGGTGTTGTTACCTATTTCCTACTTAAAAACTATCTTAGTTTAGTATATGCAGCAGCCCAGAATTTTATATGTTGTCCTACCAAGGAATTACTTAGAATTTACTTGGATAATTTTTAATCAGAAAGGGGAGAAAATGAATGATCGTTGACTATGTTGTATTTTTTCTTCTGTTAGGAAGCTCTTTTGTCTTTTATATCCTCCACAATCGCCGAGAACATGAGGAAACATCCTATATAGACCTGGAATATGTCAAGACAGAATCCCCGATAGAACGCGTCATGTTCCGTCTCCTTACGAATAATGGATTTTATCCCCAAACCCAAGTACGGTGCGGAAAATACCGGATTGATCTTGTAATCTTGGGGAAAATCGCCTTAGAATGTGATGGAAAGCAATGGCATTCTTCTCCAAAACAAAAACAGCACGATCGGAAAAAGGATAAGTTTTTGAAGGAAAATGGATATATTGTTTTAAGGTTTACTGGAAGAGATATTTACAGAAGACAGAAGTACATTCTTAAAAAGATACAAGATAACATTTCTTAAAACGTTAATACACTTAGGTTTCCCTGAAATGCGTTATATAATCATTATATAATTAATATATATTTTTTATATAATTAAAGAAATAAATGTAACGTGACAAACTATGGATATATATACTGTTTACGTGCCCTACAAATGCACAACAATAGAAAATAGTTCTTGATTAAGAATTGAGGAGCTTAATCAAAGAACTAGAAGAATCTCTCTTTTTCAAAGGGAGATTCTTCTAGTTCATTTTTTTAACTTTTCGTTTTATTTTCAAAGAGAAAGAAATATAATGATAAAGGAATATATTTCCTACAGAAAAAGAATTGGGAGGGGAAAGGAACAAATGAATATACAACAAACATACGGTGTACAAATTTGGAGGTTTATAAAAAAAACAGCTTCGGCTTATTCTTCTTTTCCAGAAAGCGAGATTGAACCGAAAACATATGCAATTACATTATTTGATAAAGACACAGATGATGGGAAAAATAGATATGGTCAAGTCTTCTTTGACACATTTGAATACATAAAAGAAATTACAGGAAAAGAATTAAAAATTGACTATACAGCCCGAACAGAATTTATAAAGTTCCCCCAGGTACACGATATTTGGATCTACTTCATAAATAGATTGGAAGACCTGGAAGAACAATCTGGAGAAGATAATATTGTACCGTTCCCACGCCAATAAAATGGCGTGTTTTTTTATTGTTCTATAACCTTTTCGTAACATTATTACCAGACTATTAATTAATTTTGTAAGGGTTATATTCGGTTTGTAACAAAATTCAATTCGGAAAGGTTTTGATTCAAATGAGGAAAATTTATCGATGTCCAGATTGTGGCGGGGCGGCTGAATGGGAGCGAGGACGTGGAAATGTAACAATGACCCATGTTTATGCTTACTGTACCGTGTGTCGAACATGGAAGTGGATTCCTAGGGAATAACAACGGAGACAAGGGATTCCCTCTGTCTTCGCTATGCCCTCGTAAAATAATCTTTTAACAACAAAATATAGAATAGTCAGTTTTTTACCAGTTCGATATGTTACAATAAAAGAAAACCAAATCATTATCCTCATTACAAAAGAGACTCAAATTTCGAGTCTCTTTTTGTTTATATTAGATTGTTCCTCCGTGTGCACCGTCGTAACCACTATGTAATTTCATAGGCGCCGGATAATCTCCATAAGCAACAGACTTATCATTTGTATTTGCTCCGATTGCTAAAAAACCGATAAGTCCTAATCCTAATACAATCAAACTTAATTTTTTCTTCATTACTTCAACGCCCCTTTTTCATTCTTTTTTTCTTTTGCCTTATGTTGCATGTGAAAATAATGGCTTGCTTTCACTGAATTTCCTTCTTTATAGAAACAAAGTGCCAGCTTCTCTGTATATTCCCTTGTGTACTCATGAAGTTCTTCTTTGTCGAAATATGCAATTCCTTCTAAAATTGCTTTTTCGATGTTTTCTGTAGCAATATTTAAGTTCATCTCTTTTAAAATATTGAAATGATGTTTGTATAATTCATCATTTTCGCTACAAATCTCCAATCCTTTGTTAACAAGTTCGGAGACCTTCTCTGTTTCTCCTGATTTGTGATGTTCCCTAGCTAATAATAAAATAGCCTTGTAATTATTCGGCATGCCTTCCACAACCTCTGAAAGATGTCTAATCGCAAGTGTAGAAAGATTTTGACTTGCATACAGCCAACCGAGGTTATTTCGAACACGTAAAATTAACTCCGTCGCATCTTGCTTTTGAAGGGTATCAATTGCAGCTGTGAAATATTCCTCGGATTCTTCGTATTGATCTAAATGTACACAAATACCACCTAATAGGTTTTTACACAGTCCAACATTGATTTCGTAACCTTGATGTTTTTCAAAAATATCTAAAGCCATGTTTCCAAATTTAATTACTTTAAGTGGTTTATACGTATAGTTATTAAATGCAGCAACTCTATAATAAAATTCCCCCAGTTCAATTTCGTCAGAAATGGTGTTTAATAATCGCTCCGCTTTTTCATACTGTTCTCGCGCTTCTACGAAGCTTGAAATTGATGTTCGGTGAATTCCTTTGAAAAAATGGTAATAAAACATAAGAAGGTTATTTTCAGGCGTATATAACGTTTCAATCTCTTCGAAACTATATTTGGTAATCCCTAATCCATTTGTTAACACTTTGTATCGGAATTCTAATAGAGAATAGTACAGTAATAAATTCTTATCGTCTTTCAATTCTTCTTTTCGTTCTTCGATTTCTTTTTTTAGAGTTATCGCTTCATCAGATTTTTGAGAAATCATCAAATGATACCAGTCGTTCATTAACTTAAACGTATTTTGATTCGTAAAAATGATCGTGTTCAATTGCTTCTCCTCCTTCTTGACTCTCTATTTGTCTAAATATTACCATATTTCTGTAAAATCTGTATTAGTTCCTTTGCGTTAAGTAAAATGATAAATAATTTACAGAATATTCAGTTTAATAAAAGGGATAAGATTCATATTGGATCTTATCCCTTTTACTTATGTTATTTTTTGTTTTGGTTATTTTTATAAGTAACCTGAGTCATATAAATCGCTGGCTTATCTTCGTATTGGTAATATCCATAGAAAACTATTTTGTCCCCTGTATCTGTTACAATATAACTTTCTTCGTCTTTAAAAAATCCTGGGAATTCCATCTTATATTTCCTTTGATTTTCCGGTCCCAATTTTTGTTCATAGACTTCAAAATGCCCAATACTCTGTCCGTTGGATTTCTCTACGGATTTATCTACAAAGAAGTATTTACCATTATCAGAAGCTACAACTTTACCATTTTTATCTGGTCTCAGCCTTTGACCCTGTGTATCATAGACATATTTTTTCTTATCAAAGTCGTAAATCTCATCACTTTCGAGCAGCGTTTTTTTATCTACATTAAAGTATCCGTGCAGCGCAGGAGAATCTTTTGTTCTGTCCAGTTTCATTATTTCTTTCCCATCTTTTTGAGACATTACAGTTATTTGATTTTCGTTTTCTTTATGAAAAATCAAGTTCCCTTTACTAGAACCAACAATAGAATTTTGTAATTTGTTAGAACCTAAAGACTCGTTAACACTTACAGAGCGAAGGTTATCTGTTTTGTCTTTAAATACAACATCTCCTTTATAATTTACAAATACATGTGTTACCTGGCTTTCTCCACTTTGCACTTCTATAGCCCCATAACCCATAGCGATAAATTCTCCACCTGACACGATAGATTCCACTTTAATCTCTTTATCTTTGGTCCATTTTCCATTCTCATACGTAGAAATATAAGGCTTTGCCTTTGAAGTAAAAAGAACTCCTAAATTATCACGTTCTGGAATGAAATAAACACTGTCTTCATCGTACTTATCCAGTTCCAAATTCGTAAAACTTTCTTTTCCCAATTGTTGTTCCACTTTTCCTATACGGAAGGGACTCTTCGGATCAACGATCCTTCCTCCACCTTCAATTTCCTCAGAATTCTCGCCTTCTGTTTTACTTTCTGTCTTTTTTGAATCCGTAGAGGTCGTTTTGTTTATAGATCTTTCTTCTGTCGTCCCTGTCTTGTTCTGGGAGGTTGTTTCTACCTTTTTATCTTCCCCACAGCCCACTAAAACAAGCGAAAATACAGACATGATCCCCAAAGATTTCATTTTCCAATTCATCTCATCATCCCTTTTTATCAATTTTAAATACCACGACCGGTTTATTTTATACGATTCAAAACTTAATTTCTATATTTTTGAAAATAAAACAAAATAAAACAAATCGAACAAATTTTGTTCGATTTTCGATTTCTTGTTCGATTTTAAATTTCATGTCTTAAACATTGATTTAACAGTCTTTTTCTTTGTACAAGTACATATATTTCTAGTAACGTAACATTAAACTGGAGGACTAGTCGATTTTCAGCGAATCTGAAAGAGCCTCGTCGATTTCTTGCCTTTTAAAAAACGAATCTTGTAATTCCTCGTCATTTTTTTGGATCTATACATAGGGAATCCCAAACGAGCTTCCCTACTATTCCCTAAGCCTCCCTTTTATTTTTGGGAGGTTTTTTGCTCTACTTTTAAATATAAGGCGTTTATTTGCCCTATATTCACGTTTTTATGAATCCACTAATGGTTTTATATTAAACTGGTTTTTTAACAGCCCAAATAGAACTGTATAGAAAAGAAAAATTGATTTTTTTTAATTTAATCTAGTAATTGGGTTTTTTAGGATATATACTACTTATACAAAACGAAATGATTCATTTATCATTCCAAATATAACCCTGTAATTTTAAAAAAAGGAGCATTAAAGGACAGTAGTGCTTTAATAAAACATACTTTCAACATTTAAAGTATGAGTTTCAAAAAAACAAACAGGGGAGGAATTGATATGAATCAATTCAAAACGCTTTTAAAAACAAAAATCACAAAAGACAAAGTGTTTCACATTCTCGAAAATGAAAATGAATACAACATTAAAATTGAAAAAGTACATACGATTAATGGGGTTGAAAGCGCCGAGGAGGTATTTGAGTGGACTCCAAGCAAATACCGAGTATTAAAGTTGACACTTGCTGGTGGGACAAGCTTGGCAGCCATCGGTTCTTGGATATCAAAATTATTTTAAGAAAGAGAGTGGAGAATTCCACTTTCTTTTTTTTGTCATTTTTACACTTGTGTTAAAATTATTAGTGTGTTAAATTAACACCATAAGTTATTTTAACACACGATAAGGAGCGATATTGATTATGACCGAAATTGAAAAGAATTCCCGACTGAACATGTACTTAAATCAAAATTTATTAGATAACTTGGATTTACTAAGTGAACAAACAAGTGTTAGTAAAAACGGATTAATTAATTTAGCAATTGCAAAGCTTCTGGTGGATTATAAAGTAGTGGATGGTCTTAATAAAAGCACTTCGCCAAAAAATATTTTAAAGAGCACTGAATATTGTGATGTACTAGCAAGAGGAAAGGTAACATCCTCTGATCACACTGATGTGATTGAAAGAATTTATGTAAAAGAAAAAAAACGTGACGAAATTCGCTTCGCTTATTACAAGCCAACAAAAAATAGTGAACGTCTTGTATTACGTCCTCTAGATATTACAGAAACAGAATTACTACAAGTGCTTATCGATGCAGTTGCAAACGATGTTTTTTCTGAAGACTTTAAAAGCAAGCTAAAAGGAATCCTATAAATTTGAACAATACGCTTTCATTATCGTTTTTTTAAGTTCTATAAAAATACGGTATACTAACAATAAAAAGAATAGGAGACGGAGAAATCATGATTAATTGGGACACAATTGATGCACGACATTTCGAAAAATTCATTTTCCATGTCCTAGGAAAACAAGGTTTTCGAAACCGAGAGTGGTTTGGAAGAGGTGGCGGGGACAAAGGGCGCGATGTCGTCGCAAAGTATTATGTAGAACTACCTTTCAACTTAGGCTTTGAACAAACCTGGATATTCCAATGTAAACGTGAGAAACGTATGCCACAACAATCAGAAGTATTCAATGAAATTGTCAAGGCAAAACAGCATCATCCTGACGGCTGGGTACTTGTCACTCCTCATAACCCTACAGCGAACTTCTATGATTTTTTACATAACATTGAACAAAGCATGGGATTCAAATTAATAGTATTTGCCTTAGCGGAATTAGAGGAAATTGTACGAGATCACAAGGAATTAAAACATGTCCTATTACACGGACATTTACCAGAAGAAGGAGAGGAATAAGATGTATAAATTAGAATATGACTTCGATAATCGTATTATTTATAAAGTCGAAAACGAAAACAAAGAAAAAATAGATTTCGAATATCCAAGCGAACCGATTGTATCCCCAAATGGACAGAATACAGTATTTATCGATCCCCTAGAATGGGAATGTTTCGGATCCCTATATATGTTTAATAATATTATTGGGGAATTCACTACACTGATCGAACCTGAAGGAAACTTTATTCCCAAGTTTGTAAAATGGATTAACCATGAAACTCTTGGAGTAATCATTGGATTTGGACACGGAACGGTAGCTATCGGAGGTAATTTCTTTACTTATAACTTAACAACTAAAGAAAAAACACCACTTACCAAACACGGTGCTGATGTACAATTTACAAGCTTCGATATCTTACCGGAAAATAAAGTTAAATGTAAAGGCATCAAATACACAGACGAAATACTAAGTCAATTCATCGAATTTGAAGAAGTAATTTCATTATAAAAAGAGACCAATATTGGTCTCTTTTTTACTTAATAGGTACTCTGTCTAAAATAAAGTACAAAAAATAAGAAAGTATCGAACCTTATTATAGGTCCAATACGCTCTTATTCCTATTATTCATCGTCAGACGGTGTCGGAGTGACACTATCTAAAGTACCATCTTCCGAAATCCAAGAAGTAGTTCCATCCTCGTGGTCATAACCACGAAATGTTTGTCCATCGGATTCATTTTCATAAACACGATCATAATCTTTAGGATCATTCATAATTTCACACCTCCTATCCAGAATAATAGGATAATTATACCATTAAGGAAAAAGAATTGTAATTTCTTTATATAACAATTTTCATTTTCTATCCATTTTTTCAGCTTCTTTTCTAATAGTACCTATCTTTTTATCACTTCTTGTATCTCTACCATCCGGATTTCTTATAGTCCCCGGTGGTAATCCATTTTTCTTTTCAAATGTCCCTACTGTACAATCACTTCTTGTTCTACGTGCCACAAATTTTCCTCCTCTACCAAACTTCTCTTATTATAGGATTCTTAATTTCCCCTGATTCGTCATAGGTTAAATTTAGTTTATTTAATACTACTCTTAATTCATCCAAACACTCATCCGATTTAGCAACTTCTATACCATTTTTATCCATTAATGCACTATTGATCTGTTCTATTTTGGGTACATTCCGGAGATCCTCACTTGCAGCATCTTTGTATGCTTGAATCACTATTTCCTCTAATAGTTTCAAAACAATTCCTCCTCTCGATAAGAAAAATAAACCATTAATTCAAATATACGGTGATATTAAAGGTGCGTAAAGTAGAAATGGACTACTAATCTATATAAACAAAAGGGTTTTCAGTTTCTTTACAAAAATAAATAAGAGAAAGTTTGACATTTTTGCGCAAGTATTTTTTACTGTATATAAAATAGTATTAGAGGAGGGATTTGCATGATTAAACGTTATGATATCCGATTTAACGATTTTAAAAGAACCGGTATGGATATACAGTTAGAAGACGGAAAAATTTTGGGCGCGATGTCCTTTTTATTAGACAATAAAACGGCAAATTTCAAATTTTCCCTAACGCCTGGGAAACAAAAAACGATATTACACTTCAGTTCGTTTACAGGGACTTATCATTTTACATACGATACATTAACGTTCTTATATCTAAACGAAAGAGAAAATTTCTTTAAAACCCTACGTGCAAAGGCTAAATTCCAAGTTTTATACGAAGACGACAACAAGAAAAAAGAATTTTACAAAGAAATTTCTTTAAGAGAAGATTTTTGTGAGTTTGATACAACAGATTCGAAAAACCAAAAATTAATTAAGGATCTTCCTTCTCCAACATACATGACTTTATCTAACATAAAATTTGATAAACTGTACCAGCCAAAACTTGATGAAGTACACACATACATATCCGAACGATTCGAAAAGAAAAAAACGTCTCAATCTGTTCAAAATAGCATTTTATCTTTCTATGATTATGTTTTTATCCACCGTTGCAGCCAGATAAACAGCGAAAATGAACAATTAATTAATGAATTTATCGATTACGAATTAAAACGTGATATTAAAGAATCATTTTTGAACAAAAAAATCAGTAATATCCTTAGTTTCCTACACTACCAACGGATTTTTATAGACAAACATAAGATCAAAAAATGTGAGCGTATCGTAAACGAACTTGACCACAATGAAATTGATGAAAAGATCCAAATTGTACTAGAAAGATCTAAAGAAAAACTGGAAAAGGTAACTCGAAAAGAAAAAATATCCATGATTTCTAAAAGCAAATTACGAGATCATTACCGAAATTACCATATTATCAGGTTGTTAATTTACACGGCGGCGCGATTAGAGGAAGTTATGGATCTAACAATAGATAATATTGATTTAAATAATAATCTTGTACTATTTCCAGACAGAAACGTGAGTATTCCCGAAAAATACGCATCCGAATTACATCATTATATTAATTTCCGTAAACAAAACGATCTTCAGATCGAATTTACAAAAAAAAGTGCCAAAATGGATTTGGATGCAAAAAAATTGATCACAGAATTTGATATTTTAAAAGATGAATTTATGACTCCATACGAAAAAAAGCAACTTTATCACATGCAGCAAGAGTATAAATCAAAAAAAACATTTCAAGTTCCGGAAGACTTTTCTTTTCACAAATTATGTTTCGCTAAGTTCCATCAAGATTTTGTTTTTAACAATGCCTTGTTTGTAAGTAATCGTTACAATCAAATGTTCGAGACATCTTTCCAACGTATTTTAAGAGAAAAATTTGGCATCGTGAGTGAAGATCTACGTAAATATGCAATCCACCAATTATTAAAAGTGCATTCCGAACAACAAGTACGAAATATCCTGGGACTAAAAACAAATGTAGATATTCGTTATGTATAAACTATTACTTGTCTTTTTACCAATTTAAAATATAAATACATAGAGTCACTCGAAACACAATATAAGACAATTTATTAATCTTGTAATTTAGTTTTTAAGTCAGGGAAACCCTCTCCCTTGGTTTTTGTTTTAAATGGGGTATCGCCACATGCCCATCAAGCTAGGATTTTAAAGTACCCCCTAAATAGATAATAACAATAACGATTTCATAAATAAAAAAGCCGATTTCCTTTGTATAGGAAATCGGCTTTTCTATTTAATATGTAAATGTACGCTCATACGTTTCTTAAGCATTAGTTTTTCGCATTATTGTAAGATAAAGCATGATACGTTATTAGAGACCTCCGCCTCCTATATCCGACGCCTTATCATCTTTTCCATATTCATATGTCCTGTCTTCATCCAAACGTTCATGATAGCTGCGGTCCAGCATGTCGTCATACATCCGCACTGTTGCACGGTCTTTACCATTCTGACGTGCATGTGTTGCCATGCCTGCAATGTTCATACGATCTTCATCTATTAATGCTTGTTGGCGTTTTCGGTCTTGTTCCTGTAACCATGCTGTTTCCTGAGCTTCTCTTCTTGCATATTCTTCACGACTTTGTTGATACTCAGCTTCTTCTTTTCTTCTTTTCTCTTCTAGGTATGCACGAATTGGTTCATTATTTCCATAGATTCTAGCCTCTCGTTGTGCGCGTTGTGCATCACAGCGATCAAACATCATATCTTCTGCAATATCTAATGTTTGTGCTTGTCCACTTGCTAACACATAGCGGACGTATTGCAATCTATCAATCGTATCAGAAAATCCGTATGACGCGTATAGTATGTATTTGAATTCAGGGTATTGTTTTTTTAATGGTTCGATCTCTTGTTGAGTGTACTCTCTTTGTTCTTCCATATATACATAACTCGGCTTGTTTTCAAATAGAATAGGATATTCTCGTTTTTTAATCTCTTCTAACTCTTTTCTGTTTTGTTCTTTGCGTCGTTCTATTTTGATATTAAGTATTTTATTGATGGGCTCTATAATAACAAAAACAAGAGGAACCCAAATAAAAAACGTAAGTAAGATATATCCAAAAGCAAATGAAAAAAATTGGTCTTCAGGGAACCCAATGAAGATACACATTGAAAGATAAATACCAGCAGCTAATATAGCGTGGTTTTTAGTATTTTTTAAATCGAAAAACGTTGAAATATCCAACATGGCTTTGCTTCTATGATAGAATTCGCTGCTCGCCTTATCGTAACGCTTCTTCCAAGGTTCGTCCTCTAGCTTTTTTTTATCCTCGCGTACCTCATACTTCCCCTGCATCCTCTCGAGTTTTGGTAATATTTCATCGATGTCACTGATAATGTCTTGATTCTCTAATGAGATGTTCGTGTTGTTCAAGTTAATCCTCCTTTAGAATGATGTATCACAATTAGCACCCGAATAAGTATACATTAATATCCTTAAATCTGGAACTATTTAATAAATAGATATAGTAATATTATTTGTTTTAGGGGGTACTTTGTTTTGATAGCGATGTGGTGCTACCCCTGTTAGTAGTAATTTTAATATCACTATGGATAAATTACTTTTAAAACTTTACTTCCGAGAACGATCATTATGTAAATAAGATGTCCATATGGATATCTTATTGTATTTTTTGCTTAGCGTGGGCTTTTTCCAAAATGCTGGCGATACCCCTAAATGGAAAAAGCCACAAACTTTTTAGTTTGTGGCTTTTTATTTATCAACTTTTTTTAAAGCGGAAACGATTGGTACTATCTGATTATCAATAATTTCCTTTATCTTTACAAGGACTCTTTCTCTTGTCCTCTCTACATCTTGAAACACTTCCCGTCCTGTAACCCGTATAACAAACACATTTTCTTTTCTTAAAAATTGATCTCTTATTATATCCTTTTGTCTCTGTATGGGATTCAAGTGATCTTTACCATCTACTTCTACAGCAATTTTATAAATACCCAAGGGATAAGCCATGTCCAGTCTATATGTTTTTCCATTCTTACATTTGACCGAAACTTGTACTTGGGGTTTTACTTTCCCTTTAGAAAACTTACACAACGAATTATATAGTAATAGTTCCCCAACTGATTCTAGATCATCGTTGTAATACATTAAATATTTCTTCTTGTAATCCATTTCAAATCTAATCGATAAAAATTTATGCCAAGCCATTATATTTCCCAGATTCCGTTTTTTGTACAGAGAATAAGATTTATTTATAACCTCTCTACTTTCTTCTACATTTACAACATACTTCTCTTTCAAGAGAATTCACCCTTTCTAATTTTTGTGAATTCTCCTCTCGCCTTACTATTAAAATATGTATCAATGTTTTTTTTAGAACCAAAATTTCATAACTTAAAATAACCTTTATTCACGTTTTAATTCATCCCCTAATGGTTTTGTATTAACTCCTAAATAACTAGCCCTTTTTCCCCTAAATAGAAAAAGACCTCCCGGGGATGGAGATCTCTTTTTTGTATACATTGTGAACTTACAACAAAAAGTAGGTATATGCACTTATAACTTGTAATATAACCACACTAACAAATTATGAAATTATTATTTAAACCATCCAAAAAAACTCCTCATATTCTAAAGGAACTTTTTATAAAGGTTATAGAGATATGAAAAAGTAATCTTTTATCTAATACATAAACCATATGTATTTTCCTCTTCCATAAAAACAAAATAATTTTACATTACTCTTAGGGATACATCCCCGAACTTTGTCCTCCTACGTGATGTTCGTAAATTCACATCTTTTTAAAAGAAAAATACAAACATTTGTCCCCTTATTTAAAATAAAAAACAATAAAATACACTGATATACAAAATGTTACCTCTTTTTTTTAAAAAAAACCCCTTAAGCCCTTGATACCACTGATTTCTTAATCAAATGTAAATGGGTATAAATATAAAAAGATTTTATTCTTTAATACATAAATTACCCTTATTATATTTATACCCAATAATATTTTTAAATAAAGCCTTATGGCTCTAAGGCTTGTACTGTTTTTTTGAATAAAAAAAGGTAACATTTTTCTATCAAAAAAACACCGAATTCATTCTTCGGTGTTTCACTTGTAAACTACAGTTATGATCGTTTTATCTCCAGTGTAACCCAACTGTCCCTTTTGCTCTTCCCCACGGACTTTTTTCACTTGGTAAGATTGTGGAATGATTGTTTTAAATAGTTTATCAATGATTTTCTTCTTTTCACTCACAGACAATTTAACTACTTTTCCCACGTTTTCTTTGCCAGCTTTTTTTCGATAAACAATATTAATATTCTTTTCAAGCTCTTCTTTGATGGCAAAACCTCGTTTATCGATTTCTTCTTTTATTTTCTTCATCACTTTCTCTTCTGTTTCTTCGAACTTTCTTGGAACGATTCGCTCGTCGGGATAAATTTTATCGCCAAATTCTTTACCAAATAGTTTGATTAAAATCGTTTTATTTAAATGATTTTTGAAAGTAAAGCCTATTTCATTCAATTTAATAGCTATATCTTCGATTTCGTCAGCCTTCATAAACCAATTATGAACTATGTAAAAGTTAATTGGCTTCATCATCTCAGCATCTTTTTTCCTATTCAATTTAAGAAGATGTTCTTTTTTCATTCCAATCTCACGTATAGCTCTTTTTTGAAGATCTTCTTGGACTGATTCTAACGGAACTTTTTCTATAAAACCTAAAATACATAATAATTGAATCGTACGAAAAACCGTTATAAGACCCGTTCTTCCTCTGTTTTTTTTCTCAAATTCCCTTTTTATATGATTCAAAGAAACAAAGAAAACATTATGACCTTTATACTGAAATTCATCTTTTACAAATTTTGTTTCAGCAATACGATTAAAGAAATCTAAGTAGCTATTTCGATCACTTTTCACAAGCCACTCCCAAGTGTTTGGAAGTTCTACACTCATGTCTTCTGAAAGGAACATACGATTTTCCTTGTACTTCTCCATTTGTTCCTTTTCGAACTCTGTTTCTATAATTTTAATTCCGATAATACGAGCTAAATCTTTTACACTTTTTATCAAACCTTTTCCTGTTTTCGATCTATACAGTGAAACGATGTTTTTTGTACCAACATTACAGGCATGACAATGGAATAAATAATCGCCATTATTCCCTACATAAACACTAGCGGATTCCTTGTTATCATTGTGAAATGGACAATTCACATTCCCTTCTTGCAACATCTCATCTTCCAAGAACATTTCTAATCGAAGTTTTTTTAGTGATTGGAAACAATCGTTTAAGCTCATTTCAGTTTTTACATTACGTAACGGCATCGGTTTTTTAAATTCAATGCCCAAAGCTTTGCCTTTTACGATTTTCTTTACTTTTTGGATTGTAGAAATCCCAGTTAAACTTTCACTTACGGTTAACATTTCTTCTTCTCTATAACCATTTTCCTGTTTTTCTACCAAATCCAATTTATATTTCTTCACAATTTCTTCTTGAGTCCAAACTTTTTCCGTATCTTGAATCAACTTTACCAAGAATTTTTCAGGGTATTTGTTGTGTAAAAAGTTATTAATCCGTAACATTTTAGCTAAATTCGTGATTCCTTCTGTATCGCTACCAAACTTCCTTGCCAACGCCGTTTGAATCTTTTTATATGTAGTCGGATCTCCGTCTTTTATAACCCATATTCCGTGGAATCCAGAATATGTTTCAGTCAGTAATACATCTTTTAAATCGAATTTATGTTGTAAAAGATATGCATCTTTTTTCTTTTTCACTTCTTTTTGTGTTAATACAGTCGTAACAGCCCATTCTTCTGTTAATTTTGATTTTGCGACCTTTACAACAGAATATAGACCTGTTTTTTTTAATTCTGTTTCTTTTTCACGAGCATCTTTTTCATTTTCGAAATGAAATTTTTCTTTCGCTAGATCCACATCGATAAATTGGACCCGTATTTTATTAATTTCCGAATTCTTTGTTCCACCACCATTGATAATAAAAAATAGCGATTTCCCATGTTTTTTATTTAATGTTAATGGATAGAATGTTTGTTTCCCACTTTGCAGCACCCATTTATTTTCGGGTTCGTTAAGGTCCGAAACTGGAACTTCTATATGAAATACGGTTCTTTTTCCCCATTCATTTGTTACATTAGGATCTTCGTGCAAAATTCCAATTACAATCTTTTCACTCGGATCACAAATTCTTGTCAAAAATCTATAAGCTAAATAGTTTGTACTATTTTCAGGCATAATAAAATCCCTCCCTATGTTGAAAAAACAGCACGATAGCAAATTTTCCCAACCGAAGAGAAGGACTTATTGATTACTTAATTAAATAACATAAAAAAGCTTGTTTTTTTGTTTTTTCGATGTTATATTTTAAGTAGCAGATATTAGTCTTTTCTCTGGCGGGAGAAGCTAATCGTAAGGAGATCTACCTTCCACGTAGATCTTTTTTTATTTATTTCATTTTACATTTTTTTACATATAATTCTAGTTTTTAAACTTTTTTTCTCTGTATCTCCCTTTACTGTAACAGAAAAAATCGTTTTTTAATAGATTAAATGCAACATTATTCACCATTCTTCACACAGTTTCTACAAAAATTACTTGATTACTAGGCTTTTCTTTTACAAAAAACGTATATCCATCTCGAAAATGCTCTTTCATTTGCTCTTTTATGTACTCGATTTGATCCTGTAGATCTTCCTCCTTATAATAGACCAACGGTCCAATTACTTTTGATATATAATCCTGTTTCACACCTTCAGCAATAACATATCTCACTTCCATTTCTTCATACGATTCTTTCAATTTCCGTTTATTTTCTTTATTTGTTTCGTGTTCATCTCTCCAAGATTGAATTTCTTCTTCTGTAATAGATTCTAGTTGTAACCGACTATACATAGGAATATTTATTGGATGTCTTCTTGTACCGGCTTCAAAATAATTTACTACGTCTAATTTCCCTGATTTCTCCCAACGTTTTCGCTCTGTTGTTGTACATTCAAGGATCGCTTCTGTATCCTTTGGTCCAATGCCAGTTGAATCTTCGAACTCATTTTTAATCCGTTCGTGTAGTAATTCATGATACTTTTCGTTTTTATAAAGCCCGTCCAATATTTCCATAATGTCTTGTTTCTTAAGCTCTTTCCACTCGTGTCCCAACGAAATTTCTTTCGGTAATCCTTCTATCCATTTAATCAAATCCACTTTTAAAACCCCATAAAACGCAGCTGATATTTTTATTTTTGGTATTGCATCACGATTCAATTTTATTCCCTCCCTTTTATAGTGACCTTATAACACAAATTTCCTTTTTTTGTCTATAATCCTGTATGTAAACGTTAAAAAAGATACTGCAGCCGAACATCCGGATGTTTCTTCAGTTTTTCCATGTGTTCTTTAAGTACCCCAATCGTTTCCGATATCCTTAATTTTTTTTCTTCCTTATTATCTTCAGACGATTGTTCCTCTAATTCTTGTAAGTAATTTGTGAATCTTTCGATCCATCGTTCTTTTTTATAAATCAACTCTTCGATGCCTTCGTTTTGTAATTCATCTAGACATTTTCCTTCTTCAGAACACACGTTAAATCTGTTGTATAAATACCCTTTTCCTTTGATTTCTTGATCGCATGAAATACATTTCATATCCTATTCCTCTTTTCTTTTAAAATGGCAAATAAGCGTCTCCTTGGACGATTTGATCATGGAATTCGATCCGAACTATGTTTTTGTAACACTCTAACTTCCTTTTCATCATTTTTTAAAAAAGATAGTGCAGCCGTACTTTTGGATGTTGTTTTAACGTTTCAATCTCTTGTTTTAAGCGATGTATTTCTTGTAAGAGCCCTTCTCTTTCTTCTAACCATTGTTCCCTATCCATTCCTCCATGCTCGTACAGAAAGAAGCCGCTTGTAGAACCAGAATTGATATATTCTATATGTCCTCGCATTAATTCAATTTCTCTTTCCTTTTCTTGTATCACTTTTTCAACGCCTTTTTCTTTCAATTTTTTTACACATGTTTGATTGCAAACCTGAAGGTTATCACACCAAAATTTCAAATGTAAATGATTCTCTGAACAAACAATACACTTCATAATTTTCACCTCTTATATATGTATTTTATAAAAAAACCTTGTTTCTTTTTTTGCGTGAGTATTTTTTACAAACTTTAAAATATATTTCTCTTCAAAAAAAATTATTGTTCTTTCTGTTTTTTTCGTTCGATTTCTCTATCAATGATGATTTTCATTTGACTGTAGCAATATCGCATTTCAGCCAGGCTTTCAGTTTTTTTCATTCGCTCTTTATATTCCTGAAATCGTTCATATTCTTCTTCTGGCAGCTCTATAACTTCCATATCCGGAAATTCATTTTTGTTTTCTTCCATTATAAGCACACTCCTTATAAATCATCGAATTCTCCATAATATATCTCATACTGAGCGATATTATAACCAAGTTTCTTTAATTTTCGTGGCAAACTTTTGTGATGCAAAATTGCTTTGTTTGGTAAAATCGATGTTATTTCGTGAAAAAAATCATTAATTAACATCGATCCTCCGTGTTCTATAAAAAAGAAAAACTCTCGTTCTTCTTCTGTTTTTTTTCTGTACCTACAAGTAATTGGAACTTGTTCTGTAACAAGACGTCTCCGTTGTTCCAAGCTCCAAAAAGCCCAACATTTATTTACTCTTTCTGATGGAACAAACAACGTATTTAATCTCCATTTCTTGGACTTTACTACTTTTTTTATTTCATAGTGAAAATCAAAAACTCTTACTTCTATATTGTCTTTAAAACACACTAAATCATTGTCTTTGTTTACTAAAACCCATACGTCGAAATCTCTATGATGTGTGAATTTTAGTTCCTTATACCCTTTAAATACACCATTAATAACCTCTCGTACTTGTGTTAATTCGTACATGTAACGGCTCTTCCTTTCGCAATTACCTGTCTTTGGATAAATATTAATTCTATACCGGTACAGGTATTACCTTCTACGTATTAAAATAAATTTCGAAGCCGTTGTTCTTTGATTCTTCTAACCCAATAATCATAGTTGGGATCCTCCTCTTGATGCCTTATTTTATCTAATAAAACATTCGGATCATCTTCTACAAACAGAAGAGAATATTGACATTCTATGACTTCTAACACATCTTTTTTTATTTCGTGTCTATATAAATTGGATACAATTTCTCCCTCTAGAAATGGAATACGAAAAGAAGTCATTCGATTTCTTTTTTTTATGTGATGTTCGTATGCTTCGTGTCTATATTCTTCCCTGTAATCTTTTGTATGGTGGACGTATATAGAGAATCGGATCGATTCTTTTGTTACCGTTGTTATATAATCGAAAAAATAACCGTGTGCATTTCCATGTGTTTTTAGCCAAATTTTGAATACATCGTCCGGTTGATAAATTCCCACGAGCATATTTATCCCTCCATTACATGCATTTTATTGGATAGATAATACTTTAATATTTGTATGTGTATTTCCTCTTTCTGGACCCAAATATTCCACATAAAATGTAATTCTATCAACAAATTCGCCTTTCCCAAGAACATGATATTTAAAATTTCGAAACCCACAATAATATGGTGTATACAGATAAATTGTAAAACAATCTTCCTTCTTACTTTGTATATATTTCTCGGCTAGTTCTATCTCTGGAAAATCCCGAACAAACAAAATAACATCAATCGTCCTGGTTGCTTTATTTAAGAATTTCTTCCTAACTTCTTCTTTTAAAAGTGCAGCCTTTTCTTTGTTAATTAGTTCTTTAAAATACGTTAATACCGGTGGTTTTGTGGGGTACGGATTGTGAAACAGTGCTTTAAAGCGAATTGCATTAAATTCTTCATGTGCTAATTTCAAAAAATGATTCAATATTTTTCGTTTAATCACAATTTCCTTAAACCCATTATCCCCATATTCCAAAACCTTCGGTCGATTTTGATCTAATAAAATGAAAATTTCTTTTTCTATATCGTTCCGCGAGACTAAAAATTGATAAGAAACAAACATCTCAACCATTTTGCCATCTTCCACATAGATTGTAAGTTCCGTAATCTTTACATTTCTCACCGTATCACCTTTTTCCATTAATGTATTACATAAGAAACACATTAATAATTCTTCGTATTTCAAGTTATTATATAGAAATTACATATGTATTACATTTTATTTATTCAACATATTTTTCTTTATATAAGAAATGTAGCCCTCTGAAACATTATGTTTACGAGCAATTTCCACTTGTGTCATATTCTTTTTTCGTAAATCCGCTATAATCTGTTTCGTTCTTTCCTTTTTCCCCTCTTTGATTTCCTCTGTCTTAGATTCTGTTTCACTTTCTTCCTTCTTTGTATCAGGTTCCGGGAACGAAACAGATCCAGTTTGATCTACGTTATACGTTTTTCCTTGCTTCAAAAATGATCCAATAACCTCAGAAAACTCTTTATTCTCCCTTAATTCTTGCGAACGAATCCCTGTCAATTCCGCTACCATACCGAATGTAATTGGTTCATTTTTCTTGTTTAATTCTCCAATGGATCGAGCAATTAATTGCATTTTTTCTTCCTGGTTCAGCTGTTTTACAAGAAATTCTTCCATTAATAACAACTTTCCATTTCGAATTTCTATTAAACCTTTAAACAACAACTCTACAATTACTTTATACACATCCTGGTTCAATGTTTCCTGTAATTCTTCTATACCAATTGATTCCTTACTTTGTGATACATGGTTAATAAGTAATAAAAACACCTTATCTGTTTCATTTAGTTTGTGATTTGCGAAAATCGATTGTACATTTATTTCACGCTTTTGCTTTATCTTTACTTCCATTCCTCTCACCTCTTTCGATAATATTTACCCAATCAAACAGTCTTCTCCGCGGCTCTTCTTCTATCTTTCCTTTCTCCGGATTATCAAACAGCCTTAATCCTGGTACTTCTTCTTTTTTTACAAATAAAGATTGTAGTTTCCAAGATTTCTTTAATCGTTCCACCACATTTTCTTCCATTTGCCCTTTAACTGGTTCTTTTATTTGGACAACTTCATCGTTTGTGTCTACCAAAAACCAATATTGACCAGCAAGAACGTTGTCTCCTTTAGAAAAAATAAGTTCTTTATAGCCTTTGTACAAACCATCTTTTACAATATTAATACTTGTTAATTCGAACATATTGTTTCCCCCTTATATATGTGTGTTTTATAAAAAAAGCCGTTTTATTTTTTTGCGTGAGTATTTTTTACAAGTTTTAAATTTATAATAGGTCTTCAATTCCTAGGATTTGAATTCATAATCCTTATCTATACCAAACAAAAAATGCAATCGAACATCTTTATGTAGTTTCAATTCTTTAATTTCTTCTTCTAAACGCTGGATAAATTCATGCTGTTTATTTAATACAAAGAATAAATCTTCTTTTAAGTAGGAATACATTTCTTTTACATCTTCTAGATCATAATTCTCTAAATCGTGTTTTAGTGTGTGATAAAACATCTGATAATTTATAAGCAGGTGTTTTTTATGTTCAATTTGTTCGAAAACAGAAAATTCAGAACAAATAACGCATAAAACATCCTCACTAGGCGCCCAACAACACTTACATTCATACATACTTACACCCTCTTTCTATGTTTTTCGTTCATTCACTTTTTCAGCCAGATCTTTGGCTTGGTAATAATAAAAGTCCATCTCCGCTTTCGTTCTTGCATCTTTCATTTTTTGTTTATAATGTTCAAATTCCTGTAGTTCCGCGTCCGTAAACGGCGTTGTTAATGTAGGAAAACGTATTATATTACTCATTTTCACTTCTCCTTTTTAAACGATTTCGTACTTCTTTCAAGAATTCTTCTTCAGTAATTTTCCCATTCAATTGTTTCCGGACCAATTCATCATGGTCTTTCCCTATACGAAAGCCCGATAATTCCATCGATTTTCGGGCTTCTTTCATCATTTCATCCTTTTTATTCCTCATCTTCTTTTACCCCTTATTCGAAAAGTTCTTTTAATCTAAATTTCTTCCATACCTTTACCCATTCTTTCATATATAATTCTTTCGTCTCTTCGTCGATTTCTTCATTATTTTCGACCGAATCATGAAGCTCTTTGATAATTTCTTCTCTGTCTTCTTCTTCCACAATAGATAATATTGTAAAGAAATTGTCTTCATCACCTTCATACGTATAGTTTGGAACATTTTCCTTTAAAATCGTCGCTGTGTCTGTAAAATAGTATTTAACATAACCACCTCCATACCCATCTTCGATTGGTTCCGAAACATTATAATCCAGATTAGTTGCATAATATCCGTTTTCGTCTCGTAAGCAAATTTTCTTATAATTACGTCCATCGTGGAAATTATAAACCTCTTCAAAGAAATCTAATAAATAATATTTTCCGCTATTTTCCTTCAACATTGTTACTACACCTTCACGGACTTCAAGCGGCAGCTCTTCTAATTGCATAAAATCATAGTAGTTTTCTACGTCAATTTCTTCTAATTCTTTCTCATATGTCTTGATAATATCTTTAACGTCGTTTTCTGTTAGTACATATTCATATTCATCGAATGTTTCTTTATCTACATAAAAATCTTCTTCATTCGTACCCCACTCACAAGGAGAAAGTTCATCACCCTTATTAATTGTAACGGAACCAACAAGATTGATTTCCTTCTCAATGTTCTTTTCGGCAACCCCGAAAAGTTTATTTTCTTCTCCATCTCTCGTAAAAAACTTAATCCCCTCATATACTTCAGATATTTTTTTCATATTCTTCCTCCTCTTTACTTTTCATTTCTTACAATACCGCGTTTTTTTAATTCCCTGTAAAGTGCAGAACGCGAAACTTTTGTTATATCTACGATTTCACTTACGATCCGTTCGTCTTCGTACATTTTGATTGCTTCCTCCATTCCGGCTTTGTTCCATTGTCTTGGCTTGCCAAGGTGTTTCCCCTTTAAACGAGCAGCCTGGATTCCGCGTTCCTGTTTTTCCAAGAGATTGAGCCTTTCCCATTCAGCAAAAGCGCTCATAATACTGAAAAACAGTTTTCCGGTTATCGTCGTTGTATCCATTTGCATATCGAGAATCACAAGTCCAATTCCTTTTTTATTCATTTTTTCGACTAACTCGATACTTTGCAGAGTAGATCTTCCCAATCTGTCGATTTTTGTCACTATAATTTTGTCGTCGGCATTTAATTCTTCAACAAGTTCAAATAATTTTCGTTCTTTTGAAACTCCTGTAATTTTCTCACTTACAATTTCATCACATCCGTATTTTTCCAATTGGATTAATTGGGTATCTAATGATTGATCTTTTGCACTAACTCGCGCGTACCCCACTTTTTTCATGTTTTTTTCCTCCTCTATTTGGTATATACCTTTGGGACACTGAAAACCCTTTTTCCACCGTCCGGATTTTTTTTCATATTGTGACTGTCCCATGGCACACCTTTGGGACAGTCGTGGCAAAAAATTTTTAAGAATGTTTTTTGTTATAGTAATTTCTTCAAATTCAAGTGCTGAACTTTCTAATTATATAATAATTATATAATCTTTATATAATTATTATATAACCATTATTCAATAGATCCTTTAGAAAAGCAATACAGTTTTGCTTATTTATTTCACAAATAATAATTTCGTTCGATATCCATCAAGGCAGTAACTAAAACAAAAGTGCGGGCAAGGTGAACGAGTGTTATAGTGAAATGGGTATATAGTAACAATCTGATTAAAAAAGGAGAATACGAATGTTACAAAACGACAGAATTCTAACATTACAGTACGAATGGAAAGAACAAATGATTGGAAATGAGGAATCTTTGAAGAAGATGCAGGATTTAATCACAGCGGTAAAATCGACGTATTATGCTTCCTCTTTGCTCACAATGACAGAAACAGAATTCGAAGAGTGGTATGAAAAGAATAAGCTTCTTGTGCTGGTGTATGATACAGAAAAACATTTAGCTAGTTTTGAAGAAAGCTTAAAGAAATATATCCAAGTCCCATCTGTATCAGTTAAAAACATTACACCAGGAATTCTCCATTTCGGATTCAATGGAGAGACTTTGCTTGCGATGTTGGAATGGATCTTAAAAACAGGAGGTTCTGTTGTATTCCAGGAGACTGTAAAAGAAGGGTTCAAAAAATTTATAGAACTGATTAAAAAATTTCTTTCTAAAGGTCAAACACAAGAAAATCCTGAGATATCCTGTATGGAACAAAATAATCAGGAATTAGAGATAAAGATATCCAGTTTGGAAGGAAAAAATCAAGAATTAGAGACGAGGATGTCCAGTTTGGAAGGAAAAAATCAAGAATTAGAGACGAGGATGTCCAGTTTGGAAGGAAGAAATCAAGAATTAGAGACGAGGATATCCAGTTTGGAAGGAAGAAATCGAGAAGCGAATGAAGATCGAGCAATAAAGTTTGCTAGCAATATATTTGAAAATAGTCAGAACGGTTTGAGGAAAGCTACAGAAAATTTCGGAAGTATTACAATAGGAGTTGGTGATGCGTGTATACAATTTGGAGAACCAAAAGCGGAATTGGAAGGGTCGCAAAAGAACTAAAAAATAACTACATATGGATCTGATACTGAAATGAGAAGCTACCATACCATAGCTACTTTGCGTTGATGGATTAATTTTTCATACCAATGTTTCGCGGTATTTAATTAATATATAAAAGTTATATAATTAATATATAACTTTTATATATTAAACTCCCCTGAAAACAAGAAAAGAGAAGGCTTCACAGCCCCTCCGTGTCTCTTTCCTTATTTTTCTTCTTTTCTTCTTTCAACTTTTGGTTCTCTTCCTGTAGGACTTTAATCTGATGTTCCAACTCTAATTTTTCTCGAAGAGAAGTTTCTTTTTCTTGTGTAATCTTATCGAAATTTTCTTTCCAAACTTCGCCCGTAATTCTTGTTTTTTCGATTTCTAATTGTTTTTCGAAATCCGTTTTTTCCTTTTCTAACTGGGATTGTAATTTTTCTTTCTCTCTTGTCAACTTTTCTATGTTTTT
>NZ_MACI01000015.1 GCF_001884105.1 Bacillus luti | reverse complement strand
TCAGGTTTTGGTTGTTCTTCTAATTCTTCTGTTGTTTCCCAATTTTCTTCTAGCGTTTCTTCCTTACCTTCGTGTATCTTCACATTTGTAATGTCATATCCATTAACTTTCGATTGATATCCCGATACTGGTTGCTCTTTCACTTCATACTTATAAGCTTTTCCTTCAGAATCAAATACTCTTAAGTTTTCAAACTCGTATTTCCAATCATTTGTTTCCGCTACTTTTTTCGTTGCAATTACTTTACCATTTTGTATTAAATCTACTTTAATTTCTTTTGGACGATCATTTACTTTGTCGCCTTTCCACGTTTTCGCTCCTGCAACAGATGTAGTTGCATTTAAGTCCCCTTCAGCACCACCGTCTAACGAGATATTTTCAACTTGTGCAGTTTGCGAATCAGAAACTGGATCATTGTTTACCACTTGGTATTCGATAGTATAATCATTCTTCAGATGTCCTAGTCTCTTCCCAGCTTCAGTTATGTTAGCTGTATATGCAATCGAAAATCTATTACCACTAGCTTTATCCTTATTCAATACAGCTTTGAATGTTGTATCATTGATAAACTGAATTGTTCCATAACCTTTCTCTTCAAACTCTTTCAACGTTACATATCGGCGATCTGTGCCATTATCAACAATTATATAAAAGCTGTCCTTATTAAACGTTTGTCCTTCTTGTAAACTATCCGTTAGCTTAATATCAGTGCTTAAATGTTCTCTGTTATAGTTTACATTCAAGAACCAACGAACTTCATCAGATTTATCTGGTTGAATATCTCCGCCTTTATAAGAAAACGGACCTCTAGGATCTGTACCGTCACCGCCACCACTAGTTGGACCAGTAATCGTTACTTTTTGCATTTCTAAATTTGTTCCTAGGTTAGTTTGAATTTCTTTCTTTTGATTTGTTTCCACATTTGTAGCTTGAACATTTATAGTAAAGAACCCTCTAATATTTTCACGCGTACTTACTTTTTCATTAAATGTACATATCGCAACGCCTGCCGATACTTCACAAACACCATAATCATCTAATAGTATTTTCCCATTAAATCCTTTAAGTTCTGGAGGTAATGTTAATGTCAATACATCTCCAGGCTGTAGCTTATAACCATCTTTTTCACTGAAATTGACAGTGATTTTAGTTCTTTCTCCATAATTTAAATCTGTTTTATCGATTTTAAAACTATCTACAAACTCTGCCGTATTTAATTCTTGCGCCTTAGCGATTGTTGGTACTAAACTTTGGGCCATAACAACCATAAAAATTAAAAAAGTTGAAAGGCATTTTTTAAAATTAATATTCATATTTCCCCCTATTATCATTATTAAATTGTTATTCCTCGTTACAACATTCGAATAAACTTATACTAACCTCCTTAAAAATATCGCAACAAAATCTTTTTATATAATCTTCTTTTTAAAAATAGAAATATTAAAAAAAAGTTTTTCCTTACCTTGTAATTAATAGCATTCTAAATTATTAATTAAACATATTAAGTGAGTTCATTCTATATGATTGTATAGACAACTTCTCCCCTAAACGAGATAACACCTCTCTAATTGATTAGAGAGGTGTTATTAGCGTATTTCTAACTATTCAAATATGAAAACAATGATACAAGCACGTTATAGCAGCAAGGGAATTGATATTATTTATCCCTAAATTTCGCATGAAATTTTTCAAACTTTATCATTTTGATTCAACCATATATTCTACGCTATCATAATATTATTCATTTGTAATATTTATCACCCTAATTAGGACCGAACTGTTCGGTCTGTTTTTGATTCTACCATTTGTTCTACATCATTACAATATTATTCATTAAAAAACATTTGAATATTTTAATATAATCTCTATTCCACCAAAATAATTCTCAATATTCATTTACTTTTAGAATAGTAATACTTTTCATAAAAAATTGTTATATAGTCCTTATGTTCCTAAAAGCACACAGATCAAAAACACTTTCTTCTTTATTATTTAACAATTTCAATTACGATTCCTCAAAAAGTAATTTTATCCTTAAAATCATTTTTACAAAATAACAAAAATGATAATCGTACCATTGTCTATATTTACAAACTTGTAACTTGCTTTAAATAAATATGTATATAATAATATGTAAGTAACATTTGGTTCTTGTAGCATGCGTGAAGTAAAAACTTATGACTTGCTATACATTTATCATTTTAGAGTAAACATATATAACAAAAAATAATCTAAAAAACTAATTTTAAGAATATAAAAAATTCAAAACAAAAAGATTAATGATTCGAAACTTGAGAGGGGCATTGATTATGGTTAAGGTAGATGAGGTAAAAGAAAAAATAATTGAAAAATCCTTATATCTATTTAATACACAAGGAATTTCCCGTACATCAATTCAAGATATAATGGATGCTACTTCTCTACCTAAAGGTGCTATTTATCGTCGATTTAAAGGTAAAGAAGAAATTGCACTGGCTGCATTTCATAAAGGTGGAGAAATTATATGGAGCCATTTTTATGAGGCTATGGAAAATGAAGAGAAAGTCATTGATAAAATCATTTCCATTTTCCTTGTATACCAAGATGCTGCCAACAATCCTCCAATACCTGGTGGGTGTCCTTTACTTAATCTTGCAATTGAAAGTACAGATGTCTTTCCTGAGTTACATAAGGCAGCAGCAAAAGGATATGATAATACCGTAGTACTAATGGAGTCTCTTATTAGAGAAGGAATAGAAAAAAGGGAATTTAAGGATGATATAGATGCTCCATCACTTGCTTCTTTTCTTTCTTCTTCTATGCAAGGAGTTATTATGGCTAGTCGAGTATCAAAAAATAATATACACCATCATTATTTTCTAGAACAAATAAGACAACTTCTGAATTCATATTCAATTTAAAAAACAGACACAACATAAAGTAAACTAGCTTTCTTATAGCTAGTTTACTTTATGTTTATTTCATACTTTACGGATTCTCTAATTTATTTAATTATGCCTTTCGACCTAAATAATTATAAATTTATATAATATATTATTAATACTTTGTGCTTGCTCTAAAAGTTAATCATAGACATTCACAAAATTACATTTTAAAATATTAACTTGATAGGTAAAACTTCTTGGAATTCATAAGTTGAGCGTAAACTAAAAGAAGCATAAAATGGCTGTTTCAGCTATCTTATGCTTCTTATTACATATATCAATAAAAAAATCCCTACAAAATAAAAAAACCACCAAATATGTATTGGTGGAGACGGTGGGAGTCGAACCCACGTCCAAAAATATCGGCACTTAAGCTTCTACGAGTGTAGTCGATATATTAGCATTTCGCAAACTCTTCGGCCTATCGACAGGCTTCCAAGTTGCTAGTCTGATTATTCTCTTCCTTCGCCCTCAGACGGCGAACTCCGGCGTAGTCCACTTAGTTTGAGTCCCTTACCCTACCACATGGACGATGGAGGGAGGAACCTTTAGTGCAATTAAGCAGCTAAAGAAAGATTGTTTTGTTTGCCAATTATAGGCTTTGACGTTTTAACGAGGCCGATCCCCTCGACTCGCAACCTAAGCTCGAACTATCCCTGTCGAATCCGTAACGTCCCCATGATAAAAATGGAGCATACGAAGAAATATCGTGATAGCTACTAAGAGCTGTTTTTCAATGTGCAACAATCTTACATAAGTTATTATAACATACGCGCGTCGTTTTACAAATGTAAATATCTGTATTACATCTTTTGGCGATCACGGAACGCGCGTGCAATTTCACGTTTAGCTTCTTTCTCTTTTAAATCGTGACGTTTATCAAATTGCTTCTTACCTTTTGCTAAACCAAGTGCCATTTTTGCAAATCCATTTTTCAAATAGATTCTAAGTGGAACTAGTGCGTAACCCGTTTCTTTTGCAGCTCCCGCTAGCTTATCAATTTCTTTTTTATGAAGAAGTAATTTTCTCGTACGAAGCGGATCGTGGTTGAAACGATTCCCTTGTTCATATGTACTAATATGCATATTATGAACCCATACTTCACCATTATGTATACGTGCAAACGCATCTTTCAAGTTTACGCGACCAGCGCGAATCGACTTAATTTCCGTTCCTTGAAGGACAAGCCCTGCTTCATATGTTTCTTCGATGAAATAATCATGAAATGCTTTTTTATTTTGTGCAATAACCTTACCTGTACCTTTTGGCATACAACGTCCCTCCTCTATTTTTACCATTGT
>NZ_MACI01000014.1 GCF_001884105.1 Bacillus luti | reverse complement strand
GCTTAGAATGTGAGGTGGATGGAGCTTCTGACCTTGAGGCGCTCTTTGCCTCTCTGGGAAGAAGCGAAGCCGCCGAACATTCTAGCCACTGTAGCTGGATTCTAATAAAAAGCGAAAGTGGCTCGCTCTCAAGTCACCAATAAAAAGAAAAAGGCCCCGCTTTTCATCAAAGCGAAGCCACCCTCTTCTTACTTACGCTTTTTCTTTTTCTTCTTGAATCCTGGTACGTTTTCGAAGAATGCTTTCTTCTTCTTGCCGTTACCATCTTTTTTCCCTGACTGGCTAGCAGATGTGGAAGTGGATGCTGATGCTGATGCTGCCCCTTTTCCTTTGCCTTTACCGCCACGGTCAAACTTTCTTCCTGTACCGCGTTCACCGCCGCGCTCATTACTGCGCTCGCTACGTCCACCGCGTTTCTTTCTGCCTGTTCTTGGCTGTTCGATAACGACTGGACGATCTTTGAACTTACGGCGTGGTGTGCCTTTCATGCCAACGATTTCAAAGTCGATTGCGCGCTCGTCTTTGTTTACGTTAATAACGCGAATTGTAATTTCGTCACCGATGCGGAATACGTTACCTGTACGTTCCCCGATCATTGCGAAATGCTGCTCGTCATAACGGTAATAATCATCCGTTAAGTAGCTAACGTGTACAAGGCCTTCAATAGTATTTGGAAGCTCTACGAATAAACCGAAGTTTGTTACAGAGCTAATCATACCGTCATACTCTTCACCGATCTTATCAACCATATACTCTGCTTTTTTCATTTCGTCTGTTTCACGCTCAGCTTCAACAGCACGACGTTCCATATTCGAAGAGTGCTCTGCAATCTCAGGTAAGTTCTCACGCCATTTTGCTTGTGTTTCGTTGTCGACTTTACCGTTAATGATGTATTCACGAATCAATCTATGAACAATCGTATCTGGGTAACGACGAATTGGTGATGTGAAGTGCGTATAGAACTCCGTTGATAAACCGAAATGTCCTAAGCTATCCGAATCGTAACGTGCTTGCTTCATTGAACGAAGCATAACTGTTGAGATTACTACTTCTTCTGGTTGCCCTTGAACCATTTCAAGAATTTGTTGCAGTGCACGAGGGTGTACTTCGTTCGCACGTCCTTTTACTGCATATCCGAAGTTTGTTACAAACTCGAAGAAACGCTCAAGCTTATCTTCTTTCGGATCTTCATGGACACGGTACATGAATGGTACGTTCATCCAGTGGAAGTGCTCTGCTACTGTTTCGTTCGCAACAAGCATAAATTCTTCGATTAACTTCTCTGATACAGAACGATCACGCATGACCACATCAGTCGGTTTTCCTTCTTCATCTACTAATACTTTCGCTTCTTTAAAGTCAAAGTCAATTGCACCGCGACGCATACGTTTTTCACGTAAAATTTGAGCTAGTTGCCCCATCTCTTTAAACATTGGTACTAACGGCTCATAACGCTTAATTAACTCTTCGTCTTCATCTTCTAAAATGCTTCTTACGTCAGCATACGTCATACGCTCTGTCGTTTTAATCACACTTTGGAAAATCTCGTGTTTGACAACATCACCTAGATTGTTGATTTCCATTTCACAAGATAATGTCAGACGGTCTACTTTCGGATTTAATGAACAAATACCGTTAGATAGACGATGCGGAATCATCGGAATTACACGGTCAACAAGATATACACTCGTCGCTCTCTCCGCTGCTTCCACATCAATCGGAGAACCTTCTTGCACGTAATGACTTACATCCGCAATATGAACACCAAGTTTGTAGTTACCGTTCTCAAGCTTCGTTACTGTAACAGCGTCATCTAAATCTTTTGCGTCTGCGCCGTCAATCGTTACAATCATTTGGTCACGCAAATCACGGCGATCTTTTAAATCTTCTTCTGAAATCGTTTCTGGTACACTGTTTGCGTGCTCCATCACTTCTTCAGGAAATGCTAAAGGTAAATGATGTTTATGGATAACAGATAAAATATCTACTCCTGGGTCATTTTTATGACCTAGAATTTGAATAACTTCACCTTCTGCACTTAAACGATTCTCTGGATAGCTCGTAATTTTCACAACTACTTTATGACCTTCTACAGCACCCATCGATGCACTTTTCAAGATGAAAATGTCACTTGTCCAGCGCTTATTGTCAGGTATAACAAATCCGAAGTTTTTTGATTCTGTATATGTACCAACTAGTTCTTTCGTTCCACGTTCTAAAATACGTACAATTGCACCTTCTTGACGTGAACCGCCTGATTGTGAACTAACGCGTGCTAATACTGTATCGCCATGAAGTGCACCGTTTAATTCTGTAGGCGGGATGAAAAGATCATCATCTCCTGTTTTCTTCTCTTCTGGCACAACGAATGCAAAACCACGTGCATGTCCAATTAACTTACCGCGTACTAAATTCATCTTTTCAGGAAGACCATAACGGTTGCTACGTGTACGAATAACAAGCCCCTTCTCTTCCATCATTACAAGTGCCTTTACAAAATCTTTAAAGCCTTCAGAACCTTCAATTCCAAATGCCGCTTCTAATTCTTGTATCGTTAACGGTTTATACGCTTCTTCTCTCATGAATAATAATAATTTATCAATATGTTCTTGTATGATTTCTTCCAAGCAGAAATACCTCCTTTAAACCCTTATATTATTTAGTGTATCCGAAAGATGGGGTATGTATAAAGCGAAACTTTAATACTCCCCTAATGATTTTTACAGTTTTCACAAAAAATTCCTTATGAAAAAAAGAGGCAACTAGATCTTACCAATCTAGTTGCTCCAAGAAGTTATATACATCCTCATGTAGCTCGTCACGTTGCTTATCAAGTGTAATGACATGCGTAGAGTCTTCATACCATTTAATGTCTTTTAACGTAGATTCTACACCGTTATAAATAATGTTAGCACTATCTGTATTAATCATTTCATCATGACGCGCTTGTACAACAAATGTTGGGGCATAAATCATATCCACATTGTTACGTACGTCAGCAATTAGCTCTTGTAGTGCTTTTAATGTATTCATCGGTGTCTTTTGGAATTCCAACATTTCTTGTTCAATTTGCTCTGGTGATTTTTGCTCACGTTTTTTATATTCGCGGGCATATGCCAATATACCTTGGTACATCGTTTCTTCACTCTTAATATACATTGGTGCACACATTGGTACTACACCTAAAACCGGTACTGTATAACCTAATTTTAAAGAAAATACGCCGCCAAGTGATAATCCAGCAACAGCAATTTTCTCAAAGCCTTTATCTTTTAAAAGCTGATATGCTTCCATTACGTCTTGCCACCAATCTTCAGGACCTGTATGAACAAGCTCTTCTGGTGGTACACCGTGCCCTTTAAAAATTGGCGCATGACAAGTGTAGCCTTTCTTCTCTAAGAAACGCCCTAACATACGTACATCAGCTGAGTTTCCTGTGAAACCATGTAGTAATAAAACAGCGCGGTCTCCACCCTCAAATGTAAATGGTTTCGGAGATGCTAATTTCATCATGTACTTCTCCTCTTTCTCTTCTGTAATCTAGTCGTATTCTTTCTATATCTAGTGTACCATATTTATATTTCTATAATCTAATTAGAAACATCTTTCAAATGGCAAAATAAAAAAAGAAGAACCATTAGTACAACTTACTAACGCTTCTTCTTTCAATTCTATAAATTTAAGTACGTAACAGCAATTGTTAATACGAAGAATAGAACAGCTAAAACAATTGTAATACGGTTTAATACTGCTTCAATTCCACGTGCTTTTTGCTTACCAAATAATTGCTCTGCACCGCCTGAAATTGCACCTGAAAGGCCTGAGCTATTACTAGACTGCATAAGTACCATAACAATCATTAAAATCGATACAATAATAAGTAAAACGGATAATAACGTATGCACTTGGCGTACCTCCTACAAAGATTCAGTTATTTTAACTGTAGCATAAATTCTATAGAAAAGCGAGAGCTATAGAGTCGCTCTCGCTTTTCTTCTATTACATAAACATCATCGCAAATAACGGGCCAAGCACACATGTTAAAATAGCTGTTAATGTCATTGTTACCGATCCAATAACACCTTCATGTTCATTATTTTTCATCGCTCTCATAACGCCCATAATATGAGATGCACAACCAAATCCGATCCCTTTACCAACTGAATTTGTAACGCGGCTCCATTTTAATAAAAGTGGGCCTGTAATTGTTCCAGTAATACCTGCAATAACAACGAAAGCTGCTGTTAAGGAAGGTACTCCACCAACTTGCTCTGAAACGCTCATCGCAACCGGCATTGTCACTGATTTTGGTAATGAAGATAAAATTAAGCTTTTATCTGTCCCCATAAGTGAAGCAATAACGAAATCACTTGCGATTGCAACGGTTGTACCTACTAAGACCCCACCCGCAATCGGTACAACATATTTTTGCAGTACATGACGCTGTTTATACAGCGGAATTGCGAATGCTACAACACCCGGTCCAAGTAACTGCGCAATCCAACCACCACCGCTTTCCATATAATTTTGATAAGGTATATCAAGCACTATAAATATGAAAGCCATTAATCCTGTCGCTACAAGCATTGGAATAGTAAATGGTGTTGGAAATAATTTATAGATTTTTTTAGATAATTGATATAATAGCACCGTAAAAAGAACCCAACCAATTCCGATTAATATTTGGCTCATCGTGACTCTCTTTCCTCTCTATTCGCAAGATATTGCCCTGTATGTCCTGCGACAATAATAATTAAAAATGTACTCGCTACAATTGTAATGAAAAGGGAAATTCCTTTACTCATAAAAAAAGCACCGTAATTCATTAAGCCAAGTGTTGGCGGAATTAATAAAAACGGCATAACAGCGACGAGTGTTTCTGCTCCTACATCAAACCATTTCACAGGTAGAACTTTCAAGCTCAGTAAAACAAGTAAAAGAAACATCCCAATTAAACTTCCTGGAATCGGAATATTCAACATTTCCTGCACCCAAGTTCCAACCATATAAAATACATACAAAGCAGCAATTTGGACAAGAATCTTTGTAAATTTCATGTTCATCATCCCTCATGTTTATACGATCTTCTCTTAATATCTTTATCATAGTATAAATTGTAAAAAGCTGCAATTTATCAACTTGACAGCAAAAATAGCCAATGTTACACGCTTACAACCTTGATATGACTGCATTTTCGAACGAAAAATAAGTCAAAAGCATTGACCTAATATAAAAAGTTTTTATTTTCTGAATTTATCGAGTTGCTATTTCAAGAAAATAATCTTTTTATTCTTATTATCCAAAAGCTTACATATACATTAACAAGATAGGTGGTGAACTTATGCCAAAAAAAGTTCTCATTTTTTGTGATCCTGGGATTGATGATACGATGGCTCTCCTCTTAGCGTTTTTTATCGATGAAATAGAAATCATCGGCATTGTTGCTGATTACGGCAATGTTCCGAAAGAAATGGCCGTACAAAATGCTCATTTTCTTACGAACGAAACAAAGGAGAGAAATATCAAGATATTTGGTGGATCAGAACGTCCACTTACTGGTGCCCCTCCTGCATTTTTTACAGATGTACACGGGAAACAAGGGCTCGGGCCAATTATTCCAAAGGGGAATGTGACTAACGGAGATATGGAGAATTTTTTCGAAGTTATTCCTCTTATTGAACAGTATAAAGATGAATTAATCATTGTAAGTTTAGGAAGACTTACCTCTCTGGCGATTTTATTCATCGTATGTAAAGAGTTAATGAAACAAATCAACTCTTATTACGTAATGGGTGGTTCCTTTTTACACCCTGGTAATGTTACCCCTATTTCTGAAGCGAACTTTTATGGCGATCCTACTGCTGCTAATATAGTCCTTCAATCTTCACCTAACATGTACATCTATCCATTAAACGTCACCCAGTATTCCATCATTACACCAGAAATGGCTGAATACATTGAAGCAAAAGGAAAGGCCCCACTCGTTAAACCTCTTTTCAATCACTATTACTATGGATATTATAAAAATGCTTTACCACATTTAAAAGGTTGTCCATTTCATGACACAATTCCCATACTCGCTTTATTTGATAACACTATGTTCACTTATCACAAATCACCTATCGTTGTCATGACAGAATCTTATGCACAAGGAGCAAGCATTGGCGAATTTCGCTCTTTAGGAGAATCTAAACCATTTATTGATTGGCCAAGTCATCAAATCGCAATTGATTTTGATTATAACCGCTTCTTTAAACATTTCATGTCACTTATGACGGATGAGCAATTTTAGCATAAAAAAACAGACCGTGATTTCTCACGGTCTGTCGTTATTTTCTACAATTATCGTTTGATGTTGTAGAAAGATTTGATACCATCGTAAACAGCGATTTCGCCTAGTTCGTCTTCGATGCGTAATAATTGGTTGTACTTAGCAATACGGTCAGTACGGCTCATAGAACCAGTTTTGATTTGGCCAGCGTTAGTTGCAACTGCGATGTCAGCGATTGTAGCATCTTCAGTTTCACCAGAACGGTGAGATACAACTGCTGTGTAACCAGCACGTTTAGCCATTTCGATAGCTTCGAAAGTCTCAGTTAAAGTACCGATTTGGTTAACTTTAATTAAGATTGAGTTAGAGATACCTTTTTCGATACCTTCAGCAAGTTTTTGAGTGTTAGTTACGAATAAATCGTCACCAACTAATTGTACTTTATCACCGATACGCTCAGTTAATAATTTGTGACCATCCCAGTCGTTTTCGTCTAAACCATCTTCGATAGAGATGATTGGGAAGTCTTTGCAAAGCTCTTCGTAGAAATCAACCATTTCTGCAGAAGTTAAGCCAGTACGGCCTTCGCCTGCAAGGTCATATTTACCAGTTTCTTTGTTGTAGAACTCAGATGAAGCAACGTCCATTCCTAAGAATACGTTCTCGCCAGCTTTGTAACCAGCTTTTTCGATAGCTTCAATGATTACTTCTAGTGCTTCACGGTTAGAACCAAGGTTTGGAGCGAATCCACCTTCGTCACCTACTGCAGTGTTAAGACCTTTGTCATGTAATACAGCTTTAAGTGCATGGAATACTTCAGCACCCATACGGATTGATTCTTTGAATGTTGGAGCACCAACTGGTAAGATCATGAACTCTTGGAAGTCTACGTTGTTATCAGCGTGAGAACCACCGTTGATGATGTTCATCATTGGAGTTGGTAATTGTTTTGCATTGAATCCACCAAGGTAACGGTATAATGGAAGACCTACGAAGTCAGCTGCTGCATGAGCTACTGCCATAGATACACCAAGGATAGCGTTAGCGCCTAGTTTACCTTTGTTTGGAGTGCCATCTAATTCGATCATAGCACGGTCGATACCAGCTTGGTCAGTTACGTCGAAACCAACGATTTCTGGAGCGATTGCTTCGTTAACGTTGTTTACTGCGTTCATAACACCTTTACCAAGGTAACGAGATTTGTCACCGTCACGTAATTCTACTGCTTCGTGCTCACCAGTAGATGCACCACTTGGTACGATAGCGCGTCCGAAAGCGCCACTTTCTGTGTAAACTTCTACTTCTACAGTTGGGTTACCACGAGAGTCAAGGACTTCGCGAGCATAAACATCAATAATTGTTGACATAATAAATTCTCTCCTTTTTATATAAGCAAATTATTTAATAATTGTTTTACCTGTCATTTCTTTCGGTTGTTCCACATTTAAAAGCGTAAGCATTGTTGGGGCGATATCTCCTAAAATACCACCTTCACGAAGCTCTACATCATTTTTTGTAACGATGAAAGGAACCGGGTTAGTTGTATGGGCTGTCATTGGTCCACCATCAGCAGTTAACTCCTGATCAGCATTACCATGGTCAGCAGTAATAAGTGCTACACCATCTTTTGCAAGAATTGCTTCTACAACTTTTCCTAAACATTCGTCAGTTGCTTCTACTGCTTTAATTGTTGGTTCCATCATCCCAGAATGGCCAACCATATCACAGTTCGCAAAGTTAAGAATGATAACATCATGTTTATCATTTTCGATTTCATTTACTAAAGCGTCCGTTACTTCGTAAATGCTCATTTCAGGTTTCAAATCATACGTTGCAACCTTCGGTGAGTTAATTAAAATACGCTCTTCTCCTGGGAATTCAGCCTCACGACCACCGCTAAAGAAGAATGTAACGTGCGGATACTTTTCAGTTTCCGCGATGCGAAGTTGCTTTAATCCCGCTTGCGCAACAACTTCACCTAAAGTGTTATCAAGGTTCATTGGCTTGAATGCCACGTAACCATCTACAGTTTCACTGAAATGTGTCATACAAACGAATTCAGGAATGTGAGGTACTTTTTCACCACGATCGAACTCACGGAAGTCTTCGTTTGTAAATACACGAGCAATTTGAATTGCACGGTCTGGACGGAAGTTATAGAAGATAACTGCATCATCATCATTGATTGTTGCAACTGGCGTGTTATCTTCGTTAACAATTACAGACGGCAATACGAATTCATCATAGATACCGTTCGCATAAGAGTCTTCTATACACTCTTCTGCTGATTTATAAGTAGGGCCTTCACCATTTACCATAGCACTGTAACATTTTTCAACGCGATCCCAACGCTTGTCACGGTCCATAGAGTAATAACGACCAGAGATAGTCGCGAATTGTCCTACTCCTGTTTCTTTAATTACTTCATTCGTTGCATCGATATAACCTTTTGCTGTTTGTGGTCCAACATCGCGGCCATCTAAGAATGCATGGATATAAACTTTCTCCACACCTTCTTTTGCTGCTAAGCGAAGAAGAGCAAACATATGGTTCATGTGACTGTGCACACCACCATCAGAAAGTAAACCGAATAAATGAAGAGCAGTACCTTTTTCTTTCACGCTTTTAATTGCATTTTGGAACGTTTCGTTCTGATCGAACTCACCTTCACGAATTGCAACGTTTACGCGTGTTAAGCTTTGATATACAATGCGGCCAGCACCGATATTTAAGTGACCAACCTCAGAGTTACCCATTTGACCTTCTGGAAGACCTACTTCCTCACCACATGCTGTAAGCGTTGTATGAGGGAATTTGTTCCAGTAACCATCAAAATTAGGTTTCTTAGCTTGTGCTACAGCATTCCCATGAGTTTCTTCACGTAGTCCGAAACCGTCAAGGATGATTAAAGCTGTTGGCTTTCTCATTTTACCGCCCCCAGAAGACCTAAGAACGAAGCAGGCTCTAAGCTAGCACCGCCAACTAAAGCGCCGTCGATGTCAGATTGTGCCATATACTCTTTAATGTTTTCTGGTTTTACGCTACCGCCGTATTGAATACGAACAGCTTCTGCAGCTTCTGTAGAAACAGCTTCTGCAACAACTTTACGGATGTGCGCACATACTTCGTTTGCATCTGCAGAAGAAGAAGATTTACCTGTACCGATAGCCCAGATTGGCTCATAAGCGATAACAGTTGCTTTAACTTGCTCTTCTGTTAAACCTGCAAGTGCTTTTGTTACTTGACCTGCTACTAGATCAAATGTTTTTCCGCTTTCGCGCTCTTCTAAAGTCTCACCACAACATACGATTGGTGTTAAACCATGTTCAAATGCTGCGATAGTCTTTTTGTTTACTGACTCATCTGTTTCAGCAAACATTTCACGACGCTCAGAGTGGCCAAGTACTACGTAGCCTACTTTTAAGTCGCTAAGTGCTACTGGGCTAATTTCGCCAGTGAATGCACCATTTTTTTCGAAGTGCATGTTTTGTGCACCTACTTGTAAATCAGTTCCTTCAGTCGCTGCTACTAAGCGCTCTAAGAATAGAGCTGGAGAGCAAACTACTGCATCAACAGCTGAAGCTGCTGGGATTTGACCTTTAACTTCCTCTACGAAGCTAACTGCTTCAGATAGAGTTTTATTCATTTTCCAGTTACCTGCGATAATTGGTTTACGCATGCTTTGCACCGTCCTTTTTCTTTGGCTGCTACTTATTTGTCGTTAAGACAAACTACACCTGGAAGCTCTTTGCCTTCCATGAATTCTAATGACGCACCGCCGCCAGTAGAAATGTGGCTCATTTTATCAGCCATACCGAATTTTTCAACAGCTGCTGCAGAGTCACCACCGCCGATAACAGAGTATGTATCTTCTGCATCTGCTAATGCTTGTCCTACTGCTTTTGTACCTTCTGCGAATGGAGTCATTTCGAATACACCCATTGGTCCATTCCATACAACAAGCTTAGAGTTTTTAATTACATCTGCATAAATTTCACGTGTTTTAGGACCGATGTCCACGCCTTCCCATGTAGAAGGAATAGAGTCGATACCAACGATTTGAGTCGTTGCAGTTTCAGAGAATTCCTCAGTGATTACAACATCAACTGGCATGTAGAAGTTTACGCCTTTTTCTTTTGCAAGTTGCATAAATTCTTTAGCTAGTTCAATCTTGTCATTTTCACATAAAGATTGACCAATTTCATGACCTAAAGCTTTAACAAATGTGTAAGCAAGTCCGCCACCGATGATTAAGTTATCTACTTTATCTAATAGATGACGAATTACACCGATTTTATCTTTTACTTTCGCACCACCGATGATAGCTGTGAATGGACGTTCTGGGTTAGAAAGTGCTTTACCAAGTACATCTAACTCTTTTTCCATTAATAATCCAGATACTGCTGGTAGGTAGTCTGCGATACCTGCTGTAGAAGCGTGAGCACGGTGAGCTGCACCGAATGCATCGTTTACGAAGATGTCAGCAAGAGCTGCAAATTCTTTCGCAAGTTCTGCATCGTTCTTTTCTTCGCCCGCATAGAAACGTACGTTTTCAAGAACTAATACGTCGCCTTCGTTCATTGCTGCAACCATTTCTTGTGCAACTGGTCCGAATGCTTCGTCTGCTTTTTTAACGTCTTTACCAAGAAGCTCGCCTAAACGTGCTGCTACTGGAGTTAAACGCATTTCTTCTACTACTTGACCTTTTGGACGGCCTAAGTGGCTTGCTAAAATAACTTTCGCACCTTGCTCTACTAAATATTGAATTGTAGGAAGAGCTGCACGGATACGAGTTTCATCTGTAATTTTGCCTTCTTTCATAGGTACGTTGAAGTCAACGCGGCAAAATACACGCTTACCTTTTAAATCTACGTCACGAATTGATTTTTTGTTCATTGGTTTTCCCTCCGACTACTAGTTAGGATTGACAAAACCCATTCAAAAGCTTAACACATTTGCTTCTAAAACGAAAGAAGAGAGAGAGGGAACAAACCCTCTCCCTCGTTTTGTCATTGATAACTTATATAATTAAGAATTAAAGACCTTTTGAAGTCATGTAAGCTGCTAGGTCTACTACACGGTTAGAGTAACCAGTTTCGTTATCGTACCAAGAAAGTACTTTAACCATGTTACCTTCCATTACCATTGTAGATAATGCATCGATTGTAGAAGAAGCTGTACATCCGTTATAGTCGATAGATACTAATGGCTCTTCGCTGTATCCAAGGATACCTTTTAATTCGCCTTCAGCTGCTGCTTTGAATGCTGCATTTACTTCTTCAACTGTTACTTCTTTATCAAGTTCAACAACTAAGTCAACTAGAGAAACGTTAGCAGTTGGAACACGTACAGCGCCACCGTTTAGTTTACCTTTAAGTTCTGGTAATACTAATGCTACAGCTTTAGCTGCACCAGTAGATGTTGGGATCATGTTTTCAGCTGCTGCACGAGCACGACGTAAATCTTTGTGTGGTAAGTCTAAGATTTGTTGGTCGTTAGTGTAAGAGTGAATTGTTGTCATCATTCCGCGTTTTACGCCGAATTTTTCGTTTAATACTTTAGCGAATGGAGCTAGACAGTTTGTAGTACAAGAAGCGTTAGATACTACATTGTGGTTAGCTGCATCGTATTGCTCGTGGTTAACACCCATAACTACAGTGATATCTTCGTCAGAAGCTGGAGCTGAGATGATAACTTTCTTAACTGATCCACCTAAGTGTTTTTCAGCGTCTGATTTTTTAGTGAAACGGCCAGTAGATTCTACTACTACTTCTACTCCGTAGTCGCTCCATGGTAATTGAGCTGGGTCACGCTCAGCGATAACTTTAATTTCTTTACCGTTAACAACGATGCTGTTTTCGTTAGCAGATACTTCTGCATTTAAAGTTCCGTGAACTGTGTCATATTTTAAAAGGTGAGCTAATGTTTTAGCATCTGTTAAGTCGTTGATTGCTACTACTTCTACCTCTGAGTTGTTAAGAGCTGCGCGGAATACGTTACGTCCGATACGTCCAAATCCATTAATACCAATTTTAGTCATTTGAATTTCCTCCTTGGGGGATTATATTTAAAGGGTAATACCCTTTGTTAACTGTTTTGCTGCACCTTCATCTGTAATTAGAATTGAAGTGTGCCCTTGTTTAATTACAGCCTGTATTGCCTTTGCCTTTGAAGAACCTCCAGCGACTGCAACAACGTGAGATACATTTTGTAAATCCTCAAGTTGCATACCAACTGTTCTTACTTTATGAACAACATTTCCTTGTTCATTAAAGTAGTAACCGAAAGCTTCGCCAACTGCTTCGCTTGCCTGAATCTTTAACCAATCTGCTTCTGAAGTATTTCTGCGACGTGCCATTGTTAACGCATCACCTATTCCATGAATGACGATATTGGAAGATCGAATCAACTCAAGAACTTCTTTCACGGAAGGCTCTGTCACAATAGACGCATATGCTTCGCTACTAACATGGTCTGGAACATACAATAAGCGATAATTACTCATCGTATTTTGCGCCATTTTGGCACAAATGGTATTGGCTTCTAATTCAACACCTTCTCCAATTCCACCACGCGCTGGGACAAATAGCATATGTAAATCTTTGCAATCAAGCTGCATCATGTCCGCAGCAGCAGCTAGCGTAGTTCCTCCAGCCACAGCAACGATATTATTCGCTGTCAGACGGTCTTTTATACAAGTCACACAAGCACGGCCCATCTCCAGTTTGACCCAAGGCGATTCATCACTATCACCAGGGACAACGAAAACTTCATCCAAGTCTAATGTTTCCTTAAGTTGTTTTTCTAAAACCTTTAACCCGGAAATTTCTTTCATAAAGTCTTCCAAAGCAAGAACTAAAGCTGTTCCTTCTTCTGTCAATGTCATTCCAGAAGAAGCGATGTGAACTAAGTTCTGTTCTTTCAAAACTTGAACTTCACTTCGCAATACTCGTTCTGTCATACCGAGACTTGCTGATAAGTTTCTTCTTCCAATCGGCTGCATAAGCCTAATGTACTGAAGAATTTGCATTCTCGTTTGCATAACAGGTAGCAGATCAGGTAATAATTTTTTTGTATTCTGAATCCATGAGCGCATATCTTTTCTCCTCACTACATTGGTTCATTCTCTCTCGTGGTCACTTTATGTCCCGTAGTGACATTTTGTGTCCCACATAGATTAAAAAAATAATCCCTGCTACGTGTATTATTGTAACAGGAGATAGAAACTTATTCAACTCTTAACTGCATTCTTTATATAGTTTATTATGACACCTTTGTGAATGTTACCATATTCTACTTGTTTTCCGCCTATTTCTACAACCGGAATCATTAAGTGATATTTTTCTAAAAGGTCATTATCTTCATATATATCTATTTCCTTGATTTGAAAAGAATATTCACATTGTACTTCTTGTAAAACTTGTTTCGCCTGCACGCAAAGGCCACAATCTGTTTTTGTATACAGTACAACTTCCATCTTTTTCACCTATCCGATCGTTTTTCGTAATGACGAAGCTGGAATGTGCATTTGTTCTCTATACTTCGCCACTGTTCTTCGAGAAATAACAATTTCATGCTCTTCTTCTAACAATTTTGAAATCTTTTGATCTGAAAGTGGCTTTTTCTTATTCTCTGCCTCAACGAGCGTTTGAATAAATCGTTTCACACGCTTTGTAGAAACTGCCTCATCTTCAGTCGTCGAAACAGCATTGCTAAAGAACGATTTCATCTCAAATAAACCGTGTGGTGTTTGCACATATTTATTTCGCGTTGCCCGACTAATTGTAGACTCATGCACGCTTAACTCTTCCGCTACCTCTTTTAAAGCAAGTGGCTTTAAATGTTCTGGACCTTCCCAGAAGAAATCCCGTTGTTTTTCCATAATAATAGTCATCACTTGCAGAAGCGTTTGTTTTCTCTGTTTTAAACTGCGCATAATCCACTGCACATGCTGATACTTTTCTGATACGTAAGACGCTACTTCACTTTCACTATTATTAAGAAGTGCACTATACTCAGAATGAATTTCAATTCTCGGCATATTTCTCTCGTTCATCTGTAAAACGAGACGATCGCCATCTTTTTTCACCGCCATATCAGGCACAATATAAAGTGGTTTATCAGAAGAAAACGCAAGACCTGGTTTTGGTTGCAATGCCGTAATGCAGTTCACCGCTGATTGCAATTCCTCATTACTACATTTCAACACTTGAACGAGCTTTCGCCAATCTTTCTTCACGAAATAAGCGAAGTGATCCTCTATAACCTCTTCCGCTAATCCATTACGCCTTTGTAAGCGCTTCAATTGCAAAGTTAAACATTCCTGAATATTACGTGCCCCTACCCCTGCTGGCTCCAGTGATTGGACAAGCTCTACAGAGCGGTCTACTACATGAATCGATGCAGAAAGGAGGCTTGCTAACTCTTCATTCGTTTCTTGTAAATACCCATTTCCATCCATGTTCATAATAATGAAAGAAGCTACTTTGCGCTCTTCTTCATCTATTTTATAATACTGTATTTGATTTAATAAATGTTGCTGAATCGTTGTAGAATCCACACTGTAGATTTCCATCTGATTCTCGACTTGTTTGCTGGTACTTTTACTTGTGTTAGAGCTCTTTTTCTTCTCCCTCTCAAAACCACCTAACTCAATAAGGGGATTCTCTAACGATTGCTCATACAAAAACTCCGATAATTCTTGTACATTATACTGAAGCATTGTAATCGCTTGCCTTAACTCTTGTGTCATTGCCAAACGTAAGCTTTGTTCTTGTAAAAGACTTGCCTTCAAACTAATCTCCCCCTTGTTTCTATTGTACAATAAGTTTGGTAAAAGGAGAATGCTATCACAGACACCCATTCCAAAATATTATTAATTTATATGTATTAATGAGATTTACAACTTACAACCGAAATTTGAATAATATTGAAAGAAAATAATAGTGTAATTAAATTATTACCACATACTAATAGTAAATCTTATTACTAGATATAACAAGGGGCAATAAAAAAAGACCTGAACTTACAAATGTAAGTTTAGGTCTTTTGACGCGCCCAGAGGGATTCGAACCCCCGGCAGACGTGGTACCGGAAACCACCGCTCTATCCGACTGAGCTATGGGCGCATGATTATAGAAAACACTTCATTTTCTTTTCATAATAATAGCAATAAAATCCATTTAAATCAATAAAAATATCCCCTTAACCCTTTATATACCTTATCTAAAAACATATCAAGCATATCCCTCCCCTAAATTTTCCAATCATATTTTCACCCCAATTCACAAATTATAACTTTTGAATTGATATTCCAAAGGGGGCTTCATTCAATGACTGTAATTACGAAACTAAAGCAAACTGTTTCTGGATTAAAAAGTGCACAAGCTAGCTTAGAGGGATTCGCTCTTGATACGGATAACCAACAAGCTAAGCAACTTTTCCAAACAGCTGCGCAGCAAACGCAAACGATTATCGATTCTTTAAATCCACGCGTGGAAGAAGTCCAGCAAGAAGAACCACAATACTCACAGCAATAACGGATTCGTTATGCTGTGAAATAGAAAAAGGATGATATGCAGTCATCCTTTTTCTATCACATTACATATTGCAATAGAAATGGAATGATTATAATGCGAAAACTCGGAATCATAGCCGCGTTATTTGTGCTCCTAATCGGTTCACTTACCGGATGCGATAATAGCCCGTTAGATAAAAAAGTAAAGAAAGAAGAAGCGAAGCGAACAGATGAGAAAAAGGGCCCTAAATTAACAAAAATGAGTACAGAATCCTTTAATCAATCTATATCGCAAGACGCTAAGAAAAAAGCTCTTGCTATGGAAGGAATTATAGAAGCTACCGCAGTTAATACAAATTTAGATCTTTACATAGCCATCAAACCTGAACATCACGAAAGATTTGGTTTAAAGCCTTTACGAAGTAAATTAAAAAAGAAGCTAAGTGACGAAAACCCTACTTTCGATATTCGTGTCAGTACAGACAAAAAGATCTTTATGCTCATAGAAGAACTTGAAAACAAAATTAAGAACAAGAAAGTAAGCAAGGATGGCATTAAAGATCAATTAAAACTCATTCAATCAGAAATGGGTTCTAATATTTAAGCTTTCTAAAAGAGAAGGAAGGATTCAAATGTCTAGTAAAGATAAAAATTTAACACCTGTGCAACAAGAATATAAAAAATTTGAACAACAGCGCGAACCGAAGCGCCCCGTTTTAAAAAATTGTATAAAAGCTTTTTTCGTCGGCGGATTAATTTGTCTAATAGGCCAACTGATTTCTACCTTTTACATTACTTATTTCGATTTCACCGAAAGATCTGCCGGGAATCCTACAGTTGCAACTCTTATTTTTATCTCTATGCTACTGACGGGATTTGGCGTCTACGATCGCCTTGGGCAATTTGCTGGTGCTGGTACCGCAGTTCCCGTTACTGGATTTGGAAACTCTGTTATTGCCGCATGTATCGAACACCGAACAGAAGGATTTGTCCTTGGTGTTGGCGGTAACATGTTTAAACTAGCAGGATCGGTTATCTTATTTGGTGTATTTTCCGCTTTCGTCATCGCACTTATTAAAACGATTCTTGTTCAATGGGGAGGGCTATAAATGTTACAAGGACACCGAACATGGGTATTCGAAAACAAACCAGTTATTATCTCAACAGGTGTAGTCGGTGGCCCCTTTGAGGCAAAGGGAAAAATCCCTGAAGACTTCGATACCCTTCATGAAGATTTATGGCTCGGACAAGATTCCTACGAAAAAGCACATAAAATTTTGTTTGAAGAAGCTTGTAGCCGTGCTACAGAAAAAGCGAGACTTCGGAAAGATGATATTCAATTCGTTCTCGCTGGAGATTTAATTAATCAAATAACTCCAACAAGCTTCGCATGCCGCACACTAGGCACACCTTATCTCGGTTTATTCGGTGCTTGTTCTACCTCTATGGAAGGCTTAGCACTTGGGGCAAGTATCGTAAATGCAAAAGGCGCGAAATATTTATTAACTGGCGCTTCAAGCCATAATACTGCTGTAGAAAAACAATTCCGCTATCCAACTGAATACGGTGGCCAAAAACCTCCTACTGCCCAGTGGACAGTTACCGGAGCCGGAGCTGCTATTTTGAGCGATACTGGACACGGACCTAGGGTAACATCTGCAACAATCGGGCGAGTTGTTGATATGGGATTAACCGATCCATTTAATATGGGGGGCGCGATGGCCCCCGCTGCTGTCGATACAATTGAAGCTCATTTAAGAGAAAGAAATCTCGATGCGTCTCACTACGATTTAATCGTAACAGGTGACCTCGGACACGTCGGACGCGAAGTTGCTTATGACTTACTACATAAACACGGGACAAAAGTAACAAGTGAACAATTTCAAGATTGCGGACTACTCATTTATAGAGAAGGTCAACCGGTAATAGCCGGCGGAAGTGGCCCAGGCTGTTCAGCAACAGTCGTGTACGGACATTTATTAAATAGAATGAAAAGGGGAGAATTCAAAAAAATACTCGTTGTTGCGACAGGTGCATTACTATCTCCCCTTACATTCCAACAAGAAGAAACGATTCCGTGTATCGCTCACGCCGTTTCGATTGAATTTGGAGGTGCAACGCAATGATTTTTTTCTGGGCTTTCGTCATTGGCGGACTTATATGTGTAATCGGCCAACTTATGTTTGATGTCGGCAAACTAACCCCCGCTCATACAATGGCCACACTCGTTGTTGCCGGAGCTATATTAGATGGATTCAATTTGTATGAGCCATTAATTGATTTCGCTGGGGCTGGGGCAACTGTGCCTATTACAAGTTTTGGTAACGCTCTCGTTCATGGCGCGATGGAAGAAGCTGCAAAACATGGCATCGTTGGCGTTATTACCGGCATGTTTAAAGTAACGAGCGCCGGTGTATCCGCAGCTATTATTTTCGGATTCATTGGTGCATTACTATTTAAACCGAAAGGATAAGAGGTGTTTATATGACTGTAATTGCTAGTGTAAAAACATGCCTTGCTAGTTTAAGGGGGGCTCAAGCAAGTTTAAGCTCCCTTTCTTTAAATTCAGTGGATGAAGAATCAAAACGTGTATTTCATGAATGTATGTTAGAAATGGACACTGTTATCGCTGATTTAAAAGATAGAGTTTCATTATTAGAACGTGAAGAACCTCAATATAAAGGGTTTTAAGTAAACTGGAGGAAATGACTATGTCTCACCTACCCGAATGGACACTCGTCATTCTCCGCTCTGTATTCATACTAATCATGCTATTCGCTATTACAAAATGGCTAGGGAAAAGACAAATCTCCCAGCTCTCCTTTTTCGAATACATAGCTGGAATGACAATTGGTGATATTGCTGCCCAAGTATCTACAGGGCTCGATCAAAAATTTTTCCACGGCGTCTTTGCAATACTCATTTTCGCTGCGGTACCTTTTTTCACAGGAATCCTCTCTTTAAAGAACAAAACAGCTCGAGATTTTTTTGAAGGGAAATCTACCGTACTAATAAAAGATGGAAAAATACTCGAAGATAACTTAAAGAAAGAAAAGTATACAAGCGACGAATTACTTGAGCTTCTTCGAGGAAAAAGTGCATTCAACATAGCTGATGTAGAATTTGCCGTACTAGAACCGAGCGGTGAGTTAAATGTGTTATTGAAAAAAGATCGTCAACCACTTACAGCAAAAGATATCAGCTTAAAAGTACCAAATGAAAAAGAGCCACAAACTGTTATTATGGATGGAAATGTACTAGATGAACCTCTTTCAGCAAGCGGACATAACCGCGCTTGGTTACATTCTGAACTCGAAAAACTCGGTGTTGTCATTGAGAATGTCTTTCTTGCTCAAGTTGACTCATATGGCCAACTTACTATCGACATTTACAATGACAAACTCCAAATGCCTTCTCCTCAAAACAAGCCTTTATTATTAGCATCTTTAAAAAAATGTCATGCTGATCTCGAACTATTTTCTTTAGAAACAAAGTCAAAAACAGCAAGTGAAATGTATAGTAAAAATGCGAAACAAGTCGAAAAGATTTTAAATAAAGTTACCTACCTTTTAAAAGAATAGATAATGAAAGAACGCTCCCATCAAAAGGCGTTCTTTTCTTTTTTTCTACAGCTTTCATGACGTTTAAATTTATGCAATTCGGTTATGATGTTGAAGATACATAAGCAGGGAATTTCAAAAACATAGCGAATAATTCATGGTACAACTACATATTTTTTTGATTTAAAGTGGTTTCGTTTGACCTTTATTGACCATAATTGTATTATAAGACTAAGAAAGCTTTAGAAGGAGGAAATAACAGATGAATTTAATTCCTACAGTAATTGAACAAACAAATCGTGGAGAACGCGCTTACGATATTTACTCTCGACTATTAAAAGACCGCATCATTATGCTTGGTAGTGCAATTGATGACAACGTAGCTAACTCAATCGTTTCCCAGCTTTTATTCTTGGAATCTCAAGATCCTGAAAAAGATATTCATATCTACATCAACAGCCCTGGTGGTTCTATCACAGCAGGTATGGCAATCTACGATACAATGCAGTTTATTAAACCGCAAGTATCAACAATCTGTATCGGTATGGCAGCATCTATGGGTGCATTCTTACTAGCAGCAGGTGAAAAAGGAAAACGTTTCGCACTTCCAAACAGTGAAGTAATGATTCACCAACCACTTGGTGGAGCACAAGGTCAAGCGACTGAAATCGAAATCGCTGCAAAACGTATCCTATTCTTACGTGAAAAACTAAACCAAATTCTTGCCGACCGCACAGGTCAACCACTTGAAGTACTACAACGCGACACAGACCGTGACAACTTCATGACAGCAGAAAAAGCTCTAGAATACGGTTTAATTGATAAGATCTTTACAAATCGTTAATAGATTTAAAGCGGAAGCGGCTCGTTTAGAATCACAGGGCGATGGAGCCCCTGATTCCGAGGCGCTTTTTGCCTCGAATGTAAAGGCGAAACAACCGGAGATTCTAGCCGCTGGAGCTGGATACAACTAAAAGCGGAAGCGCCCTATAATTGGGCGCTTTTTTTATGGTCAAACCTCTGCACGCGCTTACCCCACCCCGACCAATCCGCACAAATAACAGCAACAAAAAAGCTATCGCATATGCGCGATAGCTTTTTTACTGTACATATGCAGCTAATGCTTCTAAAGCCTCTTCTGCATCTGAACCTTCCGTTGTAATTGTTATCATGCTACCAGTTCCAATCGCTAAGCTCATAATCCCCATTATGCTCTTTGCATTCACTGTCTTTCCATCTTTCTCTATGAAGATATCTGCATGAAAACGATTTGCCTCTTGTACAAACAACGCAGCCGGACGTGCTTGTAAACCGTTTTTTAATGAAACTTTAACCTGTTTTTGAACCACAGCTCCATTTCCCCTTTAACCTCTTATTTTTTTACTACTGGTTCCCCCGCGCGTAATTTCTCTGCAATCTCATCGATTTTACGCAAACGATGATTAATACCCGATTTACTAATTTTCCCCCCGGATACCATCTCACCTAACTCTTTCAATGTTACATCTTGATAATCTCTTCGTAGTTGTGCAATTTCTCGTAATTTATCCGGTAAAATATCAAGACCAACCGTCTCATCAATATAGCGGATATTTTCAATCTGTCTTAGCGCTGCACCAATTGTCTTATTTAAATTAGCTGTTTCACAGTTCACTAAACGATTTACTGAATTACGCATATCGCGAACAATTCGAATATCTTCAAATCTTAAAAGTGCATTATGAGCACCTATAATATTTAAAAATTCCGTAATTTTCTCCGCTTCTTTCAAATACGTAATATACCCTTTTCTTCTTTCCAACGTCTTACTATTTAAATCAAATCCGTTCATCAGTTCACATATAGCATCATTATGTTCCTTATATAACGAAAAGATCTCTAAATGATAAGATGATGTTTCTGGGTTATTTACTGAACCACCTGCTAAAAATGCACCGCGTAAATACGATCGTTTACAACATTTCTTCTCAATTAACTCTTGTGATATATTTCGAATAAATGAAAAGTCGTCGCGAACGATATGAAGATCTGCTAATATTTCACGTGACTTCTCAACAAGCCGCACAATATATACATTATTTTTCTTCAATCGCATTTTTTTACGAACAAGTAATTCTACCGTTACGTCATATCCCTTTTTCAAAAGCGTATAAATCCTTCTTGCAATTGCTGCATTTTCCGTTTGAATATCGATAGATAGACGACGGTTTGAAAAAGAAAGTGATCCGTTCATTCGAAGCAACGCTGATAATTCTGCTTTCTCACAGCATTCCTTCATCTCAAGATTCGTCAACTCTTTCTTTGTTTCTGATGCAAATGACACAGTCAACACCTCCTTATACGATTATTTTGGAACAAAAATCTTGTCCTATATGAATGAAGGAGCGCTATCTCATAAAGAGATAACGCGCATCTACAACAGTGAATATAAAATAGAAGCTAATTTTAATGTATCATGCCTTACAACATGATCATCATACTTCGCTAATTGATCTTGAATTACATTAATATTATTTTCAGCAAAACGCTCTTCATCCACTACAACTGGTCCCGACATTTCTTCCTCATATAACTTACGTAATTCACAAGGAATATCACGGTTATTTACAATTGCAGTATCGATAAATGGTTGCCCTAAATGATCATGCAACGCCTGCACATGGTCAAACGCTGTATATCCCATCGTTTCACCCGCTTGCGTCATAACATTACATACATATACCTTCTTCGCTTTTGCAGCAAGAACAGCGTCCCCAATTTTGTTAACAACTAAATTTGGCAATATACTCGTATACAAACTTCCAGGACCGAAAACAAGTAAATCAGCTCGTTTAATCTCAGCTAATGTTTCATGTAACGGCTCTACATCTTCTGGAGTTAAAAAGACACGGTTAATCTTCTTTCCGTAATAAGGAATCTTGGATTCACCCGTTACAATTTCTCCATCCTCTAGTTCCGCATGAAGTACCGCACTTTGATTCGCCGCCGGTAATACACGTCCTCTGACATTTAATACTTTACTCGTTTCCGTAATCGCGTGGTAAAAGTCTCCTGTAATCGAGGTCATACCTGCTAATAGTAAATTTCCTAACGCATGACCTTTCAGTCCGTCTCCCATTGTGAAACGATGCTGAAATAAAGCTTCCACCAGCGGCTCTACATCCGACAACGCAACAAGTACGTTACGAATATCACCTGGGGGCGGAATTTCTAGCTCATCACGTAATCTACCTGAACTGCCACCATCATCAGCGATTGTAACAACTGCTGTAATATCAACAGGATATTGCTTTAATCCTCTTAATAAGACAGAGAGTCCAGTCCCTCCTCCCATGATGACAATTTTAGGTTTTCTCTCTTTTTTCATCCCTTAATGGCCCTTTCTTTTCTCCACATCACGATGAGATACATGAACACTATACTCTGGTTTCAAATGTTTCCCAAGGTATTCTGTAAGCGTAACAGAACGATGTTGTCCACCTGTACATCCAATTGCAATTACAAGTTGGCTCTTGCCTTCTCTTTTATAATGAGGAAGCATGAAAGTAATGAGATCCGTTAGTTTCTCTAAAAACTTATGCGTCTCATTAAATTTCAGTACATACGATGAAACTTCTTCATCTAGCCCTGTTAATGGCTTCATATGTGGAATGTAATATGGATTTGGTAAAAAACGAACATCAAATACTAAATCGGCATCAATTGGAATACCGTACTTAAATCCAAATGACATAACATTTACACGAAATGCTTGCTCAGTTTCAGTTGAAAACAGATGAACAATTTTTTCACGTAATTCTTTCGGTTTTAACTCTGATGTATCAAGCACAATATTCGCTCGTGCCTTCATATCAATTAATAAGCTACGCTCTGCCTCGATTCCCTTTAACGGCAAGCCAGTTGGCGCAAGTGGATGCGAACGTCTCGTTTCTTTATAACGAGTTACAAGCGTGCTATCTTTCGCATCTAAAAATAAAATATGAGGAATGATCCATGTACGTTCTGATAAATCATCAAGCGCTCCCCATAAATGTTCGAAAAACTCTCGGCCACGTAAATCAACGCCAAGTGCTACTTTATTCATTTTCCCTTTTGAATCCGCCATAAGCTCAATAAACTTTGGCAATAACATCGGTGGTAAATTATCTACACAAAAATATCCTAAATCTTCAAAACTTTGTAAAGCTACTGTTTTTCCAGCTCCAGACATTCCTGTAATAATTACCATTTTTATATCATTATTCTCTGTCATCGTATCCTCTCCTTGACGGTTTAACTCGGATCTAATCGATATGAAAGCAACTCAAAATCTGGGGTATATACAAATGTACCGTAGATTATGCCATTCCCTTTAATTAAATAATCAATAATGTGATAATCTCCTGGCGCCATTGCTAAATCATCAATTTTATCAAATGTATGCCAACCAATGATGCCTTCTTCGCTCTCTAGTTTGTTTTCTCCTGCAAAATCTGTCGCTAAAAAGGAGAACATCATCCATTCAGAAACTACCTTATCACCTTCTTGAATGACAAAGGTGAAGACCCCCTTTAACGCTGGGTTCTTTAAATAAATACCTGTTTCTTCACGATACTCGCGAACAACGGAATCTCTTACTGTCTCACCACGCTCCATTTTCCCGCCTGGTGCAACCCACCAATTTCGACGAGGCTTTTGGAGTAAGAGTACTTCATTATCTCTAATTAACACACAGTTTGTCACTCTTTGCATGTTTCTTCACCTCAGCTACTTGCAGCGAAATTTCTCACTGCATACTCATTTCATTATACTATCAAAAACAGTTTGCTACAACGAAGGAGCCAGTCCTCTTTTGTTAAGCATATGCTACTCAACAATTGTAGAAAAGCTTTCTAGAACAAGCAATGTAAATGCTTGAACTGTCAATAAACGGCATAAAAAGTCCCCTTAACGATTTTTATCGCTAAGGGGACTAAAACCCTTATTTCTTACCGAAATAAGTAACAATCGCAAACCCTAGAATAAAGGTAATAATTGAACTTACAATTGAAAATCCACCAGTTGGAATACCAGGGAACACAATTACAATCGAACCGATAACAAGTCCAATAATTGCCGCAAATGTCATACTTTTATAACGATCCAGTAAAAAACTAATTCCTTTACTACTTACAACAAATCCGACCATAACACCTGCACCAATAACCACGATTAATGGTAAATTGAGTGTAGTTAAAGCGTTAATTGCTGTTGGATACACACCAATGATTAATAAAATAAACGATCCGCTAATTCCAGGAAGAAGCATAGCCATACTAGCCATCCATCCTGCGAAAAACAAACCAATTGCATTTAAAATTGTTAACGTTGTAATTGGATCCGCTGCCTTATCCGGCTTAAAGAAAGCTGTGATCGCAACAAGAATTGCTGCAACTATTAATAAAACAATATGCTTACCTTTAAACGACGCCTTTGCATCAGCTTCTCTCATTAACATCGGTAATATACTAATTATTAAACCGAGGAAGAAAAATTGAGTCGGTTCATAATGATTTGCAAGTAAATATTTAATAACATGACTTAGCGTTAAAAACGCTGCCGCCACACCAGCAGCAAGGGGAATTAAAAATGCTAAATGCTTTTTCCATTCACGACTAAAGAACCCACTAATTGCCGCAAGCAATTGTTCATAAATCCCTAACACAACAGCGATTGTACCGCCGCTCACACCAGGAATTAAATCACTAACGCCCATACAAAATCCACGATATATATTACGCCATTCCATACTGAATAAATTCCTCATTTCTTATAGTGATTTTTCCGTAAAGTCCAGTATATCAATAAGAAAGCTTATAATCCTACTTATTTTTGACAAAACTTCGACATTTTCACAAAAAAGAAGAAAGCCCCTATCGGTAGCTTTCTTCTCAAAAGGTATAGTATCCCTTATTTTTCTGTTACAGTTTTTAGTTCTTCTAATAACTCTTCTACGTAGTGTTGTGCGCTTTGTGCTGCAATACTACCGTCACCTGTTGCAGTTACGATTTGACGAAGCATTTTTTCGCGAACATCACCAGCTGCGAAAATACCAGGAACTTTCGTTTCCATACGCTCATTCGTTTCAACGTAACCATTTTCATTTGTAATACCTAACTCAACAAACGGTTTTGATAATGGTAGCATACCGATGTATACGAAAACGCCGTCAGTTTTGACTTCTTGCTCTTCTCCACTGTTTACGTCTACAAGTGTTACGCTTCCTACTTTACCATTTGCTTCGTTAATTTCTTTTATCGTGTGGTTCCAAATGAAATCTACTTTCTCATTTTGGAAAGCACGATCTTGTAAAATTTTCTGTGCACGAAGCGTGTCACGACGGTGAACGATTGTTACTTTTGATGCGAAGCGTGTTAAGAACACACCCTCTTCAACAGCAGAGTCTCCGCCCCCAATAACAATAAGTTCTTTCTCTTTAAAGAATGCGCCATCACATACCGCACAGTATGATACACCGCGGCCGCCAAGTTCTGTTTCACCTGGTACACCGATTTTTTTATACTCTGCACCACTTGCAACGATAATTGCACGTGTTTTATATTCTTTTTTACCAGCGATAATTGTTTTGTACTCTTTACCATCGATGATTGCTTTCACATCACCATATGCATATTCAGCACCAAATTTCTTCGCATGCTCGAACATTTTATTTGATAAGTCTGGTCCTAAAATAGACTCATAACCTGGGTAGTTTTCTACATCTTCTGTATTTGCCATTTGTCCGCCTGGAATACCACGCTCAAGCATTAATGTGCTTAAATTCGCACGAGATGTATATACTGCAGCTGTCATACCAGCTGGTCCTGCACCAATAATAATGACATCATAAATTTTTTCTTCTGACACACTATTCACTCCTATCCATTCCTACACAATTAAGTTACCCTCATTATACTGTTAGCATCATTTTTTTCCCAATGATTTGCTTATCTTATGTGTGCGTACGCTTCACAGCCTGCACATACTTTCGAACAGTCGCTACAGAAACATTATATACATCTCCAAGCTCCGACTGTGTCATCTTATTTCCTTGTTCACCGCGCACAATGTATTCAACCGCCGCTGACCATCCGTACACGTTTGTAAAAACCGCTCCAGATGTATATAAACGTATGAATGTACAAAACCAAAATTGTAAACACTCTTCGATTAATTCATCATCTTTTTTCGTATAATTGTATAACGCATCCGCAATTCGCACGCACTGTTCAAATTGCTGTAAATCAGCTGGAATACTCTTATGGCTATTCAGTAAAAAGAAGTATTTTGCAAGTTGCGATACAATTGGAACACCGTTCTTCGCTTGCGTTACATCAAAGAAGAATCCAACCTTCTCTGGCGTTGACAATTCATTCATTAAATATAAAGCTAGCATTTGCTCCTCTAGCGTCGCACTTTGCTGAAATGATTTTCGTAATTCTTCAAATAATACATTTTGCCCTTCATCTGCTAAATTCAGTGCATTCCACGGTTCTTTTCCTTTTTTATCAGGATGCAATTCTACAACATGTTGCCACATTTTTTCAGCCACTTGCTGATCTTTCACCATATAAGCAGAATATGCAAACCAATAATAAAAACTAACGTCTCCTTCGTATCCTTGACGCTTTAATACTTTGAACCATTTATATGCAGGTTCGAAATGACCAATTGTTGCAAGTGTCGTTCCGAGTTTCAAACGATGTTCAAATGAAATTGGATATACTGAAACGAGTTGCCCCGCTAATGCTTCTACTTGTTTATGCTCTCCAATTGAATATAGAAAAATAAGCGTATTACAAAGAGCATGTATATTACCAGGATTTTTCTCTAAAATCATTTCTGTTAACTTCAGCGCCTTATCTACATTACCAGATTGGAAATGTGCGATGGCTAAATTATTATGACCTGACCAAAATTCCGGATAATCTTTCGTAACAATTTCTAACGTAGCAATTGCTTCTTCTAATTGTCCGTTACGAATATAACGATTCGCTTCTTCCTGCATAACAATTAAATCATCTTCATCTTCAATCTCTTCCGCACCCATCGCTTCTTCTTCCATAATTTCAAGCAATTCTAATGTATCTTCTACAAATTCCTTCTCTTCTGCAACATCTAAATAGCGCTCCGCATACTTCTTCGCCTGTTGAAATAGCCCCATATATGCATAATTATTTGCAATAAAATAATAGCACTGTTCAATTTCTGGATTAGATTTTATTAGCTTTAAGAAGGTTTGATTTGACTCTTGATATTCCCCAGCCTCAGACAATGTTATTGCTAATTGGCATAAAATAAACGGCTCCTTCTCACTTTGTGCCGCTCTTCGAAAGTATTTAATTGCATCTTGCAATTTCTGCCCTTTGTAAGCTCTCATCCCTTTTTTATAAAAGAAGTCCGCTAATTGATTAAAAGAGATAACTTGTCCGTTCTCCTTATATATCCTTTGATTTTTCCCCATATATCCTCCAGTTTTTTGTTTTCTTCGCTCACACATTCTTCTATCTATAAGTATAAACGATTCCGTAAAAAACAAAACAGTATATTATACTCAATTATTTCCTTTTTATTCATAAAAAAAGAGGAGAAATGTTACATTTTTAGTATGAGACTTCTCTAGCCGCCATTTGCTCTTTCGTATAAATAATACGCATTGGATTGCCGCCTACGAAAGCACCGCTCGGTACATCTCTATGAACAAGTGTGCCCGCTGAGACAATCGCGCCATCTCCAATTTTCACACCTGGTAATATCGTTGTATTTGCTCCAATCATCACTTCATCTCCAATGACGATTTCTCCAAGACGATATTCACGAATTAAATATTCATGTGCTAAAAGCGTTGTGTTATAGCCAATAATCGAATTTTCTCCCACAGCTATCTTTTCTGGAAACATAATATCTGGCATTACCATAAGTGCAAATGATGTTTTCTCTCCTACCTTCATACGTAAAAACGTACGATACAACCAATTCTTCACAGATAAAAATGGCGTGTAACGTGCAATTTGGATAATAATAAAATTCTTCATTACCTTCCAAAAAGAAACTGTTTTATACACATTCCATAATGAATTCTCTCCTGAAACAGGATAGCGCGTTGTCCGTCGCACTTAGCTCGCTCCTCCACTAAAAAAGTAAAACTTTGAGTTAGTAGGGATACGCATCCCTACTAACTTACTCGAACCTTTATGAACGATTCATATCGGACAAAATCGGTAGTAAGTCACTCATTTTATCTAACATAAAATCTGGTTTATAAGCTTCTAAATATGCTCTACCTTTCAATGTCCATGAAACCGCAGCTGTTTTCGTACCCGCATTTTGTCCGCCGACAATATCATGATGGTTATCTCCAACCATCAACGCTTCTTCCGGTTTCGCATCTAACAACTCAAGTGCTTTTTGAAGTGGCTCTGGATGTGGTTTCACATGCTCTACATCATCAATTGTCACGACAACATCAAAAAACTCATCAAGCTTTGATAGCTTTAATCCCATCTCAACCGTTTGTCTCGCTTTCGTTGTAACAATACCAACTTTATAACCTTGTTTCTTCAAATCTTGAACTGTTTCATATACAGTTTCATATTCTTCTACTAATTCATCATGATGATCATGGTTAAATTGACGATAACATGCAATCATCTCTTCAACCTTACTTTCATCAATCTTGCTGAAAGTATCATGCAAAGATGGACCGATAAATGGCAATACATCTTCACGCTTATACTGATTTGGATAATATGTATGTAACACATGTAAAAAAGAAGAGATAATAAGTTCGTTTGTATTAATTAAAGTTCCATCTAAATCAAATAACACTGTATTTATTCTCATTGCCCTAGTCCTTTCGCTTTCCTGAATATGAAAGAAGCAGCACCTTATAATAAGATGCTACTTTTCTCTAATTTTCCGAATATCTTTTATCAGCTTGCCCCATTTTTCGTCTCACAATAATGAAAATAATAGAAATAACAACAAGTCCAATTGACATTACTTGTGCAATACGAAGTGGTCCTAGCATTAAACTATCTGTACGTAACCCTTCTACGAAGAAGCGTCCTACTGAATACCAAATTAAATATGTGAAGAACAATTCCCCGCGGCGTAAATTCACTTTTCGTAATGCAAGTAATAAAATTACACCTGCAAAATTCCATAATGATTCATATAAAAACGTCGGGTGATAATACACACCCTCAATGTACATTTGATTAATAATGAAATCTGGTAAATGAAGACCTTCTAAAAACTGTCTCGTTACTTCATCACCATGCGCCTCTTGGTTCATAAAGTTTCCCCATCGGCCAATTGCTTGTCCTAGTAAAATACTTGGTGCAGCAATATCCGCCAACTTCCAGAATGAAAGTCCACGACGTTTTGCAAAAAGAATCCCTGTAATAACAGCCCCGATTAAACCACCATGAATCGCCAAACCACCTTGACGAATATTAATAATTTGACTCGGGTTTTGCGCGTAATATTCCCATTCAAAAATAACATAGTACATTCTCGCAAATAGAATAGCGATTGGTACTGCAATTAATACAAGGTCAACAAATGTATCTTTTGGAATACCTAGCCGCTCTCCCTCGCGAGTTGCTAGCCAAAGACCTAATAGCACACCTGTACCGATAATAACCCCGTACCAATATACAGGGAACGGTCCAAGTTGAACAGCTACACGGTCAAGCTGCGGTACAGAACCTAACAGCATATGTATGACCTCCCTCTCCAATGTTTACTCCTGATTTCCTAACTCAATCGCACTCATTAATCGTTCAGAGAACTGCTGTGCTGCATTGACTCCCATACGTTTCAAACGGAAGTTCATCGCTGCCACTTCAATAATAACAGCTAAGTTTCGACCAGGACGAACTGGAAGTGTAATCTTCGTAAGTTCTGTATCAATAATCTTCATCTTCTCTTCATCCAGACCTAAGCGATCATAATTTTTCTTTTGATCCCAAATTTCAAGATTAATAACAAGTGTAATACGCTTATAATTTCGCACTGCCCCTGCACCGAATAACGTCATAACATTAATAATACCTAAGCCACGAATTTCTAATAAATGCTCAATTAAATCTGGTGAGCTTCCGACTAACATGTCCTCATCTTCTTGGCGAATTTCTACGCTATCATCCGCAACAAGACGGTGACCACGCTTTACAAGCTCAAGAGCCGTCTCACTTTTACCAACACCACTTTGACCTGTAATTAAAACACCAACGCCGTAAATATCTACTAACACACCATGAACAGCTGTTGTTGGTGCTAACTTACCCTCTAAATAATTTGTTAAACGACTTGATAATCTCGTTGTCGTTTGAGAAGAACGTAATAAAGGCATGCCTGATTCACGTGATGCTTGTAATAACTCATCTGGTACATCTTGATTACGAGTTACAATAATACATGGCGTCTCCTCAGTACAAAGCGCTTTCATTCTCTCTTGTTTTTGCTCTGACGTTAACGTGTCAAAGAACGTAAGCTCCGTCTTTCCAAGAAGCTGCACGCGATCAGCTGGATAATATGTAAAAAATCCTGCCATTTCAATTCCAGGTCGTGATAAATCACTTGTATCAATCGGACGATGAATTCCTTCTTCACCACTTATTAACTCCAATTGAAATTGTTCAATTAAATCTTTTGTCCTTACTTTCGGCATATGTATAAACCTCCACTCCGCTGCGGGTTCAGTCTCATTTGATGTAAAATTCCATTCTACCGGATATTGTACCATTTTTTTCTGGAAACAAGAAATACGGTTTCTAATAAATAGAAAAAAACATTTCATACGAATGATGAAATGTTTTTCCTTTTGTCACTTTCTCTTTTTTTCATATAACGGTTCAACAATTGCTTTTTCAATGATCATATTGAAAATTGAAATACAAATTGCCGCAACAATAGCTACACCAAACCCCGTTATATTGAAAGCATCTCCTAATAATGAATCTGTTATTTTTAACGTAATCGCATTAATAACAATTAAGAAGAAACCGAAAGTTACAACAGTAATTGGTAACGTAATTAAAATTAAAAACGGCTTTACGAACACATTTAAAATCGCTAATATAATACTCGCAATAATTGCAGTTTGTATATTTGCTACATAAAACGCGTCTGGTGCAATCCCTTTTAAAAGTCCCGATACAGCGATTAACACAACGCTATTTACAAGAAGTGATACAATCCATCTCATTTCGTTACACATCCTTTAAACATATATCTTTCATCATACGCTAATAGATAATAAACGCAAGTATCATACGAGCGCTTATATCAACTTATTCTATCCTTTATGCTTGTATACCTACTAACACACTTACCAGTTTTTCCTCGTAAAATAAAAACCGAGCGGCATTTCCACTCGGTCTTCATCAATAAACTTATTGCGATAACTCTACTTCTTTTATCTTCTCTTTCATTCTTGCTTTATCACGAACTAAAATCTCTTTTAAATACTTACCTGTATACGAGCGCTCTTCTTTCACTACTTGCTCTGGCGTTCCAGAAGCAACAATTTGTCCACCTTTGTCTCCGCCTTCTGGTCCAAGATCAACAATATAATCAGCTGTTTTAATAACATCTAAATTGTGCTCAATTACAAGAACTGTCTCTCCACTTTCAACAAGACGCTGCAATACTTCTAGAAGACGCGCAATATCATGTGCATGTAAACCAGTCGTTGGCTCATCTAAAATATATAACGTACGCCCTGTAGAACGACGGTGTAATTCAGAAGCTAATTTCACGCGCTGTGCTTCCCCACCAGATAACGTCGTAGCTGGCTGTCCTAATTTCATATAACCAAGCCCAACATCTACAAGTGTTTGAAGTTTACGCTTAATTTTAGGGATATTAGCAAAGAACTCTACTCCATCTTCAATTGTCATCCCTAACACTTCAGAAATGTTCTTATCTTTATACTTCACTTCTAACGTTTCACGGTTGTAACGTTTGCCATGGCAAACTTCACACGGAACGTACACATCTGGTAAGAAATGCATTTCGATTTTAATAATCCCGTCACCACGGCACGCTTCACAACGGCCACCTTTTACGTTAAAGCTGAAACGGCCTTTTTGATACCCGCGCACTTTCGCTTCGTTCGTTTGTGCAAACACATCACGAATATCATCGAATACACCTGTATACGTTGCTGGGTTGGAACGTGGTGTACGACCGATTGGTGATTGATCAATATCAATAACTTTATCTAAGTGCTCAAGACCTTTAATTTCTTTATGAGTCCCTGGCTTCGCTTTCGCTTTATATAGCTTTTGAGCTAACGATTTATATAGTACTTCATTAATCATCGTACTTTTACCAGAACCTGATACACCCGTTATTGCTACAAACGTACCAAGCGGGAATGACATTTTCGCATTCTTTAAGTTATTCTCTTTTGCACCGACAATTTCCACTTTTCTTCCGTCACCTTTACGTCTTTCAAGTGGAACTGGAATAAACTCTTTACCGCTTAAATATTTCCCTGTTAATGAATTCTCATCTTGCATCACTTCAGCTGGCGTCCCCGCTGAGACGACTTGCCCACCGTGAATACCTGCACCAGGTCCGATATCAAGTAAATAATCAGCAGCCATCATCGTATCTTCATCATGCTCAACGACAATTAACGTATTTCCTAAATCGCGCATTTCTTGCAATGTGCGAATAAGACGATCGTTATCGCGCTGATGTAAACCGATAGAAGGCTCATCAAGAATATAAAGTACGCCAGTTAGACGAGAACCAATTTGCGTCGCTAAACGAATACGCTGCGCCTCACCACCTGATAACGTACCAGCCGCACGACTTAGCGTTAAATAATCTAAACCGACGTTCACTAAGAATCCAACGCGCTCCTGAATTTCTCTTAAAATTAAATGAGCAATTTTTTGTTGTTTCTCCGTTAGTTCCACATTTGAGAAGAACTCCTGTACTTCTTGAACTGAATACTTCGTTACGTCAGCAATCGTTTTATCACCAACGAAAACAGCTAAACTCTCTGGCTTTAAGCGTCCACCTTTACACTTCGGACAAGCTTGCTCTGCCATATATTTCTCCATTTGCTCACGAACATAATCAGAACTCGTCTCACGATAACGACGCTCTATATTCGGAATAACACCTTCAAATAAAATCTCATTTTCCTTCACTTGACCAAATTCATTTACATAGCGGAAATAAACCTTCTCTTCTCCGCTTCCGTACAACACTTTATCGAATAAATCTTTCGGTATATCTTTCACAGGCATATCCATATCAACGCCGTAATGATTACATACAGATTGTAAAAGTTGTGGGTAATATTGTGAACTTGTCGGTTCCCAAGGAGCAATTGCATGTTCATTTAACGATAAATCCCAATTCGGAATAACAAGCTCTAAATCTACCTCTAGCTTTGAGCCAAGTCCATCACAAGAAGGACATGCACCGAACGGACTATTGAACGAGAACATACGCGGTTCTAATTCTCCAATTGAAAAGCCACAATGCGGACAAGCATGATGTTCACTAAACAGAAGTTCCTCTTCTCCCATAACATCAATTAACACTCTTCCCCCGCCAAGCTTTAATGCACTTTCGAGTGAATCAGCAAGACGGCTTGCAATTCCTTCTTTCACAACAATACGGTCAATTACAACTTCTATGGAATGCTTCTTATTTTTATCTAGCGTAATCTCTTCAGATACATCCAGCATTTCCCCATCAACACGTACACGAACATAACCTTGCTTCTTAATATCTTCAAGTACTTTTACATGTGCACCTTTACGTCCTGACACGATAGGCGCTAGTACTTGCAATTTCGTACGTTCAGGATATTCGAGAACACGGTCTACCATCTGCTCTACTGTTTGTGATGTAATTTCAATGCCATGATTCGGACAAATTGGCGTACCAATTCGCGCAAATAATAAGCGTAAATAATCATAAATCTCCGTTACCGTTCCGACAGTTGAACGCGGATTACGACTCGTCGTTTTTTGATCGATTGAAATCGCTGGTGACAATCCTTCAATCGTATCTACATCCGGTTTATCCATTTGCCCTAAAAACTGGCGTGCATACGCAGATAACGATTCTACGTATCTGCGCTGCCCTTCTGCATAAATCGTATCAAATGCTAATGATGATTTCCCTGAACCAGACAATCCCGTTACAACAACAAGCTGATTTCTCGGAATGGTTACATCAATATTTTTTAAGTTATGTGCTCTAGCACCCTTTACAACAATAAAATCCTTGCTCATGCTCACTCTTTTCACCCTTCCGCCTTTAATTCTAATAGTAAATCTCTTAATTCAGCTGCACGCTCGAAGTCTAACGCTTTTGCTGCTTCCTTCATTTCTGCTTCTATCTTCGCAATTGTCTTTTCACGCTCTTTTTTCGTCATCTTCTTAGTTGGCGTTGCTTCATATGTTTCCGGCTCTTCAGCAGCTGTCGTTGCACGGATTACATCACGCACACCTTTTTGAATTGTTTTCGGCGTAATACCATGCTCTTCATTGTAAGCTTCCTGTATCGTACGACGACGCTGCGTTTCTTCAATTGCAATGCCCATCGATCTCGTTATGCGATCTGCGTACATAATAACGCGGCCGTTTTCATTACGTGCTGCACGACCAATTGTTTGAATTAATGAACGCTCTGAACGCAAGAACCCTTCCTTATCCGCATCTAAAATAGCTACAAGTGATACTTCCGGAATATCTAATCCTTCTCGTAATAAGTTAATACCGACAAGTACATCAAATTTACCAAGGCGAAGATCGCGAATAATTTCAATACGTTCTAACGTTTTAATTTCAGAGTGAAGATAGTTCACTTTAATTCCTACATCTTTTAAATAATCCGTTAAATCCTCTGACATTTTTTTCGTTAAAGTCGTAATTAATACACGTTCATTTTTTGCAATACGATCTTGAATCTCTCCTAATAAATCGTCAATTTGACCTTCAATTGGTCGTATATCAATCGGTGGATCTAAAAGCCCTGTTGGACGAATAATTTGTTCTATTACTTCTGGTGACTGCTCTAATTCGTACGGTCCTGGCGTTGCTGAAACGTAAATAACTTGATTCGTTTTCTCTTCAAACTCATCAAACGTGAGCGGTCTATTATCTAAAGCTGATGGCAGACGGAATCCATGATCCACAAGCACTTGCTTACGTGCTTGGTCCCCGTTATACATCGCTCTTACTTGCGGTACCGATACGTGTGACTCATCCATAACAATTAGGAAATCTTCAGGGAAATAGTCTAATAACGTATACGGCGTTGCACCCGCTGGACGAAGTGTTAAATGACGGGAATAGTTTTCAATACCTGAACAAAAGCCCATCTCGCGCATCATTTCTAAATCATAACGTGTACGCTGTTCTATACGTTGCGCTTCTAACAACTTACCATTATCATTTAATTCCTTTAAACGCTCTTCTAATTCTTTTTCGATATTTTCAATAGCGACCTTCATTTTTTCTTCACGTGTAACGAAGTGAGATGCTGGGAAGATCGCTACATGATCACGTTCTGCTAATACTTCACCTGTTAACGCATTTACTTCACGAATACGATCGATTTCATCACCGAAAAACTCAATTCGGATACAATGCTCATCAAGTGATGCCGGGAAGATTTCAACTACATCTCCGCGTACACGGAATGTACCACGCTTGAAATCAATATCATTACGTCCATACTGTACATCAACAAGTTCACGAAGCAATTGATTGCGGTCCTTCTCCATACCAACTCGAAGTGACACAACTAACTCGCGGTATTCTTCAGGAGAACCTAAACCATATATACACGATACACTCGCAACGATAATTACATCGTCCCGTTCAAATAATGCAGACGTTGCCGAGTGACGCAATTTATCAATTTCATCATTAATCTGCGCGTCCTTTTCAATAAACGTATCTGTTTGTGGTACATACGCTTCTGGCTGATAATAATCGTAATAACTAACAAAATATTCAACTGCATTATTCGGGAAAAAGTCTTTCAACTCACTATATAACTGTCCTGCTAACGTTTTATTGTGAGCCATCACAAGTGTTGGCTTCTGCACTTCTTTAATGACATTTGAAATTGTAAATGTCTTACCCGTTCCTGTCGCTCCAAGCAACACTTGCTTTTTCTTTCCACTATTAATTCCCTCTACAAGCTTCTCTATAGCTACCGGCTGATCACCTTGCGGGGAATACGCTGATATAATTTCAAATTGATGTTCCAAGTAAAATCCGACCTCCTCATAAAAATCTGTATTATTATTTTACCACGAATGCCTATAAAAAACCTAAAAAAACGAACAGATATTCGGTAAAGTTTTCGACAATATATACATAGAAAAAGGAAGGAGTACATACTTCCTTCCTCTACTAACTCTATTTTTTAGGTACATATACTAAGTCATATCCGCTGCGCCCATCTTCTTTCGTACAATCTATTAGCCTATAAGTAATTTTTGATTCGCGCTGGTCTTTAACAATACTTTTACAACTATCTTTATATAACCCTTTAGCCTCACCAGCAAATTGATCTTGTCTATTATCTGACACATAAAGTATAGCTTCCTCACTATGCTCTAACGTTTGAAAAATTGGATCGCCTTCATGTGTATAATGGACAATTCTTATTTTATCAACTTTCCCTTGTTCAACATTCAAAACGAACTGTTCGAATTTATCTAGATTGGAAGTTCCTGTTCCCTTTACAATGACATCCTTCTTCTTATCAATTGTAATGTTAGGTTGTGAGCATGCTACTAAACTAAAGAGAAATAGACATATAAAACCAGTTCCTTTTCCTATTGCCATCCTCTCCTATAAAAATTATTTGTATACCTAAAAAGCTACTTTCCCCTATGAAAGTAGCTTTTCTTTTCCTTTCTCCTTCTTCGGAAAAATCACATATGAAAATGAAATCGCTGTATCAACTAAAAATATAATTGCCCACACTTGGCTCACGCGACTTGCAGCTTTATTTAAAACGATTCCCGATTCTAACCAATTACCCCATTGTTCAAATGGAATAAATCCATACGCGAAGAAAAAGAATATGTGCACACCAACGAATAAAACAAGATGTACTACCCAATTTTTTATTTCCTGCTTTGCATAGGCCATACCTGTTAATTCTACCTGATCTTCAATAATAGGCACCGGTTCATTACGCCATTTCGCAACTAGCTTTTGCGCAAATATATCAAGCTTCTTCAAATCCTTTTTCCCGTAAAAAACTGCATACAATAAAATAATTACAGTAATAATTTGAAAGTTAGAGAACTTTCCTGTTTGATAGTAGTCCACTACCCCTAAAGTTAAAATAAACACTTCATTTACGAGGAGTACAATCCCCATAATAAAACTTGCCTTCTTCAAACGAAATCCGTAACGGAGTAAAAAGAAACCGATAGCCGATAACCAAAATATAATCTCTGCCCCAATTAAAAAATACCAACGATATTCCGCGAGTATACTCATTTATCCCTCTCCCTTTCATCATAAATACGAAAAGCTTCGTCCATATATACTAAAAGTTCTTCTTCGATTGGATACATACCCATCCTTTGCGAATCTTCTTTTGACTTTCTAACTTCCCATAACCTATCTAAAAACGCTTCGTCACCATTAGCCATTTCCAAACACTTCTGCATTAATCTCTTCGTTACCTCTTGCACCTCATCACTCGCTGCTTCTTTACCGTCTTTCATAAAATTACGTAATTGCTTTAATAAATCTACCCACTCCAACACATTCGGATCTTCCTCACTCATGTTTGGTAAATTATGAAGCAATTTTTGTTCCTCCTCTGAAAATACTTCATTTTGGAACATTTCCCGTATACGAGGAGACTGTTTTGAAAGCTGAATAAGTTCAAACATAACTTTCCAATCCAAATCTCCTTCGACGTCTACTGAATAAACAACAGCTTGTAAAATACGCTCCATTCGATTGAATTTCTTTTGTTCTTCTTGTACAAACCGAAGTTGTTTTTCAAGAGAATCCTTTAAATCCAGCTCATCTTTTCCTAACATATTCGCAGTTTCTTTTAATGAAAATCCCATTTCTTTTAAAAATAAAATTTGTTGCAAACGAATGACATCAGCTTCACTATATAACCGATGTCCACCCTCTGTTTTCCCACTTGGCTTTAATAAATCTATTTGATCATAATAACGTAATGTACGTACCGTAACCCCTGTTTCTCTCGTCAATTGTTGTATTGAAATCACTACTATCACCTCTTCTCCTTCATTATAAAAGATGACGTTACGTAACTTTCAAGTGTTCTGTAAAAAAAATACAAAAAGCTGTTTATACCCTTTGTATAAACAGCTTTTACGGAAATAACCCCTTTTGTACAGCACGACCACAAAATAAAATAAGTGCTCCCACAACAACGCTCGTTGCTGTTTTATGATAATGAGCTAATAGTAATAAATAATACGATAAACCTACAGTACCAATCATAATACAAATGCTTGGCACTGGATTACGAGAAAAATTTTGCATGCCCCAAAGAAGCGCAAATATGACTGTAGCGACACATAATACCGGTAATCCCATCCCAGTTCCCCTTTTTCTATTTACTCCTTGTTGCTAAAATACTCGTCGATGCCATACTAATTAACAAACCAAAAATAACGATATATAATAACTCATTTACATTTACTACTTGTCTTTCTAAATACTTATTTACACAAAGATACATAAACAAAACTCGTAATACAAATCGTAAAATGCGACTTCATCTTGTTCACAACTCTCTCATCAATCGACGGTACTCCCTCTTCTTTCAAACGCTTCTGTTCTCTATATTCGGAAATTCCATATAAAATGACTAGTGCTACATTCGATATAAAAATAGTTCCCCACGAAATACTTAAAATCATTAAACTCACATTTAAAAGAATCCCTGCTAAAAGCAAACTCCCTACGAATTTCGTGACCTCTCTCTTACTCATACACGATCAGCTTCTTTACTATTTCTATATCTCCATTTCGGCCAATAGTTCACAAAGAAATAAACAAACTGCCCTAGTACAAATAACACAAACGGCATACCCGCACTTCCGTAAATGATTAAATTGTACAAACTCCACATAGCTAAACTAATCGTGAAAAACAACCCTACATATTTAAACGCTTTATCTGACTGAAATCTCTCAAACTCGTCTTGCATTTCCCATTCCTCCTATCGCTATGCTCGTTTTCCTACCATTTCTCTCCCCCTACTCTAGCGTAAATATTTCTTCCACCTTCACTCCAAAATATTTGGCGATTTTTAGGGATAACTCTAAGCTCGGATTGTAATGATGATTTTCAATCGCCACAATCGTCTGCCGCGTCACCTGCATCGCCTTTGCCATTTCTACTTGTGTTATATGATGTTGTTTTCTTAATTCCTTGATCTTATTTTTCACACCCATAGGTTCCACCTTCGAAAGTAAAGATATCTTTACAAATTTTAGAAAAACGTTTCACTGCATATCTTCTCTAACAAAGTACAAGAGTAATTCAATTTATATTAGCGCAACTTCATTTATATCGGCGATTTCCCAAATATATCGACTTACTGACATCTGTAGCACAATAAGCATAAGAAAAAGCTGTCCCAAAATACCTTTTGGAACAGCTTCTTCCTACTACATAAATCCTAATCCCCATACGAGAACATATCCAAGAACCGATAAGCAAACCGAGCCAATCAGCCCTGCCACGAATGCCTTGCTTCCTAATTTACGGAACGTTTTAAACTCTACATTTAAACCAAGCCCCGCCATCGCCATTGCGATAAGCATGTAAGCAATGACAACAATGTATCCCGCAACAACTTCTGGAATAATCCCAAGTGAATGCACTGCACTCATCGCTAAAAATCCGAAGATGAACCACGGAATTGGAAGATCGCGCCATGATCTTTTTTCCTCGCTACCTTCACTCTTACCAAACCACAATCCGATTAAAATCGCTACTGGCACAAGCATCGCAACGCGCGTTAATTTTACGATAACCGCAATGTCTACAGCCGTGCTACCGCCTGGCGCAGCAGCTGCGATAACATGAGCAATTTCGTGTAGCGTTGCACCCGAAAATACGCCGTAACCGTACGGAGAAAAGCCAAGCACTGGGTATAATAACGTATAAATAAGTGTAAATATTGTACCTAAAATTGCAATAATCGCTGCCCCGACTGCCGTTTCCTCATCCTTCGCTTTCACTTGTGGTGCAATTGCCACGACCGCTGCCGCGCCACAAATTGCCGTCCCGCACGCCGTTAAAATCCCAAGTTTCTTGTCCACTTTAAATACTTTCGTTAATCCGTATACAACGAAAATAGTAAATGTAATAACAACCGCTGCGATGACCAATACTTTTGGTCCCGCCTTCGCAATATCAACAAGATTTAATCGCATTCCAAGTAAGATAATCCCAAAGCGAAGCAACTTCTTACTCGCGAAGTTCGTTCCAGCTATCGCTTCTTGCGGAACTCCAACAGCTGCTCGCCAAACCATCCCAATTAGAATAGCAATTACTAATTGTCCCATAATATTTAAAAATGGAAGCTCTGCTAAATATTTCGCGACAATGGCGATTAATAACGTAATCCCAATTCCTTGCGAAAATCCAAAGCCCTTCTTCTTTTGTATAACAAGTGTTTGTTCCACTTTGAACCACCCCAATAATCGTATTGGAACATGCATGTTCTTTCTAGTTACATTATAAGAGAGTTTTTATAATAAGTTTAATACCAATACCAAATCTCTATCATCAGAAATACTTATGATAAGATGAAAGAAAAACGAAAGGAGCTTTGCAAATGAACGTAGACATTTTAAAGATTTTTGTTACGGTTGTTGAACAAAAACACTTCTCTCGTGCAGCAGAATTATTAAATCTTTCACAGCCTGGCGTAAGTATGCACATTCGCAACTTAGAAAACGAATTTGGAACTACACTCATTCAGCGATCTCCGAAACATGTCCAAGTCACGGAAGCTGGAAATATTCTATATATTCATGCAAAGCAAATGCTCTCTCTTTACGAAGATGCTAAGCAAGAAATTAATGAACTACATAATGTTGTAACGGGAACACTTCGCATCGGTGCTAGTTTTACAATTGGCGAATACTTACTTCCAAAAATACTCGCTAACTATGCCAATGAAAATCCACGCGTCGAAGTGCATACCTTTATCTCAAATACAGAAGAAGTTTTGCAAAGTCTTCGCTCTAATCAAATTGATATCGGCTTAGTGGAAGGGCAAGTCGTATACGCTGATGTTAACGTCGAAACATTTATGCAAGATGAAATGAAGCTCGTCGTTCCGCCAAATCATCCACTGCTCCGCACAAAGGAAATAAATGAAAGCACACTCCAAGACCAAGTATGGGTATTAAGAGAAAGTGGTTCCGGTACACGTGCTTATAGTGACCGCTTTATCCATCAACACCATTTAAAAATGAAGCGATTCTTTACATTTAGCAGTATACAAAGCGTGAAGGAAGCCGTCGCTGCTGGGCTTGGCATCGCTATACTTTCTGATTGGACTGTACGGAAAGAGCTACTGGCAAAAGAGCTATTCCACGTCGAAGTTCCAAATGAACAGCTAATCCGCCCATTCTCCATCGTGCGCGGCAAATATTTTATTCCGTCTAAAGCCATTCAAGTGTTTTTAAATCATGTGGATTCTTTTGCGAAAAAACAGAGTTGACCTTCACATTAGTGTGAAGGTTTACAATATGTTTAAAAGGAGTGAAACGCATTGCGAATCGGGGAGTTATCAAAAGAAACTGGAGTTAGCGAAAGATCACTAAGACATTACGAAGAAAAGGGATTACTCCCTTCTAAGCGGCTCACAAATGGCTACCGTGATTTTGATGAAAGTGCTATTGAAAAAGTAGAACTTATTCAAATGTACTTACAAATTGGCTTAAATTTAGAAGAGACGGCAAGGATGCTGCGCTGCCTCGAAATCGAGCCGCATCTATACGAAAACCCATGCAGCAGTATCCTTACACTTTACGAAGATAAACTCAATGAAGTAACAAAGCAAATCTCATTACTTTCTAGCATTCAAACGAATTTGCAAAAACACGTTTCACTCCTAAAACAAGCAAAAGAAAAGGGATGATTACATGTTTGTTATACATGGCAGTTCAAGACAAAACGGGAATACGGAAGCTCTAACACATATGATGATTGATGGAATTAAAACAGAACAAATTTACTTGCGAGACCATACAGTCCATCCTATTACAGATCAACGTCACGATGCAGAAGGATTCCAGCCTGTAAACGATGACTACGAGCAGTTAACGAAACGCATGCTAGCGCACGACACAATTATCTTCGCTACACCGCTATACTGGTACGGAATGAGCGGTCATATGAAAAACTTCGTCGATCGCTGGTCACAAAGTTTGCGTGATACATCTATTCATTTCAAAGAGAAAATGAAAAACAAAAAAATGTACGTTGTCATCGTTGGCGGAGATAACCCAAAACTGAAAGCATTGCCGCTTATTGCTCAGTTCCAATATATCTTTGATTTTGTTGGTTCATCATTTGAAGGATATATTATTGGGGATGCGAATGGATTAGATGAAATCAAAAATGATGCCGAAGCACTAGCAAAAGCACAAATTTATAATAACGAATTCAAAAATCACAAACAGAAATAAGTTTGACAATCTCATTTGTATGCGCATACAATAAAAGTAATATTATGAAAGGAAGGTACTTTGACCAATGAAGTTCTAATTCTCTTATTTATTTCATCCATCACAAATAGTGAACAAAAATGATGAAAACTAGCAGGGGATTAGTCTGTCCATTTGTCGATACTTTCTTTCGAAACGATCATGTGAAAAAATCGTTTATTTATGTACGATTTTCACATGCATGGGCGACATTTATCCTCTCTAGTGAAACTAGGGAGGTTTTTTTATGACTATTTTATTCGCACGTAATATTGAAAAAAGTTTTGGTGATCGTACACTATTTACGTTACCATCACTAGAAATTCAAGCGCAGGATCGTATAGGAATTGTCGGAGTCAACGGAGCTGGAAAATCTACGTTACTACAAATATTAAGTAAAGAAATAGAAGCTGACGAAGGTACAGTAACTCATCATAGTTCTATCTCCATCATTCCTCAGCTTAGCGAAGAACTACCAGAAACCGCTTCTTCTCTCGCAAAAGGAAAATGGAGCATTTCAAACGTTACAAATTCAATGAGCGGCGGTGAACGAATGCGCCTAAAAATTGCCCACGCTCTTGAACAGAATGCAGGCATTTTATTCGCTGATGAACCAACAAGCCACTTAGATATGGTTGGTACAGAGCAATTAGAAAAGGCACTTTTATCTTATAAAGGGGCACTTGTTTTAATATCACATGATCGTGACTTTTTAGATGCGATATGTACAAAAATCATCGAAATCGAAGACGGTACTATTCAAGAGTATAAAGGTAATTATTCCAACTATCGAAAGCAAAAAGAACGTGAGCGAATACAAAAACAAGCAGAATATGAGCAATATGTACAAGAAAAAAATCGTTTAGAGCAGTCCATTTTACAAAAAAAGCAACGTGCTTCTAGCATGACAAAAATCCCAACACGGTTCAGTTCATCTGAATCTAAACTTTATAAATTAAGTGGGGCTCATGGCCAAGAACAGGTTAGTAAAGCAGCAAAAGCATTAGAGACACGTCTCGAAAAATTAGAAAAGAAAGAAAAGCCAAAGGATCTTTCTCAAGCTCAGTTTGACGTGCAATACCATACACCCATTCATAGTAAGGTGGCAGTACAGTTCAATAAAGCAACAAAGAAAATAGGTGACCGTACACTATTTAAAAATATGAATGGAACTATTGCCCCTGGTGCAAAACTTGCTATTTTAGGCGCAAATGGAAGCGGAAAAACCACTTTGTTCAACATGCTTCTCGCAAACGAGCGTGGCATTCAGCTTTCGAAAAGTTGTAAAATCGGATACTTCGAGCAAACTCTATCCATTTTAAAAACAGATAAAACCATTTTAGAAAATGTTCTAGAAGAAACAAACTATACAGAGTCGTTCGTTCGCACAATACTTGCACGGCTTCTATTCCGCCGTGAAGATGTTCATAAACCTGTGCACGTTCTAAGCGGGGGTGAGCGAATGAAGGTTGCACTCGCAAAAGTATTTTTAGGAAATTATAATATGCTTCTGCTCGATGAACCGACAAACTATTTAGACTTAGCGACACAAGAAGAATTAGAAAGCATGTTACAAGAATATCCTGGCACTATACTTTTCATTAGCCATGACCGTGCCTTCATTCGTTCTGTTGCAGATCATATTCTACAAGTAGACGAGAGTGAACCAAGAGTATTCCACGGTAATTACGAGCAATACACAAAAAGAACAACCGGGAATTCTGTAAACGTTACTGAACAAGAATTATTACGGTTACAAACAAAATTAACTGAAGTCATCAGCCGGATTTCTATACCCAATCATCACGATGACATCGCATCTCTCAACCAAGAATACGAAACATTATTAGTTCAAATACGGAAATGTAAAGAAGCGCTCTAAGGTCTTCCCTATATATCGACGGGACCTTCCACATTTCCCAAGAAATATCGAGGCTTCGACATAGCATAGCATCAATAACAGTAAAAAGCCGTGCATCAGCACGGCTTTTTACTTTAGATACGGACAGCAGTCCCGCTCACCGCAACCATTAGCATCCCTTCGCGAACGACTTCGTAGTCCACGTCAATACCAACAATTGCGTTCGCATTTTTTTGTCTTGCGAGAGTCTTCATCTCTTCCATTGCGATGTCGCGCGCTTCTTTTAATTTACTTTCGTAAGCGCCTGAACGACCGCCGACAACGTCACGGACAGAAGCGAAAAGGTCACGAACGATATTCGCACCCATAATCGCTTCCCCATTCACGATATCGACATACTCAATAATTTCTTTTCCTTGAATTGTAGACGTTGTTGTTATAATCATACTCTTTAGCCTCCCTTATAAGATTTCCATCTACTTATATGGTGTGCTAATTCAGTAGAAATTATATTTACGAACTAAACTGTGCTTCGTATAGCCTACTATATCCTCCGCCACGCTCAATTAATTCATCATGTGAACCTTGCTCTGCAATACCGTCTTTATTTACAACGACGATACGATCTGCATTTTTAATCGTTGCAAGTCTATGTGCAATCACTAATGTTGTACGGCCAACTGCTAATTCTGCAAGCGATTTTTGAATTGCTAGTTCTGTCTCTGTATCTAGTGCAGAAGTCGCTTCATCTAAAATTAAAATTGGCGGGTTTTTCAAGAACATACGGGCAATCGCTAGACGTTGCTTCTGTCCACCAGAAAGTTTCACGCCGCGCTCACCGATAACTGTATCTAAACCGTCTGGCTGCGAGTAAATTAAATCCTCTAACTGCGCTCTCTTTACTGCCTGCCAAATGTCAGCTTCTGACGCTTTTAAATTTCCGTAAGCAATATTTTCACGAATCGTTCCCGAGAATAAGAACACATCTTGTTGCACAATTCCGATTTGCTTACGAAGTGACGATAATGTCATCTCTTTCGTATCAATGCCATCAATTTGAATTGAACCAGATGATTGCTCATAAAAACGTGGTAATAGGCTACATAACGTTGTTTTCCCCGCCCCAGATGGTCCAACGAACGCAACTGTTTCACCTGCATGGATTTTCAAACTAATATCGTTTAAAATCGGTTCTTTGTTTTCATATCCGAACGTAATGTTGTTATATTGAATATCACCGTGTACATGTTTAACTTCCATCGCATCTTTAGAATCTACAATATCTGGCTCTGTTTCAAGAAGCTCTACATATCTCTTAAAACCAGCAATCCCTTTCGGATAGCTTTCAATTACCGCATTAATTTTTTCAATCGGGCGGAAGAAGATATTCGTTAATAGAACGAATCCGATAAATCCACCGTACGTTAATTCACCTTGCAGAACAAACCATGTACCGCATATTAAGACGAAGAGCGTTACGAGACGCATGAGCATATAACTAATTGACGAATTTAACGCCATAATTTTATAAGCCATTAATTTCGTTGTACGGAAACGAGCGTTGTTCACAGCAAATTGCTCTTTCTCAAACTTTTCATTTCCGAATGCTTGTACAACGCGAATACCACCAACGTTGTTCTCAATACATGCATTGAAATCAGCAACATCTGAGAATAAACGTCTAAACGTACCTGTCATTTTTTTGTTGAAGTAAAGTGCCAACCATAGTAGGAATGGAATGACGAAGAACGTTAATAGCGCTAACTTCCAGTTGATCATCATCATGAATGAGAACGCCCCAACTAAAGTCATAACAGCGATAAATAAATCTTCTGGCCCGTGGTGAGCAATTTCTCCGATTTCCATTAAATCGTTTGTAAGACGTGAAATTAAATGACCTGTTTTATTATTGTCAAAAAATCTGAATGATAGCTTTTGAATGTGATCAAATAATTTCTGCCTCATATCTGTTTCAATGTTAACCCCAAGCATATGTCCCCAATATGTAACAACATATTGCAGGCCTGCATTTAACATATACACTGCAAATAAACCGAAACACGCCCATAAAATCAGCGTCCAGTTTTGCCCTGGCAATAACTTATCAATAAATTGGTTTACGATAAGTGGGAAGCCAAGTTCCAGTAATCCTGCGATAACTGCACAAGAAAAGTCGAGTATAAATAAACCTTTATACGGTCTATAGTAAGAAAAAAATTTACGTAGCATATCTTCCCTCCATTTTCCAAAATTCAAAAGACTCCCTAAATGATAACCATTATCAAATAATTATTCAAGTGATTCGACTAGGAAACTACAATAAGGTTTGCGATAGTTGTCGTTTTCTGCCGGAAAGTCGATATATTCGAATAATCGCCGATATATTTTCAGTTGCGCTGATATATTCTGATGATCGCCGATATATTTTCATGTACTGCTGCTCCCAATCAAACAAAAAGGTGTTACCTAAAGGTAACACCCTCACTTCTATTTACATCGCTTCCGAATCCCACTCATGATCCTGCTGAACAAACACAACACCTAATTCGTGGTGTCCCCCAGCATACAACGCCGTTTGAGCAAGACGAAGCTCACCGTTTGTATCTAATACTTCTAATTTACAAAAAGCTCCTGTCGTCTTCGTTTGAAGTGCATCATAAAATTCCTCGGCACTTCTTGGAACGACTCCATTTACTTTCGTAATAATTTCTCCAGGCAGTAAATTCAGCTCCGCTCCAATTGTATTTGGAATTGTATCTAACACAACAAGTCCGTCATTACGTGCAGCGAAATAGGCTGGTCTTGTCTCATCCACAATTTTTTCTTGCATCGAGATTGTGAAACGTCCAAGCATTGCGACCCCCATCGCGATAATTGCAAGTACATGCCACCAGTAACTTGCGACTCCTAGAACAAGCACAAGTCCTGCTAATCCATAAACACGTCTTCCTGTAAATAATAAAGCTTCTGTCGGCTCATAACTTCTAATCTTTCTCATAAATCCAATTAAAAATGGAACGAGGAATAAAGAATATGTATTTGAACCTATCGAAACGACAGGCCACCATGAAATGAACTGCGTTACCGCATCACCCGGTACAAGAATAAAAATAGGAATAATCCATAAACGCTTCGATTCGTGTAAACCGATCTTAAGCCCACGCTTTCCCTTCCTAATGTTTGGTGTAGAATATCCCACCGCATTTTTAGAAATCAATAAGCCTTCTACAAGAAGCATGACGCCTAGTAAAATAGCAAGAGATACAATCGTACCCTCTTCTCCTTCTCTAAGCTGTAAGAAGGAAACTGGTAGCTTAGAAGATAGTAAAACACATACAATCGCAATACTAAACGTATAAGCCGCCGATAAATATCGATACATAGCCGTTAATCCGAATAGCAAAGTCCAAAGTAAGATTACCCATAAACTCGCTTTAGAAACAACAAGTCCAAGCCCAATCGTAATAAGAGATACGATTAATCCGTATCCAATCCCTGCAAATAGAGATGTTCGCAGCTCAAACCAAATATCATAAACTTTAAAAGAAAAATCTTTTCTCTCTCGTAATATGCGTAAGTATCCAACGAAGATACTACTTATTAAAAATACATAGACAGCAGGGTGTAAGAAAAAACGTCCAACTGCCCGCATTATTTCAAAAATCCATGCTTCCACGAACTCACTCACCACCATTTATATCATTCTTTCTTTTTATCTTATCATAACTGGAGAAACGTGTGTTTAACACAAAAAAATACAGGCAATAAAATGCCTGTATTTCTTCTTATTTTGCCATTAATTTTAATGCTGATTGTAATTGCAAATCATTTTCTCCAGAACGGATTTTTTCAATGATTTTCGTTTGAATTGCTTCAGCTGTCTTTTTATCAAGCTGTCCTGTCGCTTCCATCTCATTTGCATTTTGGAATGCTTTTAGCGCTGATTCTGTCTCTTTACTAAAGTATCCATCTTCACGACCCGGTACATATCCTAAGCTTTTTAGCATTTCTTGTGCATGCTTTACTTGGACATCATTTGAGTTGTATGAAAGTGTCTTTTCAATTTGAATTGGCGTCGCATGGTAGTAATCTGGTTGTTTCACTTCTACAGTTGGCTTGATTCCTTTTTTATGAATCCAATTTCCATCTGGAGTTAACCATTTAAACATCGTTAATTTAATGTTGCTGCCATCTTTAAATGGAACAGCTTGTTGAACAGTCCCTTTACCAAACGTTGTTTCACCAATTAAATCGTAACCTTCTCCTTCTTTCAGCGCACCAGCTAAAATTTCTGAAGCAGAGGCACTTCCTTTATCTATTAACACTGAAATTGGATATGACTTTCTCTCTTTCAGTTCTGTGGAGAATTTCTTTTTCTCTCCATTTCGCTGCTCTACTTGTAGCATTGGCTTTTTATTCGTCATAATTTCTCCTAGTATATCTTCTACACTATTCAAATAGCCACCAGGATTACCACGCACGTCAATAACTAAACCTTGTATGTTTTTCTTCTCTAACTCTTTTAACTGATCCTTAAATTCTTTCGCTGTATTTTCAGCAAACGAAGTAATTTGCATATAGCCGATACCTTTTCCACTCTCTTGCTTCACAGAACTAAACACCGTGAAGATCGGAATTTTTTCACGCTTAATTTTAAATACAATCGGATCAGCTACTCCTGCACGTTTAATTTCAATCGCGACAGTCGTTCCTTTTTTACCACGAATTTTTAGTACTGCTTCTTCACGTGATAAGTCTTTCACACTGTTTCCATCCACAGATAAAATTTGGTCATTCGGTTTAATTCCTATCTTTTCTGCTGGTGAACCTTTAATTGGAGATACGATAATAAGCTTACCGTCCGTCTTATTCACCTCAGCCCCAATCCCCTCTAACTCTGGATCAAGCGATTCACTAAACTGTTTGGCTGTTTCTTTATCCATATACGTGGAATAAGGGTCCTTCAGCGTAGACAACATACCTTGTATTGCACCTTCGACTAACTTGTCATCTTTCACGTCTTCCACATAACGTGAATCAATTAGTGCATACGCCTCATTAATTTTTGCCAAATTCCCTTGCGTTGTGCTAGCATTTCCATTCGAAATTGTTTGCGTTACTTCTGCTGGGCTAACCCCAAATACAGACATTCCTGCAAACATTCCGCCAGCACCAATTAAAAATGCAACAACCATTCCAATAATCGCAACTCTACGTTTCAATGCGGAATTCCCCTTTCCAAAACACACAGGTGGTGTAGCAAAAGGCATCACACAGTGTGTGATGCCTTTACCTATTTCTACTATATGATAAGCTTGTACGAATTATGTTTGCAACTTTTTATACTTTTAAGAAGCGACGAATTGACATTACACTTCCCCACATACCGATTAATGCACCGATTAACACTAATAAACCAGCTAATTGGAATACGAATGGGCTGTATGGTAGAAGCTCGAAAATTGTTCCGCCAAGTTTTTCATTAAACACACCTTGCAGCGAATTATACGTCACTAAAATTAGACCAATTGGAATAATTGATCCTAATACTCCTAGGAATAATCCCTCTAGCAAGAACGGCCAACGAATAAACCAGTTTGTTGCACCTACAAGTTTCATAATTTCAATCTCAGTACTACGAGCATAAATTGTAATTTTAATTGTATTAGAGATTAAGAACATCGCCGTGAATAAAAGACCTGCAATTAACGCAATCCCGATATTACGTCCTGTTTTTACAGTATCAAATAATTTTTCAACTTGGCCTTTACCGTATTGAACATTACTTACAAACTGCATTGATTCAATCTTTTTCGCAATAGTTGCTGTATCTGTTGGCTCTTTCGCCTTTACAACAAATACGTTTTTCAGTGGATTATCTTGCTCAAATAACTCGAACGTTTTTCCACTATCGCCTAAACTCTTAATTAAACGTTTTAACTCTTCTTCTTTAGAAGAATATTTAATAGAATCTACTTTCGCGATTTTACTCATATCTTCTTCTAATTTCTTTTGATCAGCTTCTTTTGCTGCTGGATCAATGTGTACACGAATCTCTACATCTTGCTCTACTTTCGTCGCAAAATGGTTCATATTCATAATCGCTGTTAAAAAGACACCTACAAGTAATAATGTAACTGTTACTGCACTAACAGAAGCAAATGTCATCCATCCGTTACGTGATAGATTTTTTACACCTTCTCGCAAATGTCGACTAAGGGTCTTAGCCTTCATATCCGTATCCTCCCTCAATCTCGTCTCGAGCAATTTTTCCGTCTTCAATCGCAATTACACGGTGACGAATTGTATTTACGATATCTGCATTATGCGTCGCCATAACAATCGTTGTACCACGCTCATTAATACGTGTGAAAATCTTCATAATATCAAGAGCTGTTTCAATGTCTAAGTTACCTGTTGGCTCATCGGCAATTACAACCTTTGGTCTATTAACAATTGCTCTTGCAATTGCAACACGTTGCTGCTCCCCACCTGAAAGTTCACTTGGAAGTGCATCTGCACGATCTTCTAGACCTACTAGTCCTAATACTTCTGTCACACGCTCACGAATTGCTTCTGGCTCTTCTTCAATTACTTCTAAGGCAAACGCAACATTCTCATATACCGTTAATTTAGGTAGCAATTTAAAATCTTGGAAAATTACGCCTAATTGACGGCGGAAATACGGAACATCTTTTTCTGCCAATGTTTCAATTACAAGTCCATTTACGTTAATAGATCCTGTAGATGGTTTCTCTTCACGATACATCATTTTAATAAATGTAGATTTTCCGGCTCCACTCGGTCCAACTACATATACGAATTCACCTTGTTTAATGTTAACTGTAAGACCAGAAATGGCTTTCATACCATTCGGGTACTCCTTATAAACATTCGTCATCTTTATCATTATTTATCACCCAATACTTAATGATTTTTTTTTCGAAATACTTTTCTGTCCATTTGAAAATAAAAGCTAGCCTCTTATTCCCGCTTGACCATTCTTGTTGAAGGTAGTTTACTTACACTCTTTGCATAAACTACTCTATGTAATATATTTCAGCAAAATTCTACAAACCCCATTGTAACATCAAACGGTTTCCAATTCGGATACATTTTTGTTACAGTTATGTTACATACCAAAATAAGGAAACGAGTTGATTTTATAATCAACTCGTCCGTTTTACTCTTTTTATTTATGTTCAGCTAACCACTCAGCTACTTTTTTCGCATCTTCACCCTGAATAATTCCTGGTGACATTGAACCGCGACCTTTTTCAATGATTTTTTCAATATCTGCTGCGTCATATTTCTGTCCTACTTTTCGTAAATCCGGTCCAGTTGCTCCTGATAAATCTTTAGCATGACAACCGATACAACTTTTTTGATAAATTTGCTCTGCGCTATCTGTGCTTGCAGATTGTTTCGAAGGTTTACTCTCTTCTTTATTTCCGCATGCCCCTAAAGCAAAAACGACTGATGTCCCTAACGCAATAGCCAACAATTTCTTTTTCACTTCTATCGCTCCCCATTGTTGATATTCTTTTCATTTCTAACACACTCATTTTCATTATAAGCATTATCTTTATATAGAAAAACTAAGGTATACTTCATATTCTTCAAAAATGCAGTGAGAACCCTAATAGACCAAAGCTTTCCTAAGTTGTTTCAATTATGTGAACATCGTAGAAACTTCAACAAAGTACCCTTTTCCAAAAATCAAACTAGAAAAACTCAGTATACAGTCCTACTCTATTACTGCTCTGTTTTACTATTCTCTACTTTTTACAAAACAATATACAGCATTGTATTCTACATATACTCCCATCAAAAAGAGAAGTTGTCGTTTCCAACTTCTCTTCCTCGGCACTTCATCCATATAAATAAAACAAAACGCTGTATATCCTCTATTTCCTCAGCATGAGCCAACAATTTCGTTGGCTTTTTTTCGCATTAAATACGAGAACGTAAATATGCATCAATAAACGGATCAATTTCTCCATCCATAACAGCTTGCACGTTACCAACCTCTGTATTTGTACGATGGTCTTTTACAAGAGAATACGGGTGGAATACGTAAGAACGGATTTGGCTACCCCATCCAATTTCTTTTTGTTCACCGCGAATTTCATCTAACTCCGCTTGTTGCTCTTCTAGTTTCTTTTGATATAATTTCGCTTTTAACATTTTCATCGCATGCTCACGGTTTTTAATTTGAGAACGCTCTGATTGACATGTTACAACCGTATTTGTCGGTGTATGCGTAATACGAACTGCTGAATCCGTCGTATTAATGTGCTGTCCACCAGCTCCACTTGCACGGTACGTATCAATTTTTAAGTCTTCTGAACGTATTTCGATTTCAACTTCATCATTGAATTCAGGTACAACCTCACAAGATACGAACGATGTATGACGACGGCCTGAAGAATCGAATGGTGAAATACGCACTAGACGATGTACACCTTTCTCTGCTTTCAAGTAACCGTAAGCGTTATGACCTTTAATTAATAAAGTAACGCTCTTAATACCAGCTTCATCACCTGGTAAGTAGTCAACAGTTTCTACTTTAAATCCGCGTTTCTCAGCCCAACGTGTGTACATACGTAATAACATAGAACCCCAGTCTTGTGACTCTGTTCCACCTGCACCTGGGTGTAATTCTAAAATCGCATTATTTTTATCATAAGGATCACTTAATAGTAACTGAAGCTCATACTCATTCATTTCTTGAATTAAGCCTTTTACTTCTGCTTCTAACTCCTCATGTAAATCCTCATCATACTCTTCTTTTAAAAGCTCATGCGTTATTTCTAAATTTTCGAATGTCTCATCTAACTGACGGAACTTTCCAACCATCTCTTTCAGTGCATTTGCTTCGTTAATTACAACTTGTGCGCCTTGTTGGTCATCCCAAAATCCTGCGGCCATCATTTTTTCTTCTAATTCTGCAATTTGTTTCTCCTTAGTAGGGAGGTCAAAGAGACCCCCTAAAAGCCGCTAATCTCTTAGCCATTTTCTCTAATTCCTGTCTAATTTCTACTAATTCCATTTCCTTCACCTCTATGTAATTGCTGTTACTTTCGTATGAAAACAAGGGAAACTCTCTCCACTTATTACGGAGAGAGTCCAGTCCTTCTTAATTATACATTTTTAATGTAAAATTTTGCAAAACAGTCTAGGCTACCGACCTGTATTACTTCCCAATACCGCAACAGTTTTTATACTTTTTACCACTACCACACTTACATAAATCGTTGCGGCCCACTTGGTCACCTTTTACAACTGGCTTTTTCTTCGCTTCTTCGCCATCGCTAGATGGATGAATAGCTTCACCTTGAGCAACTTCTTGACGTTCTAAGTTTTGTTCAATTTCAGCTTTCATAATGTAACGAGAAATTTCTTCTTCAATAGAAGCAATCATTGACTCGAACATTGCGAACCCTTCCATTTGATACTCACGAAGTGGATCGATTTGACCGTAAGCACGTAAATGAATACCTTCACGAAGGTGATCCATCGCATCAATATGCTCTGTCCATTTCGTATCTACAACACGGAATACAACAACTTTTTCGAACTCACGCATTTGCTCTTCTGGCATAAGCTTTTCTTTTTCATTGTAACGCTCTATTAATTTCGCGATAATTGGCTCGCTCATTTCTTCTGGAGCAAGGCGACGTAATTCTTCTTCTTTTACATCTCCTTCTTGCAGAAGGGTTGTATTTAAGTAGTCAACAAGACCTTTAATGTTCCAATCTTCTTCAATTTCCTCTTGTGTATGAAGTGCAACAGCACGTTCTACTGTAGATTTCATCATACCTTCAATAATGTCACGTAAGTTTGCAGACTCCATTACTTCTTGGCGCTGTTTGTAAATTACTTCACGTTGCTGACGAAGCACATCATCGTATTGTAGTAACTGCTTACGTGCATCATAGTTATTTCCTTCTACTCGTTTTTGCGCAGATTCTACCGCGCGAGAAACTATTTTACTTTCAATCGGCTGTGAGTCATCCATACCAAGACGATCCATCATTGATTTCATATTATCAGCACCAAATCGGCGCATTAGTTCATCTTCCATTGATAAGTAGAACTGCGTAACACCAGGGTCCCCTTGACGACCAGCACGACCACGTAACTGATTATCAATACGACGACTTTCGTGACGTTCTGTACCGATAACTGCTAGACCAATGTTTTTAATATCGTCCCCAAGCTTAATATCTGTACCTCGACCAGCCATATTCGTCGCAATCGTTACGGCACCTTTAATACCAGCTTCAGCAATGATATCTGCTTCACGCGCATGGTTTTTCGCATTTAAAATGTTATGGCGTACACCTTTACGTGTTAACATTTTTGAAATAAGCTCTGACGTTTCAATTGCAACTGTACCTACAAGAATCGGTTGTCCTTGCTTATGACGGTTTACAATATCCTCAACAACTGCATTGAATTTACCTTCCATTGACTTGAAGATTAAATCAGCACGGTCATCGCGAATAATATCTTTGTTCGTTGGAATTACGATAACATTCATATTGTAAATGTTACGGAACTCTTCTTCTTCCGTTTTTGCTGTACCAGTCATACCAGATAACTTTTCATACATACGGAAGTAGTTCTGGAATGTAATTGTCGCAAGCGTCATACTTTCATTTTGAATCTCTACGCCTTCTTTCGCCTCGATAGCTTGGTGTAATCCTTCGCTATAACGACGACCCTTCATAAGACGACCTGTAAATTGGTCTACAATTACGATTTCACCTTCTTGTACAACATAATCTGTATCACGATGCATAACAACGTGCGCACGAAGTGCCTGATTAATATGGTGAAGAAGTGCTACATGTTTTAAATCGAATAAGTTTTCAATATGGAAAGCTTTCTCTGCTTTCGTAATACCGTCTTCTGTTAACATTACATTTTTTGTTTTCACATCAAATGAATAATCTTTTTCATTTTCTAACGTACGTACGAATGCATTTGCAAACATGTATAGCTCTGCTGATTTTTGAGCTTGGCCAGAAATAATAAGTGGCGTACGTGCTTCATCGACTAAAATAGAATCGACTTCATCGATAATAGCAAAGTGAAGTGGGCGTTGCACACACTGCTCTTTATATAAAACCATGTTATCACGTAAGTAATCGAATCCAAGCTCATTATTTGTGCTGTACGTAATATCTGCAGCATAAGCTTCTTGTTTCTCTTCACGTGACATACTATTTAAGTTAATTCCTACTGTTAAGCCTAGGAACTCATGAAGTTGTCCCATTTCGGTTGCATCACGTTGTGCTAAGTACTCATTGACTGTAACAACGTGAACACCTTTTCCTGTTAAAGCATTTAAATATACAGGTAATGTCGATGTTAACGTTTTACCTTCACCCGTTTTCATCTCAGAGATATTCCCTTCATGTAAGGCAATACCACCCATTAACTGTACGCCATACGGACGCATTCCAAGAACACGAGTCGCTGCTTCGCGAACAACTGCAAAAGCTTCAGGAAGTAGATCATCTACTGTCTCACCTTTTGTTAGACGTTCTTTAAATTCAAGCGTCTTTCCTTTTAATTGCTCATCAGTTAAAGGCTTAATAGATGATTCTAATGCATCAATTTGCTCAACTGTCTTCTGCATACGTTTAATTTGGCGTTGATTTACATCAAATACCTTTTTTAAAATACCGATCATAGGAAATACGCTCCTCTTTTATTAAAATAAAACTTCCGATTGTTTTTCTTTTTCTCTATATACAATCAGTCGTTATAAAAATCAAATATATGTTATGCCAATTTTTCTCCTAATTAAAAAAACTAAAATGTATATACCTAATGATAATTGTAACACTTGTCTTATAACTATGACAACAATCGGCGGGATGTCGAGTTCTAAATTAGGAAAAGTTTTTTAAAAATCTATTTGCAGCAAAAAAAGCGCAGCCATTTCGGCTGCGCTTTCGAATTATTATTTAGTTTCGATTAAACCGTATTTCCCATCTTTACGGCCATATACAACATTAGTTTCATTTGTATCAGCATTTGTGAAGACGAAGAAATTATGTCCTAGCATATCCATTTGTAGGATCGCTTCTTCGACGTCCATCGGTTTTAAATCGAATCGTTTTGTACGTACAAGTTCTAGTTCATCCTCTTCTACCTCATCCAGAACAGCTACTGCTTCTGGAAGGATAAAGTTCGTTTTCACAGAACCTTTCTCACGTAACTTACGATTTACTTTTGTTTTATGTTTACGAATTTGTCGCTCAAGTTTATCAACTACTAAATCGATAGCAGCGTACATATCGCTATTAGTTTCTTCTGCACGAAGTAATAAATCAGTAAACGGAATTGTTACCTCGACACGTTGCTTGTCAGAGTATACTTTTAAATTAACTTTAACCTCTGGGAATGTATCAAAATAACGCTCTAACTTACTTAGTTTTTTCTCTACATATTCCTTTAATGCTGGAGTTACTTCAATATTTTCACCACGAATGTTGAATTTCATAGATGAATTCCTCCTTTCAAGCCTATGTACTATAATTTCGACACTGGCTTAAAAACTCCTTCTAATTTTTTTAAAAAAATTAGTGGAATTGCGATTTTTTTATCGTTTTTTGTTGAAATGAAAAGATGCATCGTTTCTATCTTTATTTTATCCTATTAACATCGTGAATAACGAATATAACTGTGGACAATTCGTTACAGAAAAGAAACAACTTTTTGACAACTCTTTTCATAACAAAAACCCCTTGTAAAAAAACAAGAGGTTCTACTATATATAACGTTGCCACAAACGCAGCTTTCTCTCCCAAAAACAATATCCCTACAGTTTTACAACATTAGCTGCTTGTGGTCCACGCGCTCCATCAACAATGTCAAACTCTACTTTTTGTCCTTCTTCTAACGACTTATATCCATCTTGTTGAATAGCAGAAAAATGAACAAACACATCGTCACCATCTTCACGCTCAATAAACCCAAATCCCTTTTCTGCATTGAACCATTTCACTCTTCCTTGCATGTTCATTCCATTCCCTTCACTCTAAAAATCAGGGCATTCACCCCATATTTTGACTATAACGAATGACAACATATGAAGTCAAAGAAGACTTATCGTCTTTTTATTGCCCCTTTCGACAGTTACAGATTAACTTCTACAAAGCGTCAAACTAGAAACTTCCCTCGCTCCTCTATCGTATAAAAGACTTCCAATTTGCCTAACTGTAATTCCTGTCGTATATACATCATCAACGAGTAAAATATGTTGCCCATGAAACATCTCTTCTCCTTGAAAATAAAAAGGATTACTTCCCGACACCCTTTCTTTACGCGTCTTTTTACTTTGCTTTTCTGTTTCTCTTCTGCTTAACGATGTAGTAGACACGCTAACAGGTAAACAAGCTGCCAATAACTCCGCTTGATTAAAACCTCGCTCGTATTCCCGTTCCCTACTAAGCGGAACAACCATAATAACTGAAACATGTGTAAAGCACTTTTGAAACAGACTACGAAAAGGTTGATAAAATATATGAACTAACTCAGCATCACCACGAAACTTAAACTGCGCTAGTATACCTTTCATCTCATCATTGTACACGTACAACGAACGATTTTTAAAAGGACGATATCCCTCCTCATTCCTCCATCTTACACAATCCATGCAAATGTCATTTCCTTTATATCGGGTAGGCAAGTCATCTAAAGGACGACCACAATCCACGCAAATTTCTCCTATTATATAAGACAGTTTTTTCTCACATCTATCACATATATATTTTCTATGAACCTTTACAAAAAAGGTGTACCAACTAACTGTTTCTACAATACACTCATCACAAAGTAGACAATGCATTAATCGATCAACCCTTGTTCTTTCGCATTTTTGTTCATACTTTGAATATGTTTTTTCGCACGTACCATCGCCTCTGTCTTACCGTAATGAAAATAAACGACCTCGCCATACGGTTCCTCAAAACTTCGACCTACACGGCCTGCAATTTGTACGAGCGCACTTTCTGAAAATATTTCTTCTTCCGCACCCAAAACCGCAACTTGTAAGTTCTTCACTGTTACTCCTCTCTCCAAAATTGTCGTTGTAACTAATAACGGAATTTCTCCCTTTCTGAACGCCGCGACTTTCTCTTTTCTCATCGGATCTTCCGCATGTACACCCTCAACTTTATTATGCAATGATTTCAATAACGAGCTTATTTCTTCTATATATCGTACATGGGGAACGAATAAAAAAACGGGATATTTTTTGTTTAAGTATATGTTTAACCATTGTAGTAAAACTCGAGGAATTCTTTCACGGTTGAGGCTTTTCTTCCAATTTCCGCACCAGCGAAATAGGGGCACTGGCAACGGATGACGGTGGTATCGTCCGGAGACAATGATACCCTTTTGTTTACCCTTTCTGAAATTGCGCTTCCACTTTTCATCTGGAGTCGCCGTTAAATAAATACTTGCTGCATTCTCTTTCATCGCTTGTTTTACTGCATAATGTAGCATTTTGTCTGCATAATACGGAAAAGCATCTATTTCATCTACAATCATGACATGGAACGCTCTATAGTAACGTAGCAGTTGATGAGTAGTCGCCACGACTAACGCTGCATCTTTTTCCCTTTCTACACTACCTCCATATAAAGCAGCTACATGTATATTCGGGAACACCTCTCGTATCCTTGGTGCTAATTCAAGTACAACATCCGTCCTTGGCGTTGCGATACAAACCCTTTCTCCTTTTTGAAGCGCCTCTGCAATACCATAAAATAACATCTCTGTCTTTCCAGCACCGCACACAGCCCAAATAAAAAACGATTCTTTCTGCTTAACAGCATCCAGGGCACCTTTTGCCGCTAACTCCTGTCCAGTAGACAAAGTGCCTTTCCACTGTAATGGATTCATATCATTTTCTCCTTTCCTTTCAGCAGTCCCGCGAACAAGTACAGTACATTCACTTACCCTCCCCATCGTTATACACTTTCGGCAATACACACAAACGCTATTGCACCTTTTGCATAGAAATGACGCAAATAGTCGCTGCTCTATATTCCCGCAGCGCTGACACATATATTTAGAATCTCTCTTTTTTATACCTTGTACACATGTAACCTCCCTCTTCTTTTTCAAACCATCTAAATTATCCCGCACATCTGAAGAAAGTTCCTCTAGTAATAACTGTTTCCCAGCTTGCATCAGCAACCACCTCCAGCTCTACTATAAACCTTCCTCATGCTCTCGTAAAAACTCAAAAAAGCCGATAACCTACTTATAAAATAGTAAGCTATCGACTTTATACACATTTTTTATTCAATTATAATCCTATAATCTACCGTAACCTAAGAAATGTTTTTGGTTGTATGAACTATTTACACTACCGTAAGTAACGCCTGTTGACTCATCAGCAGCATGAATCATTTGACCGCCACCAATGTAAATACCAACGTGAGATACGCCTGCTCTGTAAGTACCTTGTAAGAAGATAAGATCTCCTGGTTTCGCTTCAGATGGGCTAATCTTTTGTACAGAACTCCATAAACCTCTAGTATCTTGACGACCTAAACCGTAAACATAAGAGATTAATCCACTACAGTCAAATCCACCATTTGAAATTGACGCACTACCCCATACGTATTTTAGACCTACTAAACCTTTAGCTTTTGAGACAACATCTTGTCTTCCGCCACCAGTGTCAGCTGGTACTTCTGGAGCTGGTGTTGCTTTTTTCTCTTCTTTTTTCTTAGGCTCATCTTTTTTAGCTTGTCCATCATTGCTTGCTGGAGCAGCTTGTGGTTGTGCTGGAGCCTGCGCCGGTTGTGCTGGAGCTTGTGCTTGTTGAGCAGCTTGCTCTGCCTGCTTTTGAGCAGCAGCTTCTTGTGCAGCTTTTTCTTGTGCTTCTTTTTCAGCAATTTGTTGTAATTTTAACGCTTGTTGTTCAAGCTCTTTTAATTGACTTTCCGTACTTGTCATCGTAGTTACAACTGTTTCCATTTTACCGCTTAAATCATTTACTGCAGTTTCTTTTTTCGCTTTTTCAGCGTCAAGTTCTTTCTTAGCAGTTTCAATTTGAGCTTGTGCTTCTTTTAATTCTTTTTGTTTTTCTTTTACTGTTTCAACATCTTTTTTCACGTTCGCTTGATCTTCTTGTTGTGTTTTCATGATATCTTCGTCAGACTCAAGAATTTTAGAAACAGAATTTAAACGATCAACTAAATCTGCAATGTTTTTAGAGTTTACAAGAACTTCTGTTACAACGTTCGTATTTGGTTGTTCTTGAAGTGCAACTAAACGCTTTCTTAATAACTCTTCACGTTTTGCAATCTTTGTTTGTAATTCTGCAATATCTTTATTTTTCTTCTCGATTAATTGCTCAGTATCAGAAACTTTTTTCGTTGTTTCATCAAGTTTTGTAGCATTCTCTTGAACAGACTTATCTAAACCTTGAATTGTTTTGTTTAAGTCATTCATTTGTTTTTGTAATTCATCACGCTCTTGTTGTTGTTTATGTAAAGTGTCATTTTGTGTATTAATTTGTGATTTCACATCTGAAATATTATCTTCTGCAAATGCATTTGGTGTTAGTCCTGAAAACATTAACCCTGCAACTAATGCGCAAGATGCCATTTTTAGCTTTTTCATTTTATTTTTTACACCGCTTTCTTTTTTCATTTTCCGTATATAACCTATAAATTTTATACCATAATTCGGGATTTTTTTTACCAATGTTACGCTTTTGTAAAACAAATGTAATATTATATTACCTCTCTATTGCAAAATACGTATAAATTTGTATGTATATGTAGAATTTTAAAAGATTTACACCTCTTATTATCCCGCGATTCGTGTGCAGGACTCCCCCCTAAAAATTCGGCAATTGTAAGAAATTTAGGCGTGAGATAATGGCCCGTAAATACTAATTGGTGAAACTTTATAAAAAAAGAAAAAAACGCAAGGACTCCCTTACGTTTTATTGCATCTACAAATAAAATTGAAAAGCTATTTCATCCATTTTTCAGCCCAATTTTGGACTTCATCCATAACACTTTCTAACGCTTTTCCTTTGTCAGTTAAGCCATACTCAATTCGAACCGGTACTTCTGGATAAACATTACGAACGACAATGCCTTCGCTTTCCAATTCCTTTAAACGCTCTGACAACATACGATCGCTCATATTTGGTATAATATCTGCGATTTCTCTAAAGCGTTTCGATTCTTCGAGCAAAGATTTAATAATTAAGCCAGTCCATTTTTTACTAAGCAAAGTAAAAGCAGACTCAAACTTTGGACATAAGCAAGAATTATGCTCCATATGTTTCACCTCTCCTCTATTATAATATAGTTTCTTGTAAAAAGTAAGTTATAAAACTTTCCTCATTATTTTATTTTACGTACATTTTACCATTTCCAAATATTAACTTGTCAACTGTACGCAAAATATCCGTAAAAAAACCCTCTTCAAAAAGAGAGCTTTTTATATCTTATTACTTCGTATACCATCCAAGACCTAGTGCACCTTCACCTAAATGCGTACCAATTACAGCACCAAAATAACCTGTACGGATGGTAACATGAGGATATTTTGCTTCTAATTCAGCCTTCCATTCATTCGCTTCCTCTTCACGTTGCGCATGAATGATAACTGCTTCCATAGGTACACCTTTACTTGCTTGCTCATCAAAAATCTCAACAATTCGTTTTAATGCTTTTTTACGCGTACGAATCTTTTCAAACGGAATAATGATTTTATCTCTGAAATATAAAACTGGCTTCACTTGTAACAAACTACCAATGAAAGCTTGCGCACTATTTAATCGTCCGCCACGCTGTAAATGATGTAAATCATCGACCACAAAATAGGCGTCCATCGTTTGCTTCATTTCATCAAAACGGGCGATGATCTCTTTTGGATCCTTTCCTTCACTTGCTAGTTTTGCTCCTTCACGTACATAGAATCCTTGTACTTCACAACTAATTTCAGAGTCATACGTATATACATCAATACCCTCTACCATCTGCCCAGCTGTCGTTGCAGTTTGGTATGTACCACTAATCCCACTTGAAAGGTGAATGCTAATAACTGCATCATAATCCTTAGATAATTCTTCATATAGCTCAACAAATTTTCCGATTGCTGGCTGAGAAGTTTTCGGAAGCTCTTCTTGCTCACGTACTTTCACATAGAAATCATCTACTGAAATTCCAGCTTCTTCTTGATAAGATTCCGTTCCAAATACAACGTTCAATGGAATCATATATATATTGAGTTCTTCACGAATATGCTTCGGTATATATGCTGTACTATCAGTAACAATAGCTGTTTTCATTTTCGTACCTGCCTTATAAAAAAGTTTTTATTCCCTAAGTTTACACGAAAACTAAAAATGGTGCATCCATACATGAAAATGCTGATTGGAAGTTATACTCCCTATCCCGACAAATTACAACAAAAAGGTGAAATACTCATCAAAAATTTCAACATATTTGTAAAAAATGTTTGAATATAAAAACGCCCGCTTTTAAAATGTAAAGTACTAGTCATTTTGATAGATAGGGGCGTATACGAGTGCTATTACAATATTTAACAATCAAAGACTACGGCGAACATGAAATTGTCATTCAAAAATCAAGATTTATCTGTTACATTAGCCGAGCTACAACCGAAGAAGAAGCGCAAGAATTCATACAAAAAATAAAAAAACAAAACTGGAATGCAACACATAATTGTTCTGCGTATTTAATTGGCGAACAAGATCAAATCCAAAAAGCAAATGATGATGGCGAACCTAGCGGTACTGCTGGCGTACCTATGTTAGAGGTACTAAAAAAACGCGGTCTAAAAGATACCGTCGTTGTCGTTACACGCTATTTTGGCGGCATTAAACTTGGTGCAGGTGGATTAATCCGTGCATACGGAAAATGTACAAGCGAAGGTATTAATTATGTCGGTATTGTCGAGCGAAAACTCATGCGTGTTATGCAGACCGCAATTGATTACACATTACTTGGCAAGCTAGAAAACGAATTACGTAATTCGAAATATGCCATTAAAGATATACATTATCTAGAAAATGTCACATTTGATACGTATGTAGAAGAAGACGGAAAACAATTATTCACGGATTGGATGATTGAATTAACAAATGGGAAATGTACAATTACAGAAGGAGATATGTTGTACTTAGAACAAGATGTTATCTAAGTATAGCTAGCTTATCCCCTTCAAAGATTAACGTAGTGAATTACTTCTCTACAAATGAACTAAGGAGATTATATATGGAAGAACGTTATTATCATCTCCAAAATAGCAGAATAAAAAAGAAACGTAGAAGGAAGTTTTTCTACTTCCTTATTTTCGCATTTTTATTTGGCAGTGTAGGTCTTTATATATTAAATTCCTACTCTTCTCTCATGGGGATGTACAGTGGTTTTACTCGTGAAAAATCGGATTTGAGAACCGAAGATGTAGAAATTACAAAGGAACCTTTTACACTCCTTATTATGGGTATAGAAGATTATGCAACAGACGGTCAAAACGGTCGTACAGATTCATTAATGTTTGCGACAGTCAATCCGAAAACGCAAAAGATTTCGCTTATGAGTATCCCGCGTGACACTCGTGTTCCCATTGTCGGGAAAGATAAAGAGGACAAAATTAACGCTGCGCATGCTTACGGCGGAGAAAAAATGGCAATCAAAACTGTCGAAGGTTTTCTAAAAGTGCCTGTAGACCATTATCTTAAAATTGATTTCCAAGGCTTTAAAGGTATTGTTGATGCTGTTGGCGGTGTTACTGTTGATGTCCCCTTCGATTTTTGGGAGCGTTCAGACGTGGATTACTACAAAAAAATCCAATTTAAGCAAGGACAACAAGAATTAAATGGTGAAGAAGCACTCGCTTACGTTCGTATGCGAAAGCAAGATCCAAACGGCGATTATGGCCGTGCAACTAGACAAAGACAGTTACTAGCCGCTGTTGCTCAAAAGCTAAATTCGGCCTCTACTGTATTTAAAATTAAAGATTTAACGACTGTCGTTGGAAAATATATAAAAACTGACATTCCTATTTCAGATGGCCTTGCTCTTTACAATAAACTTTCTGGGTTCGATCCTTCTACCATACAAACGCTAAAGCTTGAAGGAGAAGACAAAAAAATAGGCGGTATTTATTACTTCCTTCCAGATCCAATCAGTGTAGAGACAACACGCAAGGAAATTGAAAAAGAACTCGGAGAAAAAGCAGCTACTTCAACAAATCCAACTACAAAAACTGGCTCAAACTCTGACTCGAATGCTAACTCTAATGAAAAACCAAAGAAAGACTCGAGTGAGAACAAAACACCAGTTGAGCCACCGCCTTCTACAAATGCTCATGCAGAGTGGATTATGAGAAATCAGCCATAACAAAAAGAGCCAAATCACATAAGATTTGGCTCTTTTTTATTTACTTATTGAAGTGTTGTAAAATCGCTTCTACAATACGTTCTGATGCACGGCCGTCACCGTAAGGGTTAGACGCTTTCGTCATCTTATCATGAGCTTCTTTATTTGATAACAACTCATCAGCAAGGTTAAAGATTGTCTCTTCGTCTGTTCCTGCTAATTTCAATGTACCCGCTTCAATTCCTTCTGGACGCTCCGTTGTATCACGAAGAACAAGAACTGGTACACCAAGTGATGGTGCTTCTTCTTGTACACCGCCAGAATCAGTTAACATTAAGTATGAACGAGCTGCAACGTTATGGAAATCAATTACGTCTAACGGCTCAATTAAATGAATGCGGTTATGTTCGCCTAAAATATCATTCGCTGTTTCACGAACAACAGGGTTCATATGAACAGGATACACAACTTGTACATCTTCATGCTTATCAACAAGACGCTTAATTGCACGGAACATATTACGCATTGGCTCACCTAAGTTTTCACGACGGTGAGCTGTCATAAGTACAAGACGATCATTTCCAAGCTTCTCTAGTACAGAATGACTATATGTTTCTTTTACAGTCGTTTTTAATGCATCAATTGCTGTATTTCCTGTTATGAAAATGCGTGACTCATCTTTATTTTCTTTCTGTAAGTTCGTTGCTGATTTTGCTGTCGGTGAGAAATGAAGATCCGCCATTACACCTGTTAATTGACGATTCATCTCTTCTGGATATGGAGAATATTTATCCCATGTACGAAGTCCTGCTTCCACATGACCTACTGGAATTTGATTATAAAAAGCAGCTAAGCTTGCAATAAATGTTGTCGTTGTATCACCATGTACAAGTACAATATCCGGCTTCGCTTCTTTCATCACTTTATCCAAACCTTCTAAACCGCGCGTTGTAATATCAATTAAAGTTTGACGATCTTTCATAATATTTAAATCGAAATCTGGCGTAATTCCAAAGATATTTAATACTTGATCTAACATTTGACGATGTTGTGCTGTTACAGTCACAATCGATTCAATTTTTTCTGGGTGTTTTTGCAACTCTAATACAAGAGGTGCCATTTTAATTGCTTCTGGACGTGTCCCGAAAATTGTCATTACTTTTAAACGTTCAGTCATTTTATTGCCTCTTTTCTTTCGCTAGTTACAACTTCTATTATGACATATAAGAATATACATGGATACATGCCTTTTTAACGAATAACAGAAACATTTCTATTACAAATACTCTTTCTGCCAATCGAGTAATAATCAATTGATTGCTTCTTGGCATCCTCATCAGTATAACAATTTCTTCCATCAAATAAAATAGGCTTTCTCATGAGTCGTGCGTACTTTTCTAACGGATAAGTTCGAATGGCTTCCCATTCTGTTACGATGAAGGCCGCACTTGCTCCTCTAATCGATTCATCTATACATTCACTATATTGTATAGTTTCCCCAAATATATTTTTTACATTTCGAGTCGCCTTCGGATCATACAAAACTACATCCGCACCTACATTAATTAATTCTTCTATTATAATAAGAGATGACGCTTCTCTAATATCATCCGTATTCGGCTTAAATGAAGCTCCCAGAACCGCAATCCGCTTCTTGTTCATATTTATGACTTTCTTCGCCTTTTCGATCAATAACAACTGTTGTTTATTATTCACTTCAATAACTGCTTTTAACAAGCGAAAATCATGTTCCACATTACCTGCAAGTTGCACAAGCGCTTTCGTATCTTTCGGAAAACACGATCCTCCGTAGCCGATGCCAGCATGTAAAAAGGATTCACCAATCCTCTTATCCATCCCCATTCCTTTTGCAACATCTAATACATTTGCGCCTACCCTCTCACATATATTTGAAATTTCATTAATAAAACTAATCTTCGTAGCTAAGAAAGCGTTCGACGCATATTTAATCATCTCTGCACTTTTAATATCAGTAACATACGTTTGTAAGTGTAGTTCACTATACAAACTCTCCACTCTTTGCGCTACTTCCTCATTATCTGCGCCAATTACAATACGATCCCCCTGAAAAAAATCGTAAACACCTGAACCTTCCCGTAGAAATTCTGGATTCGATACGATATGTAATTCATGCCGCCCCCTTAACTTCTCCTCAATCCATCCTTTCATAGCATCATTCGTCCCTACAGGAACCGTACTTTTCGTAACAACAATAATGTCGTTCGTCACATGTGTTCCAATATCATCACAAGCACTTTGAATATATGTTAAATCTGCTGTCCCATCTAATAAAGATGGCGTTCCAACTGCAATAAATATAAACGCTGCATCGTGAAACGCCTTTACTTTATTTGTTGTAAAAGTTAAGCGTCCCTTCTCACATGCGTCATGTATTAATTTTTGTAAGCCAGCTTCATAAATAGGTAGGTTCCCTCGTTTTATCTGTTCAATTTTTTCATCATTTATATCAAAACATGTAACTGAATGTCCCAACATTGCCAATCCTACACCTGTAATCAATCCAACATATCCGGTACCTATTATCGTAATTTTCATTTCCCTTTCGCACAGGAATATACAGTAGAAAATATACGAATACATAGAGTGCTCCCTGCGCTTCCCCCTCTCACATTAAAAATGAGAAAACTCTTTTACTCCTTTATTATATGAACTACTTTCTGCATTCTTTTTTAAGTTTTTGTAAAATTAAATGAAGCAATATAAAGTGAAACTTTAATTAGTGGGAGTTTTGTCCATCCTCCATTAATTAATAACTCCTACCAATCAGGCTTTTACAGGTAGCACACAAATAGCGGGATAAATTCCCACATTTTAACACGGAACTTACTCATTTCTACGTGCAACACTTATAATACTGAAATAAAAGTATTCACCACCTAAGAAAAATAGGAAATGTCATATTCCGAAGCCTGATACGAGCAACCTTCCCAAATGATCCAACATTCTGTATACAATTGTCATATATTCTATCTGCTTCCATTTATCGTAAAAAGAAAAAAAGATTGAATTCTAATCTTTTTGTGATACCATATGTTATGAGCCTGTAAATAAACATCATAATTTTCAGATAAATACATTAAAAAAATTACGTTAGACTATAAAAGGGTGGGGTATTAATGGACTCACAAGTGATTTATGCCATTTTGGCATCTTTCATCACTGTACTCGTCGTTACTCCTTTAGTTATTAAATTAGCTTTTAAAATAGGAGCAACAGATAAGCCAAACGCACGTAAAGTACACCAAAAAATTATGCCTCGTCTTGGCGGGTTAGCAATATTTATCGGTGTAGCTGTAGGATTTGTGGTCGGTGGCTTATATGAACAAAGAATGTTATCGATAACGTTAGGTGCAATCATCATTGTAATCATTGGTATTTTAGATGATATGTACGAGTTATCTGCAAAAGTAAAATTCGGTGGACAACTATTAGTTGCCATTATGATTGTAAAAAGTGGATTATTAGTGCAAGTATTATATATTCCAATTCTCGGGGATACTGAACTTGGATGGCTTGCTTATCCAATTACAGTATTTTGGATTGTAGGTATTACAAATGCAATCAACTTAATTGACGGCTTAGATGGATTATCTGCTGGTATTTCATCTATCGTACTGGCAACGCTAGCATATATGGCCTTCACTAGCCCATGGGGTACTGGAACAGCTATTATCTTGCCTCTAGCACTAATTACATTAGCAAGTACAATTGGATTTTTATTCTACAACTTCCATCCAGCAAAGATTTTCATGGGAGATACAGGAGCATTATTTTTAGGATACTGTATTTCTGTTATATCGTTACTTGGATTATACAAAAGCGTAACGTTATTCAGTTTTATCGTTCCAGTTATCATTTTAGGTGTACCTGTATTTGATACGACATTTGCAATCATTCGCCGTATCGTAAATAAAAAGCCTATTTCAGCACCAGATAAGTCGCATTTACATCACCGTTTGCTTGCAATGGGATTCTCTCATCGTAAAACGGTACTAATTATATACGCATTCGGTATTTTCTTTAGTGTAAATGCCATTATTTTCAGTAGTGCGACATTATGGTTATCCATTATTCTTCTTTTCGTTTTAATCTTCTTTACAGAAATTATTGCTGAAGTAATCGGTCTTGTGCACGAACGTTACAAACCAATTATTTCCTTCTATAAAAAAGTGAAAAAACGCGAAGACTAATTGTAGTATAACCTTTACAATTATGAAATATTCAAATAGCATCCTCTTTCTTTGAAGAGGATGCTATTTTTTATTTTTTTATCCCTCATTTTATATTTCCAAAATATAGTTTGTTTGAGAGTGCCTCTATTGGAGAAAGATATACATAATAAGAAATGGATTACATTTTCTTTTTTACATCTTGATTGTCAAACTGAGGGTGAATGTTATGATCAAGCGAGTATTTCTATGCATCATTTTATTTTTTACGGTTACTATGTACGCGTCATCTCATGCAGAAGCAACTATGGTTATTCCTGCTGAACTTCATCCAAATACTGAAACTACCTCTCCTACACAAAAAATCGCGTACTTAACATTTGATGACGGACCAAACAAATATACTACGCAAATTTTAAACATTTTAAAAGAAAAGAACGGAAAAGCAACTTTCTTTGTTATTGGAGGAAAGGTACCGCATTACAAAAAGACAATGCAGCGATTAATTAAAGACGGACATTATATCGGACTTCATAGCATGTCACACGATGTAAAACGCCTTTATACTGGCGATCCCTCTACTTTAATTACAGAAATGGAGCAAACACAAAACATTGTCCAGCAAATTACAAAGTTAAATACACATCTCGTTCGTGTCCCCTACGGTAGTATGCCGTACTTAAAAAAGAATTACCGTGACGCACTTGTATCAGCCGAGTATAAAATGTGGGATTGGACTATTGATACATATGACTGGAAAAGCTATGACAATCCTTCTGCCATACTAGAAAGAGTACGTAATCAGAGCGATGAACAAGTTGAAGTTATTTTAATGCACGATTCGAGTGTTACTGTACAAATACTTCCAAAAGTAATTGATTATTTACAGTCACAAGGATACAAACTTCTTCCCTATAATCCATCTTCTCATCTCGAAGTAAATTTCTGGAAAGACACAAGATTGTAACAGCTTTAGTGCTTATGTGCTAAAGCTGTTTTATTTTTCTCTTCCCACCCTTCCCATTTTTGTGTAAAATTTTAAATAGTGATGAAGTTTCGAGGTGAATAGAAATGAAACGAATAGATCTCATTTTTAACGCAATACAAGAAGGAAATTATACAGAAGGTGTAACCGCATCAGAACTCGCTACCCTGTTGCAACTAGATCGTGCCAATGTAAGTAGCGACTTAAACAAACTTGTAAAAGATACACGTTTATTAAAAACAAATACGCGCCCTGTTCGTTTTTATATAGAAACGAATACTTCGTTGGAAACGCATTCAAAAGATATCACTTCATTAGATACATTTGCAATTGAAAATACAAGCCTTAAAATCGCAATTGAAAAAGCGAAAGCTTCTATTCTCTATCCTCCAAACGGGATGCATACTTTACTGCTAGGAGAAACAGGGGTCGGAAAATCTATGTTCGCTTCTTTAATGCACGAATATGCAATTGAAGTTGAACAGCTTCCAAAAAATGCACCCTTTATCGTCTTTAACTGTGCTGATTATGCGAACAATCCACAGTTACTACTTGGACAGTTATTTGGGATTAAAAAAGGGGCTTACACGGGCGCAAGTGATCAAAAAGGATTAATTGAAAAAGCACATGAAGGGATTCTTTTCTTAGATGAAGTACATCGGCTCCCTCCAGAGGGACAAGAAATGCTTTTCACCTTTATTGACCGTGGGGTATACCGCCGCCTTGGAGAAACAGAAAACGAGCGGAAAGCACAAGTATTAATTATTACAGCAACGACAGAAGAACCAAATTCATTTTTATTAAAAACATTTACAAGACGTATACCGATGACTGTCACGCTTCCACCACTTCGTGAGCGTACACACAAAGAGCGCTTTGCTTTGCTACAACTATTTTTCACAAATGAAGCAATTCGCCTGAGAAAAGAAATTCATGTTAGTCCAAATGCAATGCGTGCTTTCGTCTTTTACAATTGTCCCAATAACATCGGTCAATTAAAAACGGATGTGCAAATTGCCTGTGCGAAAGCCTATTCTGATTTCGTAACAAAGAAACGTGACTCTGTCTATGTTTCAAGTACAGATTTACCTTGGTATATGAAAGAAGGACTGTTTATTGAAAGAAAGAGCCGCCATCTGTACCAAATACCGAATGAAACATTTGTGTTTACAAGTGATGAAGGCTGGAGTAACCATAAAACAGAAGATGAAAAACGTTCTTCGATTTACGATTATATTGATTATAAATATGAAGAACTTCAAGCACGTGGTATTGAAGAGGAAGAATTAGAACTACTAATAGAAAATGATATCCAAAGCTTTTTCGTACAATATTTTAACCAAATGTCCAAAAAAACCAGTCATGAAAATGTTTTTAAAATTGTGGATCGTAATATCGTTTCCGTATGTGAAAAAATCGCGGAACTTGCTGAAAAACATTTATCTAAGACGTTTGATGAAAAAGTATTTCTCGCTTTAAGCTTACATGTACAGACAACTCTACAACGTTTACAAGGCGGGAAACAAATTCATCACCCACAATTAAATCAAATTCGTACGAAGTATAAAGAAGCTTTTTCCGTAGCTATGCAATGTATCCAACTACTGGAGGAAGAATTACAAATAACAATGCCTATTGATGAAGCAGGTTTCTTAACAATGTTCTTCGTTGTTGATCCAATTCCTGCCTCACAAACAGAAGTAAAAGTATTAATATTGGCACACGGTAATGGCATCGCAACAGAAATGGCAAACGTTGCAAACGAACTTCTCGGTATTGAGGACGTAACCGGTATCGATATGCCGTTACATGAATCACCGAAAGATTTCTTAGAGCGTGTCAAAGTGTATATGAAAACACTGCAAAATGTAAACGGGCTGCTCCTACTCGTAGATATGGGATCACTCGCTTATATCGGTGACATATTAGAAACTGAGTTCAAAATTCCTGTACGTATTCTTTCTATGACAAGCACACCACACGTATTAGAAGCGGCACGGAAAGCTCAGCTCGGGTATTCATTAGATGCACTATACGAAACAGTAAAAAATTTAACACCGTTTTACTTAAACGTACAAGAAGAAAAGAAAAAGCCACTCTCTCCAATGAAATCTGTTATTTTAACAGCTTGTTTAACTGGGGAAGGAAGTGCTTTAGCAATTCAAAAAATGTTAGAGAACTATTTACGATTTGATAAAGACTTGATTGAAGTTATTCCGATTAGTATCGTCCATGAAAAAGATTTAACGAAAATGATTGAGAACATAAAAAAAGAGCGTAATATCATTTGTATTGTCACGAATTTCGATGTGCAAGTACCGTGCTTAACATATCATTTCCAAGACATTGTAAACTACACAGCCATTCAGCCAATTCAAGAATTGATTACGTATGAAGAAACATATGCAAAAATGGCTGACATTCTTGAACAACAAATGCAACGTAACGACGGGGCATTACTCATTAAAACAATTCGTTACGCATTAAATACAATTCAAGAATTAATTTCCTTACAGCTAACCCCAGATAGCTTAATGGGTGTAATTCTTCATATGAGCTGTATGGTTGACCGTCTTCAAAAAGGGGAAAGTCTCCTCCCTCATCCTGACAAAGAAAAACGACGACAAGATGAGTACTGGATGTATATGAAAGTGAAAAAAGCACTACAACCAATAGAAAATACATTTGAAATACAAATACCCGATGACGAAGTATTTTATATCATGGACTTCTTCATAAAAAATCAGCCTGTGAAAAGTTAAACTAGGTGATTTTCAAAATATATGAATTTACCGTCAATAAGCATCATCCTATCTAATTCGAAAAGGCTGTTCCTATTTGGAACAGCCTTTTCATTTACTTCTTTACTTTTCTAATCCGTCCTCTTATTTCTCCTCTTTTATGTGATTTCGTATGAACATTTACATATACATTTGCTTGAATGATTTCTTGAAGAAAGTGAACAAATGATTTCCCCTGTAAAGGCCCTTCGAAATCCTCCGCATTTATTACACCGGTAATACTCCCCTCATTCAAACTAATCCCCTGTTCTAGCGGACCGTACAAATATAAAACAATAGGACCTATTTGAGCGGACTTTCCTAAATGAATTTGACACGATGTGACCTTCTCTATATTTTTTAGTATGACTCTGTAATGCAATTTCGTTAAATCATCACTAAAAATAAACTCTGCTACCCCAAAAGCTTCTGTATTTACAGGAGGCACTTCCCTCTTCCCTGTTAACCTCGCAAAAAAGTGTGTTGTCATAAGGCATTCTCCTTATATAAATTTCCCAGCACTACTTCTACTACTTTATGGTTTATACATAATCATTTATGACTTTTTCAATTTTAATTTCAATGTAAAGATTCACACAATCTTTACATTGAAATCGTTTCTTTTACTTTACTACCTCTTGTATAATGCACATAGAAAAACATTATAGGGGGTTCCTTTGAAAAACAACAAATACACTTTTCACACATTATTAGAGATTTTTCTCGTCTCATTTCAATTAGGACTTACTTCATTTGGTGGTCCTGTCGCCCATCTTGGTTATTTCCATCACGAATACGTACAAAAACGAAAATGGATGGATGAAAAGAGCTATGGTGATTTAGTCGCACTATGTCAATTCCTTCCTGGACCTGCCAGTAGCCAAGTCGGCATGGGAGTTGGTTTATTAAGAGGTGGGTTATTAGGAGCTATTATTTCATGGATTGGATTCACTTTACCGTCTGTGCTTGTTTTAGTTTTCTTCGCCTCATTCCTTAATCAGTTCGATCTTGGAAGTGCTGGCTGGATTCATGGACTAAAACTTGTAGCAGTCGCTATTGTCGCTCATGCAATATGGGGAATGGCGCAAAAATTAACGCCAGACCGAAATCGTGCGACGATTGCTATTATTACTGCCGCAATCGCCTTACTATGGCCAAATAGCTGGACACAAGTCATTCTCATTATAGTATCTGGCTTTATCGGCTGGTTTTTATACCGCAACCAACCAATTAGCCAATCTCAACATATAAAAGTACCTATTTCAAAAAAGATAGCAGTTTCTTGTCTCGTCTTATTCTTCGGACTATTACTACTGCTACCAATGTTAAGACCGTTCTCGTATTACATCGCTTTATTTGATAGTTTCTATCGCTCTGGCGCACTTGTATTTGGAGGCGGACACGTCGTGCTACCCCTTCTTGAAGGTGAGTTTGTACAAAATGGAATGATGACGAAAGAGCAGTTCCTAGCTGGATACGGATTAACACAAGCAGTACCAGGACCACTATTTACATTCGCCTCTTATATAGGGGCAGTGTTAAACGGGACACCCGGGGCCATACTCGCAACAATCGCTATCTTTCTTCCTGCCTTCTTGCTTGTTATCGGTGTTTTACCATTTTGGGACAGTGTGAGAAAAATATCTTACATACAAGGCGCACTACTTGGAGTCAATGCAGCCGTTGTCGGTATTTTACTAGCAGCATTTTACGATCCGATTTGGACGAGTACAATTATGAATTCTGTAGATTTTGTCTTTGCTTCTCTTCTATTTTGCTTACTAGCTTTTTGGAAAACACCACCTTGGGTTATCGTTATAATCGGGGCCTTCGGCGGATATATTTTATCCATTGTGTAAGCACAAAAAAACGACGGCATTATGTAGCCGTCGTTTTCTATTAAAACTTCACAAGCTCTATTCCTTCAGGTAACTTACTCTCTGTTAAAATACGTAATTCCTTCACTCGATCCATTACGTAAGAAGAACGTTTCACAAGCTCTGGATCAATATAAGCTGGATGAACCATAATTTCTACCGATTGCCCGTCTTGTACGCGTGCTCCTAACTTCTCAAAATAGTCTTCCGTCACACCATCCGCATAAAAATCACTGTAAAACACATCAGAAAATGGGTGCACCGCTCTCTCTTCCTCACAACGACGAATCGGAACATTATATTTAGCCGCTAATCTCTCAAGAACATCGTGTAAGATTGGTAAACCATGCACATGATGATGACTATCTAAATGAGTCGGTATTAATCCGTAAGATAAAAACTTCTCAATTTGGGCAGTCCATTCTCTTTCAACTTCTTCTGGATTTATATTCCCTTCCCTTACGACACTTTGTTTATGAAACGCTCCATCTGCCCCTACAAGTGATGGTACATTCTTTAAAAGTGGTTCTCCTGCCGTTAATACGAGGTGTACGCCTACTCCCAGCGTTTTATACTCTTTCGCTAAGTGTACCGCATGCTCTGTCCCTGGCATATTCATCATCATCGTCGTTGAATTTACAAGTCCATTTATATGTCCATCAATAATGCCGTAATTTGTACCTTCTGTAAGCCCGAAATCATCTGCATTTACGATTAATTGAATCACTTAAATCCCTCCTACTAATATAAGAAAAAAAGCGGGCTAAATAGCGCCGCTTTTTACTTCTCTACCTTTTTGAAGAATTGTGGAAGATATTCTTTATGTGCTTCCAACATTTCATCTAAAATTTGTTTTGCAACTTTATCTGATGGTACAAGTGGATTAATTGTCATAGCAAGCAGCGCCTTATGATAATCACCTGTAACAGCAGCTTCAATTGTTGTGCGCTCAAATGATTTAATTTGTTGTACTAAACCGCGAACTGGTACTGGAAGATCTCCGACCGCAATTGGTTTTGGACCTTCTTTCGTAATAATACAGTTCACTTCAACAGCAGAATCATGTGGTAAGCTTGCAATTGTTCCGTTGTTTCGTGTATTAACAGGCTGGATATCACCTTTATTATTGTAAATAGATGTAATTAAGCTACATGCTGCATCACTATAATAAGCGCCTCCACGTTTTTCTAATTGTGGTGGTTTAATATCTAAGTTCGGGTCTTTATATAACTCGAATAAATCATCTTCTAATTGTTTTACTACTTCTGCACGTGTACCTTTTTCAACCGAAGCTTCTTTCTCTTCTTCTAACATTTCACGTGTTTTGTAGTAGTAACGGTGGTATGGGCATGGAATTGCACGAAGGCCGCGAATAAAGTCTGGCTCCCAGTTAAGCGCTGCAATATTTTCCATCGTAATTTGCTTTTCCGGATCTGTTACAAGCTCTAACACACGATCCATTACACTTACGCCATCTAAATATACGTCTAATCCGTATACCATGTGATTTAAACCTGCAAAATCAACGTGGACACGACTTGCATCTACTTCCAGTAATCTTGCAAGACCCATGCGAATTCCAATTGGAACGTTACATAGACCAACTACTCTTTGAATATTTGTATAACGAAGAACCGCTTCTGTTACCATACCTGCTGGGTTCGCAAAGTTAATTAACCATGCATTCGGACAAAGCTCCTCCATATCCTTACAAATATCTAAAATAACAGGAATCGTTCTCAGTGCTTTGAATAAACCACCAGGACCATTCGTTTCCTGACCGATTACATCATATTTTAACGGAATTGCTTCATCTTTTGCACGTGCTTCTAATAAACCAACGCGAAGCTGCGTTGTTACGAAGTCAGCATCCTTCAATGCCTCTCGGCGATCAAGCGTTAAATGTACCTCAATTGGTAAACCTGATTTTTTCACCATACGTTTCGCTAAGTTACCAACGATTTCTAACTTTTCTTTTCCTGCCTCAATATCTACTAACCAAATTTCACGAACAGGAAGCTCATCATAACGTTTAATAAATCCTTCAATTAACTCTGGTGTATAACTAGATCCACCGCCGATTGTAGCAATTTTAATTCCAGTCATGCTTTATTCCCCTTTCGCTTCTAACTTTTTATAAAGGTCAATAAATTCTGCTGCTAATTCTTTTACTGTAATCGCATTCATTAAATGATCTTGTGCGTGAATTAAAAGAACACTAATCTCTGTTTTTTCTCCTCTTGCTTCTGATTGTATGAGCTCTGTTTGGAAATGATGCGCTTCATTAATCGCTTCTTTCGCCTTTACCATCGCTTCATCAGCCTCTGCCATTTTCCCCTGTTTGGCAAATTGAAGTGCCTCCATTGCAAAGCTTCGTGCATTACCACTATTTAAAATCAATTGGAATGGAATTTGTTCTGCTGTAGTCATCATAATTACCGCCCTCTCTATTATGGTTCAACCGATTTAAATACCCCTTCAGTTTGAACATCTCTATTAAAGTATTAATTTATTAATGATAGTTTGGTGTTCTTATAGATGTATTTCATCTTTTTGAACATGATATAAAGGTAATTGTTCTGACGAGCTATAAAAACTCGTCAGAATAATACTTTTTAAAGTGATACTGAATTGTCGCTTCCTTTTGTTTCAGCTTTTGCAGCTTGTACATACGTACGGTCACACATTAATACGAATGGATAGTAAATTACTACTGCAATCGCAAAGTTTACTACTTGTAATGCTGCACCAGCGATGCTTCCGCCTGCTACAAGATACCCACTAAAGATTGGTGGCATTGTCCATGGAACTAAAGCAACTGTTTTTGGCACCCATCCTAAAGAAATTGCTGTATAAGAAGTAATTACTAATACAACTGGTGTAAGTACGAATGGAATGATTAACGCTGGGTTTAATACAATTGGTGTACCGAAAATAACTGGTTCGTTAATGTTAAAGAAACCAGGACCGATAGATACACGGCCTACACCACGAAGCTGTGCACTTTTTGCAACAAGCATTACCGCTACTAGGAATGCTAATGTTGCACCTGATCCACCGATATATACATATACATCAAAGAAAGGTTTTGTGAAAATATGCGGTACGTCATATGCAGACATACCATCGTTAAATAATTTAATATTTTTTTCTAATGCTGGTAAATAAATCGGGTCAATAATACCACCAACGATATTAGGACCATGTAATCCGAAGAACCATAATACGTGAATAAGTAACGCTACAATAATTGCACTTGGTAATGTACCTGCTAAACCTTGTAATGGTACTTGAATTGTTTCAAATACGATTTTATGAATACTTGTTCCTGCTAATTTCACTGCTAATTGAATACTTGCTGTTACGATTAAAATAACGAATGCTGGAACTAACGCTGCGAATGATTTCATTACTGCTGGTGGAACACCATCTGGCATTTTAATTGTAATATCCCTTTGAACAAAGAACCTAAATACCTCTGTTACAAGAAGAGCTACAATGATAGAAACGAATAAACCTTGTGATCCTGTCCATGCTAAATCAATACCGCCTTCTTTTGGCGTTGTCGGAGAAATAATAATTAAGGCACCGAATGTAATAATTGCTGCTGACAACGCGTCAACGCCGTAAGATTTCGCTAAATTATAACTTATCCCTACTGCAACTATGAGGGCCAGTATAGCGAAGGAACCTGCCCACATACCACCGCCGATATCTTTCCAAACGTCCCCGAATGCACCTTTCATAAGTTTTTGGAATGCATCCACTGGTAAGTTATTAACAAGTATTGCAAATGATCCAACTAAGATAAGAGGCATAACTGCGATAAATCCATCACGGATCGCAACTAAGTGACGCTGCGACCCAATTCTACCTGCGACTGGAACTAAATACTTCTCCATAAATGCAATAAACTTTTGCATTTCGCTTCCCCCCTAATTATTTTTTAAGTGTTAATGCGTGATCTAAAACTGCTTCTCCATTCATCATGCCGTAGTGCATTGGATTAATAACATCGATTCCAATGTTTTTCTCATCAGCAAGCGTTTTCATTGAAGAAAGCATGTAACGAACTTGTGGTCCTAGTAATAATACATCTGCTTGATCGATATTGTTTTTTACTGCATCCCCAGATACAGCCCAAATCTTTCCTTCTAGACCGCGAGCTTTTGCAGCCGCTTCCATTTTTGTAACTAGTAAACTTGTAGACATCCCTGCTGAGCAACATAATAAAATATTCATTTGAAAATCCCCCTTGTGTAGTATAAAAAATTTATGTTATTTATTTTTCTTTACGCTATTTATTAATGCAAGTAGCGTGCCAACTTTTCAAAACCGCTAAAATCAACACTTTTTTGAGCTTTTTCTTTGTGTGTTAACGCTTTCAATTAGTGTGTCCCTCGAAAAACACACAGTGTGTTATAAAACAACACGCTTTTAACACATAACTGTATGAAAATAGATTAGTGTTTAGTTGTCTAGTTGTATTTAAAACAAAAAAACACTATTTTTTTTTAAAACATGAAAATATAATAACGAAAAATATAATATTTCGAATCAAATCAAAAACAAATACCTATTCAAGATACTCGTCTAACTATTGTCCAGTCAAACTCTATTAAATTACATAGAATAGAATAAAATAAAGTATTTTGAAAGGGGATTCCCATGCCAAAGCATAGAAAAAAGAATAGAATGAAGATTTATAGAATACAGTTTCAAAATAAAAGTTATAAACAGGAAGAGGATTCTGAATTAAATGCAGACTCGCATGAACTAGACACACAGGACAAGCAAGACAAACAAGACAAACAAGACAAACAGGACAAACAAGACAAGCAAGACAAACAAGACAAACAAGACAAACAAGACAAACAAGACAAACAAGACAAACAAGACAAACAAGACAAA
>NZ_MACI01000013.1 GCF_001884105.1 Bacillus luti | reverse complement strand
ACTTCTACTTCTTCTGACTCTTCTGTTTCTGCAATTGCTTCCACTTCCTCAGGCTCTTCTGCTTCTGCAATTACTTCTACTTCTTCTGACTCTTCTGCTTCTGCAATTACTGCAATTACTTCTATTTCTTCTTTTGTTTCTTCTTCTAACTCTTCTGGTATTTCCACAATGATTGTTTCTTCAAGTTTTTCTTCTGCTTTGACAATCACTGATTCTTCTGGAGCTTGTTTTTCTACTTCAATAGTAGGTTGTTCTATTTCTGTATTACGCTTAATTTCTTCTGATAGTATTGTATCCTCGTGCTCTACTTTAGAATCTACTAATTTCTCTTGTGAAATATTTTCGTTTAGCACCACTACATCTTTTTCTTGCTTTGCATCTTCCATGCGCTCAGCTACCGTTTTATGAAGTAATTCATCCGCTACAACTTCCTGCGGTGCACTAATTTCTTGAACCACTTCTTTTTCTTCTACTAAAGGTACTTGGCGCTCAATTTCATAACCGTTTTTCTCTAACCATTGATCGACAACTGATTTTTCTTCCTTTTTACTCTGTTGCTCTTGCTGATTAACGCCTTCATGACTAGAAGAAATCTTTGCTTGTCCTTCTGAGAAATCAGATAATGTATATCCCTTTTTCTCTAACCATGCATCAACGACCGCTTTTCCCTCTACAGATATTTCAAGGTCTTCTCTTTCCTTTACTTCCTCCTGCTTTTCTTCCTTTTTCTCTACAGAAGGACGATTATATCCGTAAATTGGCGAAATCATTTCTGTTGGACGAAATGGTCTACGGTTACTTTCTTGCGCTGGTGCAGGTGTTTTCTTTACGACAGGCTCTCGCTCCGGTTCATATTGCACTTCCGGCTCTTCATATGTAGGAACTACCTTCTCCACATACGGTCGTCTGCTTCTTTCCACTTTGATTCCTCTTTGAATAGGCTGATTTTCATATGTTACAGCTTGAACAGGTTGTTCTTCATAATGCCCTGTTTCTATAACATCCTCTTCATCGAACCCATTATCTGGTACTAATGGAAAACGGCATTTACCTGCACTCCTACTTGCCATTTGCGCTTCTCTTGCTTCAGTGTAGTGGTTTACACGAGGAATTTTCGGCTGACTTTCAACTTGCTTTGGTACTTCTTTATTCATCGCTGTTTGTTCTTCCTCTTTGTTAAACAGCTTTTTCATCCAATCTAACATGCTTACCACTCTTTCTACTAAATAGTAACATCCTTTATTGTATCAGCATTCGGAAAAAAGTGCAGGTAAAATTAAGCATGTCATATTTATCCATAATATTCTAATTTACGAGTGTTTTCATATGGAAAAACGCACCCTTACATGTAAGACTGCGTTTAAGCTTTACTCTTCCGATATTCATCTACACTATCCGTTACACTTTGCAATAAAGAATTTACATACTGCGGGTCAGATAATTTTTTATCTTCTTCATGGTTTGACATAAACCCAAGTTCTAATAGTACGCCAGGTACTTTGGACCAATTAAATCCAGAAAGATCATCCCTGAACTTAATTCCATTTACTTTCACTTGCTGGTTCTCTCTCATTTTATTTACTATCGTTTGAGAGATTTGAAGACTTTCCGCATAAATCTCTTTCGTATACGGACTTCCTTCTGCCGGCGTCAATACAGCGAATCCACTTTGATTCGGATTTTCAGAACCATCTGCATGAAGACGTAAAAATAAATTCGCCTTATGATCATTCGCAAATGTCGCACGTTCTTTATTACTTATATCAACATCTTGTGACGTCCTCGTCATTAATACTTGCATTCCCTTTGCTTCAAGCTTTTCTTTTAATACGAAAGCCATTTCTAATACAAGGGCAGCCTCTCTTTTTTTCGTCACAACACCAGTTGTACCATCTGTCACTTTATATTTTTGCGTCGTTGCTCCTGGTCCAATCGGCTCTAAATTTAAATTTGCTTTTTGTTGATGCCCCGGATCAATAACGACGAGAAACTTTCCTTGTTTTTCATTACTCTCTACTTTTTGTTCATTATTTTGCATAAGTTGCTCAGTTGGCTGCACTGGCGTAGCTTCCTCTTTCTTTTCCTCAGCCGGCACTTCCTCCTGCTTATGCTCCACTTGCTCATTCGTTTGAACTGCTTGCGGTTCTTCTTTCTTCTCTTGTTCTTCTTGCTGTTTTTCTACCGGTGCGTCTTCCTTTTTATTTTCACTTGTTTCTTTTATAGAAGATGTTGTCTCTTTTTTCGGTTGTTCTTGTGAGCAACCTCCCATATATATACCAATGAATGCAATCATGCTCATTATTTTTATATACTTCATGCTTTTCTCCCATCACTTTGCACCGGTCTCAAAGTTTTTTATAATTGTTTTATAATCTCATCCATATTTCCAATATGAACGGGTTGCCACGTTTCAGTACCACGCTCCGCTGTATAAACGAGATAAGCATCATCAACTACATTTACGAAAACCGGATCCCCCATATCTGTTTCATATCCGATAACAATCCATTCTTCTTTCCATTTTCCATGTTCTTCACTTATTAATGAATTTTTATGTTTATCATATCGATAACCGATTTGTCCTTTTTCTACTTCATTTTCACTAAACAAATATATTTCATAAGAACCTAACTCGATATCTTGCTGTTTGGAAGTTTCAATTCGTTTCAGAAGTGCTGCGATTTTGGGTTGTTGTTTCATACGTCTTCCCCTTCTTTTTTCTAAATTTTACCTAATTCATTTTTAAAATACAATATAGTTTTTAAAGAGAAACGTTACAATCTTAGGAATTTCACACAAAAAAATAGCCCCACATATGCGAGGCTATTTTTTCTTACATCAATTAAAATTTAAACTCTTGTCCAACTTCAAAGCTATCTTCTAATACAAGAATACCTTTTTCTTGTGGAGCGTCTGGAAGCTCTAATTCACGTGCAGAGCAAATCATTCCAGAAGAAGGAACACCGCGAAGTTCAGCTGGTTTAATCAGCATACCACTTGGCATTACAGCGCCGATTTTTGCAACGACAACTTTTTGTCCTGCATCAACGTTCGGTGCGCCACATACGATTTGTAATGTTTCTGTACCGATTTCTACTTTACAAATGTTTAACTTATCAGCATTTGGATGTTTCTCTTTTTCAGCTACATAGCCTACAACAAATTTCGGAGAAAGATCTGCTTCTACTGTTTCTTCAAAGCCGTTCTTCGCTAAAATTTCGTTGATTTTCTCAACAAGTTCTTTCGTTAATGTAAGGTTACCTGTTTCTGTTACTTCTAAGTAAGAAGATGCATTAAAGATGTTGAATCCTCCCGTTACGTTGCTTTCACGATCATAAACGCGAGCAACATCTCCTTTGCGATCAAAAGCACGAGTCTCTAAAGTAATATCTTGTAAGGCAACAATTAGAGTGTCACCAATTCCTTCAAGGTTGTAAAAAACGTTCACTTCGTTCATCCTTTCTCTTTTCCATCTGTCTTCTTCCGATTCTTCGCTAAAATAAAGATTGGTTCAAAGTCCCCATCTTCATATACGAATGAAAGTGATGTAATCGGAACATGCCCTTCGGCAAAAAATTTCATTGTCATTTGTGCAATAATATCATAACCGATTTCGTTAACGATATCAGCAATAATTAATACATCTTGGTGAGGAACAGCAACAACCATGTCACCAGAAATCTTTTCACGCATCGATTGTAGTAACGATTCGTTTAAAATACGCGTCGCATCATACCCATCGTTTGTGTTTAAAAAGTAGAATGTATTACCTGCTACTGTGTCCTGCTTAAATTCATACCCTAATGAACGAGCATTGAATAATGCCATTTCACGTACTTGTTGTTCTGTAAGCTCTAACTTTTGTAATAAACGCTCATCAATTAGTCGATACGTTTTATTAGAATCTAGCGCGTAGTAAATACGTGTTTCCGCCGTATGATCCGTCATAATAAACGGATTTCCTTCTTCTGCTTGTTTCGGGAAAGAAGTAGAGCGAATAACAGGTAAAATTTTCGCCTCGCTATTTTCTTCTTTATGCATCGCAATTAACGCCTCTTGTACGTAATAGGCAACCTCTTCAATTGCTTTTTCTTTATTCACTTCCCATTTTGCCACAACTCCTGGAAGCGATACGTTAATACCTTTTTTAGAGTCTTTCTGTTCAATACGTAGAACTTCTTTCTCGCTATCATACTGAAAGTCCCATTCTGAACGAGATAATTTCTTCATTAACTCGTCTTTCATCTTTTTACTTGTCATCTTCATCTCTTTTTCCTCCCTTCCAAAAAAATAACCTCCCCCGCGAAGGTAGAGGTTGTTTTACAATTCAATTGGCAAATTGCCTTATTTTAAACCTTCAATGAACTCTTCGATTTGTTCTTGTGTTTTACGATCTTTGTTTACATAGCGACCTGTTTCTTCACCCTTATTGTACGCTACAAAGCTCGGAATGCCAAATACGTCTAATTTCACGCATAGATCAATAAACTCATCACGATCTACATAGTAAAATGAGAAATCACTATATTTCTCTTCTACTTCTGGCATAAATGGGTCTACAAAGCGGCAGTCTGGGCACCATTCTGCTGAGAACATAAAGACTACATTCTCTTCATTTTTTAATTGTTGGAATTGCTCCATGCTTTCTAATGATTTCATCTATATTTCCTCCTCTAACGAGTGCTTTTTTCATGTTATAATCTTTCTTTTATACTACCATACATCGCGCACGGTGCAAGGTTTATGCTTGCTTTTCATCATACTTATATTGTCCAACTAACAACTTAACAACGTGTACAAATAATTCCGTTCGATTGACATAATCATCTGTAAAGATCCCGATAGCACCTTCGTGGCTACGAATATCTTTTCGCTGTACAAATTCTTCCATCACTTCGCTTAACTCTTTTCCTTCTTCCAGTGGCGTTAAAAAGTCATCTGGTAATTTAATACGAGCGCCTCCTGCAACAAATACTCTACCGTCACTTGTCGCCAAAGCACCCCAGTTACACATAAATAAACCGTGCGCCGTTTTCATCACGCCGCCTTCCAGCCCAATACCAATTTGAGCTTCTCCTTCCTGGAGCGCTCGTTTTGCTCTATTTATCGCTCCTTGCATCGTCTCTTCATCTGAAAACGGCTGTGCTGCTACTCCTGAAGGAACAGAAAGGGATGTAATTGTAGCATCTCCCCAAACCTTCTCCACTGCTCCAACCTTCGTTTTATTCTTTGATCCAACTACTACTTTCATTTCGTTCACCTCTATAAAAATTCTTCATTCCATTCTAACATCCGCTTCGGCACAAATTAAGTACCAACCACTACCACACACCACCAGGGAATTCCTTCTACCCATAAAAGAAGGTCGCTTTCCACAATATTACTGGTCCTAAACACAAAAACAGGCCTCTTCTTTCTTCCTATCCGCGGTCTTAATACATCATTCGAACACCATTAGGCACTAACCGCCACCACTCATCGCTAGGTCATCTATTCAACCTAAAAAAAGAAGGGTTTTTCGCCCTTCCTCCTTACGCGTTATTCTTAATTGTTTCTAACGTCGTTTTATCTGTTGCTCTTACAAGCTTCGTAATGAGTTCTTTCGCTGCTGCATAATCATCAACATGTAAAATAGAAGCATGTGTATGAATGTAGCGTGCGCAAACACCAATTACTGCTGATGGGATACCAGAGTTACTTGTATGTACACGGCCCGCGTCTGTACCACCTTGTGAAATAAAGTATTGGTACGGAATGTTGTGTGTTTCTGCTGTATCTAAAATAAATTCGCGCATTCCTCTATGCGTTACCATTGTACGATCGTAAATACGAAGAAGAGCACCTTTTCCTAATTGACCGAACTGTGTTTTGTCACCAGAAGCATCGTTTGCTGGACTTGCATCAAGCGCATAGAAGATGTCTGGTTGAATCATATTCGCAGCAGTTTGTGCGCCGCGAAGACCGACTTCTTCTTGTACAGTCGCACCAGAGTATAATGTGTTTGGTAATGTTTCGTCTTTTAATTCTTTTAGTAATTCAATTGCAAGGCCACATCCGTAACGGTTGTCCCAAGCTTTCGCCATGATTTTCTTTTCGTTTGCCATCGGAGTAAACGGGCAGATTGGCACGATTTGTTGTCCTGGTTTTACACCAATTTCAATCGCATCTTCATAGCTATCTGCACCTATATCAATTAACATGTTTTTTATATCCATCGGTTTTGCACGTTGAGCGTCACTTAATAAATGAGGAGGGATAGAACCAACAACCCCAATAACAGGACCATTCTTCGTCATCACTTGTACGCGCTGCGCTAATAGAACTTGGCTCCACCAGCCGCCTAACGGTTGAAAACGAAGCATTCCGTTTTTCGTAATTTGCGTAATCATGAAACCTACTTCATCCATATGACCTGCTACAAGAACACGTGGGCCAGTTTCGTCCCCTTTTTTCAGACCAAATACGCTACCTAAACCGTCTTGTACAATTTCATCAGCATATTTGCTTAATTCTTGCTTCATAAAACGGCGTACATCATGTTCAAAACCTGACGCACCTTGTAATTCTGTTAACGTACGAAATAATTGTAATGTCTCTTTATTCACGAAGTCCCCTTCTTTCAAACCTTAGTAGAATACCTCTTTTATTGTAACGAAATTTTCGAAATGTTTCTAGTTTCTTCTTTTTTAGCTGTATTTGCTTTATAATTATTATTGGTACACTATTTTTATTTTATAGAATTGAGGTGAATATATGAGCTGGAAAGGTTTAGTAGCAGGTCTTGGCGTTGGGTTCGCAGCTGGTTATTTCGTTGCAAACAAAGTACAAGAACAATCCCATATTTCTTCAGAAAAAGCATTGAAAATGGTGAAACAAGCATTAAGTCATAAAGGTGAAATTACTGGCTCTTGGGTACATATGGTTCCGGAGACATTTGAAAAATATGATGTCGCATACGAAGTTTATCGTGGCGGTCTTACAACGATGTTAGATGATATACAAGAACGATTTGAATTTTTAGTTGACGCTAAAACAGGTACTGTTTTAGAGGTTATAGCAGCATAAAAAGGAGGGTTCCCATTAGGTGAACCTCCTATTTTTTTGAAATTGTGGATAGTGATTGAAATTATATCAGCGATTATTGAGATATATCGACTTACCGACAACAAAAGAGGAGGACGCTCCAACAGACCGCTGGAACACCCCGTTTTTATGCTTCTACACTCGTTTTCCGCTCTATCTTTTCTACAATATGCCCTTCCTCATTCCACTTTACTGCACGATAATATGCGTCATGATAAAACGTAAACCACGCCTCTTTTTCAGCACCATACTTCATCCACTTTTGCTTATTTTCAATCGATGTCATTGGGTAATCATCGTACGCCATTACCCATAATACATTTTGATGTGCATGCGTCGGCAATAGGTCTGCTAAATGAAGCATCGTTTCACCTTGGCTTTCTAAAGCAATAACTGCATGTCCATCACTATGACCGCCTGTATGCGCCATTTTTATTTCATCTGTAATTTCTATTTCTTGCTGAAACGTAACAACTTGATCTACAATCGGCTCCCAATTTTCCTTCCAATATGTATTACGGGATCTAATATTTGGACTTCTCATTTCATTCCACTCTGTTTCACTTACGTAAACTTTTGCATTCGGAAACGCCGGTACAAGGTGATCTCCATCCCATTTTGTTAGGCCAGATGCATGATCAAAATGAAGGTGTGTCATTAAAACATAATGAATATCTTCAAGCTTTAATCCTAGTTTTTCTAATGACTCATAAACCGATGATTCTTCTGTTACACCTTGATTTCGCTTCATCTTCTCATTCAATTTACCATTCCCTATGCCGGAATCAATAAGCATATTACCGTCTTTCGTTTGCAAAAGTAACGGATCTGTTCGTAGATAAATATGATTTGTTTCGTTATGTTTATATTTACGTGACCAAAGCACTTTCGGCACAACACCAAACATTGCTCCCCCATCTAAATGTGTGTTCCCGCCTTTTAACCACGTCACTTTTATATCTCCAATTTGTAGTTGTTCCATTACATCTCCCCCTTTCCATTGATTTTAACATAAAATTCTGATTATTTTAGATACAAAAAACCTATGCATTACTGCATAGGCTCTGTACGATATTTTGCTTCTACTCGGTAAATACGATGACCTTTACTAGAGAATTTCTCTTCGTACTCAGTCATGATGTTACCTTCAAAGTCGCTGTTATGAAGATCTAAGCTTAAGTACGTTAGTAACATACCATACTCAGCCATACTCATAAGAGAATATTCAAATAAACTTTGGTTATCTGTTTTGAAATGAATTTCTCCGCCTTCTACTAACACTTCTTCATAATTGCGTAAAAATGTTTTATACGTTAAACGACGCTTCGTATGACGTTTCTTTGGCCATGGATCTGAGAAGTTTAAATAAACGCGATCAATTTCACCTTTTGCAAAGAAAACTGTTAAATCTTCAGCATCTTTATTAATTAACTTTAAGTTCGGTACTTCTTCTTCAATTAATTTATCAAGTGCATCTACAACAACACTTGTGAATTTTTCAATTCCAATATAATTAATATGAGGATTTGCTTTTGCCATATCATACATAAAGCGGCCACGACCTGTACCTACTTCAATATGAATTGGTTGTTCATTTCCAAATACTTCTTTCCAGTTACCCGCGCACTCCTCTGGGTTTCCGATTACGATATGTGAATACTCATTAATTCGATCCATTGCATATGGTTTATGTCTTAAACGCATAGATGTTTCCCTCTCTTTACAAAGCTATTTTAAAGGAATAATTCCTTCTTTCTGTTTTAATCAATCTACCAAACAAAAAACCAAGTACGTACGAGCACTCGGTCCGTTTCTTTCAAGTATAAGATGTACCATTTTGATAAAAACTACATACAGCATTAAACATTCCATGACGAAGCAGCTTTTTCTCTTACCTTTCTGGGAAGAGAAAAACAATCGAAAGGATGATCCGTTCATGCCAATTAATCAACAACATCAATTAGAAGTGCTGAAAGATATTTTAGTCAATCACCAAAGTGATTGTTGCGGGACAGTTTCTGAATGCGAGCAATTAGAGCGTCTCATTCAATCGTTACTCGCAAACGATAATATAAATAGTGACGCTAAAGCAATGCTAAACGATGTATATTCTTATAGTCAATCGGGTAAATCTTCCTCTAATTTGGACAACCACATTTCCAATAATCAAGAACAACTTACTCAGTGGATTGCTGGAATGGACAATTTTTCTTAAGTATTACTCTGAAGCAAGTAGTTGCTGTAAATATTGATGCCAATATTCAGCTTCTGCTTGCTGTTTTTTTGTTGTGTGCCATTGAATAGATAAAATCGTTTGTGCTATTACATACCATCTCATACGCCTAAGCAGTGATTCATCCATTTCAATATCATAATATCCGAGCCATTTACTCCATTCTTGGCGCGGAATGTACCAATATAATAACATACCGAGGTCTAAAGCTGGGTCAGCAATTACAGCTCCATCCCAATCAATTAGAAACAACTCATCTTCATCTGACAATAGCCAATTGTTATGATTTACATCACAATGACATACAACGAATTCATTGTATTCAATATCTTTTAATGCATCCGTTAAATATTGAAGACCTTGCTGAATTGTTTCATCAACTCTTATATCTCCTCTTAAAACAAGTTGCAGTTGTTGTAATAACTCTTGTGCGTGAAGCGGCTGCTTCCCCAGTCTTTGAATCATCTGCACCAGTGCTTTAGAGGAGTGTATTTTTTTCAAAAGTTTCGCAACACGTTCTAGTTTCATGTCCTCTGGCTCTAACTTCTGTCCCGGAAGCCATTTTTGAGCAGAAATTACATCACCGTTCGTTACCCTTCTTGTCCAAAGTAATTTTGGAACAATTCCTTCTGCTGACAATACCGCTAAAAAGGGCGATGTATTCCGCTTTAAAAATAACTTCTGTTGTCCATTTTGCGCAATATATGCATCGCCCGTCACTCCACCAGCCGGTACAAGACTCCACTCTTTTCCTAATAATTGTTCCAACCATTCCATATTCATTACCCGTTAACAAATCCTTATCTTTTATAGTTATGAAAAGAAAAACCGCAACATTTCTACACATGTTGTGGATTCATATATTTTACTGTAAACGAAAAGAAATCTTGGCATATACCAAAGACTCTCTATTTTATTTTACAAAACCACTCATAGAATGACAACTTATCAAAATCGTCACCTTTGTCAATTCTACATTTATTACATTCGCATCGTCAAGTAGCGATTTGTCACATTATCGTCAATATATACGTGCTAATTGGAGCGAGGCTAAGTTCCTTTCCTCTAAAAGAAGAAATTGGCTCTATTTTCGCTTGCTTTTCGTTTACTAACACATGCCACGTTTCTTCTTTTGGCAGTTGCACCGTTTTAGCTTCCAAACTGCTATTCAATAAAACGACAATCTCTTTCCACGGTCCAAATGATTCTACATGTTGCAAATGGTATGCAAGTACTTCTGTAGATGTTTGTAAAAAGGTCATATGCTTTTTTATAAGGTCTGCGTTTTGTAATCGGAATGCCCCATGCTCTTTACGGATCGCAATTAATCCTTTTATATAATTAACGGTCTCCATCTCTTTCTCTTTTTGATCCCAATCTAATTGATTAATTTCATCATTTGCATTATAACTATTTTCATTTCCTTTCTTCGTGCGATAAAACTCCTGCCCCGCATGTAAAAAAGGTATACCTTGTGAAAGGATAACCATTGCGCTTGCAAGAAGGTGACGTTTTTTCAAAACCTCTTCCGACTCGTCATTACTACGCACTAGTTTATCCCACATCGTCATATTATCGTGACATTCTACATAGTTAATACTTTGCACCGGCTCTAGAAACAACCCTGTTTCTTTCATACTTAGAAGACTACCGGATGCTATATATTGCAAATGATGGCAGTCTACATGTCCACCAAACGCAAACCCACGTTTATTTATATGAAATGTACTTCCTTTTATCCCGTCACGAAATTGATCGTTAAATTGCGCGATATGTGGCATTTTCTTTGCATTATTTAATATTGCTTTTTCTTCAAGAGATAGTGGTGTTTGCAAATCCCACCCTTCTCCTAATAAAAGTGCATCACGCTTTCTGTTTCGTACTTCTTTTTCTATTATATTCATCGTCTCAATATCTAAAATCCCCATTAAATCAAATCGAAATCCGTCAACATTGTATTCAGTAAGCCAATATAAAATAGACTCTATAATGAATTTCCTCATCATTTTCCGCTCGGATGCTATATCATTTCCAACTCCCGTCCCATTAGAAGGCATACCATCTTCACCATGACGAAAATAATATCCTGGGACAAGCTTTTCAAATGATGATAGCTCTCTTTCATACACATGATTATATACAACATCTATAATCACCCTAATGCCGTTCTCATGAAATGTTTCAATCAGTTGTTTACACTCTATAATCCTGTTATAAGGATCCGAAGGGTTTGTAGCATAAAATCCCGTTGGGGCATTGTAATATAGTGGATTGTAACCCCAATTGTATACGGCGGAAGGATTCGCCTCATTTACACCACCGAAACAATGTAAAGGCAATAGTTCAACATGTGTAACACCTAAATCTTTTATGTGAGATAATCCCGTTAGCGTCCCATTTCGTCCCGTTGTTCCCTCTTCCATTAACCCTTTATATGTTCCTTTTTTATTCACTCCACTGCCCTGATGAATAGTCGCATCACGAATATGCAGTTCATACAATATCGCATCTGTCATTGACTGTAATGGTGATAATTCCTCTCGTTTTGTTACATGCGTTTTTTCCAAATCGATTACAACGCCATATTTCCCATTTACAGTCACCGACTTTGCGTAAGGATCCACCGCTTCATTCCATATTAAGTTAATACAAACAAGAAATGTATATTGCGCTCCGCCTAAATCCCCTTGCAATGCATGAGTCCAAACTCCGTTTTCTCCTCTATGCATTTCATGGTCGGTATATTCTTTATCACTTTTATAAATTCTTACTTTCGCAAGTCTTGCAGTTGGAGCCCATACTTTAAATGTTGTTACTTCTTTTTGATGTACAGCACCTAAATCTGTACCTTCGTAATAATACTTTTCATCGAAAATTTCTGTTCGAATCACAGCACCTATTTGTAAATCCGTTTCTTCATTCCGTTCATCTCGTACTGTATAATACTTTCCCACATCTAGCGGCTCTTCTATAAAGCACTCATACTTCGTTGCATCCGGAAGCGCAATCGTATGAGCAATCGGTAAATCTTTCACATTGGTTCCTTCTTGCAAACGAAATGTCCGACTTGTTCCATACGCATGTGGGAGCAAAATTGTAATTTTATTCATTTCATCTAAATAGGCATCAAATGGACGTTTTACTTTCAACATAAAAAAATCACCATCATTCTCAAAGTTAAAATAAAGTGAAACTTGAATGAGTGGAGACATCTCCACTCATGTAGCTGCGGGATTAAACGAGCTGCAAATCATACGACTTTTCTTATGAGCAAAACTCTATACAGTAACTCCATTCTTCTCTATAGTATATTCACCTGCATAAAAAACGTTTTCATACATTCTATTTTTGTAGTTTTATTTCAGCAATTGATTTATATTTGGGTGTTTCTTTCACGTGAGATTCGTATAAAGTGATCGTATCCGCTTGAAATGATATTTCAGGCACTCCTTTTATATGTTCTAAATGAAACGGTTCTTCTCCTACCCATTTACGGGCAACAGTAATGTGTGGATGGTATGGGCGTGTTTCTAGAGAAAACCCATTTTCTTCACAAATAGCATGCACGCGCTTTTGTAACTGAAACAAATCGTGATTCTCACTTACCTTCGCCCAAAAAATACGTGGTCTATCTTCCATGCCAAACGTTGAAAAGCCTTGTAATGTGAACGATAGCTCTTTCATTTCTGTAAGTGTGTGTAATCCATTCTTTACCCCTTCTAACTGTTCCTCTGTCGCACTTCCTAAAAAAGAAAGGGTAATATGATAATCTTCCTTATGTACCCACGAGCGAAATGGTAATTCCTCCTTCATATCTTCTTTATAGTTAGATAGCACTTCTTTTATATGATTCGGTAAAGTGATTGCGACAAAATAATGCCTATCCATATACATCGTCTCCTTCTTTTTATTGTTGCTTTTCTTTCTTATCTCATTCAGGTAAAAAGAAGCCGCCCTCTAAAGTAGAGAGCGGTCATTATTTACATATCCATTACTTCGCTAATTCATGAATTGCTTGCGCATAAATCGCTGTTGCTTTTAGTAAATCTTCAATTTCAATGTACTCATCTTTTTGATGCGCAAGTTCTTCTTTTCCAGGGAACAACGGGCCAAATGCAACACCAGCTTTCAATGAACGAGCGTAAGTACCGCCGCCGATTGCTAATAGTTCTGCTTTTTCTCCTGTTTGTTCTTCATATACACGTTGCAGTGTACGAATTAATTCGTGATCTTTATCAACGTGATGCGGGCGAGAGTTAGAATAGTCAGCTACTTCAAATCCATGAGTGCCAACATACTCTTTTAACTTCGCAATAGTTTCTTCAAAGTTAGTCGTAACTGGGTAACGTACGTTTAACCCTAAATTCCCACCATTTTCTTTCGTATAAGAAAGTCTACCGACATTCACTGTTAATGGTCCGCTAATATCGTCTTTATAAGAAATACCAGCTTTCTCTCCTAAAATATCTCCTGTAAATGTTTCTGTTACAAATGTCGCAAATGAGTTTGCTTTTCCATCAAGGGAAACTGTAGTTAAGAAGTTTGTTAATAATAAACCTGCATTCACTCCTTTTTCAGGAGTAGATCCGTGCGCTGAAATTCCTTCTATTTGCAACGTCACTGTATTTCCTTCTATAGTTGATTTCCCTATTTTTTTAGCAGTTTGTAGATACTCTTCATATGCTACTGTAAGTGCATTTACATCTTCTCCTGTAACAATCGCTTCTGCAAAATCAGGAACCATATTTAAGCGACGACCTGATTCAAATGAAACAAGTTCATATGCACCATTTTTCTCTTCGCTACCATTTTGCACAACTTGTATATCAGAAATTCCTTTTTCTGCATTAATAATTGGAAAGTCCGCGTCTGGCGCAAAACCGATTGTTGGCATTTCTTCATTTTTAAAATAGTGATCTACACATTTCCAATTGCTTTCCTCATCTGTTCCTAAAATCATACGAACACGTTTTGAAAGCGGCAAACCTAATTCTTTCACAATCTTCATCGCATAATAAGCTGCCATCGTTGGACCTTTATCATCAATTGCACCGCGTGCAAAAATCTTTCCGTCGCGAATATCCGCACTATATGCTGGAGTCGTCCATCCGTCTCCTTCTGGTACAACGTCAACGTGACAAAGAATACCTACTAATTCTTCTCCTTGTCCCATTTCAAGATGACCTGCATATCCTTCTAAATTTTTAGAAGCAAAACCTTCAGCTTCTCCTTTATGTAACATGAAAGATAGAGCTTTTTCTACACCTTCACCGAATGGTGCGCCCTCTTTCGCCGATTCTTCTTCCCATACACTTTTAATTTGCAAAAATTGTTGTGTATCACGAATTAAATCATCTTTTCGTTTCGTAACTTCTTCTGTCCAATTAATCGCTGACATCACGCATCCATCCTTCACTATATTATCTCTTTCATCATAGCAAACCGAAATCTCTTATGCCATACACGAATATTAAATACCGAACAATTGTAATTTTTCAGATATTTCCCATTAGTTTTTCTTTTATTTTCTTAAAAAAATTTGCAGGAATTTGGCGTTTTACGTAGAATTTTATGATTTAGTTGACTGACCATATATACAATGTCAACTACCAATATTTTTCTATATGAATATTTGTTAAACTTTTGTAAAATTTAAGTAGATTAAAGCATGAATTTTATCATGTAGAGTACAATGGTAGTAACGACCTTCTTTCCTGAATGGGGTCAAAAAAACTAGTAGAGGAGTGGTTTTCTCTTGAAACCTACAACTACTCGTATGCTAACACGCATTAAATCGATTTATATGTACATCAATGAAAACGGAACGGTAACGACGAAAGACCTTGTAGATGAGTTCGGGATCACACCACGAACGATACAACGTGATCTAAATGTGTTGCAGTTTAATGAACTCGTGTATAGCCCTTGCCGCGGTAAGTGGACAACAACAGGAAAGAAAGTGAGAATGACCTCATAATGAAAAAATAATTGTATGTAAATAAATACATACCCCTTTCTAACTCATTAGAAAGGGGTCTTTTCTGCGCCTTAAAACAGCACTACTTTTCAGTATCTACTTGATATGTTTTTAACATTTCCACTTCTTCGTCTGTTAACTCTCGGTATTGCCCAAGTTCTAGTTCTTCATCTAATACTAACGGTCCCATTTCTGTTCTCTTTAAATAAACAACTTTTTTCCCTACCGCTTCAAACATACGCTTCACTTGATGGAATTTCCCTTCTGTAATGACAAGCTCAATTTCAGAAATATCATCGCTTTTTAATATTGTAAGTGCACCTGGCTTCGTTTCATAACCATCGTCTAAAATAACACCTTTAGCAAACTCTTTTACATCCTCTTCTGTTACTACTCCTGCAACGTGCGCGTAATATTTTTTCGGCACATGCTTTTTCGGAGATAATAATTGATGCGATAACTTCCCATCATTTGTTATCAATAAGAAACCTTCTGTATCGATATCAAGCCTTCCAACTGGGAACGGATCAAAGATTGCGTCTTCTAATTCTAATAAATCTATTACCGTTTCATGGTTATCATCTTCTGTCGCTGAAATAACACCTTGTGGTTTGTGCATCATTAAATAAACAAACTCTTTATATTCCACAACTTCACCGTGAATCATAACTTCTTGCTCTTCTACATTTACATGAACCTTCGCATCTTTCACTGGCGTTCCGTCAATTTTTACAACGCCGTCTTTCAATAATTTCTTTACTTCTTTTCTACTTCCATATCCCATATTCGCTAATAATTTATCTAATCTCACGTTTTTCACCTTCTTTGTTTATCATAGAAAAGGGGACGTAATTACGCCCCTTTTGATTTCAACTTTATTTTAAATCTACTACCAAGTTTACGTTGAATTTTCTCTAACGCTTCTCCGCCAAATACTCTTTCAAGTACTCCTGTGCGAATTGCTAATAATCCGTAAACAAGACCACCAATACCTGCACAAACCACAACTGTTATAAGAGCTCCAATACGGCCATCAGGCGAAATCATGAAGGATAGCAGCCATTGTGATAGTTTTACCGCCACGACCATTACAAGTGTTAATACTGCAATTTGGAATGTTCTCTTATATACAACACCAAATGAATAGTGTACATGTTTTTTGATTTGTCTATTCGTATACCATACAGAGGCTAAGAAGCCAACTGCAGTTGCTAAAATTGCTCCAACTGTACCGAAATAACGAATAAAGATTACGTTACATACGAATTTCAAAATAACACCCATAATAAGCGCGACAATCGCATGTTTTTGTTGATTAATCCCTTGTAGAATCGCCGCTGTTACTGTAAATAAAGCAAATAACAACGCAACTGGCGCATACCACATTAATACTTGTCCACCTAGTGGATCTGAGTCGTAAAACGCTGTATAAATCGGATATGCCAGTGTAGAAATACCGATAACTGCTGGCAATGTTAAAAACATATTTGCCTGGAATGTTTGTGTAATTTGTAATTTTAAATAACGATGTTGTTTTTCAGTAAACGATTTTGTAATCGCTGGCACAAGCGTTAAGCTAAACGCTGTTGCAAGTGATACAGGAATCATAATTAATTTATGCGTCCACATTGTGAAAATACCGAGTGCTCGCTCTGCGATATCACCTTGACCAATCGCCTGCATAATTGAGTTAAATGTTAATGTATCAATTTGTTGATATAAAGGAATTGTTAACCCAATTACAACGTAAGGAATCGCATATGCAAATAATTCTTTAAACAATTGAACGGTACTCACTGTCGACTCTGGTACAGTTTGTTCAATTAAATATTGATCCAAATGTTTTTTACGTTTTAACCAGTACCAAATGAGGACACCGAGCGCTCCAACTGCTGAAACGAACGCAGCAAATGTCGCTACCCCAACTGCTGTTGCAACTGTACCGCCAAGTACTTTAATAACGATAAAACTACCTGCTAATAAAAAGACAATACGAATAATTTGTTCAATAATTTGCGAAACAGTAGTTGGTCCCATCGATTGGTGACCTTGGAAATAACCACGAATTAAACTCGCTGCTGGTACAACAATAAGCGCAAAACTTACAAGACGAATAATCGTCGTAACTTCTCCTACATTACTGTGTACACTTTGTTTACCAAGCATTGCTTCTGCAAACAACGGCGCCGTCATGTATAGAACTAAGAATGAAAGAACTCCTGTTACTATCATCATAACCATTCCCGAGCGGAACATTCTCCGGCTCGTTTTATAATCGCCAAGTGCGTTATATTTGGAAACAAATTTTGAAACAGCAAGCGGCACACCTGCCGTTGCGATACTTAAAAAGATCGTATATGGAATGTATCCATATGTATAGAGCGTTCCGCCTTCTGTGCCTACTAACGCATGAAATGGAAAAACGTAAATCATGCCTAAGAACTTTACTAAAAATGTCCCTAACGTAACGATAAGCGTTCCGCGCAAAAATTTCGAATCGGACATACAAAAATCCTCCTACATCTACATAAAGTGAAACTTTAATCAGTGAGGGTGTTCTTCCCTACTGATTATTAGCTCGTACTAATCGGGCATTTATGGGTTACTAGACTCCCTCTTTATTTCTCCTAAATCTTAAAGTTTTAGTCTTATTGCCCACAAATAGCTGGATCGTGCTGAACTCTAACTTTTGTATTGTACCACAATTCTCCCCTTAAGCAGTACTTCACTCTATTTTTCTTTTAAGAGAAAACATGCTATTCTTTTAGGCAGGAAATGTAGAAAATGAGGTCGATATATTATGCATTATGATGTTATTGTCATCGGCGGCGGGCCTTCTGGGCTAATGGCTGCAATCGGTGCTGCAGAAGAAGGCGCAAGCGTCTTACTTCTTGATAAAGGAAATAAATTAGGGCGTAAACTTGCGATTTCTGGCGGTGGCCGTTGTAACGTAACGAACCGTCTACCACTTGATGAGATCGTTAAACATATACCAGGAAATGGCCGCTTCTTATACAGCGCTTTTTCTATTTTTAATAATGAAGATATTATTACATTCTTCGAAAATCTCGGCGTAAAACTGAAAGAAGAGGATCATGGCCGCATGTTCCCTGTTTCAAATAAAGCGCAATCGGTAGTAGACTCACTTTTAACACGATTAAAAGATTTGGGTGTAAAGATCCGTACGAATACACCTGTTGAAACGATTGAATATGAAAATGGTCAAACGAAAGCAGTTGTACTACAAACAGGCGAAGTGTTAGACACAAATCACGTCGTTATCGCTGTTGGCGGAAAATCTGTTCCGCAAACTGGATCTACTGGGGACGGATATGCTTGGGCTGAAAAAGCTGGTCATACAATTACAGAATTATTCCCAACAGAAGTACCCATCCTTTCAAACGAACCATTTATTCGAGACCGTTCACTGCAAGGACTCGCTTTACGAGACGTAAACTTAAGTGTATTAAATCCAAAAGGAAAAGCTATTATTTCTCACAAAATGGATATGCTCTTCACTCATTTCGGCTTATCTGGTCCTGCTGCCCTTCGCTGTAGTCAATTCGTTGTGAAAGCACTGAAAAAGTTCAAAACGAATACAGTGCAAATGAGCATCGATGCATTGCCAGAAGAAAATAGTGAGCAACTATTCCAGCGCATGCTAAAACAAATGAAGGAAGATCCGAAAAAAGGAATTAAAAACGTGTTAAAAGGTTACGTTCCTGAGCGTTACTTCCTATTTTTATTAGAAAAAAATGAAATTGACGGTAGCGAACAAGCTGGACAAGTTTCTCATGAGAAGATTCGTGCACTTGTGAAAGACTTTAAAGAATTTACTGTGAATGTAAATGGTACGCAGTCAATTGAAAAAGCATTCGTTACTGGCGGCGGTGTATCCGTTAAAGAAATTAATCCGAAAGAAATGTCTTCTAAATTCACAAATGGCTTATATTTCTGCGGAGAAGTTCTTGATATTCACGGTTATACTGGCGGCTATAATATTACATCTGCTCTCGTTACTGGTAGAATTGCTGGAACGACAGCTGGAGAAAACGCGAAAATGCAATATTAAAGAAGAAACAGGACTTCCCTGTTTCTTTTTTTATAGGTTCATGAAATTATATTAGCAATTCTATAGGATATATCGCCTTACCAACGAAAAATGCCGAACCCCTCATGCTTTTTTGTTGCTTTATATACCTTAGTACCTTTATATTTTATATTGTTGAATATTAGAAAAAGGGTAAGGGGAAAACAAATGAGAAAAAAAGTCATGATGTCTTTAATGCTAATGACGTTTCTTTCTGCGGTAGAAGGAACGATTGTTAGTACAGCAATCCCTCGTATAACGAGTGACCTGTCAGGCGTCGAACTTGTTAGCTGGGTTTACGCAATTTATATGCTTGCCACAGCAGTTTCGACTCCAATATACGGAAAGCTAGCTGATTTGTTCGGTCGTAAAAAAGTTCTGCTCATTGGAGCAACAATCTTCTTAATCGGTTCTGCACTATGCGGAGTCGTTACATCAATGGAACAATTAATCTTCTTCCGTGCTCTTCAAGGTATAGGTGCTGGTGCTGTTATGCCAATTACTATGACAATTATTGGGGACCTATATAGCGAAGCAAAAGACCGCGCGAAAGCACAAGGCTGGATGAGTGCCGTTTGGGGTGTATCTGGTGTTATCGGGCCGTTAGTAGGTGGATTTTTAGTTGATTCTCTTTCGTGGCGTTATATCTTCTTCTTAAACGTTCCATTTGGAATTATCGCTTGCTTAATGATCGCAATTTATTATAAGGAATCGATTAAGTCATCTAAGCAACATATCGATTACCTTGGTGCAACAGTCTTCTCATTAAGTACGATTGCTCTACTATACGCATTATTAACAGGTAGCAGTAAGCAAAACTGGGGAGACATTTCAATTATCGGCCTATTAATCTTTGCCGCTGTTTCATTCATTCTTTTCTTATACATCGAGAAAAAGTCTCCGGAACCATTAATTCCGCTAGCACTTTTCTCTAATCGCACATTATCTACAATAAACATACTAACACTGATTGCTGGTGCAATGATTATTAGTATTACAGTGTATCTTCCAATATGGAGCCAAGGTGTTTTAGGAAAAAATGCAACAGAAGCTGGACTCATTTTAATGCCGATTCCTGTTATGTGGACATTCGGTGCTATGTTCTCGGGTAACTTAGTTGGCAAATTAAAAACGAAACAAATTATTTTACTTGGAGCTAGCATTTTATCAGTTGCTACGTTCTTATTATTTACATTGTCAACGGACTCACCATCATTCCTTATTTATGTAGCAGTCGGATTATTCGGCTTAGGAATGGGGCTTGTAACACCTATTTACATGGTAACAATTCAAGCAGCTGTACCAGCACATACGCGCGGGACAGCCGTCGGTTTAAACACATTTATTAATACATTTAGTCAAACATTAGGTGCTGCAATCTTCGGAACAATCTTCAATACGATGATTCACGCGCGTGGCATTAAAAATCTTGATCTTGTTTCTTCTGGCGGACACGGCGGAGCTACAGCAAACGTAGCAACCGAGTCTCAATCCGCATTAGCATCAAGTGTGCACGTCATTTATATGAGTACTTTTGCATTAGCAGTATTAACTTTAATTATTGCTTGGCTCTTACTAAAGCCAGCTAAACAAACAAGTGAGCAATAAAAGAGGATGACCGAAATGGTCATCCTCTTTTACTCTTCATTCTCCACAATATGTTTAAGCATAGACAATTTATTATCCCAAAAACGTTCATAGTACGAGAGCCACTGTTGTAATTCCTCTAATGGTTCTGGATGCAGGCGATATATCTTCTCTCTCCCGCTTTTTCTTCCACTTACTAAATTCGCTTCTGAAAGGATATGAAGATGCTTCACAACAGCCGTACGGCTCATCGGAAAATGATCTGTTATTTTTGAAATCGGTAACTCTTTATCGCTTAATAACCGTATTACTTCTCGGCGGGTTGGATCAGCAATTGCTTGAAATACATCATATTTCGCTGCTGAAGAGGGCACTTAACCTTCGACAACCTTTTTCAGTTTTTCATTTACAATCGCTACCCAGCCTCCGCTCATTCTGTCGCGAATAATAGAGCTCTTCGCATTCGCTTTCGGAAGAATTTCATCAGGATGTTTCCAGCCGCCGTGAATTAACGTAAATTCTGTTTTATTATCTCCTAGGTCTTTCAGATTAAATGAAACGACCCAGCCATCTGTATCCCATGAGAAAGAGAGGTGATTTGGCTCATCGATTTCTAACACTTTACATGGTGATGGCCCAAATGGTGATTGCACATGAAATTCATGTCCTACTTCTAATTTGAAATCGTTCGGCATAAACCATGAGGCAATCCCCTCTGCAGTCGATACTACACTCCAAACTTTTTGAATAGACGCGTTAAAAACGATTGTTTGTTTAATATCATTTAATGTATTTTGTTGTTCCATTTTCATTCTCCTTTATTCGTCACTAAAACATAACACCTTTTGGTTTCATTAAGATGATATAACACCTTTTAGTTTCATGTCAATATTGATTCGTTTTACCTTTGAGAAATTCTCAACATTTTTTCAACAGGACAAACACCCTCTCAGCATTTCTTCATAATATACTCACAAAGGCAATCAAAAATAAAAACTTCTCTCAATATGAAACTCCATCATTCATATTGAAAGATGTGCCTTACTTATATCATGCGTAATTCGTCTCTCCTCCTTCCCTCAGAGGCAATACGCGAGATATAAAAAATCAGAAGGAATATGCCCACCATTTGAGTAGGTAGTTATTTCTCTTCTCCTCAACATTTCCCTAGGAGCGAAATGACTACCGACTCACTTTTTTCAAACAAAAATAAAAAGGGGATGAAAGCTATGTTCTATTGCATTAACTGCTCTGACATTCACCATGAAAAACATCCGAATGATAAAGTATTCAAAAACGGTTTTTATATTGATCCATTTTTAGGTGATCGTTATCACCTTGGTATGTGTAAAGATGCCCAAAATCATGAGACAGGGGAGCCTCTTTTAACGACAAATAAATTAGGCACACCCCAATCTATTATGAACGTATTACCGACACATGTTGTCCCAACATAAAGCATAAAAAAGAGCTGGCTCACCCAGCTCTTTTTTATGCTTTATAAACGATCATTGCTGAAAAGCAATAAATTTGGTTTTCATCATCGTTAATGGAAACGCCAACTTGGTACTTAATATCTACAAATTTACTATCATCAATCTTTTTTAAAAACACATTTACTGCGTCTTCTAAGTCTTTTTCGTGACTTTCATCAAACACTTTCACACGAATCATGTTAACACCATCCTAGATCGCAGCCCTCCGCCGCTTGATTATTGCCACGGTGCGTATCTATGATGCGATAAAATTTTCCGTCTTCATATATATATCCGTCTTCTAACACATATTGTTTACCTTCAGTATAGACATAAAACTTACCTATCATAAATTTACTCGTATATAATTCCAAATAATCTGGTCTAAATTTAGCTACAACTTTATTTGTAATATCAATTTTTATTGTGCGCCCCACCTTCTCTCCCTCCTTTGCAAAGAACGGATTTAGGTATATTGTATTAGCGATTTTACATTTTATGCTTAAAAATAAGTGGATATGCCTGCCTTCCTCACCTGTACTATTTTTCTAAAAAAGCCATAAATAAATAGGCGCAAAAAAATATATAAAAAAAGAGGTTTTACTTATTGACTACACTACAAACACTATGTTATTATATAAAATTTGACATTTTTACCTCCATGTGTTATCATTAAAAATGGTTAGCACATATGGAGGTGGATGATTTGTTTCAAATTGGTGATAAAATCGTTTATCCAATGCACGGTGCAGGGATCATCGAAGCAATTGAAGAGAAAGAAATATTAGGTACTTTGCGTCAATATTGTGTAATACGCATCCTTAGTAAAGATATGCAAGTAATGCTTCCGATGGATCAATTACAAAAATCAGGTATTCGTTATATCGTTGATAAAGGTACGTTAAATGATATACTTCTTGAATTCCAGCAGGGAGAATCAGACACATCGCTCTCGTGGAAACAAAGATATACAATGAATATGGAAAAAATGAAAAACGGTAATCTGCAAGATAGCGCAGAAGTTGTTCGAGATTTACTTCGCCGTAATAAAGAAAGAGCCTTAAATGCGAGCGAAAAACAAATGCTAGATAATGCACGAAAAATGATGATTAGCGAAGTTGCGCTCGTACAAAACGTTTCTGAACATCAAGCGACAGAATTTCTTCAAGATACAATTAATCATTAAATTTAAAATAGCTGCCGCTATTTTTTTTTGTAAAAAAAGGACGAAGAGCATTATCTCTTCGTCCTTTTATATTACCCACGCCCAGCTTGAAACGATGGATATAACGTCATTCCACCATCTGCAAATAGCGTAATTCCAGTTACATAACTCGCCTCTGAAGAAGCAAGCCAAGTTGCTACTGCTGCAATTTCTTCTGGTTTTCCAATGTAGCCCATCGGTATCATACTTTCTACGTCAGCACGTTTTTTAGGATCAGCAAATTTTTCTGCATTGATTGGCGTATTAATTGCACCTGGCCCGATATTATTTACTCGAATACCTTTTGGCGCATATTCCATCGCTAACGTTTCTGTCATCAGTTTGATACCGCCCTTACTTGCTGCATAGTGCACAAATAAGGGCCACGGAATTTTCTCATGAACACTAGACATATTAATGACAGATCCTTTAATATCATGTTCTACGAAATATTTAATCGCTTCACGGCTTCCTAAAAAAGCACCTGTTAAATTTGTGTTAATTACCCTATTCCAATCTTCAAGCGGCATTTCATGCGATGGTACCGCATTTTCTATCCCTGCATTATTAATCATAACGTCAAGCGTACCAAACTCTTTCACAGCAGATTGAATGAGGTTCACAACATCAGATTCATTCGTCACATCACCTTTTACAGCAATCGCTTCTCCGCCTACCTTTTTAATTTCTTCTAACACATCATTCGCTTCTGATTCCCGTGAGCGATAGTTAATCACTACCTTTGCTTTCTCCTCAGCAAACCTTACTCCCATCGCTCTTCCAAGACCACTTGCTGATCCTGTAATAACGACAACCTTTCCTTCTAAATCACTATACATTCCAATACCCCCTTTAACTTTTTGCTATACCTAACATAATTCCAGCTGCAATAATAAAAATGATACCGACAACAATCCCTGTTAATTGGCGTTTCGTTTTTCTTTCACCTAATATAAAAATCCCGCCAAGCGTCGAAATAATAATTCCCATTTGCGCTAGCGAGAAACTGGTTGCCACTCCAACACGCGGCTGCGAAATGAATAAAAACATATTTCCTGCTGCCCAAATTAATCCTGGAATAATATTTCGTACTGCATATTTATTAAATGGATGATGTTTAAAAGTAAGCAAAATCCCCCCTAACACCATACCAACTGCTTGTGGCAACAAAGCTGACCAACCATCTACGTTAAATAGTCTAATCACTACTACGTAAACTAAATAGCCGACTGTTGAAATTAATAAAATGATAATACCCCTTTTAAAATTCCCCGCTTGCTCTGCACTCTTTTCTTCTTCACTTTGAAGTGATGTTAAAATAACACCGATAATAATACAAACGAGCGCCAATACACCAAGGACGACTGATATTGTTGTGGACCACTCATGAAATACGATGACTCCAAATAAAGTCGTCGCAACTAATTGAAGTCCTGTTGAAATCGGCATCGTCCTCGAAACGCCCATTAAATCAATACTTTTTAGTTGATTCGCCTGACCAAGCGCCCAAAATAAACCTGACACAATTCCAACTCCGATAACAGTAGGAGTCAATACTGGTTTCATAAAAATATAAACAACAATCGAGAAAATAAGTGCGCCAAACGTTGTACCGAGCGTTTGACTATAAGGTCCTCCGCCCAGTTTCACGTTAAATAGCACAATACTTCCCCAAAATATAGCTGGTAAAATCGCTAAAAATATATCCATCGCTCATTACCTTTCTTTACTAAATGTCATAGGTTATCACTCTGAATCAGTAGAGTGAGCTTTTATTTTTTCTTTTTCCCTTTCACAAATCTTTTCTGCAATCGCACCAGAAACATTCTTTTCTCGCTCCACTTTCTTTATCTTTATGTGGTCTATATTGTCTTCCAAAGTAATTGTAACTTTGTCATTCGGCGGATTATGCGCACCTTGAAATGTAAGGAATTGTAGCGTCACTTCATATCTAGGAACGAACTCATCTTTCTTGCCGAGACGCTTTATATTTATAACTGAAGCACATTCATATTGATCTTCTGTCGCTTGCCTTATAACTGAATAGTACCTATTCAGTAACGCACTCTCTAACAGCTGTTCCTTCGATTCTTTCGCCCAAGAATAGCTTGGAGAAGAGAAAAAAACAGAACATATTATAGCAATCATTACACATATTTTTTTCATAACGCCCTCCTTTTCCTATAAGATAGTGTTCTCCAAAACACGATAAAAAACGACTTCCCTATTTAGGAAAGTCGTTTTTTATCGCATATATTTAATATTAGCCACCGCTCACTGGTGGTATGAGTGCAACAACATCACCAGATTGAATCATATCATCTTCATTTGCATATTCTTCATTAATTGCAACCATAATCGGTGCTGACACCGGTACATTATACTCTTTGGCAACAATATCTTTTAACTGCGTGACCGTGATATTTTCTTTCTCTATTTGTAACTCACTTGTTCCTGCTTCCTCTTGCAAGTGTGCAAATAACAATACTCGAATCATACTTATAACTCCTTCCCAGGCTCTCCCGCCGGATATGGCGTTTTTTCTAATTGATCACCAATCCACGAGTCACCATCCTCCCAAAATTCCTTTTTCCAAATCGGAACAATTTGTTTTATACGTTCCATAATATATTCATTCGCTTCATAAGCCGCTTTACGGTGCGGTGTTGAAACGGCAACAACAACCGCGATATCAGAAATTTGCAGTGTACCGATGCGATGTGTAATGGCAACGTGTGTACCTGGCCACTTCTCTTTCACTTCCGAGCCAATTTTCTGTAGCATCTTTTCTGCCATCGTTTTATAAGCGACATATTCTAAATATAATGTACGGCGCCCTTTCGTAAACTCTCTAACCGTTCCGATAAATGTTGTAACAGCACCGCATTCACGGCGAATTACCTTCTGAGCTACCTCTTCAATCGAGATTTCTGTATCAATTACTTCATAATACGTATTTGTCATTTTATACTCCTAACCGTTTGTAAAAACCAGTCTATATACAACTCTTCTTCTGTTATATGAAATACTTTATATTCTTCTCGTATGCTTTTTGGAACATCATGCCACACAATAACCGCTACTATATTTTCTACTTTATGTAAAAGTTCAATGTCTTCCCCAGAACGAAGTAACACTACTTTCGGATATTTCTCTTTTTTATAGCCCTCTATTAAAATCGTATCCACTTCAAAAAACTCATATAAACGAATAATTTCTTGCAAGGACCATTCTTTTTTTAGTGAAGAAAGTGAAAGTAATCCCGCCCCTTCTACACTACTTACGACAGCACCAGCTTTACGGTGTCTTTCACTATCTTTTTGTGCTACTTCTGGAAAGCCTCCGTGCCCGTGATGTTTAATTGTAGCAACTTTCATTTCACTTTCTGCTAATGCATGCACAACTTTCTCAACTAGTGTTGTTTTCCCGCTATTTTGATACCCTACTATTTGTAAGATTGAAGAGGCTTTGCCCATGGCCAATCACATCCCTCAGCGTGCTCTAACAATAGTACAGATACTTTCATCCCTGCTTCAAATCCTCTCGTTCCTCCAGGCAATACGATAAAAGCATTCGCATCGGCAAGTGAAGATACCGCACTCGATTTATCTAAACCAACTGGCATTGCGTGTAATGCCCCATCCGCGATTGTCACGTTTGCTCTTACAAAACGAGTAAACGGATTTGGCTTTGGAAAATCTTTTTGCAAAATAGCATCTGCTCTATATACGTGAGGTTCCTTCGCATACAAATATGTTTTTATAACGGGATGCACAAATAGTTCAAATCCTACGTAACAAGCTGAAGGATTTCCTGATAAACCGAAAAGTAACTTCCCATCAACTTCAGCTACTGTCGTTACACTTCCTGGTCTCATCGCTATTTTATTAAAGAGTACATTCGCCTGTAACCTTTCATAAATAGCTGGTAAGTAGTCATAATCTCCTACCGACACACCGCCTGTTGTAATTAAAATATCGACCTCATCCATCGCCGATTGAACAGCTGTAAAACATGCATCTAACTCATCGGCAAGTTGACCATAATACCGAACTTTCCCGCCAGCTTTCATAATTTGAGCAGCAATCATATAAGAGTTACTATTTCTAATTTTCCCTGGCTCTAACGGCTCGTGCACTTCTAGCAATTCACTTCCTGTCGTTACAATACCGACAACAGGCTGTTTTACAACTTTCACCGTACTATACCCAAACGTCGCTAATAGGGCCGCAACACCAGGATTGATCCCAACACCTTTCTGAACGAGAACTTGATTTTGTTTTATATCTTCTCCTTTAAATGACACGTTATCACCACTATTAAAAGGACGCTTTAACCTCATATATGTTGTTCCGTTCTGCTCGAATCCTTCCGTCAATTCTAGCATTACGACTGCATTACAATCTGCGGGAATAGCTGCTCCTGTCATAATACGAACCGCTTTAAAAGATCCTACTTCTTCTAAAAAAACAGACCCCGCTCCGATTTCTCCTATTACTTCAAATGTAACTGGATTCTCCTGACTTGCTTCTTTCGTATCTTCTGCTCGAATGGCAAAACCATCGTAAGGAGAACGGTCAAAATGAGGAACGTCATGATCTGAGATAACATCTTCCCCAAGAATTCTTCCGTAACTTTCCGTAATAGAAACCGATTCTACTCCACCATTCTTCGCATATTCCATTACCCGCTCTACTGCTTCGGCAACTTGAATCGGAATTCTTCTTTCTACCATCATTTCTCACCCCATATTTGCAATTTTTTTTATCTCGATTAAACTTTATGTATTAAATAGAAATTACTTCAAGGAGGAATTCCATGTCTTCATTCACACATTTCAACGACCAGGGCCGCGCAAAAATGGTTGATATAAGCGAGAAAAAGGCAACCGTTCGAACAGCAATTGCGTGTTCTAGTATCGTCGTTACGAAAGAAATTTACGATAAAATCTCTCACAATGAAATTGGAAAAGGTGACGTATTAGCGGTTGCACAAATCGCAGGCATTATGGCTGCAAAACGCACTTCTGATATTATCCCAATGTGCCACCCTTTATTATTAAAAGGTGTCGACGTTTCTTTCGATTGGAAACAATTAGAAGAACAATACCGATTACTCATTGAAGTAAAAGTTAAAACAGAAGGTAGCACCGGTGTTGAAATGGAAGCTTTAACTGCCGCTACCGCTACCGCTCTTACTGTGTATGATATGTGTAAAGCTGTTGATAAAGGTATGATCATTGGCGAAACATACTTACTTGAAAAAACAGGTGGAAAAAGTGGAGATTATACAAGAAAATCTTAAGACTTTCTCCGTTGAACCTAAAGGATTCCCTTTAGGTTCAACCTATATATCTTGCATATAAACGTTTTGCTACATTCATATCGTTCGTCCCATGAATAAACGCCCGGCCATCTGTAAATAAAACAAAACGAAATTCCTCCACTGGAAACGATAATAAATACGGCGTAGTTTTTACATCCACACTTCTTTGTAAGCGCTTTTTAATTTCTTCTAAATTAAATTCATTCCGCACACCTGGACGAATTTGTACTGTATTTCGCCCACATAACACTTCTGTTTTGGTTTGTGCTTCAAATGTTAAACTCGGGTATGTACGTAATCTTCCACAAGATAGACACGTATCTTTCTTCTGCCTATTCACTTTAAATGCCATCTGCTGATTATTCCAAAGATCAAACGATAACATCGTTTCACGAAGTGCGCCAAAGTCTTCTACTAATATTTTCAATGCTTCCGTTATTTGATGCGCCACTACTAATTGTACCGCTGGCTGTATAATACCGGCTGTATCACATGTTGCTCCGCTCGCTGGATGTTCCATTAAACAGCGGAAGCACGGTGTTTTTCCTGGTAAAATTGTATACGTTACGCCGTAACTTCCGACACAACCACCATATATCCATGGAATATTATACTTCTGTGAAATATCATTAATAAGAAGACGTGTTTCAAAATTATCTGTCGCATCTAATATTAAATCTACATCATTCACTAGCTCTTCCATTTCTTGCACCGTTACATCCGTTACAACCGGATTTATTTCCACCTCAGAATTAATCGCTTTTAAATGTTCTGCTGCCGCTATCGCCTTCGGTTTATACTGCTTTGCATCTTCTTCGGTATATAATTGTTGCCTTTGTAAATTGCTCCATTCTACATAATCACGATCAGCAATCGTTACTTTTCCAACACCCGCTCTAACAATTGCTTCTGCATTCGCTGCACCAAGAGCACCAGCGCCGATAATAAGCACATGCTTCTCTTTTATTTTTCGCTGCCCTTCTTCTCCAACACCAGGAAATAGTATTTGTCTTGAATATCGCTCCTGCATACGATAGCCCCCTTTCTTATCCTCCTATATACGACATTTCGATTTTCGGACGATTTTTTGCACTTTCTTCTGTCCGTTCATCTGAATATCTATCTTTTCTATTCATCCATACATCTTGTATAGCGCGTAATAACTCTTCATCTGAAAGATTATTTCTAAGAAGTTCTCTTATATCCAATCCTTCTGTCGCAAACAAGCAAGTATAAAACCTTCCATCAGCCGAAATTCTCGCTCTCGTACAAGACGAACAAAACGACTCAGAAACAGAGGTAATAAAACCGACCTCTACATTTGTTCCAGCATACCGATATCGTTTCGCAACTTCACCGAAATAATGCGCTTCAGCCGGCTCAAGCGGATATACCTTATGAATCATCTCAATTAATTCTCGCTTTGTAACGACTTGGTCAAAATTCCACCCATTCGTACTACCAACATCCATAAACTCAATAAATCTAAGCTCGATTCCTTGTTCTTTAAAATACGCGGCCATCGGCAGTACTTGATGATCGTTCATCCCTTTTTTCACAACCATATTTACCTTTACTTCCAGCCCCGCCTCTTTCGCAGCCATAATTCCTTTAATAACAGGTTTCGTATTGACATTCCGGCCATTAATATCCCTAAATACATCATCATCTATTGCATCTAAACTAACGTTTACTCTATGTAATCCAGCTTCTTTTAATGCCTTCGCTTGTTTCGTTAAATGAATGGCATTTGTCGTTAATCCTATATCTACTAGTCCATCAATTTTCACGAGACGCGCAATAAGTTTTGTTACATCTTTACGAAGTAGTGGCTCGCCACCAGTAAGTCTAATTTTCCGTACACCGATACTAACGAATAGTTTTGCCAAACGCTCAATTTCATCAAACGTCAGTAAAAACTCATCTTTCAAAAAAGCATAATCAGGCCCAAACACTTCTGCCGGCATACAATATGTACATCTAAAATTGCAACGATCAATAACAGATATGCGTAAATCTTGAAGTGGGCGTCCAAAAAAATCCTTAACCTTCTCCTGCATCGCCACCCTCCCTTTCTGCCAATATTTTCTCTTTTCATTCTATTATAATATATTTTCGAACTGCGATGTTTTTGCTCACGTGAATAAAGTAAAACTTTCAACAATCAGAGATATCCACCTCTTTCTAATTAAACAGGTTTACTCTCAAATACTGGGATGAAAAAACCTTGAAACATACAAGTTTCAAGGTTTTCTGCTTATTAACTTAATCTAATAATCGTTAGAGTAGCCCCGGGCGTTGTTGTAGATAATGTAGCTATCGCAACTAATCCAAATAATTGCAAACTAACAGTTGCTCCGGCTGATAAGTTGGTAATTATCGTTGCATTAAATGAACCAGTAGCGACTGCTGGGGAATTTATCGTACCTGCAAGTGGACTTCCATTTACAACTATACGCGAACTTACCAGTAACCCTGCCGTTAAATTAATTGTATAGGCTATATAATAATTCCCTGTATTTGCAACCGTAAATACGGTATTCCCTCCACTAATGGTAATTCCTGGACCAATATTTTGATTGTTCGGTAATGGTACATTCGTACCACCTAATAAAACGGAAATAGCGGTTCCTGATGTATTATTCGCAAATGCATACGTTGCAGTTGTACTCACTCCAGTCACACCCGTTACTCCAGTGGCCCCGGTTGCTCCAGCTCCAGTTGGGCCGGTCGGACCTTGGATTCCTTGTAAACCTGTTGCTCCTGTTACTCCCGTTGGTCCTTGTGGGCCTTGAATTCCTTGTAGACCTTGTGAACCTGTCGCTCCCGTTGGCCCTTGGACTCCTTGCGGGCCGGTGACTCCTGTTTCTCCTTGATTTCCTTGCGGGCCTTGTGCTCCAGTTGAACCTGTTGGGCCTTGTGGACCTTGTAAGCCTTGAACACCTTGCGGACCCGTTGGACCTATTTCCCCTTGAATTCCTTGTACTCCTGTCGGGCCTTGTGGACCAGTCGGGCCTTGAATCCCTTGTATCCCTTGAATTCCCTGTGGCCCTTGTGCCCCAGTTGCTCCTGTCACACCTTGGATCCCTTGCGGCCCTTGATCTCCTTGGATTCCTTGCGGACCTGTTGGACCTATATCTCCTTGCACACCTTGGATTCCTTGTGGACCTTGCAGACCGGTTGCTCCCGTTATCCCTTGTATTCCTTGTGGACCTTGAACACCTTGCGGACCCGTTGGACCTATGTCTCCTTGCACACCTTGGATTCCTTGTGGACCTTGCAGGCCGGTTGCTCCCGTTTCTCCAATTGCCCCTGTCGCTCCCGTCACACCTGTTTCTCCCGTGGCTCCCGTTTCTCCTACCGTTCCAGTTACACCAGTCGCTCCTGTCGGGCCAGGTGGACCACCTGATGGACCTGTCACTCCC
>NZ_MACI01000012.1 GCF_001884105.1 Bacillus luti | reverse complement strand
TCCCGGCACCGGGGGTGCCATCTCTCCTGGTAGCAACTCTGACAACCGCGATCTGGGAACGATTGTGATGAGAGCCCCTTCCAAATTGAAGATGTGTGTCACTCCATTCGTCCGGACCTCACAATCCAAGTATCGGCCGTATCGCCTAGTGAATTCGTCCAGCTCGGAATCGTCTACGCATAAGATTGATTCGACTAGATCCGTCGCCCCATTCGGATGGTTCGGAGGCATTTGCTCCTCCATTATGGCTGAGGGTGGGCTTTCCGCTGCAGCCAAACGACCTTCGTGCACGTTGTCCCCGTCAATTTCCAAATAGCGCACAGGAATAAGTTGAATTCCCCCGGACATCTCAAGAGGTCGCTGCACGGTGTTAACGCCGCTATGACTGATTCCACTCCGTTGAAAACGGTCCGCTGTCTGGTCGGCATCCTCTGTACCGAAACAAAGAATATGCGCTCCTTCATAACGGGATAGACATCTGGAGACAGTATCGACAGTGCGTTTGATTTTTTCAATTATTTCTTGGAGCACATCCGGCGATGCCTGCAACGGAACGAGTTTTGCATTGATCGGAATCCTCGCGCCTTTCTCGGCAACCGTTACGATTTCGATAAAGCTGCTTAAAAATTCGACATGCGAATTGGCTGCTCCGAATGGCTTCGGAAGTCCTCCTTCATTTTCGGCCAACGCCGGATAGGACGGCGGTGAACAGACAAATCCCAGTTTTCTGTACAGCTCAAGTGTAGCTTCCATATCGGAGACTACATGGCCGACGTGATGAATGAATTTAATTTCAGCATGCATCTGCATCCACTCTCCTTGAATTCAATAATTGTGATAAGAGAAAAATTTATTTTAATTACATTGAACAATTTGGGCTAGAGACACATAGCCATCAGGCTAAAGTTTTATTGCACCCCTAGAACGAAATTTTTAGGCGTTCTTTTAATGAAGAAGCTTATTTATCTTTTTTGGGGTGACTTGTTTTCTTAAGTTGATGGATATGTGATGGTACCCCAATTTATAATCCTTTGTTTAGTTTATTATTCTTATTTTTTAAGATCCTCGATGCTTTAGCCTACCGCTATAGGCTATGTCCTCCTCCAAAAGCAATTAATCCCTTATATAATTCCTTTGTTCTATACTCTTTCGCGTATAGTATGTAGTCTTATATTTTCAGCTAATTTATTGTGAAAAGACTACGGAAATTCAGATTGATATATAGGTGAACGAATGGAGAATAAGCAACCTGAACAAAAGTACGATCTAAGCAAAGTATACACATACAAAGAGCATCCTGATAAAATCAGCGGTCGCTGTGATAATTGCAACAATACCGCATTCAAGAGTTCCGTTAAAGATTTCATCTTCTTAAGAGAATGTCATCAATGTGGTATGAAGAAAATCATATAGCCCAGGTAGGGATTTTTTTCTTTATAAAATAAAAAAAGCAGCAGATTCGCTACTTTTAATTAATTATAATTTCATATTGTTTTCTAATTAATTAACAATGATACAGTTGACCACGAATTTCGCCATTAGGATGTTGTACTGTATGAACATTAATATAAATATTTCCAGCGATGATTTCATTTACAAGAGCATCTAATGTTTGACCAGCCAACGGCCCAACCAAATCCTCTTGAGTGATCATTCCTGTAAAAGTTGCACACTCTATTGAAACCGGATTTGTTATAGGTCCAAATAAAAAAGCTACAACAGGACCGTTCGTTCCTTTTGCTCCTAGATGCAGATGGGCAACTACTACATTCTCAATATCGAATAACTCCAACTTGAATTTTAAACTAAGCTCGTCCCGGCTTAATTTAAAGAAAGCTTGTCCTCGAGCATCGGTTTCTACTGGCGGAACTTCATTTCTGCCACGTAACTTTGCGAAGAACATATTTATCACTCCTATGCCTTTTATTTACTCCTAATATATGTTCGTCCTTTTTAAATGGTGACAAAATAAAAAAGCAGTGGATTCGCTACTTTAATTCTTTCGCTTTAGCATAAATAGTAGAACGCGGAACTCCCGTCATTTTTGAAATATCATTTACACTTAATCCATTCTCTTTCCTATTAAAAAATAAGTTCATAGCCTGCTTAACCTGTTTTTCATCCTGTCCTTTACGTCCCATATGTTTGCCCATCGCTTTAGCCCTTTCTCGGCCTTCAGATGTTCTTTCATTAATTAAATCTCTTTCAAACTCAGCAATAGCCCCTAGCATAGTAAACATCAATTTACCTGCAGGTGTTGAAAAATCAATTTGTTCTTTAAGAAATACCACCGCTATTCCTCGATCAGCTAATTCATTTGCAATCTTATGTAAGTCGAATATTGATCTAGCTAAACGGTCTATTTTACAAACAACAAATTTATCTCCGTCTCTCATATACTCTAATGCTTTTTGCAATTCTTCTCGATCGCTATTAGCTCCACTGTATTTTTCAGAATATATTTTGTCACATCCATAATCTGTTAACATTTCAATTTGCGCATCTAAATTTTGATCTTTTGTACTTACCCTTGCATAACCAACAATAGCCATCCAAACCACCTCAAAATAGTCTAAAAGTCTTAAGAATTATATACTTTCATTTTAGACTATCTTCTAGACATTAACAACTATCCGTTTACCAAGTTTTTAATCTATAAATTTTAATTGTACAAAAGGGTCAACTTTTAGACAGAAAAACGGGACATTTATCTTCTTTCGTTGAGTTCATTTGTTTTGTTAATCCTTATCTTCCCTTAACAACAAACAAGACGCCACCCAGATCACGGCAGCGCCTCCGAAAATTGATATTTGTTTAATCAAGCTTATTTATCTTCACGTCAATTATATTTTTCTTTGTCTCCATACCCCATTCTCTTTACGATAAGTATTTTTGCCATTCATGAAGTCAGCTGTATTACCAGGAATTCTATATTTTTTATCCTTTTTCTTTGCCTTCTTCTTCAGACTTTTCTCTTCTTGAACAGCTTGCAAATCCGCCTTCCATTGTTTTAACAAATCCTTTTCACGTCGCATCGAATTTGTGCCCCTTGGTTTAAATGTGAATCCAATAATTAGATTCTTCCTATTTATATACTCATTTAAACCAAATGTCCATTTTGTACAAAATAAAGAGCACCTTACGATTGCAGGTGCTCAAATATATGAAGTGGGTCTACCCCATACTCCAACATATGCTTGTCCTTATTAAAAAGTGCAAAATAAAAAGAGTACCCGTCATTAGGTACCCTTCAACAAATAAGTATGGCGCTCCAAGTTTCACCTCATATGATAACTCGTCCCACGAATTCATCATATGCTTGTCTTATTAGAATGTTCACTGGTTTAATGTGTAATTTCTATATAACAAAGAAAAAAGCACCCGTTTTGGATGCTAAATATACATTATTTATTATCTTCAGTTGTTTTTTCACTTACTCTTATCGATAATACATTATCTAAATTAATCCAAGTGTCATTAAGTCGAAACCATCTCGATTCACGAGATCTAGTAATATAATTACCTAGTGACTGAACAGTAGTTTTAGTGTCATCTTCGTACCTAGCAACATGTTTTCTGGTTCTTCCGTTATTTGATACTATTTCGATTATAAATTCTTTCATCACCTATCACCCCATATTTTATTATACAAAATAAAAAGCCATCACCGTAGTGACAGCTCTTTTACAACTATAAAAATATTAAAGGGGATAGGAGAACCATTCACGAAAGGGGAATTTCGAAATGAATCAATTTAAGGCTGAGTACTCTCAACCTTCTCCAAGCCACCGCATCATGTAATTTTTTAGCTCTAATTAGCTACGCGCTTTACGTTCGGTGACTAGGAGAAGGCTAAGAATCTTCTCGTTTATACTCCGTAGAGTCGGTCGATACTTCAGCTGTCCCGTGCCTTCACTGACCAATTTCGTTTACTAAACATAATAATTTATATCAAGACGTATATGTTTCTTCCGACGCCTTGTTTGAACCAATATACAAGGAGGACAGATAGAGCTCTGCCTATATTGGCTCAAACAAAGAGCGAAAGCTCCTTGCCTAACGAAAGATGTGAGTAATTCGTTAAAAGTGTAAATTACATCGTCCAAATCGGTGAAGAGAAGCCTATTTTAATGTTTGTTTACTGTCCAGAAACGCAATGCTCATTCAATCATGAACAACCACCCCATTCCATTTCCAGAAACAAATAACAGAGAGTAATAGACTTATATTCACTATCAACCCAGAGGACGCATCTGAGCTGAATACTAAATATAATAGAAACAGCATGACGAATGCGAGTTATCTCACACCCGCCACACTGGAATATGTCATTGTAAGTAACTCATTGGTCTTTTCGTCTTAACGCGGGTTCTTACCGCCTTGCCCGCCCTACTATGCGGTATACGTTACCGTGACATTCTCGCATAAGAACGTTTCACTTATAGGTGTACTAATCCTCTTCGATATGCGATTGTCAAAGGGCTGTCCAAAGCTCTTGAATGAGCTTGTACATTAAGAATACCGCTGATTTCATTATCAAAATTCCCCCTATTTTATCGGCATTTTGTCGACGTTTTACCACAAGGTTTCTGAATATTATAATCACAACTATTGACATATATACCTAACATATGTAACATATATATTACAAAGTAAATAAATGTAATGGAGGATTACTACTATGCTTACCAAAGTAAAGCAAATTCGGCTTGAAAAGGGGATGACACAAGGAGAATTGGCAAAATTGACAAATGTAAGCAGACAAACGATTGGTCTAATAGAAAAAGGAGAATACAATCCATCTTTGAATTTATGTATCATTATTTGCAAAAGTTTAGGAGTTACATTAAATGACTTATTTTGGGAGGAAGACTAATGTCTAAATTACTCAAATTATACCTTTTCGGTAGAGGGACTTCTGTTGATGAACGAGAACAAAATACAGCCTTTGAAATAATGGCAAATGCCGGGCTATTATCCGTTATTATCTGTTTTGGGGCTATCATTTATGATTTAATTTTAAGTAAGGAGCTTACATCACTTGGTATTCTAGCCTTAATTATTCTTTTAACAATATCATCTTATACAGTTATGATGATGAGAATAAAAAAAATATACTTACGTTATGCAAATAATAAAAAACTAATAGTAAATTCAATAATATCAGGTTTTATTTTCTTTGTTTTATATACTCTTTTATCGTATTTATCTGGAGAAACTATTACTATGAGAGACCTTACTGGAAACAGTATGGGCGGAGCATTTTTTGGTTTATGTATGTATGGATATAGTAAATATAATAATAAAAAAGCAGATAATGAAGATGAAGAATTATAATTAAAAATAAAAACACCTTTCAGTATTAATTAATGGAAGGTGTTTTTTATTCTCATAATTAGATCATTCCCAAAGAAGTAGCGATTAATCGGATAGCATTTTTCTTCTTATAATAAAAATGATCTTTCTTCATTGATAACTCCGTGTAGATAAAACTATCCTTTAACTTCTCTCCATTTAAATACTTCATCTTGATAATCTCAGCCTCATCATAATCTAAAACGTATTGTAAAGCCTTATCAATTTGCTTGAATTTAATATTACTAACATGTCTTGTATTCCTTATCTCAGGAAACAGACTAATTCCCTCCTGCTGTTGCTCCACTTCATTCTCGAAACGTGCTTTTAAGGCGCGATACTCTTTTAGAATACTCACAACTTCCTTTTGCATCTTCTTCTCCATTTCTTTGTCCATTATTGGTAAGAATGCTAATTGTTCCATGGAGGAATCTCCCTATTTCTAAATTTTAATTTTTACATTCACATCAGGTACGTGAAATTTTACTATCTCTTTGTTGAATAAGGGAAGCATGCATAGCGAGTAGCCCCCACCATCCACTCTGCATGGTTCCGTTATCCATTAAGCCTTTAATAATTTACGTTTCTTGTTGGCCATACTCTCTTTTGCTGCTTCTATGTTATTTGCTACCTTCTTATGATCCTGATCAATTTGAATCATGCCATCAAACATAACTGGTACTACTGCTTCATCAACATATCGCAAGTAATCAACTGGCGCTCGTTCTGTCTGTTCTACTAAGTACCCATAAATATCAAAGTCTGCTCTTGTTATAGACTTCTTGCCCTTCGGTTGATGAGAAATCCTTACATAAGATTGAATGACTGATGCAGGTACAAGGAATACTGTTTGATCCTTACTGAACTCTATAAGGAAGAAACAAATCGCTCCCATTTTCTCTGCTTTTTCCAGGTAATCCAACTGGTGCTGCGCAATGTTCTTTAAATCAAAGCGTGTAGCATTCTCTGTAGACTTTGCTTCAAATGCGATAGCTCGTCCTTTATACACGCCATCATAGTCTACTGTACTTTTAGCTTCATAGAATCCATTTAGCACACGGCCACCTTTACTTTTTAACACTTTCACAGGAGTCGGACGCTTGTTTATAAGCGCCACTCCACCTCTTTGATACATTTCATTTGCTAGATTGATAAGCATCTCAAATGCCATACCACGGTTTCCTAGTCCCATTGTTATTTCCTCGCTTTCTATTAAAAGGATTATTTTCTTTAAATTTTGCTTAATTCTCACCAATAATTATCTAAAAATTTAAAAATCATTATATAATGAATTAAAATTAAGATTAGGAGTGGTTAAAATGCCAGATACAATAAGACTCGTTCTTTTCATTCTTATAGCAATTAGTGCTGTTTTCTCTTTAATAAAAGAATTTAAAAAACCTGAGAAAAAAGCACTTTGGATTTCAATAGAGTTTTTAGTTCTTTTCTGGGCGATATGGGTAATAGCAAATATCATAATCTAATTTGTAGATTATAAGTCCCCCTGAATAAAACTCAATATTCCGTCAATACTGTAGACAACCCATTAAGTTACTTTCTCCTTGTTCCCCCTTGGAGAACCGAGCAGTTAGCTTTTGCTAGCTGCTCTTTTGTGATCCATCGTCACATTATGATGAAATGGTCATATGTTATCTTGAAGTAAAAACCCTAATTTTCTTTTCAACATTTCACTTTTTCTTAAAGGGCATCTTTCAAAGGTGCTCTTTTTGGTGTTCTAAATTAATACAAAATGAAATTTTTATTTAAATGTGTTCACCTTCCATATAGGACAAACATAGAATAAATGTACAAGACATAGTTTTTAATGGATCGTGTACAAAGAGCATATGTATACGATTTTTTTTATGAAAGTTTTTTTACCCAATTGCGTTTTCTTTCAACATTAATATATATAAATCTATAATTATATTTAAATACCAGTACATAAGCCGTTTCTAGTATTTAAGCACGTCATAAAATACACTATAGGACAAGTTTTCTCACAATCTAGTCCTAATAAAATTGAAAAGGAGGTGAATACCAAATGGCTATCGTACCTCCATTTATCGCTTCTAGAAGATTTACATCTACACTAGGCGCAGGAACAGGGACAGGTGCTGCGTTTGCGATTGCTGCTACAGCTTGTCTAAATGATGCTGGTGTTGCTGCTACAGCATTCCCTACTTTTACGTATTATAATCTCTATGTAAACGGTGTATTACAGCCAGGTTCGAATTCTAGTGTTACTACGGGGCCAACTGGAGCTATCACAATCCCAGGCGGAGACACATTAGATTCGGGAATTCCAATCACTGTTGAGTTTATCGTAACTTAATCAACATCTTTTGTTTTTGGACAGATTTCTTTATTAGGAAATCTGTCCTTTTTTAACTAATAGTAATGAATTGCAGAATAATTGAAGCTCCCTGCACTGGAGCCTCAGGGGCTAATAAAGTTAACTGTCCAGTTACAACCTGGTACGAAGATAGTGGCTGAAGAATTCCGTTTATAAATAAATTAATATAGGAAACATCACTTGGTGACAATATCTGTGTTGTCCCATATTGAGGGAAGCCATCAGCATTTGTATAGACAAGTTTTTGTCCGTCTGAAAAAGTAAAATACAATACATTTGTCGTTTGTATTGCTCCAACTGGACCCGTTATTCCAGTTGGACCTGTTACCCCAGTTGAACCTGTTATTCCAGTTGAACCTGTTATTCCAGTTGGACCCGTTACTCCAGTTGGACCCGTTATTCCAGTTGGACCTGTTATTCCAGTTGAACCTGTTATTCCAGTTGGACCTGTTATTCCAGTTGGACCCGTTACTCCGGTTGGACCCGTTACTCCAGTTGGACCCGTTATTCCAGTTGGACCTGTTACTCCGGTTGGACCCGTCACTCCAGTTGGACCTGTTACTCCGGTTGGACCCGTTATTCCAGTTGGACCTGTTACCCCAGTTGAACCTGTTATTCCAGTTGAACCTGTTACTCCGATTGGACCTGTTACTCCGGTTGGACCCGTTACTCCGGTTGGACCTGTTGGAAAAGTAATAGTTGGGAGTGGCGGGAACGTCGGCCCTATAGTTGATGGATCTATAAACCTTTGAGTATCAAATATTCTTCTAAATCGGTCCACATCAATACCTCCTTCCCTCTAATATTTATTAGATGATACATTGTATAAAATGTTAAAAATTAATTTACAAACATCGTTTTTATCGTTATTTCCCCTTTCTAATAACGATTGTATTTAAAAATTGCACAGTTAGAAAAAACATACATACAATCGAATCTCGCTCTCCACTACTTCGAGTTCACTTTGCACCTGCACCACAGTTTCTTTTTTCATTACTTACCTCCCTTTGCATCGCTAATTAACTTAGTGATTTCGAAAACTAAATTTCCCACTGCTCCCATTATTCTTCATCTCCTTTCAATAGCTTTTTTAGTTCCTCACATGACCCCTCATATAAATCACGGCCATCAGGTAATTTAAATACATGCCTATCAATCAACCGTTCTATTAACCTGTCTTGCTCGCTCATGCTGCCTCCTAGCTGATTTGTTTCTTTTTGTACTTGCATGGTGGTTTTGTCGCTGCTTCATACGGATCCATATTCCTTTTAACTCTTTGATAAAATGTTTTATTACTAATTCCATTCGATTCCGCTAAAGGAATGTACTCTTCGAATCCTTTTGGTGCAGTAGCTGCCCGGTATGGCGTCATGCCGTTACGCTTTCGTCTGTAGAAGGTAGATTCGCTAATACCGTGTTTCTCCGCTAATTTCAGTAACTTTGTATTCTTCTCTTTCCCTTCCCAACTCGTACCTACTGGTGTCGTTATAGCGCGTTCTAAACTCCAATTCAGCTCATCCATTCGTTGGCCTACATTCTTCTTGCTAATGCCTATTTCAGCGGCTTTTACATAATCTTTTAATGTTGGCTTCTCCATTAGCTCCCTCCTAATCCAATGCCATTATTTCTTCTCGTGTACGATTAGAAACAGTTACCCTAATATTCTGAACACCTTTACCATGTTCTTTCACTGTCATGCTCCATGCTTCGTCTTCTGTTTCAACATCGAACCAGTCTATTTTTTGTCGCTCGTCCTGGTCATAAAAGTGAACTTCATACGTTATGACGCTATGCTGTAAGAACCTATCAGCCGTGCTTGTTGCCGTATAATCAAAACTGCCGACTACATCCTCCAGTGTTAATTGCTTCATGCCCCTAACCCCATTAGACGGGATTTGATTTTATTCTTATCGGCCTGATCCATAATCAATGCTGCGATTTCTAATTGATGTCTCCCCAACTCTTTCGCAATTTCAAGGATTCCTTTGTCTTCCTTCCACATTTCTTGCAATCGAGTAACTTCACTTTCATCAAATACCAGGTCCAACTCTTCTAAAGCGATATACAAGTTACGACGCGATTTCTTCATGTACTTTCTCTGCTGCAATGCCATTGTGTAATTTTCCTTTTCCAAATCCGTTCCAAGTCGTGGCATCCCATTTCCCCTCCAGTTGTAATTGATGAATTTCTCTTAGTTCCGCCATAACGGCATGACGTCTTCTATCCACTTCTTCAGGACTGTGATTCCCTGCTTCGCAAATACATGGTGCGAATTGATACATACCCATTCCAATGTCGTTCTGAATTACTCCCGTTCCGTTACATGCACACATCTTAACTCCCCCTTAGAATGGTAGTGCTTTCCTTCTGTAATCCTTTGTATCTTTGAAAACTAACGCCCTGAATTTATTGAAGATACGTGATACAATCCGCTCATCATATGCACCCTCTAAACGCTCTCCTGTAAGGTTCGTTGTGAAGATAGTAGATTTACCTTGCCTTCCATCGAAAACATCGAATAACACCCTATTAATAAAGTTTGTTGCTTTTGTATTGGCATCTAATGCGCCTAACTCCGCTCCTAAATCATCGACTATTAATACTTCCGCTCTTACTAAGCTTCTTATAATTGCATCTTCAGTTAATGCGGAATCTTTACTGAATGTACTTTTAATCTTCCGTAGTAACTCACCAACTGTAACGAATACAACTGATTTCCCTGCTCCTGCAAGCTGATCCGCTATAGCGTAGGCAAGATGCGTTTTCCCTGCGCCACAATTCCCTGCCATAATCGTGTTAAACACTTTTCCATTGAGATAATCCGTTGCGATGACCTTTGCAAGTTCAAGGTTCCTCCCTCCTTCATCGCTAGTAAGTTTATAGTTATCAAAATTAGCTTTCTTAATGTTGCTATCGGCAATCATGCTTTGTTGATGGAATAAGAATTTTTTCTCGTTTTCTTTATCCGCATCGTATTTCGCTTGCTCTTGTTGCTGAAGCTTCTTACTATCGGTTTCCAGGAAGCATCGAGGGCAAACAACTTGTCCACCGAACTTCATCTTATTCATGCCGTGTGTATCGCACACATCAGAATCCATAGTCATATTCACCTTTTTGGCTATATCGGTTGGTATTGCTGCCGCCGCTCTCTGCATTGTTTTTCGCTCCTTTTTTAGAATTCATTTGAATAGTTAGTTGATCGAACTTCTCACGTAGCTTTTTAGGAGACAAAATGTTACCTTGCCAGAATGGCAAAGTTATGGTTCAAATCACAGCGCACCCCATCAAAATCAAGCTAAGAAAAGTAAATGCCCCCAGAACGAAATTTTGTGCTAACTTGTAGCAAAAAAGCTCTTTTTTTCGTTTTGGGGTAATTCTGAATTCTTAAGTTGATGGGCATGTATGGTGATCCCTGATAGCCTTTTTATTTATCCAGATGTATTCGTTTCATGAACAACATTACTTTACAAAAATCCTCTACAGTTAAAGTTTAGTCCCTGACATACATCAACGCTTATAATCATAAAAAGACTGCAGTTGTTACACTGCAGCCTTTCAAATATTTAATCCGTTTTTTAATCTATCCTCTAATTAACCTAGATATGCTTTTTGCAATGCCTCTAGACCATCTTTATAAATTTCATGGAACAGATTAATTGCCTCTTCATCACTTACTTCTACAGGAGTGAAACTACCAGACCATTCAACTAATGATGTGTTAGCATCTTTACCTTCTTTAACACGGATTGTAGATAAATAATTCGTCACAGGGAATGGTGCTTGCATAATTGAATATGTGTAGTAGCGCTCTTTCTCGTTAAATGCTTCTAAACGCTCTACGATCGCAGCTCCATCAGGATTAGCTAAATGACGTACACGTCCGCCTTCAGTTACTTTACTGCTAGGGATATATGGTAACCAATCTGGAAGTGCATCAAAACCTCCAATTAATTGCCATACTTGGTCAGGTGAAGCTGGAATTTCAATAGATGTAATAGTATTTGCCATTTTAATTACTCTCCTTTTTATTTAACGTTAATTGGTAGTGGTGCATTAACTGCAACTAATTTTTGTTCACGCATTTCTTCCCAGAACGCTGCTGGAATCACTGTTTTCAATGCAGCTTGGTCTTCTGCAATTCGTTCCGGTTTACTTGCACCAGGAATAACAGCAGCAACTGCTGGATTAGCCAATGCAAATTGTAAAGCAGCAGCTTTAATACTGATTCCATGACGTTCTGCAAGGTTTTTCATTTTATTAACTTTTGCAATGATTTCTGGTGACGCTTTTTGGTATTCGAAGTGAGCACCTCCAGCAAGTACACCTGAGCTATATGGTCCACCAACAACAATGTCCATATTGTTTTTTACAGCCGCAGGCATTACGCGTTCTAACGCACGCTCGTGGTCTAATAATGAATAGCGACCAGCTAGTAAAGAAACATTTGGTTTTGCTTCTTCTAAATCCAACATAAGTTCAATTGATTCTACTTTATTTACTCCAAGGCCCCAGCCTTTAATTACACCTTCATCACGTAATTGAGTAAGTGCACGAAATGCTCCTGTTCGAGCAATTTCAAATTGTGAAATCCACTCATCTCCATAAAAATCTTGTGCTACATCATGAATATAAACAAAATCTAGACGGTCTGTTTTTAAACGTTTTAAGCTATCCTCAATAGAACGAAGAGTTGCATCCGCACTGTAGTCGTTGATGATTTTATTTTTACGACCAAATTCGAAAAGTACGCCTTTTTCACCTAAATCACGTGTAGATGGATCTTCCAATTCATCTGAAATAATTCGACCTACTTTTGTACTTAAGAAGTAATCATCACGATTTCTTTTCGATAGTGCTTCACCAAGACGAATCTCTGCTAAACCAGATCCATAAAGTGGAGCTGTATCAAAGTAACGAACACCATTATCCCAAGCAGCATCCACTGTTGCGATTGCTTCTTCCTCTGGAATATTACGGTACATATTACCTAGTGGTGCCGTACCAAAACCAAGTGTACCTTTTAATAAATCTTTCATTTAAAATCTCCTCCTAAAATCTATTTAAAAATGATGAATGGATGTAAATAATGTGAAAAGGGATGACCGATCAAATGCACTATAAGGGATTCGAACTGTCAAAAAATATACACTTCAAAGCACGACAATTATTAAAAATAATATAGATGCTTTTTAATTTCGCACTACTCATTTCCCTCTCACGTATGTAATTATGTCTTATCAGCAACACAATAAAAAGTACGCACTTTAAAGTGTTATAGATACTAATAAGTAACAATTTTATGTTTCAACGTCTGTAGCTCCAAAATAAAATTATTAAAAATGATTTTATTTAACAAAATCCACTATTCTTGTGGAGATAACTGTAGAAATTATCAGTGGCACACAGAAAGTTGTTATACTTTGTCATTTAAAAAAAGACAAAAAAAAGAACGAGTGAATTAAAACGTTTAATGCCTGGTATTACACAAAAAATGCTCACGCAACAGTTACGTGAGCTAGAAGAAGATGGTGTAATTCAAAGAAAAGTATATGACCAAGTACCTCCTAAAGTAGAATATTCTTTAACTGAGTATGGCTGTTCTCTAAATGCTATACTAGACTCTTTATGTACTTGGGGGAGAATGTCATCTTGAAAAGCATGGGAACACGTCTATGCTCAATGCAAAAGGAGAATAGTAAAAAAGAAAAAACGAGCTAAATTCACATAAATAACTGTAGAGAGATAACAATTTTATTTTGGGAGTACTTTAAAATCTTAGCTTGATGGTGATGTGGTGCTACCCCTGTTAGTAGTAATTTTAATATCACTATGGATAAATTACTTTTAGAACTTTACTTCCGGGAACGATAATTATGTAAATCAACGTGGTTATCAAGTCGGAGGATGGCACCTTAGGGTGTCTTTTCTTTATTTTCAGGAGGACCTGCTCAATTAATGCGTAAAAACATAAAGTAAATTGAATCCATTAAAACACACAAATAACTCTTTGTTTTCTCCTCTTATCTAAAGGAGGCATTATTATGGGCTTTGGTGGTAGCTGTGGTGGCTTTGCTGGAGGATTTGCTTTAGTCGTTGTCCTCTTTATATTATTAATCATAGTTGGAGCTGCTTGCTTCTGCTAAAAAACTATCGGAAAAGACACTCTTATATGAGTGTCTTTTCTTTATAAAATTTACATTAAATTAATTAAACTTTATAAATAGATGTATTAAAATAGAATCGGGTGGGGACCCAGATATATTTGTGCTGTAAGAAAAAGCTTGTGTGAATCAAGTAGGGAGAGGCAATTTTGGGGATTGCAAAGTTTTAAGGACAGATTTAAACTTCGCATACATCTGTCCTTATAGGGAAAAATATGTAAGGTATTGTGCTGGAAAGCACTTTCCTATTCTAAATAAGGAGTGAGATGAATGGCTGATAAAAACGAACGTAACCGTGTCGATAATGATGCTGGCGAAGCGGTAGGAACTGGTGTCGGTGCTGTCGCTGGAGCTGCTTTGGGTTCTGTTCTTGGTCCACTTGGTACCGTTGCAGGAGCTGTTGCAGGAGGAGCGATAGGTAACACAGTCGGCGAAGGTGCCGATGAGGCTAATGACAGTGTTGCGAAACGAGAAGATTAGACTTTAACCAAAGTGACACTGAATGCATTGGATTCCCAAAAAGGGAGTCCTTTTTTCTTAAGTTAATTCAACTTTTTTAGGTAAATTCCCAGTAAAATTGTGAATCAATTCACTTAAAGTAACGGGTGCGTTAGTTCAACAAGCTATAAGCAGCAATCATAATCATTTTCTTGATCTTCCGCAATCGGACGCTTTAATGGCGGAAAGATCACAAAATGATCAAACTTTATTTCAAAGCTACAGTATTCATTATTTCTGCTATTATAGTCGCATTAACATACATATACAATTCTAATAAGTAATACAATCAAACTAGATTAACAAATCAATGAAGGCACCTTTGGGTGTCTTTTTTAAGAAAATACATCAATATTTTCTTTTTACAATTGGTATGTAACGATATCTAATGAGCTTTTGAGAAGTACGATGGACGTCAACAAGGTCGTAGTTCCATTGTACTTGAAAACGCTAGATATACTATGATTTGATTTCATCATAAAAGAAAGCATTTCCAAAACAAAGAAGTGAAATTTCACCAAAAATAAGAAGAGCGCCGATTGGATCTCTTCTTTTTTTACTTAATCTATTAACACAATATCGTTCCAACAATATATAAAAATGACCATTAAGCAAGCTTTCCATTTTGGTTTGAAGCAAATTCTACAAAGACTTCCTGATCTCTTGATAGAAATGAACTACGTCACAGTAGGAGTTATATCCACAGCTGTAATTTGACAGGTGGAAATAGCGAATCTAAAGAGTGTAGTTGGATTTAAAGGTATTGGTAAAGTACCTATCACTATGCCAAGAGCTGTTTGTTCCACATTAAAACCTGTTGCAATAGAACCATTACTTACTAAAAGATTCACTATAGATCCGATATACGTATCCAGTAATTGTCGAATTGGTCGTTCACGACAATCACACTCACATCCTAAATCGGCAGGTGGAAGTAATGTTAGTGGGGGTACTGTTAGTGAAAATCCTACCCCTATTACATCAGAAATATTGACCACGAAAGTTGTGGGGCTAACTGGATCTTTGACTGTAACTAAAAAATCATTCACGGAAGTAATATTGAATAAAAGGAAACGAGGGGCTACATTTGGTGCGTCTGCAATAGTGGCAAGAATCACAGTCTGCCCAATAAGTTGTTGTAAAACGTTCTGCATAGGGAAAACACAGCAATCACAAAGACAGCCCTCAGTTGCTCCTGTTGGACCTGTTACTCCTGTTGCTCCTGTCAGACCTGTTACCCCGGTTGCTCCTGTTGGACCCGTTGGACCTGTTGCTCCAGTCGGACCTGTTACCCCGGTTACTCCTGTTGGACCTGTTGCTCCAGTCGGACCTGTTACCCCGGTTGCTCCTGTTGGACCTGTTGCTCCAGTCGGACCTGGAATTCCCTGTTCTCCTGGAATAGGAACCGGAAACGCACAAGAAATATCACAAGGATTAAATCTATTTTTTGATGACATAAACAATCAGACTCCTCCACTTACTATATTCATTATATATAATGTAAAGTGAGCCTTTGTTCTTGTATGTTTATCCATGATTATTAAATAATTGGTTGCAATACACATTATATCCATGCGGGTTTAACACAACATTCCAAAATATACAATTTAGTTATCAGGTCGGAGGAAGGCACCTTTGGGTGTCTTTTTTTACGGTAAAGCATTACTCCTCTTTTCTTTTTAATTTAAACTTAGAACTAAGTGTATCCTTGAAATAAAGTTTGATTAAATTAACTTAATAAACCTTGATAAAAGAGCAAATAAAAAAAGCGCGGTTCGAAAAAAGATTGTTCAAAACACGCTTTTTCTATATTCAATTAAATCATCCTTTTATAAAAAAGTTTGATAATTTTTGTGATTATTCCTCCATTAAAGCGCCCAATTGTTGAAGATCAATTAATTCATTTTTTTTAAACTTCCCCCTATTAAATTTCAATAAGTATAGGAACAATCATTGGCTTTTTCTTAGTATGTGTATATACATATTGTCGTATTGATTTTTTTATTTGTTTTTTCATTACATTCCATGAGTTTCTATTTGCTTCTTGTAGCTCGTTAACAGTTTTTATAGTAAGTCCATTAACGTCTCTTCGGAGTTCTGAGAAATCTCTATCCACAAATCCACGAGAAATGGTATCGGGGTCAGAAATCAACGTTCCTTCCGTTTTGCTCATAGTTAAAATAATCATGAGCATCCCATCCTCTGAAAGTTGTTTGCGGTCTCGTAACACAATTTCCCCAATATTATCGACATCTCCCCCGTCTATGTATGTATTCCCCACCGGTATTTTCCGGGTCTGACGGGCAATGGTATGTTCAATATCGACGACATCCCCATTATTGATGATAAACGTGTTTCCTTGCTCCACTCCAACAGATTCAGCTAACAAACGGTGATGGTGTAGCATTCTAAATTCACCGTGAATGGGAATAAAATATTTTGGTTTCATTAATGTAAGCATTAGTTTTAAATCTTCTTGATAACCATGGCCAGAAACATGCATTCCGGATGTACTTCCTGATCCATAAATCACTTTGGCTCCAAGTGCAAATAAGTTGTCTACGATACTCGTGATATTTCGTTCATTTCCGGGTATTGGACCTGCTGCAAAGATAACCGTATCTTCAGGTAAAATGTCGACACCGCGAAAGTTTCCAGTGGACAGGCGAGCAAGAGCAGCCAATGGTTCTCCTTGACTTCCCGTGCATAAAATGGCCACCCTTTCAGGAGCCATTTCATTGATTTCATGTGGGGCAATTAACATTCCATCTGGAACTGTTAAATAACCACGTTCCATAGCAACCTCTACGACATTAACCATACTTCGTCCAAGCAACGCAAGTTTTCGATTTGTTTTTTGCGCTGCATTCACGACTTGCTGAACGCGACTAATATTTGAAGCAAAGGTAGAAACAATAACTTTTCGTTCAGCTTTCATGAAAACTGCTTCTACATGTTCACCTACCATTTGTTCCGATGGGGTCAAACCAGGACGCTCTGCATTGGTACTCTCAGACAATAGAAGCAAGACCCCGTTTTTGCCGATTTCAGCCATTTTATGAATATCCGAATTCTCATTATTCGCAGGGGTTAAATCGAACTTGAAATCCCCCGTATGTACAATATTACCCTCTGGTGTGTGAAAGACTATCCCCAAGCAATCAGGAATACTATGGGTCACTTTGAAAAAACTTACACTTATTCCTCCGATTGTCAAGTTTGAGTTTGAGTTGATTTCAATAAGTTCACTTTCTCCTAGAAGTTTATGTTCTTTTAATTTGATTTCAATTAATCCTAGTGTGAAGCGTGTGGCATAAACGGGTACATTCAACTTTTTTAAGAAGAACGGGATCCCCCCGATATGATCTTCATGTCCATGTGTCACAATTAAAGCCCTGACTTTATCTTTATTTTCTACTAAGTAAGCTATATCAGGGATAATCAAATCAATTCCTAATAAACTTTCATCTGGAAACTTATTGCCACAGTCGATAATCACGATATCGTTTGAATATTCGATTGCATACATATTTTTCCCGATTTCATTCAAGCCGCCTAAAGCGAAGATAGATACTGTATTTTCTATTGTACTCAAATTTATATCCTCCCATTTTTAATATAATCTTAGTATGCCCTTTGGGTTTCCTTTTATCAGTGGGTTGAATGCTCGAGCTTCCTATAAAAAAGGGAATTCTAGACTTGTTTTTTCTTAAAAATAATGACTACAACATTGATGTCTTAGTTTCCCACATCGTTATCGAGGTCTTTCCTCCGAGTGAAGCAGCTTCTTGGGCATGGGTCCGATATTGTACCGGACTCATGCCTTTTAGTTTTGCCTTTGCTGTTGTGTATTTTATATTGTGGATCCATTGACAGTTACTTTTGCGTCTATAGTAAATCCTAATCTTGCATCTACAGATGCCTACAACATTATTATCCTGCCAATATGGAGAATCATAGAAACATAGGTTATCCACTTTAGACACGACACGTGTTCCTACATTTAAATTGTTTCGTTCCAATCGAATGCAAAATGAACGAATACGTTTCTCCCTGTCTCACCAGATTTCTTGAATTTAAAGCCATTTTCCCTTTTAGGGTGATATAGTCCTTAAGATCTTGTTAAACCTGTGCAACTACGGTTGCAATTTCATTCTGTTTGACACATATCCCCAGGCTATCTGGACATGATAAAAGATGAGGTGACTGACATGAAGGATAAAATATTAGAATTAGTACCAGAATCGGTAAAAAAATTACTCCAGAAAAAAGTTAAAGATGGAAACCGATGCATCATTGATTTGGTTGTGGATGATGCAACAGCTTATGGATTTGAACCGGAGCAAGTAATCCCCTGTATCATGGCGGGTTATTATGTTTATGAATCCACCACCTATCCCAGTGAAATGGAGGAAGAATGGAAGCTGAACTTGGTTTTTCATGCGGCCAATCGCTCGGCAATGAAGCTTCTTTCTTATGGGAAGTATAAAGCGAAACAATCTGAAGGTGGATGGATGAGATATACAAATCAATAAGGTCTACTTAACATACACTAACTAGCTTGGTGAGTATGAGGCACCGTCACATGCCCATCAACTTGAGATCTTGAAATACCCCCAAGTATTTTGGTAAAAAAAAGCCGAAGCTAGACATGCACACACATATAAAACCAAAATAATTTAACCATCTATGCACATTTTTCATTCTTCCCCCCTCCTTAAACTACATTTTATCATTCCCTCCTGTTTTTGGATGTGAGTGCTGGCTGGTCATGTGGTGATACCCTTATATAGGGCTTTTTCTTTTTTCTCAATGACCAATATTACTTAACATGGTAAAATAATGTTTGGATGGGAGTCCAATACATATTATTAAAATTAAGATGGTTCAAGTCGGAGGAAGGCACCTTAGGGTGTCTTTTTTTACGGCAATACATCAATATTTTCTTTTTAAAATCGGTAAGAAATTGCATATTTAGTAAATCTATTTAACAGGCTTTTGATCAGCAAGATAGACGTCAACAAGGTCGTATTTTCATTGTACTTGAAAACGCTACAAAACAACAAAGATGTAATATGATTCGATTTCATCATAAAAGAAATCGAAAGACTCAAAAATAAAAAACTCATATTGCTCTTTCTATAAATCTTATTAGCATGAAATTTCTTTTGTTTTTATATAAAGATAATTAAATCTAACAGAGGAATATACCTCATAAAAGCATTTCCTAGTAATAAGGTACTGATAATCATAGATTATTGTCTGTAGTTCATTAATAAACTTCGATAAGTAAATTTTAAAAACTAGTATACATGCTCATACATAAATGAAAAAAACGAATATATTGACATTGAACTGTTTTAAAAATCTAAAGTAATTTCAAAAAGGGGATTAAATAATATGAGCGAACAATGTCCAATTAATGTACCATGCCAGGTAGAAGGACAAACTCAAACACCATTAAGTGATGCAGCTGCAACACCAATCCTTACTCCAGGAGCACCAATTGTAAAAATACCAGTTGTATTAGCTGAAAGAACAATTCAAATTGTTGTAGAATCAGATATCTCATTAGCACCTGCAGCAGTGGAAATTAAACGTATTTTAAAAAATGTATTTTTAACACAATGCAAGTTAGTTCCTGTAGCATTTACTCCAGTACCAGGTACAAATTATCGCCGAGTTACAAGAGCAAAGTTATTTGTACAAGGATATATTCGTAAAAACATTGAATATGCAGGTAGTGCATGTAATTCAGTACTATTTGATCGTATTGCAAATGTTCCATTCTCTGGTTTTGCAGATTTAACAGAAGCTGATTTTCTATCACTAGCTTTAGTAGCTTCCTCTTCAGACACTACATCTCACTTTATTAATCCTAAAAACGGTGATTTACCACGCTTAGACAAATACTTCTTTGAAAATACAGTTTTTTACAACGAACAACCATATTGCGAATTAGTCAGCGTTCAATTTTTCGAGTTAGACTTTTCCCCTTGTCCAACAGAATTAAACGAGCCATTTGATACTCTTCGTGAAAAAATTGTACTAGACCTTACTTTAAAAGTTTTACAAGTACAACAAGTACAAGTATAAAGCAAAGAAAATTTCTTGTTTTTTCAAAACCAACCTATTTAAAAAGAACACCAATGCCCGTTGGTGTCCTTAAAAGGAAAACTATAAAATAAAAATAAAATGGAATAAGTGAGTGAAACCTATTCCAATCATACAATATATGCTTAACTAAAATTTATAGTGCTAAATATCATCATTAATAATAAATAAAAAGCCCACCTCTTACCTAAAGGAGGAACTATTATGAGCTTTGGTAGTAGTTGTGGCGGCTTTGCTGGAGGATTTTCTTTAGTAGTTGTATTATTTATTTTATTATTCATCGTTGGAGCTGCCAAATACTGTTGTGACAGGCATGCATGAAATCTTGCATACAAAGAAGAGAACGGAAAGCTAGAAAACTATTGATATGAATGAATTTCCGGGATTTGGTTACCACTGATAATGAGACGTTATGTTAACCTCACATATATACTATATACATTCAAAATTGAATTTAAGTAGGCTACTAGGCATACATCCAATCTAAGTTTTGACCCTGAGCATAAAATTAGTTATAAGTCTAATTTCAATAAGGAGTGAACCTGGAATCATGGTATATATACGACAAATGCCACTCTATGCCCAGAGTCCTTGGGGTCTTCAAAATTGTTTATTTCGGTTCACGTATCTGTCGCTTAGAAACGGCGACAATTTCTGGTTTTTTTTGACGACTGTTGGACACGAAAGAGTTTATGGCTATAGGTTTTTCGGCGGAAGATGGAATCATTATTCGGTTGCTATAAACGATATTGTTTCCTTCCATTGTTCTCCTCCGACTCCAACTCTATATTAAACACTACACCTGACCCTCGTAATTTGAACTAACCCATTAGATTTCCATCCTGAACATAAAGTGTAGAACTTTTGAGAACAAGAATTATGTGAACACTAAAGTCTTCCAGTTAAACAATCTGGAGGACTTTTAATAGTTTTCTAAATACGTTGAATCCCGATAATGATGCGTTATGTTATCTGAGCATGTATAGAATATACAGTTAACTAAAAATAAAAAGTTTACATTTGAAAATGAACAATAAAAACAGTAGTGTATAAAATCACTACTGTTTTTTATTGTTTCTTGCAAGTAAATTATTTAAATTCTTGTCTATATAATTTAAACGAATAAATAGCTCCAACGAAGAATACAAAGGCTTCAAATAATATAAAGATTTGACGGAAATTCTCGATATCTTTACCAACTAAAGAAATAAATATGCAATTCATTAGAAGTTGAGTAGTAAACATACAAGAAATAATTTTAAAATAAATAGGATTTGTTCTTGCATCTGGTTTACCAATTTTTTTGTAAATAATAATAAGTGCAATTACTGAACCCAAAAATAGAAGTGCTGTAAGTCCTACAACGATATTGAAATTGCCTGTACTTTCTAACATCCATTTATTTAATAGATCAATCATTATTATCTTCCTTTCCTACATAAGAGAATGTTTCGTTCTTCTTTTTCACTATAATAAAAAAAGAAAAAGGAAAACATCGAACTTTCTTACAAACATTCGTGTATTCTTACAGTTTTGTCATTTTGTAAATGTATTCACCGCCTTGCCTTTCACTATTCTCTTTGGAAAACATAGTGAATTACGAGAAAGAGCGCTACAAGATCAACTTCCAAGAAGTAGTGCACTAAACCTCTTAATTAATGCAATTAGTATGTGGAATACTATTTATTTAGGTGAAGCAATAAAAGCTTTAAAGAAAAAATAACATTTTGTTAGTGCTACCCCATTGCCATCAACTTAAAAAATTGATTGTGCTCCAAAACGAAAAAAATGAGTCAAATTCTCATAAATAAATGTGAAAAAGTAAATTTCTCGTAATGGAGATGTCTCAAAATCTTAGCTTGATGGGTATGGCGTGCTACCCCACAAGAAGTTATAAATTCAATAGTTTAAAGTTATAGAGCATTTCCTTGTAATGAGGAATGCTTTTTATCTTTGTTTAAAATAAAAATAGGTAATTGTTAACAATAATAACATAATAAAAAACAATAATAATTTATTGCAAAACAATAAATAGCGTGGTAAAATCACGTTGTCATTAAATAAGTGAGGTGTTTTAAATGAATGGTAAACGTGGTTCAACCACTTTCTTAAAGGTAATTATTTTTCTGGCTGGAATTGCAGTGCTTACTTTGTGTATTTATTGGATGCCTGTGTTAACCATTAGAGATGTAAAAGCACATCCAGGTGGGGATTACTCGCTATATCCCCTTTTAGTATGTGCGTATGGAATCTGTATTACATTTTCTTTTACGCTGTATCAAGTATATAAACTATTAACCTATATCGAAAGGAACAACGCTTTCTCCGAGTTATCTCTTGAATCTTTGAAGGTTATAAAAAGATGTGCTTTTACAGCCATTTTCTTCATTGTGTTAATGATAATAAGCTTAAAGGTGATTTCTAAAATTACAGGAGACGACCCAGCAGGTCCTATATCACTAAGTCTAATGGGTATTTTAGCAACATGTATCATCGTAGCCATTGTGGACGCACTTCAAAAGCCAATAAAAAACATCCTAGAATTAAAACCAAAAAATGATTAACGTTTCGGTAAAATTTAATTAACTTAATTAACGAGGTCCTTTTTATGAAACAAGAGGCGAAAATAATGACCAATCCGATCGGTATGATACCTGGAGGGTCAACTCTTTCCGCCATGAGATAGTAGAGTGGCATACCTAGCGGGTACAAGGTACTGATCGTGATGGCACAGAATTTTATATTCTTTAAGGGGTATGTGTTTTAAAAAAGAAAAAGCTAAAAATATATGAAATTCTTATTTATTAAACCTTGTTTAAAAAAATAAAAACATTAAATACATTAGGATTTATATTTTGTTATTTCCTGTTGCAGAATCCTTAGTATAAGGGTTCTCTTTTTTGTATTACAAATTAATAAATAAAAAAGATAAGATCGGAGAGTAGGATCTTATCTTTTTCCCAAGGAGAAAAATGTTAAAAACTATTTTATTATTTATAATATTATATTAAAAGTTGAATTTCCATATACAAAACTCATTTAACAATTATATCTATATTGAGAGTTTGACCATAAATAATTCCAAAAATCAATAGTATGAAAGTAAACTTTTACCCAGTAGTTTACTTTCATACTATTGATTTTTATACGTGTTTGGTAAAAAAACAATGAGTTGAAAATAAAAACTATACGGAAATCTAGTTCAGTATAGTAAAGTTCATATGAAAAATCCCTCTTTGCTATCTTCCCCAAAAAAGAATTATTGCTTCGAACATTATAAACTGTATTTTCAGAAATATTACAAGTGTGTAAGTAAAATGTAAGGCAATTCAATATTAAAAAAATAATCTTACTACTACAATGAATAAGAGTGTTGTAAGGAAAAGAAGTAATTTTTGGGGTTAACATACTTGTAAAAAAAGAGGGATTTACCGTTTGTTAGGACAAAAATAATCACTATGAAGATAATTACAAATTCCATGTTGTCCTTTTGTCATTGATGGAGATGATAGCTGTGCAATTAATACGAAACAACAAGCAACCACTCATACAATATGAATAGAGGAGAGGAATGCCTTATGAAAACACGTAGTCAAATTACATTTGTAAAAGCAGAGCCCACTGAAAATGTATCTAGTTCGTCACACACAAGCACTCAACGAGATCGTAATTCCGTCAAACAAGCAATGCGTGATATCTTGAAATTTGGAATCCCGGGGATACTTGCTAAAACTTCCGAGGATGGGAAAACGTGGAGTTATGTGGCCGGGTTAGCGGACCTGAAAACCAAGAAACCAATGGAAACAGATTTCCGCTTTCGCATCGGCAGCGTGACGAAGACGTTCACTGCAACAGTTGTACTTCAATTAGCAGGAGAAAACCGCCTAAATCTAGACGATTCTATTGAAAAATGGTTGCCTGGTGTCATTCAAGGAAATGGATATGATGATAAACAGATTACTATCCGGCAATTATTGAACCACACAAGTGGTATCGCTAATTACACAAGTTCAAAGGATTTTAATATGATGGATACAAAAAAATCTTATACTGCTGAAGGATTAGTAAAGATGGGAATATCCATGCCTCCAGATTTTGCTCCAGGAAAGAGCTGGTCGTATTCAAATACAGGATATGTATTACTAGGAATTCTTATTGAAAAAGTAACTGGGAACAGCTATGCGGAAGAGATTGAAAATCGAATTATTGAACCACTTGAATTAGCGAATACATTCTTACCTGGAAATTCAAGCGTCATTCCAGGAACCAAGCATGCCCGTGGATATATCCAATTAGACGGAGCAAGTGAGCCAAAAGATGTTACTTATTATAACCCAAGTATGGGGAGCTCGGCCGGAGATATGATTTCTACAGCTGATGATTTAAACAAATTCTTCTCTTATTTACTTGGGGGTAAATTACTGAAAGAACAGCAACTAAAGCAAATGCTTACAACAGTCCCTACAGGAATAGATGAACTTGGCGATTCCGGGCTTGGAATTTTCAAAATGAAGCTTTCAAACGGTGTATCGATATGGGGGCATGGAGGAACCATTCTTGGATTTTTAACTTTTGCTGGGGGCACACTAGGAGGCAAGCATACATTGGCCGTCAATTTGAACAGCCTTAAAGCTGATAGTCCTGATCCTTTTAAAAATATTTTACTTGCTGAATTTAGCAAGTAGACAAAAAGGAAAACCGGATAAATTTTGTCATAGTTTTTATAGGGGTACAGCCACATCGCTATCAAGTTAAGAAATACAAATACCAAACAAAAAAATTGTACATCTTCATGTGAAAATGTACAATTTTTTTGTTTTGGGATGTTATAAAATTCTTAAGTTGATGGGCATGTGGCGTTCTCCCTCAATAAACAATATAATTTAACATGGTAAAATAATATTTGGATGGGAGTCCAATACATATTATTAAAATTAAAGTGGTTCAAGTCGGAGGAAGGCACCTTAGGGTGTCTTATTTTCATTATAAAAATCCCCAAGCATTCATACACTTGGGGGCTTATCAATTGAGATGAAAAAAGAGAATGATGGGTTAAAGTTCCATCATTCTCTTTTTACTATTGAAAACATTTCGTATCAAGCACATACGCTTCTTCTCTATTTATCTATGGATATAAACTAGTTAATTCATATATTTATTAACTAATTCATAACATCTTTCTTTTGTCATGTTGTATCCTGCTTCAAAAGCATCTATACGTTTCATCGATCCATCCATTGGATTCGTAAGAATCGTTTTAACTTGACTTTCCTTCTCTTTAATCCATGCAATTTGTTCCGTTTTCAACGACTGAAACGCGTCAGCTGACATATTATTTTTTAATGTATTATAAATTTCATTTAATTTATCATCCCACAATTGATAATTGCCATCTATTTGATTTAGTATTTCAAAATCTGACGCAACATTTCCATGTGTTTCTTGTTTTTCTAAAGCAGCTAATTCATTTAAAACCTTAGTTTTACCTACTGCTGAAGAAGTTTCTTTTTGATTTTGCTTCTCTTCTTTGGAAATAACATGCTTACTCACGTTGTTTTCCTTAATATTTCCGTGTTCTTGACTACTAGTTTTATTCGCTACCTTTTCTTCTTTTTGGTTATCAGAATTGATTGTAAGAACCGAGGTTTTTGCATCCACAGCAACTAAACTAGTATCGTCTTTAAAAATATATTTTTTATCACCACTGTTCTCTTCTCTAACAAAGACTACATTCTTAAAGTTACGAATTTTAAGAAACTCATTAGCTTCTTCCCTTGTAAGTTTTAAGTCGCTCGGTGTATGTGATGACCATTTATCTATTAACCATTTTCCGTCTTTATAAACTAAAATAAATTCCCATATCTCCGCTGCATTTCCCATATCATTTGCAGGTATGATTGTCTCAATCGTTAAAATATCATTTTTCTGCGAATATGTTAATCTCATTTCCGGTTCAATATTGATAGGAAATGGCCACATATCAGTATCTCTAGATCTATTAAATGTTTTAAGCGATTCAGGAAGTTGATCCTCTACAAACTTATCTGTAACTAATCCCTTAACTCCTTTTTTCGCTGTGTTCAAATCTCCAGGATTAGTTCGGCTCCATCCATTTTCTTTTTCCATTTCGCTAAAAGAGTTTGCTATTCCATCTACACTCTTTCTTACAATTTTCTTTGCTTCTTTTTCCGTCACTTCTGGCGCTTCATTATGCTGCTCAATTTTTTCATTCGCTTGAACCTTGTTATTACTGTTTTCACAACCTGTTATAACGAGCATACTAGCTGCCAAACAAAATGACATTACTTTCCACATTTTTTTCATGTACCCACATTCCTTAATTCTTTATATTTGTTAAGTATTTCTATATATAATAAAAAACCCAACAATTTCCTATTATATCAATGACCGCATTATTATTCAATAAATATAATATAGAGATTTAAGAATTATTTTGAATGCAAATAAAGAAGCTAACTCTTGTTTAATACTATTTTTTACGGAATAAACTAATGGTAAAATAAGATTTGGATGGAAGTCCAATACATATTATTAAAATTAAAGTGGTTCAAGTCGGAGGAAGGCACCTTAGGGTGTCTTTTCTTTATGAAAAAATCCCCACACAATGTGCAGGGAAAAATATTATTTGGAAACAACCTCTACTGTTTCCGGCTTAAAAAATTCTGTTAAGACAATAGAATTTTCCTCTGCCAACCTTCTAAATTCAAGTATAAACCTCGGACTTTCCTTGATATAATTTTCCATAGCTGAGAGAAATGGACCTCGACTTAAATTTCCGAATAATTTATTCAATTGCTTAACGACATCATCATCAAGTAATTCGTGTGTTAAATAGTATACAATCGTACTAGATTTCTCATTTGCTAAATTATATCCACCATATTCGTTTAGCCTTCCGCTCGCGAAGATATTTTTTTTAATAATTTCTAATAAACCATTTTCGTTTAAAATTTTTGCTTGTTCTAATGTTGGTATATCTAAAATTGAAAAAGCACTATAAAGTTTATTTATAAATCCAGTTAATTCTTCTTTAGGAATCCAGCCCTGTCTTAATATAATAGTGATAACTTCCCAAGCGTTATCAGGAATATATTTTATATGGTCAAATAGTAGTTTTTTCCAAAATTTACGTATTAAAATTGTATTATCACTAAATTCAATAAGTTTATCAGGAAATACAAAAATAAGAGGAGTAAATACATCATCTTTCATTTCTATAAATTTTAAAAACGCCCTACTTAATCTATTATCAGAAGAATAAGCTACTTTCTCCCAAAAAGAATACTTATCTTCCTGTAAAAAAATTTCATCAAAATATACATAATCACTGTATATCTCTTGCAATAATGTTGGCAACTCATATTCTTTTACTACCAATGGAATTTCTTTAATTAAATATGTTGAATCTGAACCAGGTCTTGTAAAATCAGAATCAAAATGCTGTTTTATTTTATTTAACAATGCTTCTTTTCCACCATTAACAACGAATTTTGCATAATTGGATTCTAAAAATAGCCAAAACGTTTCAATATGGCTATGACTAATAATGGTGTCCTTAGCATGAGCGCATTCATTTCTTTTCTTTTTCCAATATGGGATTTCTTCCATTAAATCACTAGAAATTAAATAATATTTACTACTGTCTTTCTCCTTCTCTTGAGTAGTAATAAATACAGTAGTTTCCCATTTATTATCATCATTTAAAGTTTTTCTAATATTCTTCCACTTACCATCATCAACTAAGTCTGGTTTTTCACTTCGTAATAAACGATCCTTTAATGCTTTCATAAAACCTAAATAAGACATTAAAAAAGAAGCTCTATATGCTCCTACCCTATAACAAATTATAGATTCCTCAAATAAAACCAAAGCATCCTCTGAAATATTTTGTCTTTGTTCATTAATCCAACTTTCAAAATGTAACTGCATAAAAATATCTCCTTATATAAAATTTCACGTACTATATCTATTATGTAAAACCAAATTCCACAATAAGGCCTATTATATCATCCATCCCCTTATCCTCTAGCCAAGTAAACTACAATTCCCTTATTTATTCCTCTATCTTAGTAAGTAGTTCCCTCCGGTCTTATACAATCCAATATTTTTCTACTTTTCTTCGAATTTAATGTTGACTGAAGGTCTTGAAGGTTTTTATCATGTGGGAGCGATTATGGAACACGGCTGGAAGGCAGATTTATCCCCTACTTTGAAAGATCACAAAAAAGGTAATCAATCAAAATAGATGGATAAGCGTCTTGTTTTCGCCATGCGGTCACTTATAAGGTATCCGTATGTATAGACCCTGTTCACTCAGCGATCTTCACCGCATACATCCTTTCTCTATGGCTTGTCCTTGTAATATCGTCCCTACACGACAAACTGAATGTACTCCCTAGCACCGTAATGCTAACGATAACCACCCGAACCTTTTAGGGAATCGTCCCTGGGCAAGTTCTCGCCCTCCCTCACCAGAAGAACAGGATTCCAATGAGGGGTGCTGTTTTTGTAGGCGTATACTCTGTACCCCCTGCACGACCAACAACTAGCCACGCCGTAACACGTTCCCGCTAAATGTATGGCAGCACGGAATTACGGCTTATCAGTTTTTATTTACGTGGTATCAGGCAATTCCACGCGAACAAAAAACAAAAAGACATCTCCAATACCTAAATCGCCTGTACATTCACAAGACTTCTAGGTTTAGAGATGCCCGTTATATATCTATTGGACTATTAAATAATCAAAACTAGTATTTACTAGTTGATATTTATCCAAACTATCGATAAAATGGGTATATCAAAGAAGCCTCGTGAAAAGGCATAGTTGTTTAAGGATAGTGTTGGTGCACTACTTAAACGTTAACACTGCAGGTTAATACAGTTCGTTTCTAGCTAAGTGGTGGTACACTAGCTGGAAGAGTCATTCCCGCTAAAGGTTGGTAGCCGTTAGCATATGGGAGTGGCTTTTTGTTTTGTGTTCATATTCAATTGTTCTATGGATCTTCGTTTATGTAAAATATCAAATTATGTTTTGTTTTGTAGAATGATGCTTGTTGTGTACTACGTTACAACAAGCTTTTTTGTTTGTAAACAGCGAAATGACAACTCAAAACTACGCATAAGTGTAAATGTATACTTACGAAAAAGTGTAAATGTATACTTTTCTACCATACTTTTAAATTTGGTATACCTTTTCTAACTTACGCATAAGTAGAAATGTATACTCATAACCTCATATTTATAATTGATTCCTTCTTAAAAATTACAATTAAACCTTTATTAACGGTATATAGGGAAGCACTTTCAAAACTACGCACAAGTGTAAATGTATACTTTTAAACCTTTAAAATCACCTGTTCTATAAACTACTAATAAGTAGAAAAGTAGAAAAGTATACTAAAAAATCTTACGCTTTAGTATACTTTTCTACTCTTTCGATAAATCCGTTAAAAAAATATAAACTTTTCTCCGGTATACTGTTGCGAATATTGTATGTAGATGTTACATTTTACTCAAAGGTATACTTAATCGGAGTTTTATGGAGGAATGTCGAAAATGACTAGACAAGCAACTACATACGTAATCGGTAACTTTAAAGGCGGAGTTGGAAAAACAAAAACAGCTACAATGTTAGCTTATGAAGCAGCTACTGTATTTAACGAGAAATGCCTTTTAGTGGATATGGACCCTCAGGGTAATGCTACAAGAGTACTCGCTAAAACAGGTGACATTGAACAAATAGACAAGTCTATTACAGATGCATTTCTAAATCAAAATTTAGAGAATGAGATTATTCCAGTTATCGAGAATTTGGATATCGTTCCATCTAATACTTCATTTAGAAAGCTTTCAAAAATCCTCTTTGATATGTTCCCCGAGGATGAACTTGCGCAAATTACTTATTTAAAGAAACTACTCGAGCCATTAAAAGATAAATATGATCGTATCTACATTGATGTACCACCAACAATCAGTGACTACTCAGATAACGCTATGATTGCAGCTGATTATTGTATCATCGTTTTACAAACACAAGAGTTATCTTTAGAAGGTGCTCAAACATACATCGCTTATATGCAGTTCTTAGCAGAAACATATGATGCAGACCTACAAGTTTTAGGCATTATCCCAATGATGTTGCATCAAGGAAAACGAGTGGATAATAAAGTATTACAACAAGCCCAGGAAATGTATGGCGGAAACGTTCTAAATACAATCGTGAGATATCAAGAGCGCCTAAAAGTGTACGATATTGAAGGGATTCATAAAAACGTAAACGTTAGCGGTAATATTGATATGTGGGATGAAAAAGCTCATCAACTATTCATCGATGTTCTTAGCGAACTTAATGAACATGAAAATTATTTTGCTACTATTAACGCTTAAGGAGGAAGTTCATAATGTCTAAAGCACCATTTCAGCCTATAGTCACAAAACCTGGAAACACTTTAAATGACAAAGGTGTTCAGATAAAAGGAACTAACGATTTTGGCCGTAATAGTGAGCCCGTTAAGAAACAAGTTATTAAGCCTATTATCAATAAAGGAAAAGTAACAGCTCCTGAAAAGCCTGATCAACGTTTAGTTCCATCTAAAACTGCTAAAATTTCACCAGCTGTTTTATTAAAGCTAAATACACTTAAACCATTTATAAAAGAAGCAGAAAGCATGGATAAAGCATCAATTAACAGCATTATCGATATGCTTCTTGAAAGCTATGTAAATACTAAGCTTACAACGAGACAATCTGAAGGTTATAAAGGGATGTACAAGCACCTTTATGAAATGTTAGAAAAAAAATAGAAAATATAATTTTTCTTCTATATACAATGATTCTTAGCGTTTCCCATCATACTGTTATTGGAGATGAATTTCATGGGAGTTATTTCTAAAAATGGTGACAGTTTAATCGATTTCAATTTGTTCACCCGAAAATATGGTTGTCTCAAAGTTGATTTTAAACAGAATGAAGGCGAAAGATATTATTTATATGCTTTTCGTAACGATCTACCTGAATGGGATTTTAATAAAGGAGAATTAATTCTAATTACCCACGATGAAGATAAAGTAAAAGAGATATCATCGAGAATTTTGACTTTAAACGTAGGCGAGTTGTTTTGTAAAGAATGTTTTAGAAAAAAGGACATTAAAAATTTATCTAACAAAGAAACGTCCTATTGGGGACATGATTTCTGGAACAAGACTCCATATCATATTAAGAAATTACTACAAGATGAAATTTTATATTCTATAAACGATATGGATTGGTCTATGGTAAAGCATATAACTAATGAGGGGCCTTACGCCCTCTTCGGAGTATGTTCGAATTCTTGTAAGAATTACGAGGAATACAAGAATAATTACTTAATTCAAGAAAAACAAAAAGTAATGGATGCTATATGGGAACAATTAATAACTGAAGAAGTAATAAATGGACCTGAATCTTTATTAGAAGATATCTTATGTGATTTTATAGAAACCATTGAAGAAGGTATGACTTTCATAACAAGACAGTACAAAGTAGAGAATGGAATCATTGACATTATCGCAAAAGATAAGAATGGAACTAAATGTATCATTGAATTAAAAGTTGTTGCAGATGATAAAAAATTAGCGTGGCAATCAGCTTATTATCCATCTTGTTTTAATGAGGACATCCGTATGATTACAATTGCTCCAAACTATTCAGAAAAAATATATAACGCTCTTAAAAATATTAACAATGTTGAGATGAAGGTTTTTGGTAAAGATAAAAATGGAAAGTTTGAAATAAAAGATTTTGAATTCCAAGAGCCTATTGTAGAGATAAAAAAGGACGCACAAAGTGTTATGTAAATGGTTAAGCCCCGCATACGCAGGGCTTTTTTCATTATTACTACTAAGTAGAAAAGTAGAAATGTATACTTTTCTACTTTTGCGTAGTTTACAATATACCTTTCCAAAACCACCACTAGCTCATTTACACGATTATCGATATAGGAAGTAGTTTTAAGCATCAGGTAACACAAATTCCATTTGCCGACTTTGTGTTTTAAATCCAAGCTTTTCGTAGAATCGTATAGCTTTCTTGTTAAATTCTAAAACATTTAATTCTACACTTGTTGCTTGTATTTCTTCAGCATACTCAAATGCTTTTTGAATTAATATTTTTCCTATTCCTGTTCCTCGACATATTTCACTTACGCCAATATTGCGGATAAAGAGTACTTTTCGCTCAACTAACTTTGGATTTTCGGATGGTTCTTTAATATCTAAAATTATGTAAGCAAGAATCTCTTTATTATTGTCCTCTACTACAAATATCTCTATGGTTTTATCATTAAGCCATTCTTCGTATGCATTGTGATCCAAAGAAGCTGAAGTATCAGAGTAAATATCTGGTCTTCCCTCTATATGCAACTGTTGAACTTGCTTGTTTATATTTGATATATCCCAAAAATCTTCTAAAGTAGCTACTCTTACTGTGAAAGGCAAAACTTCATTAGACATAAATACATTCCCCCGAATGTTTTATTTAAAGTTGGTTTAACAAAATGCTGACGGTACCCCTTCTTATCCTTACCAGAACTTCCACCACGGCTTCTTCTTCTCTTTCGAATCTGCAACCCCATCCCGTGCTTCCAATATCTTTTCCACACGTTAATTGTATGCTTCTATACTTGTTTTGTTTTCTTTGCTATTGCAAACTTCAAAAAAGCTACAATTAGTATGAGGAGCGGTATTCCCTGAATAAAGAGAAATCCTCCCAAAAAATCAAGTACAGTGCTATATGGAGAATCTGTTGCCATCACACCTATAAATAAAGCCACTGGAATTGTGCATAGATTTGCCCCTAAACTAACCATTATGAATGTTAGATTTTTATCCTTAGTTTTTGGTGAATCAGAATTGAAGAATGAGAATACTGCAATGCCGCTTATAAAATACAGTATTACATAAAGCTGATTAAGATATCCCATAATATTCCTCCGTTATCCTAATTGTACCATCAGCAAGGGCTAATTTGAACAAATAGGATATTTATGTAAGTTAGATATAGTGTCTCATTATCAGTAACAAGAAAAAAAGTGGATCCCTATTCTCACAAGGAATCCTCTTTTTCTACAATTCTATTTTTATACGTTCCTCTTCTTATCCTCACCAGAACCGCCACCACGGCTTTTTCTTCTCTTTTGCCGCCGCAACTTCTTCACGAAATTCCTGCATCTCACGTAGTGTATAAGGGGCAAGCATACAAGCACAGTTATTTGATTTGAATATAAATAATTATATTTAGTTTCAAAAAAGGAGGTGAACTGTTTTGAACTCATATTTTTCAAAACAAAAGAAATGCTGTCGTAGACTTTATCCTGCTTTCCCTCCTGCTGTCCCTCCTGTTGTTGTACTAGCTAAATTTCTTTATGTATCTAGTTCTGACGGCGGCATCGATGATGACAAGATAGAAATTTATAATATTATCAATCCTACAGCGCCTGTACGTATTGGAGAATTTACGTCAGTAACTAATTTAGGCCCTGCCGGATTGGCTATTACAGGTACTACTCTTTATGTCGCAAATTTGGGAGACGGTGTAGAAATTTACAATATTACTAACCCTGTCATTCCTATACGTGTTGGAGAATTTGGTACAGGAGTTTTAAATGTTCCTGATCAATTAACTATTACAGGTACCACTCTTTATATTTCAAATGGTGGTGATAACACCGTAGAAATTTATGATATTACCATTCCTAGTACTCCTGTACACGTGGGAGAATTTAATGCAGGAAATTTAAATGTGCCTTCTGGACTGACTACTATAGGTTCCACTCTTTATGTCGCAAACACTGGAGATAACACCGTAGAAATTTATAATATTACCATTCCTACGTTTCCTGTGCGTGTTGGAGAGTTTGGTGCTGGAGATTTAAATATTCCTGCTGGATTAGCTGCTACAGGTACCACTCTTTATGTCGCAAATGCTGGTGATAATACTGTGGAAATTTATAATATTACCAACCCTACGGTTCCTATGCGTGTTGGGGAGTTTGGTGCTGGAAACTTAGATGAGCCTGCTGTGTTGGCTATTACAGATACTACTCTTTATGTCGCAAATCAAGGCGATAGCACTATAGAAATTTATAATATTGCTAATCCTACAGTTCCTGTGCGTGTTGGAGAGTTTGGTGCTGGAGATTTAGATTTTCCTAATGGATTTGCTATTTTTACGGTATTTGGCTAAAAAGGGATTTTACAACAAATTACCAATAACCTTAATTATGTGAATACAAAAGCCCTCCAAATTTCTTAATTGGAGGTTTTTTGGTAATCTCCTAAATACATTGACTCCTGATAACGAATTTTACGTTAACTAGCCCACTATGTATCCTTCATCAAAGTGGAAGTGTATACTTTTCTACTTTTTCGTAATTTATCAAAAACCCTCACCAGAACCGCCACCACGGCTTTTTCTTCTCTTTTGCAGCCACAAATTCATCACGAAATTCCTGCATCTCACGTGGTGTATAAGGGACAAGCATACAAGCAAATTTATTTGATTTGAATATAAATAATTATATTTAGTTTTAAAAAAAGGGGGTGAACTGTTTTGAACTCATGTTTTTTTAAACAAAAGAAATGCTGTCGTAGACTTTATCCTGCTTTTCCACCTGCTGTCCCTCCGATTCCAGAACCCCAAGGACCACTAACGGTCATGACATGGAATATTTATTTAGGTGCAGATTTAACACCGATTTTCACTGCTACGCCAGCAGAATTACGCCAAGCGGTAACTGAAGTTTTTCGACAATTTCTTGCAACTAACTTTCCTGTCCGTGTAGAAGCAATTGCCAGACAAATCGTTTTGAAAAAACCTGACATCATTGGATTACAAGAAGCAGAAATCTGGCAACTGTTTATTCCGGGTTTGCCAACGGTCACATACGATTTTGTAGAATTGCTGCTAGACGAGTTAAGAACATTCGGATTACATTATGAAGTAGCAGCTCAAAACGATAATAACTCCGTACAATTGCCCAGCAGCAACGGGAATATTATTGGTCTTTTAGACAGGGACGTCATATTGATCCGAAAGAATTCTGGATTGAATATTATTCAGCGTCAAAATGCCAATTATGAAGCAAAATTGACGATACCAATTGGTGGACAACCACTCACGATTGTTCATGGATGGTCATTTATCGACGTTAGCGCAAACGGACGTATCTTCCGGGTAATCAATACCCATTTAGAACCACTTTCCCCCCCAGTCCAAGTCGCCCAAGGAAACGAATTACTAGCTGGACCAGCCAATACAAATCTACCTCTGATTCTTCTAGGAGATTTGAATTCAAACGCTGCCGGAACCGGCACACCAACATACGGGAATTTAATCAATGCTGGATTTCAAGATGTTTGGACTGAAGTTGGTAAAGGACAGGGATTTACATGCTGCCAGAATCCTGATCTATTGAATGCTGTGTCCTCTCTAAACAGAAGAATAGATTTTATTTTGTTTAAAAACGGTTGGAACCCAATTGTGGCGGATGTAGTAGGAGAAGAACAGCATGACAGAACGTCAACAGGTCTCTGGCCGTCCGATCACGCCGGAGTATTTGCAAGTTTAGATTTATAAAGTCATCATAACCAGCACCTACAATGACAAAAGCAGCAATTACTATTTATACAAAAATGAAAAGACGACAGGATTCCCTATCGTCTTTTTTTATTTATTTTCTTTACTTTTTGACTAAATGGGATTCATTGAAATAAAAGAGAAGTTTGTTCTAAACCACTCACCAGAACCTCCACCAAGGCTTCTTCTTCTCCTTCTCAGCAGCAACCTCATCCCGAAACTCCTGCATCATTCTCTTTGTTAAATATTATGAGCTTATTGATGAAATATTAGATTACTACATTACTAATAAATTGAATGCACATGAGCAAAACATCCTAAATGACATAGTTTCTGATAAAAAATAAGCCCTACTTTTAGTAGGGCTTATCGTTTTAAGTAGTTAAGTTCTTTCCAGAACCACTACTAGCTCATTTACATAATTATCGTTATTGAAACTTTTTGTTTTATTTTTTCTCACTAATTTTAAGCCGTTTTGCATTTATGAAAAATGCGCTCCCAATCGCGAATATAACGGAAGAGATATACATTGTTATCCCTGAATATTCATTATCAAATATTGTAGTATTAAGTAAATTAATAAATATCATTAATATAAGTGATATGTACAATCCATTAATATATTTCACTTATTCCCCTCCCTTACTTTTTCTTTTTTCTTCCATATACTCTTCCCTATTTTACCATTTAAAAGAGGTGATATGTTGTTTGATTTTGGTTGTATACATACTCGGTTAACACAACGTCTCATTATCGATAGAAAGAAAAAAAACGAATACCTTGTAAGAGTAGAAATCCGCATTTTTATATAATCAAATTTTCGTAAGGTATTGCCCTGGCTGGGGGTTCTTCTTATCCTCACCAGAATTTCCACCAAGGTATATTGTTACACTGAAATATAATAATAGAAATACAATACAACCTCTAATCGCAGAGTAGACAGTAAAGTAAAGGAAATTAAGTGGTAGGGAGTGTTTCATACAGAAAAATAAAGTTTTTTTCATATAATGAATCTAATTTTATATATTGATTTAATGTTTTTATATATAATAGGTGAGTTGAAAAAATTTTTAAGAGGTGTTAAGTGTGAAAAAGACAGGGATATTATTTCTTCTGATTGCTTGTTTAATGTTAGCTGCTTGTGGAAATGTTGAAAAAACAGCAAGTGAATCACAAGAAGCAAAAGAGACTCAAAAATCGGACAAGCAGGATACTGCTCAAGAAACAAAAGAGACTCAGCAATCAGATAAGCAAGATGCCGTACAAGAAACAAAAGAGGCTCAAAAATCGGATAAGCAAGATGCCGTACAAGAAACAAAAGAGACTCAAAAATCGGATAAGCAAGATGCCGTACAAGAAACAAAAGAGACTCAACAATCAGATAAGCAGGATGCTGCTCAAGAAGTAAAAGGGATACAAGAAGAAAATAATGAGGCAAGCGGTCAACCTGCTCAAAAGGAAGAGAGCTCTTCTGAAAAGCAAAATATTGTACTTCAAAATTTACAAATAGACTGTAATGGATATGATAAGGAATTTACATTACGTGCTGGGGATAAAATTGATAAGTTACTGATCGAGAGCATAACAAACGATACGATGGTTGTTAAACATGATAATGGTAAAACAAAGCCGTATCAATTGAGAGACGGGGTTTCAGTTAAAATGAATGCTGGATCTTATACTATCACACTAACAGATGTCCGAGACGGACATGTTACAGCGTATGTTCTTGATACGAAATGTTTTCAATAATAAAAAGACAATTATGGGACTTTAACCCATCATTGTCTTTTTTACTTTTCCCTTTCTACTAGAGAATAGGCTCTACTCCTTGTAAGGCTTCACGTTTTAAACCTCCATCACGACCCTTTGCAGTAGCAATCTCATCCTCATATGTGTATTAAAAAAAGCGAAGGGAATAATCCCTTCGCTTTTTTTAAATAATTAATTCCTGACTAAAAATAAAGATTTAATATTAGTTTTTATGATAACCGTTTGCTAAATAAACATAGATCATGCCAATTGGAGCAATAAGTGGGCTAAAAATATACAAGAATAGTACTTTGAATATTTTCCAAGTAAACATAAGCCAAATAGAAACAGTTATTTCCGTGTTTCCCATCATAGTGTTAATAAGGTCATCCCACACAATTGTTGCAAAAGGAAATAACACACATGCTAATACAAAGTGAATAGTCATCACTACTGGATAGGGAAATGGTGATGGATTATAAAAGAGAAAACCTGTAAGAATAAAAGAAATAATATATGATTTCACTAAGTATTGAGTCTGCACACCATTTAGCATATTTTTAATAAAGTTCAATGGAATCTCTCCTTTCTTTAATATGATTAAACTCTCAACTTCATTATATTAATATATCTTTTGATAAAGATAAAGCATTTTTTACTTTTTTCATCTTTTTTTATCACTATTTTGTAAAATTTATAAAAACCAAAATAAAAAAGGCAGAAATGTACAATTTTCTGCCTTTCTCATAGCTTATAAACGAATTCTCACCAGAACCTCCACCACGGCTTCTTCTCTTTCGCAGCAGCAACCTCATCCCGAAACTCCTGCATTAACCTCTTCGTTTCCTGCATCTCACGTAGTGTTTTCATAAGCGTCTCATCCCGCGCTTCCAATCGTTTTTCCACTCGTTCGTTATGCGCTTCTACACTCGCTTTAATTTCCTCATTACTTTGCTTTGCCTGGTCACTTAATCGCTTCTCCATTGCCAACATATTCTGATTCATTTCTTGCGCCATAACGCTGTATTGCTGCTGTAATTGCTGTTTAATGTGGAATGGCACTAAGTCCGTTTCCTCAGCCTCTTCTTGAATCAGATCCGGATTAACTTTTTCTATTTGCTGCGCAATCATCTTCGCTGCTTTCTCTAGCGTCATACCGTCATGCTTGCTGAGTTCAATTAACTTCTCAATTACCATAATGTCATTGTTTGTGTATTGGCGTCTGCCACGATTATCCTTCTTCACTGCGAATCCTTCGCGTTGCAATACTTCCATGTACTTTCTAAGGGTGCTATCACTTATTCCTAGTCGTTTATATACTTCACTAGCAGAATAAACAATTTCGTCCGTCATAACGTCACGACACCTCCTAGTGAGAGTATTCCATGATGGGTTAAAAATCCCTGCAAAGAAAGACCTACTTATGCAGGAATTAATAGCTTTATAAATTTCAACATGCAATTTATTCAAGTTCAAATAAATTAATAAATTTTACACATTTAACAATTAATTGTAATATAAAAATAATAACATTTTATATTAAATTTGATAGTAAAGAAGTTTATTGATATTTAAGGGGAGAGTTAGTTATGAAACCTAATGAACAATTGGTTGATGCTGTAAGAAAACTAGATATTGAAGCTACACAAAAAGCGATTCTAAATGGCGCAGATGTAAACTATATCGTACCAGAAAATGCAAAAAAAACTCTAGAACTTAATGTGCCAGTATTAATCGTAGCGATCGAAGGAGATATGGGTGTAGAATCGTTTTCTAAGGAAAATAAACCTGAAATTATTAAAGCGTTGTTAGAAGCTGGGGCGAATCCTAACGTAAGAAATTATGAGAAAGAAACAACCCTAATGTTAACTTGGAATAGCTATTCTTTAGCAAAATTACTCCTTGAGTATGGAGCTAATCCTAATTTAAGAGGAAATGATAATATTAGCACTATAGGATTTATAGGAAATAGAATAGAGGGTTTAGAGAACTTCGGTAGAAACAGTGACGAAGCTAGAAGTGTTTATAGAATACTGAAAGAATATGGTGCGCAACACTAACAGATTAACCAGTTAATTTATATTGTATTCACTGTAAATAGTACATTATTTTTTTAAAGTCTACTCATATTTGAGTAGACTTTTTTATATCATCCATTTTCTACTATATTGCCTTAGCGATCTCAACAAGTAATCTCATAAACAATGGAATCATTTGAACCACAATATAACCTATTCCTGCACGACTTATTAACGAGAATCCCCGTTCCTGACTACCCACCATAATAAACAATCCACCGCATAGCGCCACAACGGACGCAATTGGATATGACACTGCTTTAATCAAAAAGATAACCGGTTCAAACGCATTTACAATACGATTGTATAATTGCCCATCTATATAATTTTTTATTGCTCCATCGTTGGACTGTACATCTTTAAATACTTCATTCACATCTGGATTATTCCCATCAGCAAATACATGCGGAATATCTATAATTTGACTGAATATAATAGCACTACCGATTACTAATGAAACGCGCACTGCGACAGGTGCGTATTTTTTCGCTTTCTTTTTGAACAAGCTCCACTTTTTCTTCGCTCCATAGTTACCATCCATAAAATCTTTGATGCTCATCGTCTCAGTTGCCATATGGACCATCTCCTTGTTTTTAATGGAAATCAGTAACCGTAAATATATTGCAATCCAAACCCTCGCAAAGCTTCTGGATTTGTTTCCTGCGATATTCAGTCGTGGTGTACCAAATGAACTTAGGTTTCTTTTCGAATACATTGCATTCCATCAATTTGCGATACTGCTGCATCTTGATACGGTTCGCGCTCATTTTTTGCTCATGATCCACCTCTACAATGTGGTAACGGCCACTGTCCGTAAATAGTGCGTCCGCAATTATAGAAACGATACCTTTTACATTCATCTTCACTTCCTGCTTCCACGTCTTCGGGCATTCATAAGCGATGTAGATATCATTTCGCATGATGTAGTGGCGAAATTGATTCGAACGCTTGAGTATTTTCTTACTCCCAATACGTTCGCGCCCTTCTTTATTCAAATAGAACACTTTCTCCCCGTCCCTAAAGCTAGATACATAATCTTCAAGCCCCTTCATTACACGAGAAGCATTCCTGTCACCACCAAGATCATGAAGTACCTGGATTTGCTTCCTACTAAGAAAGCCGAGTTTCTTCAAGCTCAAGAGTATACTTTCCGTTCGCGCTTCCTTCATGGCTATTTTTTGCATCTTCATGCTCCTTCCTCGCTCTTATGTTGATATGTGGCTTTATAATGTTATCAATCTGCTTATTATCGATATAAACCGTCTGTAGGACCTTCTTCTCATTCGTTTGGTATATACCCCTTCCCTTTATGTTGGGCAGACTCTCTGCACCTCCCTCATCTAAAACTGCACGGCTCCCTGCTTCTGTCTGTAATCTAAAGCAAACTCGAGCACCTATGTTTTGTCGTAACTGCGATGGCACGGCTTCATTGGTTGGGTATTGTGTCGCGTATACCAAGCGGAATCCCGCTGCCCTGCCACGACGACCTATATCAACAATAATGTCCTTGCACTCCTGATATGGCGCTATGTCGGCTGCTTCATCTACGATCACAAAGTACCTGGTTGAATCCCCGGCTTCTTTTATATCTTCGTATCCTTTTTCTAGTAAATATTCGTTTCTAGCATTCAGTTTATCTTGCAATTCCTTTAGAGTCTCTAGGGCTTCCTCTGGATTCTTCGCAATTGATTCGACTTGATTTAGGAACCTGTATCGGTTGAAAGAGAGCCCCCCCTTCAAATCGATAAGGAATAACTTTATATTTTCTGATTGGTTACGTACCAGGGATGTGATTATTAGTTTTAATACATTTGATTTACCCATGTCCGTCATGCCAGCCGATATCATGTGTGCAAGTTGATCGAAGTCATGTTTTACCAATCCGTCCCTCGTATAACCAATCGGAACCTCCCAGCCTCTACATTGCTTCATCATGTCTTCTTCAAACTTCACGAAATCAGGAATCCCCTTCTCGTAAACACGTATTTTTAGTAACCCATCGTAAGACAGCTCAATTTCCTTTCTAACGAGTTTTTTCTTGTTTATGATGTTTCGTATTTGTTTTAAGATATCTTTTCGCAGTCGAAGAGATTTGAAGTCTTGCAGTTTGAAATCATAAACTTTGCTCTTATGATTTAATCCATCTTCTAAATGTTGCATCTTTTGTTCAAAATCGGAGAAGCTAAGTCCAAGAGGGATCCTATACGCATATTCAAGTCCCCAATCATTTTTCTTTTTGCGGAGCAGCTGTATAGTCCTAGTCTCTTTTCCTTCTTTTACTTTTAATCCGCAGTTCGCGCAAATTCTTTGAATCTTGGAAGCGTCATTTGTAGCTCCTTTTTGATGCATTTTTGATAAAAAGACTACACCACCGACTGCAGCTGAACTTACTAACTCAAATATCAATGTTCAAACACCACCCTTCTTTATGTATTCTGCAAGAATAGTCCCTGAAGATTAGAAGAGATAATAACAGCTATGAATCATTGAAAATACTAATCTTGTAATGTCTGAAGCAGTATTCTGTGAACGAATTCTATTTGGAATAGGTGAAACGAAGTTTTAAATGGCTATCAAATTGGAAGTGATAATCGTAATTTGTTTGGTATGGTAAAAGGTATTTTGTACTGTTTGGTCTTTATGTCAGTTTTTTTCTCGAGTTTAAAAAAATGACGAAAAGGGCAAGCTATATTTGAGGTGATAGGGGTGTTTGGATTAGGCAAAAAACGAAGTAAATTTGGTAAATGGCTAGACAAACAAGGGATCACACAAGGGGAATTAGAAAAGGCAGCTAAGTTAAGCAGAGGTACGATTTCAAAAGTATGTAATGATAAAGAATACACACCTAAATTTTCGACTATATCCCAAATCGCAAGGGGATTAAAGAAGTTAGGTAAAAACATAAATGAAGATGAATTTTGGATGTAGCCTTCACTTGTATGAGTGTGGCTATTTTTATTTTTTTGAAAAAACCCCTTCATAAAAGAACATACATTCTTATATGAAGGGGTAATCACGGTGTATGACTATTCAATGTGTCCAAATCGAATCATTCTGTGTGTGGATTTACGAAGCTTTTATGCCAGTGTATCTTGTGTTAAACGTGGATTAGATCCAACGCATACAAAACTTGCTGTTGTTGGTGATGTAAATAGCTACGGTTCAATAGTCCTTGCTGCTACCCCACTATTAAAAGAATAGATAATACAGGTAAAAAAGCTGACTTATTAATTTATCCTAGCCTTTTTAATATTAATCATGAAATTGAAATGTATCTAAAATCCATTTCTTTATCATTAAATATCACTTGTTAATACATTAGAAAACAATACAGAAAAGGGTAACACCAGCATTTTTAATTGTATTGCATCAAAACAATCTTAACGTATTTTTTGATTTGCTGGTGATACCTCTATTATAAATTAACTGTCCCAATCAAACATACAATCTGTACAAATATCGTTAGCAACAACGCCTCCACATATTTGGCATCTAAAGGATTGACTGTAGGATGGATATGCTGCAAACCCTATATTAGATGTTTCTACTGCAAAATCGAATTCATATTCAGATATAGGAACTTCCCAAAATTCTAAACTATTTTTTTGATCCTTCTTGGAATCTTCTAGAATAAAATCGTTTTCTGATGTAGTTTTTCCCCATAATTTAAGATCATCAAATTTTTCTCCATAGGGTTTATACGTTACATCGTCTATATATAAAATAAAGTATCCTTTAAATACATCTCCAACACTTATACTGTAATTGGCCACTTTCCATGCTTTATACCAAGGCTCAACTTTTAAATGCCAACGATAGATATCCGAATCCTCTCCTCTACATACAACAACATATTTTCTAAATGGCTTGATTAACATAATGAACACAACCTTCTTTTTTAATTTTTTAATGAGCAAGATATAATGTAACAACTTTGGGATTTGTCTCTTTTGTGTAATCTAAAACATAAATAACACCATTGTTTATTCTTTTTTCGATATTATTTAAACGGTAAAGGGATGTACTATCTTTTAAATCGGACTGAATGAAACAACAAATCCACTCTGGTGATTCGAAGGTAATGCGTTCTTGAAAACGTTGGATTACATGCTTTGTAATAGTCATAGTAAAAGTCCTCCTAATTTTTTGATTAACATAAAAACAGCGATTCTCTCGAATCGCTGTTTTTAGTAGTTACAAAAGTTCCATTTTGGTATTGTTTTATTTGGCCCCGATGATCAACTACGTAAATGTTCCACTTCGTATAATTAGAAATCCATTCACACCATGCTAGAAAAAATTTTTTAGCTGTTTTGTTCGTTGGTAAATCCAATAATTCGGGCTTTACCAAGATAATGTTTTTATATAAAAAACGATACAAAGATGAGACGTTTCCGTGGTTAAGTAACCATGTAGCTGTTTGCATACTATCTTCCCAATCTAGCTCATCTCCTAAGTGAGCTTGGTATTGTTGTAGATATTCTGATCCATTGTTGAACTCTTTAAGGTTTATATTTTGATTTTTGTGAGCGCGAATTTGATAATATATTTTTTTTACTGCTGAGTCGCTTGGTATATGGCCGGTAACTGAGGATATTGCATTTTCAACATTAGAGAAAGTAGTCTCGCCTGCTAATCTATTTGTATAATAATTAGCTTTTTCTCCTTTTCGTAAAATCTTATAAACAATTTGATGCAAGGTGAAAAGAGGGAATTCCTGATGCGACTCGATATTTTTTTTAACGCGTGATACGAAACAAGTTTTTCCTTCTAGTTTCTGAGCAAACTGAATAGGTAAATGATACATTGTTATTCCTCCTAATAATTTGACTGTTAATTTTTACATAACACCTCGCGCTAGCGAGTGGGTTCTTTATCCATCGTTGAACGAGATAAATAAAAAATATATACATTTAATGATTTTAATTTACATATATGAATAATTAAATGTTATACTTTCATATAAGCCCCCCGGATGGGGGAAACCAAATTTAAATTAAAAACATAAAAAAGTGATTATACAAATAATTGTTATAGAGAACATTAATTCACTTTTTATATCAAAAGAGGGAGATAACATATGCTTTCTACAGAGAAAAATTGGTATGAAGGCTGGGAAACCTTTTTTTCAAATGAATATTTAGATACCTTGCACATACCGTCAGTTTTAGAAATAATGGATTATTTTGAAGTATTCTTAAAGAAGCAATCTGAAAAAACTGTTTATGAAATTTTAAATGCTTATCCCGGTCATGGTAAAACAACAGCTCTAAAGATTTTTATAAGAAAATTAATTGAAAATAAACATTCAGTGGGCGGGATAATCGTTTTACGAGAAAAGGAACAAATGCGAGAAGTGGAACAATTTGTATCTGATGAAAAGTACGGTGTGTTATATATAGATAGTGAAAACTACCAGGAGGTTCAAGCACACATACCTAAATATCAATTCATTATCATATCTCATGAAAGATTAAAGAATATTGCTTTAGAAAAAAAAAACATCAAGAAACTTCACCACTTTACAAAGTGGAAAGATCAACAGAGGGTAATCATTATAGATGAAGCTCCCCCTTTTGTTGATAGCTCCATTTTTGAATTAGATAAATCCTTAGATTGGTTAGACGATTGTTTTTTAGCAGCAAAGAATGTATTTTCTAGTGAAGACAAAATTAGAATTCGCAGTATCATACAGATATTAATGGCTACAGAATTAATCGAAAATAAAGGCCCATTAACAAACGCACTAAAAAAACATTTAGATAGTCAACGTTTTGCTAAGACTTTAAATACTTTTTTTAATGATATAGATTATCATATTGATAAAATAACTTCTATAGACAGTCTTAATATGTATCGATGGTTTAAGAAACTATTTAATGAGGAAAAGAGTGGGTACATTGATTCAGGACTTTATTTGGATAATTACTCAGATCATAAAAAAATTATCTGTAGCCAAAGAATTGATTATCGCCAATTAAATTCCTCAATACTAATTTTAGACGGCACTGCAGTTCATACAAAACGGATTTATAACAATGAATATATAATTACTTCCTTATCTAATCATACGAAATATGAGCGATTATTCATATCTCAAAGATCTATTAATACATCAGCTCGACGGAGAAAAACAAAACTGGGATTGTCTATCCAAGGATTAATCGCAAAAGATATAAAAAAAATACAAAGTAAAGGTATTAATCCTTTTCCATTAATGAATAAGTTTGAAGTTAAAGAGTATCTGAATTTAAATGTTATTAGCAAACAAGACTACGAACGATATTTCGTTTCGTCATTAGAAGAAAATGTATTACCCATAAATATCTTAAACACAATAGGTAAAAATTATCTGGCCAATCAAAAAAGCTTGTATTTGACATCCTTACCGAACAGGCCAGCTGTACATTATAAAGCAATAGCAGTGAGTTTATATAAAAATAGTGAAGTCCCATTAAACTTATCGATGAATCAAAAAGAAAAGAAACAAGAAATGTGGTTTGCGGATAAAAGAATTGAAGAAATATACCAGGAATGTTTATTGAGTGAGTTATTTCAAATTATTTATCGAAGTAATATACGAAATTTATTAGGGGAATCCTATGAAAAAGTACATATTTTTATTGCTACTAATTTCGATCATATCATAGATAAATTGTTAAAAATGTTAAATTATCAGGTGGAATTTGAGCGTTCCCCTGTAGAGAGTATGACAAAATTCCGACAGGTCATTGAAAAAAAGGCTACTTTCATTGCAAATAAAATTAAAAAACAAAAAATTAACCTTCCTAAAACAATAGGGAGGATTGAGGATGGCTCCTCAGTAAAGAATCTTATAAATAGTAACTGGCATGATGAAGAGAAGAAACGGGAAATTATTGCTGCTTTTAATCGAAGTGGACTAGATATAATAGAAAAGGAAAATAATTCAGGAAGAATAGAGAAGAAAATTGACTATTTAAAAGGGGTCCCTTTGGCTACATAATTTTATTTATGTAGCCTATATGCTAATAAGGGGTAGAGCCCCAAAAATGTGGATTAACAAAGTTAATTTCGTCTAATTTAACTGTTTTTGCATCCCAATAGCTTTTATTCTTCTTAAATTGAAAACCTTGCTCATGCTTCCAACTATCTAATGTAAATGCTCAATTATAAATTAACTGATCCGCTTCTAGACCATATTGCTTACCTTTTGATTCAAAATATTTCTCGTTTATTGGTAAAAACGTTGGAAAAGTTGTCAAATTTATAAAGTAAGAAACGGGGTTTTCTAATTGTACTTCTAATGTTTTATTATCTACTGCCTTTACCCCTAACTGATCTACAGGTAACTCTTTGCTATTAATCTTCTTTGCATTTTTTATATCAAAGAATAAAAATGAGTATTCTGCTGCTGTATCAGGATTCACAGCTCTTTTCCAAGCAAACACGAAGTCTTCAGCTATTACAGGCGTTCCATTTGACCATTCCGATTCTCTCAAATGAAACGTGTACGTTTTTTTATCTTCACTCACATCATAAGATTGTGCACGCCAGGAATTAATTTATTGTCTTCTCCTAATGTATACAGGCCTTCAAACACATTACGCATTACATTCATTGATTCACTATCCGTTGCCTTTGCTGTATTTTTAGTTTCTTTCTCTCCACTACTACAAGCTGTTAGTAAAAAACTAGCACATAAAACAGAAGCAACAACCGATGTAACCTTTTTAAACATCTTACTTTCTTCCTCTCTACATGTACGGTTCATATCATTATATTATCTATATATTGAATTTTAATGGATGTGAGGATGGATTTTCTCTTTCTCTACACGGATTCCAGTACCTTTCACATTATATATGTTGAATCTAAATAACAAACCTCTTATTACATTACCATTAAAAACGTAGCACTCTAGAGATTATTGTGTCAATTACTAAAATTAATTTTTGATAGGGTATGTGAAATTATTAAAAATATAACAACTCAACAATTCTATCGTTTTTGATAGTGGGGCGCACCACATTCTCATTAACTTAAAAAATTCGTTGTTTCCAAAAATGAAAAAAGTGATCAGTTCCAATAAAGATGTTTAATTCTGCCCTTATAATCACACAAAACACCGTCCAGCTAACTTAGACAGTGTTTTTAATAGTTGTTTAATATCTCTGTATTGTGAATTATATTGCTTAAATTGAATAACAATAAAGTCGTTTAAAATCTAAGTCTTCTTCAACAATCGCGCCCGATTCTTGAATAAAGCGTCTTGTTGATTAAGTACAGTAGGATAATAATTTTACCTTTAACTCATCAGTTTCAAGACCATCGTGCTTCTTTTTCTTTTTCTTTTTTTTCAATATTTTTAATGTCTTCTTCTATTTGATTAACATCCCAATAGTTGTTAGCAAGCACCCTTCCATTTCCACCAATACGGACAGCAACTACCCTTGGATCAACAGATAGATCCATTGGGATTTCCCAAATAATCTCCAAATACTGGTCACTTCCACCACTCTTTTTTAGGGTTATGTAAGTTGAAAGCCTTATAGCATATGTATTATCTGGAACAACAGCTCGAACAGTCTTATATTCAGTCCCTGATTTATCTTTAGTCGTAATTATTTCATACCTAGGTTCTCCATCGTCTTTAGTAAATCCTAATCTATCATTAATCCGATGGATATTTAGAAATGATTCCGATTCTAATGACCAAAACATTCCATTATGAATCCAGTTTTTTATCGCATCACTATGGTCCTCAATATCCAACTCAATATCTAGTATATCAGTATCACCATACTGATCAATTCTGATGGTTCGATGTGTTTTGTTTTTTTCGATTAGGCTCTCAGATTTAAGTTTAATTTGTTTTTCTAAAGTTTCATGTGCACTTTCCCAAGTTATATATCGAATACCGGTTAGTGTTACTTTGAATCCTTGAATTGGAGACTTTAGTATAGGCCAAATTATTGAATCATTACGTCCTGTAATTCCTCTTTCTAAATGAATATTGTTTACCAATAGAAACAAGCCTTGAAAATCTTGATTTTCAGCTAAATCAAGAATTTTATCTGTCCCTTTCAAATTCCCAATATCCACCAAGTTTTTTAAACGACCCAAAATGTTATGGAAGAAAATTAATACCAAGATACCACCAATATATCCAATTCCTATTATAATAGCACCCGGTATTAAAAAACTAAAAATTGCAAATAGAGTAAATAACGTCCAAACAATCAAAACATATAGTATAGTTTTTTGAGCACCCTTTATTATGTTATTTACAAATTCTTCATCATCGTACGCAGACATTTTAGAATACTCCCATAATAAATTCATCATTTCCTCAGATAAATCAAAAGGATCCTCTTTTTTAAATGATAAATTTATTATCTTCCAGTACAATTCTCTACATTTTTGAACTTTATGTTGACTATTGATTGAAATAAATATTGCTACTAAACCTATTAGAGCTAAGACTCCTCCAGTAATACCAAATATTATTGTTGCTAAACTTCCAATATCCGCTGTAGGTATTGAAAACAATTCAATTATTTTACTCCAATCAACTTTAATATTCCATACATTAGTGGTGATGAAAAGAAGTAAAACAAATGAGATTAGAATAATTAATAGTGCCAAAAATTTCTTTTTACTTTTCAAGTGAGTGCCTACTTTCATATAATATTTTTGTAGTGCAATTTTACCATTAAAAAGCAGATATAAAGAAAACTTTTTCTAAAATAGGTTAATTAAGCCCTTCTTATATTTACAAGTGCTAAATAAATATCTTTAAAATCTTCTCTATAGGTTGGTGTAATTAACCAATCCGCATGTTAATTCTTATTCGAGAAAATGGCCCTTTTGTTCAATAAAAATGAGTACATTCAGCAACGAATGTACTCATTTCCAAAACTTCCACCAGGATTTCTTTTTTGCTACCGCTATTTCTTCCTGGGCCGATACAATAGTACGTTTTGCTTCTTGAATCTCTCTGACCATCTTCATAAGATTATCATCCCTTAGCTCCAACCTCTTTTCTATCCTTTCTTCACGTTCCTTCCGATCCTTCATATCTTCCATTATTAATTTATTTCTCTCTTTAATATCCTCTTCGATTAATTTATTTTTTTGATCTATACGATCCCCTAGTCTCTTTTCCATTTCTAATAGATTTGCTTGCTGCACCTTATTGATTTCTTCTATCATAGCGCTATATTGTTGTTGGAATTGATATTGCATTTGATAAGGAACGGGATCTGTACCCTGGGGCACTTCTTTCCTATCAGCGATTCCAAACTGCTTCGCAATCATTTTCGCTGCTTTTTCTAAAGTCATACCATCCTGCTTACTCAACTCTACTAACTGTTCAATAAGTACAACATCAAACTCTGTATATTCTCTTCTCCCCCTACTATTCTTTCTTACATCATAACCTTCACGCTCAAGAACATCCGAATACTTTCTAAGTGTGCTGCCGCTTACCCCTAAACGACTATAAACCTCATTGCTGGTATATACTATCTCTGCTTCTGACATAGCGCTATACCCATTTAAAATTTCTAAAAAGGGATAATTATTAAAGATACCGAAAATATAAATATGAACATATCAAAGTTTCATTGAAAATATTGAATTTCATATAATCAAAATTTATTTAAAACGGTACATCTTTGATATAAACGATACGACTTTCTCTGCACTTAATATATAATTTATATATATCTACAGTTTTTCTAGGTCATATTACATAAGAAGAAGGGGTATTAATATGAAGAAAAATAAGGAGTCATATTATAAACATGAATACACCTTGCGAGACAAAACCATCAAATCTATTAAAATTGATTCTTGGCGTTCATTAAAGGAAGAAATGCGAGTATTAGACATAACGGATAGCGACATTTTCCAAATACAAATAAAGAAAATAGAACCGATAGGGGAATGAGAGGTTTCTATATTCTTTCATTAAGTGCATGTTATTTTTAAAAATTTATTGGGGGACTACATGATGAGCGAATTAGTACAGTTCGTAATGATTAATTTAAAGAATTCAAGATCAGAGTTTGATTTCGAAAGTTATACGAAAAAGCTTTTAGAAAACATCAAAAAAGATTTGAGGACAAATGATTTTAATTTTTTTTCGAGCAATACTAAAACTAAAAAATGCTCAATTACGATAGATGATATATATGAATTTATTATCTCTTTCACCTATATCAGATCAAATACAATTTCACAATTAAAAGTGGAGATATCTGGAGATGATTTGAATCGCTTAGATTCGAATCTACATAATTTAAAAACCCAGTTAAAAGATCTAATGCTAGTTGAATGGGAAGAATGTCTGTGGCTACAAGATATACAAGCTGAAGAGTTTTCAGATATATTATACGGCAAGGTTCATAAAGTTGAGAACGCATTAAGAAGATTAATTAACACAATTTTATTCTATAATTTAGGTGGGAATTGGTGGGAAACATATATGCCTACCAATCTTGTACATGGATATAAAAAGAGAGATGAACAATTTAAAAATCGTTCACATAGTTTCAAAAATATACATACAAGTTTAATGTCTATAGATACCGGAGATCTAATAAGTATTTTGACATTTAAAACACATAAAGTAAAAGAAGTTAATTTATTCGCTTCTCCAAATACAAACAATCTGGGTATTCAAGATTTTCAATATATTATGAGTGATATATTAAATGGGCAAAAATTAGATATACATAAAGAAAAATTAACAGATATTTTAGAGGATACACTGGAAGTAGATAAGGACTTTGGTAAAGAATTCTTTGAACCATGGTTTTCTTGTAATTTAGATTACTTTATAGGCAAGTGGAAAGGATTTTGCGCGGATAGAAATCACGTAGCTCATAATAAATTAATTGATATAAAGCTGTTTAAAAAATACAGAAAAAACATGGAAGAGTTATTAGGAATTATTATAGAAGCCGAAAAAAAATTCAATACCCATTTAGATTCGGAAATGGAACAATATCTTGAAAAACTAGAAGAACAAGAAGTTATGCAAATGATGGGAGATTATGAAGCAGAACTCCATTATCGTAGAAAAATACGTGAAGAAGCAGCAGTAGAAATCCTAGAAGAAGATGAAATCCTAGAAAAGTTTAAAGCGATAGTCTCTGAAGCGTTTGAAAATTTACAAGAAATGTTCTATTACCGTAGTGATATCGAGGTAGAATTTAAAGAACAAAGTTTATTAAATAATGAAAAATCGTTCGAAATCACCAATAGTTATTTTGATCGTACACTACACATGGCAACAGAAGTAACAATTGATAGTTCTGAATGTGGTGTAAGTACAGTGAACTTTATATTATTTTATAACAACACTCCGCAAACCACCTTTAAAATCACATTCACAAACGGGAGTTCATACTTTGATGATGATCAAGGAACATATATGCCAGACAATGAGGCAGAGCTTGATATTGACGACATCGAAGAAATTGAAACAGAGATTTGCTATTTTATGGAGAATTTTATGCCTGAAATAGAAGAAGATAACATAGCATCTTTTCCTTGTGAACAATGTAATAAATACAGTATCAATTTATCAGAAGATAACGGATTTGAAATAGGCACTTGCCTATATTGTGAGCATCCTAACCGTGTAGGGGAATGTAAGAAATGTGGAAAAACATTGAATTCCTCCACGGACAAAGTATGTGATGAGTGCTGGGAAGAGATTAAGGCAGATTAATATTTCACATAAAAGTTGCAACTATTGTTGTAACTTTTATTCTTAGAATGACCTTTCATCTTTTCTAATGAGGATACTCAAATAATTAACAGCTCTTATCCAAAAAATATTTACACATTTACATAAATCCAATTGTAAAGTAATAATAAAATTATTTAATTTTATTATAAAAAAATAAAAGCCTTACTACATTTTATTGTAGTAAGGCTCTTTAAAGTTGTTTAATTTCTATTCATTTTAAATATATATTTTATAACTATTTTTCTATACAGACAAAACCATACCTTGTTTAGAAGTTTAATGCATCCATTAATTAATCATGAATTTTTTTATAAATTTTTCTATTATATTGCAAATCCCCTTCATAAAAGAACGTAAGTTCGTGTATAATAGGAACAGACGTTCTTTATTTAAGGAGGAGTCACAGTGTATGACTATTCAATCTTACCGAATAGAATCATTTTATGTGTGGATCTACGGAGTTTTTACGCTTCAGTTAGTTGCATCAAAATGGGATTAGATCCTATGCATACAAAATTGGCTGTAGTAGGTGATGTGAATAGAAATGGTTCAATCGTTCTAGCTGCAACCCCACCATTAAAAGCATTAGGTGTAAAGAAGATGGCAAGATTATACGAGATTCCTCGTAGAAAAGACATTCTTGTTGTAAATCCAATTATGAGTACTTACATTAAATGCTCCAATTACATAACAAAATTAGCTTTGCAATACGTTCCTATTGAGGATTTTCACCAATATTCCATTGATGAATTCTTCATGGATATTACGGATAGTATTCATTTATTTTCCCAAGATCCATATGAATTCGCCATGAAATTCAAGCGTGAAATATACGATCATACACGAATTGAATGTACCATCGGAATTGCCCCTAACCCACTCATGAGTAAGGTTGCCCTAGACATTGAAGCTAAGAAGAACAAAGATGGAATTGTTTTTTGGCAGTACGAGGATATACCTACCAAACTATGGAGCATACGACCCCTTAATATATTTTGGGGTATATCATATAAAACAGAAGAAAAGTTAAATAGAAAGGGAATATACTCTATTGGAGATTTAGCCAATTATCCCCTTAAATACTTAAAACAGAGCTTTGGCAAGATTGGGGAAGAATTACACTTACATAGCCACGGAATCGACTTTAGTCGCATTTCAGAAAAATATGTTCCTGCCACAACTTCTGTTGGAAAAAGCCAACTTTTAATGCGTGACTACACAATAGAAGAATTTCCAATTATTCTACTGGAACATATAGAAGAAGTTTGTTATCGGCTTAGAAGACAAAATAAACTTGCCCAAACCGTTCATTTTTCTGTCGGTTATAGCAAGAGTTATAACGGTGGCATTAGCAAAACACATACTTTAAGCCGTCCAACTAACTTAACAATGGATATTTATAAAATTTGTACATACTTTTTACATCAACAATATACTGGTGAACCCATTCGCAGTATAAATATATCCTTAACAAATTTACTTAAAGAAGGAGAAGAACAAATTTCTCTTTTCGATAACGTACCAAAGAGAGAACAAGAAGTGAGGTTAACAAAAGTAATGGATGAAATACGCACAAGATTTGGGAAGAACAGTATTTTAAGAGGGATTTCCTACACGCATAGCGCTACAGCTAGACATAGAAACACACTAATAGGGGGACATAAATCGTGAAAAACGCTAATATGCCAAAAGGAAGAGGTATGGTCAAATGGTCTCCATTCGCAGCAATGCCTGAACAGTTTGCTGGTATACGTGAAATCATCAAGGAGAAAAACAAAGTAACTCGGCCAATCTTAACCGCGGAAGAAAAAGATAATGTACTTGATACATTCCGAATCTAATTTGAAATGTGAAGTCACTTACTTGAAAAAGATGTAGCTTTGTAATAATAAAAGTAAGTTAATACACTTACTAATATCAATAATTAATAGTAAGTTTCAATGATCGAATTAATAAGTTACTATACTATATTCATTAACTACATACAATCGATTCGAAAGAAGTTGCTAATCATTAGCAGCGTCTTTCCTACTTTTCGGGAAAGACTGATTTAATATCTAACGATTAAAAAACAACCACCAAAATATACCAATAAACTAGAGGGAATTACAAATGGAGAAAGAAATCACTGTGGGGGAAAAGTTACATATCATCTTAGAAAAAGCGAAGAACGTGGTCCACGCGCTATTAGAACATTAGAGGAAATCAATCGAGCGTTATTACAAGGGGAATTTGTGTATTAAGAAGAGCTTCATCTCTTTTATGTTTAAAGCTTGTATTCTACAGTCTGTCATGTATTTAGCCTGTTTTTGTAACAAAAAAGTCTGTTTGTATGTTATTATGTTTAGTATAATAGCTGTTGTGTTTAAACTACAGTATTTTATGTTTGTACTACAGTAGTATATGTTTGTCCATAATAAAAGAAGAGATGCGCCAACACCTCTTCTAGTAACTGTTATCGTAAATCGATCGGTTGCTAAATATTATTTTCGTTTAGAAGACTTCCTTTGCTTACCAGGCTGACGGGAAGTTTTCTTTTTTTTATTTTTAGAAGTAAATTTATTAAATCCGAAAGTAACTACTTCTTTAATGAAAGTTTTTAAGATTTCTAGCACAATCAATGTAGCGATCTCCATATATGCACCCCCTCTCCTTGAGAAAGGATAGCAATCCGACCGCCCTAACGATATCAGTTGATTTAATCATAACATGAAAAACCATAAATTTAATAATCCTAATTAACAAAATTTCTTGCAGTAATTCTTACAAAATTATTAACTTTCATTTTTTAAAAAGATTTTTATTTTTTCTTATTCCCCCTTTTCGAGGAGATGGGCAAAAACACCCTAATTCAGATTGAAAATGATTACATCATCATATTATTTATGCAACATGTGTCAAATGCAATTTTATAATACTGTTTTATTCATCTCTTTATCCTCAGCTTTAGTTACAATACCTTCATTCCATTCAGCGTTAATATATTCAGTCCAATAATCATAAGTCCGACGTCGATTACTATTTTCCCTACTTGCATGACTTTCAGCCTGAAACTCCATATATTTTGGGTCTTCTTGAACTCTAACTTGTTCCTCCGCTGATTCCTCTAGCCACTCTTCATACGCTTCTATGTCAACTAAATTTCTACCTTCCTTGTCTCCGTTGAAAATTATGCCTTTTCCATCTGTAGGCTGACCTTCATATATCTCTCCTTCAAATCTTTTAACTTTGTATGATAAATCTAGCCCATAAACTGTTCCATTCCATGGTAGCCCATTTTTAAATTCACCATTAAATATCTCTTTACCATTTTCAAAGCGGATACCATTATAATGAGCATGCCCTTTCCGAATACCCTCAAATATTTTTTGACCTAGCTCATTATAATCTGTACCTTGACCCTCTCTATAACCATCTTTGATTTCTCCCTGGTAACTAATTTTTTTATTTTTATGAAATAAGGTTGCGATTCCATTAGAAACTTTACCATTTTTAAATTCACCATTATAGAAATATTCTTTACCACCATCATCAGTCAATTTATATAAAGACCCCTTTTTTATTAATTGTGCTTCATATGTAATCTCATAACATTTTTTTGTAGATTCGTAATATCCATAAATAGTATCTTTAATAAACTGTTTTGAATTAAAATGACCAGAACATTTTATGTCTCCATTAGTATTATAAAGCTCTCCATTACCTACAAATGCTTTTTTGCTATCACCTACAAAGAAAAGCACTTCATTTATATATGTTTCATAAACTGTTTTTCCGTTTACTACATTTTCCTTAGATTCTTCAGAAGATATAAAGGTTAAACTATAAATTTTTTGTAATATAATATACAAATCAATATCAACTAATTCATCAACTGAAGATACCTTAAGTTTATCCATTAATGCAACTGGAATAAAATCAGCGAATACTTCCTTGGATAGTTCCTCAATAAATTCTATTAATTCATCATTTGATTCATTTACTTTATATTCTTCCAATATATTTTGCAAAGCGTAAAATTGTTCATACAATTTGTAAACCCTATTCAACTCTTGATTTGTAAGTCCATCTCTTAAGTTGGCTACATTTTTAATCCATTCGGTGCTAAAATAAATTCTATTTAGTTTAGCTTCAGTTCCGTTTAACACACAATTTATATATATATTTCGTAAATTTGAAATACCTCGTTGAAGATCATAATAAACAATAAGTGCATTTTCTCTAACTATTTCTTTATCACGATTATTCTCTAACTCCTGTAATTGCTGAGAAACTATTAAACTTCCTTTACTTACCTTCCATACTAACCAACTAAACAATGATGTGGCACATAAAGCATAAAATGCAATCAAAATTGTAAATATGTATGAAAGGGATGTTACAGGTACAGAACTAGCCGTAATATTAGACTTCCCTCTATAGCCCCACATTTTTGAAACAACTTCAGTTAAATCACCAAAAATCATATAACAAACAAATAAACTGATTAATAATGGCACTACAAAAACAAAGGCAATTATACTTTTTTGTCCCCTAGAAAACTTAGTTTCATTTTGCATGGTATTTCCTCCAAAAGATTAATTATGAATGGATCAGACTTACATACTATAATATTCATCGTTAAAACATAGAAAAAGGTCTGAAAAAAACAAACAGACCTTTGAAACCTTGCATTCATATTATGAATTCTGTACATATAAAAATATAATTATTAATTGTACTATATTATTTTATGGTATTTCTTGTAAAGAAGCAATTCTACAGTCTAGATTTATATTTTTGAAAATTAGTGATTATTTCTCCTAAGATGCCTTGCAAACAAGACAGTTTAATATTATAAAAAGATATGAAAATAGGGAGGGGTAAAAATCAGTATCATTACAAGAGAACACCAAAATACAAAACAAGGCTTTTCTTCTTATTTATTAAACAAAGGAAGAAAGCCCTCTACGATTAAGCGCTATATATACGATGTGGAAAGTTTTATTCAATGGCTGCACCAATCAAAAAGGGTCACTGAAAATAATCTTTTGGAATCACTCCATAAAAAAGATTTCGAATTTTTTTTATTATTCGTCAATACTCTCTCTCTGATACAAGTTACAAGGACTCACAAACGAAAAACTATTACTTAATATATAATTTTTACACACCTACAGAAATACGATTATAAAAAGGGAGGGAGTTACATGCAGAATTTATAGAAAGATTTATACGAAAAGTTGAAATCGGAAAAGGGAGAAATCTCCATATTTTTAAAGAGTGGTGTTCCAATACGTGGACAAGTCCTTGCAATGGATAAATATACTGTTCTAATGATGGTTAATAGGCAACAACAATTAATCTATAAACAAGCCATTTCAACAATTGTTAAATGATACATATTAATAGACAAAAGAGCAGCATAACGTTATGCTGCTCTTCTTCATCAATTAGAACCGGTATGACGCTATGCTGTTGCTTTGAAATAAAGTTGTCTTATTAAAAAATGTTTTAGAATATAGAAAAAAGGGTTCTGGTGCAAAAAATCTCTTAAACTTGAACATACTGATACTATCAATCTAGAAAAGGGATGGTGTTCAGTGTGAATAAGCAAAATTCGTTCAAATGGAAGCACTATCAGCCTGATACTATTTTGCTAACAGTAAGATGGTATCTACGGTACAATCTAAGTTTTCGTGATTTAGTGGAAATGATGGAGGAGCGAGGTCTGTCCATTGCTCACACTACCATCATGCGATGGGTACATCAATATAGCCCTGAGTTAGGCAAAAGAGTTCGACGCTATTTAAAGAAAACCAATGATTCTTGGAGAGTCGATGAGACATATGTAAAAGTCAAAGGAAAATGGATGTACCTGTATCGTGCTGTGGATTCTGAAGGAAATACCATTGATTTTTATCTGAGCAAGAATAGAAATGCTAAATCAGCCAAGCGCTTCTTGAAGAAAGCCTTGGCTTCCTGTCATACCGTAACACCTCGAGTGATTACAGTTGATAAGAACCCAGCATATCCTGTTGCTATCAAAGCATTACATGAAGAAAAAAGCATGCCGATAGGTGTGAAGGTGAGGCAAATTCGGTATTTAAATAACATTGTGGAACAGGATCACCGCTTTATCAAGAAACGCATACGTACTATGTTAAGTTTAAAGTCCTTTCGGACTGCCAAATGGATACTTGCTGGAATTGAAGCCATACATATGATGAAAAAAGGACAAACCTCTCAAGAGAAGTCTGTCCAAAATCAAGTGAACCTCATTCATCAAATATTCGGTATTCTAGCATAAAAGCGGATTCCGTTAGGAATCTCTTTACTTCTTTATATCTTCAAAAAATGTTTGCACCAGAACCGAAAAAAGAGTCCTGGTGCAAAAACTCTAAAGCTCTTGCAAGTAATTTCCTAAACTTGGCCATACTGATACTAGTATTCTAAAAAAGGATGTGATTGGTTTAGAAAAGTAGAATCTGAGAAAAGAGGCCTTAAGGCTTATAACCGTAGAGACTACGGGGATTGCCTACGCATAAAGTCGAGTGATATCTTGGTGTTCGTAGGAATCCCCCACTTCAAACTGTTCGTTAGACTGTTAAGTGGGGGTAGTTCAATCCATTCACAAGGTACTATACAATATCCTTTTTTGATGTCATATAGTTTTTTATCTTTCATTTTCTTTCCTACGCTGTTGCTGCTGTTTTTGTTGCTCTTGTCTTTTTACTCCCACTTCTTTTTCTTTTCCCAAACTTCCATAAAGTAAATTTCGTTCTTTTGTCATTAATGACAACTTATAATGTAATTCAGATTCATCAGTTATATCATAATTCTTTTTTAGATAGTTCATATCACGCTTGGCAACATCATACTGTTTAAATTCATGATAATGTTCTTGTTTAAACGCCATTTTACTTTCAGCTTTTTTATACGCCACGATTAGAGGATAGCTCTTTTTATAAGTTTGGAAACAACCCTTCATTTTCTTTAATTTGAAAATTTCATTATCAATACCTAAAAGTTGCTTTTCAAAGCTGTTAATTAACATTTCCTTATTTTCTTCAATTTCATTAAGTTCCGAAAGTGAAATATTCTGTTTATATAGCTTAGAGCTTAATTCATTTAGGTAATTAATATTTTGTTTAGTAGCCCATCTTTGTAGCCCTTTATTATTTTTAAATTTCTCTTGTGACTTATCTATCCATTGTCTGTTAATTACATTTGTTTTGATCGGTGAATAACCTTTATTTTCTATTCTGTATTTTATAGAGGATTCAAGGTAATTAAACCCCATTGTTTTAGTTCGCATAAGCTTCCCTGACTTCGGATTCATAAACGATAGATATTTCCCTTGTTTATGCTCATATCCTTCTTTCCGCATCAAGCTTAAAAATTCATCAAACGAACTTGATTTTGATATGTTTTTATCAATTGTTTCTTCTAATTTTCCTTTGAAGGATTCCTTCTTTGATCTAGCTACATATTCGGTAAAAGCTAAATATTTTTTTCTTTCTTTTCTTCCTTCTTCGATTATGGACAAACCATATTTTTCAGAGATTTTATCATTTTCTTCACGTAATCGATCCAAAGTATTTACCCGCTTTGAATCAAACATTTTTAATTTATTAAAATCAATATCATTGAAAATAATATGATTGTGTAAATTATCTGTTTCTGTATGTGTAATGACTGTATATTGGTGATTGCCTTTTAGATAATTATCAGCAAATTCAACGCCGTATTGATGAACTTGTTCCGGCGTTAAATTATCATTACTATCAAACGATTGAATTATCATTCTTGCGCTCATGTTTTTATCACTATTATTCTTTTCGTTGTAATCAACTAAAACACTTTTAAAATCCCTATCTATTGTTTCTATAGAACACTCATAAGATGTAACTAATTCCTCATTCGTTTTATGAGGTTGCATACTGTAATTAATGACAGCTTTCAAGTCTTTGACTTTTTGTATTTTCACAATAGACATTGTAATCAATCCCTACTTAATAAATTTCATATTCATCTAATATATCTTTCAGCTCAAACCAATCATCATCTGAAAAAATATTATCAAGTTTGGATAACTTAAATTTTAATTTCTGCGCAAAAATAAAAATGCTATCGGCCAATTTTATTAATTGATTATCATCTAACTTATATAGCGTATCTCCATATAAATATTGCCAAACATATTCTGTTACTTCTTTATTCTGTTCAGGCGAGTTTTCTATACATTCTATGATATAAACAAAATCTTCTTTTATCTTTTCATACACTTCTTCTAGCACTAATTTTTTTGGTATCTGTATTTGGTTTTCGGCTAACGATTGTATTAATTTTTCCTTTTGTTTTTTACTCAAGCTATCGCTATTAAACTTGGTTTTCAAATCAATTAGTCGGTCATATTCGGTATTGATTAAATTTACAATTTTTTTCTGATTAACTCTTAGAAAATCAATATCACTATCAGTGTAAATTCCGTCTGTATTGATCCTTCTAATTAAGCTATTTATATTCTTACCAATATAGTTAATTTCTTTAGTTAAATCTCTATAAACTTTCATATCAACATTAAGTTTAAAATGTGTTTTTGCTGAATCAATAATAAATGCTGAAGTTGACTTATATCCTAACTCTACAGCTTTATTTTTAATCATTTCTTTATCTTTTTCATCTAACGTTATTTGTAAATATGTTTTATGAATAAATCCCATAATTTCACCACCAATTTTTTAATTAATCGAGCGAAGCGACAACAAATATATAAGTGATTTTGTAAAAAATCGCTTATATATATTTGTAAAGGTCGTAGGAATCTCCTACCAAGTCAAAAACAACGTTTTTGGGGATTACCATGGTAATCCCGTAGCTTGCCCTTTGCTAAAACCTCAATAAATATTTCTGAAAATTATAACACCTTAAACCGAAATATGGTATAATTTAGTTAAATAATTTATAAAGGGATTGGTATCTGAATATAGATGAACATACACAGGTTGCATTCGAAGTCGTAGCACAAACCTTTAAATTATTGGAGCAAGCTTTATTACGGATTTTAGAAGCATTGACAAAGTTACTTGAAAATAAAGAACAAGATCCAAAAGATTATATCCTTGATGGAAACACAAAAGATGGTAAACAAAAATTCAATGGGCTTATTAAAAAACATAGTAACACTGGTGGTGTTATTGCTTTAGATAAAAACTTAACTAAGGAACAATTAAAGGATTATCAAAAGGAATTTAAAAAATTAGGTGTAGATTTTTCTATTGTGAGAAATGGTAAAGAGGACTATTCTTTATTCTTCTCCGCAGCACAAGCAATTGTAATTGAAAAAGCATTAAAAAATATAGTTGAAAGAAAAAACTCAGAGTTAGAAAAAATAAAAGTTAATAATAAAGAAGAAGTTGGTTTCGATAAAGATGAAAAATTACAGGAAATCATAAAGCCCCATCTTAATAAAGATGTTGTGAATCAATTTAAAAAAGATATAAGAGCACATGATGAAGAAGTAGGGGTTTGTGTAGTAACAGAACAGAAACGGCAACAACCTGTATTTTTGCTTCACTATACCTAACAATAAGGTGTTTTTCATAAAAATAAAGTAAAGATCTTGATGATTAAAAATTTAATGCTTGTTAAAATTATCAAAAACGGTTGTTACTGTTATTTTGAGTTTTCCAATCAAAAAAAAGAACGTCTTATGATTAGACGCTTGGTATTTTTTATTCATAGCTAATAAAAAAGTAGGTTTTGGTCATACTTTACTTGATAAAGGTCTAGTAATCTTTTAGCTATGGGAGTGTTCATAGATGTTCTAATCTTCCTTTCAAGTTCACTAATAACATTATTAGAACATGATATGGCTCGCGATACAGCTAATTGACTTAAACCTAAATCTTTACGAAGTGAAATAAGTTCTTCTATGCTAATTACTTCTGTAATATCCAATATCCCTTTCTGTCTATCTATAGAACGGTATGTATTATATTTTTCTTTGATGAACAAATTTGTATCTTCATACAACCAATCTAAAATAGTCAACACTTGCCTTTTTCCACTCCAAGCTAACTCATAGAGGGTATTTTCCGAAATAGAGGTTTTTGTAACTTTAGGTTTGATTTTCATATAACTTACGGAGCAATTTCTACAAATCGCTTTACGTACGCCTTCTAAAATTTTTGCTGTCCCATAAAATGTAACTTTTTTACTTTGAGGATTTATGTTACCGTCCCCACATAATAGCCCTCTACAAAAATGGCGTTCATATTCAGGTGGAATGGTTGTCGGGTATTTAATATCAAACGTTTTATGAAATATCAGTGGTAGTTCTAATTGTTTTCGAACATCTTCGGCCATAATTTTCGAATGAACAATTGCTTTTTTCCATAGTAAAAGTTTAGTCACTCCTTTATAGGTATACTTATAAGATCCATCTCGTAGTTCATCAGTGCTATCGATATGTTTTAAAAACAATTCTAAAATGTTATGTGATGATTCTTTAAGACATATACTTATTCCTGTTAATACACCTGTTTTTGAGTTTTTTCGAAAAAAACCATCAGCTGCAAACAATCCTAAAAAATATACTTTGTCAGCCGAATCAAGTTTTTCAAAATAACTAGTGTTGCAATTATATTTACGAAAAGCTTGTCTAGATTCTAAAGTCGGTTTGTATTCTTCAATTACAATATTATTTTTATGTAAGACTTGTAGTATCGTACCTGATCTAACATTATAATGTGAGGCGATAATTCTGGTTGGCGTTCCATCTAAGTACTTCTTTATGATAGCAGGCTCATCATCTATAAATATTTTCTTAGTACCTGCTGATCTTAAAGATATTTTGTTTTCATGTAGTATTTTTAATACGGTTTTAGCACAGTGTCCATATTTTTTGGAGATTATTTTAGAACTTATCCTTTTGTCTACATACTCAATTAAGATACGTTTTAAATGAGATTGAGAAAATCTTTTTGCTCCATTGTATTGAAAACCATTAATATTTTTTTCAAGAACATTTAGTACATCATCAAGTGTAATTTCTAATTCTTCAGAGATCTCATTTATGTAATAAGAGCAATCATACATTTTAATTACTTTCTCTCGCATGAAAACACCTCCTATTAAAGGGGTATCCACTTTGATTAAAAATATACAATAGATACTTGATTTGTCTTTCCTTTTCATTGGATAGGGGCAGCGTCCCAACAAAAAGAAGACTGGAATTATCTCCAATCTTCTTCTACTCTCGGCATATTACTTCGATTTAGGAAGAAATTCGTCATAACCCCTCCGTATGGTAATTCTTTCATAAAATATTTTAAATCTATAAATTTCCCTGTATAATTTTTGTAAGAATCTTAATCTTTAGAAACGGAGTGGAAAATATGAAAAGTTTTGGTACGTTAGTAATTGCTACCGTCCTTTCAGCAGGATTAGTATATTATAATGTCGATTCCTTTTATAATAAATTCACATCAGGGAATACATATTACTGGGTTAACGGCATCCTAGCTGCTGGATTTCTTATATCCTTAATTATCAACATAAAAGATATCGTTAAGAAAAACTACACAACTTCTGAATCGAATTAAGCAGCCACTATGCGAACACTTCATGGTATTATATTTAAGCTATATTAATGTAGTATAGTGCTATCCTAAGGGAAAGTGAAAAATTCCTCTTGGTGATAGCACTATTTTTATACCGTAAACTGTTGTTTTGTATCTTTTAAAACACTTACAGGAAATTAGTATTTTTTAAGTCTTAATCTACCTCTGTTTCAATTTAAAACGGATTGTTTGCTTTTCGCGACTACGCTTTTCTGAACACGATAGCAGCACCAAGCGCCGCGGCCGCCGGTACGAAGATGTCACCCGAGTTCGTCTCCGCTATCGGTAAACCGTTCTCTTCGAGATAACTTCGTGTGTGGGAGATGTCGCTCACTGCTACCGCGTACCCGGCGAATCCCGGCACCGGGGGTGCCATCTCTCCTGGTAGCAACTCTGACAACCGCGATCTGGGAACGATTGTGAT
>NZ_MACI01000011.1 GCF_001884105.1 Bacillus luti | reverse complement strand
AGTAGCTCCAGTATCACCAGTCGGTCCAGTTGTCCCGGTAGCCCCAGTGTCGCCAGTCGGTCCAGTTGTCCCGGTAGCCCCAGTGTCGCCAGTCGGTCCAGTTGTCCCGGTAGCCGCAGTATCGCCAGTCGGTCCAGTCGGTCCAGTAGCACCAGTTGAACTGGTCGGTTCAGTCGGAAGGGGAAACGGTGGTATTGGTGGTGATGTTTGTCCTACAAGGTTAGGGCCAAATACACTAGTTGATAAAGATTCATCGGGATGTAATCCATCTGAATAATTATTATTTGGCATAAATGCACCTCCATAAAGCGTTCATTATATAGTAGACGCAAAACTAGAAGAAAATGACATGGACCTTTAAATTATTGAAAAGAAATCTTAAACTAATTGAACAAGTTAAAAAAAATGGAAAGTTTATTGTATGTATAACATATGATTGATTTGGAAGAGGATGAATATGTTGAACAAGCAAGGGACTACAATTAGTTTATGTATGATTGTTCGCGATGAACAAAATACAATAGATTGATGTTTGGATGCCGTAGAAAAAATTGCTGATGAAATTATTGTAGTTGATACAGGTTCCATTGATCGAACAAAAGAAATTGTAGCTCGATATACTTCAAACATATACAATTTTCCGTGGAGTTTTTGATAAACAATATAAATTGAAGTAGAAAAATCATAATTATAAGTGCTGCAGAGAAAACAATAGTATTTGTTACATGTATAAACGACCGGAAATTGTATGCACAATGCGCACGACATATAATGACATTGGCAGTACCTTCAGGGTATACTGTGCAATTTATGCTGATTCGAAATGCGAAAAGTATGATGAGCGGATACATATGAGAAGTACCAAAACGTATTTGTAGAACATTACAAAGGTATATTATCTCCATCATAAGGGGGAGATGTAGGGTGAAAGGGATTATTTTAGCAGGTGGTACTGGATCGAGACTATATCCGATAACGAAAGTGACGAATAAACATTTGCTTCCTGTTGGACGGTATCCGATGATTTATCATGCGGTATATAAGCTGAAACAATGCGAGATTACAGATGTTATGATTATTACGGGTAAAGAGCATATGGGGGATGTTGTTAGCTTTTTGGGAAGTGGCCATGAATTTGGTGTATCCTTTACGTATCGTGTGCAAGATAAAGCTGGTGGAATTGCACAAGCGTTAGGACTTTGTGAAGATTTCGTAGGGAATGACCGTATGGTAGTTATATTAGGAGATAATATTTTCTCAGATGATATTCGTCCGTATGTTGAAGAGTTTACAAATCAAAAAGAAGGTGCGAAAGTACTACTACAATCTGTAGACGATCCCGAAAGGTTTGGCGTAGCACATATTCAAAAAAGAAAAATAATTGAAATTGAAGAAAAACCGAAAGAGCCGAAAAGTTCCTATGCTGTAACTGGAATTTATTTGTATGATTCGAAAGTCTTTTCTTATATAAAAGAATTAAAACCTTCGGCACGGGGAGAACTTGAAATTACAGATATAAATAATTGGTATTTAAAACGGGGAGTACTTACTTATAATGAAATGAGCGGCTGGTGGACGGATGCAGGAACGCATGCTTCTCTTCAAAAGGCAAATATGTTAGCGCAGGATATAAATTTTGGGAAACAGTTTAACGGAGAATAGGTGAGAATATGAGAGTTGTAGAAACGAACTTTACCGATGTGAAATTGTTAGAACCGAGATTATTTGAGGATGAGCGTGGTTTTTTTACAGAAAGTTATAATAAGAAAGTGCTAGAAACATTAGGGATTGCGTATTCATTTGTACAGGATAACGTATCTTATTCCACTAGGGCGGGAACGATTCGGGGATTACACTTTCAAAAAAATCCGAAAGCGCAAACGAAACTCATTCAAGTTATGCAAGGAGCAATTTATGATGTTATCGTAGACTTGCGAAAAGATTCACCTACGTTTAAACAGTGGAAAGGATACATTTTAAGTGCGGATAATCATAGGCAGTTGTTGGTGCCAAAAGGATTTGCTCACGGGTTTTGTACGCTTGTTCCACATACTATCGTTATGTATAAAGTAGATGAGTATTATAGCGCAGCGCATGATTCGGGATTACTTTGGGAAGATAAAGAATTAGCAATTCCATGGCCGGTGACAAATCCGATTTTGTCTGATAAGGATCAAGTATTACCATTACTTCAGGAATATGAAGATAGTTTTTAAGTAGGAGCGTTGTTTATGAATATATTAGTAACAGGTGGGGCTGGATTTATTGGAAGTAATTTTGTGCATTACATGTTACAAAGCTATGAAGCATATAAGCTTATTAATTACGACGCATTAACATATAGCGGGAATTTAAATAATGTGAAGTCTCTTCAAGGTCATCCTAATTACTCTTTTGTAAAAGGGAAAATTCAAAATGGAGAGCTGCTAGAGCACGTCATAAAAGAGCGAGATGTCCAAGTGATTGTAAATTTCGCAGCCGAATCACATGTGGACCGTAGCATTGAAAACCCGATCCCATTTTATGATACGAATGTAATCGGGACAGTCACTTTATTAGAATTGGTGAAAAAATATCCGCATATTAAGCTGGTGCAAGTATCAACGGATGAAGTATACGGTTCTTTAGGGAAAACAGGAAAGTTTACTGAGGAAACCTCGTTAGCTCCAAATAGTCCATATTCTTCAAGTAAAGCGAGTGCTGACATGATAGCTTTATCTTACTATAAAACATATCAAGTACCAGTCATAGTGACACGCTGTTCTAACAACTATGGACCATATCAATATCCTGAAAAATTAATTCCATTAATGGTCACAAATGCGCTGGAAGGAAAGAAACTACCGTTATATGGTGATGGGTTAAATATAAGAGATTGGTTACATGTAACAGATCATTGTAGTGCAATTGATATTGTTTTGCATAAGGGACGTGTAGGAGAAGTATATAATATAGGTGGAAATAATGAAAAAACAAATGTAGAAGTTGTGGAACAAATTATTACGCTCTTAGGAAAAACGAAAAAAGATATTGAATATGTGACAGACCGTTTAGGGCACGACCGCCGTTATGCGATTGATGCAGAGAAAATGAAGAATGAATTTGATTGGGAACCGAAGTATACGTTCGAACAAGGATTACAAGAAACGGTGCAATGGTATGAAAAGAATAAGGAATGGTGGAAACCACTAAAAGATCAGTAAGGGGCATGTAAATGAAAGAGCGGGTTATCATAACAGGAGCAAATGGTCAATTAGGAAAGCAACTACAAGAAGAGTTAAATCCTGAAGAATATGACATATATCCATTTGATAAAAAGCTACTAGATGTAACAAATATATCCCGAATTCAGCAAGTGGTACAAGAAATACATCCACATATAATTATTCATTGTGCAGCATACACGAAAGTAGATCATGCTGAGAAAGAACAGGATCTTGCGTATAGAATAAATGCAATAGGAGCTCGAAATGTAGCAATTTCCTCGCAACTAGTAGGGGCTAAGTTAGTGTATATTAGTACCGATTATGTATTTCAAGGCGATAGACTAGATGGCTATCATGAATTTCATAATCCAGCGCCAATAAATATATACGGAGCTTCTAAGTATGCGGGGGAGCAGTTCGTCAAAGAGCTACATAATAAATATTTTATCATCCGTACATCTTGGTTGTATGGTAAATATGGTAATAATTTTGTGAAAACGATGATACGATTAGGAAAAGAAAGAGAAGAAATAACAGTTGTATCGGATCAAATTGGCTCTCCCACGTATGTGGCGGATTTAAATGTTATTATTAATAAACTTATTCATACTTCTTTATACGGTACGTATCATGTATCAAATAGAGGCTCGTGTTCTTGGTTTGAATTTGCTCAAAAAATATTTTCACATACAAACAGTAAGGTGAAAGTATTACCTGTTTCAACCGAAGAATTTGGAGCGGCAGCTGCAAGGCCGAAATATTCTGTTTTTCAACATAACATGCTACGATTAAATGGTTTTTTACAAATGCCTTCGTGGGAAGAAGGATTAGAACGATTTTTTATAGAAACAAAAAGTCATTAGCAAATTTATGTTAATGACTTTTTTGTTTGCCTTTAAGAGGTTTTATGGTACTATAATTATAGTATCAGGTACTAATAACAAGTATAAGTATTTCTGGGAGGATATATCATGGAACTATTACAAGGGAAAACATTTGTTGTTATGGGCGTTGCGAACCAAAGAAGTATTGCATGGGGAATTGCTCGCTCTTTGCATAATGCAGGCGCAAAATTAATATTCACATATGCTGGAGAACGTTTAGAAAGAAATGTTCGTGAATTAGCAGACACATTAGAAGGACAAGAATCACTTGTATTACCTTGTGATGTAACGAATGATGAGGAACTTACAGCTTGCTTTGAAACGATTAAGCAAGAAGTAGGTACAATTCACGGTGTTGCACACTGTATTGCTTTTGCAAATCGTGACGATTTAAAAGGTGAATTTGTTGATACTTCTCGCGATGGATTTTTACTTGCACAAAATATTAGTGCATTCTCTTTAACAGCTGTAGCAAGAGAAGCGAAGAAGGTAATGACAGAAGGCGGAAATATTTTAACTTTAACATACCTTGGCGGGGAGCGCGTTGTGAAAAACTATAACGTTATGGGTGTTGCGAAGGCTTCATTAGAAGCGAGCGTGAAATATTTAGCGAACGATTTAGGCCAACATGGCATTCGCGTTAACGCTATTTCTGCAGGACCAATTCGTACATTATCTGCAAAAGGTGTAGGCGACTTTAACTCAATCTTAAGAGAAATTGAGGAGCGCGCACCACTTCGTCGCACAACAACTCCAGAAGAAGTTGGGGATACAGCAGTATTCTTATTCAGTGATTTAGCACGCGGAGTAACAGGTGAGAATATTCATGTTGATTCAGGATATCATATTTTAGGATAAATATGATATCGATTATAACTTTTTAAGGGCGGTCTCTATATAGTGAGACTGCCCTTTTGATGTTTTAGAGAAAGAAAGAATTTTAACGAAAGTTATTGCGTTAGGATGAATATAACTATAATAGTACACGATTTATTCAACAGTAGAGGATAATCAGGTTTTTCCCTTTAGATTTAGTAAGTGTAAAGAATTTTGGTGGACGTTAGCCAAATTTGTTCAATTAATAATTAAATAGGGGAAAATTCCTCGTTGATGAAAGATTCACTTTATGGAAGTGGGAGGGACGAGTGTGGAGAATAGAAATAAAAGCTCAACAGTTGGAAAACCGTTGCTATATATAACGCAAGTAAATTTAGAACTTGATACACCAAAAATAAAAAGAATTCTCCTTACAAACTTTGAAAATGATAATAGGCAGGTGAAAGGGGATAGAGCACAAGCAAGTGTAAGTAGTGCGGTGGAAGAAAAGATTAAACAAAAAGAAATTGAGAAGGCGATAGAACAAAAAGAAATTGAGAACACAGAGAAACAAGAGGAAGTGGAACAAATAGAAGTTGAGGAACAACGAAAGCAAGTGACGACAGTACCACATAATAAATCATTTAAAGATATGAACAATGAAGAGAAAATTCATTTCTTATTAAACCGCCCTCATTACATTCCGAAAGTAAGATGTAGAATAAAAACAGCGACAGTCTCATATGTTGGATCTATTATTTCATATCGAAATGGTGTTGTATCAATTATGCCACCAAATAGTATGAGAGATATTCGAGTATCTATAGAAGAGATAAAATCAATTGATATGGCTGTTTTTTAAATTATGTAAAGGTGGTAGATAGATTCTACCACCCCAATAGTTTTTTAGTTTACTTATTAGATAGTAACGTCTCGTAAGCACTGAATAGCACAGAAACAGCTTAAATCAACAGTAATGCAAGTATTTGTACCGCGTAAAGTTGCATTTGGTAAATTTAAAAACGTACAAATTGGATCGTCACCAGGTGGAACAGGATCTCCGCTGATAGTTACAGTTAATACACGTAATACAGCACAGCTATCATCATCTACGCTCTCGACACGGAAAATCGGAGATTTACAGCTAGTAAGACTTCCTGATGGTGCAAATGCTTCAAAAACATCTCCATTTTTTTTGTATAAAATAAAAGGACGTGTATTTGCTACTGATGAACTGCTGTGTGCTCCTAAAAATGGAATTTCGCAACCAGATCCACATGTTGTGGTAGAACAATCTTGTAATTCATTGATGAATTTTACAACGTCAGCTACGCAGTGAGAAGAGCCGTGATGTTTATTTTCGTTACAACTCATTAATGTCACTCCTTATCTTCTTGTTTGTATTTACATTAATAAGATATTGAAGTAGAGGAGATTTGGTCACAGTCTCAAGACCTTTTTTTTTAAATAGGCTAGAGGAAGGTGGAATTATGTTATTTACGAGCTGGCTTTTATTTTTTATTTTTGCGCTAGCTGCTTTTCGATTAACACGCCTTATCGTTTATGACAAAATTACAGGCTTTTTGCGAAGGTCGTTTATTGAAGAATTAGAAATTACGGAATCTGACGGAAGTGTATCAACTTATACGAAGGTGAAAGGAGAAGGAATCAGGAAGTGGATTGGAGAATTATTAAGTTGTTATTGGTGTACAGGTGTATGGGTTAGTGCTTTTTTATTAGTCTTATATAATTGGATACCTATCGTCGCGGAGCCGCTACTTGCATTATTAGCTATTGCAGGAGCAGCGGCGATTATTGAAACAATTACAGGACACTTTATGGAAGAATAATAAATTTTTATGTTAGAAAAAGCGGAGTTTAAAAGAATGAGGGAACGGAAATAAGGAGTTGTTCATATAGTAAATAGACAGAATTGACAGTAGAGGAGATGTTTGCTGTGAGCAATAATCCAAGGCCAAATTCATATGATCTTCAGCAGTGGTACTACCTACAGCAACAGCAACAGACACATCAAGAACAATTACAACAACAAGGCTTTATGAAGAAAAAGGGATGTAATTGCGGAAAGAAGAAAAATGTAATAAAAAACTATGAAGAATGAAACACTCACGTTACTGTGAGTGTTTTTCATTTAATAGCTAAAAGTGGTATCTTAAATAAGAAATACCACTTTTAGTTAACCAATTTGTACGACTGTTAATGCCGCAGCACGAATATCGATACTACCATGTAATTCAACGGGTACGATTTGAATGAGATTACCAGAGGTTAAGTTAATAAGAATAATCCCGCTAGAAACATCTACTTCACCAGCCCCAATAACGTTAGAGCGTACTGCTGTACCAGATCCAGGGATAATATTCTGGGGTGTATTTAATGATAAGAAGAAACGAGCCGCTTCGGGTGTAACATTAGGATCATTTAAAGATATTGATAAAGTATAGCTGATTTGATAAATGCCAGTACTATGGATTTTAATTCCATATCCGGTGCTGACTGTATCATTTATTACTGGAACAGTGAGATCTGGGTTTGGGCTTGTACTAGGTAATAGTAGTGGGGTGAATAAGGATGCGAATTGAGGGGCAGTAGCGTTGAATGCAAAGCCGAAAGCTGGTAATGTACTAGCGACTTTTGCATTGCAATCGATCTTTTTAAATTTACAATCATCAGAAGAGAACATGTTTTTCACTCCTTTATTGCTCCTACTATCAGTTAATGTAAGGGATAAGTTAAAAGTTCTTAAATTTATGAAAAAATACGTTGGTGCCTTTTAAGTATGGATTGGGTGACAGAATTTCTGCTACCCAATCCATGCTTAAATCATTATTTACTTTTAAATAGAAACATCACGTAAGCATTGAATAGCGCAGAAGCAGCTTAAATCAACAGTAAGGCAAGCCGTTGTTGTTCGTAAAGTCGCATTTGGCAAATTTAAAAACGTACAAATTGGATCGTCACCAGGTGGAACAGGATCTCCGCCGATAGTTACGGTTAGTACACGTAATACAGCACAGCCATCATCATCTATGCTTTCAACGCGGAAAATAGGAGAGGTACAATTAGTAAGGCTCCCTGAAGGCGCAAATGCTTCAAAAAGTGTTCCAGCTTTTGTGTATAAAATAAAAGGACGTGTATTCGCTACCGATGCGCTATTATGTGCTCCTAAAAATGGAACTTCGCAACCAGATCCACATGTTGTAGTTGCACATTCTTGTAATTCATGTATAAAACGAACGACATTAGATACACAGTTGAAATCACAATCATGGTGATGATGATCTTCATTACAATTGCAGCTCATTATGTTCACTCCTTATCGTGAGTTCTGACATACACTATTACAATATGAATGGGATATGATTGATATTACGTTAATTCATATGATAAAAACAGGGAATTTATGTAGTGGGGATGTACATAACGTGATATAAAAAAAGACACCACTTATGTAGTGGATGTCTTTTCAGGTAAATCTTTTCGCACTGTATATAAAAAACGAGATATATCTAATTTCTTTCCTCTGAAAAATTGCGGAGAGGAAATGTAAAGTTCTTCTTTTGCACGCGTAATGGCAACATAAAGTAGTCGGCGTTCTTCTTCTAAAGCTTCAGAAGTATCCGTAACGCGATCATTTGCATCTTTTAAAGAAGAAGTATGGGGGAGAATCCCATCGCTCGCTCCAAGTAAAAAGACGCATGGGAATTCAAGACCTTTTGCGTTATGAATTGACATAAGCGAAACTGCATCTTTTTGTGGCATTGTTTTTAATGCTTCCATTTCTTTTTGACCTTGAATCGCCTCATCAATAAATTGTAAGTAAGATGTAATATCGGTGAAACGAGTGGCAGACTCCATTAATTCTTCTAACATTTCTTCTTGTATATCTTTATGCATCGTAAAGGAAGAACGATCATTGCTTTGTAAGTACTCTAAATATTTTCCTTTACCATGAATAATTTCTTTTAATGCTTTTTTTGGTTCTAATTCTTTTATAAATTTAATAAAATCGATGCGCTCATTTACCTTTTTCACTTGAAAAGGTTTCAAATTCGGGTTTAATAGTAAGAAATGAAGAAGAGAAGGGAAACGACCCTCACCATATTTCCATTGTTCACGTTCAATAAATGAAATGCAATCATCACGTCCGATATACATCGTTGGTAATATATTTGAAAGTGATTCTAGTCGAAACGGTTCAATCACCAGCCTTAAATGATCTAATACTGGCTTAATTAAAGAATGCTCATAAAATGACTGACTCGCACCGTGCTTAATGAACGGGATTTTGTGAATTGTAAGCTGATCAAGTAATGAGCGGCTTACAGAGTGTGTGCGATATAGTAAACAAAAATCTTTGAAGTTACGTTCGCCGCTATCCACTTTTTCTTGAATGAGCTGCAAAATTTGATTTGCTTCATCAAGAGTCGTAGCTGGTCGTGCGTAAAATGGTTGTACACCTTCTTCACGAACAGAATATAGCTCTTTATCAAAACGTTCTTGATTTAGTTTGATAACCTCATTTCCAAGTCCGACGATAAATGGATTGGATCGATAATTCGTATTAAGTGCGATGATTGTTGTATTATCGAATTCTTTAGGAAAAGATAAAATGATTTGGTGGCTTGCTCCTCGCCAGCCATATATAGCTTGATCATCATCACCAGCGATAAATAAATTATTTCTTGGTGTGGCTAACAATTTTACAATTTCATATTGTGCATACGATGTATCTTGGAACTCATCTACTTCAATATAGTGGAACCGTTGTTGTAATTGAGTAAGCAAAGGAGCGTTATTTTCTAGCATATAATACGTTTCTAATAAGATATCATCGAAATCGATATAATTGTATTGCTGTTTTACCTCTTCAAAACGTTCATATACTTCTTTAAATTCTTGCTCGACTGGTGTCTTCGCTTTTACATCTTTCGGACGATTCAATTTGTTTTTCTCAAGTGAAATCATAGCGAGCATCGTTTCCGCATCATAATCGTCTTTCAAGCGTAGTTCTTTTAAAATTTTCTTTATCATAATTTGTTTATGTTTTTCATTTGCTAAAATTTGCTGATTATATCCTTGGCTACGAAGCAATTTTAAAAAGACAGAGTGGAACGTACCAGCGACAACATAGCTACTTGCAGCATGGTTCATGCCAGGTAAGTTCGCTACGCGAGTTCGAATTTCTTCAGCTGCTTTTTGTGTAAACGTTAGTAGTAAAATATTTCGCGGATGAACTTGTTTTACATTTACTAAATAACCTACGCGAGTTGTTAAAACGGATGTTTTCCCGCTTCCGGCACCAGCTAATGTAAGGACAGGACCTTCTGTTGTTCGTACTGCTTCTAATTGTTTTTCGTTTAAATAAACGTTCTGCTGTTCGAGAGCACGGAAATACGCCGCATCTGCATCTTCTTCCATAATTAAATGAGTAGATGTTTTCGGAATATGATACGTTGCTCGTGGAATGTCAGCGTGTGTAAACGATTTTTGTGAAAATTTTTCTTGTGTCATATATTCACCTTCAAAACTATAGCATCAACATTTAACTTTAGCGGAAGAAAAAGAAAATAGCAATGTAAAAAAACAGGAGGGGTTACCTCCTGTTTTCAAATTACAATTCTTTTATCATTACGACGTGCGGGATATTCGCTTCCATAAATACATCAGAAGTCGTTACGTATCCAAGTTTTGTATAGAAATCTTCAGCATGTGTTTGGGCATGAAGTTTCAATTTTGGTAGCGAGTTTTCCTTCGCATGTATTTCAAGAGCATCCATAACAATTTTTCCGATGCCTTTTTTGCGATGGGAACTTAGTACGCAAATGCGTTCCATCTTTCCTATCCCATCAACGATGCGAAAGCGGCCAGCGCCAACTGGAACATCATTATCATATATAACAACGTGTGTGGAAGTTTCTTCAAACTCATCATACTCTTCTTCAGCAGAAACACGTTGTTCGTTCACAAATACTTGCTTACGTACAGAGAATGCATCTCTTAGTTGTTCATCTGTTTGTACGATTTGTGCATGCAAATTAGTTGTTCCCCTTTCCAAGGTGGAATGTTTCATGTACAGTCCACGTTCCATTTTCTAATTGATATAGAAGATGGAAACGATCGATAGGTTGCTCATAATAGAAATCTTTCATACGTAATCGACCTAATACATCAGCATGTTCTGCATCTGATAAGCCTTGTCCAATTGTTAAATGTGGTACGAAAGCGTATTCGCGTTCTTGTGTAAAGAAACCATTATGCATTTCTTCATTTAAGAAAGTAAGTTCAGGTGTTTTTTCTACTTTAAAATAAAGAACATTATTAACAGGTGCGAATGAACCCACTTTTCCAACATGAAGGGTGAAAGGGTTCGTTTTACCTGCGATTGTATGTAACTCGTTTACAATCGATTCTAGTTGATCATCTTGCGTTTCAAAGGGTGTTTTCAATGTAATATGTGGCGGAACTAATGCGTAGTGCGGATCATAACGCTTACGCAATCCGTTCGCTTTATCTTGAATCATTTTAGATGGAAAAATTACAATGCCTAATTTCATGTTCCAATTCCTCCCTTTGTAAGTCTAGTTAGATTTTGAGAAAAAATAAATCTCTCTATCTATTATATCAAATTATTCTGAATACTGCTCTCTATTATTTCATTGATAGAATATGAGAGAAAGCTTTCGGTAAATCAGCTTGCCAATACTTCCAAGTGTGATTTCCTTCAAATTCTTCGTAATGCGTGATGAAGTTTCTATCTGTAAGAAGCGTATTAAGCTCACGGTTCGGCTCTACGAAATCAGATACTTGTCCATCAGTGCGCTTTACAGCTGTTTCTTCTGTTCCAATAACGTGATAAAGTTCTAACGCCTGTGGATCTTTGAAGTCTTTTGCTAATTTCATCACTGTTTCATCAACAAACGGTGATTGCATAACGACTTTACCGAATGTATGCGGATACATAAGTGCAGTCATAAAGGAAACGGTTCCGCCAAGAGAATCTCCGATTAAAACACGTCCTTTTCCCATTTGATATGTTGGATAATTTTCATCAATATATGGTGCAAGTTCATGAGCAAGGAAGCGAATATACGCAGCATTTTTCACTTCATTTGGGAAATATTTTTCTTTACGATCGTGTACATTTTTATATGGAATACCGACAATAATTGTACGGTCAATGTCTTCAGTTTCACGAAGACTTTCAATCACACGGTGTGCTTTACCAAGCTGAAAATAATCTCTGCCATCTTGTGCGATTACAACTGTATGTTTGTGCAGTGGTGTGTAATTTACTGGCAAGTAAACGAGAAGCGTCACATCTTCTTGAAGTGATGTGCTATAAAATGAAATTTCTTCAATTCTCCCTATTGTTTGATTCATGTAGATCCCCCTAAATAAAAATTTACTGTAACGATTGTAAGAGCGACGCTTGTAGTGAAAAAGAAAGATAAATTCACTAATAGGTGCTTTCGTTTCTATTTTACCATAATGGTACGAAGAATCTAAAAAATTAGTATTTAAGTTAGGAAAGAAAACGGATATAATGAAGTGGGATTTTTACAGGTGAGAGGGGAGACAGGATTTGAAACAAGAAAGATCAATCGCACTACCATTAGCAATTTCTATTATAGCCATTTCATTCGCAGCAGTTTTTGTAAAGATGTCCTCAGCACCATCTTCTATTTTAAGTATGTATCGATTATGGATTATCGTGCTTATTATGCTGCCAATCGTTTGGAAAAAACGGGAAGAGTTTCATAAGATTCAAATAAAAGATTGGGGATTTTTAATTGGGTCTGGATTCTTTTTAGCGCTTCATTTTCTTTTATGGTTTGAATCTTTAAAGCATACAACAGTTGCTAGTTCGACGATTATATTAGCACTTCAACCGATCGTATCTTTAGTTGGAGGTTTTTTCTTATTTAAAGAAAGAACGACATACTCAGCCATTGCGACAATGGGAATTGCGATACTAGGCGTAATGTGTATTGGATGGGGAGATTTAGGGTTAAGTGAACAAGCGATTTATGGGGATATATTATCCTTTTTAAGTGTAATAGCGGTGGTTGGTTATTTATTTATTGGTCAAACGACAGTAAAAAAAGTATCACATTGGATTTATAGCTTTACGGTCTTTGCATTCGCAGGTATTTTCATGGGAATTTATAATATAGTGTTACAAGTGCCTTTTACAGGTTATACGAAGTGGGACTGGACTGTTTTTCTTTTACTTGCGGTCGTACCGACAGTTTCACATGTAATTAATAACTGGCTGTTGAATTATGTGAATGCAACAACGATTTCAATGAGTATTTTAGGAGAACCAGTTGGGGCATCTATATTAGCGTTCTTCTTGCTTGGAGAGAAATTAAATGCAATGCAAATTATCGGTAGCATGCTCGTATTGTTTGGTGTATCTGTTTTCTTACTACAGCAACAAAAACGAACAGCAAAAAATGTGGTGAACGAGCCGGTGTATACACAGGAATTATAATGTTAGGGGAGAAAAGAGAAGTTGTGATACTTCTCTTTTTGTTTTGTAGAAATGTAGGTGAAGAAGGGGGAGAAGAATGGAATTTCCATCCAAAAAAGATGTATGGCTATATCCAATTTTTTTCGTTGTCATTGGTGCTTGTTTTGTTCCTATATTTGCAGGTAGAGAATATTTTCTTTTATTTTTTACAATTCCATTAGCTATCCTGTTTAGTTGGAGTTGGTTTTCGACAAAATATATTGTCAGGGAAGAAACAATTACTATTAGATCAGGTTTCATTAAAAAGCGCATATTTATACAAGATATAAAGCAAATTTCAAATACGAAAAATCCAATAGCAGCTCATGCTCTATCATTCGACCGAATTGAAATTGTTTACGGCGCACATAAAACAGAGATTATTTCTCCTAAAGGTAAAGAGCAATTCATCAATCTCGTTAAAAGTAAAAATCCACACATTGAAATCAAGTAAAAGAGTGGCTACGAAGCCACTCTTTTATTTTGGATTTGTCATATAAGGTTGTACATGAATGACGCATAGGTCACGGAACTTTCCTTCAGCAGTTGTAACAATTACGACTGCTCTTCCTGCACTTTTTCCAGTAATCGTTACCTTATCACCTTTTGTATATATTGTGATGACATCAGAGTGCATATTTGTCCAACTAAGCTCTTGATTTGTCGCTCGCATGGGCAAAATGGAAGCTGATAATTCAGTGCTTTGCCCAGTTTTTATTTTTAACTTATTTTTTTGCATATGAACACCAATAACTGGAATAACAGAAGGAGCAATGGAAATTGTAGGTTTAGGTTGTATGTTTAAACAAGAAGTAGAAGCGTTTGTAATAGGTGAAAATTTTCGTATTTGTTGTTGCTGGAAAGCTGCTAACATATTGGAGTCCCCTTTCTGTATAAGTGCTGATAGTACTACTATAAAGGAGTAGTGTTACGCCAAATTTAACGAAACATAAAGAAATTGTTAAATTCGAGCAGAAGATTGTCGAACTTTGATAAAAAGAAAGCTCTGCTGATACGATAACAGCAGAGCTTTTCCTTTATAGCTTATGTTGTTTTTCAAAATCCTCAAATTGTTCTTCAACTTCTTTTGAAGGTTGCGTTAGTAAACTAACAATTATGATCACTAGTAAACTAATAGCGAAACCAGGAATCATTTCGTATAAGAAGTCTTTTAAGAATTTAAATTGTGTCCATATAATAACAGTCGCAGCACCAGAAATCATACCGGCAAGCGCGCCCCATTTCGTCATACGTTTCCAATATAAGCTTAATAAAATTGCAGGCCCGAATGAAGAACCAAATCCAGCCCAAGCATATCCAACAAGAGCTAAAATCGTATCATTTTGTTTAAATGCTAATGCGCACCCAACTAATGCAATAACAAGTACAGCCATACGACCGACAAATACAAGTTCTTTATCAGAAGCAGAACGTTTAAAGAATGTACGATATAAATCTTCTGTTATAGCACTAGAAGTAACGAGTAATTGAGATGAGATTGTACTCATAATTGCTGCTAAAATAGCGGCTAATAAAAATCCAGTAATAAGTGGATGGAATAATATTTTTCCAAGTTCAAGGAAAATTGTCTCTGGATTAGATAATGTTAACTCTTGTTGTGAATAGTAAGCAATACCGATAAGACCAGTAAACATAGCTCCGACAACAGAGAAAATCATCCAGCTCATACCAATTCTTCGTGCGCTTTTAATTTCTTTTACAGACGAAATCGCCATAAAGCGTACGATAATATGAGGTTGTCCAACATAACCGAGGCCCCATGCAAATAAAGAAATCATTCCTAAAGTAGAGGCACCTTTAAAAATATCTAAACGTGTTGGATCTACAGAACGAATTGTATCAAATGCAGGTCCAAGTCCGTGCGAATTCATAATTGTTACGATAGGAACAAGAATAAGAGCAACTACCATAATGATCCCTTGCACGAAGTCTGTCCAACTTACTGCTAAGAAACCACCAAATAATGTGTAAGCGACAACGACGCCTGCAACAATGAATAATCCAACATGATAGTTCATGCCAAATGAATTTTCAAATAATACAGCGCCTGAAACTAATCCTGAAGCTACATAGAAAGTAAAGAAAATCATAATAACAAGTCCAGATACTAAGCGTAGCATGTGAGATTTGTCGTGGAAACGGTGTTCCAAAAATTCTGGGATAGTAATAGAGTTATTAGCCATTTCAGAGTAGGTACGTAAGCGAGGAGCGACATATAGCCAGTTTGCGTATGCGCCTAGTGTCAGGCCGATCGCAATCCAACTACTACTTAATCCAACGCTAAACATTGCACCGGGTAATCCCATTAAAAGCCAGCCACTCATATCTGATGCTCCAGCACTTAATGCTGTTACTGCGGGGCCTAGTGTACGCCCGCCAAGCATATAATCTGTTAAGTTGGATGTTCGTTTGTAGGCGAAATAGCCGATTACTAACATCCCGAGCATGTAAATAGAGATAGAAGTTAAAGTTAACATCTGCGTACTCATGTAGTTCCCCTTCCTTTTGTCATGTCTTTTGATGCTTTATGCATATTTATAATCTATCATGATTATTCTGAAAAATCCATACAGAAATATGAATTTTCAGAAATGTAAGCGTTTTTTGAAGTCATTTTACTTTTTTAATATATAATATTCATACAAAAAACCTTATTTTTAATAGAGTATTTATTATATTTACATAAAAAGAGGTTGTTTTGTCAATATAATATTGAAAGGAAAGAAAAATAAAATTTCAAAAAAAGTATTGACTTGTGAAAAAAGTTAGGTCTATAATGAGTGCAACTTAAAAAAATGCAAGCGTTGATGAAGAAGAGTACACATGATGAACATGTCAGAGAGCTGATGGTTGGTGCGAATCAGTATGGGATTGATGTGGAATGGGCTTCGGAGCTTCCAAACCGAAACGAAAGAAGTAGGCTTTGGCGACATGATCTCATCGATACAAGAGACACGTATTGTTTTTGATACGGTAAAGTGCGTTACAGTCGTAACGAATTAAGGTGGCACCACGGGAGTACCCGTCCTTTTTATAGGATGAGTACTCCCTTTTTGTATACAAAAAATTAAATAAATGAAATCGTTTAAGTAAGAAGAGTACGTATATTGGAGACGTTTCAGAGAGCTGGGGATAGGTGGGAGCCCGGTGCGGTGCCATATACGGAATGGGCTTACGAGAGGTATGCTGAACAATTATTTTCAGTAGGCAACCCGGGTTCCGCCGTTACAAGGATAAGGTATAAATTTTGTACCTGAATAAAGCGGGATGCTTTTGCATCCAACATGAGGTGGTACCGCGGTATATTTATCGTCCTCTACATATTTTCGATATGTAGAGGACTTTTTTATTTTTCGGGGCGAGGTGAAGGACATGATGACGAAAGAAGAATTTATGAAGCAAAAAGAACAAGGAAAACCATTTTTAGTAATTGTTGAAGAAGAAGGAGATAGCATTACGCCAATTTCTTTATATAGACGTATGAAAGGTAAGAAGAAATTTTTATTAGAAAGCTCACAACTTCATCAAGATAAAGGACGCTATTCTTACTTAGGTTGTAATCCGTATGGTGAAGTGAAAAGCGTTGGTACAGAAGTGGAACGAACGATTTACGGCCGGGCAGAAAAGCTGGAAGGTAACGTGTTGCAAGTGTTAGAAGAAGTAATTGCACCAGCGCAAGTAGGCAGTCCATTCCCGTTTTGCGGAGGAGCAGTTGGTTATATTGGCTATGATGTTATTCGGCAATATGAAAACATTGGAGCAGATTTACACGATCCATTAAATATTCCAGAAGTCCACCTTTTACTATATCGTGAGTTTATCGTTTACGATCACTTACGCCAAAAGTTGTCGTTTGTATACGTATGCAGGGAAGATGATTCAGCAGATTATGAAGAAGTATATGAAAGATTGCAAGTATACAAAGAAGAAGTGCTTAAGGGAGAAGAAGCGGAAGGAAATGAAATACGATTAACATTATCATTCACCTCTTCTATAACGGAAAAAGAATTTTGTGAGATGGTAGAAACGGCGAAAGAACATATACGAGCCGGGGACATATTCCAAGTCGTATTATCCCAGCGTTTGCAAAGTGAATGTATTGGTGATCCATTCGCGTTATACAGGAAGCTTCGAATTGCGAACCCATCGCCATATATGTTCTATATCGATTTCCAAGAGTATGTTGTACTCGGTTCTTCACCGGAAAGTTTGCTATCAGTAAGAGACGATAAAGTGATGACGAACCCAATTGCCGGTACGAGACCGAGGGGGAAAACGAAGAAGGAAGATGAGGAAATCGAAAAAGAACTGTTAGAAAATGAGAAAGAGCGAGCAGAGCATATGATGCTCGTGGATCTTGGGCGAAATGATATTGGCAGAGTAAGTGAAATCGGCTCAGTTACAATAGATAAATATATGAAAGTAGAAAAATACTCTCATGTTATGCACATTGTATCTGAAGTTTACGGAACATTGCGAAAACGAATGAGTGGATTTGATGCATTAGCGTATTGCTTACCAGCGGGGACAGTTTCAGGCGCTCCGAAAATTAGAGCAATGGAAATTATCAATACATTAGAGCATGAAAAAAGAAATGTATATGCCGGAGCAGTTGGATATATTTCATTCTCAGGAAACCTTGATATGGCACTTGCAATTCGAACGATGGTTGTAAAAGATGAAAAAGCGTACGTTCAGGCAGGAGCAGGTATCGTTTACGATTCAGATCCAGTAGCTGAATATGAAGAAACATTAAATAAAGCGAGAGCACTTTTGGAGGTAATGAAATGATTGTACTGATTGATAATTACGATTCATTCACATACAACTTGTATCAACTGTTAGGTGAATACGAAGAAGATATTGTAGTCGTAAGAAATGATCAAATAACGATAGAACAGCTAGAAGCGATGAATCCAACAGGAATTGTACTTTCACCAGGACCTGGAAAACCAGAAGATGCTGGCATTTGTATCGAAGTCATTCGTCATTTTTATAAGAACGTTCCCATATTAGGTATTTGCCTTGGCCATCAAGCAATCATATCCGCATTTGGAGGAGACATTGTAAGAGCAGAGCGCATTAAACATGGAAAAACATCGCGTGTGAAACATAATGGAACGTCAATCTTTTCATACGTGACGCAGCCGCTTACAGCGATGCGCTATCATTCTCTCGTTGCAGCGCAAACAAGCTTGCCAGAGTGTTTTGACATACTTGCAACCGCGATGGACGACGGAGAAATAATGGCAGTTCGTCACAATTATTATCCGCTCTTCGGGTTACAGTTTCATCCAGAATCAATTGCAACAGAAGAAGGCGGAAAGTTAATACGTGCCTTTTTAGCAGAAGTGAAAGAGGAGGAAAGAGTATGAATAGCTATCTTCGCAAATTAATGGAGGGGCAACATTTAACAGAAGAGGAAATGTATAAGGCGGGACTTCTTTTATTAAGTGAAAACCTATTAGAAAGTGAAATTGCAGCTTTCCTAGTATTACTGAAAGCAAAAGGTGAAACAGCAGAAGAAATATACGGTCTCGTTCGTGCCCTTCGTGAAAAGGCATTACCGTTTTCGAATCATATACAAGGTGCGATGGACAATTGTGGCACAGGTGGTGACGGTGCCCAAACGTTCAATATAAGTACAACATCGGCATTCGTACTGGCAGGAGCTGACGTAAAGGTTGCCAAACATGGTAATCGTGCTGTTTCTAGTAAAACAGGAAGTGCAGATTTATTAGAAGAACTCGGTGTAAATATTAGTAGTACGCCAAACGAAATTGATTATTTATTAGAGCATGTCGGAATCGCATTTTTATTCGCGCCAGCGATGCACCCAGCATTAAAACGCATTATGAAAATAAGAAAAGAATTGAACGTGCCGACAATCTTTAACTTAATTGGTCCTTTAACAAATCCGGTGAATTTAGAAACACAATTTGTCGGCATTTATAAACGAGATATGTTACTACCAGTTGCACAAGTATTACAAAAGCTAGGAAGAAAACAAGCGCTTGTTGTAAATGGAAGTGGTTTTTTAGATGAAGCATCATTGCAAGGAGAAAATCATGTTGTCATTTTAAAAAATAATGAAATAGTAGAAACGAGTATTGAACCTGAGAAATACGGTTTCTCAATAGTGAAAAATGAAGAAATTAGAGGCGGGAATTCAAAAGAAAATGCAAAGATTACGCTTGGAGTATTAAGCGGAGAAAAGAGTGTTTATCGTGATACCGTTTTATTAAATGCAGGTCTTGCTCTTTTCGCAAATGGAAAAGCAGAGACGATTGAAGAAGGAATTAAACTAGCAACGCATAGCATTGACTCTGGAAAAGCTTTAGCGAAACTAAACTTATTAATTGCGGCAAGTAATGAAAAATTAGAAAGGGTGAATTAAAATGGGGACGATTTTAGACAAAATTGTACAGCAGAAGAAAATAGAAGTTGCAGCGTTATATGAAACGTATACACCAGTAAAAGAAAACAGAAAAACATACTCACTTGTAAAAGCTTTAGATCAATTTACTGTCATTGCAGAAGTAAAGCGAGCATCACCATCAAAAGGAGATATTAATTTACACGTTGATGTACGAAAGCAAGTGAAAACATATGAAGAGTGCGGCGCTGGTACTGTTTCTGTTTTAACAGATGGTCAATTTTTTAAAGGATCGTTTCACGATTTGCAAACGGCAAGAGAAGAAAGTAACATTCCGCTTTTATGTAAAGATTTCATAATCGATAAGATTCAAATTGATAGAGCGTATGAAGCTGGGGCAGATATTATTTTATTAATTGTAGCGGCGTTAACGAAAGAGAAGTTAAAAGAGCTGTATAGCTACGTACTAGAAAAAGGATTAGAAGCAATTGTTGAAGTTCATGATGAACAGGAATTAGAAATTGCGATCCAATTAAATCCGCACGTTATCGGTATTAACAACCGTAATTTAAAAACATTCGAAGTCGATTTAAGCCAAACGGAAAAGCTCGGAAAACGATTAAATGAGGAGAAATTACTTTGGATTAGCGAGAGCGGGATTCATTCAAAAGAAGATATCATCCGTGTCAAACGAGCCGGAGCAAAAGGCGTATTAGTCGGAGAAGCGCTTATGACATCATCTTCTATAAGTAGCTTTTTCGAAGATTGTAAGGTAAACATATGAAAGTGAAAATTTGCGGGATCACTGATATGGAAACAGCAAAACGTGCTTGCGAATATGGAGCAGATGCACTCGGATTTGTTTTTGCAGAAAGTAGGCGGGAAATCACTCCAGGGCTAGCGAAAGAAATCATTCAGGAGCTTCCAGCAAATGTGTTAAAGGTCGGTGTTTTCGTAAATGAATCAGTAGAAGTAATCCAGAAAATTACAGATGAATGCGGGTTAACACATGTGCAACTACATGGGGATGAAGATAATCATCAAATTAGAAGATTGAATATTCCGTCTATAAAGGCACTCGGAGTAATTTCAGAGAGTGATATGAAAAATGCTCAAGCATATGAAACGGATTATATATTGTTTGATAGCCCAAAAGAAAAGTTTCACGGAGGAAATGGAAAGAAATTTTCATGGGAACTACTCGCACATATGCCAAAAGAGTTGCTAGAGAAAACGATATTAGCTGGTGGATTAAACGCCCTTAATATAGAAGAAGCAATTCAAACTGTTCAGCCTTATATGGTTGATGTGAGCAGCGGAGTAGAGACAGAAGGAAAGAAAGATGTAGAGAAAATAAAACAATTTATTAAAAAAGCGAAGGAGTGTTCCAAATGAATTACGCATATCCAGATGAAAAAGGTCACTACGGCATATACGGAGGACGATACGTTCCAGAAACGTTAATGCAATCTGTATTAGAACTAGAAGAAGCATATAAAGAAGCAATGCAAGATGAAGCGTTTCAAAAAGAATTAAATCATTATTTAAAAACGTATGTCGGAAGAGAAACACCGCTTTATTTCGCTGAAAATATGACGAAGTATTGCGGCGGGGCAAAGATTTATTTAAAACGTGAAGATTTGAACCATACAGGAGCTCATAAAATTAACAATACGATTGGTCAGGCACTTCTTGCAGTAAGAATGGGCAAGAAAAAAGTTGTCGCTGAAACAGGAGCGGGACAACACGGTGTTGCAACAGCGACAGTATGTGCTCTTCTCGGGTTAGAATGTGTCATCTTTATGGGAGAAGAAGATGTAAGACGTCAAAAATTAAACGTGTTCCGAATGGAATTACTCGGAGCGAAAGTAGAAAGCGTAGCGGCAGGTAGCGGCACATTAAAAGATGCGGTGAATGAGGCGCTTCGCTACTGGGTTTCACATGTGCATGATACGCACTACATTATGGGATCCGTTCTTGGACCGCATCCATTCCCGCAAATTGTTCGTGATTTTCAAAGTGTAATTGGGAAAGAAACGAAAAAACAATATGAAGCGTTAGAAGGGAAGTTACCAGAAGCAGTCGTTGCTTGCATTGGCGGTGGTAGTAACGCGATGGGAATGTTTTATCCGTTCGTACACGATGAAGATGTTGCTCTTTACGGCGTAGAGGCAGCTGGAAAAGGCGTTCATACAGAGAAACATGCAGCGACATTAACGAAAGGAAGCGTCGGTGTTTTACACGGATCGATGATGTACCTTCTGCAAAATGAAGAAGGACAAATTCAAGAAGCACACTCTATTTCAGCAGGACTTGATTATCCTGGCGTTGGGCCAGAACATAGTTTACTAAAAGATATTGGCCGCGTTTCGTATCACTCAATCACAGACGATGAAGCACTAGAGGCATTTCAACTATTAACGAAAAAAGAAGGAATTATCCCGGCGCTAGAAAGTTCACATGCTGTCGCATACGCTTTAAAATTAGCACCGAAGATGAAGAAAGACGAAGGGCTTGTTATTTGTTTATCTGGCCGTGGTGATAAAGATGTAGAGAGTATAAAACGTTATATGGAAGAGGTGTAAAAAATGGGAGTAGCAAAAATTAAAGCGGCATTTGAAAATGGGAAAAAGGCATTTATTCCGTACGTAATGGGCGGAGATGGTGGTCTGGAAAAACTAAAAGAAAGAATTCGTTTTCTAGATGAAGCAGGAGCAAGTATCGTTGAAATTGGTATCCCGTTTTCAGATCCAGTCGCGGACGGCCCAACGATTCAAAAAGCGGGAAAGCGAGCGTTAGATAGTGGTGTAACATTAAAAGGCATTTTTCAAGCATTAGCAGAAGTAAGGCAAGAAGTACAAATTCCATTTGTACTCATGACATATTTAAATCCGGTACTTGCATTCGGAAAAGAAAAATTTATTGAGAACTGTATCGAAGCAGGTGTAGATGGCATCATCGTTCCAGATTTACCGTATGAAGAACAAAATATTATTGCTCCGTTACTTCGAGAGGCAAACATTGCGCTCATTCCACTCGTTACTGTAACGAGTCCTGTTGAAAGAATTAAAAAAATTACGAGTGAATCAGAAGGATTCGTTTACGCAGTTACAGTAGCAGGCGTAACAGGAGTACGTCAAAACTTTAAAGGCGAGATTCATAGTTACTTAGAAAAAGTAAAATCACACACGCATTTACCGGTAGTGGCAGGGTTCGGTATTTCAACAAAGGAACATGTAGAAGAAATGATTACAATATGTGACGGAGTTGTCGTTGGAAGTAAAGTTATTGAGCTGTTAGAAAATGAAAAACGAGAAGAAATATGTGAATTAATACAGGCAACAAAACAAAAAGAAGAGGCGTAAGTCTCTTCTTTTTGTTTTGCGTAATAAATGTTAAAATATACAGAAAATACATATAATTTAGAGGTGAGGAAGCATGCTAAGACGGAAACTACTATATCTTCTTTTAACTGTACCACTATACGCTTGGCTCATTAGCATGACGAAAATAGAGGTGATGGCTCTATTTTTAGGATATGTATTCATCTTTTCCAACTTAAATCGCATTCAAGAGCAATCTATTTTAGAAGTATGTATATTTTCGATTAGCATAGAACTATTTAGTATCGTTTCGATTGTATTATTAAATGAATTATTCCAATGGATCCATTCATTTGAATTAATAAAACTTGGGAATATTGTATTGCAAGTAATATGTGCTTATATTGTGTTTGTTATGTTAGACAAAATAATCAGGCAGCAGACGGTTTTTCAAGATAAAAGAAAATGGGATTGAATCAAAACGGAGCTGCTTCGGTTCTTTTTTGATTCTGTTACAAAAACAATTGAAAATCGTTCTATCTGTTATATAATAGTTAAAAATTGTATTTTTAACGAAATGAGATGATAACATGTCCATATTGTTGGCACTCATCCCAATTATGATGATTTTCATTTGTTTATTTTTGTTTAAACAAACGTCATTAAGATCCTCATTAATTTCTTATGCCGTTTCTGTTGGAATTGTTTTACTCTCGCCAACATTTCGGTTAGGGATAAGTGAAACTGTACACGCAACGATTAAAGGTTCGTTAATTTGTTTTATTGTCGGGTACGTTTTATTTTTCGGTATTTTTTTATTTCACCTCATGAACAAAATGGGATACATCGATCAAGTAGCACGTTTTCTAGAAGAAGTTACTCACGATCGCTTATTACAAATGCTGCTTATGTGTTTTGGCATTTGCCCGCTTATTGAATCAGTAAGTGGATTCGGTATTGGTTTTATGGTTGCAGCGCCGATTTTTCTTTCGTTAGGCTATAAACCATTTCAAGCTGTATTGCTCTCGTTTATCGGTTTGCTTGCTAGTTCATGGGGCGCGATGGCAACAGGTACGATTATCGGTTCGCAACTTATTAATATGCCGCTGACGACACTTGGCACAAATACAGCGCTATTAAGCATTCCGATGTTTGCTTACTTCGTCATTCTTTCTTTACACGTTGTTGGTGGTTGGCAGGCCGTAATTGAAAAGTGGAAGGAAGGAGTAGGATTCTTTCTATTATTTTCTCTTGGAATCTATCTTTCTAATGCGTACGTAAGTGTTGAGCTAGCAGGGATACTAAGTTCTATCGTTACGATTACGTTTGGTTTTCTTATCATTAAACTAAAAGGAAAAAGTGAGCAAAACCTTATGACGGAACATGCTGCGGCAACGGAGAGAGAAATATCCATTATAAAAATTATTAGCCCTTATATATTCTTAACAGTTTGTATTTTACTTTCTCGCCTCGTTCCAGCATTACACGATTTGCTTCGTTCATATGCAGTTCTTGATTTAAAGTCATATTCTTATAGATTAGAAATGCTGTATTCACCAGGATTTTGGCTCGGTATGACTTGTTTATTTACGATTATCTTCTTCCGTATTCCATCAAAAATTATTAAACAATCACTCTCGCAAACGATAAAACAATGGATTCCTTTCGCTATTACAACGACAATGTTTATCGCTATTTCAGAACTAATGGGCGCATCTGGCATGCATTCATTACTCGCAAAAACAGCTGGTGAAACATTTGGTACGTTTTTTGTTTTCGTTGCTCCGTTCATCGGCGGAATCGGTGGCTTTTTAACAGGTAGTAACGCAGGATCAAATGCGATGTTTATAAAACTACAAATGCAAACAGCACAAAACGTGGCACTCCCGTGGCAATACGTCACAACGCTTCAAAACACCGCATCATCAGTAGCGACAATCGCTTGCCCATCACGTATTACACTCGGTGCTTATTTATGTAATATACCTCATCGTGAAAATGAACTATTAAAGAAAACGACATTAATGATCTTTGGTGCGGTGTTGCTTGTAGTGGTGGAAGTTATTATTTGGTATGTGTTGATAAAGTGAAAAATCCTCCTAACATAGGAGGATTTTTTTTATGATTGGATAATGTTTTAAATATGAAAAGCTTCTACTAAATGAATAGGAGATGAAAGGTATGCCCTTAAAAAATTATGGTGTGTTAAAAGGTACCGTTATACAATCTAAGATTGGAAAAGGGAGGACACCTCATTATCAAGTTCATTTACAAGGCGAAGCAGAAGTAAATTATCGCATTGCAATTAACGTAAAGTCGCAAAGTTATCCGTCAGAAGTTTTATATTTTGCGAGTGACGATATTCGGTCAGAGGCGATTCATATTTTACCGACATTACCATTCGGTTTTACAGAAATAAAAAACAATGAACCGAAAGTCGCTTTAGATTATGTAAGAGGTAATTTATTTGATTCGAAACAAATGATTCCTTTACCTGCTGAAAAAGCAGGTGTTGATAATGATTTAAATGAAAAAATAGAACGTTATATAAAACGAGCGATAGAAGAAAAAGCAATTATTTACGCGTTTGGCGAAAGATGGGGACCAGAAGAAAATACACCCGATTCTTACTTTCATTTCGAACCAGGAAACGGGATACACGATATTCATATGAACCAAGGGAATGTAGAGAAATGGAAAGGTGATAATGGTATATGGCAAGACGGAGGAATACTCATTCACTTTGAGAAGAAAGAAGAATGGATTGGTATCTTCCTTGCATTCCAGTCACAGTCATGGTGTACCGATGAAGAGGGGCATGCTCGTGTTCCGGTTGAGCAGTGTGATTATAAGAGAAGTAATTAATAAGAAGAGGGCGTTCAAAACGAACGCCCTCCTCTTATTTTATAAAACACAAAACTAACAAGTGTAGAAATACAAGAGAACAGCAGTGCCACACTAGAAAATGCAATGAGATACATATTATATTTCATAACCTGTCCAATTAGCAGATTACTGTCGTATTGGAAAAGACCTGCTATGATGTTGAATAAAAATAACACGGTAAACATGACGATAACACCGTCTATCGATCCTTTAATGTCTGGTTTACTTAAAGCGATATGAGCAGAAATACAAATGGCGATAAATAAAAATAACCAAAAGGAAGGATTCAATAAATTGCTTATTGTAAATAAGCTTTTTAATAACACAAACGTCGACAAGAACATATTCTGAACCATTTCTAAATTAATAGAAGTAGAGGAAACGGTTGTTTCGAGAGTTGTATTAAATAAAGAATAAGATTCGGGTACGAAATAGCGCATTAAAAGGATTAATGCAGTAATACCTGAAATAATAGGCCCGATGCCGATAAAGAAATTCCCAATTCGTTGATATACACTTTTTTGATTGTATTGATGTTGTACGTAACCTAAAGCTCCTTGACTTGTATCTGTTGGGAAGAACTGCGTTGCTACAATTTTATGACGGAATAGTACGCACATAATGGCATGTCCAAGTTCGTGAATAGGAACACCAATCCACGCAGTCAAAAGGAATCCTTTTCTTCCGAAAGCTCTCGCCCAATACATTCTTGTTAGTGATTCTAAATAACCTAATAGAAATCCGATTACAATGATGACTCCAATTAAAGAAAATAGTTGGATTATACTTGTAAGGAGTATTTGAAAAATAGAGTTTACAAATTCCATTGTCTTTCATCCAATCTGTTTAAAGGTTCACTTTATTTGCTCTGTTTCATAATAGCATTATTTTTCTAGATTGCTAGTCTATATATTTTTCTTCAAAAGGAGGAGTTCATAATCTTCTTCTTGTAGTCATGTTTTATGTCCAAAGTCATATATTGAATTTGTAACACCCTATCAGGTATATGCATAAGGAGGGATGAGAGCATGAAATGTTCAGCGTGTCATACAGAGAATGCAGCAGAGGCAAAGTTTTGCGGGAATTGTGGACATTCGTTAATAGAAGAAGTAGTAGTGAGTGGTGGCCCAGAAGGGGGACATCAACCATCGGCAGCACAAGTGAAGGAAACACGTTCAAATGAAACGGTAGAGCAAGCGAAGCGATTTGCAAGTGGCTATTTTCAGTTTTTTAAACATGCTTTAAAAGCACCGACAGCAATTATGAAAAGTGGCAATATTGAAGTGCGAAATGGAATTACAAGCCTTTTACTTATTTGTTTTTTAGGAGCATGTATTTTTTATAGAATAATGAGCGCTGGGGCAGCACTTACGAGAACATTAGCGCCGGATTTATCTACGCCTTCTTTCTTTGGAGAGTCTATAAAGGTCTTTTTATTTTTACTAATTTTAACTTTATTTGTCGGATTTATTATTTTTGTAAGTGGTAAGATGATGAAATCTTCTTTTTCGTTTCTTGAAGTATTCGGTATATGGGGAACGATAGCGACTCCAGCTATTGCTATATTAGTACTTTCTTTTCTGTTTAGTTTCTTATTAATCCTTTTTTTACCGTTATTATTAGGGCTGGCTACAACGTATATGGGAATTAGTATAGTTGTAGCTATAGCAAAATTAGATAACGGTGGACTAGACCTTGTTTACACTCTTCTTATCGCAAATGTTTTAAACGGCATCGCAGTATGGATTGTATTTTGGTCTTACTTTAACATGATAATTCAAACATTTACTGGAGGATTAACTGGCTTCTAAAGAAAAGGTGGGTGAATGGATGAATGTCTGTACAAAGTGCGGAATTCAGTTTGAAGATGGTGTGCAATTTTGTCAAAACTGCGGGATGAAGAGGGGCAATCCTGTAGTAAAGAAGAACATGAGCAGCGGTACAAAAGTGGGTATTACACTTTTAGCACTATTTGTTATAGCGATTGTTGGATTGTATTTGTACGGATCATCGTATTATGCGCAGGGGGCACAAGTAGACCGGATGATTACGATTTTACAAGAGAGGGACGGGGAGAAGTTAGCTGAGATCATCACGGCAGATGATCCATCAGTTGTTGTAACGAGAGAGAGTGTAATGCCTCTATTTTCGTATATAAAAGAGAATCCATCCTACGTGAATGAACTGAAGGAATATTTGAGGCAAGGTGAAAAACAAGGGGATGGAATAGAAAGAGCAGATTTTTCTTTAACGAAAGACGGGAAGTATTTCTTTATATTTGATCGGTATAAATTGAAAGCGAAGACGTACTATACAACTTTGCTTTCAAATGAAAAAGGCACATCTTTAAAAATGAACGGAAAAGAAATTGATAAGACAGATGACAAAAAGTTTGAGAAGCAATATGGACCGTTTCTTCCAGGAACTCAAGTATTTCAATCAGAATATAAAAATGACTATGTAAAACTATCACGCGAGGAAAAGGTCGTACTTATGAAACAAAGCCAAAATAATGTAACGATCGATTTAACGTTGCAAGGGAAATATATTACAGTTCAAACGAATATGCCAGGCGCGACATTGTACGTGAATCAAAAACCAGTTACAGCGCTGACTGGAGAAGAAATTACGTGGGGACCGATAGCGACTGATGGAAGCGCGACGATTTATTTAGAACGAAATGGAGAAAGTGGACGGGAAACGACGAAAGTAGAAACGGTAACGGCACTTTCGTCTTATAATCTTCCATTTCAAAAGAAAAGTGAAGAAAAAACAGTTGTTTACAATGTTGCTCCGATGCCCACGACTGGGTATGTATATAATGGTTTCATCTTTCCAGATAGTGATATTCGAAAATTAACGAGTTCAGATTTAAGATACTTATCGAAAGAACAGTTAAAAATTGCTAGAAATGAAATATACGCAAGGCATGGACATATGTTTCAAACGAAAGATATGCAAGCGTACTTTTCAAAACAGTCTTGGTACAGAGAAAATCCATATTTTACAGGAGTGTTGACTAATATTGAGTCTTATAATGTTGAATTGATCAAATCAAGAGAATAGAATACGTGAAAAGGTACAGTGCATAACTGTACCTTTTTTATGGTTTTTTATCTGGACCAGGATCTCTAGAGAAGAAGATGTGAAAGAGGAATGTGACTTTACTTGCTCCTCCTGATGTACTAGCTTGCACATCGGATAAAGCACTAGATGTTAAAACACCTTCAGAATGAGGTGGGACGACTATTTTGAGTGTATCGTCTGATTCTGATGATGCAGTAACTGTTATTGTATCATCAGATAAGTTCAAAATTTTAACAGTTCCAATTGGTAAGATGGACTTGCCAGCGTGTGAGGCTGAAGCGAAGCGAGAGCCTTTCCAAATCGTTTGTGCGAAAGTCTCATCATTAGATAACCAAGCACGAGCACTATATAGGGTCGCGTTAATGGAAAATTCTTGGTCAAGTGGCAAGGCGGCTTTCGGTTCTTTCGGTTCCTCTGGAAGCTGGGCGAGAAGGCCGGCGCACATGTATGTTTCACCTACTTTCAATAGTAACTGTTATAGCATATTAAACATGTTGTTTATAAGACACGACGGTTACCTATTCACGTATAAGTTTGTGCACCAAATTTGTAGATGAAATAATCTTTCTTTACAATGGGGATAGGTGTATTTCTATAAAATATGGAAATCGTAAAGAATATGGAAAATAGAAGGAGTGGTAAAGTGAACTATGTCATTATTGGCGGAGATGCAGCTGGTATGAGCGCAGCAATGCAAATTGTTAGAAACGATGAAACTGCAAATGTTGTGACGTTAGAAAAAGGTGAAATCTATTCATACGCTCAGTGCGGTTTACCTTATGTAATTAGTGGTGCTATCGCTTCAACTGAAAAATTAATCGCGCGCAATGTGAAGACATTTCGTGATAAATATGGAATTGATGCGAAAGTGCGTCATGAAGTTACAAAAGTAGATACGGAAAAGAAAATTGTGTACGCAGAGCATACGAAAACGAAAGATATGTTTGAATTTCCGTACGATCGCTTATTAATTGCAACTGGCGTGCGCCCTGTTATGCCAGAGTGGGAAGGACGAGAGTTACAAGGCGTTCATCTTTTAAAAACAATTCCGGATGCTGAGCGTATATTAAAAACGCTAGAAACGAATAAAATTGAGGATGTAACTATTATTGGCGGCGGTGCCATTGGACTTGAGATGGCAGAAACATTCGTAGAACTTGGTAAGAAAGTAAGAATGATTGAGCGAAATGATCATATCGGTACGATCTATGATGCAGATATGGCGGAATATATACATAAAGAAGCGGATAAACATCATATTGAAATTTTAACGAATGAAAATGTAAAATCGTTTATCGGAAAAGAGCGAGTAGAACAAATTGAAACGGATAAAGGTACATATAAAGCGGATCTTGTTTTAGTATCTGTCGGAGTGAAACCGAATAGTGATTTTCTTGAAGGAACGAATATACGTACAAATGATAAAGGGGCAATCGAGGTAAATGCATATATGCAAACGAATGTAAAAGACGTATATGCAGCTGGTGATTGTGCAACACATTACCACGTTATAAAGGAAATTCATGATCATATCCCGCTCGGAACAACTGCCAATAAACAAGGGCGACTTGCTGGACTCAATATGGTTGATAAGCGAAGAGCATTTAAAGGTACGCTAGGTACAGGAATTATTAAATTTATGGATTTGACGCTCGCGAGAACGGGATTAAATGAAAAAGAAGCGAAAGGGCTAAACATCCCGTATAAAACAGTCAAAGTAGATTCCACAAATATGGCGGGCTATTACCCAAGTGCCAAACCACTTCACTTGAAATTACTATATCGTTCTGATACGAAACAATTATTAGGCGGGCAAGTAATTGGAGAAGAAGGCGTAGATAAACGTATTGATGTGATCGCAATGGCGCTTTTCAATAAAATGAGTATTCACGATTTAGAAGACGTCGACTTAAGTTACGCACCACCATATAACAGCGTTTGGGATCCGATTCAACAAGCGGCAAGGAGAGCAGAATAGCACTTTTTAAAGTGCTATTTTTTTGTGAAGGCGGAGTAATTGAAGTTTCACTTTATTTTGAATATAGCGTTCACCCTTGAAAACGTAGTACGTATCGCTTATATTTTCATATAGTATTTATTTTAAAACAAAGCAATGAACGAACCAGGGGGCGCAGTATGGCAATTAACATGAAAACAATCGAAGAATGGATTGCGGAATCAAACGCAAGACAAGAAGAAGACTTTGGACACGTTGTGGAAGAGATGAAAGAAGTATGTGTCGGACTTGATAACGCGACGTTAATCTATACGAAAAATGTATTTTGTTTCGGTAAGAAAGTAGAAGTGTTGTTCTTCTTCCAAGACCACGTCGTGATCGGACAAGAAAAAGAAGAATATGTTGAAATTGAAAAATTAAAGTATGATGCCATTACACATAGCAATTTAAAAACAAATGATAAAAATACAACGTTAGAATTAAAGTTTGCTAACGGACAATCTATTAATTTAGATAGCTTAAATGATAACTACGGTACGAAAAACTGGTTATTTGCAAGACAAATTAAGAGCATCTTTAAATTAATCTAGTAAAAAGCAGACCTCAAAGGGTCTGCTTTTTACTTAATTCCTATTACACAAAGACATCCTCTTTCTTCATAACATTTCACACTTGTAAATCCTGTTTTATAAAAAAGGTTTACTAATTCTTCATTCGTTTTACACTTTTCCATATGATATTGAATTTTGAAAGTTTCAGCTACTAATAAAAAAGATCCATTCGCTTGTAAGACGCGAAATACTTCTTTTATATCTTGTTCCACATCGGGCCAAAAGTAGTGTGTTTGAAAAGCGGTTATGAGATCGAAGAAGTTTGTATTGTAAGGAATAGAGGAGACACTTGCCTGATGAATGATGACTTTTCCTTTTTTTACGTCCTGTATATTGGCTTTCTTTGAGTTTTCAACAGCTTGATCTGAATAGTCAATCCCATATATTTTCCCAAGTGGAGTTCGTTTTGAAAGAGTGTGTATTGTTTTACCTCCACCACAACCGATATCTAATATGATTGCATCTGTCTTTATATGTACTTTCTGTAATCCCCAACTTGTGAGTCTCGTATGTGCAGCGTTCATAATACAAAGCATGGAAGAACCAATTGTCCCGCGAGGATTTTTTGCTTGCTGAATTAATCGTTGTAAAATGCTCAAGTCAAACTCTCCTTTTATGTAAGAATATATACTCATTTCGCTTTTTATAAATTAAGTCCTTTAAAAAAGCACGCCGATAGACGGCGTGCTTCTAATTATTCAAAGCCCCTTTTAACCAATCCCGCGCCCGATATGCCCCAACAGGAATTTGAATGAGAGACGTTTCATTTCCAGCATCTATCCCGTACAATTGATCGCATGAATTTGTATCAAAGCTAAGCAACGGATGCCCGCCCATCCCCATAGCGGTTGCAGCAAAAACGAGTTTATGAACGAGTATACCAGCTTCCATTTGGTGAATACGGTATCCTCTATAGCCTAATGCATTTGTATAGTAATCTTTCTTTCCGACTACATGGAAGCAAAGTGGTACTTGAAAAAGGTTTACATTATCCATCGTCATACTAGATTGAAGGGGATAACGAAGGTCTCCATATCGAATAGGTTGTATGGAATGCGTTTTATTGTTATAAGCGTAAGCCCCATTTTCTATATCTTTTACGTTATAAAAACATCCATATAATGAGACGCGTGCATTTTCATTTACATACTTACCATCAAGATCGTTGTAATAAGGGAAGGAGAGGCTTGCTTCTTGTAGTAAAGTAGCGAGTCCCGCTGTATCCCATTTCGTTAAAATAAAGTCAGCATCAGGTGAATATCGCTTTTTACAAAGTTGTAAGAAATCATATGATAAACGATCTACTTTCGGTAGCTGTATAGCATGAGCACTATGTTGATAGTATTCTTCATGAGCGAATGTTTGGAAGTGTTCGGTCGATTCGATCATAGAGGCTTCATTTAATTTTGTTATCATCGGATATTCATCAACATGTTTTGAGCGAATGAAATGTTCATGTGCTAACGGCGGAATTTGCTGCACCAACTCATGAGAAGTAACTGTTTTATTTTCACGATAATCATTGTGAAACCAATCAGTTTGCGATTCTGTACTTAAAGGAACAACTGCATACACACTTTCTTCACCTTCAGATAATCCGAGTAAATGATTCATTGCCCGGTCTAGAAATTGAAAATATACGCCATTCGTATAACCGAACTGTTTGGCACATTCAAGTAATTGACCGATGAGAACACCACTATCTAATCCTTGGAGACGATAGGAAAAATTATTGTATTTAAAGAAATTTTTCCAAAAAACGGTGGATACAAATGCAGCACCAAAACAAGAATGTAAGTTACAGCGATTACCGAGTGCGTCTGTAAGATAAGAATCGAAATTTCCTTCGCGAAGTAAGATAAGTCGATGATGTGCGGCATCGTAATGGTAAATACCGTCTGGATAATCGTCAATTTTTAAATATATATACAATTCATTTGGATATAAAGCGCCGCCTGAAGGAATAGATCTTCGTAATAAATTTCTTCCGCTATTTAGCTGACATAATTCGGTTAAACCAAATGAATACAAAAGGTAATGACCAATCGCATCCAAAGTAGGTGTAGTAGAAGAGTCCGGCAAAGACGATGAGATTTCTAAAGAGAGAGGGATAACAGGTAAATTTCGGTATAATTTATGAGGAAGTGGTGCGTCTTTCCAGTCCACCTCATGATTCGGCATAATTTCATCAATAGAGAAATGGAGATGATGTAAAAAAGTATTTAGCTGCATGAAATCCCTCCTTTACTATGGAAACGGATGCGGATGTGGATTTAATTTTTCATTCGTTAAAGGTTCATCTGTATATCCAAGTGTCATCGGTACAGTATATACTCGGTCCAGTCCTGTAACTCGAGTAAGATGGTGCCCGAACGTCATCGGTAGCATGCCTGGAATAATGACTTTTACACAATGTAATCCGTTTTTTTCTATAAGGGGTACAGTTTGATCTACAACGATTACTTCGAGTCCAGATTGATGCAAACGATTTAACAGTTGATGAAGATCGGATGTTAAATCCATATCAAATGATTGCAATGCATTCATTTCTTGGAACGTTTGGACTGGAGCATCTTCACGTAAAAGAAAGTGAAGACGTTCTTCCGCTTCTTTCAATCCGTACAGCATACTATGGTCTTCCATTTTATTAACGAGATAAGGATCTTGTAAGCAATTTTCGTAGTACTCTCTTTTTTGCTCAAGTTCATCATCTGTTATAAGTAACATACCTGCTATTTCGTGAATGGCACTCTTTAGAGCACGGATTGGATCTAAATGAGAGCCTCCTGCACAGACAACGTTCATCCCATTTTCACGCGTATTTTTCGCAATTACCCATAAGCTCGGGATGCCGTGTTCCATCGTCGCGTTAAAAGCATGTAGCTCATATCCAGTAATCGTGTGTAACCGCTGGATCATTAATTGTAATTCTGTATCATTTGCTGAACTAAGATCAAGGCGGGGAAGAGGTAATTCAGCATACCAAGTGAGCAGGAAGGCGTCACGCTCTACAATTTCTAAAATGCCGTGAAAAATGGCTTCTTCTAAACTACCACCAATTGCACATCCATTTGATGTTTCATACACGAAGGCGTCTCGATGACCGAGGCTATAATAAGCGATTGATTCAGGAACTAAAAGTGACCTGTTTTGTAATAAAGAATAGCCCCATACCCAGTTTTGTTCATAGTCAGGATCAAATGGTTTAAATGGAAAACTATCACGATTATAATGTTCATTTGTATGTACACCGAGCGAGAGGGGATTCAATGCGTGATCCTCTACATCATGAAAACTACCGTGTACATTAGTCTTTTTCCCTCGAGGTGACATACCGCAATATCTCTCTAAACCTTCTAAAATAGCAGTTGCTTCACTCATTGCAAATGAATGAGTTCGACCTGCAACACCTTCATTTCCAAACATTAACGGCATGTTTATAATGACGTCAGCAAATGGTAATAAAGAATGCTGCATTTTTCCGTTCAACATACCAACTCGGTAATCTAAATAATCTCTCGTTAAAAATGTGTTTAGCTCATGTATGGAACGACAGCGATACGTTTCATTACTTGTTTTTAAACTCGGTTGTAAAGAAATCTCTGCCGCATCCGCCGTATCATCAGGTAAATTACTACACATAAGGCAGAGAGGATCAGGAAGAAAAGAATGCCGTGTACATTGCAATGTTTGTAAGTTTAGTAAAATGAGTTCATTTTCTAAAGAAGAATGTCCGTTAGCTAATATTTTTTCCGCTTCAGCATGAATGAGTTGGCACATTTGCAGCATACCATTTTGGGTAGCACGTACATCACGTCTCGTCACATTATCCGCTTTTAGCGCATATTTCCGCTGTAATTCCCACATTTCTTTCTGGTCAAATCCAGCAATAAAGCGTCTCCCATCGGCGCAATGGGTGCATCCAGCTGCAAGAGGATGAATGTAAGGGCCGATAATACCTTCACCAAATGAAGTAAATGCACGTAGCCACGGAATGTCGTTGGAACGAAAAATTAGCTCAGCATCATGATGAATAGTAGAAGGAGAGCCGTCATGTAATACGAGAGCGAGGTCGATATTTTCAGGGAGCTCTTCTGTAATAGTATGTTGGCGAATGATGGAATATTGTTCGCATAATTGATCATGTACATAGTCTGCAAGTAGGCCGTCTCCTATAAGTAATATATTTTGAGTCATAGACCGTCCTCCTTTGCAATTAATAATCCGTACACACCGTCTAGGTTTTCTTTCAAAAATGATTCAATCGCTAAATCAAATACGAATGGATAAAAATTATGTTCCGATAAATGCTGTAAAGCAAGCTGTAAAGATTGCACATCTGGAATGTCTTCTTCCCTTTGTATTTCTAAGCTGAAGGAATCAGCGTCATATAAAATAATGGAGGAGTCAGGCAAAATATTAGCTCGGTAAGGAGTTTCTTCAGTTTGAATGTGAAGAAGTGATAGTTGTAGTGCGCTTCGTAACGCTAACGTCATATTAATGTTCGATGCGCCATACCATCTATCATTTATACCGACCCAAACGACTGGAAAACTTAGAATCTCTTCACCCATTGCTATTATAGGTGCTTCGTGGATTGTAGAAAGGGAATCGTAATAAAACCTGCAATGTTTATCATGAATTTCTGCTACGTCAATCGTTGTAATTTCTTCTAGCATATGTGACTGCCGTTCATACAGTTTATTGTTTACATGTTGTTGTAGTGCCCGGTATACACCTTCTGTCATCGTTTCCCCAGCGCCGATACCGATATCGTTATGTTCAGGAATAAGGCGATGAATAATTTCTGCTACATATGTTTCAATTCCTGTTAAACCAGCTTCACGGCGTGCTTCATTATGGGTCAATCCGCCGCAAGTCATAAGGGGCAGGAGGGAGGTCGGGCCATCTGATAGTGGATTAGCTACTTGAATATTGCATTGTGATAACGGTAATTGATATAAATCTTGTTCATCCCAAACGTGGAATATACCAGCTTCTTTAGAAGTTAATGAATCGAAAAAACGGAACAATTCAGTTGAAGTATGTTGGCCATACCGATGCTCAAGTTTTTCGGAAAGATTTTCTATCGTATCGATTGTAAAACTTTCATCAGTAGCAAGAGGGTGTTTTATAAAAGGATGCCATGTTCCTTCGAGTGTTTCATAGTTTAATAAAAAGAATTGTGGTTCCTTTTCTCGGTAAGAATCATTAGCGACATGTTTAAATAATTCAAAAACAATTATATTTGCTAACATTGCAGGTGTAATAGAAGAGAGGGAATCTGGTGAATTTTCATTTTGCAAAGTTGTTTCATGTAGCCGATGCCATGCGGATTCCCAGCATTCTTCATGATTTGCCGTTACGACAGGACCGGCTAAACCGAAATTTGCTAAACAAATGGCAGGTATGAAGTTTTTTCCTAGTTCCTTGCAAATAGTGTGAACTGCTCTTAAGCCTTCAATATCTCCATCTTGAGAAACGTACAAAATCCAGTCGAAAGGTTCGAATACTTCATGCAGGGGACGATCAATTGTCGTATCTATTTCTTGAATAAGTACATTGTCATCAACTTCGTGTGCACGTTCTATTAGCTCCTGAATCCGGGCATAATTTGTTTCAGCACGATCTGTAACGAGGTAATGAAATGTAGGTAAACCAGATTCAAGTAAAGACGAAACTAAGGAAGTAAGCATATATCCTGAACCAACTATAAGGACATTTGCAGCGCGGTACGTTTCGAATTTTAAAGCACCTGAATGAGAATCAGCTTCTAGAAATTCAATTTGCGAAGCGTATCTATCGAGTAATACGCTGTTTAATTCATGAGGCGCATCTTGACTTACATCACGAACGAAACCATTTTCATATAAAATCTCTCCGATTTCAAATACACGATTTTGATAAGGAAGAGGGAGTCCATCTGTTATTTCTGCTAACGAATAAGTACCATTAAACATGGGCATTAATTTTTCAATCCAGTTATAAATCCCGTCACCGTCCATGCGGAATGAACTGGCGTTATTTCGAAAATAGACACCCCCGTTTGAATCGGGAAGAAAGAAAGTATCCTTATTTGCTTTAAGTTTTGCATGAGCTGGAAGGTTATTCATTTTAATCCTCCTTACGTTGTAGGCATACATTATTAACGTATGTCATGTGATTTGTCCCGTATGAACGCAATAAAAAAAGGCTGTAGAATGATTCATTCTACAGCCTTGAATAGACTATTAGTCTATCAACCTTCTAATAATAATGATTTTGGATCTTCAAGCATATCTTTAACAGCAACAAGGAAGCTAACCGCTTCTTTACCATCAACAATACGGTGATCATAAGATAAAGCGATGTACATCATTGGACGGTTTTCCATACGCTCGTTATCGATTGCAACTGGGCGTACTTGGATTTTATGCATTCCTAAAATACCTACTTGTGGGCTGTTTAGGATTGGTGTTGACATTAGAGAACCGAATACACCACCGTTTGTAATTGTAAATGTACCACCTTGTAGTTCTTTTAATGAAAGTTTGTTATCGCGTGCTTTCATACCTAAATTACGAATTTCGCTTTCGATTTCAGCGAAGTTTAATTGGTTAGCATCGCGTACAACTGGAACAACTAATCCATCTGGAGCTGCTACTGCAATACCGATATCATAGAATTTTTTAATGATAAGCTCGTCACCTTGAATTTCAGCATTTAATAATGGGAATTGTTTTAATGCTGCAACAACTGCTTTTGTGAAGAATGACATGAAACCAAGACGTACATCATGTTTTTTCTCGAAAGCGTCTTTGCGTTCTTTACGTAATTCCATGATTGCGCTCATATCAACTTCGTTAAATGTTGTTAACATTGCAGATGTTTGTTGAACTTCTACAAGACGTTTTGCAATTGTTTGACGGCGGCGGGACATTTTCACGCGCTCAACTGGTTTTTCGAATTCAGTTTTTACAGCTGGAGCAGGAGCTGGACTCTTTGGAGCAGCTGGTGCTTCTTTTGGTGCTGCAGCATGAGCTTGTACATCATGTGGTCTCACGCGTCCAAGTGGATCTGTGCTACGTACGTCGTTTAAGTCGATTCCTAATTCACGAGCCATTTTTCTAGCAGCTGGTGATGCGATAGGGCGGTTTGTATTTGGTAAACCTTGTAGAGTCGTAGTTTGTTCAGCACTTGGAGCTGCTGCTTTCGGTGCTTCAGCTGTTTCTTGTTTTGGTTGCTCAGCAGCTGGAGCAGGTGTACTTACTGCAACTGGTGCGCCATTTGCATCTAAAATTGCAATAGTTGCGCCAACTTCAACTGTATCCCCAGGTTCGCCTAGTAACTTCGATACAATACCTGAATCTTCTGCAATGATTTCTACATTGACTTTATCAGTTTCAAGCTCAACAACGCTGCCACCTTTCTCAACTTTGTCGCCTACGTTGATAAGCCATTGTGAGATAGTTCCTTCTGTAATAGATTCTGCAAGCTCAGGTACTTTAATTTCGATCATTTTAAATGTCCTCCCCTTATTTGCCTAACGGTGTGTTTTTTCTTCTTTTAACTTCGGTAATCTCCATTTGTTAGCCTGACCTTGGGCAGATATTCTGCCCAAGGCAAGCTAGAAACCTTCATCGTTACTTTTTAGTTGCTGTAAACTTCAATTTCTTGTTTATCTTGACGGAAGTTATACTTCACATCTAAAGCGTGTGCAACAATTAGTTCTTGCTCAGCTTTGTGAGCGAACGGATCGCCACCAGATGGGCTAGAACGATCTGGGCGTCCAATGTAACCTGTTTTCACTTTATCTCCAGCTAGTTCGAACAGAATTGGAGCCATGTAATGCCATGCGCCCATATTACGAGGTTCTTCTTGAACCCAAATGATTTCTTCTAAGTTTTTAAAGCGTTTAATAATAGATTGAACTTTCTCAGCAGGGAATGGGTACAATTGTTCAATACGAACAACATGAACTTCATCTAAGTTGTACTCATGTTTACCAGACTCGATTTCTGCTGCTAAGTCAATCGCCATCTTACCTGTACTTAAAACGAGACGTTTTACTTTGTTTGGTTTCATGCCAAGGTTTTCTTGTTCTAAAGCAGGTTGGAAACGTCCTTCGCTTAACTGACTAGCAGTTGAAAGCGTAAGTGGGTGACGTAATAAACTCTTCGGCGTCATAAGTACTAATGGTCGAACAGCTTCTGTTCCTAAGATAGATGCTTGACGACGTAAAATATGGAAGTATTGTGCCGCGCTAGTTAAGTTTGCAACTGTCCAGTTGTTCTCAGCAGCTAACTGTAAGAAACGCTCTGGACGTGCGCTAGAGTGTTCTGGTCCTTGACCTTCATAACCGTGTGGTAATAGAAGAACTAAACCAGATTTTTGACCCCATTTTGCTCTTCCAGCTGAAACATATTGATCAAATAATGCTTGCGCAGTATTTGAGAAGTCACCGTACTGTGCTTCCCACATAACAAGAGTTTCTGGAGCGAATACGTTATAACCATACTCATAACCAACAACTGCAGCCTCTGATAACGGACTGTTATGAACAGAGAATGAAGCGTTAATGTTTGGTAAGCGATGTAATGGTGAATATGTTTCATTTGTATCCGTATCGTGTAATACGATATGACGGTGCGCGAATGTACCACGCTGTGAATCTTGACCAGTTAAACGAATTGGCGTACCTTCTTGTAAAATGGAAGCGAATGCTAATGACTCAGCAAGTGCCCATTCAATTTTACCGTTCTCTTCAAGAGCATCTTTACGACGTTCAAGAATTTTCTTCACCTTCGGATATACGTTAAATCCTTCAGGCCAAGATAATAATCCTTCATTAATTGCACGAAGTGAGTCAAGCTCAATACCAGTATCAATTGGCTGAATGCCTTTTGCAACAACATCTGGCACTTTAACATGAATTGTTGCATCGCTCGTATCAGCTGGTGGTACTTGTGCATAGTCAGATTTTAATTGTTCTTGTATAAACTGTGTAATCGTTTCAATCTCATCTGCATTTAGAACACCAGCAGCTTGTAATTGATCTGCATAAATTGCTCTTACAGTAGGGTGGTTTTTAATTTTTTTGTACACTTGTGGCTGCGTAACTGCTGGATCATCCATTTCGTTATGACCGTAGCGGCGGTAACCAATTAAATCGATTAAGAAATCTTTTTTGAACAATGTACGATATTGAATCGCAAGGTTAGCAGCAGCAAGACAAGATTCCGGATCATCAGCGTTCACGTGAACAATCGGAATATCGAAACCTTTTGCAAGGTCACTTGAATATTTCGTAGAACGAGAATCATAGCTATCAGTTGTAAAACCAACTGCATTGTTTGCGATAACATGAATCGTTCCACCCGTTTGGTAAGCATTCAATCTGCTTAAGTTCAACGTTTCAGATACAATACCTTGACCAGGGAATGCAGCATCACCATGAACTAAAATTACGAATGATTTTGAAGTATCTTGTTCTGGAAGACCAGATTTTTTACGATTCTCTTGAGCCGCACGTGCGAAACCTTCCACAACAGGGTTAACGAACTCAAGGTGACTTGGGTTATTTGCTAATGTAACGCGAGTGCTAACTTCTTCGTTACTAACGACTTGTTCTCTACCTAAATGGTATTTTACGTCGCCAGTCCAGCCAGTATTTGCTACTGCGCCTTCTATTTTTGCATGTTTGAACTCAGCAAACATGTGACTATATGGTTTTTCTAGTACGTGTGCAAGTACGCTTAGACGACCGCGGTGAGCCATACCAATCATGACATCTTCTACGCCGCTCTTCGCACCTTCTAGAACAATTTCATCTAGAACAGGTACAAGCATATCAACGCCCTCGATAGAGAAACGCTTTTGCCCAACGAATGTTTTATGCAAGAATTGCTCGAAACCTTCAACAGCTGTTAAACGTTTTAAAAGAGCAGTTCGTTTTTTATTTGATAGTGGTTGACGCAATGAATTTGATTCCACCATTTGATGCAACCACGCGCGTTCTTCACTATCTTGTATATGAGAAAATTCATAAGCTAAAGATTTTGTATAAACGTCTTTTAATCTATGAATTACATCAAGTGCAGTGTGAATACCTTCTGGTGCATTTTGCCATACTGTTTTCGCTGGAATCGCTTTCAAGTCAGCATCGCTCAGTTCACTCATTGCTTTCTCAAGAAGAGATTGTCCATTTGCAGCATCTTCCATCGGATTGATGTGAGCCAACGTATGCCCGAAAGAACGAATCTGCTCAACAAGTTGAACGACTTTAAGAATCTTTTCAATGTTCCCTGTGTTTTGAGGAGAAAAATGTGTTGCTGTGTTGTCCCCTGTTACGACATCATCTTGAAACGAAGGAGCTCCAAAAATTTCAAAAAGCTCTTGTAATTCCGGATCAACAGAACCTGCTCCAGTTACGTAAAGATCATACTGCTCAATAACATAACCAAGGTTCGGACCGTGGAACTTGGCCCAAGGGTTTGTCGTTGTATTCTTCCTCGTCATTTGTTTAAACCTCCCAATGCATATAATCCTTTTCCATACAAAGGTGCATTTTGCTCTTTTTCAATAATTGATTAACTAATAAATAATGTAATTGTTTTCTTTACTCTTATGTTATTACAATAATTTACATAATACCAAACACTATTACTTATCTGTTTTGTAAAAAAACATTCACAATAACTTATCACCCAAGTTAATCTTTCATGTTATAAAGTAATTTTACAGAAAAATGGGGTGGATATATTTGGTATACCTATACTAATAACTATAATTGTTGCATTTAAATATAGGTATAATAGTTAGAATGTTTCGATAAAATGTAGTTCGAATTATGTATATTGAAATAATAAGCGCTTTCATTGATATTATACAACAATATAACGGAATATAGTATAAAAAATAAAAAATTATGAATTTATCGTAAACTTTATTTCGATAGTGTTAAATAACGAAAGGAAAATGAAGGATTTCTACAAAAAAAGTGGCTAAACATAAAAAATGCTTCATAATCCGTTAGTTTCTATCAATATGCCGAAAAACACCGTAAAACTAATAACGCATTTCATGAAATAAAGAGGAGAATGAAATATTTTAAAAGGATAAAACAAATATGGAGATATTAAATTCCCCTAAAAATCGGGAGGGGATATAGTAACGGATATATACATTGTTCCATGTTTCGTTTCAAAATAGACGTGCTGAAATTGAAAAGTTTCTTCTATATAAATAGTGTGAAAAACAAATGGAATAAATGTAAAGGAAACTTGATGTAAAGTTAACTTTACATTTATATTTGGTATAAGGAAGGAGGGGGAAATTTCCTTGGAAAATAAAATGGTCGAATACCGAAAAAAAATTTGGACTATCTCAAGAAAAATTGGCTGAGAAACCCGGAGTTTCTAGGCAAACCATTATCTCAATTGAAAAAGGGAAATACGATCTATCACTTCCGTTAGCATTTGAAATAGCGAAAACATTTCAAACAACGATAGAACACGTATTCATTTATGAAGGGAAAGAAGAGGGGGATAGGGATGAATTATTCACAAAAGTACTTTGTTATTATGGGAATTATTTTTCTATTTATGAGTGGATTTATGATATTAACAGGTATAATGACGCATTCTGCACCGCCAGCTCCGACGTATACATTACTTGGGCTGATGATCATGTGTTTTTGCTTAAGCTATTTACACCCACAATTTAAAGAAAAAGACGAGCGGATGAAACTCATTCGTTATAAAGGGATATTCTTCAGCTTTTTTGCGCTAACAGCATATTATCTTCTTTTCTCTATTGGCTTAAACTTAAACGTAATTACACTATCTGCGGTTGAACTATTGAACATACTTATGGCACTCACAATGAGTACCGTCTTTATCTCATTTGTTGTTTTGGCAAAAAGATATTAAGATGGAAAAGAGAAAGGAAGATTAACATATGCAAATGATGTATGCTTTTGGCATTGGGCTTGTATTATTTTTAGCCGTATTCTTATTTATTCGTAAAGACGTGCAAGGCGGGACGTTAACGAAAAGAGGATTTTATAAAATGATCGGCTGTTTAGTTGTTATGTTTATAGCGATTATCGTCATGATCGTTTTAATAACGCAATCACTGTAAAATTGAAAAATGGAGCCTTACTTCGGTAAGGTTTTTCTTTTTGACAACAAAACAAAAATTACCATAAAAACCATTTACTATCTATATCCTATATTATATAATCCGATAAAATGATAGATAAGGAGAATAGTATATGAATAAAAAAACTATCTTCTTTATATTAACTTGTCTACTACTTGTAGCTAGTATTACTTATATGATATGCAATAAACGAGAGCCAGTGCCACCTATGTTAGTATGGGAGGAACGGGAGTACTACGTTACGGATGAACCTGCCGAAGTAGAAGAAGTCGGGCAAAAACTTGGAGAAGTAACAAAGAAAATCAAACTAAGTAAAAGACCTACTAAAAATAGTGAATCCAACACATTACAAGAAAAAACAGAAGTATTCACAATGAGAGAAGAAGAAAAAGATCCTCACCCAGCTTTAATTATAAAGGAGCCTTATAGTGACGAATATAGGGTAGTAAGACCGATGTTGAAAGTATTATAAAAATGAAGAAACAAATTTTTATAGAGAGTAGTGAACGGTATGAGATGGAAAGAGGGAACTTTTGAAAAAATAGAAACGAATGACGCATCTATTGAGCAGCTTACAAATACATTTAAGAAACAAAACTTAAATGGTGGAGCGGTAATAAGTTGTTTTAAAGTACATAACGAAAATTTTTTCAAAGAAATACCGTATGGAGAAGATGTTTGGTGGGAAATAATTGACTTAGATAAACAAGAGACACTATATCACGTAAAAGGTTGATATGGTGTCTCTTATTTATTCATAAGGGTTGTTTCTCTCCTTGGTCAACTTGTGAACTGGACTCTAGGGATGTTGTATGAATCAGTGTATTTGTTAGAGTTACTTTTGATGTTAATAAGTTTGTTAGTTGAGTGTGCAAATAATTGTAATTCGTCAGATATAGAATTAGACATATAAAAAACGCCATCCCTTCCTATAATTCTACAGTAAGAATAACGTCTTTTTTGCTTAATGAATAGTGTGAAACCTTAGCTTTATGATGATGTAACGGTACCTCGTTTATTCGTTTGATAACATTATATATTTACATAATTTTCGTTATAGGAAGTTAAGAGAATAAACTTGTTTTATTATGTTGGAGAAGGGAATCTTGCCGCTTCAAAGTGCATAAAATCTACGGTACCTAAAAGTGGTTCAGGAACAGTCTTACCATCTGTGGTAGCTTGGGCAATAACTTGTACATTAGATCCTGCAGGTAATTTTAAGATAGTAGAAACACTTACTAGATTAACAATCTCCAATTCTTCGCTTAAAAAATCATTATCAGCAACTACAGCTTCTCCGTTTATTGTGATAAATATCCTTGCGCTATAACTTGCAGGAACATCAGGGAAAAAACCAATACTTGCTATAATTAGATATACTCCATTTTGTTTTGGAGTAAAAGTTGAAGTAATGGGATTATATTCATTGTTTAAATCAAATATCTCATTAGGATATGAAATTAAAGTTAGATCGGCTGGACCTACACTTTGTTCAAATGCTCTATTAATAGCTCGAAAGCCTGATTGAGGTATAAATATAGGTTCTGAAACGGGAAACGCACAAGGTATGAAATTTCTTGCACTATTTAAATCCAAGAATAATCAAACTCCTTTTTAGTAAGATTTAATATATTAAATGCAAAATGAGTCTTTTTTCTTGTATGGTTGTCCATTACTTTCTAACATAATTTGTGAATGAGAATATAATATTCATTTAATGGTAGCTCTCGTAGGATGGCTGTCTCTGTAGTAGCGAAGCATTTGTTTGATATATTCATCTTGAAAGACCTCAATTTTTACTTTCTCTTTAGCGAGCTTCATTTTACGAATAGGGTTTTTTTTCTCAGTTTTATGGAAACAAAAAAAGAGGACTACCTCTGAGCCAGCTTGATTAGCTGACTAGAAGTAGTCCTCTTTTAAACTCGTGGTGTCTGATGGAGGCCTCCACAGTTTTAGGTTTTGAGAATATTCTCGAAAGTCTTGATGCTATTAGGATTTATGACCCCGGAGAGGCTCGAACTCACGACCTCCACCCTGTCAAGGTGGCGCTCTCCCTGCTGAGCTACGGGATCTTCAAAAATGATTATGTATTTGCACTTTTAATCATTAAGTTAAAGTAATTATATATAATTAACTGAAAATTTACAATATTTTTCGTGTAGTAAGTTTTTGAAGAGGTAGTGTAATAGAAAATAGTCTTTATTTTAGAGGTGTATTAGTATGTATGTTTTTATGTTTAATAAATAGAAGATACTGAGGTGTTATGATTTCCGATACCAATCCAAAGGCCCCTCATCACTCAAATGAACAAGAAAAGGGAATAAAAAATGTAAGGGTAAGCTTATAAGTTCTGGCATAGCGTTCATTGTTTTCTTTGATAAATATTGCCTTCCGAAGCAATATGGACAATCTTTTTCAAATGTCGTGAGTATCGACCATACATCTTTTACTTTCCATTTCGTTTTACAATACGTACAACGCGCCATGAAGTTCCTCCTCGGTTTTAAGTGTTTTCTAATATATTCCATTTCATTGTACTAAAGTCAAGTGTATTTGGTGTGATAAAATGTGAGTTTTTTGTAAAAAGATAATAAAACTATTAAATTTCATCACACGAAACAAGCATACCCCGGTCTGAATTTAGGACGGGAGTATGCTCGCTTAATTTTCGATATAGTGTATTTCATTGTACTCAACATATACCAATAAAGCTAAGGTTTATTCAATGATCGTGCCCGATTGGTGAGGGCTGATTAAAGTTTCGCTTTATGTCCGGCTGTTTACACATTGCCCATATAACTTCGTGTTAAGTTTGGGAGAACAATTTTTCCGTTCTTACTGTATTTTTCGAATAACTCTGATAGGAGGAGAACAAAGTTTTTATACTCTTCGTCATTTTCTTTCGGAGCATAGGACGCTGATAAATTCCTTCCCAAAAAACCTTCATAATCAAAAAGTAAATCATTTTGATATTCTTTAAACTCATACTTTCCATCTTTAAAAAAGCTATTAAAAATTTCTGGCGTTTCCTCGATTCCACCGCTAAATCCTTTGAAATTCGGGCAGGTCTTCTGGCAAATTTCTTCATTCTCTTTAATAATCGGACTAGTTACATCTCTACTATTCCAAACAAGAGCAACATTTGCCTTTTGTTTCAAAATTCGTTGGCATTCGATTTTGAAAGCTTCTTTATCAAACCAATGAAATGCTTGAGCAACAGTTACTAAATCCACACTATTTTCTGTTAAAGTGGTATTTTCGGCAGTTGCTTTTATGGATTGAAAACGAGGATATCGTTTTAACGATTGCTCTGCCATCTTTCTCATGTCATCATTTGGCTCAACTCCAATAACATGTAAACCACTTTCAAGTAGTTGGTGGCTAAATATCCCCGTACCTGAACCAATATCGGCCACAATTTGATTCTCATTTAGTTCGTTAGCCGAAAGTAAATAATCAATATATTCATTGGGGTAACTAGGGCGATATTTCGCATATATATCGGCCTTGTCAGTAAAATTTTCTGTTGTTTTCATAGTACGACCTTCTTTCCAGCGATATTATGTATAGAAATAGGAAGCAAATAGTAATTTCCGCATCAGTCTCTAAGTCTACAATGTAAGAGTCCAGCTAAATGGAGCTGCCTTAGTTCCCTTATTCAAATTATACTATTTTACATGATATCTTCCAAAAGGCTATAATTCCTTACTTAACTAAACGGTCCAATTGTTGAATAACATGACCAGCGTTTTTTAAACAACTTTATTATGTTTAAAACTGTACACATTTAAGGATCTATTTAGTAATGTATGACTATTTGTATATCGCACGAGGATTATGTAGGATAAGAGATTTCCACTTTCAATATCCGAATTGGCCAATATATCCTTTTTACAATTTACTTAAAATCATGTATAACAGAGATACAAGATTATTTTATAAATATTCAGGAGTAGAGGGAGAAAAGTTGTAATGGTGAGAAAAACGTTCAAGATGCGTGTGTCTAGAAATAGAACGATTTCGATTAATGGTTCGATTCTTGATGTGGATGTTACACATGATGAGTTTTTGCAAGAGTTTGTTGAGTGGGTCGATTCTAAAGGTTGGTCATTTATGGGGATGACGGATGAGATTACGCCCGAGGAAGCTAGTCAAAATTTAATAGATTCGTTGATTGATGAGAAGGATAAGAAAGAGTAATTCCTTCTTATTTTTATTGTATATTTATGTTCTCTATCGTAAAAGTATGATATAGTAAAAAATAGTGAATGTTCTTCCAATTTAATACAAATTACATAGAGATTGGTAGATTCATATTTTTGTTAGGGGAGTAAATTGAAAAGGGAGAGTCATATGGTAAATTTTAAGAAGATTTTGGCTTTTATTACAGTTATTTGTTTATTTTTTTTGACACCTATGACATTACACGCTGAGACGAATATTGGAGTGAATCCAGAACAAGTGGCACCACCACCTGCGGAAGGACCAAATGTTTTTAGTCAGTTTGCAGCTACGGTTGATGCGAAAACGGGAGATATGTTGTATGACAAAAACGCACGTCATCGTGCATTTCCTGCTAGTATGACGAAAGTGTTAACAGCAATTTTACTTATGGAGCATACGAAGCCTGAGGATCAATTTACGTTTTCGCAATTAGCGTTAGATCAGGAGAAGAGTAATTATCAAATTGAGTTTCAGCCTGGTGAGACGATTGACCGCAATACTGCACTTATGATTTTAATGGTGCTGAGTGCGAATGATGTGTCGTTTGCGATTGCGGAGCATATTGGCGGGAGCGTTGAGAACTTTGCTAATATGATGAATGAAAAGGCGAAGCAATTAGGGGCGACAGATAGTCATTTTGTAACACCAAATGGATTGCATGATCCAAATCATTATACGACGCCGTATGATATGGCTATGATTACGAGAGGTGTGCAAAAGTATCCTGAGATTTTGCAAGCGATGAATACGAAAAGAATAAGTGTTACGACATCTAGGCAGACAGTTTCTATTTTTAATAAATCTACTTATTTTGAAAATCCATATAGTATGGGTGGTAAGACGGGCTTTACGAATGAAGCGCGTAATACACTTGTTTTATTAAATGAGAAAGATGGAAATCGTATTATAAATGTAGTAATGGCTTCTCAAAGACCTGAAATTTATGAAGATTTAAAGCAGATGGCGGAGTATTCTTTTGGTCAATTTGTGAAGCAAACGGTGCTAGATAAACAGAGTTGGCATCAAAAGACAACGTATTTAAATAAAGATATTGATAGCGAACTTGAAAAAAGTGCAGAGCTTATGCTTAAGAAAGATGAAGGGAAAAATGTGAGAACTATTTTCCGAGCAGCTTCATTAGATAAAGACTCTTTGTATAATAAGGGAATCCATCGTGGTGAGGTAGTTGGTGCAGTTGATATTACGAAAAATAATCAAACAATTGCGACGATAAATGTTCTTTCAAAGGAAGATGTTACTTTTGCGATGCCTAAAAAAGATACAGTTGCGCCGGAAGTAAAGGAATCAAATGTGAAAGTGATAAGTGTTGGGATAGGCGCGATTGTATTATTAGGAGCCATTTTATACGTAGTGTTGCGCCGAAATAGACAAGGGATAAAATCAGAAGAAAAGTAAAAAAAGCATGAAGACTGTGAAGAGATTTCGTCACAGTCTTTTTTCTATGATTAAAAAGATAGTTAACTAATAATTGTAAATTTTCTTATTGCAATTATATAAAGTTCGTTATATCATTTACTTGTGTTCTTGTTAAAGAACAAGGGGGTTTTACATACTTAAACAAATATAAAACAACGGAGAGGAAGAGAGACTATGAAATTCGTTTGGAAGATTATTAGCAACGCTATCTCATTTGTTTTATTTGCATTGATGGTTTTTTTAGCTTTTGTAGTTATTTCGTCAAAAGCGAGTGGTGGGGATCCGACGGTGATGGGGTATCAATTTAAATCAGTGTTATCAGGATCGATGGAACCGACTTTTTTAACAGGATCAATCATTGCGATAGAGCCAAAGAAAGATGGTTCTAAATATCAAAAAGGTGATGTGATTACCTTTAAAGAGAAAGATCAAAAAATTATCACTCACCGTATTATCGGTGTGAAAGATACAAATGGAAAAGTCATGTATGAAACAAAAGGGGATAACAATAACGGTCCAGATTTAGAACCAGTACTTGCGGAGAATGTAATTGGAAAATATGCAGATATTACAGTTCCTTATGCAGGATATGCATTAAATTATGCTAGTTCAAAGGCTGGAGCTGCTTTGCTTCTTATTATTCCAGGAGTCTTTTTATTAGGCTATTCCGCGATTTCTATTTTTAGTGCGATTCGCAGTATTGACGGAGAAAAGAAAGAGAAAAAGGTAGAGCAATCCGTCTAGTTCGTTTGGTTATACTTTCCGGTTAGGAAGTTGACAAATATATAGAATAAGGGGATATGGACATGACTTTAAAGAAAAAATTAGGGATGGGTATCGCATCAGCAATGTTAGGGGCAGCATTAGTTGGTGGAGGAACATTTGCATTTTTCAGTGACAAAGAAGTGTCAAACAATACATTTGCGGCGGGTACACTTGATTTAGTGGCAAACCCAAAAGCAGTAGTGGATGTATCAAATTTAAAACCTGGGGATAAAATTGAAAAGGAATTTAAACTAGAAAATAAAGGTTCTTTAAATATTAAAAAGGTTCTACTAAAAACAGATTATACTGTAGAGGATACGAAAAAAGATAATAACGATGATTTCGGTAAACATATTGAAGTAACGTTCTTAAGAAATGTAGATAAGCAGGAGACTATTGTTAAGAAAACTACATTAGATAAATTGAAGAAGGATACACTTACAGCGGTTGATAACGATTTATTAGCTTGGATTTTGGATGAAAAAGGTATTTCAGCAGGTAAGTCTGATACGTTCAAAGTGAAATTCGAGTTTGTTGATAATGGAAAAGATCAAAATCAATTCCAAGGTGATAAGTTACAATTAAATTGGACGTTTGAGGCACAACAAACAGCAGGTGAGGAAAGATAATAATAAAGGGCTATCAAATAGATAGTCCTTTTTCTATTTTTCTAGTATATAGCTATCATTTTGTATCGTTCTTTATTATAATAAAGATAGTGTTCTGTATAAAGAACGTCACGTTCGATGGGAGAGATTAAGATGCTGAAAAGACCGCGTAATTTTAAAAAGATGCTTATATTGCCGTGTATGTGCTCTATTACGTTTTATTTAGGATCTCAAATTATGACGCATACAGAAGCGGCATTCATTCATGAAACGAAAGTAGAAGCGACCCTTTCTACAGCAATTATATTTCCGAAAACAGTAAATACGTTTAAAGAGCAGGCTGAGCAACATAAACAATTTATTGAACATGAGTATGGGGCGATGAAGGAGAAGTTAGCAGTGACATCTATTGAAGAAATAGAACAGGCAATCGCTGTATGGCAACAAGGACGTGAGAAAATTGTTTCTGAGAAGGAAGCACTCCAAAATGTATATTCTGAAATAGAAGCTCCTTACAATCAAATAAAGGAAGAATTAAAAGTGAATAAAGGTGAGTCGATTCAGCAAGTAGCTTTATATGTGAATGAAGGCTTTCATAGTATAAAAGATAAGCGCGATTATATTGAGAAAGAAATTAGTTTGCAAGTTATTGATGAACAAATTCAGGCTCTGCACCAACAATTAAATGATGCGATAGAAGCAGAGAAACAAGCAGAAGAACAGAAACAAGCAGAAGAACAGAAACAAGCAGAAGAACAGAAACAAGCAGAAGAGCAGAAAAAAGCAGAAGAGCAGAAAAAAGCAGAAGAGCAGAAACAAGTAGAAGAGCAGAAAAAAGCAGAAGAGCAGAAACAAGTAGAAGAGCAGAAAAAAGCAGAAGAACAGAAACAAGTAGAAGAACAGAAACAAGCAGAAACAGCAAAAAAGTCTGAGCAAGGAACTAATGAAAAGATTACTACCAACTAATCAAGAGAAACAATTAAAGGATAGGGTTGTAGAGTCAGAGAACGCATTAGAACAACATGGCGATCGGTATGCAAAAGAATAATATATAGGAGTGTGAGGAAGTATTTGCCCTCGCACTTATTGCCTATGCGCTTATATAAACAGAAAAATCAGAATAATATTGAGAAATAAAAATAACTGAAAATATTAATAAAATATGTATTGTATTTATATAGTTTTGTTCGTTATAATGAACTTAAGGTTTTTAAAAAAGAACAAATATCATTTAAGTTAATCTATTTTTAGTTACACCTCTTATTTTGAAATAAGAGATAACAATATAAAAATACAAAAAACAGCTAGGGGGAATTGATTGTGAGTCTGAAAAAGAAATTAGGTATGGGAGTTGCATCAGCGGCATTGGGGTTATCTTTAATTGGTGGAGGAACATTTGCATTCTTTAGCGATAAAGAAGTATCAAACAATACATTTGCAGCTGGGACGTTAGATCTTACATTAAACCCTAAAACGCTTGTAGATATTAAAGATTTAAAACCAGGGGATTCTGTTAAGAAAGAGTTCGTATTAAAGAACGGTGGAACGTTAGATATTAAAGAGATAAAACTAGGGACAACGTATGATGTAAAGGATGCTAAAGACGATAACGCAGGAGAAGATTTTGCTAAGCACATTAATGTGAAATTCATTTGGAATTGGGATAAAGGAAGTCAGCCTGTATATGAAACAACATTAGCAGACTTACAAAAAGAAAATCCAGATGTAGTAGCGAAAGAAATTTTTTCTCCTGAGTGGACAGAAAACGGTGGTTTAGCAGCTGGTGATGAAGATTACTTATGGGTGGAATTTGAGTTCGTAGAGAATGAAGAGGATCAAAATAAATTCCAAGGTGATTCATTAAACTTAGAATGGACATTTAATGCTAAGCAAAAAGATGGCGAAGAAAGATAATAAAAAAGCGGGTATCCCCCGCTTTTTTTTATAAAGAAAAAGAAGTGCCGGTTGTAAGCACTTCTTTCTATGTATTATTTGTGATCTTGCTTCCATTTTGTAAATTCAAGAAATTCACGAAATTGTTCTTTGGAGACACCGGAGTTCATCGCATCTTTGACGAGCTGTGTCCATTCGGAGTCTAGGTTAGCTTCCTTTGTTGTTTCATCATGAAGTAAAGTATCAACTGGAATTTGTAGAACTGCTGCGATTTTTTCAAGAAACTGAATGGAAGGGTTTTTTTGCAAATTTCGTTCTATCGAACTAATGTAAGATTTAGCAACACCAGCTTTTTCGGCAAGTTCAGTTAATGAAATGCCTTTTTGTAAACGAAGGCGTTTTATACGTTCTCCAATCATATTTGCGCACCTTTCTATCAATATGTAGTCGTCTTATGATGTCATTATTATAACATTATTATAGCATAAACTTCGTTAAAAAGAACAAAGCTATTGAGCATGACTTGATGGCTTCATACGTTGGAAAAAGTGTTCAATATCTTGCAGGGCGATACCAGCATCTAGAGCTTCAAGTATTAAATCAATCCATTCTTGGTCCAGTGCGTCTGTCTTATCTTTGTACAAGTGTAATTCCTCCCTAATTATCGGTCATAATTGCTGCTACAGAATAAATGATAATGAATCGAATTTTGTATTTTATGTATCGAATTATCATTTATTGTGTAGATAAAACAAAGATAAAATCCCCATTAAACTCCCTCAATGGAAATAATTATAAATTGTTCGATAAATATTTTCAATATTTTCAGAAAACATTGTTGAATTGTGATATATTCGTATACTAACTATGAAATTTTTACAAATATATTAAAAAAATTACATAATATAACTAAATATTGAAAAAATATTGAATTTTTAATAAAATTCAATTTGTAATACATATTATTTATTAGGGGAGGAAATAAGGGATGAAAAAGAAACCATTTAAAGTGTTATCATCAATTGCTTTAACAGCTGTTCTAGGTATTTCATTCAGCGCTGGTACTCAATCTGCGTATGCTGAAACACCTGTGAATAAGTCAGCTACGAGCCCAGTTGATGATCATTTAATTCCAGAGGAGCGTTTAGCAAATGCGCTAAAAGAACGTGGGGTAATTGATTCGAAGGCTTCAGAGACAGAAACAAAGAAAGCTGTCGAAAAATACGTAGAGAACAAAAAGGGTGAAAATCCTGGGAAAGAAGTAACAAATGGGGACCCACTTACGAAAGAAGCATCTGACTTTATAAAGAAAGTGAAAGATGCGAAAGCAGATACGAAAGAAAAGTTAGACAAGCCTGCAACGGGGACACCTGCAGCGACAGGTCCAGTGAAAGGTGGTTTAAACGGTAAAGTACCAACTTCTCCAGCAAAGCAAAAAGAATATAACGGTGAAGTTCGTAAAGATAAAGTACTTGTTTTACTTGTAGAGTACGCTGATTTCAAACATAACAATATCGATAAAGAGCCTGGCTATATGTATTCTAACGATTTCAATAAAGAACACTATGAAAAAATGTTATTCGGTAACGAGCCATTCGAGCTAGAGGATGGAAGTAAAATCGAAACGTTTAAACAATATTATGAAGAGCAATCTGGTGGTAGTTATACTGTGGATGGAACAGTTACAAAATGGTTAACAGTTCCTGGTAAAGCTGCTGATTACGGTGCAGATGCTGCTACTGGTCATGATAATAAAGGGCCAAAAGGACCACGTGATCTAGTAAAAGATGCATTAAAAGCAGCTGTAGATAGCGGTCTTGATTTATCACAATTTGATCAGTTCGATCAATACGATGTAAATGGTGATGGAAATCAAAATCAACCGGACGGTTTAATTGACCACTTAATGATTATTCATGCGGGTGTGGGACAAGAAGCTGGCGGCGGTAAATTAGGTGATGACGCAATTTGGTCACATCGCTGGACAGTTGGACCAAAACCATTCGCAATTGAAGGTACACAAGCGAAAGTTCCATATTGGGGCGGAAAGATGGCAGCGTTCGACTACACAATTGAACCAGAAGATGGAGCAGTTGGTGTGTTCGCGCATGAATACGGTCACGATTTAGGTCTTCCAGATGAGTATGATACAGACTATACGGGTCATGGTGAGCCAATTCAAGCATGGTCTGTTATGAGTGGCGGCAGCTGGGCTGGTCAAATCGCTGGAACAACGCCAACGAGTTTCTCACCACAAAATAAAGAGTTTTTCCAAAAAACAATCGGTGGTAACTGGGCAAATATCGTAGAAGTAGATTACGAGAAATTAAATAAAGGTATCGGTCTAGCAACATATTTAGACCAAAGTGTTACGAAATCTAACCGACCAGGTATGATTCGTGTTAACTTACCAGATAAAGACGTAAAATCAATTGCACCAGCATTTGGTAAGCAGTATTACTACAGCACAAAAGGTGACAACCTTCACACGAAAATGGAAACACCACTGTTCGATTTAACAAATGCAACGACTGCAAAATTCGATTTCAAATCATTATATGAAATTGAAGCTGAATATGATTTCCTTGAAGTACACGCTGTAACAGAAGATGGTAAACAAACGTTAATTGAAAGACTTGGCGAGAAAGCAAATAATGGAAATGCAGATTCGACAAAAGGACAATGGATTGACAAGTCATATGATTTAAGTCAATTTAAAGGCCAGAAAGTTAAATTAACATTTGAGTACATTACGGATGGCGGTTTAGCATTAAACGGTTTCCTACTTGATAATGCGTCATTAACAGTAGATGGTAAAGTTGCATTCTCAGATGATGCAGAAGGTACATCACAATTTAAATTAGATGGTTTCGTTGTATCTAACGGAACAGAGAAGAAAAAACATAACTACTATGTAGAGTGGAGAAACCATACTGGATCAGATAGCGCATTGAAATATGCTCGCGGTCCAGAATATAACTCAGGTATGGTTGTATGGTATGCGGATTCAGCTTACTTAGATAACTGGGTTGGTTTACATCCAGGACACGGTTTCCTTGGTGTAGTTGATTCTCATCCAGAAGCAATTGTAGGAACTTTAAATGGTAAACCGACAATTGACAGTAGTACACGATTCCAAATCGCTGATGCGGCGTTCTCATTCGACAAAACGCCAGCTTGGAAAGTTGTATCTCCAACGCGTGGAACGTATACGTATAATGGTTTAGCAGGCGTGCCGAAGTTTGATGATTCTAAAAAGTATATCAATGAACAAATTCCAGATGCAGGACGTATTTTACCGAAGCTTGGTCTGAAGTTTGAAGTAGTAGGACAAGCTGATGATAATTCTGCAGGTGCTGTTCGTTTATATCGTTAATACTGTAAAACTACCGGGAGATTTTCTTTCGGTAGTTTTTTGTGAGCAATGAATTTTATAAAAAAGAAAAAATTATATATAATGTAATTTTACGAATAAAAAAGTTCTATATAAATAATGAAAGAATTGGATAAAATGAATTTTTAATCAGGAGGCATCTCGACTGATTATTCGTTCGGCTCGCGTCTAACATCCTTGCATTCGCTGGATTTTCAGGTGAGAGTCGTACTGCTCGTTAATAGCGAGATAAAACTAGTGGGAGAAGGTGAATGGATGAGCATTTCTTCTATTGTAAAGAAACAAAAGGAATATTTTTATAATGGACATACAAGAAGTATAGAAACAAGAAAAACGAATTTGAAGAAGCTTTATGATGGAATTCAGCGTTATGAAGATGAGATATTTCAAGCATTGAAAGTAGATTTAAATAAGTCAGTTCACGAATCGTTTACAACAGAAATAGGATACGTATTAAAAGAAATTTCTTTTCAATTAAAACATATTTCATCGTGGAGTAAACCGAAGCGTGTCCGAACAGCACTTACTCATTTCGGATCAAAGGGAAAAGTAGTACCAGAACCGTATGGTGTGACACTAATTATTGCGCCGTGGAATTATCCGTTTCAATTAGCAATTGCGCCACTTGTAGGAGCATTGGCAGCTGGTAATACAGTCGTTTTAAAGCCATCAGAGTTAACGCCAAACGTTTCAAAAGTGATTGTGAGAATAGTAGAGGAATTATTCCCAGAAGAGCTTGTAGCGGCAGTAGAAGGTGGCGTTAAAGAGAGTACAGCTTTGCTAGGGGAACCGTTTGATTATATTTTCTTTACAGGTAGTGTTGGCGTTGGGAAAGTTGTAATGGAAGCAGCAGCGAAACAGTTAACGCCGCTTACGTTAGAACTTGGCGGAAAGAGCCCTTGTATTGTACATAAAGATGCAAAAATAGATGTAACCGCAAGACGAATTGTGTGGGGTAAGTTTTTAAATGCTGGGCAGACGTGTGTAGCACCTGATTATATGTATGTGCATTCTTCTGTGAAAGAACAGTTGATTGAGGCACTGCGACATGAAATTGCGGAGCAGTATGGGAAAGAGCCGCTCAATAATGACAACTACGTACGAATTGTGAGCGAGCGTCATTTTGAACGATTATGTACATTTTTGAAAGATGGTAAAACTGAAATCGGCGGAAATTATAAAAAAGAAACGTTACATATTGAACCGACAGTGTTAACAAATGTTACATGGCAAAGTACTGTTATGGAAGATGAAATTTTCGGACCAATCTTACCAATTATAGAATATGACAAAATAGAAGATGTCATTGATACAATTCAGCAACATCCGAAGCCGTTAGCTTTATATGTGTTTTCTGAAGATAAAGAAGTACAAAAGAAGGTGACGAGTAATATTTCATATGGCGGAGGTTGTATTAATGATGTTGTCTATCATCTTGCAACGCCGTATTTACCTTTTGGAGGCGTCGGAAGTAGTGGTTTAGGTAGTTATCATGGGGAAGAAAGTTTTCGGACTTTTTCACATTATAAAAGCATTTTAGCCCAATCTACAGCATTCGACATGAAAATTCGTTACTCTTCTACAAAAAGTGCTTTAAAATTCATACGAAAGTTGTTAAAATGATGATGGTGTTTATCAGTAGGCGTAGCCGTATGATAATAGCCCCTTCGCAATGGAAGGGGTTTTTCTGTTCGACGTTATGTATCGTGCGAAAATGAATCAAACATACTACATAAAGAATAGAAGCGAACGCTTGTTAAATAATCATTTTTGTTTGGATCGAAACAAAAAATAGTCTATAAAACATAAATATTTATTCATGAATATAAAAATTAAAATTTAAGGTAGATAGGACGGGAAAATGAAAAAGATTATTAAAGTTGAAGCAGTAGAAAAACATTTTGGAAATCAAGTGATTATCCCACCTCTTTCTTTAGATATTAAAGAAGGAGAATTTTTAACAATTTTAGGACCGAGTGGTTGCGGGAAAACGACATTACTTCGTATGATCGCAGGTTTTGAAACGCCAACTAAAGGAAATCTTTTATTAGATGATGAAAGAATTAACGATTTGCCGCCATATAAGCGTCATATGAACTTAGTGTTTCAACATTATGCACTATTCCCGCATATGAGTGTGGAGAAAAATATTTGTTTCGGTATGAAAATGCAAAAAGTACCAGCAGCAGAGCAGAAAGAACGTGCTGAAGAGGCAATGCGTTTAACACAGTTACTTGAGTTTCGTAATCGTAAACCTTCGAAGCTTTCTGGTGGACAGCAGCAGCGTGTCGCAATTGCGAGAGCGATTGTTAATAACCCACGCGTATTATTATTAGATGAGCCACTTGGAGCGCTTGACTTTAAGTTACGAAAAGATTTGCAACGTGAATTGAAGAACTTACAGCGTAATTTAGGAATTACGTTCATATACGTAACGCACGATCAAGAAGAAGCGATGAGTATGAGTGATCGTATTGTCGTTATGAATAAAGGGCATATAGAGCAAGTCGGCACCCCGAAAGAAATTTATAATCAACCGAAAACATTGTTTGTTGCGACGTTCATCGGTGAAAATAATATTGTGAAAAATGGGGAAAGCTACGTAGCAATTCGCCCTGAAAATGTAAAGGTTCGTTCGGTTGAAGAGCCAATTTTAAAAGAATACCATCTTGGACATATTGAAGATATTGAGTTTGTTGGAAATATGGAAAAGCTTTATGTACGTGATGAGAAAACATCAGAATTACTAATGGCATATCAAACTGCTGGAGAAGCAGCACAGTGGAGCATTGGAGATAATGTATATGTAGGCTGGGAGCAAGAGGACGAGGTGACCTTAAATTGAAGAAAGGGAAATTACTCGCATTACCTACAGTCGTATGGCTGTTACTCTTCTTCCTAATTCCACTTCTGTTCGTACTCGCATTTGCCTTCATGCAGCGCGGAGCATACGGGACAGTGGAAATGAAGTTTACACTAGATAACATAGTGCGCGTGTTTGATCCATTATATATGGGGACATTATGGGAAACAGTGAAAATTGCGGTTATTACGACGGTACTTTGTTTAGTAATTGGTTATCCATTTGCCTATACAATTACAATTGTTGATCGCAAATATCGTTCTATCCTTTTATTATTGGCAACGATCCCGTTCTGGATTAACTTCCTTGTTCGTTCATACGCATGGATTGTTATTTTACGTTCACAAGGTCTTGTAAACACATTGTTATTGAAATTAGGTATTATTAGTGAACCTTTAAATTTATTATATAATACACCGTCTGTAATACTCGGAATGGTATATTCTTTATTACCATTTATGATTTTACCAGTGTATGCGGCTATTGAGCAGCTGGATAAGCGTAAGCTAGAGGCAGCTTATGATTTAGGGGCAACACCAGTAAAGGCATTTTGGAATGTAACAGTACCAATGACGATGTCAGGGATTGTTACTGGTTCTATTTTAGTATTCGTCTCTTCTATCGGAATGTTTGTTGTATCAGACGTTATGGGTGGATCGAAAGTAGCGTTAATCGGAAACGTAATTCAAAATCAATTCTTAGGATCGCGTGACTGGCCGTTTGGTTCTGCGTTATCTATGATTGTTGTTCTATTCTCTGTTCTGTTAATTTACTTATATTATCGTGCAACGAAAGTATATAAATATGATGGAAACGGAGGGGAATAGGCAAAGATGAAGAAGTTTTTAGTTTCTTATTCTTGGTTAATTTTATTGTTTTTGTATTTTCCAATGATGGTTTTAATGGTATATTCCTTCAACGATTCGCGCATTAATGCAGAATGGGAAGGTTTTACATTCCATTGGTATACAGATTTATTTCAAAAACAAGATGTTATTGATGCGTTTATAAATAGTATGACGATTGCAGTTATAACGACGATTGTAACGACAATTCTTGGTGTGTTTTTTGCACTTGCCTTACATCGTTATAAATATCGTTTTGAAGGGGCAATTAATGGTCTTGTATACTTACCAATTTTAATTCCTGATATTTTAATGGGATTATCTTTACTAATCTTATTTAGTCAATTAGGTATGGAACTTGGACAAGTAACGATTATTATTGCGCATATTACATTTAGTATTTCATTTGTTGTTGTTATTTTAGCAGCGCGTCTGTCTAGTATGGGACGTGATTTAGAAGAGGCCGCAAATGATTTAGGTGCAACACCGTGGCAAACGTTTCGCTATGTAACATTTCCAGCAATTGCGCCGGGAGTTGTTTCGGCAGCGTTATTAACATTCACATTATCAATTGATGATTTTGTAATTAGTTTCTTCGTATCAGGACCAGGATCAACAACATTGCCATTATACATTTACAGTATGGTTAAGCGCGGAGTATCACCTGAGATTAATGCTCTTTCTACAATTTTAATTGTTGTTATCGTAGGATTAATGGTTTTATCTGAAATCTTCCGTAACAAAGGTGCAGATGGTGAAGAAAACTCTGGAGGACACCTTCCTTTATAATACGAATGATATAGAAAGTACGAGGAGGTAATAAACCGATGAAATTAGTGAAGACATTAGCTGGCGCAGCTATTAGCTTCGGCCTTGTTGCAGGTGTACTTGCGGGCTGTGGTGAGAAGAAAGAAGAATTAAATATTTATAGTTGGGCTGACAACTTTGATGAGCAGGTTTTAAAAGATTTTGAAAAGAAATATAACGTGAAAATCAATTATGACAAATATGCAAGTAATGAAGAAATGCTTGCAAAATTACAAGCTGGTGGCGCAACGTATGATTTAATTCAGCCATCTGATTACATGGTGAAAACAATGGCGAAGATGGACTTACTAGAGCCTTTAGACAAGAAGAACATCCCGAACATTGAGAACCTTGTTTCTAACTTTAAAACACCTGCGTTTGATCCAGAGAATAAGTATTCTCTAGTATATACTTGGGGTGTAACAGGCATTGCATACAATAAAAAGTATGTGAAAGAAGTACCTACAAGCTGGGCAGATTTATGGAATGAGAAATATAAAGGGCATGTTACTTTATTAAACGATTCTCGTGAAGTTCTAGGAATGGGACTTAAAAAGAATGGATTCTCAAATAGCACGAAAGTTGATGCAGAGTTAAAGACAGCTTCAAATGATTTACAGAAGCTACTTCCAAACTTATTAGCATTCGATACAGATAATATTAAACAGAAATTCATTACAGAAGATGCTTGGATTGGGACTGTATGGTCTGGAGACGCAGCATTTATTGCAAAAGACAATAAAGATGTAGGATACGTTGTACCAAAAGAAGGCGGCACGATTTGGGCTGATACGTTAGCAATTCCAAAAGGTGCGAAACATAAGGAACTTGCAGAGAAGTTTATGAACTACTTATTAGATGAAAAAGTAAGTGTGAAAAACTACGAGTCAATTGGTTACAGTAATCCGAATGAAAAAGCTCATCCTCTTCACAGTAAAGAATATCGTGATAACCATATGATCTTCTTAACGAAAGAAGAATTAGATCGTACAGAATGGCTTGTTGATGTAGACGATAAGTTAAAAGACTACGATCGTTATTGGACAGAGTTAAAAACAAAAGGTAAATAAGTAAGGAAATGCGGTTTCTAACGTAGAAATCGCATTTTTTCATAGTAGGAGGAAATCGTTTGAAGAAGAAGTTACATCAATATGAGGTAATGTGTATCGGTTTATTACTTGTTGTATTTAGTATTATTGCTTGGCGCGTACATACAGGTGGCGTTACAGTGATGGATACATATGTCCGTGGATTGGTAAAAGGGTTACAGACAGAAGGCTCACTTACATTTTTCTCATATTTTACAAAGATGGGGTCTGAGATTGGGATAATAACTACGCTTGTTATAAGTTTGCTCGTTTTTTGGAAGAAGCGTTATTATGCTGCGATGATTGTGTATCCATTAGGTATTTTAGTAACACACCTTGTTAATAAAGGGATTAAAGAAATTGTGAAAAGAGATCGTCCGTCATTAAATGAAGCGCTAGATGCACTTGGATATAGTTTCCCTAGTGGACATGCAATGCTATCTATTATGACATTCGGTTTTCTTGCTTATATCATTGCTGCAAATTTGAAGAGTGTAACGGGGAAATATGTTATAACGATTTTGCTAGGTATATTAATCGTATTGATTGGATTAAGTCGAATCATTTTAAATGTACATTACCCAACTGATATTTTAGCGGGCTACTGCTTCGGTGGTATTTTGCTCATCATAGCAATTTATTTTCATCGTTTGCTTACCGAGAGGCTTGGGCTTAATAACGAGAGATAGAAAGACGTCTAGAAAAACTATCATTATAGTTTTTCTAGACGTTTTTTGTTTGTGTGAAGATGTGATACAGTATAAATGAAAGTTGAATTCTTTAAAGTAGGTGAAAATGTGTGAAGACAAATGTACATAAAGTTGATAGGTGGGGGAAGTTAGGCTCTTTTTTATACCAGTTTCGTTATACGGTAATTGTGGCGTTACTATTACTCGCAATAGCACTCGGTATTTTCGCTCCAAAGCTTCCAGGAGTATTGGGCGGTGATGGTTTTCAAACAGAAGGGGACTATCAAAAAACGAAAGAAATTTTAGATAAAGATTTTAAAAGGTCTCAAGATACACTCCTACTCGTTTTTGAAAAAAATAAGAATGCTTCACATGAGGAATTCGAAAAGGAAATAGAGAAAATTGTAAAGAGTATTCAAGAGAAAGAGACGTATGAATCTTTCCATCACCCAATACAAAATAAAGAAATGTTACAAAAGGATATCGGCTATGCGACGATTTTATTTTCCGGGAAAACAAATAAAGAACGAATGGAACAGACGTTACAATTCGCTGATAAAATTGAGAAAGAAAGTAATAAGACGCTAAAGGTAACACCTACAGGGTTCCCTAAAATTAATCAAGAGATTAATGAAAGAACGCAAAATGATTTAAAAGTAGCAGAGATGATTGGCTTACCAATTGCATTCCTCGTATTACTATTTTCATTTGGTAGTCTTTTGGCATCTATTTTACCAATTTTAAATGGGGCACTTAGTGTTATTAGCACAATGGGCATTTTATATTTCATAGGTATCGATAAAGAATTATCTATTTTCGTATTAAATGTTGCACCGATGATTGGACTTGCACTATCCATTGATTTTGCTCTATTATTTGTAAATCGCTTTCGAGAGGAAGTTGCAAAACGAACGGTAAAAGAAGCGATAGCAATTACATATCAGACAGCAGGTCGCGCTATCGTATTTTCAGGATTATGTGTATTTGTCGGACTGTCTGGTTTGTTTTTCTTTAAGATAGATTATATTCAATCTGTTGCTATTAGCGGAATGATTGTTGTGATTATGAGTATTGTATTCTCACTCACACTTCTTCCAGCACTATTATCGTTAATCGGTAAACGAATATTAAAAAAGAATCAAGTAGCACATACGCCGGCAAAGGCGTGGCGCACATTTGCGCAATTTGTAATGAAACATCCAATCGCAATGATTATTGTTGTTACAACATTTATTGTTATTTGCTTATTGCCGTTACGTACTGCAAATTTGCAGTTCCCTGACGTGGAAGCTTTACCTAAACAGAGTGATACAAGGATTGCATATGAAAAGTATGAAGAAGCATTTAATAAAACTGTTAAAACCCACGCTGATGTTACGTTAGTAGTAGAAACGAAAAAAGATATGAAAGAAAAAGAAAGTTTAGAACAGCTAGAAGAAGTCGTTCAAAAGTTAAAAGATGATAAAAAAGTACATGAAGTAAGAAGTTTATATGACGGATTAACGGGAATGAAAGCAGGTCAAGTTGCTGGAATATTGCAGTCGCCAGAATCAGCCAAACTAGCTCCTGTATTTGAAGCATACACGAAAGAAAATAAGACAACGATAGAAGTCTTTTTGAAAACAAAACCACGTACGGAAACTGCTAAACAGTGGGTTCGTGATTTTAAAAAGAATTATAAAGAAACAGGTGTTACGTACTATCTAGGCGGAATGACGACGTTCCAACAAGAGTTGGAAGATGAAATTAAAGATAATGTGGTAATTGGTATGTCTGTTATATTTGGATCGACCTTTGTTATATTATTATTTGCATTTCGCTCTATACTCATTCCAATTAAGGCTATTATTATGAATATACTTAGTTTAAGCGCTACAATTGGAATCGTTGTTTGGTTATTTGAAGGTGGTCATTTTGGTTTAGAAGCAAGTCCTGTTCTCTTTGTATTACCGATCTTCATTTTCGGCCTTGTATTTGGGCTTAGCATGGATTATGAAGTGTTTCTTATTTCGCGTATTCATGAGCTCTATGAAGAAACAGGAGATAATGATCAAGCAACGTTAGAAGGTCTCGTTTCAACGAGTAGAATTATAACGTCAGCTGCTTTAATTATGATTGTTGTAACTGGTGCGTTCGCATTTACTGATATTTTACCAGTAAGGCAAATGGGGCTGGGGGTTGCATTAGCGATATTTCTTGATGCAACAATTATTCGCCTTATGCTCGTACCAAGCTTGATGAAGTTGTTTGGAGACTGGAACTGGTGGCTACCATTTCGAAAAAAACGAGAAAAATCATCGTGAAAAATGCTCATCATATTGATGAGCGTTTTTTTTATGAATAGCAAAGCCCACATTTTGCAAATAGTATGTGATAAGAACAATACATACAAGTAGGTGAAGGCAATGTTTCGTTATTTTAAGTTTAAGTTAAATGATACAGTACAGTTTGCTGAGAACGATGGGCATATGTATCGCATTGTCGGTTATCGGTTAGAAAAAGGATTTTATCCAAAGGATGAATGGACTCATATTATTTATGAACTACTTAGGGAATTTGACGGGTACACGATGGATGCAGAAGAAGAGGAACTTGTAAAGGTTATTCAAGTAGAGGACGAGTATTATAAAATACAAGAAGTATCAGGCTATCGTTATCCAGTAAAAATGAAGCAAAAACACCAAGTGATGAAAGTGGAAAAGATGGATGATTTATTAGATACGTATAACGACTATAAACGATTGGCGGATTTCTTTAAAGATTTAACGTATGAACAGAAAGCTGAAGAAGTGTTGCAAGAAATGAAAAGGCTTAGAGCTTGAGGGACAGTCTACTATAAGACTGTCCTCTATTTTTGGCGGTGCATCAAAGTGTGTTTTCCGTTACAATGAGAGAATCAATAGAAATAAGGTGATACAATATGGAAACAAAGAAAAAGGGCGAATGGTGCGAAATGACTGTTCCAGCTACATGGAATGGTATAAGTATCGAATCGTTATTAAAAGTAGAATGGGAAATACCGAAAAAATTATTACATCAGCTTCGTATGGAAAAAGGTGTTACTGTTAACGGGGAACAGAGAAGATGGAATGAACCTTTAAAAGAGGGTGATAAATTGCAAGTTCATATGTTTATGGAGGAGGAGTACGGTGTAGATCCCGAATATGGTGAGTTACATGTAATATTTGAAGATGATCACGTACTCATCGTCAATAAACCAGAGCAAATGGATACGCATCCTGCTGAAAAAGGTGGAACGGGAACACTTGCAAACCTTGTTGCCTTTCATTTTCAAATGCAAGGTTTAGAGACGAAGGTTCGTCATATTCATCGCTTAGATAAAGATACAACAGGTGGTGTTGTATTCGCAAAACATAGAATTGCGGGTGCAATTATGGATCGTTTATTAATGGAACGGAAAATTAAGAGAACGTATGCGGCGCTTGTTGAAGGGAAAGTAAAAAAGAAGCAGGGAACAATTGATGCAGCCATTGGAAGGGATCGACATCATGCTACGAGACGTCGTGTTTCTCCAAAGGGAGATGAAGCTATCACTTACTATAAAGTAGAAAAATACTTTAAGAAGCAAGATATAACATTTGTCACGTTACAATTAGAAACCGGTAGAACACATCAAATTCGTGTTCATATGAGCTATAATGGTAATCCGTTAGTTGGGGATGTATTATATGGTGGACAAACGAAATATATGTCAGCGCAAGCGTTACATGCAATGAGAATTAATTTCCTACACCCAATTACGAAAGAAGAGATAGAAGTTGATGTACCATTTCCTACAAAATTAAACAATACGATGAAAGAATTTCAAAGAGTGAATGCGTAAAATGTAAGTTTAAAGTTGAGAAAAGTAGATTTTTGCAGGAATTTCTCTAAAAGAAGCGAAGCCGTTAAGAGAAAAGAGAGGTGAGAATCACTTGGTCAAATATAAATATATACTAGGCGTATGTTGTGCTTGTCTCTTAGTTACTCTATGCCTCTATCCATATTTACCAAACCGTATGGCAGTGCATTGGAATGAAAATGGCGGGCCGAACGAGTTTATGAGTAAACAAGTTGTAGTATTATTTATTCCTTGTCTTATTATTTTCTTACATGGATTCGTGTATATTATTTCACATAATATATATAAGTTTAATGAAAGAGAGCATTTCATTATAAGTGGATTTATAAAAACGATTACTTTATTTATGTTGTTTATCCATATGCTCATTCTCTTTATTAATTTTGGAAGCATTATATCTTTTCAGACAGGACTAACGATTGGGATTAGTATGTTTCTTTTTATGCTTAGTAAAGAGTTTAAAAAGGTGAAGAGCACGGAGAAAGATCCAATTAAATTACAAAAGATTCGTTTAGTGAGTAGGCGGATTTTTCAAGGGATGTCATGTGGTATATTATTTTCATTGTTTTTGAACTTGAGATGGGGATTTTATGTGTTACTTAGTGTAATAAGCTGTGGTTCTATTTTGTTTATGTTCTACATTTTATACTCATATATAATAGAAAGTTATGAAACTTAAAAAAGAGTCTTCTCGTTATGAGAAGACTCTTTTAATCTATTTACTTCGTAATAAATTGTTGTGTCCAGTAGTTACCGTTTTCTACATAGCCAACACCGATGTGAGTGAAGCCATTATTTAAGATGTTTGCACGGTGTCCTGCACTGTTCATCCAAGCTTGTACAACTTCTTCAGGTGTACGTTGGCCTTGAGCGATGTTTTCACCTGCAGATGTATAAGAAATACCAAATTTCTTCATCATGTCAAACGGAGACCCGTATGTAGGGCTGTTATGATCAAAGTAGTTATTTTTTTGCATATCTTCAGATTTAATACGTGCTACTTTGCTTAATTCAGTATCGATTTTTAGTGCTGGTAAGCCTTGTTTTGTACGCTCAGCGTTTGTTAATTCAACAACGCGTTGTTCGAACTCACTTAAAGATTTTGCTTCTTCAGCAGGCTTTTCGGCAGGTTTTTGTGTTTCGTTTTGAGTGTTATTATTTTCAGTTGGTTTTGAAGCTTCTGGTTTTTGAACTTCTTCAGCAGGCTTTTGTTCAACAGGTTTTTGCTCAACAGGCTTTTGAGTTTCTGGCTTAGCTGTTGGTTGCTCAGTTACAACATTTTCAGTAGGTTGTTGACCAGGAACGAAGCAGTTTGGTTGGAAGTTAGCTTGTTGCCATTGTGCTAATGATTCAACTCCCATAGATTGTAAGAATGCTTGTAATTCTTGTTGGCTCATTTGCTTCATCATCACTTTTGAATGCTGAATATTTTGAACCTTTATGTTAGATGGTTGTACTGTTGCAGCTTGTGCATCTAAAGATGATACTCCTAGAGTAAGAGCTGTTGCAGCAGCTACAGATAATAAAACACGCTTTTTCATGATGTGTGTCCCCCTATATAAAGTTTTAATTTGTTTTCACACGATTTGTTTTGACAGCCGGTCTGACTGACAAATTCATCGTAGCACACAATTTAAGAGAAAAAAGATGGAAAAAAATTCATAGACTTTAAAATTACCTAATTTATCCTAAGGAGAGAAAAGGGGAGAAATAAGAGAAACATAGAGTATAAAAGGAATTTTCAGCATTTTTATACTTGGTTTTAAGAGTGCTTTTTTGGATAAATCTACCTATGTTAAAAATGAGGAATCCCATTGTATCAGTGGTTTGAGCGTTTTTTTGAGGAATATAATGGATTGATCTTTACAAAACTGTAATGTTTCTGTTGTTCTTTTTTATAATAAAGTAACATATTTTTAATGTTGTAGCGGACAAAAAAGCGGCTATCTCTTTACATAGACGAAGGAGATAGCCGTTTTCCTATTATTACGTATGTTACGAGTTATTACGAGTTGGTTTCAATTGCTTCTAATAATAGATCTACAATGTGAATTCCTCTCATTTTATGAGAAATGCCTTCACGTTCAATACCTAGTTTCATTTGTAATAGACAACCTGGATTTGCAGTAACGATGGTTGCTGCGTCTGTTTCATGTACACGGTCCATTTTGTAATCTAGAAATTCCATTGATAACTCTGAATGAACGATATTGTAAATACCAGCAGAACCACAGCAGCGGTCTGCATCTTTCATTTCACGGTATGTTGCGCCTTGGATGGCTTCTAATAACATACGAGGTTCAGAAGATGTTCGCATAACATTGCGTAAGTGACATGAGTCTTGATACGTAATGATTTGTGGCGCGAGTCGTAAGTCATTTCGTTTATGGAAATCTAATTCTACTAGTATAGCAGTAATATCTTTAATTCTAGAAACAAACTGCTTTGCGCGTTCAGCCCATTTTGGATCATCTTTTAAAAGATAATCATAATCTACGAGGTAAGCTCCGCAACCACCTGCATTCGTAATAATATAGTCGATGTTTAAATCTTCGAATGCTTTTATATTTCGTTTCGCTAATTCTTTCGCTCCACTCTTTTCACCAGCATGCCCATGTAGTGCCCCGCAGCAGTTTTGTGTTTTAGGAATAACGACATCACAACCAGCTAACTGAAGAAGTTTCATCGTTGCGTTATTTGTTTCTAAAAACATCGTATCCATTAAACAGCCTGTGAAGAATGCTATTTGTTTCTTCTTTGTACTTTCAGCAGGTAAAAATGCAGGACGATCTTTCATTGCTTTCATTTTAGGGACTTTTGGTAAAACAAGATCCATCGTTGCAATTGTTTCAGGGAATAACTTCATAATACCTGTTTTATGTGTTAGCGTTTGTAAACCAGAACGCTGGTAAAATCCAATTAATCCTGTTAATGTTCTCATTCGATTTTGATGCGGGAATAGCCCTTCAAACACGACTTTACGAACAGCTCTCACTGGCATTGAGAATTTTTTATTTTGATTAATAATATCACGAGTTTCTTCTAATAAATGTCCATAGTTCACACCAGATGGACAAACAGGTTCGCAAGCACGACAGCCGAGGCAGACGTTTAATGTATTTTCAACATCTTCATCTGGCTCAATTAAACCATCAACGACTGCTTTCATTAGTGCGATACGTCCGCGTGGTGAATGTGATTCTTTATAACCTGATTGAATGTAAGTAGGGCAAGTTGGTAAACAGAAACCACATCGCATACAATTTAGTAGTTCATCTTCGCTTAATCGTTCTTTAAATTCCTTTTGAATGTTTTCTTTATTTAATGTGGTCATCGCTCAACCACCACTCTTTTACGAGAGTCTTTCGCGAACATTTTTCCAGGATTCATAATGTTGTTTGGATCGAAAGCTTGCTTTATACCTCGCATAGCTGTAATACCTTCTTTACCTAATTTCATTTCTAAGTAGGGAGCTTTCATCGCACCGACACCATGTTCACCAGTAATCGTGCCACCAAGTTCAATTGCTTTCGCAAATATTTCAGCAAAGGCTTGTTCAGCACGGTGCATTTCTTCTTCATTGCGGGCATCTGTCATACAAGTTGGATGTAAATTACCATCACCAGCATGTCCAAACGTACAAATAGGAATATTATATTTTTTTGCAATCGCATTAATAGCTTCAACCATCGGAGCGATTTGTGAACGTGGTACAGTTGCGTCCTCTAATATGGTAGTAGGTTTTAGTCTTGCAAGTGCTGATAAAGCACTACGGCGTGCTGTACGAAGGGCGTCTGCTTCTGCTTCATCTTTTGCAACGCGAACATCAACTGCGTTCATAGAGCGGCAAACGTTAGCCATGTTTTCGATATCTCGATTAACAACTTCAGGTGGACCGTCTTGTTCAATTAGTAAAATTGCTTTCACGTCAGTTGGTAAGCCGATTTGTGCAAACTCTTCCACAACTTCAATTGTTGGTTGATCTAAAAACTCAAGTGTCGCTGGAATGATTTTATTTGCAATAATGGAAGAAACAGCACGGGCAGCCTCATTAATATCTTCATAGAGCGCGAGCATCGTTTTCTTCGTTTCAGGCATGGGAACAAGTTTTAATATCGCTTCGGTCACCACACCAAGTGTTCCTTCAGAACCGACAAATAGACGCGTTAAATCGTAACCTGCTACATCTTTTGCTAATTTACCACCAGTACGAATAATATCGCCATTCGGTAAAACAAGCTCAAGTCCCATTACATAATCACGTGTTACGCCATATTTTAATCCACGTAAACCACCTGAGTTTTCATTAATATTTCCACCGATTGTAGAAATCTTCATCGAACTTGGATCTGGTGGATAAAATAATCCTTTTTCCTCAACCGCTTTAATAATATCAAGTGTAATGACACCCGCTTGAACAGTAATTGTTAAATTTTCTTCATCAATTTCTAAAATGTTGTTCATATGACGGAAAATAAGGACGATACCGCCTTCAAGTGGACATGTCCCTGCGCAAAGATTCGTTCCAGATCCGCGAACGTACACAGGGATTTTGTGAGTGTTACATACTTTTAACACTTCAGCTACTTCATTCGTATTACGAGGAGCAACGACTGCATCAGGCATTGCTTGAAAATTTGGAGTGGCATCATAACTATAAGTTAAACGGCCCATATTGGATGTATCTACATTATCTTCGCCAACAATGGATACGAATGAATCAATAATTTGCTTTTCTAACATTGGAAATCCCCCTCAAACTGTTAACGTATTTAGTTATTATAAAAAACGTTGTAACAGTGCTTTCATTATAATGATAAAAAAGTCAGGGGATTCTTTCTATGTATAATCATCTGAAGATTACTCTTTTTTATCAATCTTTTTTGTATGATTATCTAATAAAAGGAGTGCGAAGTATAAAACATTTAAATCTTTAAATTGTTTCGGGTCGAGTTCTGTATACTCCTCAATCTTTTTAAGTCTGTAGTGCAATGTGTTAATGTGTATATGCAATTGCTTAGCTGTCTGTTTATAAGATTGGTTATAATCGATAAATAAGCGTAAAGTGTGCATAAGCTCAGGAGATGATAGTAAGTTTTCGATAGTACGCTCTAGAAACTGTTCCCGCGTTTCGGCAGAAATATCTTGTAAGCACATTTCTAAACGTAAATCTTCATTAAATACAATATTTTTCGTTTCAAGTGATACAGAAAGAGCTCGTAATGCTTGTTCGTATGAGATGTTCATATCGCTTGGCGTAAGTGTTTGTCCAATCCCGATATATATAGGAATTGAAAATAAAGTTTCACAGTCTTGTTTTAACCGTTTTAAAAATTGGTAAGTTTGCTCTTTGGAACGCATTGCTGTAAATAAAATGAAGCGATCATTTCCCCAACGAACAAATAGATGTTCCTTTGTTAATGTATTGCGTATATGCTGCCAAATTTTACGTTGGAGCATCGTGTCATTTTGGCCGATGGAGAACAAAATAAGCTGTTTCTTCTTATATAAATCAATGCCAAGTGTTTTTGCACGATCGAGAAAACTAGGAGACCAGTCTGTATTTTGAAGCCAATCAAAGACAAATGCTTCATACGAACGATGCTCAAGTTCTAGTTGTTCTAAAAAGTAGTTTTCATGAATCAATAGTTCGGTCATCTTACGTAATATTTCGCCGTACTGTGAAATGTTTTCTGGTTCTCCAGTGATGCCAATGACACCGATTACTTCATCATGAAATAGTAAAGGAAGATTCATCCCAGCTTTTACGCCTTGTAGTCGCTGTTCATCTTCTTTTGTAATGATGACAGTTTTCTTTTGTTTCGCGCAGCGGAGTGCACCTTCATGAAATTGACCGATTCTTTCTGCATCTGTACTAGCGATAATAACACCTTGTATATTAATGATAATAATATTTTCTGTAATTAGTCTGCGTACTTCCCGTACAATTTTATTCGCTAAATCAGGAAAAAGCATAATTGACACACCTCAAATTCTATTTGTTGTACATTATATATGTAAATGAGGTAAGAAAGGAAAATTTCACACTTTCCACACATTTATTTGTTATTTTACAATTATAACGAAATCATCCGAAGATGGAGGGAATCTTTTGAGAAAGTATGTTTTTCTTCTCTGTTTTTTATTTCTATTAGTAGGGTGTCAAGGAAGTTCATATACACCGATTGCTAAAGATAAAAATGTTATTATAACAACGAATATAAAAGAAGGTAGTATTAGTTTTATTGATAAACAAACAAAAAAGCTAATTACGACATGGGAACTAAATGAGCCGATGGCAGGAATTGCACTCCTTCCAAATCGCGAGGAAATACTTGTATATGGCAAGCAGTTAGAGTACATGTATGTATATTCACTAACAGAAGGAAGGCAAGTGGAAAAATATAAAACTGGAAAAGGTATTGTGAATGTAGTCGTATCAGAAGATAAAAAGCAATTATTTGCTGCCGATCAAACTGCTCAAAGGGTAAGGTTCTTTACGATAAAAGGAAAAGAGACAGGGAGTGTATCGACAGGAAAAGGGCCAATAACGATGGTAGAGCATCATAACCAATTATCTGTATTAAACTTTTATGATACGAAATTAACGACAATTGATACAAAGACAAAAGAAATTATACAGTCCTTTATGATTCCACCAGCATCAACTGGAGCGACGGTTAGTCCTGACGGGAAAGAAATATGGATTGGCGGACATGGTGATGGAAATCAAGTGAATGAGAAAGTATTGGTGTATTCTTTACAGAGTGGCGAAATGTTGCGTTCTTTACATGCCCCTTTTATGCCTGTAAATATAACGAAGGATAAAAAGTACGTATATGCATTAAGTCATGGTTCGAATACACTTAGGGTGTTTGATAGTGGCACATATATAGAGGTAGCTTCTGCTGAAGTAGGATCAAACCCATTTGCATTTTTGAAAAGTGGAACAGAAGGGTATGTAGCCAGTTATGACAGTGATGAAGTGTGTGTTATGGATATGAAGAATATGAAAATAAAAGAAACAATTAAAGTTGGAAAAGGACCGTTTCAACTAATAGAGAGGGAGGGGAAGGATAATGAGTAAATATAGAGTGCTAGTTGTAGATGATGAAAGTGATATGAGACAACTTGTAGGAATGTACTTAGATAATTTCGGATACGAATGGGGAGAAGCCGAAAATGGAAAAGAGGCTCTTACAAAATTAGAATCGGATCATTATGATTTCGTTGTGCTAGATATTATGATGCCTGAAATGGATGGACTGTCAGTTTGTAAAGAAATTAGAAAAACGTCAGATGTGCCAATTATATTTTTAACGGCAAAAGGTGAAGAATGGAATAGGGTGAACGGCTTACGTATGGGAGCAGATGATTATATTGTAAAGCCGTTTAGTCCTGGTGAATTAATTGCTCGTATGGAAGCTGTGTTAAGAAGATATACAAAGCAAGAGCAGCAAGAGGAAATTCAATTTGGACCGATCCTTATCAATGAAAAAAGTAGGCGAATTGAGGCGAATGGTGAACCGATTTCTCTTACAGTAAAAGAGTTTGATTTACTATATTTTCTTTGCCAACATACAGGGCAAGTATTCAGCCGGGAGCAATTACTGGAAAAGGTATGGGGATATGATTATGCCGGAAGTACAAGAACAGTAGATACACACGTGAAAACGATGCGTTTGAAGCTTGGAGAAAGTGGAAACTACATTCAAACGGTTTGGGGTGTAGGTTATAAATTTGAGGTGTAACATATGTTTACAATGGTACAAAAGCTTTGGCTTACAGTAGTATGTGCAGTATGTGTAACAGTTTCCTTTCTTTATTTTGTGTCTTTATATTCGTATGAAAAACTATACGTTGATAATGTAAAAGACTCATTAGTAATGGAAGGTAAAAATCTTGCAATGCAATATGATAAGCGAGAAGGAATATCAACTCTTGAAGAGAAAGTAAGAGCATTTGATCAAATATCTAGTTCAGACGTTCTTTTCGTTTCCAATCCACGTGATTTAAGCGCATGTTTGCCGTTTGATGTGCATCATCATTCTCTTATAAGTGAAGACGATCGGCAGACGTTGTTAGATGGAAAAACTGTCACAAAGATAGGATATGAAGAACATTTTGATCGTAATATTATGGGTGTTGTCATCCCTGTTTTAGAAAATAAAAAATTAGTTGGAATTGTATATTCTTATATTTCTTTAAAAAGTATAAAAGACTTAATATATGATATGGGTCTTATTTTAGCCCCATTAGCAATTGCTATGATTTTACTTACAATATGGATTGGTAGAAAAATTATTATTGCCATTACGAAGCCGCTTTCGCAAATGGAACGGGTTGCGAATCATCTGGCTACTGGGGATTTCTCGGAGCGGATTACGGTTTCTTCAGAAGATGAAATTGGACGATTAGGAAAAGCGTTTAATAAAATGGCGAATTCTTTAGAAACAGAAGATGTAAAACGTAAGGAGTTTTTAGCGAATGTTTCGCATGAACTTAGAACTCCCCTTAGTTATATAAAAGGGTATAGTGAAGCTATTTTAGATGGTGTGGCGAAGGGGCCGCAGCAGGAAAAGGTAACGCATCTCATCCATAAAGAAGCAGATCGCATGCAGCGTCTTGTACATGATTTATTAGATTTAGCGCAATTAGAAGGGGAACATTTTCCACTTAAGAAGCAACCTATCGTTTTTTCACAACTTATTGAAGACGTATTAGACACGTATGAAATTAAGTTTATAGAAAAGAAAATTCGTATTGCAACAAATTTAGATCCAGAGATTATTGTAATGATTGATGAGGATCGTATGCAACAAGTGCTTCATAACGTGTTAGATAATGCGATACGATATACGAATCAAAACGGGGATATCACAATAACTCTAGAGAAAATAGACGATTATTGTGAATTGAAAATAAAAGATACAGGAATAGGAATTGATATAGAGCATTTAGACAATCTTGGTGAGCGTTTTTACCGAGTTGATAAAGCGAGAAGTCGTCAACATGGCGGAACTGGTTTAGGACTTGCTATTGTAAGGCAAATTGTTCATATACATGATGGGCAGTGGAGCATTGAAAGTGAAAAAGGGAATGGAACAACAGTTATTATTAAATTGAAGGTACAGGATGAGGAAGGCATGTTCTAATTTTTAGGGCATGCTTTTTATATTGAAGACAATAGTTATACGTAAAGATATAAATTAATATGTAAAAAATATCGGAATTTTGACGATTTTATGAACAAAACATTTGTACTTCTTACCAATTCGTTCTAAAATAGTTATGATGCAAAGTTCTTATAAATCGTTTCAATTGTTGTTTGGAAGATACTGAGGTGATTTAACTGGAGTACAAATCTATTAAACCGAAAAAAATTTACGAAGAAGTATCTGAAGCTATTTTAACAATGATTAAAAATGGTACATTAAAACCTGGTGACAAACTACTTCCTGTGCATCAATTAGCTGAGCAGTTTCAAGTTGGCAGATCTGCTGTTCGTGAAGCACTAAGTGCGCTAAGAGCGATGGGCTTAATTGAAATGAAACAAGGAGAAGGTACATATGTGAAGAATTTCGATTCTTCTTCATTAACGAAATCATTAAACAATAGATTATTAATGAAGAAAGAAGATATTTTGAATTTATTAGAAGTACGAAAGGTGCTTGAAGTGGGGGCAGTTCGAGCAGCTGCGGCAAAACGTACGGAAGATAATTTACAAAATATGAAGCATTGGTTAGATGAAATGGCAAAGAGCATTGGAAATGAAAAAGCTGGTGAAAAAGCAGATTTTCAGTTCCATATGGGAATTGCGGAGTCTTCGCATAATAACATTTTGCTTGAACTCATGAATCATGTTTCAGAGATGATTGCTGAAACGATTGGTGAATCAAGACGCATTATTTTATATGGTGAACAAACAACATCAGAACGACTTATAGAAGAGCATCAAGTTATATATGATGCGGTGTTAAAGCAAGATGTAGAATTAGCGCAGCAAGCAATGCTAGACCATTTAACAAATGTAGAACATATTGTCACAGGTAAAACAGATATAAATTCGTAATTTAATCTTTTAAAAATCTAATTTTCTGATAAAATAGAGAGAGATTAAGTAAGCGTTTTCTTTAGAAGAGGGAGAGGATAGGCCATGGTTGAGCCTACTTCTTCTTTTCTTAGTCATCTGATGACCATACGTTTGTTGGTGGAGTTGTAAAAAGGGGGAGTAATAATTATGAAAGTGACTTTATTTGTTACTTGTTTAGTCGATATGTTTGAAACGAACGTCGGCAAAGCAACAGTTGAAGTGTTGGAGCGTTTAGGTTGTGAAATTGAATTTCCAGAAGCACAAGTTTGTTGTGGTCAGCCTGCTTATAATAGCGGCCATGTAGAAGCAGCAAAAGAAGCAATGAAGCATATGATTGAAACTTTCGAAGATGCAGAATATATCGTTACGCCATCCGGTTCTTGTGCGACAATGTTTCATGAGTATCCGCATGTTTTTAAAGATGATCCGAAGTGGGCTAAGCGTGCACAAAAAGTTGCTGATAAAACATATGAATTTACACAATTTATTGTAGATGTTTTAAAAGTTACAGATGTTGGTGCAAGCTTACCAGGGATAGCTACTATTCATAAATCTTGTCATATGACACGTCTGCTTGGAGTAAAAGAAGCACCAGGCATTTTATTATCAAACGTAAAAGGATTAACTGTGAGAGATTTGCCAAACGTGCAAAATTGTTGCGGGTTTGGGGGAACGTTTTCAGTTAAAATGACTCCAATTTCTGAGCAAATGGTAGATGAAAAAGTAGATAGCGTAATGGAAACAGGTGCTGATTATTTAATCGGTGCAGATTGTGGGTGTTTGTTAAACATTGGCGGACGTATTGAACGTTTAGGAAAAGAAGTAAAAGTAATGCATATTGCTGAGGTACTGAATAGTCGCTCATGAAGGGGGAACATAAGCTATGTCTATGAAAATCAGTGAGAAAAAATTTAATGATCGCGTAGGCGATGGAATTCAAGATTCGTTTATGCGAGGTGCGGTATCGTCTGCACAAACACGTTTATACACGAATCGATTAAAAGCAGCGGACGAATTAGGAAACTGGGAAGAGTGGCGTGAATTAGGTGAACAAATTCGTCAACATACGTTAGAAAATCTTGATTATTACTTAACACAGTTAAGTGATAATGTAGCAAAAAGAGGCGGACACGTATACTTTGCGAAAACGAAAGAGGAAGCTGCAAAGTATATTCAAGACGTTGCGAAAAAGAAGCAAGCGAAAAAAGTAGTGAAATCAAAATCGATGGTGACAGAAGAAATTAGTATGAACCACGCGCTTGAAGAAGTTGGTTGTGAAGTGTTAGAGAGTGACTTAGGAGAGTATATCTTGCAAGTAGATAACGATCCACCTTCACATATTATCGCGCCTGCGCTTCATAAAAATAGAACGCAAATTCGTGATGTATTTAAAGAAAAGCTTGGCTATGAAAATTCGGACGATCCATACGAAATGACAAAGTTTGTTCGTAAACAACTTCGTGAGAAATTTATGGATGCAGAAATCGGTGTAACCGGTTGTAACTTCGCTGTTGCAAATACGGGTTCTCTTTGTTTAGTAACGAATGAAGGGAATGCGGATCTTGTTATGTCGATTCCGAAAACACAAATTGCAGTAATGGGTATGGAACGTATGGTTCCAACAATGGAAGAATTAGATGTCTTAGTTGGTTTACTATGTCGTAGTGCAGTAGGTCAAAAGTTAACTAGTTATGTAACAGTAGCAGGACCAATTCAAGAAGAGGAAGTTGACGGACCGGAAGAGTTTCATTTAGTTGTTGTTGATAATGGACGTTCTCAAATTCTTGGATCGGAATTCCGTTCAGTATTGCAATGTATTCGTTGTGCAGCTTGTGTTAACGTGTGTCCTGTATATCGTCATGTCGGTGGACATTCATATGGATCTATTTATTCAGGACCGATTGGTGCGGTATTAACACCACTTCTAGGTGGATATGATGATTACAAAGAGCTTCCTTATGCATCTAGTTTATGCGGAGCATGTACGGAAGCTTGTCCGGTAAAGATTCCGTTACATGACCTATTATTAAAACATCGTCAAGTGATTGTTGAGCAAGAAGGACGTGCACCACTTGCAGAAAAACTAGCGATGAAAATGTTTAGTATGGGTGCTTCTTCAGCTGCTTTATATAAAATGGGGTCAAAAATGGCACCGGCAGCAATGAGTCCATTTACATCTGGTAATCGTGTATCAAAAGGTGTGGGGCCACTTAAAAACTGGACGGACATTCGTGAATTCCCAGCGCCAAGTAAAGAACGATTCCGTGATTGGTATAAAGATCATAAGAAAGGCGGCGATCAATAATGACAGGATTAATTCAAAACCGTGAGTCCTTTCTAGATAATATTGCAAAAGAACTTGGACGTGAGCGGAAAACGGAAGGTGTAAAGCGTCCAGCATGGAAAAGTAATGTGAATGTAGAAACGCTAAAAGATTATTCACAAGAAGAATTGTTAGAAGTATTTAAAAAGCAATGTACAAACATTCATACAACTGTCGTGGAAACGACAAATGATCGTTTGCATGAAGACCTTCAAAAAGTAATCATGGAAAATGGCGGGGGACCTATTTTATTATCAGCAGATGACCGTTTTGATGCATATGGTTTAACATCTTTCTTTAAAGAAGAACTTCCAAAGCGAGATATTGAAGTGAATGTATGGGATCCTGAGAAAAAAGAAGAGAATATGCGTATCGCGGAAAGAGCGAATATTGGAATTGCATTTAGTGATTATACTTTAGCTGAATCTGGTACGATTGTTGTACAAAGTCATAAAGGCCAAGGTCGTTCTTTACACTTTTTACCGACTGTATACTTTGCTATTATTCCACGTGAAACACTTGTGCCTCGTATTACACAAGCAGTTCAGGATATGAACACACGTGTAGAAAATGGCGAGGCAGTAGCATCTTGTATTAACTTTATTACAGGACCAAGTAACTCGGCAGATATTGAAATGAATCTTGTTGTCGGCGTACATGGACCATTAAAAGCAGTATATTTCATCGTATAAAAAGGGGAAAGCAGGCCAGAAAATGGCCTGCTTTTTTAGTAGAATAAAGGATAATATGAAGTAGAAGTTCTCTCCTTTTTTTGCTATGTTCTTTTGGAAAGGAGAGGAAGGGATGTTCACTTATGTATATGCACTGTTAGCAGGGATGGTGTTTGGTTCTTTTTTTATGGTAATCGCAATGAGGGTTCCTGTAGGTGAATCTATTATTACACCGCGTTCATATTGTCACTACTGCAAGTATACGTTACAGCCGAAAGAACTGATTCCAATCATTTCATTTTGTATGCAGAAGGGCCGTTGTACGAATTGTAAAAGAAAAATTTCAAGTTTATACGTAGTATTTGAATTTCTTACAGGGAGTTTATTTGTTCTTACTGCATATGTAATTGGAATAGAACGAGAGCTTATTCCTATTTTATCGCTCTTTTCTTTACTTCTCATTATTTCCGTTACAGATTTAGTATATATGCTAATACCTAATCGTATTTTAATTTGGTTTGCATTTTTGATTACTTTAGAATGTATTTTTGTACCATTAGTTACTTGGATAGATAGTATAGTTGGTAGTGGAATCATTTTTATTTTGTTATATTGTGTGCGAAGGATTTATCCAGAGGGTCTTGGCGGAGGGGATATAAAACTACTTTCGTTACTTGGATTTATAGTAGGAGTGAAGGGGATTTTTATCATTTTATTTTTAGCATCTTGTTTTAGTCTTTGCTTTTTCGGGATTGGTATTGCATTAAAACGTATAGAAGTACGAAAGCCAATTCCGTTTGGTCCTTTTATTAGTCTTGGGGCAATCTGTTATGTATTGGTCGTATATTCAAAGTAGAGAGGACATAGAAAATGAATGTATATATGGATGATCAAAGAAGTTGCCCGTTCGGATATGTGCCCGCAACGACAGTAGAATGTGCCTTGCAAATGGTTCGGGATTATGATGTGAATATTCTTTCCCTTGATTTTAACATGGGATGGCGACAGAGTAATGGGCTTGATTTCGTAGATGCTTTTTGTGAAGAGCAATTATATGTTAAGGAAATTCACTTTCATACAAATGATGTCATTGGTATGTATAAGATGAGACAAAGAATAGAAAGAGGGAAAGAACAAGGAGAGATTGAAGTCAATATTATTGTGAAATATGTGGGGAGCTAAAAACTCCAAAGTAAAACTTTGGAGTTTTTAATGTTTCATATGAGCTTGTAAAGGAATGATTTCCTCTGTTTGAACTGCTGCTAATTCAGTTTCTTCCTGCTCAACAGTAGGTGCTTTCTTTGTTAAGTAATGATAAACCATACCGACAAATACGGAACCGCCAATAATGTTACCGATTGTAACAGGAATTAAGTTATGAATAGCACCTGCAAAAGAAATTGACTCGGGATGTGGTGAAACTAAAGATAAAGCAAACAGAGATAAGTTTGCAATGCTATGTTCGTAACCAGATAAGAAGAATGTGAAAACGAGTAGCATCATCATCATAATTTTTGCTGTATCACCTTTAACTTGAGAAGGTAAGAAACAAGCAAGACATACAAGCCAGTTACATAAAATTGCTTTAAAGAATAATTGCATTGTAGGTGTATTCATTTTTCCTTCAACGACTTTATTCATGAAATGACCGTGATCGATTGCTTCGAAAATGCCAGTTGCGTAAAATAGTAAAGCAAAGAATAAAGCGCCAGCTAAATTGCCTGCATAACAAGCGACCCAGTTACGAAGTGTATCAGAAATTGTTGTTTCTTTTCTTAAAGTTGCTACAGTGAAGTACATTGTGTTTCCAGTAAACAATTCAGCACCGCCATATATAATAAGTACGAGGGCAATTCCGAAAAACATGGAAGCAACTAAATAAGTTGCTGGTGAATCTGCAATGTGAAAAAAGTTACCTAATTTAAAACATAGTACAATAATAAAACCGATATAAATACCCGCAAGTGCGGCACGGATGAAATATTGCATCGGGTTTGTATCTAGCATTTGTTTTTTGCTCTTAGCCAGTTTGACAACATAATCTAATCCTTGTTCTAGCATGAGTAATACGCTCCTTTAGTACATCATCTATAAATACTCCTTATATGAATAAAGTACATGGAATTGTTCACAGTTTCAATAAGTTTGTGCAATGTTTCACAAAAAGGACATACATATATTAAGAAAACGTTTACAAAAGGTAGTATAATGGAATTTTTTCTGGACATTGAGAGAGGGAATGGAAAAAGAAAAAGCGCTGTAATTACAGCGCTTTTTCGTCTAAATTCTTTTCTACTTTTACTTCTACTTCTTTCGAGAAGAACCAACCACCAACAGCGATTCCGACTAATACAATCCAGAATGTAAGCTTCCATGGTGTAGATTCTGGGAATGAATGCGGAAGGACACCTAAAGCAGGGTGTGCTAACGTATAAATTGCTAATTTCACACCAACCCAACCTACAATTAAGAATGCTGCAGTTTCAAGTCCTGGTTTACGTTTTAATATTTGTACGAAAGCAGTTGCGGCAAATCGCATTATAACTAACCCGATAAGTCCACCTGTAAAGATAACGATAAATTGACCTGTATCAAGACTACCAATCGTACCTAATCCTGTTTTCGGTAAAGTTACTGCTAGTGCAACAGCCGCTAAAATTGAATCAACAGCGAAGGCGATATCAGCAACTTCGACTTTAAATACAGTCCACCAAAAGTTCTCTTGTTTTTTCTTTTCTTCTTTTTCTTCGGTTTCTTCATCCGTATTCTTTTTAACATACGTTTTAAATAAGTGATTACCAGCGATAAACATAAGATAAAGGGCACCGATTGCTTGCACCTGCCATACATCGACTAAGAATGAGATCATAAATAACGATCCGAATCGGAAAACAAATGCCCCCGCTAATCCATAAAATAGTGCTTTTTTACGTTTTTCTTCTGGTAAGTGTTTTACCATAATTGCAAGAACGAGAGCGTTATCAGCCGCTAAAATCCCTTCAAGTGCAATTAGGATGAGTAATACCCAACCATACTCCAATAATAATGATACATCCATGTACATTCTCCTCTCATTTCTATAAGTACTAAATAAGTGAAGAATTTCCCCACTATTTAGCTTCCCCATACTCCTGCCTATTAACGCTGGAAGAATTTGGTAATGAATACAAAAAAGACCTCTGCCGTTAATAGGCAAAGGTCTTGCTAGACATATGTAATGAAAATGCCAACAAAGCCGGAAGAACTAAGTTCTACGTAATGACGACTTTGTTTCCAAGAAAAATTCTTGGACGCTACTCCCCTTTGGAGATATGCTATTGTATTCTCATTATATGGATAATTTATACGGTTGTCAACCTGTTAAAATATCTTCATTCGGATATTTTATTTTCCGGTTCTTTTTACGTGCAAAGGAAAAAGCCAATGTTAAAGGTCCCATTTTCCCAAAAAACATCATAAAGATAATAATAGCTTTTCCGATCATAGTTAAGTGGGGAGTTAAATTCATACTGAGACCAACAGTACCAAATGCTGAAAATACTTCGAAAGCACTCATCAATAGAGGAACACGCTCAGTAATACTTAAAATTAAAATAGCAAAAAAGATAAATGAAATGGAAATAATAGTAATGGTTAATGATTTGACAATGAGAGTATCTTTAATAGATTTTTTAAACACGACAATATCATCTTGCTCTTGTAAAAATTTAAATACGCCAAAAAACATAATTAAAAATGTCGTTAACTTAATTCCACCACCAGTTGAAGCGCTACCTGCACCAATAAACATAAGGAGCATCATTAATAGTAGGGAAGGTTTGGATAATGCAGAAATATCAACCGTATTAAACCCGGCAGTTCGCGTTGAAATTGCTTGGAAATAAGCGGCCATTCCTTCTTCAAAGGGAGTAAACCCTCTCATAGAAAGGGAGTTATGGAACTCGAATATAAAAATAAACAAGGTAGCAATAATATTGACGATTAGAGTAGAAGAAAGCATAAGTTTTGAATGTAAAGTAAGGTTTTTAAAGTTTTTCTTTCTTTTTATATCTACGATTACTGTAAAACCAATCCCGCCTAAAATGATGAGAGAGGAAATAACAAGATTGACAAGAATACTATGGGAATGGGACATTAAGTTATCACTCCACACAGAAAAACCAGCATTGTTAAAGGCTGAGATTGAATGAAAAAAGCTATAATATAGCCCTTTAGCAATCCCGTATTTTGGTACCCATTCAAAAGAGAGAAACAAAGTAGCGATACATTCGACTGTAAAAGAGAATAAAAATAATGCTTTGGCAAGACGAATGACGCCGCCAATATTCGTTTGATTTAACGCTTGTTGCAGTAAAATTCGGTTTTGAAGCCCGATTTTTCTGCCAAGCATAATGGCAATTAAAACAGCAAAGCTCATAATACCAAGACCGCCCACTTGTATAAGCGTTAAAATGACACACTGTCCAAACAAAGTAAATACTTTTCCAGTATCCACAACACCAAGCCCAGTAACAGTACAAGCAGAAACGGTTGTAAATAAGGCATCGAGCCATGAAATAGACGTTGTTGTAGCAATTGGTAATTTTAATAAGCATGTGCCCACAATGGATAACACAATGAAAGATAAAGTAAGAACGCGGGGAGGACTCATGCTAATATTAATCCGTTTCATGTCACATATCGCTCCTTTTGGTTTGCTTTTACTAGTATGTGAAAAAGCGCTATTATGTATGTTGAAAATAGAAAGAGGCAGAGAATATCTGCCTCTAAGCCATATGTTATAGTATTATCCACGTAATTGTTGTTGAGCTAAAGCAACAAGGCGTTTTGTTACTTCCCCGCCAACTGAACCGTTAGAGCGAGATGCTGTATTAGAGCCTAAGCTAACACCGAATTCTTGTGCAATTTCATATTTAAATTGTTCAAGCGCTTGTTCTGCACCTGGAACTAGTAGTTTGTTTGTTTTTACCATGTTGATACACATCCTTATGAGTAGTCCAGTTTAGCGAATCACTATTTAAACTGGTAACGTTATTTTATGTGGAAACGATGTGTTCATACCCGGAAGTAATCGGTGTGATTAGAAGTTCTTGGATAGAAAAAAGAGTAGCAAATTTGCTACTCTTTTTTCAGTATTGTCGCTGTACCTTCTACGACAATATCGCCTGATTGATTATAGATGTTTGTTTGTAATGTAATGATTTTTTTATCATCCCGTTTTTTAATAACTTCTGCCACTACACGAAGTGTATCGCCGATTTTGACAGGAGCACGGAATGAAACGTTTTGAGATAAGTAAATCGTATTTTTGCCTGGGAGTTTCGTTCCAAGGATGGTAGAAATAAAACTGGAAACGAGCATGCCATGAGCAATACGTTCTTTAAACATTGTCGTTTTTGCAAACGAATCTAAAATATGAATGGGATTGACATCACCAGTCAATTTTGCAAAATTGATAACGTCCTCATCCGTAATTTGTTTTGTTAAAGATGCTTGATCACCGACTTGAATCTCATCATAACGAAGCTCCGGAACAGTTTGTGCTTCTTGAAATGGATTCATTTTGTCCTCCTTCTTTTCCATATCGAAAAATGCCAGCCATCTTGATGTAGTAGGAGGAAGAAAGAGTTTTGTTTGTGCTGCGGTTAGTTGCCACATTTTTCTTACTTGATGGAAGTAAATAGATTTTTTGAGTTTTCCTCGAATTGCTTTGCGAGTTCTAGTTGTTTGGCCTTGAACTCTCCCAAAAAAACTTCTAACTGTTTTTGAACCTCTTCACGTTGCGTTTGTTGTTGTTCGATAAAGTGTTTTGTTGTTTCTTCAAATTGACCACTAGTTTGAGTAAGAATTGACAGAGATGTTTTCGTAGGAGAAACAGTAAGTTGGTGCATTTGAGTAGAAAGTTCATTCCATTTTTCTTGCCACTCGTTAATTTGATCATTTAAGGAGTTCCCAGTTAATTGCTTCACGTAATCCGTATATTGGTTATTGAACTGAGCAGTGAATTGTTGTAATTCTTTTTCTAGCTCATCTACTCCTGATGTTAATTTATGCAGAGCGTCTTGTTGTTGTTTTAACGTTTCTAAAGTAAGTTGTTCTAATTGTTTCCCAGCTGAAGAGAAAAGGGAAAGAGATTGAGACCAGTTTTTCCAAAATGCATCGACTAATTCGTATGGCTTAGTTTCCATTGTTTGACCCCCAAATGTTTTTTTGCATATTGTGAACGCAGATTACTCTGCTGTACCACCAGGTGAAGATGAAGAATCCTTTTCATCCTTTTCTGGAGAAGTAGAAAATGGAAAGAATGCATTGGTGTATAACGTGAAAAACGTCCGCAGCATATTTTGGTAATGCTCAAAAGAAGTTGCACATGTTGTTAAATATTGCTCTCCATATTCAGTTAAAGAATAAATCCTTTTTGCTGGCCCTCCATCGCTTGTATCCCAAGTAGAAGAAATAAGGTTTTCTTTTTCTAATTTGCGTAGTGTTCGATACACATTACCTTGGTCAACAGAAGAAAAGCCGATATCCATTAGCATTTGAATAAGTTTGTAACCATGAAGACTCCAGTCTTTTAGACAGAGAAGTAAGAAGGGAACTAAGAAGTTTTTTGGCATGGAGTTTGGTTGTTTCGCTTGGTTGTTTTCCAAACTTTCGCGTTGTTCTGGTTCATTTTGTAGCATGATTGTGCATCACCTCATGAATCAGTAAGATGGAATTTTTTGCTTATAAGTGCAATTTACACCTATCTGTTTTTAATGTCAATACATTTGTTGGAAAATAAAGAAAAATAAAATATAGGGTTGAAGTTTTATTCAGAATATTAGAAAATAGTGAATAGGTTGAATTGTTTCAAAAACGAAAAAGGGAGTGTAGGTAAAGTGATTGATCAAAAATTCGATCCACTACAAGCATGGAAAAATGCTTATGAACAAACCGAAACATTTTGGGGAAAAGCGCTCAATGAAACAATTAAAACAGAAGAATATTCTGCTTGGATGGGCAGCGTTCTAGATTTGAATTTGTTTTATCAAAAAGCATTAAATGATACGACAAAAAGCTATTTAGAACAAGTAAACGTGCCGACAAAAGAGGATATTGCAAGAGTGGCTACGCTTGTTATTAACTTGGAAAATAAAGTAGATAACATTGAGGAGTTTCTAGAGGAGAAAGTAGATTCTTTAGGACAAGCTCCTACATTAAAGCGTGATGTTACGAAAGTAAAACAAGATATGCGTACGTTAGAAACGAAAGTTGATCAAATTTTAGAATTGCTAGAAAAGCAAAATGCGGTACTAGCTAAACTACAAGTACCTGTAAAAGAAGAAGTAAAGCCTGCGAATAAGCCGGAAAATAAAAAATGATAAAAGCGTTTGTTTATAACGTGTAAGAGAGAGAGGGAGAATCTCTTTTTCATGTATAAACAACGAAACATAATTAATATATGGACTCTATTCATATGAGTACCAAAATGATTCATAACAATCGTTCACAAATTCATTTAAGGGGGAAAAGAAATGGTTCAATTAAATGGCAAAGTAGCAATTGTAACAGGTGGGGCAAAAGGAATTGGAAAAGCAATTACAGTAGCATTAGCACAAGAGGGCGCTAAAGTGGTTATTAATTATAATAGCAGTAAAGAAGCAGCTGAAAATTTAGTAAATGAACTAGGAAAAGAAGGACATGACGTTTATGCAGTTCAAGCGGATGTTTCTAAAGTAGAAGACGCAAACCGTCTTGTAGAAGAAGCTGTGAATCATTTTGGTAAAGTTGATATTCTTGTTAATAATGCTGGTATTACAAGAGATCGTACATTCAAAAAGTTAAATCGTGAAGATTGGGAGCGCGTAATTGACGTGAACTTAAGCAGTGTATTTAATACGACAAGTGCGGTACTTCCATACATAACAGAAGCAGAAGAAGGAAGAATCATTAGTATTTCTTCTATTATCGGTCAAGCTGGTGGATTTGGACAAACAAACTATTCAGCAGCGAAAGCAGGTATGTTAGGATTCACAAAATCATTAGCGTTAGAACTTGCAAAAACAAATGTAACTGTAAACGCAATTTGCCCAGGATTTATTGACACTGAAATGGTAGCAGAAGTACCGGAAGAAGTGCGTCAAAAGATCGTTGCGAAAATCCCGAAAAAACGTTTTGGTCAAGCTGATGAAATTGCAAAAGGTGTAGTATATCTATGCCGTGACGGTGCGTATATCACAGGTCAGCAATTAAATATTAACGGCGGATTATACATGTAATGAAGTAAGAAAAAAGTGCATATCCATAGCAGGAATGCACTTCTTTTTTTAGAAAGAAATCGACCGAAAAGGAGATAGAAAAATGACTACATTCGTAACAGAATGGGAAAAGCAATTAGAGTTGTACCCAGAAGAATATCGCAAAGCATATCGTCGTGTGAAAAGAGCGAGTGAAATTTTATTACGCGAACCAGAACCACAAGTTGGTTTAACACCGAAAGAGGTTATTTGGACGAAGAATAAAACGAAGCTGTATCGTTACATTCCAAAACAAGAAAAAACCCAGAGAGTACCAATCTTATTAATATATGCTCTTATTAATAAGCCATATATTATGGATTTAACTCCAGGAAATAGTTTAGTGGAATATTTAGTAGATCGTGGTTTCGATGTGTATATGCTGGATTGGGGCACATTTGGTTTAGAAGATAGTCATTTGAAATTTGATGATTTCGTGTTCGATTATATTGCGAAAGCAGTGAAAAAAGTAATGCGAACTGCAAAATCGGACGAGATTTCTTTACTTGGTTATTGCATGGGTGGAACGTTAACATCGATTTATGCAGCACTTCATCCGCACATGCCAATTCGTAATTTAATTTTCATGACAAGTCCTTTTGACTTCTCTGAAACAGGATTATATGGTCCTTTACTAGATGAAAAATACTTCAATTTAGATAAAGCGGTTGATACATTCGGAAACATTCCACCAGAAATGATTGATTTCGGAAACAAGATGTTAAAGCCAATTACAAACTTTGTTGGTCCATACGTTGCTTTAGTCGATCGTTCAGAAAATGAGCGCTTCGTCGAAAGTTGGAAATTAGTTCAAAAGTGGGTTGGCGATGGTATTCCGTTCCCAGGTGAATCATATAGACAGTGGATTCGTGATTTCTATCAAAATAATAAACTGGTTAAGGGTGAACTCGTTATTCGCGGACAAAAGGTAGACCTTGCAAATATTAAGGCTAATGTCTTAAATATTTCCGCAAAGCGTGATCATATTGCTCTGCCATGTCAAGTAGAAGCTTTACTTGATCATATTTCTAGCACAGATAAACAATATGTATGTTTACCAACAGGACATATGTCTATCGTTTACGGCGGAACAGCTGTAAAACAAACATATCCGACGATTGGAAATTGGCTTGAAGAGCGTTCAAATTAAAAATAAAAAAATCCAACTAGCGCACGTTAGTTGGATTTTTTTATGGAAAATAACAAAACATAGAAAGGAGAAATTTACATTGTAGGAGTATAATTATGAAACTTATGACTGGTAAGTTGTATTGGAATACAGGCGTTTCTGTACCTTGTTATCCACCGTTAGAAAGTGATATGATATGTGATGTGCTCGTAGTTGGAAGTGGGGAAGCAGGCGCTCATATAGCGTATTCGTTAGCGAAAATTGGAATGAGTGTTACGCTCATTGAAAAAAGAGCAATCGCATGTGGTAGCACAGCTGCTAATACAGGCTTATTACAATTTCTTCATGATAAATCGTTAACCTCTCTAATTCATACATTTGGTAAAGAAAAAGGGGTACGGGCATATAGACTCTGTTATGAAGCGTTAAGAACAATGGAGAAAGTTGTGCCAACTCTCGATATAAATCCACATTTTATTCCACGAAATAGTTTGTATTATGCAAGTAAAAGCGAAGATGTTTCATTTTTACAAGAGGAATATAATACGTTACATGAGTATGGATTTCCAGTTGAATATTTTGCAGAATCTGATATTAAAAAACGTTATTCTTTTATAAGAAAAGCAGCGCTATATACGCATGGTGATGCTGAGGTGAATCCATATTTATTAGCACATAGTCTCTTGCATAAAGCAAATCAAATGGGAGCCGCTATACATGAACATACAGAGGCTATACATATAAAAAAACTTCAAAATGATTTAATATGTTATACGAAAGCAGGAAATCAAATCGTAGCAAAGAATATTATTATGGCTACAGGTTATGAAGCGCTTTTTGGAAAGAAAGAAAAAAATACAACAGTAGAAACATCTTATGCAGTTGTGACAAATGAGGTAGATCATTTTGAGGGATGGCATGAGCAATCATTAATTTGGGAAACAGCACGTCCTTATTTGTATTTTCGAACGTATCAAAAACGTATTATTATAGGTGGATTAGATGAGGCAATGAAAATTCAAGCAATTGGTGATACGAAGTTATTGCATAAACGCGATAGCCTTATTAACATTGTAAAAGAAATGTTCCCGCAGTATAAAAAAATACAAGCAGAGTACTATTGGGCAGCAGCATTTGGGGGAAGTCATGATGGTCTCCCTATATTAAAAGAAGATTCGCATATACATAATTTATTTTATGCATTGCCGTATGGAGGTAATGGAACTGTATATGGAATGGTGTTTGCCAAATTATTTGAGCAGTTATTTACAAATAAAGAAAACGAAGATTTTTCTTTATTTAATCGATAGAAAAAAGGTAGCGAAGTGATGGAATGAGAGATATAAAAAAGTTTTTACAAAAATTACGTCCTGTACAACTCATTGTTTTGTTTTATTTATTAGCAGTAGTCGTATCAGTGATATTACTTAGTTTACCGTTTGTTACAAAGGATGGTGTGAAATGGACGTTTATCGACGCCTTATTTACATCCGTTAGTGCGGTAAGTGTTACGGGATTATCTGTTGTTACAATTTCAGATACATTTACCACAGCGGGCATTATTGTTTTAGCCCTTATTTTGCAATTGGGCGGTTTAGGAATTATGGCGCTTGGTACATTTGTTTGGATAATAACGGGGAAAAAGATTGGTTTGCAGAGAAGAAGATTAATTATGGCAGACCATAATCAAGGGAATTTATCGGGGCTTGTAGAATTGATGCGTTCTATTTTAATTGTAATTATTTCAATAGAACTTATTGGAGCGATACTGCTAGGGACAAGATTTCTACTTTACTTTCCAACTTGGCAAGAAGCTTATTTCCACGGTTTCTTTGCGGCTGTTAGTGCAACGACGAACGGTGGATTTGATTTAACAGGACAATCATTAATTCCGTATAAAAAAGATTATATTGTTCAAATGATTCATATGTTACTTATTATTTTAGGAGCTATCGGCTTCCCAGTGCTAATGGAAATAAAGCAATTTCTTAGTAAAAGGAGACAGCAACTATTTCGTTTTTCATTATTCACAAAACTGACGACGACAACATTTTTTGCACTCGTGGTTGTTGGGACAATTATGATTTTTCTATTAGAACGAAATCATTTTTTAGTAGGAAAATCATGGCATGAAACGGTATTTTATACATTATTCCAATCTGTGACGACGCGAAGTGGTGGACTTGCTACAATGGATATACGTGAACTGTCACAACCGACACTTTTGTTTATGAGTATATTAATGTTTATCGGGGCATCACCAAGTTCGGTTGGGGGCGGAATACGTACGACAACATTTGCTGTTAGCATATTATCGTTATACACGTTTGCAAGGGGCGGAAGAACAGTTAGAGTCTTCAAACGTCAGCTACATGAAGAGGACGTACTAAAAGCATCCGTCGTTATGACGATGGGGATTTTATTATGTGCCACGGCGTTATTCATTTTATCTATTACGGAAAATGTGCCACTTATGAGCCTAATCGTTGAAGTTTGTTCGGCCTTCGGAACGACTGGACTATCAACGGGTATTACGCCAGATTTAACAACTGTAGGTAAACTGGTACTTATTGTACTCATGTTTATTGGACGTGTTGGTATTTTAACATTTATTTTAGCTAGCGGTGGAAGGGAACAACCGCCACGCTATAAATATCCGAAAGAGCGAATCATTATTGGATAGCATATGAAACCATTCTACCTAGGTTAGGTAGAATGGTTTTTTAGTCGTTAATGCCAAATTGCGGATGCATAAAAGCCTCATTCTTATTGTCTACTTCTTTTTTTAGCAACTCTTGATTTTCTTCTGAAATCCACCCAATATCATTTGTAGGATGGATCCATTCTTCTCCAGCCATAATGGCAGGATCTACTTCATCACTCCAATTGTGAAGTGGACTGTTCTCGGAATCATATTTACTGTCTCCGATTACGACGTCATATTGATTTATGAAAGGTTGTTGCATCTTCTTTCCTGTTCCTTTAAAAGATGGAAAATTCATTTGATGCGGGAGCGTTTCGTCTAAAATTGGCGACTGAATCTTTTCTTTCTTCTTCAAAATCATCGCTCCTTTTTAATCATTTGTTCATATGTAGTATTTCCATCTAGCGGCTTTTAGGTACTTGTTAACACTTGCCAGTAATAATTCTTTCAGCTTGCTTCAAACTAGAGTAGAAAGTGATTTCTTGAGAGCAGGTGAATGTAGTGGTAAAAAGAAAAGTGAAACAAAATGCGGCAATCAACAATAATAAAACTCCGAAAGAAAGCTTACCAGATGCAGAATTTGCATTAGAGTACGAAGGAGAAAATAGCGCAAAGTATGCAAATCGTAATTCAAAAAAAGGTAAACAAAAATGAGGCGTTTTTTACAAACGCCTCATTTTTTTGTGGGATTATAAAGGTTTTTTTAATTGTTTGTAAATTTTGTGTTTTCTAATAGCAGAAAAATATGAAAAAACATAGAAGTAGCAACGTATTACACAAAAACAAACAACAAACAAAAGATTAATGTTGGTTTAATACTGCTTTTACACTAGTTGTTTATATTTGAGTTGTACATAAGATTTGTAAAAGGAGAGAGAGACAGTGAAAAAAACAATCTTTAAAGCTGTAGCAACTGGAATGGTATTTTCGTTATTAATGGGGTGTGGTGCAAAGAAAGAAGAAAGTGCTGGGGCAAAAGTAAAAGATGATAAATTATCTGGGTCATTAACTGTTTACACAGCGATTGAAGAAGAACTTGTACCAATTTATCTTGATTCTTTTAAAAAGAAATATCCCGATGTTAAGTTGAACATTGTACGTGATTCAACAGGAGTTATTACAGCGAAATTGCTAGCGGAAGGAAAAAATACACAAGCAGATGTTGTATGGGGAACTGCTGCATCAAGTCTATTGGCTTTAGATAAAAAAGATATGTTAAAAGGATACTCTCCAAAAGGAGCAGATCGTGTTCTTCCGCAATTTAAAGATGATAAGCAGCCAGAAAAATGGGTAGGAAATACTGCATTTATGACGGGGATTGCTGTAAATAAAGAAGAATTAAAAAAGAAAAATTTACCAATGCCGGAATCGTATGAAGATTTAACGAAACCAGAGTATAAAGGAACGCTTGTTATGCCACATCCAGCATCTTCGGGAACAGGATTCTTAACAGTTTCTGCATGGTTACAAATTATGGGTGAAGATAAAGGCTGGGAGTACATGAAGAAACTTCATGATAATATGGCATCTTATACACATTCAGGTTCAAAACCAGCGAAACTAGCAGGTGCAGGTGAATATCCAGTTGGCGTATCGATGGTTTATAGTGCTTTGAAAGAGAAACAAAAAGGTGCACCAGTTGAAGTTGTATTGCCGAAAGAGGGATTAGGTTGGGAAGTAGAAGCGAACGCACTTATTAAAAAAGATAATGCAAAAAATGAAAAATTAGCGCAAGCATTTTTAGATTGGGCAATTACTGATGATGTAATGAAGTTGTACTTCGAGAAAAATGGATTTGCGACAATTAAAAATGATTATAAACTTCCAGATGGATTCCCGAAAGATGTGACAGAAAAGTTATACAAAAAGAATGACTTTAAGTGGGCAGCAGAAAATCGCGACAAAATTTTAGAAAAATGGGAAAAAGAGTTTGGCCAAAAAGCAGAACCGAAAAAGTAAGTGAGTGGGAGAGAGAAAAAATGAGCGAATATTTATCAATTCAACACATTCAAAAACAGTTTGATGCATTTACAGCGTTAAAAGATATTTCTTTTACTGTGAAAAAAAATGAGTTTGTATGTTTATTAGGCCCAAGTGGCTGTGGGAAAACAACATTGCTTCGAATTTTAGCAGGGCTAGAAGAGGCAACAACAGGCAGTATAGCTGTGAATGGAAAAGATATTACAGCATTACCTCCTGGAAAGAGGAATTTTGGAATGGTGTTTCAATCATATGCACTATTTCCAAATTTAACAGCACTTGAAAACATTGAATACGGCTTAAAGACAAAAAAATATGGAAAAGCAGAAGTAAAAGAGAAGGCGCTATCGGCGTTAGAACTAGTTGATTTACTGAATGTAAAAGATAAATATCCTGCTCAAATGTCTGGCGGACAACAGCAGCGAGTTGCACTTGCACGTGCGCTCGCTCTGTCTCCGGATATTTTGTTACTGGATGAGCCATTATCTGCTTTAGATGCAAAAGTACGTGAAAAGTTACGTAGAGAAATGCGTGATTTGCAAGAAAAAGTAGGAGTAACAACTATTATGGTCACGCATGATCAAGAAGAGGCATTAACGATGGCTGATAAAATTGTTGTAATGAATCATGCGGAAATTATGCAGATTGGAACACCTGAGGAGATTTATCAAAGACCAGCTAATCCGTTTGTGGCAGATTTTATTGGTTCTATTAATTTCTTTTCGAAAAATAACGAAAAGCATGCAATTCGTCCGGAACATGTAACAGTCGTACAAAATAATGGTATTAAAACAATTGTAGAAAGCATGGAGTTTCGCGGATCTGTATACCGGACAGAAGTGCGAGTTATAGATGAGGAAACACATCTATATAATGAGAAAATCGTTGTAGATATATTGGCATCAGAAGTAGAAAAAACAGCTATTAGGAAAGGAAAGCCGATTCAAATCTCTTTCTCAGAAAATCATATGTTGTCATATGGAAAGAAGGTTGTTGTATAGATGGAGATGTTAGAAAATTTAAAGGTAGAAAGTACGAAAAAAAAGATTAAGAGACGTATCGGTAAAGAAGAGTGGATACAAAGACTATTAATTATTGGTATGATTCTTGCCTTTTTGATTATGCTTGTATTGCCACTATTACAATTGTTTACACAAGCTTTTTATGATAAAGATGGAGCTTTTATTGGTGTTGCGAATTTCAGTAAATATTTCACAACACCAACGTTAGTTCAATCATTACAAAATACGATATGGATTTCGGGCGTGACAACAATTATTGCAGTGACACTTGCTTTCGCTTACGCCTATGCGATCGGTCGTACGAATGTATTTGGGAAGCGTGTATTTCAATATATCGCGTTGCTACCATTATTTGCACCAACGATGATGCACGGTATCGCACTTACATATTTATTTGGTAATCAAGGGTTAGTAACGAAAGGGATGTTTGGTTTGTTTGAAGGTATACAAATCCCTTTATATGGACCAGTAGGAATTGTAATAGCTGAAGTCATGTATACATTTCCGCAAGCCTTTCTTATATTATTAATTGCTTTCCAAGGATCTGATTACCGTTTATATGAAGCTTCTAATATGTTAGGAGCGAGTAAGATGAAGCAATTTTTCACTGTTACTTTACCTAGTGTAAAGTACGGATTAATTAGTGCGATGTTCGTTGTATTTACACTTAGTTTCACTGATTTTGGCGCACCAAAAATTGTTGGTGGGCAATATAATGTACTTGCTACTGATGTATACAAACAAGTAATTGGACAACAAAATATGCCGATGGGTGCAACTGTCGGAATGATTTTATTAATCCCAGCTATATTTGCGTTTGCAGTTGATCGTATTACGCAAAGAAAGCAGGCAAATTTCTTATCTTCAAAAGCAGTACCATATAGAATAACGGCTAATAAGAAAAGAGATGTAGTTTCATTCATATATTGTAGTGTAATTACACTTATGATCATTCTTTTATTTGTGGCAGTTGGTATTGCTGCAAGTGTGAAAGTATGGCCATATAATATGAGTTTTACATTTGAGCATTTTAATTTCTCAAGTTTAACAGGAGATGGACTCGAAGCATTTAAAAATAGCGTAATTGTCTCAGCAGTTACAGCAGTGATTGGGGCAATTTTAACATTTATGTTCGCATATGCGATTGAGAAAATAGATCAGCTACAGTTCTTCAGAAAAACAAGTTATTTTTTCTCTATTGTGCCTTTAGCGATACCAGGTTTAGTACTTGGATTGGGATACGTCTTTTTCTTTAGTCAGCCAACGATTCAAATATTTGGACTTTCAGTAACGAACCCGTTCCATTCTTTATACGGAACAATCGCTGTGTTAGTACTAGTAAACATCATTCATTTTTATTCGGTAACATTCGTTACCGCAACGACTGCTTTAAAGAAATTAGATCGAGAGTTTGAGCTTGTTTCGCAGTCGATGGGTATTCCGTTTTATAAAACATTCTTTAGAGTAACAGTACCAATGTGCTTACCGGCAATTTTAGAGATGGTTATGTACTACTTTGTAAACTCAATGGTGACTGTTTCTGCAGTTGTATTCTTATACGCGGCTGATTTTAAACTAGCTGCCGTATCAATCGTAAATATGGATGATGCAGGAAATGTAGCGCCAGCAGCTGCAATGAGTGTACTTATTGTTGTTACAAATATTGTAGTAAGAGTTGTATATGAATGGGGAACGAAAGCACTTCGTAACCGAACGTCACAATGGCAAAAAAGATAAATAAGAAGGGTGATGGATTGAATGAAAGTAGAAGCGGTTATTTTTGATTGGGCAGGTACGACAGTTGATTACGGATGTTTTGCACCACTGGAAGTATTTATGGAGATTTTCCATAAACGCGGTATTGCAATTACCGTAGAAGAAGCACGTAAGCCAATGGGATTATTAAAAATAGACCATGTAAGGGCACTAACGGAGATGCCTCGTATTGCGAATGAGTGGAATCGTGTTTTCGGACAATCACCAACAGAAGCAGACATTCATGAGATGTATGAAGAATTTGAAGAAATCCTCTTCACTATTTTACCGCGCTATGCGTCGCCAATTCATGGAGTAAAAGAAGTGATTGCTTCTTTACGTGAAAGAGGAATTAAAATTGGTTCGACGACTGGTTATACGAGAGAAATGATGGACATTGTAGCAAAAGAAGCAGCACTACAAGGATATAAACCTGATTTTCTTGTAACGCCAGATGATGTTCCGGCGGGTCGTCCATATCCGTGGATGTGCTATAAAAATGCGATGGAACTTGGTGTATATCCGATGAATCATATGATGAAAATTGGAGACACGGTATCAGATATGAAAGAGGGAAGAAATGCTGGTATGTGGACAGTTGGTGTAATTCTTGGCAGTAGCGAACTCGGCTTAACTGAAGAGGAAGTGGAGCATATGGATCCAGCAGAACTTCGTGAAAAAATAGAAGTAGTTCGTAATCGTTTCGTTGAAAATGGGGCGCACTTTACGATAGAAACGATGCAGGAACTCGAAAATGTAATGGAACATATCGAGAAACAAGAACTTATTATTTCATAAAAGGGGCACGGGATCATGACTGAAAATCACTACTTATTATTAACGCCAGGACCATTAACGACAACAAAAACAGTAAAAGAAGTTATGCTATACGATTGGTGTACGTGGGATGTTGAATATAACACGATGGTACAAGAAGTAAGGGCTAAACTTGTATCGTTAGCAACGAAGAAAGAAGAGAAATATACAACAGTATTAATGCAAGGAAGCGGTACGTTTTCAGTTGAAGCAGTAATTGGTTCTGTTATTCCCAAAAACGGAAAGCTTCTCGTTTGTACAAATGGTGCATACGGTAAGCGAATTGTACAAATGGCAGAGATGTTACATATAGATGTGGTGGTCAGTCAAACAGAAGAGTGGGAGCCTACTAATATTGTAGAAGTAGAAAAGATATTACAACAAGATAAAGAGATTACACATATTGCAGTTGTTCATTGTGAAACAACAACAGGCATTATCAATCCAATTGTAGATGTATGTAAATTAGGGAAGCAATACGGAAAAGTAACACTAGTTGATGCAATGAGTAGTTTCGGCGGGATTGAAATAGACATTGCTGATTTGCAAATTGATTTTTTAATTAGTAGTGCGAATAAATGTATTCAAGGAGTTCCAGGATTCGGCTTTGTTATTGCAAAACGCGATGAATTGTTGAAATGTAAAGGGCAGGCACGTTCATTATCTTTAGATTTATACGATCAGTGGGAAACGATGGAAAATCAAAATGGGAAATGGCGTTTTACTTCACCTACACATGTTGTACATGCTTTTTATAAAGCACTGCTTGAATTAGAAGAAGAGGGCGGAATAAGCGCACGTTACAACCGATATTACAACAATCAAAAGCTATTAGTGAATAGGATGGGGGAAATTGGTTTTCGAGCATTAGTAGATGAAGAATATCAATCTCCTATTATTACATCTTTCATTTATCCAAAAGAGAACTTTGAGTTTCAACAGTTATATAGCGAGCTAAAACGTTATGGATTTGTTATTTACCCAGGAAAAATTTCGAAAGTAGATACGTTCCGCATTGGAAATATCGGTGATGTACATGAAGAAGATATTAATCGCTTAGTTGATAGTATCGCGAAAGGAGTTGTGATAGGTTGAAAGTATTTTGCTTAGGTGGAGCAGGTAAAATTTGTCGTGAAGCAATTTTGGATTTAGTTCAATATTCATCATTTGAGACAATTACGGTAGCCGATTTTAATGAGGAAGAGGGCCTTAAAGTAGTAGAATGGCTCAACGATCCTCGTGTTGATTTTGTGAAAGTAGATGTAACAAATCATGAGGATACAGTTGCAAAAATGAAGGGCTATGACATTGTAATGGATGGTACGACAATTAAGTTAAATGGATTGTCTACTCGATGTATCGCAGAAGCAGGTTGTCATGGTGTGAACTTGAACGGATTTGGTGAAGAAAATGATTCGCATTCTATATTTGTTCAAAACGGAAAAACATGTTTACCTGGATTTGGTATGACGCCAGGTGTAACGCAAATGATGGCCATGCATGCAGCAAATCAGCTAGATACGGTAGAGTCAGTTCGTGTAAGTCATGGTTCATATCGTCCGATTGCTTTTTCTGCATCTATTACAGAGACAACGACATATGAGTATGATCCACATTTACCATCGCGTACAGTGTATGAAGATGGTGAGTTTAAGCAGGTACCCCCGTTTGCGCGCCCGAGAGAAATTGAATTGCCGGCGCCTTATGGTAAGACAACGCAGTATATCATACCGCATTCTGAAACGTTTACGTTAGCAAAGGCGTTAGAAAATAAAGGTGTCAAATTGATCGAGACGAGAGGAACTTGGCCAAAGCAAAACATGCAGCTCGTACGCGCCTTATATGATTACGGCATATTGCGTAATGATCAGATTGAAATAGATGGTAAAGAGATTGGGATTATGGATTGCATTTCAAAGTATTTACTAAAATCAAAAGAAGGACAAGAAACAGAGCTTTATGGTTATGCACTTCATGTAGAAGTAGTAGGTATGAAAAATAATGAGAAGCAAAGGCATGTATTATATCATACACATCCGTTATCTGATGGATCTATTGCAGGATGGGAAAAATTAAGAGCTTATACGAGAAACGTTGGTATTCCATTTGGGATTGCTACAGAGCTAATTGCAAATGGAAATGTAAATAGAGTTGGTATTGTTACACCCGAATTCGCTTTTGAGAATCCGCAAATGATTTTTGATGAGTTAGAAAAGCGTGGTATTCATATTCATGAAGAGGTTTCTACTTACAAAGAAAATTATAACTTTGTATAAGCAAGGAAGTTTATGAGGTAGATATAAATGGGGTGAAGCTATGTCTGTAGTAGGAGAAGAAAGAAAGCGAACCATTCTTGAAAAGGTAGAGTTTAAAGGGAAAGTGAAAGTTTCAGAATTAGCAAGAGAATTTGCTGTATCAACAGAAACAATTCGTCGATATTTAGAAGAATTAGATCGTGAAAAGAAGCTGAAGAAAGTGTATGGTGGAGCTGTTCAACTTCCTGGAGCCGGGGTAGAGGCACCGATGCTAGAAAGAGAAATGCTGCATATAGAAGAGAAGAAAAGAATTGGTTATAAAGCAGCAACGTTTGTGGAAGATGGAGATGTTATTGCGATTGATGATGGGAGTACACCACTTCAAATGGTACCATATCTTGTTCATCGTAAAAATTTAACGATAGTTACGAGCTCTTTTCCAGTTGCAACACAATTAATCTCTTCCATTAATAAAAAGATGTTTCACGGCGAAGTTTTATTTATTGGCGGGAAAGTATCTCCAAAGCATTCACGCGTATCAGGATCTATTTCTCAGCAAGTCATTCATCAATTTCATTTTCATAAAGCGTTTATTTCGATGGACGGGTTATTGCCTAGTTTTGGAGTTTCCAGCTTTGAATTAGAAAAAGCGAAACTGTCAGAAGCGATGATGAAATTAGCGGAAAAAACATATATTCTATGTGATCATACAAAGGTAGGCGTAAAAGGGAATTATCGAATAGCAGCCTTTTCTCGTATTCAGCATGTTATTTGTGATAAAAAAATGCCATATAGTTTTGAAGAAGAAGCTAAAAAGCATAATATTCAATGGACAGTTTGCTAAATAAATTGAACTCCCACCTGATTTTTAGGTGGGAGTTTTACTGCTCGCAAATAGCGGGATAAAAGATTTGTATTCATGCAAAAAGTGGACACATTTTCTCATTTCTTTCATATAATTTACCAATACAAAAAAAGTTGGTCGAAGGAAAGAAGGGGAAACATGTCAGAACGAATATATAATAAACTTGTATTGTACGCGAATATTCTGCAAAAAATTGGTGTCATCAATGAGAAGGAAAAAAGTGAAATTCTTCATACAATAGGTAAAAAAGCCCTTTGAATAAAGGGTTTTTATTTTTTATACATGGAAATATAAACTTAATGTAATATTACCATTGACAATGATAATGAGATTCATTATCATTTATTTGTAGGTAATTGATAAAAGTTATCAATTATAAAAATTATATATGATAGGGGATATTATTTTGAAAAAAAATTATATGAAGGCGCTATTAGTAGCGACAACATTAGCAATTCCATTTGCTGCTTATTCTACTCCAGCATTAGCAGCAATAAAGATTGAAGCAAACCAATCGGTAGCAGCTAATGAACGTACATACGATACTGAGATTAAAATATATAAGGACCAAAAAGACGAGCCATCTATGGTTTCTCAATACATAAAAAATCCTAAAGTAGCAATTGAAAACGGGAAAAATATTGTTACTGTAACCTTACAAGATAGCGATTATTTTCAATATCTTAGAATAGAAGATAAAAATCAACCTGGCGTATTTCATGATGTGGAGGTTTTGTCAGAAGATAAGAGGAAGAATGGAACGAAAGTAGTTCAATTTGAAATTGGCGAGTTTGAGAAGAAGCATAATATGCAAATGCATATACTTATTCCGGCTATTGGATATGATCACAAATATCAAGTTCAATTTGAAATTAAAGATCCAACTGTAGGTGACAAAGAAACAGAGAAACCAGATGATAACTCTAATTCAGGCAATACGGAAATAGATAATCCGGTTGATACTCAAAATATGATAACAGATAACAAATTAAGAGAACTTGTTAATAAAAAAGTATTTAATAGAAAAGATTTAAATACACCAATTACGAAAGAAGAGTTATTACAAGTAAAGGACTTGTTTTTAAATACGAATGAGATTCTTGATTATAGTGCATTAAAATATATGCCGAATTTAAAATCTTTAACAGTTGCGAATGCGAAGATAAAAGATCCGTCGTTCTTTGCGAACTTAAAGCAATTAAATCATTTAGCTTTGCGTGGTAATGAATTTTCAGATGTAACACCACTTGTTAAGATGGATAATTTAGAATCCCTTGATTTGAGTAATAATAAAATTACAAACGTTGCACCACTAATTGAAATGAAAAATGTAAAAAGTTTATATCTATCAGGTAACCAAATAGAAGATGTAACAGCATTAGCGAAAATGGAACAACTAGATTACTTGAATTTAGCAAATAATAAAATTACGAATGTTGCTCCATTAAGCGCGTTAAAAAATGTAACATACTTAACTTTAGCTGGTAATCAAATTGAAGATATTAAACCGTTATATTCATTACCTTTAACAGACTTAGTATTAACACGTAATAAAGTTAAAGATTTATCCGGCATTGAGCAAATGAAGCAATTAGAAGAATTGTGGATCGGGAAAAATGAAATAAAAGATGTTACTCCTCTAAGTAAGATGACACAGTTAAAACAATTACACTTACCTAACAATGAGTTAAAGGATATTACTCCATTATCAAGTCTAGTAAACTTACAAAAACTTGATTTAGAAGCGAATTATATTGCAGACTTAACACCGGCTAGTAATTTGAAAAAGTTAGTATTCTTAAGTTTTGTTGCAAATGAAATCCGTGATGTTCGACCAGTTGTAGAATTAAGTAAAACAGCTTACATTAATGTTCAAAATCAAAAAGTATTTTTAGAGGAAACAGAAGTAAATAAAGAAGTGAAAGTACCTGTATACGAAAAGGATGGTAAAATCTCTACAAAAATTCGTTTGAAGAGCGAAGGTGGTACGTATAGTAACGATGCAGTGAAGTGGAGTACACCAGGTGAGAAAGTATATGAATTTGGTGTGAAAGACCCATTTGCGGATACAGGCATTTTCTTCACCGGTTCTGTAATTCAAAATGTTGTAAATCAAAAAGTATCTGAAGAAGTAATAGAATTTAAAGATGTACCAAAGGGCCATTGGTCAGAGAAAGCAATTAATCATTTAGCGAAAGAAAAGATATTTGCAGGTTATGGAAATGGACAATTTGGATTTGGTGATAACGTTACTCGTGGTCAAGTAGCAGTTTTAATACAAAAGTACTTGAAGTTGGAGCAAAATGTAGAACAGAAAACGAAGTTCACAGATACGAAAGGAAATATGTATGAAGGGGCTATTGAAGCAGTTGCACAAGCCGGAATTATGACGGGCGATGGCAATGGTAAGTTCCGTCCAGATGGCGTATTAACTCGATATGAAATGTCAGTAGTACTACAAAAAGTATTCCAGTTGAAGGAAAATGGAAATACTGTAGGGAGCTTTAAAGATGTACCAAAGGGTCATTGGGCAGAAGGATATGTGAAAGCTTTAGCGGACAATAACATATCAAAAGGTGATGGGAAAGGAAACTTTTTAGGTGATGACTTCGTAAAACGCGAAGAGTATGCACAGTTTTTATATAACGCAATAACGAAATAAAAAATAAGAAAAATACGTTATTCTTTAAATAAGAAGAATAACGTATTTTTTTATGTATGAAATGAAGAGGCTACTAAGTATATGAAGGGCCCATTTTGTAGAAGAGCTGTGAAACCATATTGACAAAAAAGCATTCTCATGTGATAATTCAATTAAATTTTTAGAATAATCAAAAAATATTCCTTTTACATAAAAAGGATTCGAACCTTATATGAATATTATGCCGGGGGTGACGAAATGTTATTTTTTCTGAAGAAATGGAATGAATTAAAAGATGTGAAGTCTGAATTGGCACTTCGTGATTGGTTTTATGGTACAAAAATTAGTTTATCATTATGTACGTCAAAAGAGCCATTAACATTTTTAGTGAATGTCGAGGGAAGAGATAAAGGGCTATTTTCAGAAGAGGATTTTATTGTCGTAAATTGCATGTGTGAGCCAGTCTTTGAAAATGAAGAGAAACCAGCTGCAGAATCATTTATGCATGCGGATATTTATAAAAAAAGTAGTGCAGAATGCATTTTACAAGTGCAGACTGTAGATAGTCATTTAATATCAGAGTTGTATGGAAAAGAAGGAGAAGTAACATTCGATAAACGTAGTGTGGAACGTGTTTTTGGAAAAGAAGGCATAACAGAAATGACAATTCCAATTGTAGAAGATGAAAAGAAATTTGCTGATTTATTAGAAAGTAATGTTCCGAATTTTATTGAAGGTGGAGGAGTTGTTCTTGTTCATAATTATGGCATGATCGTGTGGGGAAAAACGCCAGAAGAAGCGAAAAAATGGTTAGAGGGTATAGAATATTTAATGAATTATCATGTGAAGTTGTTAATGATTAAGGGTGCGAAAAGTTCTGTTATATAAAAATGTTTGTGATGTTGTTACAAGTCAACAAATAAATGAAAGCGTTTTAAAAATAATTTTACTCATAAAATATAGGTCTCCTTATTATATATAGATTACATGTTGACATGTAAGGAGGAACATATTTTGCGAGTTAAATATCATTTTCTGCCAAAACAGCAAGTAACCTTTTGCAAAATAAACGATTCCGGTGAAGAGGCTTTGCAAATTATGAATGAAACGGGATTTCGAGCAATCCCTGTATTAGCAGAAGATGAGAAGAAATTCATGGGGATTATTTATAAAGTAGATCTATTAGAAAAGAAATGTAATAACGGCTTAGAGAAATTAAGTACAGGAGATATGCTGGAAGACTCCTCTGCATTTATTTTTGAGAAGGATTCATTCTTCAGAGCATTTTATGTTATTCGTCGTTTACCGTTTTTATCCGTTTTAAATGATTATAATGAGTTTGTCGGTATTTTAACACATTCCAATGTATTTGATGTTATTGAAGATTCATTCGGTATGCAGACGGGTGGTTATATATTAACAATTGCAACCCAAGATTGTAAAGGAACGATTAAAGAACTCGGGACGTTGTTAAAAGCATATAATATCGGTGGACTGTTTACGCTAGATAACGGCGATCAATATATTCGCCGTGTGATTGTAAATATAACAGATGAGTTAAATGAAAAAAGATTAAAGCAATTAATCGAAAAAATAGAGAAAAAAGGTTTTAGGGTGAGTCATGTAGATTATATTTAAGTTAAAAAAGGTACCGATCTGCTACATATGGATTGGTACCTTTTTTAGTATGAGGAATGAATATTATTTTGAAACAGGAGGTGGAGATAATGCTAAATCAGACAAAAAAATAAAGTCTGCATGTTCGCGAATTTTAGGAATAGAGGTTTCAATAACGTTTGACGTAATTTCACCTGGAGGCCCAACATGTCCGATAGCTACCATTATAGGTTTTTCTTGAATTTTTTTGATGAGTAATTGGGCTTGTTTTGAAATATGTCCTGCTGTATACACATCATCAAAAAATAGTTGGTTTTCAATAATCGGCACTCCTAATTCTTTTCCGATTTTTGGGACGACACTATTAGGGTTTGTTTTGCTATCTAAATAAAATAAACCGTGCTTTTTACAAGCTGCAAGTATAAGTCGTACAATTCTTTCGTCCGCTGTTACTTTTGACCCCATATGATTATTCATTCCAATTGCATGCGGTACTTCTTGAATCGCTTGTTCGAGTCGATTGTTTATTTCTTCATCACTTAAATCAGTTGTAATTGCTTTTGGTCCAAGCCATTCTTTTTTACCTTTAATAGGTTCCATAGGCATATGTATAATAACTTCGTGTCCTTTTTTATGGGCTGCTATTGCATCTTCTTTTGTGGAAGGAAGAAAAGGCATAACAGCAACAGTCAGTGGGATGGGAAGTGATAACATTTTATCAGTCCCCTTCATATTATTGCCGAAGTCATCAATGACAATGGCTACTTTATTCGTATGAGCATTTGCTTGAATCGGAAACAAGAAAAACGGTAAGAACATAGTAAAAATGAGCATTGCAATCGTATATTTGCGCATATAAATATTTCCTTTCTATTTTATCCCGCTATTTGCGGGAAGTAAGATTCACACCTCAAATTCGGCTGGAGCAAAGAAGTTAGATAGGAAAACTGTCCGTAAACGTCCGATTGGTGTGGGTTAATAATCGGTGTGGTGAACCATCCCGCCGACTGATTAAAGTTTCACTTTATCAATCATCATTATGTTTTGCTTTTTTATATAAATTAAACAAAAAATGTCGAAGAAAAGAGTGTGAAAAATAGAGAATCCGCTATTTAATTGATATTTATAAAAAAAGAAGATGAAAAAAATGTCTATTATTGCGAATGTATTTACAAAGATAGAATAATTTGTAATAATTCTCAAAGTGAGGGTAAAGATTTGTAAATTACAGGGAGAAAATGTTAAATTTTCTGATTCTTCAAATTTACATATGATAAAACGGTAAAAAGGTCAATGGAGAAGTGAAGAGCAAGGAAGTATACTAAGGGGGATATGGATGTTTACTGTAAAAAGGAAGTACACATTAGAAAAGCTTTCACGTGATATTCATATGAAACGTGAAGAAATGATTCAATTAGGATTAACAAGTGGGTTAAATAGTATGGAGACAATTCAAGTGAGTCAAGAGTTGGACAAGCTTATTTTACAGTACCAGTGTTATAAAGAAAAGCAAACACCGAAATGGTTTTCAATTATAAAGGTACCTATTTTTCAAATCGGGTATGAGGGAAAATCAAGTAATTTTTGGCGAATGCTTGTGGCTGGTTTTATGAAATAAGTATAATTATCCTTTCGAGGTAAGGATAATTATACTATGTGTAACGGAATTTCGATATGAACTGTCGTTCCTTCGTTTTCTATACTGTCTATAAAAATATGCCCATTGTACATCTCTACAATTCGTTTACATATGACAAGTCCAAGACCTGTTCCAGTATCTTTATTAGTAAAGAACGGATGAAAGAGGTGTTTTTGAATATGTTTTGGAATCCCTTTTCCAGTATCTATAATTTGCAATTGTGCGTGTGTCTTATTGTTTGTGACGATAATTGTTAATGTATCACTAGAGCTCATGGCTTCAATTGCATTTTTTGTAATGTTTAAAACCACTTGTTTCATATGGTCTTTTGAGCACCGGATATAAACAGGATGGTCTGGCAAATGTAAATGGAATACAATGTTATGTAGATTCGCCTCAGATTGAATAATCAATGCTACCTCATTTAGAATTGTTCTTACATCATATGTTTGTTCGATGATGGCAGTTGGCTTTCCAAGAATAAGAAATTCGCTTACAATTTCATTAATTCGTTCTATTTCTTGTTCGATTATGGAAAAGTAGAACTGATCCTGTTCATCTTTATATTTCTCCTTTAATAGAGCGACGAGTCCTTTAATTCCAGTAAGAGGATTTCGTATTTCATGTGCTGTACTCGCTGCAAAAGTTCCAACCAATTCAATTTTTTGCAGTTCATTTTGTTGTCTTTCCAGTTTTGTTTGACGTTTTAATAATATATATTGAGCAAGCAAAAATAAAATAGACATTAAAAATAAAGTAGCTACACACTCTATTGAAACTAGCTGATATAAAATTTTCTTGTGAATAGGTAACGGAGAAACAGAGACCGTCCAATTTAATTTTTGTAGCGGGGTAGTAAGCATATTAGAATGCTTATCATTTGTGCCATTATTATCATCAGTTAGAAAAACTACACCATGCGTATCAGTTACTTCAAAATGGTATTGTGGTTTAATAGCATTTAAAGAAGATGAAATGTAGTCAAAGCGTAAACTAGCTAATAATAAGCCTGAGAGCTCTTTTTGTTTATTAAATATTGGAGAGGCAATCATAATAGCTTGATGTCCAAGAACGCGATCTGTAATGACTGATGATACAGTTGTTTTCTTAGTTCGTAAGGCGTCTTGAATATACTGGCGGTCTGAGACGTCAACAGGCATTGATTCGCCTTCGGATGCGATTGTAATCATCCCGTCTGTCGTAGCATAATATAGACCAGAAAAACGTTCGTCATTGCCATCCGTATCATGTACAATCTGTTTAATCCCATTCATGTTTCCGGTTTCAGTCCCTACGATCTTTGCGAGCATCTCTAAGGCTGAGATTGCTTCACCAAGATGATGGTCTAAATAGTCTCTATATAAAAAGAGAACAGTGTGAGCAGATAGTTTGTTTTCCTGGTTCATTTTATACGTATGATACGAATAAAATGTAGCACCAATCCCTATTGTTGGTAGGATAACAAGCAATATATATAAAACTATGCTTTGGAATTTGAATTTCAAATTTGGTACTCCTTCTTTTTTATTATCATTATATATAAACTATGTTAAAATTGTCATGTTTTTATTCAAGAATCATTCGGAGTACGTTAGGGGAGAGGAAATGAGTGAGTGAATGAATACTCATTCGGAAATTACATGAAGTATTAAGCTATTTTTTCTTTTTATTGCTGAGAATTTAAGTGAAGGGTTGAAAGTTGTATGACATCAAATAATGAACGAGAAGATATTTCTCAATCTTTAAAAGTATTTATCGCATTATCTCGTGTACATCGTTCTGTTATGGATACTACAAATAAGTCCATACAAAGTAACGGGTTAAATCCAACTGAATTTGCTGTGTTAGAACTGCTATATCATAAAGGTGGTCAACCACTGCAGCAAATTGGTGAGCGTATTTTAATAGCTAGCGGCAGCATTACATATGTTGTAGATAAGCTAGAAAAAAAGGGGCTAGTAAAGAGAATCCCATGCCCGAATGATAGACGTGTTATTTATGCACAATTAACTGAGTCTGGAGAGAGCTTTATTGCTTCTATTTTTCCAGGGCATGAGCAAGTTATACATCAGTCTTTTGAAATGTTAACGAAGGATGAAAAGGATGAATTACTTGGCCTACTAAAAAAAATTGGAAAGTATGAAAAATAATAATATGTTCCAAATGAGCTTTGGATAAATAAATCCAAGGCTTTTTTGTTTACATGTCATTATGACAGCAACTGCTGCTTTTTGCTAAAGAATAAAAGGAAATATGCAAGTGAGCATTGAATTATAGTAATGATGCATATAACGGAGAGGGGGCTCGTTCATGTCATTTAAAGACTATGAATATAAACGGCCAAATATTGAGGAATTAAAAGAGAAGTTTACTGTTGCTTTAGAAAAGTTTGATAATACAAAAACGGTTGAAGAACAAAAACAAGTAATCAATTCAATTAATGAAATTCGTAATGATTTTGGTACAATGGGGAACCTTTGTTACATTCGTCATTCTGTTGATACGACAGATGCTTTTTATAAGGAAGAGCAAGATTTCTTTGATGAATATTCTCCAGTTGTACAAGGGTATGGAACAAAATATTATAAGGCGTTAATTAATTCTCCATTTCGTGAAGAATTAGAGGCGTATTATGGAAAGCAATTATTTGCCTTAGCAGAATGTGATTTGAAAACATATTCAGATGAAGTCGTGAAGGATTTACAATTAGAGAACAAATTGTCTTCACAATATACGCAGTTATTAGCATCTGCAAAAATTGACTTTGCTGGAGAAGAGCGAACGTTATCGCAACTGATTCCGTTTATGCAAGGAAAAGAAAGAAGCGAACGGAAAGCAGCAAGTGAAGCATACTACGGATTTTTAGCGGAGAATGAGGAAGAACTAGATCGTATTTATGATGAGCTTGTTAAAGTGAGAACGAAAATCGCAAAAACTTTAGGTTTTAAAAACTTTGTTGAACTTGGATATGCAAGAATGTACCGTACAGATTATAATGCGGAGATGGTGGCGAATTATCGTCAGCAAGTACTTGATTATATTGTTCCAGTTACAACGGAATTAAGAAAGAGACAAAAAGCGCGTATCGATGTAGAGAAGTTAGCGTATTACGATGAAAACTTTGAGTTTGCTACAGGTAATCCGACTCCAAAAGGAGATGCAGATTGGATTATTAATCATGGGAAAACGATGTATAAAGAGTTATCGGCTGAAACAGATGAGTTTTTCAATTTCATGTTAGATAATGATTTATTAGATTTAGTTGCGAAAAAAGGAAAAGCTGGCGGTGGATATTGTACATATATTGAAAATTATAAAGCACCATTTATTTTCTCGAACTTTAATGGAACATCTGGTGACATTGACGTATTAACACATGAGGCTGGTCATGCTTTCCAAGTATATGAAAGCCGTAAATTTGAAATTCCAGAATATAATTGGCCAACGTATGAAGCGTGTGAAATCCATTCTATGAGCATGGAATTCTTTACATGGCCATGGATGAAGCTATTCTTTGAAGAAGATGCAGATAAATATTACTTCTCTCACTTAAGTTCAGCGCTTCTGTTTTTACCATATGGCGTATCTGTTGATGAATACCAGCATTATGTGTATGAAAATCCAGAAGCATCACCTGAGGAGCGTAAGACAGCATGGCGTAACATAGAGAAGAAGTATTTGCCACATCGTGACTACGAAGATAATGATTATTTAGAGCGCGGTGGTTTCTGGCAACGTCAAGGACATATTTATAGCTCGCCGTTCTACTATATCGATTACACGTTAGCGCAAATTTGTGCACTGCAATTTTGGAAACGTGCAAGAGATAATAGACAAGATGCGTGGGAAGATTATGTGAATCTGTGCCAACAAGGTGGAAGTAAATCATTCTTAGAATTAGTAGAAGTTGCAAATTTAACATCGCCATTTGCTGAAGGCTGTGTGAAAAGTGTAATTACCGAAATTGAAGCATGGTTACACGCGATTGACGACACAAAATTGTAAAAAACATGCGCTTTTTTTCACATGTTTAACATCGACATAATGGGAAAATAATGAGATAATAAAAGAAAATTCAGAATTATCAAAAGAGGTGTTTCGAATATAGGGCACCTCTTTTTACCAACAAAAAGGGGGAAAGAAGTATGCTCCACTCTAATATGGATGTGAGTTTAGAAAGTTTGGTGAACTCATTACACTCTACCCGAAGCACGCTATTATCAGAAATTGAAATGTTAAATGATACAGAAGTGAATGTAAAGCCACGCCGTGATAAATGGAGTATCATTCAGATTTTACATCACTTGCATTTGGTTGAACAATCTGTCACATCTGCCCTTGTATATGCTTTACAAAAAAAAGAAAGAAAACTGGCTCCATTTAAAGACCTCCAACTTACGCTTGATCGCACACATAAACGAGAAGCTCCTCAGCAAATGAAACCAACAGAAACTTTAATGAAAAAACAACAAGGAATTCAATTACTAGAACATTCACGACAAGAACTATTACATGCGCTTCATAGTGTTATAGATGAAAATGAATTATTTGAAAATGGATTAAAGCATCCTATTTTTAATGATTTAAATTTGTATCAGTGGGTTCAATTTCTTGATTTGCACGAACAACGACATCTTACGCAGTTAAAAGAGGCGAAACATTCAATACTACAACGATAAGACGAGAGAGACGGGTGATCTGCCCGTTTCTTTTTTTGTGCGTAGTATTAAACCTCACTTCAAAAGCGGAGGGCTGCATGATAAAGATTCCAAAGTGAGACAGAAAAAACGATGCATAGTTTCCTATCCCACTTTGGAATAATACTTCGTGAAAGAGTTAGAAGGAGTGAACAAAGTATGGCGAAAAAGAAGCGAGAAGAAGAACGTGCTTGGAAAGCTCGTAAAGAGAATCAAAAACCACATGGAAAAGTGAAAGCTTTTGCTGAATTAGTGGAAGGAACAGAAAAAACGTGATGAATTTCATCACGTTTTTTTTATGAGCGGGAAAGTTAACAAAAAGGTTGTACCTGTCCCTTTTTCGCTTATAATATCAATTTTCCCATTCATTGCTTGGATGACACTAAAGACGACCATCATTCCGAGTCCAGTCCCCTTTTCTTTCGTTGAATAGAAAGGTGACCCGAGTCGTTTTACTTGTTCTTGATCCATACCAACTCCTGTGTCTTTTATAAACAATTGTAGATGTTTATGGTCTGGAACTAATGTAAGAATAAGGTCACCGCCGTTAGGCATTGCCTCAATACAGTTTTTTAAAATATTTAATAAGCATTGGTTCAGTTTTTGCTTTTCACCAGCTATAAAAAACGATGTACTTTGTTTTATGTAGTGTATACGAACATTTGTTAAATTCGCGAGAGGTGTAATTAAAGATAACGCATGAAGTAATTCTTCCTCTACTTGTAATTGTTGTTCTTTTTCAATACTCGGTTTTGCAAAAGTTAAGTAGTCTGTAAGAACATGATTTGCTTGTTCGATACCATTAATGGCTATGTCGATATATAATTTCCGTTCCTTTTCAGAACATGTATCTGACTGTAAAAGTTGCAAAAATCCTTTCGTTGAAGTTAAAGGATTACGAATTTCATGAGAGATAGAAGCTGCCATTTCACCGATTAAATGAAATTTTTCAGCATTCATAAGTTCATTTTGAAGACGAATTTGCGTTTGTAATATGTGAAGTAAATATAAAATAAGGATTGTTCCAATCATTGTACATATTTCGTACACGATAATATGCGGTATATAATCAGCCTTATTTGTAACTTCTGCAAGGAAAAATGGTATCCAGCCAAATCCGAATATGAGACTGTAAAAGATAGCGAGTGCTATTTTTATACGGTTAGAACTTCGGTTAAACAGTTTGTATGTTAAGAGTAAAACAATAAATAGGAGCACTGAAGCGATAAGGGATGGGAAAACACCTACTCCTCCTAATAAAAAGCGGTATATGTTTAATACAGTTAAAATGGAAGCACCAGCAATAGGTCCCCCTGTTAATGTGCCGACAATTAATACGATATGACGCATATCAAATTGAAATCCATAATCTGTTTTCGCAGCAAATGTGATACATAGTATGGTAGCGAGGCAACACAATACAATAAATATAGCTGAATTTAATTTAGGAGATCGTTTGCCTTTTTGATTCCAAAATAAGTGATAGATAAGCATCGTAACGAGAATGGATAATATATTTAAAAAGAGGTAAATAATAAAGAGTTTCAGTGGGATGCCTCCTCCCTTCTAATATTAGATTAATCATACTATAAAATGATAGAAATGAAATGAAAATAGCGGAAAAATCAGAAATTTTTTATGGTAGTATACAATATGTTACAATAAGCTTTGTCAATGAAAGAAGAAATTCCGTGCACTGCATGGGAGAGGTTCGCGAACTCCCTCTATAAAAAACTATGGAAACAACAATATCCCTAGGTATTGTTTTGTTTTTTTATTGTGACAGTTCAAGAACGTTCTTTCTTCTTATTCGTAGTAGAGAAGGAGAATGAGTGAAATGAAAAAAGAAAAAGCGGTTGTTGTTTTTAGTGGTGGACAAGATAGTACAACATGTTTATTTTGGGCGATAGAGCAGTTTGCAGAAGTAGAAGCTGTAACGTTTAATTACAATCAACGTCATAAGTTAGAAATTGATTGTGCAGCGGAAATTGCGAAAGAGCTAGGAATTAAACATACAGTATTAGATATGAGTCTACTAAATCAACTTGCTCCAAATGCATTAACGAGAACGGACATGGAGATTACACATGAAGAAGGTGAATTACCATCAACATTTGTAGATGGAAGAAATTTACTATTCTTGTCATTCGCTGCTGTATTAGCGAAACAAGTTGGAGCGCGTCATATTGTGACAGGCGTATGTGAAACTGATTTTAGTGGGTATCCAGATTGCCGTGACGTATTTGTAAAATCATTAAACGTTACATTAAATTTATCTATGGATTATCCGTTTGTCATTCATACACCACTTATGTGGATTGATAAAGCGGAGACATGGAAATTATCTGATGAACTTGGTGCATTTGAGTTTGTTAGAGAAAAAACATTAACATGTTATAACGGAATCATTGGTGATGGTTGCGGTGAATGTCCAGCATGTCAACTTCGTAAAGCAGGATTAGATACGTACTTACAAGAACGCGAAGGAGCGAGCAACTAATGGATAATTTCTTTGGATTTCGCATCGTAGAAAATTTGCAAAAAATGGACAAGGATATTCAGCGTAAACAACTTAAATATCATAATAAAAGAGTAATGGTCAGCAAGGAATTTACATTTGATGCAGCACACCATTTACACTGTTATGAAGGAAAATGTAAAAACTTACATGGTCACACATATAAAGTTGTATTTGGGATTAGTGGTTATGTAAATGAAATAGGCCTTGCAATTGACTTTGGAGATATAAAAGAAATTTGGAAAAATGAAATTGAAATTTATTTAGATCATCGTTATTTAAACGAAACGTTACCAGCAATGAATACAACTGCTGAAAATATGGTTGTTTGGATTTATGAAAAGATGGCAGAAGCATTAACAAAAGATAATCGTGCGAACGAATATAAAGGAGCTCGTGTTGAATTTGTTCGTCTATTTGAGACGCCGACTAGTTATGCGGAAGTAAGACGGGAGTGGATGCTCGATGAGTAAAATCCCTGTCTTAGAAATATTTGGTCCAACTATTCAAGGTGAAGGAATGGTTGTAGGACAAAAGACAATGTTTATCCGTACAGCTGGCTGTGATTATAGCTGCGCTTGGTGCGATTCTGCCTTTACATGGGATGGATCGGCTAAAGATCAAATTAGACAGATGACAGCGGAAGATATTTGGAATGAGCTTGTTGCAATTGGAGGAGAAAATTTTTCTCATGTTACGATTTCAGGCGGAAATCCAGCATTGCTGAAAAATATTGAGTTTCTTCTTTCTATATTAAAAGAGAATGGAATGCGAACGGCAATTGAAACGCAAGGGAGTAAATGGCAAGACTGGTTACTTCAAATTGATGAGGTAACGATTTCTCCCAAACCACCAAGTTCAACGATGCATACAGATTTTCAAAAGTTAGATGCTGTTATTCAAAAACTAGCAGGAAAAGATATTAGCCTAAAAGTAGTCGTATTTGATGATTCTGACTTTGAATATGCAGTTAAGATGCACGAACGTTATCCAGATGTACCATTCTTCTTGCAAGTAGGGAACGATGATACGAAAACAGTGGATGATGCAATGCTTATTAAAAAATTATTAGATAAGTATGAGTGGTTGATTGATAAAGCAATAAATTGTAAAGCAATGAATGATGCAAAAGTATTGCCTCAGCTTCATGCGTTAGTATGGGGAAATAAACGCGGCGTATAACGAGAAGGGATGTTTAATATGGCAGGAAGATTAGATGAAGATTTAAAAGATGTAACATTACTAGGAAATCAAAATACAAAATATTTATTTGAATATAGCCCAGAAATTTTAGAGGTATTTGATAATAATCATCCAAACCGTGATTATTTTGTAAAATTCAACTGTCCTGAATTTACAAGCTTATGTCCGAAAACGGGACAACCAGACTTTGCAACAATTTATATTAGCTACATTCCAGAGCAAAGAATGGTAGAAAGTAAATCTTTAAAGTTATATTTATTTAGTTTCCGTAATCATGGTGATTTCCACGAAGATTGCATGAACGTAATTATGAACGATTTAATTAAATTAATGGATCCACGTTACATTGAAGTATGGGGGAAATTTACACCACGTGGTGGCATTTCAATTGATCCTTACTGTAACTATGGTCGCCCAGGAACGAAGTATGAACAAATGGCAGACTACCGCATGATGAACCACGATCTATATCCAGAAACAATTGATAATCGTTAATAGAAAGAAAGGGCCTGTATACTATACAGGCCCTTTCTTTCTATTATATTATGCATTTTGGTTAATGACAGTATAGTTTTTATGACTTACAACTGTAAGAGGTTCCATATCTAGTTCTCTAAAATTCTCCATAATTGTTATATCAACAATAACAGAGTTTTGATTTACTTTTTGAACACGGCCTTGCATGCCACCTTTAAATTCGATGATATCTCCAGTTTCTGCGATCTGCATAAGCAACTCTCCTTGTTACAGTTTTTCCAAAAAAGAATAATTTGGGATTTTTTATTTTCCTTTATTTTGAACTATGTTTCCTGTTTTGTAAATGTTTTCAAAGTAAAAATTCGAAAAATATTCACTTTTTGTAAGAAAATATATGAAAAAACATGCTGATAGGAGATGAATGATAAAAATGCAAGTATCTTTATATGAGAGTATAATGAGGATATACAATGACCTACTAAAGTGGGAGGAACTAGGGGCGGTAAAATGATGTTTGAAATTGTGGGGAGCTTTATAGCGATTTTATTATTTTTATTCTCTTATATACAGTTGAAGAAAATCCGGCATCATGAAAGAACTACATATTTTGACGGATTGGATGGTGTGCATGCATCGATAACACATGATAGTGGTGGTAATGTATAACTTTCTTTTTATGCATGATATGATGGCAGTAAGAAATAGTACATAATAGAGTTCGTAAGTGATGAATGGAGAGTGGAAAGAATGAGGATTTCTTTTATTCGTCATGGTCGCTTAGATGGTACTATGGAGCCAATGACAGTTATTTCATTTCATGAATGGATGAAACGATATGACTCACATACTATAACAACAAAAGCTTCTATACCAATGGAAACAATTGAAGCAATGGAATCAGCAAAATTAGTCGTAACGAGTGATCAAAGGCGTGCTGTACAGTCAGCAGCTGAATTGTTGGATTCTTTATCTTTTATGCAAAATTCTCTTTTTAGAGAAGTAGAGGTTCCTTCACGATTTTTTTCTCCAAAATGGTTGAAATGTAAACCTAACGTATGGATGTTTATCGGACGAACCTTATGGGTACTTGGCTACCATAAAGATGTAGAGTCTTATAAGGAAGTAAGAGAGAGGGCAAAGCAAGCGGCTCATCTATTGCACCGTTACGCTCTCGTACATGGAAGTATTGCTCTTGTAGGTCATAGTTATTTTAATACGATGATTGGGACTGAACTGAGGGCAATGGGGTGGTCTGGTTCACCTATTTTCCATAGGAAGCCATGGGGTTGTACAACATATACATTTCACGAGGCGATGGATGGGACTGTATTAAATACGAATTTAACATAAAAGCACACGATTTATATAAATCGTGTGCTTTCTTTTTAAGATATAGAAACCTTTGTATTTAATGGTTTTACTAGATGGGCGTAAGGTTCACCCACAAGCATAACGATTTGATCTTTTTTGTAACCTAGCTTTTCGTATAAGGAAAAAGCACGTGTATTTTCTAAATTAACAAGTAAGGCGATTTTTTCATGTGCTTTTTCAGTTGCATGAATTTCAGCAGCTTCAATTAATTGAGAACCTATGCCTTTTCCGCCATATGCACTTGAAACTGATAATGTATCAATGTAATACTCATCAAGCTCAGCTTCTTTTTCTAATGTAATGGATGTATCTTTATGTAATTCTCTTAAGTGATGTACAATTGGTGCGTCAAGTATTGTTGCGTCACTACCGTGATAAGCGACAATAATTCCCACTGCAGTCCCGTCTTGTTCATATACAAAACAGTTTTCGTAGCTCAGTCGATTTCTCTCTTTTGAGAACCATGTTTCTAGTCCTAGTAATACTTCTGTTTCAACTGTGCTCCCTGTGATTTTTTCAGCAATTTCGTGCAGAGCGTTATACAATAAAGGAGCTATCGCCTTTGCATCTGTCTTTTTTGCTTTCCGAATCATAGTATCCCTCCTAGTTCTATTTATATATTGTAGCATAGTGGTATGGAACTTTGCATAATGGAATGTCGAAATGTTTGATATAGGGAAGTAGCTATGTTAGTATATGATATTTAGTGGACATATAGTAAGCAATATCATTTGCGAAAAAATGAAAATAAAATTATGACATAGCAACGGGATAAATTTACAGTTGTTGACCTATAGAATATACGATAGAATAAAATATTGCATAGAGGTGAAATACATGGATGAACAATTAGCAAATGCAATTTTGGATCAGCTGAAAAATGGTGAAATAAAGGAGTATGTTGCAACGAAAGATGTATTTTATACGTTCAGGAAAGTTGTAGTTAGTCGTGAAGATTTTAAACATATTATTGGGAATGCACAGCGCGGCGGACAGGTCATTTATACATATTCAGAAACGCCACGTTCGTAACTAGAAGATATAGGGGAGGAGACTTATGGGCGATTTTAAACAAGGGATATTACCGCATTGGGATTATATGTGGAAAGATAGAGCTGGAAATAGGTTTATGGGAATGGTTATGTATCCAGAGAAAAGAAAATGTTCAGCGAAAATGCTTCAAAAAATAAAAAGAGCATATGAAGAAGCGATAGAAATTAAAGTAACAGTACAAGTTCAACATACATATGAGTACGTAGAAGGAATGATTGTATACTTTGATGAAGAAGCTCCTGTATGTACAATGATTGATAAAGATGAGAATCCGTATCATATATTTGTAAAAGATATTTTGCGTATTGAGCACTCTGAATAATCTTTTTATAAATAAATTGAAATGCCATAATAATAATCTTTTTCTATAATAGTTATCTTTTAGTATGTAACGAGAATTGAAAGTATATGTATAATATTTAATAAAGTAAAATTGATAAATGTAATCGTTTTTTAGAACAGATTATCGTTTAATGTCTGTTCTTTTTTGCGTGATGCTGGAGAAATATATTCCTCCAGCATTTGCCGTTTTATGACAAAATATATTGGTAACTTTTTTTAAAATAAGGTTAAATTCGTTGACAACTTTTTTGAAAAGCACTTTATTGACATGAGTTTTAGAATGTTGTTTCATAGTCATTGTATTGAAAAAAATCGACTGTCGTGTCGAAAAGTAAAAGTTAAAAAAAGAAAGAATTTATACATATATCTTGTGTCTTATTTTGAAACGTAATACAATATATAGAGAAATCAAGAAACAACATACAGAGAGTATAGATTGGAGAGGGAGGGTCGGAAATGTTAGTTGCATATGATTCTATGACAGGAAACGTGAAGCGTTTCATTCACAAATTAAATATGCCGGCCGTTCAAATTGGTGAAGATCTAGTAATAGATGAAGACTTTATTTTAATTACGTATACAACAGGTTTTGGCAATGTACCAGAACGTGTTTTAGAATTTTTAGAGCGCAATAATGACAAATTAAAAGGCGTATCTGCAAGCGGCAATCGTAACTGGGGAGACATGTTCGGTGCAAGTGCTGACAAAATTTCTGCTAAATATGAAGTGCCTATTGTATCAAAATTTGAATTATCAGGAACAAATAACGATGTAGAATATTTTAAGGAAAGGGTGCGGGAGATTGCGACACATTGAACTGAATAATGAAATCACGCAAATGCAGGACGGTTTTTATCAGCTTCATAAAGATAAAGAGGCATTAGAAGTCTTTATGGAAGAAGCTAGAGAGAATACCGTTCCTTTTAATAGCGTGGCAGAGCGAATGGAGTATATGAAAGAACATGATTACTATTACAACGTTCTGGACGAGTATAGCTTGGAGGAAGTAGAAGAGGTATATAACATCGCTTATGGTGAAAACTTCGAGTTCCAATCTTATATGGCAGCATCTAAGTTCTACAAAGATTATGCGCTAAAAACAAATGATCAAAAACAATACTTAGAAAGCTATGAAGATCGTGTAGCAATTGTTTCATTATACTTAGGACGCGGTGATGTTGCGAAAGCAAAACAATTCGCAAGCATGATTGTAAAACAAAACTACCAACCAGCGACACCAACCTTTTTAAATGCGGGAAGAAGCAGAAGAGGAGAAATGGTGTCTTGTTTCTTGTTAGAGATGGATGATAGCTTAAATTCAATCGGCTTTAACATTAATACTGCAATGCAATTATCGAAAATCGGCGGGGGAGTAGCTTTAAACTTATCTAAGCTACGCGCACGTGGTGAGCAAATTAAAGGTATCGACAACGCTGCAAGTGGTGTAGTACCTGTTATGAAATTACTTGAAGATTCGTTTTCATATGCGAATCAGCTTGGCCAACGAAAAGGTGCCGGCGCAGTATACTTAAACATTTTCCATTGGGATATTATTGAATTCCTTGATACCAAAAAAATAAATGCCGATGAGAAGAGCCGTATTCAGTCTCTATCAATCGGAATTATCGTTCCAAGTAAGTTCTTCGAGCTTGCTGAGAAAAACGAACCTTTCCATGTTTTCGCGCCTTATACGGTGTATAAAGAATACGGAAAGCATTTAGATGATATTGATATCGATGAAATGTACGATGAATTAATGAGCAATCCGAAAGTGAAGAAGAAGCCACTAGATATTAGTGCACGTGATATGCTTATTAAAATTGCTATGATTCAGCTTGAGTCTGGTTACCCATACTTAATGTTTAAATCAAATGCAAATAACCAACATCCACTGAAGGATATTGGAACTGTGAAGATGTCGAACTTGTGTTAAATATGTAGCACCTTCTAGTAGAAATGCTAGTCGAAAACTCCGTTAAACGGGGAAAGCCTCAAATTTGAGGTAACCTACCGTGCTAAATCTTATCTTAGAATGAAAATATAAAAGTTCAGAATGTATCTTATTATTTTGTATAGCAGAGTTATCGGACAACATAAAGTAATAAGAGACTTTCTGAAAGCTTAAGATAAGTAAAAGCCTAACGACTATCCCTTATGGGAGTAGAGCGCAAGCGATTGGCGTTCGAAAAGCGGAGCACCTAATCAGGTAATGCTGTAGGTGATGATATAGTCTGTCCTGTATGGTGACATACAGCAGTTGCATGAGCAACGGACTGAGGAATAGCGAACTCGGTTGAACATTCGAGACAGAAATCTTCCAGCTACAAGAAACTTCTGAAATAAATGATTACGGTACAGAGGACATTATCCGTCGTGATATTAACTGTAACTTAGGATCGTTAAATATCGTAAATGTAATGGAAAATAAAGAAATTCGTGAAGCAGTTCATGCAGGAATGGAAGCTTTAACAGCTGTTTCTGATATGACGATCATTCCGAATGCACCAACTGTGAAAAAAGCAAATGATGAGCTTCATTCAGTTGGACTTGGCGCAATGAACTTACACGGATATTTATCAAAAAACAAAATCGCTTATGAAAGTGCAGAAGCGAAAGAGTTCGCTCGTACATTCTTTATGATGCTAAATTACTACTCTATTGAGAAAAGTATGGAAATTGCTAAAGAAAAAGGCGAGACATTTAAAGACTTCGATAAGTCTGATTATGCGAAAGGCACATACTTTGAAAAGTATGAAACGACAGATTATAGCCCAGTAACTGAAAAAGTTCAGCAATTATTTGAAGGAATTCATATTCCGACAAAAGAAGATTGGACAAGTTTAAAAGAGCAAGTGCAGAAGAATGGTTTATACAACTCATACCGTCTTGCCATTGCTCCTACACAATCAATCAGTTACGTTCAAAATGCAACTTCAAGCGTAATGCCAATCGTAAGTCAAATCGAATCAAGAACGTATGCGAATGCGACAACATATTATCCAATGCCGTATTTATCAAAAGATACGTTCTGGTACTATAAATCTTCTTACGATATGAATCAGTTTAAACTAATTGATTTAATCGCAGAAATTCAAGAGCATATTGACCAAGGAATTAGTACAATTCTTTACGTTAATAGTGATATTTCAACACGTGAATTAGCACGTTACTACATCTATGCACATAAAAAAGGCTTAAAGAGTCTGTATTATACGAGAACACGTAAATTAAGCGTGGAAGAGTGCGTGGCTTGTACCGTTTAATATAAAAAGTGAGACATGATGAGCAGGGTTTTCTGAACCCTGCTCATGCTTAGTTATCAATTTTTCATGTTTATTTAGAGAAGGGGCGATTGAATGCGTGCGGTAAACTGGAACAAAAAAGAAGATGATTTTAGTTTAATGTTTTGGAAGCAAAACATCGCTCAGTTTTGGACAGAAGAAGAAATTGCGGTTTCGTCTGACAAAAATACTTGGGCACAATTATCAAAAGAAGAGCAGGTTGCTTATAAGCGCGTATTAGGTGGTTTAACACTTTTAGATACGAAACAAGGTGGCGAAGGGATGCCACTTGTACTTGTTCATCTTGAAAATTTACAAGCGAAAAGTGTATTAGCTTTCATGGGAGCTATGGAAGAAGTACATGCGAAGAGTTACAGTCATATCTTCACAACATTAGCTACAGAAGAAGAAATTGATGATATTTTTGAATGGGTAGACAACCATCCATTACTTGAGAAAAAGGCTGGTATTGTTACTAGTTATTATCGTCGTTTATTAAAGCCTGAAGTAACGAAAAAAGAGTTATACATGGCGATGGTAGCAAGTGTATTCTTAGAAAGTTACTTATTCTATAGTGGATTCTTCTATCCACTTTACTTAGCTGGCCAAGGTAAATTGACGGCAAGTGGTGAGATTATTAACTTAATAATTCGTGATGAGTCAATTCACGGCGTATTCGTCGGTATTTTAGCACAACAAATCTTCGCAGAACTATCTGCAGAAGATCAACAAGAAGTGCAAAAAGAAACGCAAGAATTATTAATGGAACTATATGAAATTGAAATGGCATATACAGAAGAAATTTACACTTCTATCGGTCTTGTAGAGGATGTAAATCGTTTCGTTCGTTACAATGCGAATAAAGGACTTATGAACTTAGGGCTTGAGCCGAAGTTTGAAGAAGAAGAAATTAACCCAATCGTTTTAAATGGTTTACGTACAGATACGAAAAACCATGATTTCTTCTCTGTAAAAGGAAATGGTTACGTAAAAGCAACGAACGTTGAAAAGTTATCTGACGATGACTTCATGTTTAATTTTTAATATACGATCATAAAGAAAAGCTGTCTTATCAATGAATAAGACAGCTTTTCTTTATGAATTTGTTTACATAACACTATTATTTTTATATAGTGATTTCTATTTAAAGAGTTCTATCTCAGTAACGGATAGAACTTTTTTGTAATTAAATGGGTATTTACAAACATTTTGTATCAGTGTATTATTTAACTAGTACACTGATACGAAAGGAGGGAAGAAATGAAAATAGAGTTTTCTCCAAATACACCAATTTACATTCAGGTAATGGAATACATAAAAAAAGAAATCGTAACGGGTCATTTATTACCTGGCGATAAAATTCCCTCTGTACGTGAATTAGCGAGCGAATTACAAGTAAATCCAAATACGATACAGCGCACATTTCAAGAGCTAGAACGGGATGGAGTTGTTGTAACGCGTAGAGGAATGGGACGATATGTAACGAATGAAGGGGAGAAAATTATGGAGCTGCGAAAAGATATGGCGAAAGAATTACTTCATTCTTTTATAGATGGAATGGACAATTTAGGCTTTTCAGAAGACGAAATCCTTTCAATACTTCGTTCTTCATTACATGAGAAGAAGGAGGAGAGCGAATGACAGAGCTATTAAAAATAGAAAACTTATGGAAGAGATACGGGTTAAAAGCAGTGATACGTGAATTAGATATAGAAATTACAGAAGGAAAAATCGTAGGGCTTGTTGGAGATAACGGGAGCGGGAAAACGACGTTATTGAAAATGATTGCCGGTCTGCAGCATCCATCGGAAGGCAGTATTACAGTAGCTGGTGAAAAGGTAGGATTAAAGACGAAAGAAATCGTTTCGTTTATGTCTGATAAGCCAGTATTTGATGAATGGATGACTGTAAAAGATTCTTTATTTTTCTATCGTGATTTTTATAAGGACTTTGATATTCAAAGAGCGGTGGATACGATAGTGGAATTTAAAATACCACTAGAAGAGAGAATTACAGCATTATCAAAAGGTATGGTTGAAAAGCTTCAAATCATTTTAACTTTTTCTCGAAAAGCGAAGTTATACGTACTAGATGAGCCGCTTGGCGGGATTGATCTCGTTTCTAGAGAACATGTATTAAAGTTAATATTACAGTTTTATAGAGAAGATTGTACCATGTTAATTTCAACCCATCTAATAAATGAAATTGAAAATATTTTTGATGAAGTGATCTTTTTAAAAGATGGAGAAATTGTACTATATGAGAATGTAGAAGACCTCCGTTTTCAGAGAGGAAAAGCAGTTCATGAATTGTTTAAGGAGGTGTTTAGTAAGTGAACTCGTTACTTTCTTATTTATGGAATGTGAATAGGAAAAAATATATTGTTACTTTTTTAATTTTTGTGTTAGTTGAAGCGATTTTATTTTCACAAATGATTGTAAAAAAGAGTGAGACAGCTGTTGTGAAACAAGAAGCGATATTCGGATTTATTATTATTATTTTCATGTTTTATATGTTGTATATGTTTTTACAAACGATGAAGTCGTGTTCACGTTTACTAACAAATCCATTGTTACGGGTTACAGCGATATCTGGGAAACAGTATGTTTTTTCTATCCTTATCTACTTTTTTATTGTAATGGCTATATGGTATGGCATATGTGGAATTCTTTTCTATGTAGGTTATGTATTAGCATTTCCTACGACGTATGTATATATAGATGCACAAGAGATTATGCAAGCAGGTATAGTAAAGAATTTAATATATACAATGAGTGATTTGTTTGAGTTTTTATTTGCGATGTTACAAATTTTCTTAGTAGTTACTCTCGTTAAATTGCTTACTAAGAAGAAAAAGATACAAAAAATATTGATTGTCATTATTTCTTTAATCGTAAGTATAGCAATTACTTTAGTGACAACATTGCTAGGAAAATTAGCTCCAGCTTTCCAAGGATTACGAAGAGTAGAATATCGTAGTGAAGGCAAAGGGCTGTTTATTGATATGTTTCAAGAAAATGGATTAAACATTTTTAATATAAGTTTTATGGTAATTGTTAGTGCTCTAATAGTATATGTAATTGCTTATATTATCGATAAAAAAATAGAAGTTTAAAGGAGGAATTACCATTGGGAAACGTAGTAGTAAAATTAGAAAATGTTCGGAAAAAGATTGGTAGAACAGAAATTATTCGTGGTTTATCATTTGAGGTTCGTGAGGGAGAAGTGTACGGTTTCCTTGGACCGAACGGTAGTGGTAAGACGACGACAATCCGTATGATGACAGGTCTTATTTCGATGACAGAGGGCGATATTACAATTTGCGGTCATAGCATTCGCACAGAGCGTGAAAAAGCGCTAGAGCAAATTGGAGCGATTGTAGAAAATCCGGAACTATATGATTATATGACAGGAATGCAAAACTTAAAGCATTTTGCGAACATGGCTGTTACGCCAATTAGTAAAGAGCGCATTGCTGAAATTGTAAAGCTTGTTGAATTAGAGCATGCGATTCATAAAAAAGTGAAAACATATTCACTTGGTATGAAACAACGTTTAGGAATCGCGCAGGCATTGCTTCATCAGCCGAAAATCTTAATTTTAGATGAGCCAACAAATGGATTAGATCCAGCTGGTATACGCCAAATTCGTGATTATTTACAACGTTTAGCGAAAGAAGAGAATATTGCCGTAATCGTATCAAGTCACTTATTAAGTGAAATTGAACTCATGTGTGATCGTGTCGTTATTATTAAGCAAGGTGAGTTTGTACAAGAGTACAACTTACACGAACAAGTGAAACATGATGAGACAGTAGTTGTAGCGTTTGAAGTAGATCAAGTACAGAAAGCAAATGAAATTATTAAAGGCAAGGCGCAAGGAAATATCATTGTAGTATCTGCAATGAAAGAAGAAATTCCGCAGCTTGTAAAAAGGCTTGTGAATGACGATGTGCTAGTATACGGAGTTACTGTTCAAAATAAAACGTTAGAGGATGAGTTCTTAGCGATTACAGGGGGAGTGAAAGCGTAATGTTTAAATTAATTCAAAATGAATTTTTAAAATTGCATGCGAAAAAAGGTATGTATATTTTAATCGGTGTCATTGCTACACTCGAAATTTTAGGGAATTTAGCAATGTTGAAGTGGGGAAAAGGAGATGAATTTCAGGGATCTTATTTAGATTATGCAAACTCAGAGCTTGGTCTAATTGTTTTATTTACAACGATTTTTGGGATTACACTTGCTTCTCGTACTCTGACTGATGAATTTCAAAAAGGAACGATTAAACAACTATTAATTCGTCCGAGAAAACGAATTACAGTCTTATTTTCTAAATATATTACTGTGTTATTAGCAATGTTATTTATCGTATTAGCTGGTATGCTAATTGCAATGATTATTGGCGGAATTGTAATGGATGGTAGTAAAACAGAATTAACGTTAGCAATCGTAGTGAAATCTGCTTTATATCAATTACTTTCACCATTCTTCTTTGCAACGCTTGCATTTTTCTTAGCAAACGTATTTAGAAAATCTGTATTACCATTAATTATTACGATGTTCCTCTTCTTCTTACAAGGAGCAATTAATATGGTATTAATAATGTTTGCAAAAGGTGTAGCGAAGTTTGTAGTATTCTTCCATTTGGATTTAAGAGCGTACGACAGTAATAAATTAGTAAGTGGCGGAATGGAACCCACATTCACAGACTTCACATTTACAACTTCATTATTACTTGTAGCTGCACATTTTATTGTATTACTTGTAGCATCAAGTGCATTATTCCAAAAACGTGACGTATTATAATAAAAGAAATCCCCGCTTGTAAAAACGGGGATTTTTATTACATAACTTTCTAGTAGATTTCAGATGAAAGAAAAGTGATATGGTATTTTAAATAAAAAGATTGCTAGTTATGTTGTTAGAAAGTATTTGAGAAAAATAGGAAGAATTTCAACTATATTCATATTATAATTAAGTTATCCTGTCATTTTTAGGCGAGGAGTTTCCTATAAAACGATGAGTGAAGTTTTACTTTTACTATCTTTGGAGGTGTTCAACATTGCAATATGCATTTTCACGTATAAGGCTACGTAGTTTTTTTGGATGGATGATTATAGGTTTGTTCCTTACGATAATTCCATTAGAGCTATCAAATGTTTCTGAGAATACGTTTGAGGTTATTTCACAAATAACTCTGTTTTTTGTATTTCCATTATTTTGGTTGTATGTAAAAACAAATAAAAATAATGTTGTATTTAACAGTTTTTTTGATAAGCCAGGACGTTTACCGTGGGGACTCATTGTATTAGCAATGATAATGGGAATGATTTTTTCAGTCGGTATATCTCATATTCAATTTTACATATTAGCGCATACGTTACCTAATTTCTTAGTTACTATGTTAGAAGGCGGAAATGTCATCAATACGAGTAACATATATATGACGATATTTACTTTCATTTCAGCATGTGTATTAGCACCTATTATGGAAGAAGTTATTTTTAGAGGCTTCTTTTTACAGCGAATGGCTTATAAATGGGGTATTAAACGAGCTGTTATTGTATCTTCGCTTATTTTTGGTTTCGGGCATTTTGATGTGATTGGTGCTTTCATGTTTGGTGTTATTATGTGCCTTTTATACATAAAGACGAAAAATATATGGACGAATATTGCGGTGCATGCTTTAAATAATTTGATTGCAACAAGTATGCAATTTGTAGGTGGAGAGGGAAGTGATGCAATTTCAATTCCTGAATTGCAGGCACAAAGTAATTTATGGATCGGCATCGGTCTTACCATTGTCGGATTACTGTGGTTAATTCCTTACATATGGAAACAATGGCGTACAGTAAAAGAAGTTGGTGTGCCACCGATGCGCTTTATAAATGAAGAAAAAGTAGTGAATGTATCACAAGAGAATGAAGTGTATAGTCAAGTCATTGTAACAGATAGATTGATGGCTGTAGAGCTACCAGATGAGGCTGTAAATAAGCTTCGTTTAGAAGAAAAGGATTATGTAACAATATCTGTAGAAGAAGATACAATTGTTATAAAGAAAGCGCATAATCGATAATTAAAAAACATCTCTCCTCTATAAAAGGAGAGATGTTTTTTAATTCGTAATAATTTCTACACGAAAATTATTACCGTTCTTTACATATTTAATATCTGTAACAGTGCGGACTGTTTTTAAAAGCTCCACTTTTTCACCAATTCGAGGGATGGTCGGAACATTGTCCCAAATACCAAGCAAGTCGTCTAATTGTGCCGTTTTTTCATAAAACCAGATTTTCAATGTAAAGCCCCTTTCTCGAACTTTATGTATTTTAATACATAATATATTATTTTTATTCTTATTGTAAGGGGTTTTTTATCTTTTTTTGAATAAAAATTAATTAATTTTCTGGGAATATATGTTCAATGTCCGGAGTAAGAGATACTTCTGATAATACGATATGAGAAACTGTCGTTGCATATGAAGAAACATCATTGATAAATTCTTCAAGTTCAACGAGTGAAGGGACAGAAATTTTTACGATGTAGCATAAGCTTCCTGTTACTCGGTAACAAAAACTTGCAGATGGATAAGACTGAATAAATTGTTGCATACGTGTTGTGTCACCATTTTTTAAGGTGATTTCTAAAATACAATCTAAGACAAGTCCTGCTTTTTTATAATCAATGTCGATTGTGTATTTTTGAATAACTCCTTCATTTTCGAGTTTACGAACACGTTCTGCAGTAGATGGAGCGGATAAATTTACTCGTTTGGCCAATTCGCGCATCGAAAGGCGACTATCATTATATAATTCATTTAAAATTTTACGATCAACACGATCTAATTGCATTTGTAAATATACCTCCAGTAAAATGATAATTTTTGTAAAGGAAAAATATAAATTAAGATTCATATGAAATGTAAAGAGAACTTTATTTATTTTACAATAAAATAGAAGAAAATAGGAGGGGAAATGATGGAGAGAATTTCATTATCGAATGTAGGAGATACAAAGTTTCAAAAATTATTAGGGCATAATCGGGATATATTACATTCGTGGAGTACGTTAGAAAATACACTGTATAATAAAGGAACTCTTTCGGCAGAGTTGAAAGAACAAGTAAGAAGAACATTAGCATACGGGAATGAATGTCCGTACTGCATGGCAAAGGGAAGACCAGATGATATGCAAAAGGTAGAAGAAATGAGTGTAGCTGTTACTTTTGCGCATACATTTGTCCATGATAAAAAGGCGATAGATGATAATATGTTTTGTACATTAAAACAATATTGGACGGAAAAAGAAATTGTAGAGCTTTGTGCTTATATTTGCTTTATTACTGCCTCGCAGCAACTTGGTTTTCTGTTTCAATTACAGCCTAATTAAGGAGAGAATGATGACAAATCAAACAGCACTGATCATAATTGATGTACAAAAGGCGTTTCAATTACCATACTGGGGCGAGAGAAATAATCTTTTTGCCGAAGAAAATATGAAAAGTTTATTAGAAGAATGGAGAAAGAGGAAGCAACCAGTTTTTCATATTCAACATGTAAATAAAGAAAATGTTCAGTCGATGTTTTATGAAGGAGCGGAAACGGTAAACTTTAAAGAAGAGGTACAACCATTGCCAAATGAAATAATTATCAGGAAATCCGTTAATAGCGCGTTCATTGGGACAAATTTAGAAGAACAATTAAGAGAGAAAAAATGCAATGTAGTAGTAATTGTAGGATTAACGACAAATCATTGTGTGGAGACTACGACACGAATGGCAGGAAATTTAGGATTTACAACATATTTAGTGAGTGATGCGACGGCTACTTTTAACCGTAAAGGTCCAGGTGGTAAAGAGCATGGTGCAGAAGACATTCACAATATGACTCTTGTAAATTTACATGAAGAGTTTGCTGCGATTATGACGACAAAAGAAATATTAAAATTATTTTAAGAAAATAATTGCGGAATTATGTAGAAAAAAATAAGAATATTTCGTATAATCTAAGTATAATCATTTTGAAAATAGGGGTGGCATCATATGAAGCAAATTCCAGTAAAGAAAATAGAAGAAGTACTTGTTGTAGCGGGGGAAAATAAACAAAAGCAAAAAGAATTTTATGAATTGCTCCTATCAACGGAGTTTTATGTTGCCGGTTCACTAGAAGCAGAGGACGGGGCAACAGAAGGAACACTTCGTTTGCGTCATTTCCAAGGAGAGGGTAGATGGATCGTGCCGTTCTTTACACAATTGGAATTTGTAAAAGACGTGTTGCCAGAAGGTACGCCCCTTGTTACGATACGTGGAAAAGAATTATTTGGTAGCATCGAGAAAGATGCAACAGCTGTATTAAATGTTGGTACGGATATAAGTAAAACATTTATTCCAGAAGAAATTGCGGACATCGCATCTGGACGAATTTTTAATTACTATAACTAAAAGGAAAAGCTATTAAGCTTTTCCTTTTTAATTTGAACATGGAGTGGCTACGCCGGAAGAAATGGAGAGTGTTTTATTATTTGTATCTATTGTCGCTGTAGCCCCAAGAGGAATACCGATGTTGGGACTTATATGCCCAATCGGTAAACCGAATAGTACAGGTATATGATATGGCTCGAAGTATTCATATAATATTGTTTGCAATGACTGAGATGGTTTAGAAGGAGTACAGTCATGACAACTTGTAAAAATAACACCGCTGCACTCATTAAACTGTCCAGATAAAAGTAGTTGATTTAACATACGGTCAATGCGATACGGTTCCTCTCCAATATCTTCAAGCAATAAAAGTTTATTGGCTGTATTTGTTTCATAGGGAGAACCAATTATACTCGTTAACACAGTTAAATTTCCTCCCACTAATGTGCCTGTAACTGTACAGGGAGAGGTAGGTACGATACATTCTGATGCAGATAAGATAGACGAATAAGGATGAAATAGTTGATTGAAAGAAGATAAAGAGAGAGAATCTATACCTTTTCCTAATTCTTCAACCATTGGACCATGAAAAGTAACGAGCTTTGCATAACGTGAAAAAGCTGTATGTAAAGCTGTAATATCACTATATCCCCAAAAAATTTTTGGATTTTGCCTAATGATTTCATATTGAATGTGAGGGAGGAGACGGGCACTTCCATAACCACCTCGTGCACAGAAAATTGCCTTTACTTCATTGTTTGTAAAGGCTTCATGTATATCATCAAGACGAATTTGGTCACTTCCGGCTAAATATCCATACTTCTCATAAACACTCTTCCCAATTATTACGGATAACCCCATCTCTTGTAATACATGTACCCCTTTTAATACATTCTCAAGTGTTGGTGGGCCAGACGGGGCAATAATCATTACTGTATCACCTTGTTTTAATGCATTTGGATAAATCATTATTCTCAGCCTCCTTCTCTTTCAATATATTCGCTTGAGAGGAAGTTCAACCCTTGTAAAAGAAGGGGAAAGCTTGTCAAATAAAGAAGATATAAGGGGGATAGGAGGGAAAATGATGTTTACCAGTCGAGTAATAGATATATTAAAAATTAAGTATCCCATCATTCAAGCAGGTATGGCAGGTGCGATTACGACGCCTGAACTTGTTGCAGCTGTAAGTAATAGCGGAGGATTAGGTACGCTTGGAGCTGGGTATATGAGCCCTGAACAAATGCGTGAAGCGATTTATAAAATAAGAGAACTAACAGATGAGCCTTTCGGTGTTAATTTACTGTTAACGAAAGAGATACAGATAGAAGAAAAGAAGGTAAACGAGGCAAAAGTATTACTTAGTGGAGTGAATAGAGAATTAGGTATAGAGGAAGAAAAGACTTTAAAGCTTCCAAAAAGCTATAAAGAACAATTACAAGTGTTATTAGAAGAAAAGGTACCAGTCGTTAGCTTTGCATTCCAAACATTAGAACAAGAAGAAATAGATGATTTAAAAAGAAGAGGAATAAAAGTCATCGGAACAGCTACTCATGTAGCAGAAGCGAAAGCACTTGCCGAGCTAGGAGTAGATATTATCGCTGGGCAAGGTAGCGAAGCTGGAGGGCATAGAGGAACGTTTATTGGGAAAGAACAAGATGCTATGATTGGCACGTTTGCGTTAATCCCGCAATTAGTAGCTGCAGTCCCGCATATCCCGATTGTCGCAGCAGGTGGTGTAATGAACGGGCAAGGGCTTGTTGCTACATTTACGTTAGGGGCAGAGGCTGTTCAAATGGGATCAGCCTTTTTAACGAGTAAAGAAAGCATTACACATGATGTATATAAAGAGGCCGTCTTACAAAGCACAGATACGAGTACAACAGTAACCCGTGCGTTTTCCGGGAAATATGCACGGGGCATTCGTAATGAATTCATAGAAAGACATGAAAGAAAAGAAGATGTGCTTCCGATGTATCCGGTGCAAAACGTATTAACTTCTAAAATACGCCAAGAAGCAGCAAAACAAAATAAAGGTGAATACATGTCACTTTGGGCGGGACAAGCATCATCATTGGCACGAATAGAATCAGCTCAGCACGTAGTGGAGCGCGTCATGGAAGAAGCAGATAACGTAATGGAACAATTACAAAATGTATATAGAAAAAGACCACTTGAATAATTCAAGTGGTCTTTTCATTAGTTTGCTTTATAAAATTGTTGGATGGCTTCGTCAATGTAAACCCAGCCTTTCCAACCTAAGTGCATATGATCTTTTAAGAAGTATTTATCATACTCATGATTTGAGAAGTCGGCAATTGGATAACCAGCTTTCTCAATTTGCTCATGAACTTTCTTGTAGTATAATTCACGGCGTTCTTTCGGGAAGCCGGCGTAATCGTACCAAGGACCTTTCACGGGAACAGAAATGAAGAGTGGTTTTGCACCAGATTGTTTTAATAAATCAAGTACCATTTGTAAATCTTCATATTCTGGCGATTGATCATAAGCATCATTTTTTAAGTAGCCTTCACGTTGCTTTAATTTCTTCTTGATTTTGCTATTGAAGTAGTCATCTTCGATACCATATTCGTTAGATCCTGATTCTACTGCACCAGTTTGATCTGCATGTTTACGAGCTTCATCCCAGTTCATTTGTTTTAATGAAGGGTCAAGCTTTTCTTTATGCGGTTTAATATTGAACATTGCTGTAAACAAGTCTTTACGATCTAAAATGTTACGATAAATATAAGCGAAAGGTTTAGCAGCAAGTGCTTTTACTTTATGCTTCGTATCATCATAAGCGATACCTTCAAGTGAAATTTTTAATAAAGTTTCTTTTTTTACAATCTCAAAGTTTAATAAACGTTTTGCAATTTGTTTTTTCATTTCAGGTTTTAAATCATCGTTGAAAATGAAATGATAACCCTGTTGTTTTGAAAAGTTAGGTGCAAAGTGTGTTTCATCAATACCTTGTGGTACAAACCATTGTGGAGAAAGAACGAATACCATTTTCTTATCTTTCAATTGATCCATTGTAGATGCGAAGTTTAACACATGTACAAGGTCTTGTGTTCCGCCGCGTCCAAGTAGGAATGGTGTGAATCCTTCAGGCTTTACTTTGAAATAATTCGATGGATGGAAAGCATCCATACGTGCGAATTCCGATGATCCATACATCGGAAGATATTTCGGGTCTGCCAACATCTTTTGCTGTAAAATCATACTTTGAATCTTTTCTTCTTTTAAAGAAGTCGCAGCTTGTTCTACTTTTTCATCACTTAAAAGTGGGAGTAGGAAGCGCGTTGGAATAAGTAAGAATACAGCAAAAAGGGCCAATGCTAAAAGCATCGGACCAAATTTTGCTTTGTTCATCGGATTTCTTCCAACTTCTTAATAACCATGTTTGGTGTAGCCCACTCGTCACGGTCAAAATCAGAAATAGAAACTTCAATATCTAAACGCTCTTGGAATTCAACTAATAAAGATACTACAGCGAAAGAATCAAGAATACCTTCTTCAAATAATTGAACATCTAAGTTTTCTTTTACAATATCGTTTTCACATACTTCTTCTAAAATATCTAATACTTGCTCTTTGAATTCTGCCATTTTTAAAATCTCCTTTATATCCGAAATATATTATATGTGCAACTTCTTAATGAAATAAGAAGGGTGCATTAAAAGTATCTGTTAAGGTGTCCAGAGAAAATTAGGAAACCGAAACATACAACGTGGAACGTAATTACAATCGCAAGGACGTACGTAAATTTATTATTTGGCCAAAACTTAAGCTTCTTGTTTTTTCGTTCGAAAATATCGAACAGGATGAACAATGCAGCGTGATAAAGACCATAAATAATGTATTGATACACATGCTCACCAGTAATATGCCATATTCCCATGATGAAGAAGTTTAAAAATGCACCGATATACGAAATTGTGTAACGGTTTTTAATTAACTTTTTCTTCGTTGCAAAAAAGACGAAACGCATGTAGATAAAATCACGGAACCAGAATGATAAACTCATGTGCCAGCGGTTCCAGAAGTCTTTAATATTACGACTAATGAACGGTTTATTAAAGTTTTCTGGCGTTTTAATACCCATCATATAACTTACACCGATTACAAATGAGCTATAACCAGCAAAGTCGAAGAATAAATATAAGCTATAGCTATACATGTAAATCATATTGGATAGGATTGTATCTTGCTGTGCAAATGCTGGATCCATAAAATATTGCTTTATTAAGTAAGCGATAATAAATTTATACAAGAAACCTTGGAAAATACGGTTTAATCCTGTATATAGTAAATTTTGATATTCTTCTGCGCTAGGTGGCTTTTGAATATCTTTTTGGAATCTGCGGTAACGATCGATAGGTCCGGTTGAGATAGCTGGGAAGAATAAAACAAATTCCCAAAAATTGAAGAAGGAAAGTTCTTTAATTAAGCCATCACGAACTTCAAATACCATTTGCACTGCTCTAAATGTTACATAAGACATTCCTAGAAATACAATAAACTTTAGTTCAGGTGCAAATGGTGCGATTTTTGCCAAAATAAGTGGCAAAATTGATAAAATAACAGCTATACAAAATGTGAATGTACTATTATTTTGTTTTCTTAAAATTAAATAGCCTTTAATAAGGGCATATTGCCAAATAATAAATGCGGCTAACATAATTGCTTGCTTCGGTTTATCAGAGAAGATAATAGCAAGCATGACTAATGTTAAAACGGCATTATATTTACGCAACATTTTACCTTTTAATCCAGCTATGATAGTAGGTATTAATAAAATGCCCACTATAGCGAAAAAATAAAATGATCCATATGCGGTCATGCTGTAACCTCACTCAATAATTTTTTGCGATCTACCTTTCCATTTGGTGTCATTGGAATAGAAGATTGATACATGAATTTACGTGGAATCATGTAGTTTGGTAAACGCTCATTGAGTTCTTTTTTGATTGCAGATGTTAATTTGAATTCTTTTTCAAACGAATGCTCTCCAGGAACAACAACCGCTAATAAATAATCGTATTTTTCACCTTTTTTAATAGGAACAATAACTGCCCCTTCTACGTAAGAACACGCACGAAGATGATGTTCGATTTCTTCTAATTCCATTCGATAACCATGAAGCTTAATTTGGAAATCAAGACGACCATTATAGAATAGAAGACCATTTTCTACATAGCCAGCATCGCCTGTTTTATAGGCACGCTCGCCGTCAATTATAGTAAATGCTTTTTCTGTTAATTCAGGGCTTCCTAAATACCCAACGCTTACGCTAGGACCAACAATTACGATTTCACCTTTTTCACCATCAGGTGCAATTGTACCATCTGCTTTCATAATAAGAAGGCGACAGTCTGATTTACAGTAGCCAACTGGAAGTGATTTATATTGATCTAGCACTTCTGTTGTAACGTGAATACCTGTTACAGCAACTGTAGCTTCTGTTGGACCGTACGTATTCATAATTGTTGCTTTAGGGAAACGCTCAATTAATTTTCTAGCTACTTCATTTGGTAACACTTCACCGCAGAATAAGAATGTTTTCATGTTTGGTAGCATACTCTCAGAGAAAGATGCTTCCATTAAACACATTTCAGCGAAAGATGGTGTTGAAGTCCATACTTGTATATCCGATTGCTCTAAAGAAGCAAACAAGTCTTTTGGACGTGCAATCATATCTTTATCGATTGCCCAAAGTGTACCACCTGTTACTAATGATGGGTAAATATCCATTACAGATAAATCGAATGAGAAAGGTGCTTGGTTTAAGAATACTTGCCCTGTTTGTAAGTTGAAATCTTCCACAGCCCATTTTGTAAAGCTAACAAGACAGTTATAAGTAATCTGAACCCCTTTCGGATTACCTGTGCTTCCTGATGTGTAAATAATGTAGAAATTCTCATCACCTTTTACCGCATGTTCAGGATTTGGAGTGTTCCCTTTATGAGTAAAGAAAATATCTTTTAAGTTGTTTTCACTTACAATGCGAACTGGTAAATCAGTTACAGTTACTTCAGCTGCCGATAAAAGTAATTTCGCACCAGAATTTTCAGCTATACGTTGTACACGATCAGCTGGGATAGATAAATCTACAGGAATATAAGCATGTCCAGCTTTTACACAACCTAAAAAGTTAATAATCATTTCAGGTTGCATATGGCCATACACCATAATTGGTGAACGATCATCTGGATACTCAGAAGAAATCCAATGTGCTAACGCATCAGAATCTTCCTTTAATTGTTTGTACGTAATTTTCGCATCTCGCCAAACAAAAGCGGTTTGATCAGGCGTTTCTGCAGCCCACTTTTCAATTTGTTCTAATAACTTCATAACGTTCCCACCCTAAAATTCGTTGTAAATAAATGTACTTGTGTTTGTATCATGGAATCCATACAACCAAAGTAATGCAAATAAAATTGCAAGGTAATAAACCGTCTTTGCAACCCATTGTGTGAGTGGTCGAGACCATATCTCTTTTAATCTTTCCATGTCTTTCCCTCTCTTAATGAAATAATAGCTCTTTGTAGGTATCATGTCCTACATTATTGTGAAAAAAACAAAATCCCACATTTTAGGTAAAAATAAGTCAAAAGGCTCTTTTCTGATATTAGCACTAAATACTAAAAAAGAAAATCCCTAACTTAGCAATTATATTACATTCAGCATGAATTTGTAATGGCTTTGACATGTAAATGGAAAGTGGATTGTGTGAATGTATGAAAGTGGACTGGAAGAATGTTTAGAAATGCAATATTTGCTTGTATCTTTGAATCTTTCATAGTTAATTTCTGAATTGCTAAAGTTTCTTAAAAGGAGGAATTTCTGATGAAGAGCGTGTGGAAGGATATTATTTCAGAAGAAAATATTATGAAATGGAGACGGCATTTTCATAAATATCCGGAATTATCATTTCATGAAGAAGAAACTTCGCAATTTATATATGATACATTATGCTCATTTTCTACTTTGGAAGTAATGAGGCCAACGAAGTATAGTGTACTAGCAATTAAAAGAGGAACGGAACAAGGAAAAGTAGTTGCAATTCGAGCTGATATAGATGCTTTACCAATTCAAGAGGAAACAAGGAAATCTTATACGTCTATGAATAAAGGAATGATGCATGCATGTGGACATGATGCGCATGCTGCTATTTTGTTAAGTGTTGCAGAGACGATAGCAAATATAAAGGAAGGGTTTACAGGTGAAATTCGGTTAATCTTTCAGCATGCAGAAGAAGTATATCCTGGCGGCGGACAAGAAATAGTTGAGGCAGGTGTTATGGATGGTGTTGATTATGTAATAGGTTTACATGTTATGTCTGGATTGGAAAGCGGAAAGATTGGGATTGTGTATGGAGCGATGATGGCAGCACCAGACGTATTTACAGTTGAAATTTATGGCAAGGGGGGGCATGCGGCGCGGCCAGAAGAAACGGTAGACCCTATTGCTATCGGAGCACAAATTATTACAAACTTACAACATATTGTATCCAGAAATACAAGTGCTTTTATGCAAAGGGTAGTTTCGGTTACGCAGTTTCATGGGGGAATGGCAGATAATATTATTCCTAATGCGGCAACTTTAATGGGAACAGTTCGCTCTTTTAATCAAACATTAAGAAAAGAAGCAGAAGAGAGAATTGAGAAAGTCGTGAAAGGAATTACAGAAGCACATGGAGGGGATTATACATATACGTATCGATATGGATATGATCCAGTTATTAATGATGAATCTATTACGAAAGTAGTAGAAGAAAGTGCGATATATTTGTTCGGGAATGAGCGTATTGTGAGGCTGGAACCTTCTATGGGAGGAGAAGATTTCTCAGCATATTTAAGAAAAGCACCGGGTTGCTTCATTAAATTGGGGACGGGGAATGAAAAAATAGATACTTGTTATCCGCATCATCATCCAAAATTTGATGTAGATGAATCAGCACTCATTTATGGAGTGGAATTGTTTTTAGAAACAACGATGAGATTACTGAAATTATAGAAAAGCATAAAAAAAGGCAACTGCACTCTATTGCAGTTGCTTTTATTTCTTTCCGTCAGAGAGGGCTGAGAAAGAACTATGCTCATTTATAGTATATGAATAGCTAACGGACAAGCTTGTACATTTTAACTATTTTTTTAAAAATAGTTGTTGACATTGATAATCAATGTCAATTAATCTAAGGGTAGTTGAAATTGATAATTATTATCAATAGGATGGATGCGACATGTTAATGAGAAAAAAATATCACCTTCTGCGGAGGGGATTAAAAGATAAAAACAAAGATGTTGATCAGCATATGGAATGGCAACGAAATGTAATTCGTTCGGAATATGTAGAAGAGAAGAGTACAACCCAAACAGAAAAAGAGATACAAAGTAAAGGGAGAGATAAAGTTGAGTAAGTTAGTAATGATTTTTGCAAGTATGAGTGGAAATACAGAGGAAATGGCTGATCATATTGCAGGGGCAATTCGTGAAACAGAAAATGAAATTGAAGTTATTGATATTATGGATTCACCAGAAGCTTCTATATTAGAACAATATGACGGGATTATTTTAGGCGCTTACACTTGGGGAGACGGAGACCTTCCGGATGATTTCTTAGATTTTTATGACGCAATGGATGCTATTGATTTAGCTGGAAAAAAAGCGGCAGTATTCGGTTCATGTGATTCGGCCTATCCGAAATACGGCGTGGCGGTTGACATTTTAATAGAAAAGCTACAAGAACGCGGGGCAGCAGTTGTGTTAGAAGGACTAAAAGTAGAATTAACGCCAGAAGATGAAGATGTAGAAAAATGTTTACAGTTTGGAGCTGAATTTGTAAAACACCTTTCTTAATGGCAGAAGGGAGATGAAGAGCAAGTGCATGAAAAAATCGCAATCAAAACGATGACAGATTACCATTTGTATGATTTTATGCGTTGTCCGCATAAATTTTATTTTCGTCATATAAAAAGGAGAGAACCTTCTTCTTTTGAATGGCAACAAATAGCACAAATGATTGTGAATCGAATTATTAACGAGTATTACACACTACCTGCGGGCCAACAAACGAAAATTATACTTTTAATATTAATAGAAAAGTATTGGAAAAAAGTAAGGATTAATATGTTCGCTTCGAAGACGGAGTACTATATTGTGTTAGCAAAGCTAACGGATCACTTATTACAGTTTGTTGAAAGAGATGATAGCGAGACGCCGCCGTTATTTTTATATGAAAAATTTCAAACATATATGGAAGAATTAGGTGTCCACATGTCATTGACATTAGAAGTTGGTGAATGGCGTACTGAGTCGTTTGTAATTAAAAAGTATGTTGTTGATGCGGATGAGGAAATGCTTGCTCTTTGTCAAAAGTTAATGACAGTATTCAGTTATAAAGCTTTCGGTATTCTTCCAGGAAAAATTGAAGTTATTAATTTAATAGAAGGAACTAAGTATGAGTACATTCCGAAACAGGAAGATATTATAACTGGAATGGCTGATTTATCTAGAATGAAAGAAATGTTGCAACAACCTGAGCACTATACAGAGCGTCATTTTCGTTCTGAGTGTATAAGTTGTGCTTTTCGTAGTGAATGCCAAGGGGAAGAAGTAAAGGAAGAAGCGAAGCAGAAGAAAAATATCGTGCACTAAAGGATGCAAATTTGCATCCTTTTTTGTTATTGACATGAAAAGCTTTTCATCATTTACGGTGTATTTGTAGCAGGTTTTAATAAGAGGAGGAATAATCAATGAAAGACGAAATGAAAGTATTTCAATGGTTAAAAGAACAGAATGCTCCTTTTGGAATTCAACTGCAAATTTTACAGGCGTTTCAACTGTATAAAGTGATTGTTGAAATGGATAAAAAGTTAATGATGTATGAGGAGAAAGAGTACAGGGAAAGAATTTAGTCTTGTCCCTGTAATACCAATTTCAGCTGTTTTGTACCAGCTATGAATTCAAGCTCATTCTTTGTTTCAAAGTTATAAATAATAGTATGTAGTAAAGGGCTGTATTGATAAAAGGTCGTGATGCGGTAAATGAGTAATGGGTCATGATGAGAAATAAGTGTACGGTATTGCTCATATACAGCTGTAATAAATTCATGTCCGAAATCATAATATAGTCCTGCAAAATCAAAAGCAGTATGTACAATAAAAAAGCCCCTCGAAGAGTAGAGGGACTTTAAAGGTTTTCATTTTGTTGCCCAAGTTCTTTTTGAGCAATGTATAAATTTCCTTGCTCGACTTGTTTCTGAGTAAGAACAGAATCACCTGCATATCTTTTTTCTGTTTTAACAGTTCTTTTTGAACGATTGGAATCTTGTTTCTTCATATAATAGACCACCTTCTTCTATCAAAAATAAACGAAAATGATAAGTACGAGTAATACAGCAGCGAAAATGGTAATGCCCATTAAAAACGAAGTGTTTTTATATTTAGGTGGCTTATGTACATCTTGCCGATATCCAGGTGAAATTTCAGGGGCGAATTCTTCGTCAAATGATTGCTTTTTGTCTTTTTCGTCCATATGTATCCACCTTTCTTTTTCATTATGTTATACGTTACAAGAAAAAATATGCATAAAGAAAACAGCCGCTTTATCGTTAGCGGCTGCTTTCTGTTGTATATTTTCTTTGTACTTGAAAGAGACGGATAAGTAGGAAGCTAGCGCCAAATGCTAGGCCGATAATAAGACCAATCCAATAACCTTTCGCTGCCCAATCAGTATAAGTTGCTAATATGTAACCAAGAGGTAAACCTATTATCCAATAAGCAATTAATGTCATAATTAGAGCGACATTTACATCTTTATAACCACGAAGAGCTCCTTGTACGGGAGTTGCAATCGCATCAGAAATTTGAAATAAAATCGCAAATATAAGAAATTCTTTTGCTAAATGATGAACTTGTACATCTGTCGTATAAATAGAAGCAATTTCATCATCAAAGAAATAGAGAAGAATTGAATATAAAAGGGCGAATGCAAGGGCTAAGCCAATGCCGATAAATCCATATTGTTTTGCATTATCGTATCGTTTTGCTCCAACTTCAAATCCAACTGCGATAGTCATTGCCATTGCTAAACTGAGCGGAGTCATATATAACAAGGAAGCGAAATTCATAGCTGCTTGATGCGCTGCAATAGTTGTTGTGCTAAAATTGCTCATCATAAGTGTTACAGCAGCGAAAATACTCGTTTCAAAAAAGATAGCAAATCCGATTGGGACCCCAAGTTGTAAGAAGGCTTTCCAACTCGTGAGAGAAGGGCGGTATAACTGTTTAAAGATATTAAAAGATGCAAAAGGTTCTTTCGTACGAATAATAATGACGGTAATAATTAATATGCACCAATATGTTGCTGCTGAAGCGATTGCGGCACCAACACCACCGAGTTTTGGAAACCCGAAATGACCAAAAATTAATACATAATTTAATACTACATTAATTGGCAATGATAATAAGGTAATAATCATCGTTGTTCGAGTTTTTCCTAATGCATCAATAAATCCACGTAAGACAGTGTAAGTGAATAAGGGAATAATTCCAATCGCGATAATAATTAAAAATTGTGCTGCAATACGTTCCACTGGTTCTTCTAAGCGCATGCCGTTTAAAATAGGTGAAACAGCGAAAAAACCGATAAGAATGACAACGAAGCTAGCACAAATTGCTAAATATACTGCCTGTATGACAACGTGGGGAACGTCTTCTTTTTTCTTTGATCCAATGAGTTGTGCAACAATTGGCGTAGTAGCCATTAAAATTCCTGTTAATCCCGTGCTAACTGGAATCCATATACTTGTTCCGATAGCGACACCTGCTAAATCAGTAGGACTTGCATGCCCTGACATTGTCGTATCAAAAAAGCTCATCGCAAATAATGACATTTGCGTTACAAAAATCGGGAAAAAGAGTAATACAAATTGCTTTAACTTTTGTGAGAATGAAGTAGTTTCTTTCATAAAATCCCCTTTCAGCGTAAAAAACAAACTCTTACTATCATACAATTTAATCAAAAAATAGAAAAGAAATACGCGCGTGCAACATATAGAATCGATAAAAAAAGGATGCACTTTGAAAAGGGATAAGGTATTATGATAAGGTGTGAAAAAATTACATATTCGTTATTAAGGAGGCACTACTTGTGGCTGATTGGTTAATTGGAATAATCATGGGTGCTGTTGAAGGTTTAACAGAATTTTTACCAGTTTCATCAACAGGACATATGATTTTAACAGGTCATTTAATTGGATTTGACGATGAGAGAGCGAAAGTTTTCGAAGTTGTTATTCAATTGGGATCGATTTTAGCAGTTGTTGTTATATTTTGGAAGCGTCTATGGTCATTAGTTGGAATAGGGAAAGTAACTGATGGACCATCGTTAAATTTATTACATATTATTATCGGGATGATTCCTGCCGGCATACTTGGCGTATTGTTCCATAGTGCAATTAAAGAAGTTTTATTTGGGCCAGGCCCAGTTGTCATTAGTTTAGTGGCTGGTGGTATTTTAATGATTGTTGCTGAGAAGTTTTCGAAACCAAGTACAGCAAGAACATTAGATGAAATCACATATAAGCAAGCATTTACAATCGGAATGTTCCAATGTTTAGCGCTTTGGCCAGGATTTTCTCGTTCTGGTTCTACAATAAGTGGTGGTTTATTAGCTCGCGTGTCACATACAGCGGCAGCTGAATATACGTTCATTTTAGCAGTACCGATGATGGTAGCTGCAAGTGGTTTAGATTTAATTAAAAGCTGGGATATATTAAGCACAGCTGATATACCATTATTTGCAACTGGATTTATTACAGCATTCGTTGTTGCGATGCTTGCAATTGTTTCATTCTTAAAATTATTAGGTCGTGTAAAACTAACACCGTTCGCTTACTACCGTTTCATTTTAGCTGCGGTATTCTATTTCTTCATTATGTAATAAAAAAACTGCCGAGTTCGGCAGTTTTTTTATTTTACTACTTTTTCCATCATGTTTTCCATTACATGCTCCCAAAGAGAAGTATCATCAGCTAATGTAGCACGGAAATTAGCGTACATTTCTTTTTGTTTCTCTTCGAATGTTGGATCTTCTTTTTCAGGCAATGTAGCGCGCATTGAAGTTACTAACTCTTGTACTTTTGGAGCACGTGGTCCCCAAACGGCTTGTTCGTTTCCATCTTTATCAATGAAAATAAAGATTGGAATCGCGCGTGCTGTTCCATTTGTTAAATATTGATCCATTAATTCTAAGTTTTCATCGCGAATTAATAATGACATATCAATATTTGCAACTTCAGAAATTCGTTTCATAACAGGTACGCATAAAAGAGCGTCACCACACCAATCAGCTGTTAATACGATAACACGCCAGCCATCGTTTTGGCGTTCTTCTAATACAGGAAGTAATTCATTTGGAATTAAAAAGTTATTGTAAATGTGCAGTAGCTCGTATTGATTTACTTTCATTTCATTCACATATGTATCAAAGGACATACCTTTATCAGCCCATTGTTGTAAGTTCATAAGTAACACCTCTTTAGTATGATTTGTTTTCATTGTACCAATTTTTATATAGAAAAGCTTGTATTCTTACTCTTTCTTGTCACTTAGTAATTTATTTAATAGGAAAAAGAATAGTACGACACATAATTCAGCTATGTTGGACAGTTGTACGCTCTCTATCCAGTCGTCGGCGGTATGTATGACAAACCAATCTAGCGTAATTTCAATGATGGAGAGCAGGGCGATTGAGAGGTAATTGGGCATACTTGTCATCATGGGAAGTAGGAGTACTTTAAAGAAACCGAATATAAAATATGTAATGCCATCTAATAAAAGAATAAGTAAAAAAAAGAGTAGTAGAGCTGTTTTTGATGAATATTCTATACCTGTCATTTGAAAGATTCCTACATATACAAAAAATATAAATGCAAAAAATATAATGAGAAACAGAATAACAAAACCAATAATCAAAGTCTTATCTTTTAGATTAAGATTAGAAAATTTGTCTTCTTCACTCACTACTTCAACTCCTTTTTTTGGAAATTTAATTTTATTGTATCATGAAATCTATATTAAAAAACTACGAATTATTGGAAAATAAGGTGACAAAAAGTAAGATTTCATGTAAAATTATTAATAAGGTTTTTATTTAACTAAATGAAATAAAAGGGGCTGTCAAAGTTGTCTCAAAATCGAGAGCAATTAATGGAAGAACTATCGACAAATGTTTTTGCTATGTTTCGCACGTTGCGTAATGATATCGGAAAAATATTTGGTGGTTACATACCGTGGAATGAGTTCATTGTCCTTAGAATATTAAATCGCGCGAATAAAGAAATGGTATCACGTGTAGCGAATGAGTTAAATGTGTCGAATAGTCATATTACAGCTGTTACAGAAAAATTAATTAATAAAGGTTTTGTAACTCGTTCACGTTCTACGTCAGATCGCCGAGTTGTATATTTGGAGATTACAGAACAAGGAAAAGATTTAGTTGCGAAAATGGAAGGTGCGAAAAAACAATACTTACAAGAAAGATTTTCTACGCTCTCAGAAGATGAAATGAATATAATGATTTCTATTTCCAAAAAACTTATATAAGTAAGTAATTATAAACAAGAAAACGCTTACGTAATAACAAAGAAGACGTTCCACATATGTGGAACGTCTTCTTTCTTGTATGAAAGATTATAAAAAATAAAATATGTATCATACTACTAGTAAAGGAAGGAGGCAGAAATATGACAAATCGTAATGGTAGTAAAGGGAGCGGTAATCAAGGGTCACCAAAATCAGGCCAGTTTAATCAAGAATTTAGTACTGAATTTGAAACTGGTAACGATAATAAAGGGAAAGAATATCGTTCAAAAAAAGGAAGTAAATCAAAAAAGGAGTGAAATGATTCACTCCTTTTTTGATTTAAGATGCTGCAGATTGATCCGTATTATATTTTTCTTCTGATTTTGCAACAATCATTGCACAAATTGCATCACCGGAAATATTGACAGCTGTTCTAGACATATCTAAAATGCGATCAATACCGATAATTAAAGCGATACCTTCTACTGGTAGATTTACTTGATTTAACACCATTGTAAGCATTACAAGTCCAACACCTGGTACGCCAGCAGTACCGATACTCGCTAGTACAGCAGTTAATACGACCATAGCTAATTGAGATAAAGTGAGATCAACTCCGTATACTTGAGCGATAAATACTGTTGCTACCCCTTGCATAATGGCAGTTCCATCCATATTAATCGTTGCACCTAGTGGTTGTACAAAAGAGCTGATTGCTTTTGGAACCCCAAGCTTCTCTTGTGCGGTTTTCATTGCAAATGGAAGAGATGCATTAGAGCTAGATGTACTAAATCCAATTGCCATTACCGGCCCGAAATGTTTAAAGAAACGAATAATACTTTCTTTTGCTAATACTTTTAATAAGCCGCCGTATACGAAGACACCGTGAATGATGAGTACCAACATAACGACAATCATATACTTGAACATCGCAGCGACGCCTGCAAGACCCATTTTACCAACGGATGAAGCGAGCAATCCGAATGTCCCAATTGGAGCTAATTTCATAACGAGATTAACAAGATACATCATTAATTCGTTGCCCTGTTCAAGTAATGAATGGATACCTTGAACCCGTTTTCCTAAAACAGCTAAACCGAGTCCGATCAATGCGGCAAAGGCAATGATTTGTAACATGTTTCCATCTGCCATCGCTTTTGCTGGGTTATCTGGTACGATATTTAGCAATGTGTCGACGAAAGATGTTTCTGTTTTTGCTCCCTCATACTTAAGACCTTCCGTGTTAAAGTTACCGCCAGCCCCTGGCTTTATAATAAGCGCAAAGGTAACCGCGATAGAGATGGCAACAGCTGTTGTTACGAGGAAGAATGAAATTGATTTTAAACCGATTCTTCCTAGTTGCTTCGGATCTCCAAGCCCAGCAGCCCCAAGTACGATAGAAATGAATACAACAGGAACAACTAGCATTTTAATAAGGCGAATAAATAGTTGACCAAGTGGATTGAACACATATTGATTTAATGGATCAAAAATGGATGGAGCGGCTAAATTTAAAGTGAGTCCGACAACTAGACCGAGAAATAATGCAATTAAGATTGCTTTTGTTTGCTTCATAAAATCCCCCTTATTTTTGTAAAATTACTTTCTAAATTAATTGTACCGAAAAAAGACTTATTTTGACAGTATTTTCTGAATATTTAATATGAAAAATATCTATTTAAATATAAATTGCTTTTGCTAAAGTAGGCAGAAAAAGTTAAATAATTTATTTAGAAAACAAAATAGACCATCGCATAGGATGGTCTAGGGAAGGGGACAATTTATGTCAATTTAATTAGGGATGGAAGCTATTCAAAGACACTGGGGAATGTCTTAAAAATTAGGGAGGAACAGCTTCGATACATATACTATAAAAGATAGATGTGACCCTCGTGTGAACATAGAGTGAAAGAGAGAGGGAGTTTGAAATAAAGAGGTAGAGCGAACAAAAAAATAAGACCATCACATGATGGCCTAAGGG
>NZ_MACI01000010.1 GCF_001884105.1 Bacillus luti | reverse complement strand
AAAGATAGATGTGACCCTCGTGTGAACATAGAGTGAAAGAGAGAGGGAGTTTGAAATAGAGGATAGAGTAAACAAAAAAATAAGACCATCACATATGAGATGGTCAGGAAGGGGACAATTTATGTCAATTTAATTAGGGATGGAAGTTGTTCAAGACACTGGGGAATGTCTTAAAAATTAGGGAGGAACAACTTCGATACATATACTATAAAAGATAGATGTGACCCTCGTGTGAACATAGAGTGAAAGAGAGAGGGAGTTTGAAATAGAGGATAGAGTAAATAAAAAAATAAGACCATCACATATAAGATGGTCAAGGAAGGGGACAATTTATGTCAATTTAATTAGGGATGGAAGTTGTTCAAGACACTGGGGAATGTCTTAAAAATTAGGGAGGAACAACTTCGATACATGTACTATAAAAGATAGATGTGACCCTCGTGTGAACATAGAGTGAAAGGTATGAGGATTTGAGAAATGATACATATAAAATGATTGTTGCGAGAGTTGTAGAGTAAGAATAAATATAATAGAAAGTGTTTTGTCATAAAATGAAGTGAAGTTCGCGTATAAATAAAAGTTGAAAACTATGAAAAAAAGGACTATGCTCAACTATATTATAAGAATATAAGGTTTATCCCGCCATGTAAGGTTTTTTATAAGCCTTTAGTTATGAGGGGGGAAAGGGAGTTAGTGAATATGGAAGTAACAAAAAAACAAAGGCTGTATAATCGTTTTATACGATTAAACCCACCGCAAATATTAGCATTAGGTTTTTTCTGCTTAATTGTGGTTGGCGGTTTGTTATTAAAGTTACCATTCGCAACGAAAGTACATATTAGTTGGGTAGATGCTTTCTTTACGGCAACGTCAGCAGCAACTGTAACTGGTTTAGGAGTAGTAGATACTGCAAGTACGTTTACGATGTTTGGCGAAATTGTTATTATGCTTTTAATTCAAACAGGTGGGCTAGGTCTTATGACGATTGCCATTTTAATTGTTTGGGTATTAGGTAAAAAAATTGGTTTGCGCCACCGGTTATTAATTGGGGAAGCATTTAATCAAACGAATATAGGTGGTCTTGTAAAATTAGTAAAGCGTGTCTTTATATTTTCAATTTGTATTGAGCTTATTGGAGTCATCTTTTTATCGTTTCGTTTTATTCCAGAGTTTGGCTTTGGAAAAGGTGTATACTATAGTATTTTTCACGTGATCGCATCTTATAATAATGCTGGATTTGCTCTATGGCCGGATAATTTAACAAGGTATGTAGGCGATCCTATTATTAATATTGGGATTTGCTCTTTAATCGTAATAGGTGGTCTCGGATTTACCGTATTAATTGATATATGGTATAGCCGTAGTTTTCGAAAATTATCGCTTCATTCCAAAATCATGATTGTTGGAACAGTAGCGCTAAATGTGATAGCGATGATTGTGATTTTTGTATTGGAATATAATAATGTGAAGACGTTAGGGAATTTACCTTTAAATGAAAAGTTATGGGCTTCTTTCTTCCAAGGTATTACTCCTCGTACTGCTGGATTTAATACAGTTGACTACGGGGGGATGGAAGAATCATCTATATTATTTACGATGGTTTTAATGTTTATTGGTGCAGGAAGTGTATCAACAGGTGGGGGGATTAAATTAACAACGTTTGTTATTTTAGTTACATCTGTCCTTTCTTTCTTTAGAAAGAAGGAGGAAATCGTTTTATTTCAGCGTACCATTAAAATGTCGACAGTAACGAGAGCGTTAGCAATTGCTGTTGCCAGCCAAATACTCATCTTTACAGCGGTATTTGTATTAATGCTTACAGAAGAATTCAGTTTTATTCAGTTATTATTTGAGACGATTTCAGCGTTTGGAACAGTAGGATTAACGATGGGGATTACTGCGAAGCTGTCGGCGTTCGGAAAATGTATCATTATGTTTGTTATGTTTTGTGGATTAATCGGACCGTTAACACTTGTGTTTTCTTTAGCGCGACCAGCAAAACAAAAAATTAAATATCCATCAGAAGATGTATTTACAGGATAAGGTATCTCGCATAAAGCGAGATACCTTTTTCTTTTTAAAAAAGGGAGAACAATAAACCGATAAGCGCTACGCGGAATAAAATCGCGATAAGTGCTGCAATACCACCGACAATCGCAGCGATACCACCAGTTACAGTAGCACCACGATTATAAGCGTAAATTCCTAGTAATACAGAAACAAGACCAAATAGTGTTGGAAAGGTGAAGAGTGATAATATAGATAAGGCAAGAGCGATAAAGCCAGCAGTTGATCCAGCGGCTGACGACCTTACATCATCTTTATGATCCTTCTCATCGTAATCAATACGCTGTGGTGCAACTTCAGCAGCATATTCTTCTTTATAGTCACTATAGTCGCTATCTATTCTATCTCTTTTTTTATAATCATCAAATTTCTCAGTCAAAGTCATGACTCCTTTCATAACAAGGTTCAATAGTAGTATGTATCTCTTTTTCTTTTTTATCCCGCTTTAATGGGCAATAAGATCCCCACCTCAAAATTCAGCGAAAGCAAAGAAGTTAGGTGGGGGTCGGGCTGCTCATAAAAGTCCGATTGGTGAAGGCTAATAATCAGCGGGGGATGAAGAAAACCCCCACTGATTAAAGTTTCACTTTATCCGAGCATGTGCAGGGAGTAATATCCATTTAAAAGGTGGAAATTGTTTTTTGGAAATAGGAAAACTTAGTATGACTTCCTCTATTTTGGAAAGTATAAAAAAGAATAATGAGGAAAGGGTGCAGTACATAATGGAACATCCAATTGAAAATTTAATGAAAACAGCAATGACAAATTTAAAAGAGATGGTAGATGTAAATACGATTGTTGGTAGTCCGGTTTCCACAGCTGACGGAAATGTAGTATTAACAGTATCTCAAGTTGCTTTTGGTTTTGGTGCTGGTGGAAGTGACTTTAAAGGAGATTTTACTTCCGAAAAACATAATAACGGACAAGGGCAGCAGAAAGAGAACAAGCAAAGTCATCCATTTGGAGGCGGAAGTGGGGCTGGGGTTTCTATTAGTCCAGTTGCTTTTTTAGTAGTTGGTTCTAACGGTGTGCAAGTATTGCATCTCAATAGTAGTACACATTTAATTGAAAAAGCTTTAAATACTGTACCGAGCACCGTAGATAAATTTGTAAATGGGCGCCAAAAGTGAACTTGCATTTTTTAGGAATTGTGATATATTAGAAAAAGTGCGCTTTAGGACGATCGGAATAATTGAAATGTAAATATATATGATGTGTGAAATAAGGGAGAGGAATTTATGATTAATATCAAAAATTTGGTAGTTGGCTTATTTATGCTAGTAAGCGGTTTTGTTGTATATGTAATAAAAGAAAAAGCTCCATTCTAAAACAGACAAACCGTTAATGTCTGTTTTAAATTTGTAAAACATGTTGACAATTTGTTTTATTGGTGTTAAAATTTTAATTCGTGTCTCGGTTACAGCTAGTGTAAAGTAAATAAATCTTATAAATATAATACGAAAAGTTTGCAAAAGATCGGGTAGTTTTACCAACAACTTTTGTGAACAAACCCTAAAAATTATAATTGTAGGCTTTATAGGTATACTAGTGAATCAAGGAGCGGTCAGTGGAACCGTAATGATGAGAGAGAGGTAGGGCTTTCATCCAGTATATGTTACTTTCCCGTTAGGTGAATATAAAAAAGAGGACTCCTTTTTAAAAGGAGTCCTCTTTCTATTTTTATAATAAATTTAAGTGCGGCTCTCAACTTGCTGACAAATTTCATCCGTTGTTAAACCGTGAGCTGTAATTACTGATCCTTTAATTGATGCATCTGCAATCCCCGTCATATTGGAATCTTGCCCAGTAACAACACAACAATCGCACCCTTGTGCATCATGTTCGGAGTTAAGGGTAACAACTTCATGTCCTTGTTGCTTAAGAGCTTGCTGAACATCTGTTAACGAGTTTTCAACACCGATTCTAGCCATAATTCTCACCTCCTACCATCTAGTTGCTAGTATGCGCAAGTATATCGCATATATTTATGAAAGACGGTAGGAAGCATATATTTATCTGTTATTTACGGGGAGTCTGATTAAAGTATCGCTTTATTTAGTCGTTATATACACCAGTAAGCATTTGGCTTACGAATTGATCGTTTAAAGTATCTTGGGCGGAAGAAGTATTTGAATGGATGTCGATTGAAGCAATAAAATTATTATGTTCTTTATGATTTGGTTCTACCTCTACATAGTTATCGAATTTACAAAAACCTTTCGTATCCATTAGATCAAATAGTTGAAGCATTTCTACTACCTCTTGTCTCGTTCCTTTAATTTGTACACACGCCATATTGATTTCCTCCTTCATTTTGACAAATTGTTTTTTAAAAATAGGATTATGATTCCGAAATGAAAAATATGAATGTTATTTTTAGACAGCGTTATTTTTATTATTTTCCCCCTTTTTCAGCAAAAGTCGTTGTATATTCCCGAATTTATAAAAACGGACGTCCGTTTATTGAATACAATAGATTCGTATCAATTGATGAAAATCCTTCTTTTAAACAAATATTTTTTTTAGTGAAAATTGGCGAAAAAAATTTTTTGACTTTTTGTAAACGTTAACAATGTTGTTAAATCAATATAAACAAAGATGTACGTACGATTAAAAATTAAAAATTTTCTAAAAATTTACTTGATTTATTTGGAAAGGAGAGTAAACTAGGAAACAATAAAAAATTCATAGAACATAGGGGGCGCTTTCCAGTGAACGAGCAATGGATTTTCTTAAATGGAGAATTTGTTCCAAAAGACGAAGCAAAAGTTTCAGTATATGATCATGGCTATTTATACGGCGATGGAGTGTTCGAAGGAATTAGGGTATATAGCGGTAATGTTTTCCGTTTGAGAGAACATCTTGTCCGGTTATATGAATCAGCGAAATCCATCATGTTAGAAATCCCGTATACGTTAGAAGAAACAACGAAAATCGTTGTTGAAACGATTCGACAAAACAAACTATCTAATGGATATATCCGCCTCGTTGTATCAAGAGGACCTGGGAATCTTGGATTAGATCCTGATTCCTGTAAGAAACCGAATGTAGTAGTAATCGCAGAACAGTTATCTTTATTTCCGCAAGAATATTACGAAAAAGGGATTCCGGTCGTAACAGTTGCAACACGCCGAAATCGTCCAGATGTTTTATCACCTCAAGTCAAATCTTTAAATTACTTAAATAATATTTTAGTTCGCATCGAAGCGAAATTAGCTGGAGTGCAAGAAGCACTTATGTTAAATGATCAAGGGTACGTAGCTGAAGGATCAGGAGATAACGTATTTATTGTAAAAGGAAATAAATTAATTACACCACCAAGTTCTGCTGGAGCGTTAGAAGGGATTACTCGAAACGCTATTTTAGAAATCGGTGAAAAACTTGGATATGACGTTAGAGAAGAGTTATTTACAAGGCACGATGTATATGTAGCTGATGAAGTCTTTTTAACAGGAACGGCTGCTGAAGTAATTGCTGTTACAACAGTAGATGGTAGAACGATTGGTTTAGGGCAAACGGGTCCACATACGAATCGTCTATTAGAAGAATTCCGAAAGCTAGTTGTAGCAGATGGAGAGAAGATTTACGAAGAAAATAAAGTTGGATAATAACTCTTTATAACATAAAAAAGCGTTGATAGGGAGGAGTAGTTGATTGTGAAGCCTCACAGAGAGTCGGTGGTTGCTGAAAACCGATGGTTCACGTCGACGAACATCGCCCTTGAGTGCTAAGCTGAAGCGTTTGTCTAGGCTTAGACGGTAGCTCCGTTATTAGCTAGACTCATCCCGAGTCACTGAGGCAAGAGTATTCTTGCAAAGAAGGGTGGTACCGCGAAATCTTTCGTCCCTTCAGCACATAGCTGGAGTGTGGACGTAGGATTTTTTTATTGTATAAAAGTGTGAAAAAGGGGGCTTATAAGAAAAATGTCTTCAAAAACGGAAGAGAAACTAGCAACTGGTGCACAGCTATTGTTAGAAGCGCTTGAAAAGGAAGGAGTAGAAGTGATTTTCGGTTATCCAGGAGGTGCTGTTCTACCTTTATATGATGCAATTTATGACTGTGAAATTCCGCATATTTTAACGAGGCATGAGCAAGGTGCGATTCACGCTGCTGAAGGATATGCCAGAATTACTGGAAATCCAGGAGTTGTAATTGCGACGAGTGGGCCAGGCGCTACAAATGTTATTACCGGTTTAGCTGACGCAATGATTGATTCCTTGCCACTTGTAGTATTTACAGGTCAAGTAGCAACAACGTTAATTGGAAGTGATGCTTTCCAAGAAGCAGATATTATGGGGCTTACAATGCCGGTGACAAAACATAATTACCAAGTACGAAAAGCATCTGACTTACCTCGAATTATTAAAGAAGCATTTCATATTGCTAGAACAGGACGACCAGGCCCAGTCGTTATTGACCTTCCGAAAGATATGGTAGTAGAGCAAGGGGAACGATGTAATGACGTACAAATGGATTTACCAGGTTACAATCCTAATTATGAACCGAACTTACTTCAAGTAAACAAATTATTACAAGCAATTAAGGTTGCAAAAAAGCCGTTAATTTTAGCTGGAGCAGGTGTATTGCATGCGAAAGCTTCAAAAGAATTAACAAGTTTTGCCCGTAAATATGAAATTCCTGTTATTCATACATTACTTGGTCTTGGTGGTTTTCCACCAGATGATGAACTATTTTTAGGAATGGGAGGAATGCATGGTTCTTACACAGCGAATATGGCTTTATATGAATGTGACTTATTAATTAATATAGGTGCAAGATTTGATGATCGTCTTACTGGAAATTTAGCTTATTTTGCTAAAGAGGCGACTGTCGCACATATCGATATTGATCCAGCAGAAATAGGAAAAAATGTGCCGACTGAAATCCCTATTGTTGCAAGTGCTAAGCGGGCACTGGAAGTATTACTTCAGTCAGAAAGAGAGAAAGAAAATCATCATGAATGGCTTTCTTTATTAAAGAGTAGAAAAGAAAAGTATCCATTATCTTATAAACGGAATTCTGAAAGTATTAAACCTCAATATGCGATTGATATGTTATATGAAATTACGAAAGGAGAAGCGATTGTAACAACAGACGTTGGGCAACATCAAATGTGGGCAGCGCAATATTATCAGCTGAAAGATCCAGATAAATGGGTAACTTCAGGAGGGTTAGGAACGATGGGATTTGGGTTTCCAGCAGCAATTGGTGCACAAATTGCAAAGCCTGATGAACTAGTCATTGCAATTGTCGGTGACGCTGGATTTCAAATGACATTGCAAGAATTAAGTGTATTAAAAGAACATTCTTTGCCAGTTAAAGTGTTTATTTTAAATAATGAAGCTTTAGGAATGGTAAGGCAATGGCAAGATGAATTTTATAATCAAAGGTATTCACATTCTTTATTGCCATGTCAACCAGATTTCGTCGCTCTTGCGAATGCGTATGGCATAAAAGGTGTCCGTATTGATGATCCACTTCTTGCAAAGAAGCAATTACAGCAAGCGATTGAATTACAAGAACCAGTCATAATTGATTGCCGTGTACTTCAATCTGAGAAGGTTATGCCGATGGTTGCACCAGGGAAAGGTGTTCACCAAATGGAGGGAGTGGAAAAAAGGTGAAGAGAATTGTTATAGCGACAGTTCGTAATCAAAGTGGTGTGTTAAACCGAATTACAGGTGTTATAACGCGAAGACATTTTAATATTGAAAGCATTTCAGTAGGTCATACGGAATCGTCGGACATTTCGCGGATGACGATCGTTGTGCATGTTGAAAGTGAACAGCAAGTCGAGCAGTTAATTAAACAGCTGCATAAGCAAATTGATGTTCTGAAAGTATCAGATATTACAGAAGAAGCGATGATTGCTAGAGAGCTTGCTCTTATTAAAGTAGCAACTTCTGTAGCGAGGGCGGAATTATATAGTTTGATTGAACCGTTTCGAGCCACTGTAATAGATGTTGGGAAGGATTCCATAGTTGTGCAAGTAACAGGTACACAAGATAAAGTAGAAGCGTTAATTGAATTGCTTCGACCATACGGTTTGAAGGAAATCGCTAGAACGGGTGTAACAGCCTTTACACGTAGTATGAAAAAGCAAGATAAGCAAGTTATGTTCATTCAATAATCATTTAAATATAGGGGGAAAAGAAAATGGCAAAAGTTTATTATGAAAAAGATGTAACGGTAAATGTATTAAAGGAAAAGAAAGTAGCGATTATCGGATATGGTTCACAAGGTCATGCTCATGCACAAAACTTACGCGATAACGGATTTGATGTAGTAGTGGGATTAAGGAAAGGTAAGTCCTGGGATAAAGCGAAAGAAGATGGATTTTCTGTATATGCAGTAGGGGAAGCGGCAAAACAGGCAGATGTAGTAATGATTTTACTACCAGATGAACTGCAGCCAGAAGTATATGAGGCAGAAATTGCACCAAATTTACAGGCAGGAAATTCTCTTGTGTTCGCACATGGGTTTAATGTTCACTTTGATCAAGTGAAGCCACCAGCGAATGTAGATGTATTTCTAGTAGCGCCGAAAGGTCCAGGACATCTAGTGCGCCGTACGTTTAGTGAGGGCGGCGCTGTTCCAGCATTATTTGCAGTATATCAAGATGCAACAGGAGTTGCGACTGAAAAGGCACTTTCTTATGCTGATGGAATTGGAGCGACGAGAGCTGGTGTACTGGAAACGACGTTTAAAGAAGAAACAGAAACAGACTTATTTGGAGAGCAAGCAGTACTTTGCGGAGGCGTGACTGCGCTTGTAAAAGCAGGGTTTGAAACGTTAGTTGATGCGGGCTATCAACCTGAACTTGCATATTTTGAATGTTTACATGAACTGAAACTCATTGTTGATCTTATGTATGAAGGTGGACTTGAAAATATGAGATATTCAGTTTCAGATACAGCGCAGTGGGGAGACTTCGTATCAGGACCACGTGTTGTGACTGAAGATACGAAGAAAGCGATGGGGGAAGTACTAGCAGAAATTCAAGATGGTACATTTGCAAGGGGCTGGATTGCGGAGCATAAAGCAGGAAGACCTCAATTCAATGCGACAAATGAAAAAGAAAATGAACATGAAATCGAAGTAGTTGGACGTAAATTACGTGAAATGATGCCTTTCGTACAGCCGCGAGTAAAGGTAGGGATTAAATAATATGAAGCAGGTTTTGTTCATGGATACGACGCTTCGTGATGGCGAACAATCACCAGGAGTTAATTTAAATGAACAAGAGAAATTACAAATTGCAAAGCAACTGGAGAAACTTGGTATTAATGTCATGGAAGCTGGCTTTGCAGCAGCTTCCGAAGGAGATTTTCAATCAGTAAAACGTATTGCAAATACAATTCAAAATGCTACAGTTATGAGTTTAGCTAGAGCGAAAGAAAGTGATATTCGAAGAGCCTATGAAGCTGTGAAAGGTGCTGTATCTCCTCGTCTACACGTATTTTTAGCTACGAGTGATATTCATATGAAGTATAAACTTTGTATGTCGAAAGAAGATGTGTTAGATAGCATTTATCGCTCGGTTACGCTTGGGAAATCGTTATTTCCAACCGTACAATTTTCAGCAGAAGATGCGACAAGAACTTCAAGAGCATTTTTAGCTGAAGCAGTAGAAGTTGCAATTGGAGCAGGAGCGAATGTAATCAATATTCCAGATACAGTGGGATATACGAATCCAGAAGAATATTATTCTCTTTTTAAATATTTACAAGAATCTGTTCCATCCTATGAAAAAGCAATATTTTCTTGTCATTGTCATGATGATCTTGGGATGGCAGTAGCAAATTCGTTAGCTGCGGTTGAAGGCGGAGCATTGCAAGTAGAAGGAACAATTAACGGAATTGGAGAAAGAGCAGGGAATGCGGCGCTAGAAGAGGTCGCAGTTGCTCTTCATATTAGAAAAGATTTCTATAAAGCGGAGTCTTCTATGACGTTAAAAGAAATTAAATCGACGAGTACGTTAGTAAGTCGTTTAACAGGTATGGTTGTACCGAAAAATAAAGCAATCGTTGGAGCAAATGCTTTTGCTCACGAATCAGGTATTCATCAAGATGGTGTTTTAAAGGAAGTAACGACATATGAAATTATTGAACCGTCACTTATAGGAGAATCTCAAAACCTATTTGTACTTGGTAAACATTCTGGGCGTCATGCGTTTACGGAAAAAATGAAAGAGCTTGGTTATGAGTTTACAAGTGAAGAGCGTGATACGGTATTTGAAGCATTTAAAAAATTAGCAGATCGCAAAAAGGAAATTACGGAAGAAGATTTACGTGCGCTTATGCTTGGTGAAGCAGCATTTGCGGCACAGCAATATAATATTAAACAATTGCAAGTACATTTCGTATCAAATAGCACACAATGTGCGACAGTCGTCCTGAAAGATGAGGAAGGAAATGTATACGAAGATGCAGCAACTGGTTCTGGAAGCATTGAGGCAATTTATAATGCAATCCAAAGAATTTTAGGATTAGAATGTGAATTGGCGGATTATCGCATACAATCTATTACACAAGGTCAAGATGCACTGGCTCATGTTCATGTTGAATTAAAAGAAGGAACTCATCAAGTATCAGGTTTTGGTGTTGCGCAAGACGTATTGGAAGCGTCGGCGAGAGCTTATGTCCATGCAGCAGGGAAATTAAAATCTTATATATCACTTGTAAAGTAAGTGTGTGATAGGTGAGGGAAACTTTCCTCATCTATCACATTAAAGTTCTGAAAATTCAGTTAAAAGGAGTGTTGGAATTGGAAAAGCGTATCGTTTGTTTAGCTGGTGATGGTGTTGGACCAGAAGTTATGGAAAGTGCGAAGGAAGTATTGCATATGGTAGAGAGGCTATATGGACATCATTTTCATTTGCAAGATGAGCATTTTGGTGGTGTTGCTATCGATTTAACGGGGCAACCATTACCACAGCGAACACTTGCCGCTTGTTTAGCGAGCGATGCGGTTTTACTTGGAGCAGTCGGTGGACCTCGTTGGGATAGTGCGAAAGAAAGGCCAGAGAAAGGATTATTAGCATTAAGAAAAGGACTCGGTGTATTTGCGAATGTTCGCCCTGTAACAGTAGAAAGTGAAACTGCACATTTATCCCCATTGAAAAACGCTGAAGAAATTGATTTCGTTGTTGTTCGGGAATTAACAGGGGGAATCTATTTTTCTTATCCAAAAGAACGAACGGAAGAAGTAGCGACAGATACACTTACGTATCATCGCCATGAAATTGAACGTATCGTTTCGTATGCTTTTCAATTAGCGAGTAAGAGGAAGAAAAAAGTAACATCAATTGATAAGGCAAATGTTTTAGAGTCTAGTAAACTATGGAGAACCGTAACAGAGGAAGTAGCACTTCGCTATCCAAATGTGGAATTAGAGCACATTTTAGTAGATGCGGCAGCTATGGAATTAATTCGGAATCCAGGACGCTTCGATGTTATCGTAACAGAAAATTTATTTGGTGATATTTTAAGTGATGAGGCTTCTGTATTAGCTGGATCATTAGGGATGCTTCCATCAGCAAGTCATGCTGAAAATGGTCCTTCATTATACGAGCCTATTCACGGATCGGCACCGGATATTGCTGGGAGAAATAAGGCGAATCCAATTGCAATGATGCGTTCTGTTGCAATGATGCTTGGGCAGTCATTCGGATTAACGAGAGAAGGATGTGCAATTGAATCTGCAATTTCTGCAGTGCTTAAATTAGGAAAATGTACAGCGGATATCGGAGGAGATGAGACAACAACTTCATTTACGAAGGCAGTTATGCAAGAGATGGAAGAGCAAGCGCTAGTAGGGAGAGGAAGATAATGGGGAAAAGGTTGCTAGATAAGCTTTGGGAACGACACGTAGTTGCGACAAACGAAAATGGGTTGGATTTATTATATATTGATCTTCATCTCGTTCATGAAGTAACGTCACCGCAAGCCTTTGAAGGCTTGCGGCTGGCAAATCGGACAGTCCGCAGACCGGATTTAACATTCGCAACGATGGATCATAATATTCCAACGAAAGATGTTTGGAATATTACCGATCGCATTGCGAAGCAGCAACTAGATACACTTCGGGAAAATTGTAAACAATTTCAGGTGCCATTAGCGGATATTGGTGATGAAGAGCAAGGGATCGTTCATGTTATCGGGCCAGAACTTGGACTTACACAACCAGGGAAAACGATTGTCTGTGGTGATAGTCATACAGCAACGCATGGTGCTTTCGGTGCGCTAGCATTTGGTATTGGTACGAGTGAAGTGGAGCATGTATTAGCAACGCAAACGCTGTGGCAACAAAAGCCGAAAGCGATGGGCATTGAGCTAAAAGGAAAGTTACCGCAAGGTGTTTATGCTAAAGATATTATTTTGCACCTCCTTTCAAAGTACGGCGTAGCAGTTGGAACAGGTTACGTAATGGAGTTTTACGGAGAGACAATTCATGCTATGGATATGGAAGAGAGGATGACGCTTTGCAATATGGCAATTGAAGGGGGAGCAAAGGCTGGCATTATTGCACCAGATGCAAAAACATTTTCTTACGTAAAAGGGCGTCAATATGCACCGAAAGACTATGAGTCTATTCAGAAGAAATGGTCGGAACTTTATACAGATGCAGATGCCATTTATGATTTACATATTTCGATAGATGTTACGGATTTAGCACCATATGTTACGTGGGGAACAAATCCAAGTATGGGTGTTCGCATTGATGAAAAATTGCCAGAAAAGCATGATGCAAATGAGGAAAGAGCATTTTCTTATATGGGATTGAGTCCTGGGCAAAGTACGTATGACATTCCAGTTCAACATGTTTTCATTGGATCTTGTACAAATTCCAGGCTTTCTGATTTAGAAATTGCCGCATCTGTCGTGAAAGGTAAAAAGGTAAAAGAAGGTGTGCGGGCACTCGTTGTACCTGGATCTCAAAGGGTAAGAGAAGCAGCGATGCATAAAGGATTACATCGCATATTTGAAGAAGCGGGATTTGAATGGAGAGAGCCCGGATGTTCAATGTGTCTCGGAATGAATCCAGATCAAGTACCTGAAGGAGAACATTGTGCATCTACTTCAAATCGTAATTTTGAAGGAAGACAAGGAAAAGGGGCGCGAACGCATTTAGTTAGCCCGGCAATGGCGGCAGCGGCTGCGTTATATGGTCATTTTGTTGATATTAGAAAGGAGAGTTATGATGGAGCCATTTCGTATTCATAAAGGTACTGCCGCAGTATTGATGAATGATAACATTGATACAGATCAAATTATTCCGAAGCAATATTTAAAGAGAATTGAAAGAACGGGGTTTGGAAAGTTTTTATTTGATGAGTGGCGATATGATAATGATCGTCATGAAAATCCTAACTTTCCTCTAAATGCACAAGAAAGAAAAGGAGCTAGTATATTAATTACTGGGGATAATTTCGGGTGCGGTTCTTCGAGAGAACATGCTCCGTGGGCACTTGCTGATTATGGTTTTCGTGTTATTATCGCGGGTGGTTTTGCAGATATTTTTTATATGAATTGTATGAAGAATGGTATGTTACCGATTGTGATGGATAAAGAGACGCGTGAACAACTTGCTAAAACGGATGCGCGAGAACAAATTGAAGTTGATTTAGAAAATGAAGTAATTACAACGAATACGCACAGGTTCCATTTCACAATCGAAAAAATGTGGAAAGAAAAATTAGTAAATGGCTTAGACGAAATTAGCATTACAATGCAATATGAACAAGAAATAAAAGAGTATGAAAGAAAAGTAGTTTTATATTAATTGATAACAGAATATTAAAAATGTATTTACATTCAGAATTAACTGTTATATACTATGTGAAAATCAGAGGAGAAAGGGAGTAAGTATTATGAATATCGTGCGATCTATTACAATGCTTACACAACTACATCATCATACATGAAACCCTTGAACCTAACGTGAAAACGTGTAGGTACAAGGGTTATTCCCGTTGTACCTACACTCTACTAAAGAGCCTTGTAGGTATTTTGTCTACAAGGCTCTTTTTATTTTCGGTTTAGGTGAATGAAATGGGCATACATTAGAAAGGGAAAGGTGTGAGAATTTAGATGACAAAGTGGAAAAGGGCGAATCCGAATGGAACGAGAGATTATTTATTTGAAGAGTGTACGTTAATCGAGGAAGTGGAACAAAATTTAAGACGTACATTTTTAGAGAGAGGCTATGAGGAAATAAGGACACCTACAATTGAGTTTTATGATGTGTTTGCTTTTCAAAATCGGCCGATAGATGAAGAGAAGATGTATAAATTTTTTGATGAAAAGGGACGGATTATTGTACTGCGTCCTGATATGACGATTCCTTTAGCGAGAGTGATTGGAACGCAGAGATGGGATACGCCACTGAAAGTGACGTATAGCGGGAATGTATTTCGAGCGAATGAGTCCCATTCTGGAAAGTATAATGAAATCGTGCAAAGTGGTATTGAAATTATCGGGATCGATAATGTAAGAGCTGAAATTGAATGTGTAATAAGTGTCATTCAAGCACTTCAAAAGTTGAAGGTGAAATCTTTTACAATTGAGATTGGGCAAGTACAGTTATATAAATGTATTGTAAAAAAACTCTCCATCCATGATGAAGAAGAGAAAGTACTTAGAACTTATATAGAAAGTAAAAATTATGCTGCCCTCTCAAATTTTATCGAAGAAAAGAAATTAGACCGCTGTGATGAAACAGTAAGCTTACTTGAGAAATTGCCAAGGCTATTTGGAAATTTAGAGGTTATTGAGGAAGCGGAAAAACTTGCCTCAAGTAATGAAATGAAAATGGCCATTGCAAGAGTGAAGGAAATATATGAAGCAATTGAAAAACTGGGATATGGATCTTACATATCTATTGATTTAGGGATGATTCAACATTTGGATTATTATACGGGTGTTATTTTCAAAGGTTATATATATGAAATTGGAGAAGAGATTGTTAGTGGCGGAAGATACGATGAGTTAATTGGTAATTTTGGTGAGATGGTGTCAGCGGTTGGACTCGCGGTGCAAGTAAATCAAATCGTTAAGGCATTGCAAGAGCAGCAAGTATCGTATGAACGAGAGTCAATAGATATGATGATTCATTATGAATTAAATAGAGTAGCGGAAGCAGAAAGGTTACGAAGCTTACTTCGAAAGGATGGAAAGAATGCTAGGTTATCTCTATTCTCTAATTTAAACGACACCTTTCAATTTGCAAGAAAAAATAAAATCATAACGGTCGTTGAGGCAAAGAATGAATCATTAGTGGAATATGTTTGGAAAGAGAAATGGGTCGTTCAGAAAGAAGGGGAGACTTCATGCGTAACATTCAAATTGCGTTAACGAAAGGAAGACTAGAAAAGCATGTGATTCCATTGTTTGAGCAAATTGGAATTGATTGTTCAGAGCTTAAAGATAAAGGGAGAAAGCTTGTCTTTCAAAGTAAGAACACAAATGTTTCATTTATTTTAGTGAAAGCGGTAGATGTTGCTACTTATGTAGAACATGGCGTGGCTGACATCGGTGTTGTTGGAAAAGATATTCTAATGGAAAACGAGAAAGATGTATATGAAATGGTAGATCTAGGGGTGGGGATGTGTAAGTTTTGTGTCGCTTCTATTCCTACGTATAATCCGAAGAGTTACCGGAAGAAACGAATTGCTACGAAATATCCACACATCACTTCCAATTATTTTCACGAAAAGGGGGAAGATGTAGAAATTATAAAAATAGAAGGTTCTGTAGAAATTGCTCCTCTTTTAGGATTAGCAGATGCAATTGTTGATATTGTTGAAACGGGAAAAACATTACAAGAGAATGGACTCATTGTATTTGAGGAAATGTATTCTATATCAGCTCGAGTAATTGTAAATAAGGCAGCTTTAAAAACTAAAAAAGACGAAATATTCAGTATTATAAATATGATGGAGCAAGAAATTTTGTCTGGTAAATAGGAGGATTAAAATGGAAATCATTTATGAAGATTTCAAAGAGGCATTAACGAAAATAAAAGTGCTAAGAGAAAGAGCTAATATAATAGAAGAAACTATTCAAAGAAGTGTAAGAGAAATTGTTCAAAACGTAAGAGAGAGTAAAGATGAGGCTTTATCTTTGTACACAAAAAAGTTTGATCGTGTGGAGGTTACAAATTTTCGTGTAAGTGAGGAAGAAATAAAAAAAGCGAGTATGTTAGTGGAACATACTTTTCTAGAAGCGTTACAAGAAGCGAAGAGAAACATTGTCTCCTATCACGAAAAGCAAAAGAGGCAATCGATGCTTGACTGCGTGAGTGATGGGGTAATTAGAGGGCAACTCATTCAGCCTTTAGAAAATGTAGGTGTATATGTGCCGGGGGGGACGGCTTCTTATCCTTCATCCGTATTAATGAATGTATTACCAGCCAAAATCGCAGGTGTGAAAAAAATTATAATGGTAACACCGCCGAGAGAAGGAGGAATTGATCCTCATATATTAGCAGCCGCAAACCTTGCGGGAGTAGATGAAATTTATATGGCCGGTGGTGCGCAAGCAATTGCTGCTTTAGCGTATGGGACGGAATCGATTCCGAAAGTGGATAAAATAGTTGGACCGGGAAATTTGTACGTTGCTCTAGCGAAGCGAGAAGTATACGGAATAGTAAATATCGATATGATTGCTGGACCATCAGAAATTGTAGTTATCGCTGATGAAACAGGGAATGCCAATTATATTGCTGCGGATTTATTGTCACAGGCAGAGCATGACGAAAGAGCAACAGCTATTTGTATTACAACGAATATAGAGCTAGCAAAAGGAGTAGAAAGAGAGATTGAAAGACAGTTAGGGACATTACCAAGAAGTGAGATTGCTCGTGAATCTATAAAAAGAAATGGAGCAATTTGTGTTGTTCCTTCATTAGAAAAGGCGTTCCAATTATCAAATGAAATCGCTCCGGAACATTTAGAGCTACATATAAAAGAACCGATGAATGCTCTAGCTTATGTGAAGCATGCAGGATCTATTTTCCTTGGACCATATACACCTGAGCCGCTCGGTGATTATTTGGCAGGACCGAATCACGTATTACCGACAAGTGGAACGGCAAGATTCTTCTCTCCGTTATCAGTCGATGATTTTGTGAAAAAGTCAAGCTTCGTTTCTTATACAGAAGAAGCGTTAAAGAGTGTACAACATCATATTGTTGAACTAGCAAATAAAGAAGGTTTACATGCGCATGCGAGAGCAATCCAAATTAGATTTGAGGAGGAAGAATAATGCGTGAGTCCAGTCAAGTACGTGAGACGACAGAAACAAAAATTAAACTAAGTTTGCAGCTCGATGAAAGTACGAATGTGTCTGTGCAAACGGGAGTAGGTTTCTTTGATCATATGCTAACTTTGTTTGCAAGACATGGAAGATTTGGTTTACAAGTTGAAGCAGAAGGAGATGTATTTGTTGACGCTCATCATACAGTTGAAGATGTAGGAATTGTACTCGGAAATTGTTTGAAAGAAGCATTGCAAAATAAAGAGAGCATTAACAGGTATGGATCGGCATATGTACCGATGGATGAGTCTTTAGGCTTTGTTGCAATTGATATAAGTGGTCGCTCTTATATTGTGTTTCAGGGAGAATTAACAAATCCCAAATTAGGCGATTTCGATACAGAATTAACGGAAGAATTTTTTAGAGCAGTTGCTCATGCTGCCAATATTACATTACATGCTCGCATTCTATACGGAAGTAATACACATCACAAAATTGAAGCTTTATTTAAAGCATTTGGTCGAGCGCTTAGAGAGGCAGTCGATAAAAATGTCAATATTACTGGTGTAAATTCAACAAAGGGGATGTTGTAATTGATTTCCATTATAGATTATGGCATGGGGAATATTCGCAGTGTAGAACAAGCATTACAATACGTTGGAGCAGAGTATGTCGTAACGAGTGATAAGGAAGAAATATTGAGAAGTGATGGAGTTATTTTACCGGGAGTAGGTGCATTTCCGAAAGCGATGGACGTACTAGAAGAAAAAGATTTAGTGTGTGTACTTAAAGAAATTGGGGATATAGGGAAACCGCTCCTTGGTATATGTTTAGGAATGCAGCTTTTATTTGAAAAAAGTGAGGAATTAAAAGAATGTAGCGGATTACACTTATTGCCTGGTGTTATTCGAAAGTTAAAAGTTCCTTATAAAATCCCACATATGGGGTGGAATGAATTAATGAAAGAAAGGGAGTTTTCGCTTTGGAATGGGATAGAAGACAGTGCCTTCGTATACTATGTTCATTCTTATTATGCAGATTGTCCAGATGAAATTGTGTGTGGGGCAAGTGAATATGGAGTGCGAGTACCTGGTTTTGTAGCGAAAGGAAATGTATTTGGTGCGCAGTTTCATCCTGAAAAAAGTGGAGAGATTGGAATACGTATTTTAAAGAATTTTAAAGGAGTGGTAGAAGAATGGAAATTTTCCCAGCAATCGATTTAAAAGAAGGGCGATGCGTTAGGCTTTATCAAGGAGAGTTTAGTAAAGAAACTGTCATGAATGAAGATCCGGTTGCACAAGCAATTATATTTGAAAAACTGGGAGCGAGAAGGTTACACATTGTTGATTTAGATGGTGCAATTGCTGGGGAGTCATTAAATTTTTCCGTAATTGAAAAAATATGCAGAGCGATACGTATTCCCGTGCAAGTTGGAGGCGGGATTCGATCACTTGCAGCAGTGGAGAAGTTATTATTAGTTGGTGTAGATAAAGTGATTTTAGGAACAGCTGCCCTTTATGATAAGTCATTTTTAGAAGAAGCAGTTCGTTTATATGAAGAGAAAATTATCGTTGGAATTGATGCGAAAAATGGTTTTGTGGCAACGAGGGGTTGGCTTGATGTGTCTGAAATTTCTTACATTGATTTAGCGAAACAGATGGAAAAATTAGGTGTCAAAACAATTGTGTTTACGGATATTTCGAAAGACGGGACGCTTGCAGGACCGAATTTTGAACAATTAAAGTCATTACAAAATAGTGTGGATATTCGTCTTATCGCTTCTGGAGGAGTGGCAACCATTCAAGATGTAAAAAAATTAAATGCTATGAATATATACGGTGTCATAATTGGAAAGGCATTTTATGAGAAAACGATTGATTTAGAAGAAGTGTTACAGGTAACAAAGCTATGTTAGCGAAACGAATTATTCCATGTCTAGATGTGAAAGAAGGTAGAGTCGTAAAGGGTGTGAATTTTATAGGATTACGAGACGTTGGTGATCCGGTCGAAATAGCCGCTTTATATAATGATGCGGGAGCAGACGAAATTGTATTTTTGGATATTACTGCGACGCACGAAGGAAGAAAAACGATTCTGGATGTTGTAGAAAAAACGGCCTCAAAAGTATTTATTCCTCTTACAGTAGGCGGAGGGATTTCTAATGTTCAAGATATATATAATTTACTAAGATCTGGTGCGGATAAAATTTCGATTAATTCAGCAGCTATACGGAATCCAAGGCTAATTCAGGAAGGAGCAGAATATTTTGGCTCACAATGTATTGTCACAGCAATTGATGCTAGAAAAGTAGCGGAAGATAGGTGGAATGTATACGTGAACGGAGGCAGAGTTGATACAGGAATAGATGCGATAGAATGGGCGAAGCGCGTTGCTGAGCTAGGTGCAGGTGAAATTTTGTTAACGAGTATGGATGCAGATGGAACGAAAAATGGATATGATCTTCAGTTAACAGAAGAAATTTCAAAAAGTGTTTCCGTTCCAGTCATTGCGTCAGGCGGATGTGGTCATGCTGATCACATTATAGAAGTCTTTCAAAAGACAACAGTCGATGCAGCATTAGCGGCATCCATCTTTCACTATGGTGAGGAAACTGTACAGAGTGTAAAGAGAAAGTTAAGAGAAGCTAACGTTGAGGTGCGGCTATGAAACCTAACTTTTCAAAAGGATTACTACCAGCAGTTGTAATTGAAGAAGGTACAAAAGAAGTTTTAATGTTAGCTTATATGAATGAAGAAGCATATGAAAAAACGCTGAAAACGAAAAAAACGTGGTTTTATTCTCGCTCGAGACAATCGTTATGGAATAAAGGAGAAACATCAGGAAATGTCCAATATGTACAATCGGTTTATTTAGATTGTGATCAAGATTCAATTGTTGTTGTCGTAAAGCAAGTAGGACCTGCTTGCCACACGGGAGAGAAAACATGTTTTCACTATAAAATTATATAGGGGGATACATATGGAAAATGTCTTTAAGTTATTATTTGAAACAATTGAAGAACGAAAGGAAAATCCATTGCCTGAATCATATACAAATTATTTATTTTCAAAAGGAGAAGATAAAATTTTAAAGAAAATTGGTGAGGAGTGTGCGGAAGTAATCGTCGCATCTAAAAATAATGATAAAGATGAACTCGTAAAAGAAATGGTTGATGTGTTTTATCACTGCTTCGTGCTATTAGCTGAAAAAAACATTACATTGGAAGATATCATGCAAGAAGTGAAAGAACGAAATGGAAAGCTTTCGAGAGTAGGGGATCGAAAAGAAATAGATACATTATAAGGGGGAATACATATGAAAGTGGACTATCATCTTCACTTAGAAGAAGGGCCATATTCAATAGGGTGGCTTGCTAAAATAAATGAAGCAATGGAATATTATGAACCGCTTCAAGAAAAAAAACATTCTATCAATTGGCTTATGAAAACACAAGAGCGTTTGCAAGGACGTGTGAAGGAAGGACCATTTACAGCAAAATGGATTGATTTATATTTAGAAGAAGCGTTGCGAAAAGGTATAAAAGAAGTTGGGATTGTTGATCATTTATATCGTTTTCATGAGGCGAAAGGATATTATGAAAAATATGTAGATATTAGTGATTCAAAGCTTGGTCGTTTACAAAAGGAATGGTTAGACCAAGTAAGAGTCGTTTCACTATATGATTTTACAAAGGCGATTGAAGAAGCGAAAGAACGTTGGAGTAAAAAAGGCGTCACACTTAAACTTGGAATTGAGGCGGATTATTTTATTGGTTGTGAAGAAGAGCTGAAAAACTTATTAGCGCTAGGAGACTTTGATTATGTAATTGGTTCTGTTCATTTTCTAAACGGCTGGGGTTTCGATAATCCAGATACGAAGGAGTATTTTGAGGAACATGATTTACATGCATTATATGATACGTTTTTCAAAACTGTCGAGCGTGCGGTTCGTTCTGAGCTATTTGATATTATAGCTCATCTAGATAATATAAAAGTATTTAATTACAGGTTGGATGAGAATGAGCAGCTTTCTTATTATAAGGAAATTGCTCGTGCGTTAGTAGACACAAATACTGCAACAGAAATAAATGCAGGATTGTACTATCGCTATCCTGTCCGTGAAATGTGTCCAAGTCCGCTCTATCTACAAGTGTTAGCTAAATATGGAGTTCCTATTACGATTTCTTCGGATGCACATTATCCGAATGATTTAGGGAAATATGTAAAAGAAAATGTGCAAACATTACGAACACATGGCATCTCTCATATCGCAACATTTACGAAACGAGTCAGAGCAATGAAATTAATTGAAGAAGAAGTAACAATTTCAAAATGATCACGATTTTTTGATGAAAACATCCCTTTTTGTTCAAAATAAGAAAGAATAAAAAGGAGGGTAAGAAATGCCGAAACAACAAAATCAACAAAATCAACAAAATGTACAAGGCACACAGCAACAAGCTTATACTTCTGAAACGAATGCTACATCTCAATCGGTTATTGAGGAGCAAATTAGCGATACAGTTGCAGAAGGAACAATTGATGTGAAGCTTGGAAAAGAATCACAAGAAAAAGCGTAAAAAGAGGGGAGACTTGCATCTCCTCTTTTTTCATGGAAAAGTGTCGATTTTCAAAACTATAATCAAATTCCTTGGTTTTTATATACGGATTTCTTACAATGAAAGATAAGAGATATCTTATTTTCTATAGAAGAGGTGTTAGTAGTGGCAAAAATATTAGTAGCAGGGAAAATTCCAGAAATCGGATTAGAACTATTAAAGGATCACGATGTAGAAATGTATGATAAAGAGGAGTTAATTTCTTTAGATGAATTAACAGAGCGTGTACAAGATAAAGATGCATTGTTAAGTTTACTTTCTACAAAGGTACCGAAAGAAGTTATTGATGCAGCACCTCATTTAAAGATTGTTGCAAACTATGGTGCTGGTTATGACAATATTGATTATACGTATGCGGGCGAAAAAGGAATTGTAGTATCGAATACACCGAAAGTATCAACGGAAGCGACAGCAGAATTAACATTTGCACTTCTTTTAGCAGCTGCACGTAGAATTCCTGAAGGGGATACGTTATGTCGTACGACTGGATTTAACGGATGGGCACCTTTATTTTTCTTAGGCCGAGAAGTACATGGTAAAACAATTGGAATTATTGGTCTTGGAGAAATCGGGAAGGCAGTTGCAAAGCGTGCGAAAGCGTTTGGAATGAATATTTTATATACAGGGCCTAATCGTAAGCTTGAAGCTGAGAATGAACTAGGAGCAACGTATGTAACGTTGGAAGAATTATTACAAACAGCAGACTTTATTACAATTAACTGTGCGTATAATCCGAAATTGCATCATATGATTGATGAAGAACAGTTTAAAATGATGAAGAAAACAGCGTATATTGTAAATGCTTCACGTGGACCAATTATGCATGAAGCGGCACTTGCTCATGCATTAAAAACGAATGAAATTGAAGGGGCAGCTCTTGATGTGTTTGAGTTTGAACCGAAAATTACAGAAGAACTAAAAGGATTAAAGAATGTTGTGCTTGCTCCTCATGTAGGAAATGCAACATTTGAAACGCGTGACGCGATGGCTGAAATGGCTGTAAGAAATATTTTGGCTGTGTTGAACGGGGAAGAAGCAGTGACACCTGTAAATCAAAAAGTATTCGTTACAAAATAAAGTGAAATGCTAATCAGAGGCATATCGCCTAGAAAAATAAAAAGAAACCTTCCGGATGTGGAAGGTTTCTTTTTATTTTTCTTTATTTGCTTTTTTTGACGGTCTTTGTCTAATGAATTGAGATAACATGTACAAAATGTATAGTGGGATGGCAATGAATAGGAAAACAGAAAAATTACCAAACCCTGTTTGATACATTGTGATAATGATTCCAACTAAAAATAGTGTAATAATGATGCTATATCGTGGAATTGGTACATCTTTTAAACTTGGGATACGAATGCGGCTTACCATTAAAAATGCGAACGTTACAAATACTGTAATTAGAACGATTTTTGGAATGGTATGTGAAAATAAGGTTAAGAAAGCGACAAGCCCTCCCGCTGCTGTAATCGGAACTCCAGTGAAATATTTCATTGAAGTAGAAGATGGTGTTACATTAAATCGTGCTAAGCGATATGCTCCGAAAAGAGGGAATAGTCCCGCTATGTATAGTCCGATGATTCCATAGTTGGAGAATGATGTGTAATACATTAAAACAGCAGGTGCTGCACCAAATGTTACTACATCCGCAAGCGAGTCAAGCTCTTTCCCCATTTGTGAATCCACACGTAATAAACGAGCAACACGACCATCAAGACTATCTAACATCATCCCGATAAGTACTAAAATAGCAGCTGATTTATAATATCCTAAAGATGCATAGCCGATTGATAAGAATCCGCTATATAAATTTCCGAGCGTAAATAAGTTTGGAATAGCTGCTCTATACAAAATCTGATCCCTTGCTTTCTGTAATGAATTCTTAATTAGTTTATGAAAGTTTACTCATTTTATCATACCATAAATTTATTCCTCATACGAAAAAAATTCCCAATTTGTGAAAGATTTCGTAGAAGAATAATTCGAAAAATAAGTAAAAAAAGGAAGCAACTTCTATAAAGTTGCTTCCTGAACTATTCAAATTTCGTTGTCATCGTTCCAGTGTTAAATCGATTGTTAGGATCGAAACGTAATAAATCTCCATAAATCAGTTTATCGGAAAGTTTTAATTCTGTTTTTGCTTTTTCAATATACGGCTGACATAGTGTTAAATCGGTTTCTGCCCCCGTATTTCGTTTGTAGCACATGTTTTTTGTGTAAACATACTCTTCCGAAACAAAGCTACCGTCCCGCATGATCATAAGAGGGTCTTTCTCTTTAATGAATAAATCAGTTCCAAATTCTACGGATTTATTTGTTTTAATACCAAGTAAATGAAGAAGAGTTGGTTTAATATCAATTTGACCAGATACTTTAGAAATGACTTTTCCTTCTTGACCAGGCACATGAATAATGAGAGGGACGCGTTGTAATTGCATAGAATCAAACGGTGTAATAGCGTCTTTCCCAAGGAACTGAGCCATAGCTGCGTTATGGTTTTCAGAAATACCGTAATGATCACCATAAATGACAATAACGGAATTGTCGTACAGTCCTTCTGCTTTTAATTGATTAATAAATAATTTAAGAGCTTCATCCGTGTAACGAACGGTTGGGAAGTAGCGGTTTAAAACGCCACTTTCTGAATTAAACTCATCAACATATTGATCCTCTGGATTTAGAAGAAACGGAAAATGGTTTGTTAAAGTAATGAATTTTGTATAGAACGGCTCTGGTAAAGATTTTAGCTTTGGAATAGATTGCTCAAAGAACTCTTTATCTTTTAATCCCCAGCCGACAGACATTTGTTCTGTACCTACGTAATCATTTAAATTAAAGTAACGATCATATCCAAGTGCAGGATACATTACATCACGATTCCAAAACGCTTTATCGTTTGAATGAAAGACAGCAGAAGAATATCCGTATTTCTTTAATTGTTCTGGTGTAGCTGTATATTCATTTGTTGCGTGAGTAAAGAATACAGAACCGCGGTCTAACGGATAAAGTGAATTTTCGACGATAAATTCAGCATCAGAAGTTTTACCTTGTCCTGTTTGATGATAAAAGTTATCGAAATAAAAACTATCTTTAATAAATTCGTTTAAAAATGGAGTAATTTCTTTTCCATTTATTTTTTTATTAATAACAAAACTTTGTGTAGATTCCATTGAAATCAAAATCACATTTTTACCTTTTGCAGCTCCAAATAAGTTCTTATCAACTTGCTTCTCTTTTGAGTCCGTATAGTTTTTAATTTCAGAGAACCCGTCCCCACTTGCAAATACACGTTCAGCTGAAGATTTTGATTGAAGTGTAATATCGAATAGATGATATGTGTATAAACCTAAATTTTTCACGACAGTTTGACGGTCAAATGAGCGTGAGAACATTTGTGGTTTATAAATAACGGAAACAACTATTTGTAGTGCTAATAGAGCTGTTACACCGCTAAAGAAAGTACGCTTTTCAGAGCGAGAAAGCGGCGTCTTGTCACAAAATGCTGGGAATTTACGTGAAAGAAACATTAAAATAATCGCATCTGCAAATAAAAGTAATGTTTTATACGTAAAGAGTTCTTTTATACTCGTCCCTAAATCAGCCATATTATTTGTTTGAAATAACACTGGGAACGTAACGAAATCGTTATAAAACCCATAAAACATTGCATTTCCAAATAAAATGAATGATAGTATAAAACTAATTCCAACTATAATGCGGTTTCGGTGTTTGGATGCAAATAAAGCAAAACCGAAAAATAAAAGTAACGCAGCTAGTGGATTAATAAAAAGCATAAACTCTTCAAAGAAATTATCAATTTTAATATCGAATGCTAGCTTGTACACAATATATGTTTTTATCCATAATAAAACGACTGCAATAAGTGCAAATCGCAGTTTTGGAAACAGACGTTGTAGCATAATATACTCCTCTCCTAAAAAGCATGACAGTTCTTGTGGGCCTATTTGATTAGCGCCTCATTTTATATATACGAACAGTCCTTTGTTATTATGATTATTATACTATGAGTATCATTATACGAAAATAAAAGAGAGTTGTGGACTTTTTTATAATAATTGAGTAGAAAAAGAGCGATGGGAGACAATAAAATGGAATTTCTTTGTATGATAATGATCGTGCGCAGAAAGAATCACGTAATAATACGGAGGTTATAATGCGAAAATTATTATATTTTATTGCATGCAGTAGTTGTATACTTTTTGCTTCACCGAGTGTTTCTGTAGCCCAATATGATGCACCCCTTATGGAAGATGCACTTTATTCTGTTTTATTTCCAAAAATAAATAAAGCAATTGAAAAACAATATGGGAGTTTGAAGCCTTATCAATGTCCTAAAATTATTAGTTTAAAAAAAGTGTATAGTGGTACATATTTATTTCAAGCGGTTATTGAAGTGACGAAGTATGAACACGTTGGTGGGAAAATTGTGCCGCCATTTGAAAAAGTAACGATCACATTTAATAACGAAGAAGGCGAATGGGAAGTGACAAAGATCATGATAAAGCGCTTACCAAATGATACAAAACTAAACTGTAAAAAAACAATATAAAAAATTGTTTGACAAATAAAATGGTCCTTTGGTATTGTTAATAGCAACAATTAGATGTTTGAAAATTAAATAGACTTACCTCATCTACTCTCAAAGGTAGAGGCCGCGATAGGAAAGAGTAAGCTATGGGAGATTTAATGGAATCTGTGATCATAGGTTGAAAGGGACTATTGCCGAAATATAAGAATAACCATCTTATTCATATATTGGGACTGCATTGAATAAATGTAGTACTGTCATAAGATTTATTTTATGGAGAGCTATTTGGAGATGTTGATGCGGTTTCTTATTTTGAGGAGATAACAACTCGTTTATTTTTTCAATATATATTTTTCCTAATAAGAAACGCGTGTGAACATTGTTCCGCGCGTTTTTTGTCTATCTAAAAGCGTGCTGCAATGAATAGAAGATTGGGGTTATGAGTTTTAGAGGAAATAAGGGAGGAATTCAAATGTATTTACACGGCACGAGCCGAATCAATGGGCAAGGACACTTAGAAATTGGAGGGTGCGATACGACGCAGCTAGCAAAACAATACGGAACACCACTTTATGTATACGATGAAGAGTCAATTCGAGGGAAGTGCCGCGCGTTTCATCGTGCTTTTAAAGAAAGTGGTTTCTCTTATCAAGTAGCGTATGCAAGCAAGGCGTTCTTGTGCATGGAGATGTGCCGAGTAGCTCGTGAAGAAAATATGTCGTTAGATGTTGTTTCTGGAGGGGAATTATATACTGCGCTTCAAGCAGGGTTTCCGGCATCGCGCATTCATTTTCACGGCAATAATAAAACAGAAGAAGAGATCGTGATGGCTCTTCAGGCGAATATTGGTTGTTTTGTAGTCGATAATTTTTTAGAATTAGAAATTTTGCATGATTTAGCAGTGCAACATGGGAAATTTGTGAACATATTAATTCGTGTAACGCCTGGAGTAGAGGCGCACACACATGAATATATTACAACAGGCCAAGAGGATTCAAAATTTGGATTTGGTGTTTCAAATGGTCAAGCGATGCAGGCAATTGAGCTTGCTTTACAAAAATCAAATTATAATGTGCTAGGTATTCATTCCCATATCGGATCACAAATATTTGAAACAGCTGGTTTTGTTCGAGCAATTGAAGTTCTTCGCCAATTTTTAGAAGAAGTGAGAGAGCAAACAAACTATGTAGTAAAGGTGTTAAATGTAGGCGGAGGGTTCGGAATACGCTACACAGATTCGGATACGCCATTAACACTTGAGACATATGTGCGAGCTGTAACGAGTGCAGTGAGAGAACAATTTACAGTATGTAACTATCCATTGCCAGAAATTTGGGTTGAACCAGGTCGTAGTATCGTAGGTGATGCTGGAACGACAATTTATACAGTCGGATCGGTGAAAGATATTCCTGGCATAAGAAAATATGTTTCGGTAGATGGTGGAATGACGGATAATTTAAGACCTGCCTTATATAACGCTCGTTATGAAGCAATGTTAGCGAATCGAGGGAATGATGCGAATGAGGAACTCGTTTCGATTGCTGGGAAATGTTGTGAGAGTGGAGATATGCTGATTTGGGATATTCATTTACCAAAAGTCGCTTCTTCCGATTTACTAGCAATTTCTTGTACAGGAGCATATGGCTATTCGATGGCGAATAATTATAATCGAATTCGGAGACCAGCTGTCGTCTTTGCGAAAGGTGGAACATCGCAAATTGTAGTGGAACGCGAAACATATGAAAATATTATTGGGAACGATCGCATACGTATTAAAGAACTTGTTTAAATAGAGAAAAGGAGTTGTTCGGATGGGCAATTCCTTTTTTGTAAAATAAAATAATTAAAATATATCGGAAAACTAGGATTGAAAAAAATCAGAATTGTGATAAAATACAAATACAAAGCTTATCAAGAGAAGCGGAGGGAACTGGCCCGAAGAAGCTCGGCAACCTGCTTATAGAAAGCAAGGTGCTAAATCCAGCAAAATGGAATCCATTTTGAAAGATAAGGTAAAATATATTACCGAACAGTCTTTTCGAAATGGGAAAGATTTTTTTTATGAATAAAAAGGGGGGCTGTTCGCGTGAGTGTACGGGAACATTTTGATGAAGTATCGGAGAAGATTCAAGCGATGCTTGCTGATATGAAATATGGTTCAATTACAATTGTTGTGCAAGATGGAAAAGTCATTCAGTTAGAGAAAAGTGAAAAAGTACGTTTAAAGTAAAAAGCGCTGACTAGAAAAACTAGAGGCGGTTTTAACCTATTGTATTAGGTTAAAACCGTCTTTTTGCTTTTACAGGGGGAAAAAACATGTTGACGTATGAAACGTGGGCTGAAAATGGTGTTTCATTTTCAGAAGAAGATGAAACAAAAGGCGCGCTATCTGTATTAAGTTGGGCTTATAAAGAATATAAAGAAGAAATCGTATACGCATGTAGCTTTGGAGTGGAAGGTATGGTACTACTGCATCTTATAAACCAAGTAAATCCATCTGCTAAAGTTGTATTTTTGGATACAAATGTTCATTTTCAAGAAACGTATGAATTAATTCAAAAAGTGCGGGAACGATTTCCTTCATTAAACATTATAGAAAAACAGCCAGAACTTACACTTGATGAACAAGCAAAGTTGCATGGTGACAGGCTATGGGAAAGCAATCCGAATCTTTGTTGTAAAATTAGGAAAATTTCACCTTTAGAAAAAGTGTTAGCAAATGAAAAGGCATGGATATCAGGTTTAAGAAGGGAACAATCGGAAACTCGCAAACATACAAACTTTATAAATCAAGATCGTCGTTTTCAATCTATTAAGATTTGTCCACTTATTCATTGGACATGGAAAGAAGTGTGGCGATATGTATACAAACATAGTTTGCCGTATAACCCATTACATGATGTTGGCTATCCAAGTATTGGGTGTGAGAAGTGTACGTTACCTGTAGATGGTGGCGATTCAAGAGATGGTAGATGGGCTGGAAAACTGAAAACAGAATGTGGTCTTCATGATCAATAAGATGAATTGAAAAATAAAGCTAAGAGAGGATATAGAAAATGAGTACAAGAAACGAATTAGTAAACCGTATAGATGAGACATACGACGTATCACAAATTGAAAAAGAAATTAAATTAGACAACGTTGCGTTAAGTGATTTAGAGCTACTAGCGACAGGTGGATATAGCCCACTTACAGGTTTCTTAGGTAAGAATGATTATGATTCGGTCGTAGAAACCCTTCGTTTAGCAAATGGGAGCATATGGAGTATACCAATTACATTGCCGGTAACAGAAGGTGTAGCAGAGAGGCTGGAAGTTGGAGAGGAAGTAAAGCTTGTTAACGATGGGAAAATATATGGTGTCATTCAAATAGAAGATATTTTTGTACCAGATAAAGAAAAAGAAGCGTTACTTGTATATAAAACGACGGATGAGGCTCATCCAGGAGTGAAAAAATTATATGAACGACCAAACGTTTATGTTGGAGGAGCTATTATTCTTACAAAACGCTTTGAAAATAATCAATTTCCTTCTTATCATTTAGATCCAATTGAAACGCGAGAAGAATTTAAAAAGCGTGGTTGGAAAACAGTAGTTGGGTTTCAAACGAGAAACCCGGTACATCGCGCTCATGAATATATTCAAAAGTCTGCTCTTGAAATTGTAGATGGTCTCTTTTTGAATCCGCTTGTTGGGGAAACGAAATCAGATGATATTCCTGCTGATGTAAGGATGGAAAGCTATGAAGTATTACTTCAAAACTATTATCCGAAAAATCGTGTCTTTTTGGGTGTGTTTCCTGCGGCGATGCGTTACGCAGGGCCAAGAGAGGCGATATTTCATGCATTAGTAAGAAAGAATTTTGGATGTACCCACTTTATTGTAGGGCGTGATCATGCCGGGGTAGGAGATTATTATGGAACATATGAAGCGCAAGAGATTTTTACAAACTTTACAGTGGAAGAGTTAGGGATTACACCGCTATTTTTTGAACATAGCTTTTACTGCAGGAAATGTGAAGCAATGGCTTCAACGAAAACATGCCCGCACGGAAAAGAGGATCATGTCATTTTATCCGGTACGAAAGTAAGGGAGCTATTAAGAAACGGTGAGATTCCGCCAAGTACATTTAGTCGTAAAGAAGTAGTGGAAGTGCTAATTAAAGGTTTGAAAAAAGGTGTAGTAACAAAATAGGGAGAGAAAGAGATGAATACAAATATTACTTGGCATACAGCCTCTGTTTCAAAAGATGAGAGAAGAGTGAAAAGTGGTCATCATAGTTTTGTAATTTGGTTTACGGGTTTATCAGCTTCGGGTAAATCTACAGTAGCGAATGCGGTTGCTCGTAAACTATTTGAAAAGAATATCGGAAACTATGTGCTAGATGGGGATAATATACGCCATGGTTTAAATAATGATTTAGGGTTTTCTGAAAGTGATCGTACAGAGAATATTCGTCGTATCGGTGAAGTTTCTAAACTATTCGTAGATCAAGGAACGATTGTTCTTACAGCATTCATTTCACCATTTCGAGTAGACCGAAAACAAGTTAGAGATCTATTAGCGGCGGATGAATTTATTGAAGTGTTTGTGAAGTGTCCGATTGAAGAGTGTGAAAAACGTGATCCGAAAGGTCTTTATAAAAAGGCAAGAAAAGGTGATATTAAACAGTTTACTGGTGTTGATTCACCATATGAGGAGCCAGAACGAGCAGAATTAATTGTAGAAACACATAAGTATTCTATTGAAGAATGTGCAGAACAAATTGTGAAGTATTTACAAGAGCGTAGTTTTATCCCGCACTAACGGGCTGTAAAACACCTACCTCAAAATTCGGCTTGGGAAAAGAAGTTAGGTGGGAGCCCTGCCGTCTGTAAATGCCTGATTGGTTAAGGCTAATACTCAGTGGGAGGTGAACACAATCCTCACTGAGTAAAGATTCACTTTATATAGGGGGATTAAAAATGAGTTACGAAAAAGTATGGGTTAACAATGAAAAATTAAATCAGACTGAGAAGAATAAATTAGAAAAAGATGGATTGGAAATCTTTAATGACATTCCTTACTATGCGGAGAATGGATTCGAATCTATTCCGAAAGAAGAGTGGGACGCATTTAAATGGGCAGGATTGTATTTGCAGCGTCCGAAAGAAGCTGGATACTTTATGATGCGTGTAAATATTCCTTCTGGGATTATTACAAATGCGCAGGCAGAAGCGCTTGCTTCTATCGCTGAGGATTATGGACGTGATGTAATCGATATTACGACAAGACAGGCGATTCAGTTTCATTGGTTAGAGATTCAGCAAATTCCAGATATTTTTAAAAGGTTAGCGAGAGTTGGATTATCTTCAGCAGGGGCGTGTGGTGATATAACGCGTAATATTACAGGAAATCCACTTGCGGGAATTGATGCAAATGAACTGTTTGATACAACAGGTATTGTAAAAGAGGTATATGACTACTTTCAACATAATGAAGAGTTTTCTAACTTACCACGTAAATTTAAAATGTCCATTAGTTCTAACATTTATAATTCAGCAAATGCGGAGATTAACTGTGTGGCATTTACACCTGCTACGAAAGAAATAAATGGTGAGAAAAAAGTTGGTTTTCATATAAAAGTAGGCGGAGGATTATCAGCTCGTCCATATTTAGCGGAAGAATTAGATGTATTCGTTCTACCAGAAGAAGTGAAGGCGGTAGCAATTGCGATTGCTACTATATTCCGAGATTTTGGATATCGTGAAAAGCGTCATTTAGCACGCTTGAAATTTCTTGTTGCAGACTGGGGAGCGGAGAAATTTAAAGAGAAACTACTAGAGTATACAGGGTCTTTACAAAGTAAAGGAGAAAGTGCATTAAAAGGATGGAATGCAGGTTATTTTTATGGTGTTCAAGATCAAAAACAAGAGGGACTAAAATATGTCGGCTTTAATGTGCCTGTAGGGCGTTTACATGCAGAAGAAATGTTTGAGATTGCAAGAATTGCAAAGCAATATGGTAACGGGCAAATTCGTACTTGTAACTCGCAAAACTTCATTATTCCGAATGTTCCGCCAGAGAATGTTGCAGGCTTATTAAGCGAACCATTATTTGAAGCAATTTCTGCAAATCCGAAATCATTTATTGGTCATGCGGTTTCATGTACAGGTATTGAATATTGTAATCTCGCATTAGTAGAAACGAAAGAAAGGTTACGCCAAATCGCTGAGTACTTAGATACACAAATTGCACTCGACGTTCCTGTTCGAATTCATATGGTAGGATGCCCGAATTCATGTGGTCAACGTCAAATTGCTGACATTGGATTACAAGGGGTGAAAATGAAAACGAAGGAAAAAGGAATTGTTGAGGCGTTTGAAATTTATGTCGGCGGAACGTTACTAGATGGCGGTGCTTATAATCAAAAGCTAAAAGGGAAAATAGACGGTGAAGATTTACCGGATGTGCTCGCATCATTTATAAGTTATTTCAAAAAAAATAAGTTACCAGCTGAAACATTTTATGATTTTGTTGAACGTATCGGCGTAGATACATTACAAATAGCGTTAAATAACGTGTTAGAGGAAGTTATAGCGTCTTAGGAGGGGCAATATGGACTTATACCGATTTGAAGCTGTATTAGCGAATAATATCGTTCCGATTGTTGTCGTTGCTCAAAGTGAAGAACAGGCATTTAAGCTTGCAGAGATTGAGCTTGAAAAACATTTTTTACCGTTACCGGAAATAAAGGAGATTTCCTTATTTGAAAAAAAGAAGATTCGAAAAAGCGCGGCCTTTGTTATTCACGAGTAAGGAACATTGAAATATGAAGTAATGAAAACTTCCATTCGTATATAAGGATGGAAGTTTCACTTTAATAGTAGAAATGAGGAGAGCTGATGGGAAAAGTATATATCGTTGGAGCGGGCCCTGGGGATCCAGATTTAATCACTGTGAAAGGATTGAAATGTATTGAGAAGGCAGATGTTATTTTATACGACCGTCTTGTGAATAAAGAGTTGCTTTCGTACGCAAAGCCTGAAGCGGATTTAATTTATTGCGGGAAGCTCCCGAATTATCACACGATGAAGCAAGAGACGATTCATACATTTCTTATTAAATACGCAAAAAAAGGAAAAATTGTAACGCGGTTAAAAGGGGGAGATCCGTTTGTATTTGGTAGAGGTGGAGAAGAAGCTGAAGCGCTAGCGAAGCAAGGGATACCATTTGAAATCGTCCCAGGTATTTCCTCTGGAATAGCTGCACCTGCTTATGCGGGGATTCCGGTGACCCATCGTGATGCAAGTGCAAGTTTTGCTATTGTGACAGGACACAGGAAAGAAGATGCTGAAGAGGAAGTAAAGTGGGAAAGTTTAGCGAAGGGTGTAGAGACTTTAGCAGTATATATGGGGGTTAGTAATTTGCCCTACATATGTGAACAACTTATGAAGCATGGGAAAGAAAAAAATACACCTGCTGCTATTATTGAGCGGGGAACGACGTCTATGCAGCGCACAGTTGTCGGGACGTTAGGAACAATTGTGGAGGTTGCGAGAAAAGAACAAATTCAAAATCCGAGCATGATTGTAATTGGAGAAGTTGTCCGTTTTAGAGAAAAGATTCATTGGTTTGAGAAACAAACGGAAAATGCCTATCAAGTAAGTGGAGTGTTGTAAAATGAAGGCTATTTTATATATATGTCATGGAAGTCGGTTGAGGGAAGCAAAAGAAGAGGCAATTCAATTTATTACGTCATGTATGAGCCGTATAGAGGCAACGATTCAAGAAGTTTGTTTTTTAGAGTTAGCGAATCCCTCTATTGAAGAAGGCTTTCGTACATGTGTGAAGCGTGGTGCGACAGAGATTATCGCTATTCCTGTATTTTTATTAGCGGCAGGTCATGTGAAAAATGATATTCCGTTTGAATTACAAAAGTTAAATGATCAATTTCCTCATATTAAAGTGTCTTACGGTAATCCATTTGGTGTATCAAGAACACTTATAAAATCGGTATATAAAGGAAGCGGTATTGAAGAATATAAAAATAAAGTGACACTTTTACTTGTCGCAAGGGGCAGTAGCGATCCTGAAACTTTACAAGATATAAATCGGATCGCTGCTTTATTTCAAGCGGAGGGAAAAATTGATAAAGTAGAAGTTTGTTTTTTAGCGGCTGCAGAACCAAAATTTGAGGGGAAATTGAAGGAAGTTGTAGAACGAAAAGAAGAGCATATCATTGTGCTACCTTATTTGTTATTTACAGGATTACTTATGAAATATATTGAAAAAGAAGTGCGTCAATATGAATTGGAAGGAATAAAAATAAGCCCGTATTTAGGAAAGAATGAAGCGTTTCGAGAAATGTTAATCCAAAAAACGAAGGAAATATTGAGAGGAGATCAATATGTATCCACTTACAGTGCGAGTTGATAAGAAACGTGTTGTTGTCATTGGTGGAGGGAAAGTTGCGGGATTTAAAATTATTCCTTTACTAAAACAAGGTGCGGATATAGTTGTAGTAAGTCCGGAATTAGACGCAAATTTAGTGAAACTTGTGGAGGAGAAGAAAATTCGTTGGTATCAAAGAGAGTATGAAAAAAGTGATATTAAAGATGCTTTTTTAGTTGTCGCAGCGAGTAGTGATTCTATATTAAATGAACAAGTTGCTGAGGATAGCGCAGAGAATCAATTGGTAAATGTTATTACAAACCCAGAAAGTGGTAATGTTCATTTTCCGGCGGCAATTCATCGTGGGTTACTTAATATAGCGGTTTCTACTGGAGGAGCAAGTCCAAAGCTTGCGAAAAAAATTCGAGATGATATCGCAAATAAATATGATGAAACATACGAAATATATTTAGAGTTTCTATATGAAGTAAGAATCAAGTTAAAAGAGTTGCAGTTAGAAAAGAGAGAACGACATATATTGCTACAAGAAGTATTGAAATCAGTATATGTGCAAAGCGAGGAAAAAAGAGAAAGTTTTTTACGGAAATTAGAGGGGGAAGTTCTCCAATAACAAAAAATAAATTGCGCTTTACAAATATAAAAATATAATTTATAATCACAAGTAACTTCAATAGATGAAATCGATGAGCAAGAAGAGTATGTATATTTGATACGTTCAGAGAGCTGGGGTAAGGTGTGAGCCCGGTACGATAAAATATACAGAATGGGCTTGCGAGAGGTATGTTGAACATTGTAGTAGGCAACCCGGGTTCCGCCGTTAAAAGGATAGAGTATCGGAATTTTTCCTGTACTTGAACAAGTGGGATTTATCAATCCAATTGAGGTGGTACCACGGTATTTACATTACATATATCGTCCTCTACATGCATATTTGCGTGTAGGGGACTTTTTTATTTTCTAAAGGAGGTGTGCGAGTATGAAATGAAAGTGTATAATTGGTAAAAGTTTAAATATTCAGAAAAGGAGAATTTATGATGAAAGAAACACAGCAATGGACGTCGAAAATTGGCTTTGTACTCGCAGCAGCCGGAGCCGCAGTAGGTCTTGGTGCGATATGGAAATTTCCATATGTTGCAGGTAATGGTGGGGGAGGCGCATTCTTCCTTGTATTTTTACTATTAACTTTATTTATAGGTATGCCGCTTCTAATAGCAGAATTTGTTATTGGACGTAGCACTCAAAAAGAGGCAGTTACAGCGTATAAAGTATTGGTGCCAAATAGCAAGTTATATCCTTGGATTGGTCGTATGGGGGTTGTTACTTGTTTTAGCGTACTATCTTTTTATAGTGTTGTAGGTGGATGGATTTTACTGTACTTATACTATAGTGTTACAGGAAGCTTCTGGAATGGTGTTGTTGATTATGGAAAATTGTTTGGTGAAACAATTTCAAATCCAGTAAGCGCAATTGGAGCGCAATTTGTCTTTATGCTTTGTACTATTTTTGTTGTTAGTAAAGGTGTAGAAAAAGGTATAGAAAAGGCAAGTAAGTACATGATGCCGCTATTATTCATTTTATTTATTGCTATCATTATTCGTGCTTTAACACTGGATGGTGCTATGGCTGGGGTAGAGTTCTTCTTAAAACCAGATTTTTCAAAGCTTACAGCAGATACGATTTTATATGCGATGGGACAATCTTTCTTCTCATTAACGGTAGGTGCCTCAGTAATGGTAACGTATAGTTCGTATTTGAAGAAAGAGGAACATTTAGCGAAATCAGCAACATCTATTGTAAGTTTAACTGTATTTATTACAGTGCTTGCAGGATTAGCGATTTTCCCAGCGATTTTCGCATTAGGCGTTAAGCCGACAGAAGGACCAGGACTACTGTTTATCGTTCTTCCTGCTGTCTTTGCGAAAATACCATTTGGACAATTTTTCTTCATTATGTTTTTAGTGTTATTTTTCTTTGCAACTTTAACATCTGCGATTTCAATGCTTGAAATTGTTGTAGCATCTGTTGCGAAAGATAATGAGAAAAAGCGTCCGTCCGCATCATTATTAATTGGTATTCTTATTTTTGCGGTTGGAATTCCATCGGCATTATCATTTGGGATTATGAGTGATGTGAAAATATTTGGAAAAACATTCTTTGATTTCGTTGATTTTTCGGTAAGTAATGTGTTGCTGCCGTTAGGGGTACTAGCTATTTCGCTATTTGTACCCAATAAAATGAGTAAAGAGTTATTAATGAAAGAATTAGAAGTTACGGAAACGAAAGGGAAAACGCTATTTAACATTTGGTTCTTCTTACTTCGTTATATTATTCCAGTAACTGTAATAATTGTATTTTTAAATGCAATAGGTGTATTTAAAATGTTTGCATAAAAAAAGACGGGGATCCCCGTCTTTTTTTATGTTGATGATTGCAATAAACGATTATATGCTTTATAAGCTGTGACGACTGCGATGAATGAACCGATTAAAAACAACGCTGAGCCGCCAAATGTAAATAACCGGCCAATGTACGTTTCTCTAGCTTCTTCTATTTCTTGTTGTAATTGTGTATTCATATGAATCACCTCGTAAAATATAGGCATGTAGTTATAGTCTATGTGGAATGCCTATATTGTGTGAAGTGTAAATAAAAAACTCGGTATGCACCGAGTTTTTATAATCCGATATAAGGAGATGGATCAACTGCGTTTGTCTTACCGACATTCCATTCTCCGAGGTGAAGTTCAAAGTGTAAATGTTGTCCGTATGATTGGCCAGTATTCCCCATAAATCCAAGTTGAGTTCCTTGTTTTACAGTTTGTCCATTTGATACAGAACGGCTGCTCATATGAGCATATACTGTCGTATATGTTTTTCCGTTTATACGATGAGATAAGTATACAACGTTTCCGTAACTGGATGATAACTCTGAGCGAATAACAACACCATCTGCTGCAGCGATAATTGGAACGGTTCCTGAAGCAGCGATATCGATTCCTTTATGGTTATCTAAAGAACGTGCGCCGAACCCAGAAGTTTTTGATCCTGCTGCTGGTTTAATAAATCCACCGATGTTTGTATCGTGCGGTACCGGAGCAGCTTGAGCAGGTGTGGCAGCTGCTTGTTTGCGAGCTTCCTCCGCCTTGCGTGCCTCTTCAGCTTTACGAGCTTCCTCTGCACGTTTTTCTTCTTCAATTGCTTTTTGAACAGCTTGACGCTGATTTTCTAAAATACCCTTTGATTCTTCTAATCCTTCAATCTCTGAATCTACTTTTGCTACTTTCGTATGTAGATCGTTAATAAGCGTTTGTTGCTGTTGTTGGTTGTTTTGTAATTCTTGTTGCTTTTGTTCTAATTTTTGCTCGGATTCTTTTAGATGTTGCTCTTTTTTCTCAACAGCCTCTTTTTCAGTTGTCACAGCACTTTGATCAGTTGTTTGTTTTTTCACGATATCTGTATCGTTGTTTAAAATCAAACTTACGGAATACATATTATCAACAAGATCAGCAATGTTTGCAGAGTTTGTTAAGACCTCTGTAATAATACTTGTACGAGGTTTTTCTTGCATAGATTGTAGTCGTTGTTTAATAACTTCTTGACGTGTATCTATGTTTGTTTGTAATTGTTCTATATGTTTCTTTTTTTCAGCAATTATTTGTTGTGTTTTGCTAATTTCTTTCTTCGTATCGTTTAATTCAGCCTCGTTTTTATTAATAGATGTAGTTAATTCATCGATTTTTTTTTGTAATTCTTGAATTTCCTTTTCTATTTGGTCTTTCTCAGCTGATTTATTTTGTAAGTCACTTTGTTTGCCGTCTAATTCTGATTGTATGTTAGATAATTTATCTTGATTCGTTTCAGCGTATACAGGTGAAAGTAGCGGAGAGACCAAAATCGTTCCTGCTGCTAAAACACTAAACGCTGCAAATTTCTTTTTCATTGTTGTTTGGCTCCTTTCCCTATGAATGTTATATATCATTAGAAGGGGAGTGTCTATCGTTGTAATCATAATGTAAAGGAAATTTTATAAAAATGCTAAATTTTGTCGGAATTTAGCATCTTTTAAATTTAATTGTCATGGTAGTTACATTTTTTTGTGAGTACAACAAAGAGAATATATCGTATATTTTTTGTAAAATAAAGGAAAATAACATATTTGTTTTATATAGTTAAATATTTGTAGAGAAGTCAATAAAACACTGATAAGGAATCGTTCTCATGTGAGGTTTTCTGACATGGGTTTTGTTTTTGTCAAGAAAATTATTTGCATTCGGGCAAACTTATTTAGTTGTCAGATTTTAATTTTTGATTTATGATTTTTAACAGGGACAAAATGTAGTGAATTGTCGAATAATATGTAATACTCTTAATTTCTTAGTTTTATAGAGATAGAGTTACGCATCTAAGAGGGGGTTACAACAAATATGAAAAGAATAGGACTTGCGTGGCAAATATTAATAGGACTTGCGCTTGGTATTGCGGTTGGGGCGATTTTCTTTGGCAATCCGGCAGTGGTAAGTTATTTACAACCAATTGGTGATATTTTCATCCGATTAATTAAAATGATCGTTGTACCGATTGTTGTAGCAAGTATTGTTGTTGGGGTTGCTGGTGTTGGCGATGTTAAAAAACTAGGCCGACTAGGTGGAAAAACAATTATTTACTTCGAAATTATTACAACAATTGCAATTATTGTCGGTCTATTAATAGCGAATATTTTCCAGCCAGGAAAAGGCGTAAATATGGAGCAGTTAACGAAGACAGATATTTCGAAATATACACATACGACAGAGCAAGTACAAAGTCATTCATTTGCAGATACATTTGTAAATATTGTTCCAACGAACATTGTGAAGTCGTTAGCTGATGGAGATATGCTTGCGATTATTTTCTTCTCTGTACTATTTGGTTTAGGTGTAGCGGCAATTGGTGAAAGAGGAAGACCGGTTCTTCAATTTTTCCAAGGTGTAGCTGATGCAATGTTTTACGTAACGAACCAAGTTATGAAATTTGCGCCGTTTGGTGTATTTGCACTAATTGGTGTTACAGTTTCTACATTCGGTTTAGCTTCATTAATTCCGTTAGGAAAATTACTCATTGTTGTATATGGAGCAATGATCTTCTTCGTTGTAGTTGTCTTAGGACTTACAGCGAAAATATTTGGCATTAACATTTTCCAATTCTTTAAGATTTTAAAAGACGAGCTGATCTTAGCGTACTCTACAGCAAGTTCAGAAACGGTTTTACCGAAAATCATGGAGAAGATGGAGAAGTTCGGTTGTCCGAAAGCAATTACATCTTTCGTTATTCCGACAGGTTATTCATTTAACTTAGATGGATCAACTTTATATCAAGCGATTGCGGCGATTTTCTTAGCGCAAATGTACGGTATTGATTTATCTATTACGCAACAAATTACATTATTACTTGTATTAATGGTTACATCAAAAGGTATCGCGGGTGTACCGGGCGTATCATTCGTTGTATTACTAGCAACACTTGGTACAGTAGGTATTCCAGCTGAAGGTTTAGCATTTATTGCAGGTATTGACCGTATTTTAGATATGGCTCGTACAGCAGTTAACGTTGTAGGTAACTCTTTAGCAGCTGTAGTTATGTCTAAGTGGGAAGGTCAATATGACGCTGAAAAAGGACAAGCTTATTTAAAAGAGATTTCTGAAAAGGGTCAAGCGGCTTAATTATAATATGAACAAGCCCTCACATAATATGTGGGGGCTTTTCTATATATAGAAGAGGAGCGGACGTAATGAAACGTAAATATGGGGATGGTTCTTCGTGGAAACGACTAATAGAGAAGGATTATATAGTGAAGCAAGTAGAAGAGGGTATGTTAGGAATACTGGACATACAGAAGGTGAGAGAACCGAGTTGTAAAGAATACGCAGGTAAAGAAATTTGTATTGCAGGGGATAAGTATACGTGGATTCAGTATTTCATAAATGGGAAGAACTTTGCCATAACAGCTATGCTAGATGATCAAAAAACATTAGTGCAATATTATATTGACGTAGCGAAAGAATATGAAATAGACGAGCGTGGTTTACCTTATTTTGATGATTTATATTTAGATGTAGTATTGTTACCGAACGGTGAGATCTATGTATTGGATGAAGACGAGTTAGAGGATGCTTATAAAATTGGTGATATTACAAAGGAAGAATATGAGTTAGCTTTGCATACAACAAAATGGATAATAGCAGCTATAAAAAATAATGAATTTTATTGGATTTCAATATTGGATGAAGAAATTGAAAAGTGGAAATGATTGCTGTATTCGCGTTTTTGTATAATTACCAAAAAAATCTATACAAAAAATAATTGACTTTTGTTTTGTAAGCGAGTAAAGTTAGGAAAGAAATTATTATTAAAAAATAAATACGAAACCTTCTTATAAAGAGAGGCGGAGGGACTGGCCCTACGATGCCTCGGCAGCGGACTCGATTTCAGAGTGCTGTGCCAAATCCAGCAAGCATGTGCTTGAAAGATGAGAAGAGTGTTTCTTATAGATGTATAAGACCTCTTCTCATTGGAAGAGGTCTTTTGTTATTCATTAGAAAAAAGGTTGAAACTAGGGAGAGATGGTACTTTGAAAGAAACGAGAGGAAATGGTTTAGCTTTATTACCGCTTGGGATATTTTTGGCGCTATTTATTGGTTCTGGAATTATTACAGGTGATTTCTATAAATTGCCGATACTTGTAGCGATTTCAATTGCTGTAGGAATCGCTTTAGCGATGAATCGTAAAGAAAGCTTTAATGTGAAAGTAGAGCGCTTTGCTAAAGGTGCAGGAAATCCAGATATTATGATTATGGTATTAATTTTTGTACTTGCAGGTGCGTTTTCTGAAACAGCTAAAGGAATGGGCGGAGTAGATTCAACTGTTAATTTAGCGTTATCTATTTTGCCACCAGGATTTATCGTAGCTGGAATTTTTATTATTGGGGCATTTATTTCATTAGCGATGGGAACTTCGATGGGAACCATTGCAGCGTTAGCACCAATTGCTGTAGGTATTAGTGGGCAAACTGATATCTCAATTGCACTTACGATGGCGACCGTTGTTGGCGGTGCGATGTTTGGTGATAATTTATCGTTTATTTCAGATACAACAATCGCAGCTGTTCGTTCACAAGGAACAGAAATGAAAGATAAGTTTAAGACGAACTTTTTAATTGTATTACCGGCTGCGATTATTACGATTGTACTATTAGTAATCATCACTTTAGGAAGCGATACGCAAGTCAAAGCTCATAGTTTTGACTGGATAAAGATTTTACCATATGCAGGAGTACTTATTACAGCGTTACTTGGCTGGAATGTACTTATTGTGTTAACAGGTGGAACTGTACTATCTGGTGCTATCGGCCTTATAGATGGAAGTTACACGTTAGAGAGTTTCTTTAAAAGTGTAACGACAGGAATGGGCGGTATGATGGAGTTAGTATTACTTGCTATTTTAATTGGTGGTATGGTCGAACTGATTCAATATAATGGTGGTATTCAATATTTAATGAATCTTTTAACACGTAACATTCGCTCGAAAAAAGGTGCGGAGTTCGGTATTGCTGGCTTAGTGAGTATGACGAATATGTGTACAGCGAATAATACAATTTCTATTATCTTTACAGGGCCGCTTGCGAAAAACATTGCAGATCAATACGAAATTGATCCACGTAAATCAGCGAGTGTATTAGATCTCTTTTCTTGTTGTGTGCAAGGCTTAATTCCGTACGGTGCTCAAATGTTAACTGCGGCAGGATTTGCTGCGTTATCTCCGATTGAATTGTTACCATATGCATTTTATCCAATTTTAGTAGGGGTATGCGGGATTGTTTCGATTTTGATTGGATTTCCAAGGTTTTCGAAAGTAGCTGAGAAAAAAGAGTATCATAAAACAGCTTAATTTAATATGAAAGTTACCGTTATGTATTGAAACCGCGCAGAGAATATTCTCTGCGCGGTTTTTTTATGTAAAGGGCTGAATTCAACTCAGTCTTAAGTCTGAGTCAAAAACGGTTCTTAAGCTCGTTATGGAAAGATGAAAAAATAGTTAAGATAAGAGTATCAAATCGAAGGGAGGCAAGCACAAGATGAAACAATTTCTAGCGTTTATCGCGGCCGGTATTTTGGCTCTAATTGCTCTTGGTAGTCTTGCTGGTATTGTAGGATTCGCAATCGGAGCAGGAGTTGTGTACTGGAGCTACAAATCATTTGTGCGAGCACAATCATTTTTTGGAAAGTTAGCTTGGGGTATTGTCGGTTTAATCGGCTTGTCAATTGCCCTATCACATTCACCAGCATTAATCGGTATCGCTGCTTTAGTAGTTTTATACTATGGATACCGTGAGTGGAAAAAAGAAAAAGATGTAGTTGTTGACGCTGCTCCAGAAAGTTCTAAACCATATAGCAACTTTGAAGATGAGTGGAACAAGTTAATGAAAAACTAAAAGAATAAACCAAATCATAAATAAAGTAGAAGAGAGGAAGATTTATAATGAAACAATCTTTATTCGGACGTGTACGCGATGCAATTTTAGCTGATTTTCATAACGTGTTAGATGAGAAGGAAAGAAAAAATCCAATTGCTATGTTAAACCAATATTTACGCGATAGTGAGCGTGAAATAACAAAAATTGAGAAGTTAATTCAGCGTCATAAAACATTAAAATCTAACTTCGCTCGTGAGCTTGAGCAAGCACGCTATTTCGTTAATAAAAGATCAAAGCAAGCTGTTATTGCTCAAGAAGCAGGCGAATTACAATTGCACGAGCGTGCGTTAGAAGAGGTAGCTTATTATGAAGGGCAAGTAACTCGATTAGAAGAAATGTATGCAGGTGTTGTAGAGCAAATTGATGAATTAGAGCGCCGTCTTTCTGAAATGAAAAATAAATTAAAAGAAATGCACGCAAAGCGTATGGAACTAATGGCTCGTGAAAATATGGCACATGCAAATCGTCGTATGAATACAGCGATGCATAAAATGGATGAGAATAATCCGTTCTTACGATTTGAAGAAATTGAAGATCATATTCGCGACTTAGAAACTCGTATGAATGATGAGCATGAACGTGACACATTTGATATGAAAATTGCAAAGCTTGAGCGTGAAATGAAAGAAAAAAGTGAAGTGTCGTTAACGAAGGAAGTAACAAAATAATTGTAGTATATTATAAAACAGGCTTATGATATAGTGATAGGAGAAAAGGTGTTGGAAAGCAATGCCTTTTCTTCTATGTATATGTAACGAAGAGGGGAGGAGCTGAAATGAAAAAGCACTTTTCAAAAACGCAATTAATGGGGATGCTCCTCATCATATTTGGATTCGGTCTTTTTCTTGATATGATACTTGGACATTTTGAACCAGGTGGTTTAATTTTTGCATTTATTATGATTATGTTTGGAAGGCATTATCGTAAGAAAAATCGTTATGTTAGGGGAAATGTATTTTTATTTGTTGGCGGCATCGTACTTTTATTCTTTTTATTCTCATCAGCAGCCTTTGTACTCGTAGTATTTGCTTGTTTAGCTTTAATTGGTTATCAACTGATTCAGCAAGGGCAGCAGCAAAAAGCAATGAAGGTTGAAATTAAAGAAAAAGGATATATAGATGAAGAGAAGCAAATATATCGTACAGAGCCGTATTTGAAAAATATGTTTGTAGGTAATGTCCGAATGATGGATCATATTTATGAACTTGAGGATATTAATGTTCAATATGGTGCTTGTGATGTGGAAATAGATTTAACAACTGCTATGATTCCAGAAGGAGAAACAGTAATTGTTATTCGAGGTGTCGTTGGTAATATTCGTTTATATGTGCCATATGATATTGAACTGTCTTTAAATCATTCTGTTATTGTCGGACGTGTGCTCTTGCCAGGTCATGAAGAGACAGGGTTTAACCGCAATGTTACATTTAGAACAGAGCAGTATAAAGAGGCTCCTCGTCGTATTAAAATTATTTCTTCGCTTGTCGTAGGCGATACGGAAGTGAGGAAAGTATAATGAAGAAACAAAAAAATATTTCGTGGATGTATATTCGTTATTCTATGTTGTCCTCTGTGAGTATCGCGCTTATTTGTACAATTGTCTATGTATGGAAAAGCGAGCAACAAGTGTATGATTTATTATGGAAGGAATCCATCGCTTCTGTTCCAATTGGCTTGTTTATTATGACTACAAGTTTACTTATCGGGGGAATTGTAGGGTATGCAATCGGTTACTATATAGAGCAGCGCATACAAGGGTTAAATACGTTTCTATTTGAAGTAGAGCGAGGGAATTTTCCGAGTGATGTTTCGTTTACTGCAGATGATGAATTTCATGAAGTGGAACGAAAAGTAATCGTTCTTGCTCGTCGATTAGAGGAGCAAGCTGGACTCTTTCAAAAAGTAACGAATGAACGAGCTCATTGGAATGAAGAGATGAGACAAGAAGCGATTTCCCAAGAAAGGCATCGATTGGCGAGGGAGCTGCATGATTCAGTAAGTCAGCAGCTTTTTGCAATGTCGATGATGATGTCAGCGATTAATGAACAAGTGGTTGAATTTCCAGATATGACAAAAAAACAATTACAGCTTGTTGAAAATATGGTTGTAAATGCGCAATCAGAAATGCGGGCATTATTGCTCCATCTACGCCCTGTACAATTAGAAGGTAAAAAACTGACTGAAGGTATAGAAGAGTTGTTAACGGAATTATCGCGAAAACAACATATGAAAATTGAATGGCTTATCGAACCTATTGAATTAAAAAAAGGTGTAGAAGACCATTTATTCCGTATTGTGCAAGAAGCGCTATCAAATACGTTACGACATGCGAAGGCAAAGAAAACGGAAGTGCGTCTTCGTAAAATTGATCAATATGCGATATTAAAAATCATTGATGATGGTGTTGGATTTGAAGTAGGAGTTAATAAGGCTGGTTCCTACGGTTTAAGATCTATGCAAGAGCGTGTTCATGAAATTGGTGGGACACTAAAAGTGCTGAGTTTTCCAAATAAAGGTACGCAAATTGAAGTGAAAGTACCAATTATGATTGAGAGAGGGGGAGAAGTATGATCAAAGTATTACTAGTTGATGATCATGAAATGGTTCGCATGGGTGTATCAGCTTATTTATCAACCCAGCCAGATATTGAAGTAGTTGGAGAAGCTGAGAATGGAAGAAAAGGGTCAGAGTTAGCGCTGCAATTAAGGCCAGATATTATTTTAATGGATCTTGTCATGGATGAGATGGATGGAGTTGAAGCAACAAGGGCTATTATTCAAGAGTGGCCAGAAGCGAAAATTGTTGTTGTAACAAGTTTTTTAGATGATGAAAAATTATATCCTGTTATTGAGGCCGGAGCAACAAGTTATTTATTAAAAACATCAAGAGCAAGTGATATTGCGGATGCAGTGCGAGCTACTTATGATGGAGAAACTGTATTAGAGCCAAAAGTCACTGGTAAAATGATGTCACGTATGCGCCAGAAGAAGGAACAACCTTTGCATGAAGAGTTAACAGAAAGAGAGTATGAAATTTTGTTATTAATTGCAGAGGGGAAAAGCAATCAGGAAGTTGCAGATGAACTATTTATCGCTCTAAAAACAGTGAAAACACATGTGAGCAATATTTTAAATAAGTTAAATGTAAGTGACCGAACGCAAGCGGTTATTTATGCATTTAGACATCAATTGACGAAATGATAAGAGGCTTTGGCTATTCATCTTGCCAAAGCTTTTTATTGACGGTAACTAATGTAAGCGTTATCGTTATAGTGTTAACAGTACATACAAGGGGGAGAATGTATATGTTAGTTCAAACAATATTTGGAATGGATAAATCGAAAAAATTAGAGGATTATGTGAACGCATTACAAGCGCTTTGTGAACAATATAATGTTGAAACAGATAAAATTGCAATTATTGAGGCGACAGAAGAATACTATTTATTTTTAGTAAAGCAAGAAGAGTGCTATGATGTCGTTAAAGTAGAAACAGTTGATACAAATATTGATTTTTATACGAAAGCGTATAAAATAAGTAGTTTTAATCATAGTGCTTATCAAATGTAAAAAAACTCCCTTGTGGGAGTTTTTTTATGATGCTTTTGCTTCATGAGAGTCGGCTATTAATGGGACTTTTTTTGCACCGCTTAGTTTAGCGATAGTAAATCCGATAAGAGCTCCAGCTAATGCTGGTACGAGCCAGCCGATCCCTTCATTATATAAAGGAATAGATTCAAAATATGGTGTGATAAATGAAACAGGAATTCCACCTTGTTTTAATCCATCAAATACACTCACAACTGCTGCTCCAATTAATGCACCTACATATACAGAGCGATATCCACCAAAATACTTATGAAGTAATGAAAGTAGAACGAGTACAATCGCAATTGGATATACAACAAGTAGAACAGGGACAGAGATGGCGATAATTTTTGTTAAACCTAGGTTGGCAACTAATAATCCTAATGTACAAATGAGACTCGCGAATGCGTTGTATGAAAATTTTGTAAATAATGTTGAGAAATATTGACTACATGCAGATACGAGTCCAACGCATGTTGTTAAGCAAGCTAGTGTAACGATAAGAGATAATAGAAGCAGACCATACGGACCGAATAATTGTTGTACGATTACAGTAAGTAATTGTCCACCATTCTTTGCATATCCGAGCGAGACACTCGTTGCACCAAGCCATCCAAGTGCACCATATACAAGTACGAGCCCTGTAGCGGCAATAAGCCCTGCTTTTCCTGTTGCGATGGCAATGGATTTGCGATCATTCACACCGGTAGAGCGAATTGCGTTTACAACGATAATTCCAAATGCAAGTGCTGAAATGGTATCCATCGTTAAGTATCCTTCCATAAAACCTTTGAAGATTGGAGAAGTTTGATACTCTTGCATTGCTGGTCCTGATTGTCCGAGTGGTGTAAATACACTTTTAACAAACAATAAGAAAATAGATAGTAATAAAATAGGTGTTAATATATTTCCAATGCGATTGACAAGTTTAGATGGATTTAAACTAAGCCAAAATACGATAGCAAAGAAGATGACCGTGTATAAAAATAGTGCTAGGTTACTAGAGCGAATTGTTTCTGGCAAGAAAGAACTAATTCCCATTTCATAAGCGACGTTAGCGACACGCGGAATGCCCATTGAAGGACCAATTGCGATATATACAACGACAGTAAAGAAAATTCCGAATGATGGGTGGACATGACTTGCAAGTTGCTGCATTCCATTTCCAGATAGTGAGATTGCGATAACAGTTAGTAACGGTAAACCGACTCCTGTTAATAAAAATCCAATCATTGCAGGCCAAAAGTTTTCACCAGCATTTTGTCCAAGCATGGGAGGGAAAATTAAATTACCTGCCCCAAAAAATAAAGAAAATAGCATAAGACCCGTGAAAAAAATATGTTTTTTTGATACAGTGTTCATTGTTTTTTTCCTCCTTTTTTAAAATTCATTTGTAAGAACACAAAAAACTCGTCCCTAAAGAAAGGGACGAGTTATATTTACCCGCGATACCACCCTAATTTATACATGTAGAAATAAATCTATATGTATACGGCTTTGCAACGTACAACATGATACGTGTTCCTTGTAACGGTGGACAGCCGGTAAGAACTTACTGTGACATTCGGTTCTACTTCTCGGAGATGATTTTCGGTTACACGCTGAACGTTGGCTTGCAGCAAATCGCCAACTCTCTGGGGAACAGTTCTATAACGTACTCGTTCTCGTCAATGAATTTTTATTCAAGTATTCTGACAGTATTGTTACATGATTTTTTTAGAAAGTCAACATATTTTTTAGTTTGTGCATTTAGATATCGGAATATATTCGATTATATAAACTATTTGAAGGGGGAAGATTCTTAAAATGGTTTTGTAAAAGAGAAGTGAAAATTTGTAGGTAATTGTAAAAATTGTGGAGAAAATTGATATTTATAGGAGTGAAGAAGGGATTAATTGAATTTATAGAGAATAATACAACAATCCACTTGCTGGAAAGAACAAACCAAAAGAGGTGACTGAAATGCTTGCGATGGGAGTATTATTTGGCATTATTGCTATAATTGGTTTTATGTGGTTATATTATTCGCGTTCATTTAAACAAGCAGAAGTTTTACTCTTTCAAAAAGGTAGTTTGTTGACAAATCAGTCTAGATATTTAGTATGTCCGAAGTGTGGAAGTGCACAGGCCAGAAGTGGAGGGTATCAAGAGTGTTGCAAAGTTAGATTATGAAAGAAGGAAGCCTCACATTATTTTGTGAGGCTTCCTTCCTTACAGTTTCATGGCGCTCCAAATTGTCCAACGATCTCTTTCGATAATAGGGGATACGTTTTGTAATGCGATTTGGATGTGGTGTAGAAGTTGAGAAAGTTCATAATCTGTTAATTCGTATAGAATAGATCGACCTGTTCGAGGAGATAAATCTTGTAGTAATGCTTCTACAGAATCATGTGTTTTTCGTATTTCCCATTGTGTTTGAGCGGGGAACACATGAAGAGAATGTTTTTGTAATTCTTGCTGTATAGTATTTGTTTTTGGTCTTCTTTTTGATTCGGTTTCAATGAGTTTTGGAAAGACTGAGAAAAAATATCCGCGAATGTGTTCGGGACTGCCAGGAATCGTACAATCTTCAATGGTTCGGTCTTGTACAATAAGTACACCGTTTTTCTTTAATATACGAGAAGCTTCACGTAGAAATGTAGGAATGTCTTGTAAGTGATGAATCACTGCGCGCGAAATCACAATGTCGAATGTTTCATGAGGATATGGGATACTATGTGCATCACCTTGAATGAATGAAATATTTGGAACGCCACTACAATTTTCTTTTGCGGCTTGTAATATTTCTTTTGAAAAATCAAGTCCAACAACATTTTTGGCTCCCATAAGAGCAAGTTCTTTCGTATAAATTCCACCACCACAGCCGATATCAATTATTTGCTTGTTTTGTATATTTGTAATACTTTTTATTATTTCTCCCCAAGAAATATGGGCGTTTCGCTGTGCGTATGTGTATTTATTATTTGCATCGTGAAAATTAATGGACATAAAAAAACCTCCTTTCAATGCTTAGTATAGCTTATTTTATAGTGTTTCACGTTTTTGTTTTTTATATGAAGATTATAAGAATTTCTTATTGTAAAAGGGGGGATTAAGTTGAAAAGGAAATATGTATTGTTGTTATTTGCTATGTTACTAGCATCTTGTAGTCAAATTGAGCAAAAAAAAGAAACAAAAAAAGTGGAAGAGACGGTGAATGAAGTGAACGAAACAATAGGGGTAACCGTTATACAAAAAAAACATAAAGAGAAAAAGTTACAGGAAGCAGAAGCTAAGGTAGTAATAGACATTATGGATAAAGCTGAGAAACAAGAAATAACAGGTAGCTTCGGTGAACCTGAATATGAAATACAAATTAGTAGAGATGGGAAAAAAGAAATATATTATGCATGGCTAAGAGGAGAAGACAGACGAGGGTGGGTACAACATAAGCAAGCTATGTATATGCTGAATACAAAAGATACGGAAAAGCTTTTGGCTATATTTCCAAATGTTTCAGAACAAAAAGAAGATGAGATGCAGGTAGGTCCTTTAACGGAAGTAACAAAAAAAGATTTGCAGATTACCGCGTTTCATATTAAAGCAGGCGATCAAAAAGTGAATTATACGGTACGGTATACGATTTCACAATCATTATACAACAAGTTAGAGAAGGAACAAGAATATTATTTGCAAGTCATTTTCCCAGAAAAAGTTCAAAAATTAATTGGAGCAAAAGAGAGTGAAAAAATTTTAGGTGAAAAGGTAAGGGAAGGGTATAAACAGTATGAATTGCATGCTACTGTTCCGATACAAGGTGCTTCAGAATCACAATTAAAGTCATTAGAAACATATTATGAAAATTATGATTTGAAAATATTAAATAGTAAAAAAGAAAAAATAGGTGTTTTTCAAAATATCATTCAAATTGTTAAAGAGTATGGTGAAAAAATGAATTTACAAAGATAAGGTGAAACACAAAATTTATAGGGCCTTTCCTAGGAAATGATAATAGAGAGGGGAAAGCACCCCTCTCTATTACTTTGCTTTTGCAGATGGCTCATTCATTGATTTTCGTGTAATAAGAAAAGAAATCATAAGAGCGGAAAGGATGATAAGGGCAATAAATACGTGATTGGGCAACAAATCTAATAATAATACGTAACTAACGGTATAAAAGATAAGAGTTGAAGCTAAAAACGATAGAGCGCCTATTATGAGAGATTGTAAATTCAATTGTGTTCACCTCCTTTTATTTATATTTTTGGCTAAAAATGGATTATATAAACATTATTTCTAACAATAGAAAAAAATATGTCATAATAGAGAAAAGAACAAGCTTTGAGGAATGAATATGATTCATTAATGAGAGATAAAGGAGAGGAATATGAAAAATAATAAAAAAGGATTATGGGGAATTATTGTTGCAATAGGGCTATTTTTACTTTCTAAGTTAAAGTGGGTATTTGCAATTTTTAAATTAGCGAAGTTTTCAACCGTATTTAGTATGTTTCTATCGCTTGGTGCATACGCAGTTATATATGGATGGAAATTTGGGGTAGCACTTATTTACTTGTTATTTGTTCATGAGATGGGACATTTGTGGGCTGCGAAAAGAAAAGGTATACCAACATCGCCGGCGATTTTTATTCCATTTATGGGGGCCTTGATTGGGATGAAAGAGATGCCGAAAAATGCAAAGGATGAAGCCTATATTGCCTATATGGGACCTCTGTTCGGATTGCTTTCCTTTTTACCTGCAATCCCACTTTATATAATAACGAAAGAGCCATTTTGGGCGCTCATTATTTTGCTTGGAAGTATGATTAATTTCTTTAATTTGATTCCAGTTTCACCGTTAGATGGTGGCCGAATTATTTCAGTTGTGAGTACGAAAATTTGGGGAGCAGGGCTTGTTTTATTGTTAGGTTATTCAATTTACTTTAAAAGCATTTTAGGAGGATTTATTGTTATTATCGGCTGTATGGAATTATATAGAGTTATAAAGAGAGACGAGCCGATTAAGGAATTGGGCTATAGAATTGATGGAATGAAAGAATATATCGATAAGCTTGAAGAGGAATTAAAAGAAACTGGTGCGGTACATCGAAATATATATATGATGCAGCATGAAATGAATGGATTAAGGAAAAGAGAGCGTGAAAAAGAATTAAAAATAGGAGAGCTTCAAAAAATTGAAGTGTTAGAGTATCTTTTACCAAAGTTTGAACCACTTGATTACGTTCCGTATGAAGATGAGAAAGAGACGCATACGATTCATATAAGAGAAGCGTTTGAAATGTCAGAAAGAAAATTACATGAATGGGATATAGAAAAGAAACAACAAGAAAACTATTATAAAGTGGATACGAAAACGAAATGGACGGTATTTGCTTGTTATATCGGACTAATGGCTATTCTTGGTTATACAGCTTATGAAGGATACATTGTTTTACAAGAGCATTTGCCAAGGCGAAGTGTGTAGAAAAATAGTGTCGAAATGATGGGAAGGATTTGTACAGGAATTATAATTCTACGAGAGAATGTTACAAGTGTAGTACTATATTGTAATATTCCTAGTAGAGAAGGAGTTCTGTATATGAAGAAATTGTTAAGTGTGTTCGGGGTTATTATCGTGATGATTATTGCAAGTTATAGTCTTATGAAAGTGCTGTTACATTATGCGGATAAGCCTGCTGAGGTAAGTACAATAGCTCAAATAGAAGATGTGCAAGAAGAGACGAAAGTACTTGATTTTATTCGTATGACACATGAAAGTTATAATAATTTCTTAAATTATGGTAAAGCAGAGAATTATACAGAAGGGGACTGGAACCAATTTAAACAATGGTTTCAACAACAAGAATCGTCTTTAAAAAATATACATACAGAAATAAAGAATGAAAAAATAAAACGTGATGTAAATAGAAGCTATGAAATTGTAAAAAAAGGTGTGGAACTTCAAAATATTGAGTATGTAGTTTATGCACATCGTGTATACCATGACTTAGATATTATCGTAAATAAATATAGAGGTGAAACGAACATCTGGGGGTATACAGAATTTGGAGATGGGAAAGATATAAGGGTAATTGAACAAGCAATACAGTCTAAATAATAAGCTAGCTAGCATTCTAGTTGGCTTATTTTCTTTTGTAAGTGCAATGTTCATATATTTTTCACAAAAACACCGTGTTAATAGTGATTAAAATCACAATCTGTATTACACAATTCAGTTACACTAAAAACAGTTAAAGAAATAGAGGAGTGGGATACAATGTTAAGTGAAAAAACAATTGAAATCGTAAAGTCAACAGTACCGTTATTACAAGAAAAAGGCGTTGAAATTACAACGAGATTTTATGAAATTTTATTTTCGGAACATCCGGAGTTATTAAATATTTTCAATCATACGAACCAGAAAAAGGGAAGACAACAACAAGCGCTAGCGAATGCTGTTTATGCAGCTGCAACGTACATTGATAATTTAGAAGCTATTATTCCAGTTGTAAAACAAATTGGTCATAAGCATAGAAGCTTAGGTATTAAGGCAGAGCATTATCCGATTGTAGGTACATGTTTACTACGTGCAATTAAAGAGGTCGCAGGTGCACCTGATGAAGTTTTAAACGCATGGGGAGAAGCTTATGGTGTCATTGCTGATGCATTCATTAGCATTGAAGCAGAGATGTATGAAGAAGCGGCACATAAAGAAGGTGGATGGAAAGATTTCCGTAACTTTGTGGTCGTTAAAAAAGTGAAAGAAAGTGATGTTATTACGTCATTCTATTTAAAACCTGAAGATGGCGGGAAAGTTTCTTCATTCATCCCAGGACAATATGTAACGGTTCAAATCAATATCGAAGGTGAAACATATACACATAATCGTCAATATAGCTTATCAGATGCTCCTGGAAAAGAATATTATCGTATTAGTGTAAAGAAAGAAAAAGGTGTAGATACACCAAATGGTAAAGTATCTAATTACTTACATGATCATGTAGAAGAAGGGGATATGTTACCAGTAAGTGCACCAGCAGGAGATTTCGTATTAAACATGAATTCGACATTACCAGTTGTACTCATTAGTGGTGGGGTAGGTATTACACCAATGATGAGTATGCTAAATACGTTAATTGAACAAGAGTCAAAACGTAATGTATGTTTTGTTCACGCAGCGCTAAATAGTAATACACATGCAATGAAAGAACACGTTGAGGCAGTAGATAATGAATACGAACAAGTTAAAGCATACACTTGCTATTCTGCACCGACTGAAAAAGATTTAGAAATGAAGAACTTTGATAAGGAAGGCTTTATTGAAGGCGAATGGTTACAATCTATTATTCCGACAACTGAAGCAGAATTTTATTTCTGTGGTCCGGTGCCATTTATGAAGCATATAAATGCTGCACTAACTGATTTAGGTGTGAAACAAGAGCACATTCATTATGAATTTTTCGGTCCAGCAGCAAGCTTACAATAGTGGGAGCTGGAACAAACAAAAAACGAGGTATTATTTTACCTCGTTTTTTGCTTGTTCTCTTAATAATCGATTTACTGTTTCACGGCGTACACCTATTAGTTGACCAATTTCACTTTGTGTTAATATTTCATAAATAGGGATATCACCTAAATATAAGGTGAACCACTCTTGTAAACGATGAAGGCGCTCTTTCGGAGAGACGGTTGTCAATTGATCAATACGTTGTTGCATCATTCTTAATTTTGATTGTAATTGCATAGCGATATTGGCATATGATTCAGGATTTGCCTGAAGTTTATCGTACCATTCGCTGCTCATAATAGGTTCTACCTCTGTTTTTATTAAAGCGATAGCTGTACCGTGATATTCTTTCGGTGAAATTAATGAATGGTGAGGTATCGTTTCACCTGGAACGATAATGTTAAATAAAAATGATGTCCCATCTTCTTGTAACCTAACCACTTTTAATAAACCGGATTTAATAAAATATAAAGGACCGTCTTCGCCTTGACGGAATAGTACATCTCCCTTGTGTAAAATCAATGTTAGCCCCCCATTTAAACAGTTCTATTTCTTCTATTTTAGCTTATATGTATAAAGACAATATGCTATTTAAATAGCAATTTCATTGACGAAATGTATGCTATTACAGTAGTATACTATTTAGTGTGTAATAGTACTAGCAATGAATACGCTGTAGGGGGTTTAGTATATTGTTAGATGCGATGAAGATGACGGATATGAGAATTCCGGCGAATGCTATCATTCATGTGGAAGAGATGAAAGGTGGAGTTGTTCTATCCGTTGAAATAGACGGCCAAATTATTTATACAATGGCCTATGATGAAGAAACCGATAGTTATGCTGAATTATATGATCGAAACGATAAGAGGGCGTGCCAAGTACATGAGGACTTTATGGGATGGTCACTTCTTCACTAAAAAGATGTCAATATGACATCTTTTTTTATTGAATCGATAGATTATACAACGAAATGAAATATATGGATAAGATTTGTAATAAATGATTTTGCATTGTTAACACTTTGTAACTGCAAGTGGACTCTTTTTTCGCTATCATTAAGGTAACAGTCGTAGCTATAGGAGTGGTCAACTTGAGGAACGTACATATTTCAAATTTTATGCTATTAGGTGTTTGTCTCATCTTACTTGTTCTCCTTGGAACGTTTTTATATTCATGTGTATAAGAAAAAAACGCATTCTAAAAAGAACGCGTTATAAGACGGACGTAATGATTAATCTAGTTCCAAGAATAATTAATGTGATACGTAATAAATTAATTACTGCTTTACCACTAAGTTTTGTATTTATATAAGCCCCGATTTTTCCACCAATCCACGCACCAGGAATAAGAATTAATGCATAAATCCAACTAACATTTCCAAGGGAGATATGAGTTGCAGAACTTACAATTGCTGATAGAAATACGATAAACATCGAAGTTGCTACAGCAATGTGTGCTGGGAATGCAAAAAGGAGCATCATCGCTGGAACAAGTAAGGCGCCGCCACCAATTCCAAATAAACCAGAAATAAATCCAACTATAAAGGCAATAAAGATAGCGAGAAGCGGTGGGAATTGATAGTTTACAGTATTTCCTTCGTTATCTGTAAAAGAACGCTTAATTACAGTCATATTTGATAAGGAAAGAGGTTTTAATTTATCTCGTAACATAAGAAGAATTGAGACGAAAATAAGGAACACCCCAAAATATAAAGAAAATGTATCTTGGTTTAAAAATTTGTTTGCCCATGATCCGATAATACCTCCAGGGCCACTCCCAATAAATAAAATAAGTCCACTTTTGTAATCTACTCGCTTATGCTTCATGTAAGTAAGGGTGGAAGACAGTCCTGTAAAAACGACTGTTACCATAGAAGTTCCCACTGCGAGCTGTGGGGATAAACTGTGTAATCCAATTAATAATGGAACAATAATAATTCCGCCTCCGAGTCCAACTAGGCTTCCGACTGTCCCGGCGATTAGTCCGATGAAAAGTAACATGATGTATTCCAAAATTGCCAACTCCTCTAAATAACTTATACACCAATTATTATACACGCTTTTCAATGAGAAATAGGGTTGTTCACAAAAAAGTCGTCTTCCTAGAAAAATAAGGAAGACGACTTTTAATTAAAAGATTAAGTGTAGTAAATAGTAAAATAAAGCAGCTAAAGAAGCTGAAATAGGAAGCGTAATTACCCATGTAATTAACATGCGTTTAGCAGTTCCCCATTTTACACCTTTCACACGGTGAGAAGCCCCAACCCCTAAAATAGAAGAAGAGATAACGTGTGTTGTACTAACCGGTAAGTGAATGAATGTTGCACCGAAAATAACAAGTGATGATGATAAATCAGCAGCTACACCATTTACAGGACGAATTTTCATAATTTGTCCACCGACAGTTTTAATAATTTTCCATCCACCGACAGAAGTACCAAGACCCATTGCAGTTGCGCAGGCTAATTGTACCCAGAAAGGGATTTCGTCAGAAGTATGATAGTTATTGGCCATAAGAGCCATCGTAATGATTCCCATTGCTTTTTGTGCATCATTCGTACCATGTGTAAAGGCTTGTAATGCTGCAGTAAATATTTGGAATATACGGAAGTTTTTGTTCGTTTTCGTTAAGTTAAAGTTTTTAAAGACGACTTTAAAAATACTGTATACGATATAACCAATAACAAAAGCGATAATCGGTGAAATGATTAAAGCTTCAAGAATTTTTATAAATCCTTTATAGTTTAATGAACTAATACCAGCAGCAGCGATTGCTGCGCCTGCGATTGAGCCAATGATTGCATGAGAAGAACTACTTGGAATACCATAGTACCAAGTGATTAAATTCCATGCTATTGCCGCAAGCAAAGCAGCTAAAATTACAAGAGAACCATTAGGTAAAGCAAATGGGTCAACGATATCTTTTGTAATAGTTTTTGCTACACCTGTAAATGTCATCGCACCTAAAAAATTCATAATAGCTGCCATAATAATTGCATGTCTAGGCTTTAGAGCTTTCGTTGAAACAGCCGTTGCAATAGCGTTTGCTGTATCGTGAAATCCATTGATAAAGTCAAAAGCTAAAGCGCAAATGACTACTAAAACGGTCAGTATCAAGAGTGTATCCATGATCAAACTCCTTACGCGTTCTTCATAATAATTGTTTCTAATACGTTTGCAACGCTTTGGCAGCTATCTGCTACTTCTTCAAGCTCTTCGTAAATCTCTTTATATTGAATAATCTTAATCGGATCTTTTTCACGAGAGAATAAGTGCTTAATCGCATGACGGCGAATATCATCACATTGTGACTCGTAATCCTTAATCTTAATCGCATTTGTACGAATGTCGACTAATTTTTTGTTAGACATTAATTCAACAGAGTTTGCAATCTCAATTGCACATTGATTAATTGCTTCTACGAATTTAATCATGTATTCATCAGCTTCTGTAATAGAATACATTTCGAACAGACCAGCACTGTGATCTAATCCGTCTAATACATCATCCATACTCATTGCAAGTTGTAGGATGTCCTCACGTTCAATAGGAGTAATAAACGCTTTGTTTAGCTCCATAATGATTTCGTGAATAAATGAGTCACCTTTTGACTCATACTCTTTCATGCGCATAGAAAACTCTTTTAAATCGCTAGCATTTTTAATTTTATACTCCACGAAAAACTGCGCGCCTTCTTTTAAATTTTCGGAAACATTCATTAGCATTTCAGAAAATTTATCTTTTTTTGATTTAAAGACCATTATTGTTACCCCCACAAAAGTAATATATGTAAAATATATTGGCTAATCAATTCTAACAAAAAACTGTCGTTTTTTAAAACATTTTATCGAAAAGTTTACAAAAACTTAACATAACTCGCGTTGTTCTATTAATAATATTAGTATTCGATAAGGAATATCTTACTTGTAGAATGTCCTTTTCTTGCAAAAAGTATGAATGTGAAAGAAAAGCTTTACACTATAGGAACCACTACGTTATTATAATAAATTTAAAAGGAGGTATATTCTTCCTTTTGAAAAGAAGAGTGTAAACAAACGAAGGAAGTGAACGAATGAAATTGAAGAACACTCACTTTAAAAAAATGCTTGAGTGGTTCAATAAGAGGAAGAAACTTCGTAATTCATTAATTGTATTAGGGAGTTTGCTCGCTATTTTATTTATAGCTATAAATATAATAATTTCCATTCAAGACATATCTGAATTAAAACAAGCTGTTCCACAACCGACTTTAATTTACGATGCAAATAATGAAGTTGCGACTAAATTAGCTTCTTCTAAAACAGAAGGTGTCAAACGGAAAGATATTCCTGACATTATGGTTCAAGCAATTGTTGCTGTAGAGGATAAGGAATTTTTTAACCATCACGGTATTTACTACAGTGGAATTATCAGTGCTGTTTTTAAAAATCTCACTGCAGGAGAAGTTGTGGCAGGTGGAAGTACAATTACACAACAACTTGCGAAAAATGTATTTCTGACACAAGACCGCACATACTCTCGAAAAATAAAGGAATATTTTTTAACAAAAAAAATAGAGCGTACTTATACAAAAGATGAAATTATTGAAATGTATATGAACCAAATTTATTTTGGTGAAGGTGCTTGGGGCATAAAAAGGGCAGCTAAGTCTTATTTTGATAAAGATGTAAAAGATCTAACAATTTCAGAGGCTGCTACGATTGCGGGCTTGATTAAAGCACCGTCTGCGTATTCGCCTTATAAAAACTTTAATAAATCTATCGAACGACGTAATGTCGTATTAAGTTTAATGAAAGAGCAAGGCTATATTTCTGAAGAACAGTACAATAAAGAAAAAGAGACAGGACTTGTATTAAGACGTGGTGTTGATGACAAATATAAAGGGAAATATTCTCAATATGTAGACTATATTGTTAGAGAAGCGATGGATAAGTACGAATTGACACAAAATGAAATTTTAGCAGGTGGTTATCGTATTTATACAGAGCTTGATCCGAAAAAACAACAGGCTGTAGAAGATGTTGTAAATAATGATAATTATTTCAAAGATAACGGCTCAGACCAACTTATGCAAACGGGTGTAGTTCTTATAAATCCAAAAACAGGTGGTGTTCCAGCTTTAGTTGGGGGTAGAGGACCATATCAGTTTTTACAGTTTAACCATGCAACCCAATTAAAGAGACAACCCGGCTCAACATTAAAGCCTCTCGCTGTATATGTACCAGCTTTAGAACAGGGGTATGAAGTATACGATATATTAAAGGACGAACCGTTTAATATTAAAGAATATAAACCGCAAAATAGTGATCATACTTTTCACGGTGATGTGACAATGTATGAAGCGGTGGCAAAGTCATACAACGTTTCAGCTGTTTGGCTATTAGAGCAAATAGGGTTAGACAAAGGGTTGAAATCTTTAGAGCGATTTGGTATTCCATTAGTACCAGAAGATCGTACGTATCCAATCGCTTTGGGCGGGATGCATGTGGGAACCTCTCCATTTGTAATGGCCCAAGCGTACAGTGCGTTGGCAAATGATGGTGTTCAAGTGGAAGCTCATGCAATTAGAGAGATACAAAATGCTGAAGGTGAAACAATTGGAAAATGGTATAAGAAAGAGACACGTGTGACGAGTGAGAAAATTGCTCAAAAGATGACATACTTATTAAAAGGTGTTGTCGAAAAAGGAACGGGTGAAAAAGCGAAAGTTAACAATATTGATACAGCAGGAAAAACAGGGACGACTCAACTTGTAAATGGGCCAAGTGCTGGTGCGAAGGATTCATGGTTTGTTGGGTATACGCCAGATTTAGTAGGTGCGATTTGGGTAGGATATGATAAAACGGATAATGAGCATTATGTACCGGGAGGAAGTCAAATTACGACGACGATGTTCCGGGATATTATGAAAAAGGCGAATGCGAATCCAGCTCAAAAAGCATTCCAGTTGTCGCTCATATCTGAGGCTGATTACAAAAAACAATTGCAAACAATTGAAGAGGAAAAACGTAGAAAAGAAGAAGAGAAGCGAAGGAAAGAAGAGGAACAACAAAGAAAACAAGTGCAGCAAGAGTGGTTTGATAAAGTGAAAGAACTGATCCCATCATTTTGGTAATAAAAAGAGGCGAATAATGAGATTCGCCTCTTTTTTCTATGGATAATTAAAGTAATAATCAGTGGGATTTTGTTCATCCGCACTGATTATTAGCTCACACCAATCGGGATAAATGATATTACTCGTTAAGTGTAACAGTTGTACTGCCAAAAGATTGAGGGTCGTATGTGACGATTATTTTCCCCTTACTAATAGGTTCATAAGGTAATTCTTCTTCATAATCACCATTATTTTCATTATGGATGGAAAGGGTGATTTCATCTATGTCTTTATTTTTATACTGATCTTTAATTGTTTCAGCAATTTGAAGTAGGTTTTCGTAAGTCGAAGCTTTTGTAATAAGCATTCCTTTTATAACCTTTTTTTCATTATGAGTAGAAGAAGAATATGGAATGCTATTTTGCTTTGTATACAGAAGTTCGTATGGAACTGTTTTTCTCTCTGCTTTTGATATAGTGGAATATTTTAGAGTTAAAAAAAATCCTACACATAAAATAATGCATACCATAAGACCAATCCAAATGCGTAATAGTGATATAACTCTCATTTTCATCCCTCTTTCATATCTTTGACTTCACTATTTATCATACAAAACGAGGATTAAGGTAGAGTAAATTTGAGGTAAAGAAACGTAAAGAAGGAGCACTTATCCTCCCAAATAAGTGCTCCTTTCTATATAAAGAGAGATTTAATACACAGTCAAACGAAATACATTAATATAAATATACTTATACAGTAACAATTAGTAAATTCGGAAGACAGATAGTGTTGCTGTTGTGTCACCTGTGTTCGGAATAGAAATCGTATTTGCTGTAGGTTGTACAGCAATTGTTGTACCAGCTTGTAAAGTAACGATTGTAGAGAAGGAAACAGCACTACCGATAACGTTAGTTGAAAAATTACGAGTAGGTGGTTGGCCATTGAATGAAATGCCGAATCCAAATGGTGAAGAGCCTGGGAAAGTTGTAGATGCTGAGAAACTAATATCATATACGCCTGTTTCTAAAATTGTTAAAGTATCTGAAGTGTCATTAAAATTAATGTTATTTAATTCGAAAACTTGATTAAATTGAATGTTTGTTCCAGGTGATATAGTTTGAGGATTTGAGTTTCCTATTACAGCTATAGTTACAGGAATTGGAGTGCCCGCCGGTCCAGTAGCACCTTGAGCACCAGTAGCGCCTTGGGCACCCGCTGGCCCTTGAGCGCCAGTAGCGCCTGTAGTACTGCCACCTAGACATCCAGATCCATATTGAACTAAGATAGCTTGAATTTCTGCAATGAGCTTAACGAGTTTATCAGTAGCACAGCAATCAATTTTGAATAACTTAGCAATATATAATAAATAATTAAGCAGGCTTTGTAGTTCAACATATAATGCACCACATGAGAAAGGTTGTGTTTTTAAAATAGTTAATAGATTAGCGATAATAGAATTTCCGATTTGTTTTTGTGCAGGAGACAAATCTAAGCAATTGAGAAATTTTTGTAGATTATTTAGGGCATCAATCATCAATCAAGTTATCGATATGATCTTGAGAAGGGTTTTGAAAGACAGCTTGAATAGCTTGACCAAGAACTTGAAGAAGTCTAACGAACTCTTTAAGTTCGGACTTAGAGATGTTAATAAAACTACAAGCTCTTACTTCGCAACAATCATTACCATAAAATACTTTTCCTTTATTCTTATTGTTCATCTGTTCATTTCTTTCTTTCTTTCATATAATAAATAGCCATTACTATATATTAAAATGAAAATTAAGCTAAATTCGTGATGGACAAACTACCATTTTCAAAAAAAAATAAGAAGTTTACCTATTAAGTAAGAAGAATTGTGAGATAGAGAAAGGTTTATATAAGGTAAAGAAAAATAGGTTAGAATAAAAAATACACGCCAATCGTTAAACGTAACTTAACGATTGGCGTGTATTTTGTGAAAGAGTTTATCATTTGTATTGATTCATTTTTTCCAGGTTTGTTTGGGGTGAAATGGGAATAGAAATCGTGAAAGTCGTACCGTTTTGATTACTAGCCATTTTTAATGTACCGTTGTGATTTTGAATAATTTTCTTCGTTACTGATAAGCCTAGTCCTGTTCCAGAGTCTTTTGTTGAGAAGAATGGATCAAAAATATATTCTTGAATAGCTGGAGGAATACCAGTCCCGTTGTCTGTGAAAGTAATCCGAACAAAGTTATCTAGGCGATAACTAGAGATTTGAATAGAAAGAGGCTTTTCGCCTTGGGCATCGACAGCATTTTGAAATAAGTTTAAAAAAACTTGTACCAGCTCATGACGATCAATATTGACTAACACACCATCTAATTTGGTGGAAAAATTATAGTCAATCGAAATATTATGTAAAAAGACTTCACTGGCGAGTAGCTGCTGAATATATTCACGTAAAAATGTATTAATAGAAAAGGGTTCCCTTGTAAATTCACGTGTTTTGGAAATAGCTAAAAATTGTGTAATAATACTATTTGCACGGTCTAATTCAGGAATCAGTAAATTCTTAAATAAGTCTTTATTAGATGACGAAACACTTTCTTGTAAAAATTGTAAGTATCCTCGTACGGTTGTAAGTGGGTTGCGTACTTCGTGTGCAATCCCAGCTGCGATTCTCCCTGCTAATGAAAATTTCTCTGCATCACGTTCTGTGTTTAAATAATGAAAGGCACTAATAACTCTAAAAATCTCTCCGTTATAATCACGAATAATCCGGTTATTTATAATACCATAATTTTTATCTAAAACTTCTTCATTATATATTTCGGTGCCTGTTTTTAATGTTTCAATAGCTTTAATTTTTTCTTTTGGCAAGTTTAATAATTGTTGAATTGGCTTGCCGATTATTTCGTTGCGTATTACGCCAAAATCATCTGCAGCAGCTTGATTGCATAAAGTAATATTGCCTTGACTATCAATGAAGGTTACATGATGTGAAAAAGCATCAAAAATATGAACAAAGTGTTTTTCGATTTGTTCAAATAAAAATAGTGAATCGCAAGTAAGTTGAAAATCTGCCTCTTTATTCTCTTTACGTATGTTGTGAATGGAATGGGTTGTTCGTGTTTTTTTTATTTGTAAACCAATATGTGGATTTTTATATGTGAAATGATGTGGTAATTGATCCACAAGTTCTTCATAAAAACGTACTTTATTTTCTAGTTCTTCTATTCGTTTTTCATGAGATACAGTAGCATCGTTTGGAAGCATAAATAAATAACCCCTCAATTTAAAAATTCTTCCATTTAGTATATCATACTTTTATACGGATACTCTTAAAGAAAAGGCTACTGAATGAAATGGATTAGCCGAAGGGATTAGGAAGTAAGTAAAATGAATGTAAGATGAAGGTAGAAAGGGAGGAATAGGTTTGCTTTTCATTGGAGTGACAGGGTGGGGAGATCATGATTCTTTATATATAGATCCCTATGAAAATAGAAATAAGCTACGGACATATAGTGAGCATTTTCCCATTGTAGAAGTAGATAGTTCATTTTATGCGATGCAACCTGCACGAAATTATACGAAATGGGCGATAGAAACACCAAAAGATTTTTCATTTGTCGTAAAAGCATATCAAGGAATGACAGGGCATATGAAAGGAGAAATTCCTTTTTCTACGTTTGATGAGATGTTTGATGTGTATAAACAATCCATTCTTCCTTTAATAGAAGCGAATAAGTTAAAAACAATTTTATTTCAATTTCCACCATGGTTTGATTGCAAAAAGAAAAATGTAGATTTCCTTCGATATACGAAAGAAAAAATGGAAGGTTTACCGTGCGCAATAGAATTTCGAAATCAAACATGGTTTTATCCGAAAATGAGAGATAAGACTATACAGTTTTTAGAACAGGAGAAATGGATTCATACAATTTGTGATGAACCGCAGGCAGGAATAGGGTCGGTACCACTCGTGTTAGAAGTAACGAATTCACACATGGCATTAATACGTTTTCATGGCCGGAATGTACATGGCTGGCTGGATAAAGGGGAAAATTGGAGGGCGGTTCGCTGTTTATATCGTTATAACAATAAAGAATTGGAAGAATGGGTAGAACGCTTAGAACAATTAAAAAAGAAGACAAAGGACATTTACGTACTATTTAACAACAATTCAGGTGGAGATGCCGCAGATAATGCGAAGCAACTTATGAAAATGATGAACGTTACATATGGTGAGCCGAAACCGGAGCAATTAAATTTGTTCGAGTGGTAAAACAAGAAAGGCACTGTACAAACAGGGGGAATGTACAGTGCCTTTCTATATGAAAAAGAGGGGTAACAATGTTACTGAGCGTTTGGTTGATTCATCAATTGTTGGCTTCGTAATAAATGATAATGGTTATCATTATCATTGTCAATGGTTTTTCGAAAAATAAGTAAAAAACTTTTTATATTTTGAATAGAAATAAAAAAGAACAGCGATTAATGCTGTTCTTTTCCATTGATAAATTGTTGTAAATCAAAAGGAGTTATCGCTTGGATAAATTCTTTTGAGATAAGTGTTTGAACGAGAGTGCTCTCAGAAATGGTAGCACCTGTTTTCTTTTCGTAAGCTTGTTTTAATAAATCAAGTTTTTCAGCCGTTTCTTGCGGTAATTCAATTGTTAATGTGTTCATAATTTCTCCCCCTTACTATAAGAGTACCACTACAGTATAGGAGAGACAAGAGAAGTGGATGTGAAACATAAAAAAGGTTACCAAAACTATAAATGGTAACCTTCTTTATGTATAAAAATTATTATGCAATACCGATATACTTTAAAGTTTTTGATGGAGTACTATGATCAAAGAAGTGTTGTAAAAATGCAATGTCAACACCTGATTTGTATGCACAATAGCCCCAAGTTTTTCGAAGTGTATGTGAGCTAATCCCTTCTAATCCAACTTCTTTTGCAGCTTTGTTTAAAATGTACCATGCATGCTGTCTCGTAATAGATTTTGTTCCTTTTTGAGACTTTAATAATGGCTCATTACGTTTCCAAGTTTTACGTTCTTTCATGTAGTCTTCGATTGCGTGCTGTAAGTCTTCATTTACAGCAAACCATTTATGTTTCTTTACTTTTTCATTGTAAAATAAAATGGAATGGCGAACATTTTCATTTTCATCAATTACATCGCTAACTTTTAACTGTAAGATTTCACTTACCTTTAAACCAGAATTTACAGCTAATACGAATAATAAGCCATCACGTTTCGAAGATTGTAAAAGTATATTTTTGATAGTTTCTAATTGTTTTTCATTTTGAATAGGTTGTCCTGCTTGTTTCATTTCACGCACTCTCCTCTTTTATATGTGTAAAGGAAAGGATTAACTTGTTTCTTACTATAAAGGGAGAGTGTGAATTTCATGTGAACTCCTAGTGAAATTAAGACAAATTATTTGACTTCTTTTACTTTTTGTAAATTAAAATAGAATACAACACTATTAGCCGTATTATATACACCGTACTCGGCATGATGGAGATCCAAAATATTTTTAACAATAGATAACCCAAGACCGGTACCTCCAGTATGGCGGCTACGAGATGCATCTAAACGATAGAAGCGATCCCAAATTTTTTCAAGACTTTCTTCTGGTATGGGATTTCCTGTATTTTCGATTTCGACTTTTACTGTATCTTCCGTTTCTACAACAGAGACTTGTATTTTTTCTCCATCAGGCGTATAACGAATGGCGTTGCTTAGTAAGTTCACAACTACTTGCTCAATACGACTACGATTCGCTTTCACATAGATGGAAGAGTTTACATCGACATCCACTTGTAAATGCTTTTCCTCCATACTAAATAATAACTTTGTATAGACTTGTTGAATTAATTCACCGATTGAGAATGTTGTCATTTCTAGTTTGTACGTACCAGATTCTAATTTTGCTAATTCTAACATTTCTACAATTAGTCTGTTCATATTTTCTGTTTCTTCTAAAATAACATCTGTATAATACGTCGTATCTTTACTAACGCCATCTTTAATCCCTTCGGCGAAACTTCTAATTACACTAAGTGGTGTTTTTAATTCGTGTGATACACCAGAGATGAATTCTTTTCGTGTCTTTTCCAATTGGCGTTCACGTTCAATATCTTGTTGTAATTTTGTATTGGCAACATTTAATCGATCGATCCGGTCTTTTAAATTTACTGACAATGTATTAATACTGCCAGAAAGTCCGCCGATTTCATCGTCTGCTGTAACTGGTAATTTCTCGCTAAAATCAAAATTAGCCATTTTCTTCGTAACGCGATTAATCTTAATTAATGGCTTTACAATGATTTTTGAGTAGTAGAAGGATAACAAAATAATTACGAGAAACACGATGATTAAGGCATAGACATAATAGTCTTTTAAAACGAGCATAGCTTCATTAACAGGTTGCAAAGATGCTATTGCAAAAGCATATTCTGTAATCTTTCCGTTTTCCATAATAGGTTTTACAAAGATACTATTTTTTATATTCTCTCCGCCATCTAATATATAAGTGTTTAATTGCTGGGAGTTAGAAGTGCCATCCCTAATAGTACCTGCAAAAGATTGAACGGCTTGTAATGTTTCAAAATCATTTGCAAGACGAACCTCAGCTTTTGAAGGGAGTTGTAACTTAGAGATAACACCAGTAAACACAATTTGAGTAGTAGTTTTATATCGGCTTGTAAGTTTATTTTTAGAAGGATTACCATTTATTGATTGGAAATCTGAATTGACATGTTCGTTTCGCCATCGATTATAATTTGTTGTTAATTCTAGTGGTGTTATTATATTACCCTGTACGAATCCAGCTACATGAATCATTCCATCTTTTTTCAAACCCAAATTTTCAAATTTATTATATTCTTCAGGTGTTAAAAGATTATTGAGTGGGATAGAGTACGTTTTGTGATTGTTAGTATTAATTACATCAATGTAGAAATTGTTTTCGCTTTTAATAATGCCGTTAGAATCTAAAAATTGCATGTCAGCATTGGTTTTATCATGAAATTCTTGTTTAAGTTTTCTAATTTCCTCATAACTTTTACCACTTTTTTCGTAATTGTCTATGAATTTTTCAAAAGCGGTTTGAACGGTTTTTACTTTTTTATTAATATAAAATTTTTCTAAAAATAAAGATTGTCCTAGGAAAAAAAGGAGGAATATGATTGTAAATAATGTTGACGTTAATAAGAATAGTTTAAAGACGATACTTCTGTTTTTCACTGCGTCACCTCTTATGAGAAATACTGTAAATGATTATTTTATTATAGCAAACGTGACAAGAAAGTAGAGTGGAGAAATCTGTCTCTTCCTAAAGTAGTTTTTTATAAAAAGTCACATAAAAAGAACTCGCCAGACGTATGACAAGTTCTTTAGTGTGTTATTGTTGAATTGCTGCATCTAAAGCGATTTCAATCATTTCGTTAAATGTAGTTTGACGCTCTTCAGATGTTGTTTCTTCGCCAGTGAAGATGTGATCGCTTACTGTTAATACAGATAAGGCATTTACACCATATTTCGCTGCTAATGTGTAAAGAGCAGTTGTTTCCATTTCTACTGCTAATACACCGTAATCTCCAAGCTTTTTAACCATGTCCATGCTTTCACGATAAAATACATCTGCTGTTAAAACATTACCAACACGAACGTGTAATCCTTTTTCAGTTCCTGCATCGTAAGCTTTCTTTAAAAGATCAAAGTTTGCAGCTGGTGCAAAGTCAAAACCTGGGAATGTTAAACGGTTCATATTAGAATCAGTGCAGGCTGTCATTGCAATAATAACGTCACGTACTTTTACGTCTTTTTGAATCGCACCACAAGTTCCAACGCGAATTAAATTTTTAACCCCGTAGCTTTGGATTAATTCGTTGACATAAATAGAAATAGAAGGAACACCCATACCAGTACCTTGAACAGATACTCGTTTTCCTTTATAAGTTCCAGTGAATCCTAGCATACCACGTACGTTGTTATAGCAAGTAACGTCCTCTAGAAATGTTTCAGCGATATATTTTGCACGTAATGGATCACCAGGTAATAGAATAGATTCAGCGATTTCACCTTGTTTTGCTTCAATATGTACACTCATGAAAAGTCCTCCTTATAATGTATTGATAGAAATCAATATCATTTGCATTATACACTACGAATCCTCTCAATTAAAATCTTTTTATAATTTGTAATATGTGCAAACTAGAAGGATTTCATAAATCATAATCTAGAATATATATGTAAGAAGTTTTGTATGGATAAGACAATAAAAATGGTAGGTGATGTTTTGAAGAACCTTTTCATTGGACTTGTTGCTTTGTTATTTATTGTAGCAGGAGGATTTTACATAAAAAAATATCAAGAAACCGTAGAGACGGTAGGAGATGTTCAGGAAGTAAAATGGGATGTGTCAAATGGAAAGGGAAATGAGAAAGTTGATATTTTGTTTCAATTACGAAATAAAAACAATAATGAAGTTCGTGGTGTGAATGATCAAATTAGGGCAGTTATTGTAGATGGACAATTAAAACAGGTACAACAAATGAAACCTGCATTTGCAGGGAATGGATCATATAAGCTATCTTCCAAAATAGCGAAAGATGAAGAGTATACAATATTTTTATATGAAGAAGAAAATAAGTCCGTAGAATCATTCGCTAAGAAAAATTTTGGGAAAGAAATAGAGGAGAAAAATAAGAAAAAGGTGAAAACCCCAATCGATAGTGTACTTACAAAAAAAATAGGAGAATATGAAGTTTCTCTTTTATTTGGTGCATTGCATCCGAATGAGCCTGCGACGTTAACATTTCAGTTTCAAGCAAAAAAGGGTGTGAAATTGAAATTACATTCAGAGAGGGGCGAAGTAGAGTCTCTCTATATCGTGGATGATAAGAGGGAAAACTTTTTATACGCTATACCTGTTGATACAGAAGAGCAATTACAATATCGCATTACATTTCCTGTAGAAGGAACATATAAAATGTGGGGAACTTTCTATATCAATGGCAAGAAATATGAGAAGGAGTTTATTGTACAAGTTCAAAAACGAAAAAACAGCTAAATGTTTAGCTGTTTTTTCGTTTTCCTATTAATTTTGTTACAGAGAGCATTGTAATTGGTAAAGAATGATTCTTTCTAAATGCTAAATATTTACCGCTCCATGCTGGCTTATATTTTTCTTTAAAATGTCGTAATCCGCTGAAGCTATACGTATAACGAACATTATTAAAGATGGCAGCGGCAACTCGTTCAGACCAAAACGATTGTGTTGATACACCAACATTTGAAAGTGGTGCCATCCCAATATTAAAGGAGTGGTAGTCATTTTCTTTTGCCCAGTGGAATAAGTGAATGAAAATGGCATCCATAATACCGCTAGGCGCATCTGGATAATAACGCATTAAATCAACAGACAATGATCCGTCTTGATATACGGGCATAAAGGTTGTGAACGCGATGATTTGTCCTTCTGCGTCAGATAATGTAGCGATAGGCGCGCGGCTAATATACTCACGATCGAAGTATCCGAGTGAAAAACCTTTTTCTTTTTTTCCGCCGAGCCATGCATCTGAAACTTTCCGTAACTCTTCAAATAATTCGTCTGAGAATGGTTGCTCATGAATAGAGAATGTATAGCCTTCTCTTTCAAAACGGTTGAAAGTCGCTCGCATACCAGCGCGTTTCTTTCCTGTTATTGTAAATGTATTTAAATCAACGACAGCTTCTTCACCAAGCTTAAAGAAGTTATAACCAAAATCATGATATAAACTCATCCATTTACTTTCGATTTGATAGAATACGCAAATGTATCCAAATCGATCAGCCTCAGCTAAAAACTCTTGCAACACAGTACGATAGGATGATGAATCACCAATTGGATCACCTAGTACAACAAGACGTTTCCCGGTTATGGAGAAGAGAAGGAGCGCTTTCCCATCACTACTGAAGAAGCATTGTTTATCTCCTAAGAAGCCTAAATGACTAAGTACATTTCCACCATGTTCATCTAAAAAGTTTTGTAATCTTTTATCGTTAGCTGGTTGCCCGGGAAATTCATTTCGATAACGATTGGCAATGAGTGAGCCAATCAGTAAAAAAGTAGGAACGAAAAAGGCAGCGGCTAATGCACTTCGTTTCACTTGTGTAATGTTACGAACGACAAAATCAGGTTTAAAAGCTTCTTTTGCACTTGCAAATAAAACGCCTAAATATTTATATGAATATAATGTTACTAATAAGAATATAAAAACTTTTACGATATCAGAAAGTGAAACTTCCATTTTCTCGCGTACAAACCTTTTTCGAAGCATATATAATACAGCGAGTACGATTAATAAAATAAATGTTTCCTCAATATCAATTCCTTTTAGTGTATTAAAGATAGCTGCTCCAATTAACGAAACAATCGTCATATAATAAGAACGTTTTGTTCCGTAATATATCCCCCGTGAGAGGATTAGGAGGAGAATACCGAATGTTAGCGATAAGCTAAAAGAAAATTGAATAAGATATTTTGGTGCTAGAATATGTAAGGCGTGTGCCCGGTTTATACTTGTTGGTAGAATGGTCGATAAAATAACCATTAACCCAGCAAAAACTGTTAAAGCAGCAGATGCCCATGAACCTAGTTTTCCTAAAAAGTCACGCTGCAAAGTCCATATAACACCAGTTGTTTCTAATGCAGGCGCAATAAAAGGCTTGTCTTCAAACTTTTTAATGGCCACTCCAGTCATTTCAAAAGCTGCAAAAATGAGACCAATGCAGAACGGTAAGATGTAATAGACGAGGCGATATAATAACATAGCAGGCAGTAATACACCAGTATCAATGCCATATTGTCCTAGTCCAGTTAAGAAGACAAGGTCAAATGAACCAAGACCACCAGGAACAAGACTGACGACACCAGCTAAAGCAGCAATGACATACACACCTAAAAACTTTTGAAATTCGATATCAATTCCAAATAAGATTAAAATGACGTACATAACAATACCAGCAGATACCCACTCGACTAATGATACTAATGAGTATAAAACGGTTGGATTTTTCTCTTCCTCTTCTTGTTCTTCGGTTTGCTTTGTTTTTCTATTTTTAAGTTTAGAAAAGCCAATATATATAGGTACGAACAGAGCAAAGAAGATAATAACGGGCCAGAGCCACGGCTTTTCATGTAAAATAAAGCGAGTGTCTAATATTCCGATAAGACCGAGGAATGAAAGAATGGCCAATCCGTTAATAAAGGCAGTTGTCATCCAGGCAATACTTTTAATAAGCTTTCCATTTTCTTTTATGTATGGACGATACAGCATTGTGCGTACACCAGCTCCAACGAGACCGCCAAATCCGATAAACCCATTTAAAGTATTAGCAATCCATGAGATACGGAAAATCTTTTGGACAGGTATATCAGCCTTCAAGTAACGAAGCATCACATAGTCATAAAAGAACATTGTGGATACAGCAAATGCACCAAGTGTAATTGCTAAAAAGACTCCTCCAGTTGGAATGTTTTTAATTGTATCAATCGCTTCTAAGAAAGAAATGCCTGCCAATTCTTTTTTTGCTTGAAAGAATACAATTGTTAATACAACAAATGGGAAGATTATTTTCCCGATTTGTAAGAAACGTTTCCATGAAAACGACATAAATACAACTCTCCTTGTATAAGAAAACTGAGACAATAATATTATTATGACAAACTTCAAGAAAAATAAAAAGGTAAATTCCTGTATAGGGAAGCTATTTTTTATATAGGTATATTTAAAAGAATATTTTGTTTATTAGAAAATTAAGTTAGAATAAAGTGAAAGACGGAAGAGAGGGGAAACAGATGATTATAATAGGTTATGCAGGGTATGAATTAGAGAAAGCAAAGCCTAATACATCAGAAGATTTTTTTAATAGATCTGAAGTGACATATATATTAAATGGTAAGGAGAAAACTTTTTCGGTTTTATACCTTCGATATTTTGAAGAAGTTTTACAAGAAATTACTCCTTTTGAAGGAAATCCAGTATGTAAAGTAGAAGAACAAGACATATATTTACGGGATATTGTAGCGATATCTTGTTTAGTAAAAGATAAGGAACTTCGCGCACAAAAACGTTTATATCTCAATAATATAGAAGAATTTAAGCAATATTTTAATGAAGAAACAGTGGTGGAAGTACAAGAAATATTGGCTGAATTACATAAAAATAAAAGAATAGAAATTGCGTGAAATTGCAAAGGAGAGAGAAGAAATGTCTAATTTGATGGTTGAAAATCAAACAGAACAAGTTTCTATATTTTTAGAAGATGTTATTACTTCGATAACCAATTATGTAAATTATCATACGTTGCCTTCTTTATTAGAAGAGACACCGGCAGGGAATGAGCAATATTATAAAGGGTTATTAGCATCAATAAGACGTCTTCTCGTTTTTTGTGAAGAAGGGCATGATGCGTGTTTTGTTTTGTTGAATAACCAGCCATTTCGAAAAATAGCGGCTGAAAAAATTTTGTATAAAATTTATCATCAAGTAATTGCAGAGTTCTTTTCACCAAAGAGCGATCATTGGTATGAAAATAGTCGTTCTGCATATACAGGGAAAAATTCTATCGTTTTTCAACAAACGCCACCTGCATCTATAGAGCAAGTAATGAAGAATTTAGAAGGTAAATTTCAATTGATGCGTGAAGAACTAGAATATTATGAAACGGATTACCAAACAAAGATGTTACACAAATATTAATTGCGAAAAAGAAGCTAGGGGGACTTAGCTTCTTTTCCTTTTGTAGAGTTATATAAGGGATTTCCTTTGAATATATTTAAGGGGATAGCATTAAGGAGGTGTAACATGAGTCAGCAAGGTGTATTTACAGATTACTTTCATGAAGTAGAAAGCTGGTGTGAAAGTGTTCTTCACGTATTAGATAGCCGTGCAATGGAAGTGTATGATGTCCATATGCTTGCTTATAAAATTCAAACGTTATTAGACCGTATGAAAGAGCATGAGTACGATACAGATGCAGAGTTTATGTATGAAATAAGTGATGATGTAGAACATATTCAGCATCATTTGCAGGAAGTGTTCGTGCAGGAAGAAGAGGAATATGAACTATATGAAAGAGGGGATAGTGAACGAGCTGTTCCAATTGGAGGACACACACTCCCGCCATTACCTTATCCGTATAATGCGTTAGAACCGTATATTTCTAGAGAAATTATGATGTTACACCATGATAAACACCATCGTAGTTACGTGGAAGGACTAAATAAGGCAGAGAAAATGATGGACGAAGCGAGAAAAACAAATCAATTTGATTTGATTAAGCATTGGGAAAGAGAAGCAGCTTTTCATGGATCAGGTCATTACTTACACACGATATTTTGGAATAACATGAAAAAAGATGGTGGCGGAAGTCCAAGAGGGGCTCTTTCACAACAGATTGAACAAGATTTTGGGAGTTTTTTACGTTTTCAAAAACATTTCACAGAAGCAGCTTCTAAAGTGGAAGGGTCAGGATGGGCGATCCTCGTTTGGGTACCACGATCTGGAAGGTTAGAAATTTTGCAGAGTACACTTCATCAATTGTTTACACAATGGGATACGATACCGATCCTTGTACTAGACGTGTGGGAACATGCGTATTATTTACAATACCAAAATCGAAAAGATGAATATATTAAAAATTGGTGGAATGTTGTAAATTGGCCTGATGTAGAAAAAAGATTTGAAAGTGCGAAACAAATAGAATGGACACCGTATTAGACGCAGGTTCCCTGCGTCTTTTTTATTGGAAGGAGAAGGAGATTTCGTTCATATTTTAAAAGACCAAGCATACACTTGTACAAAAAGTGCCAAAAGGACGTGGGGGGAAATATGAGACGAATTTGTGTAATAATTACGCTTCTTATTATGTACGCAAGCGTTATGCCAATTCCTACATATGCAAAGATGAACAGTAATGTCAGTGCTCGAAATGCTGTATTAATGGAGCAACAGTCAGGTCGCGTATTATACGGAAAAGCTGAGCATGAGTCACAAAAGATTGCTAGTATAACAAAAATTATGACTGCCTTGTTAGCTGCTGAATCAGGAAAAATGAAGGAAATGGTCGCGGTTAGTAATGAAGCAGTGAGAGTAGAAGGCTCAGCAATTTATTTGAAGCCTGGACAGAAAGTAAAGTTAGAGGATTTAGTATACGGACTTATGCTTAGATCTGGTAATGATGCAGCACAAGTAATTGCTGAAAATGTAGGAGGGAGTATAGAAGGGTTTGTATATTTAATGAATGAAAAGGCGAAACAAATTGGAATGAAAGATACTCACTTTTCAAACCCGCATGGCTTAGACGGAGATGGATCCCATTATTCGTCGGCTTACGATATGGCACTTTTAACGAAGTATGCAATGGGGAACGAAACCTTTAAGAAGATTTTTGGAACAAAAACGTATAAATCAGATTCGTGGGATTATCCGTGGAAAAACAAACATAAACTTGTGACGTCTTATTATGAATTTGCAACAGGAGGAAAAACAGGCTTTACGAAGAAAGCAGGACGGACGCTTGTTACAACAGCATCAAAAGATGGACTAGATTTAATTGTCGTAACTTTGAGCGCTTCTAGCGATTGGGATGATCATATGAATTTATTTGATAAAGGTTTTGAACGTTTCAAGCAAACGAAAGTTTTAGGACAAGGAGCGTTGGCTGAAATAAATGAAAAGAAATATGCGAATCATGTTTATACGAAAAATAGTTTTTCTGTGCCTTTAACTGAGGAGGAAAAAAAGAGCGTAGTATTAAAAGTTGAACTCGATAAAAGTGCAAAACTTACGGATGGAGTAAAGGTTGGAAAGACAGACGTATATGTTGGCAATGAGAAGGTTGGAGAACGGAATTTATTTTATAGTAAACGGAAGTTAGTAGCTACAACGGGAATGTACTGGAATAATGTGGAAGAAATTTTTTCTTACATGATAGGTGTTGGGAAGGATGGTTAATCTCGTCTGGGCAGCGATGGCAGTTATTGGGATTGTGTACGCTATGATAAACGGAACGATGGAAGAAGTGACTAAAGCCGTATTTGAAGGGTCAAAAGACGCGGTAACAATTTGTATAGGACTTATTAGTGTTTTAGTATTTTGGCTCGGTTTAATGAAAATTGCAGAAGAAGCAGGGTTGTTAAAAAAATTAGTCACACTTTTTATGCCAATAGTAAAAAGGTTGTTCCCAGAAATACCGAAGGATCACCCATCAATGGGATTTATTTTATCAAATATGATGGCGAACTTTTTTGGATTAGGTAATGCAGCGACCCCTCTTGGTATTAAAGCCATGGAACAACTGAAAGAATTAAATGGTGGGAAGGATTCAGCAAGTCGTTCTATGGTGACGTTTCTAGCATTAAATACATCAGCTATTACGTTAATTCCAACTACCGTCATTTCGATTCGAATGACATATGAATCAGCAAATCCTACTGAAATTGTTGGGGTAACATTTATAGCACAAGTGTTATCAATGATTGGAGCAATTTGGATTGACCGCTATTTTTACAGAAGAAGGAGTAGAAAGGGGCGGAAAAAATGAGTATTGTAAATACAATTTCATTATGGGTCATACCGTGTGTAATTGGATTCATCCTTTTATACGGCACGATAAAAAAAGTTCCGACCTATGAATCGTTCGTTGAGGGAGGAAAAGAAGGGATTCAAATTGCAGTTTCGATTTTACCATTTATGGTTGGAATGCTTGTGTCGATTTCAATTTTTCGAGCTTCAGGTGCATTAGATGCGATGATATCTGTAATGAAGCCGATGTTAGATTTAATTCATGTCCCAGCAGAAATTGTTCCACTAGCACTTATACGCCCGATTTCAGGATCAGCTGGTTTAAGTATTACGACCGATTTAATTGCCACATATGGGCCAGACTCGTTTATTGGAAGGTTGGCTTCTACGATGCAAGGGAGTACAGATACGACTTTTTATATTTTAACAGTATACTTCGGCGCTGTTGGTATTAGAAAAATGGGCGATGCATTAAAGGTAGGACTGTTTGCTGATTTAATCGGAATTATATGCTCAATTGTGTTCGTTTCTCTATTGTTTCAGTAATGCTATTCATTTTTTATGCTATTTCGCTTATAATACGTATACGACCACTATTAAGGTGTTGCTTAATAGTGGTTTTTTTATGCGGTATTTTTGACAAAATAATGAACTTTTATTGTGAGCAATATGAAAAATATGGACAATAATAAAAGGTAAAAACATGATTTAACCTTTATATGTTTATTATCATCGCTATGTTGTTTAAGTAAGATGAGGCGAAAAGCCGTAAAGCGTATGCGGTTGCCAAGTCTTTCTAATGTAAGGTAAGATAAATTCGAGGTGAAAAAAAGAAATGGAACGATTACAAAAAGTGATTGCGCAAGCAGGTATTGCATCGAGAAGAAAGGCTGAGGAATTAATTCAGCAAGGAAAAGTGAAAGTTAATGGAAAAATAGTGAAGGAGTTAGGAACGAAAGTAACTCCTCAAGATAAAGTAGAAGTAAATAACATCCCTCTTGAAAAAGAAGAACCTGTTTATTTTTTACTATATAAACCAACTGGCGTAATTTCGAGTGTATCAGATGATAAAGGAAGAAGTGTTGTAACAGACTTTTTCCCTGAAATTACACAACGTTTATTCCCAATCGGACGCTTAGACTATGATACGTCTGGCGTATTATTAATGACAAACGATGGGGACTTCGCAAACGTGTTAATGCACCCTAAGTATAAAGTTGAAAAAACATATGTTGCAAAAGTGAAAGGGCCATTAACAGGTGAGAAAATTCGCATGTTAGAACGTGGTGTCATGTTAGAAGATGGAAAAACAGCACCGGCACGTGTGAAAATTATTTCTTGGGACAAGCGTAAAGAAATGGCGATTGTACAATTAACAATTCATGAAGGACGTAACCGTCAAGTACGTCGTATGTTTGAAGCGTTAGATTGTAAAGTAGTGAAACTAAAGCGTGAACGTTATGCTTTCCTAGAAGTAGGAAGCTTGCGACCTGGTGATGCGAGAGAATTGACACCACATGAGGTGAAACAATTACGTGCATTGGCTTCTACAAAGCCAAGATAAGCTTATAGAGTTAAAATTTCACCAGTAGAGTGCTCTGCTGGTGATTTATTCAATACAACATTTACAGAAGATGTTACATATCATTTACCGAGGAGAGGAGAGGTAATATGAAGAAAAATCGCTTATTATTTCGTGTTATTATTCTGCTCATTTTAAGCGGTGCTGTAGGATTTACACTTTATCAAGGATTCTTTGCTGATAAAGAGAAAATGCAAATCGGAAAAGAAGCACCTAACTTTGTTGTGACGGATTTAGAAGGAAAGAAAATTGAACTAAAAGATTTAAAGGGAAAAGGTGTATTTTTAAACTTTTGGGGAACTTGGTGTAAACCTTGTGAAAAAGAAATGCCTTATATGAATGAATTATATCCAAAGTATAAAGAAAAAGGCGTTGAAATTATTGCGTTAGATGCAGACGAAACGGATATCGCAGTAAAGAACTTTGTCAACCAATATGGTTTGAAATTCCCAGTTGCCATTGATAAAGGTCAAAAGATTATTGGGACATATGGAGTAGGACCATTACCGACAAGTTTTTTGATTGATAAAGATGGAAAAGTAGTGGAGCAAATTATAGGTGAACAAACGAAAGAACAGTTAGAAGGATATTTAAAGAAAATTACGCCGCAATAAAGAAAGCCTTTACATACGAGGTGCATACCTATAGTGCCTCTGGTTTAAAAATTCTGAGTATTGCGGTAACTTGAGGTTAGAATATACAATAGTACATATAGATACAGGGGCGGTGAGAGTGTTGAAAGAAATTAAGTGTGAATGTGGACATGTTAATCCGATAGGAACCGTTTTTTGTGAAGCTTGTGGGAAACCATTTGAAAGCAGTGAAAATGTAAAACTATTGGATATGCGCTATGAGGGGAGTGCTCGAAGATCTCTCACGCAGACAAAGACGGTAGTCGATAAAATTTGGAGTTTTTTCTCTTCTGTAAAAGTGGGTGTATGGCTCATTGTAATCACTTTAGCTGCATCGGCGATTGGAACTATTTTTCCGCAAGAAATGTACATAACTCCAGGGATTGCACCAGCTGAATATTATAAACAAGAATACGGATTTTTAGGGCAATTATACTATCAATTAGGATTTAATAATTTATACGGTTCATGGTGGTATATGATTTTAATTGCTTCTATCGGTATTTCACTTGTGATCTGTAGTTTAGACCGCGTCATTCCACTTTATAAAGCTCTAAAAAAACAAGGGGTGAAAAGACATCCTAGTTTTTTAAAGAGACAAAGGTTATATGGGACTGGTACGCCGCAAGATGGTGACCTTGAAAGAGTGCAAAAGAATTTAAAGAAAGCGAACTATAACGTGAAAGTGGAAGACGGTAACATTTTAGCTGAAAAGGGACGGTTTTCACGCTGGGGTCCATATGTGAATCATATCGGTCTTATTATCTTTTTATTCGGTGCGATGCTTCGTTTTTTACCAAGTATGTACGTAGACGAAGCACTTTGGTTACGTGATGGTGAAACGAAAGAAATACCAGGGACAGATGGTCAATACTATTTAAAAAACGAGAAGTTTATAAAGGAAGTTTATGATAAGAGTAAAGACAAGGAAGTTTTTGATGAAGCAATTGATCGTGTAGGTGATAAAATGATTGCGAAAAACTTCCAAACGAATGCTGTATTATATAAAGCGGTCGGCGAAAATATAGCAGGACAAAAACCGAGACTAGAAAAAGTAAAAGAAGCGGAAATTCGAGTGAATGAACCGCTGAAATTTGATCGATTTGCCGTTTATCAAGTCGATTATAAAGAAAGTGAATTTAAAAGTATGTCCTTTAACTTGCAAAATAAAGAAAGTAATCAAAAGTGGGGACCGATTAAAGTAAATTTAGCGAATCCTACAGAAAAATATGATTTAGGAAATGGTTATTCTCTAGAACTATTAAGTTATTTCCCTGATTTTTATTTTGACGAGAATGGAAGACCGAACACAAAAACGAAATTACCAAACAATCCTGCATTCGTCTTTAAAATGTTTACGCCTGAAACACCAGATGGTGAAGTGAGTTTTGTTGGTATTCAGCAAAATATAGAACCTGATGGGAATAACAAATATAAAATGTCCTTTGCAGGTGTGGAAATGCAAAATGCAACAGCACTTACTATAAGGAAAGATTTAACGCTTTGGATTCTCGGTATTGGAGGATTTATATTTATGGTTGGTGTGATTCAAGGGATGTATTGGAATCATCGCCGTATTTGGATACAACGCGTTAATGATGAATGGTGGATTGCAGGACATACGAATAAAAATTGGTTCGGTTTAAAGAAAGATATTGAAAGAGTAATAGAAGGTACAGCAATTCCGCAGCCAAGCGATAAAGTAGTCGATAAAAAAATTAGTTAAGGTGGGGAAACGATATGGTGCAAATAAGTAGTAACTTTCTCTTTACCGCATTTATTTTATATTTAATTGCAACTCTATTTTTCGGGGGAGCAATTAAAGAAAAGGGTCATAAATGGGCAAATGTAGGAATAACGATTACAATTTTAGGGTTTATTGCACAAACAGTATATTTTGTTACAAGATGGATTGCATCAGGACATGCACCAGTGAGTAACTTTTTTGAGTTCGGTACATTTTTCGGCATGATGCTTGTCGGAGCATTTATTGTCATGTATTTTATGTATCGTGTAAGTATTATCGGACTCTTTGCGTTACCAGTTGCGCTTTTATTAATTGCCTACGCGAGTATGTTTCCGAGGGAAATATCTCCGCTTATTCCATCTTTAAAAAGTAATTGGTTACATATTCACGTGACGACTGCAGCAGCAGGACAAGCGATCTTAGCAATTAGTTTTATTACGGGCGTTATGTATTTATTAAAAAATGTAGATCAATCAGTGAAAAGTAAACGTACATTTTGGTTAGAAACGGTCGTGTTCACACTTGTTTGTACAGTTGGGTTTATTGGAGTCACAACAGTATTTTCTAGTATGAAATATGAAGCGAAGTTTCAATGGATTGATAAAAATGAACAACAAGTGGAAATGAAGTACAATCTTCCGGCTTTAGTGGGGCCACATGAAGGAAAGTTACTGACAGAAAATAAATTAGAGCCGACAGTTGAAGTTCCAGCGATTGTAAATGCGAAAAAATTAAATACTGTTATTTGGTCAGTGTTAGTCGGAACATTACTTTATCTTGTATTAAGACTTGTTTTACGGAAACGAGTATCAGCAGCACTTCAGCCGCTAGTCAAGAATACGAATAGTGATTTACTAGATGAAATCGGATATCGCTCTATTGCAATTGGATTCCCAGTTTTCACATTAGGTGCATTAATTTTTGCGATGATTTGGGCACAAATAGCGTGGACACGTTTTTGGGGATGGGATCCGAAAGAGGTTTGGGCGCTTATTACTTGGCTCTTTTATGCTGCGGTATTACATTTACGCCTATCAAAAGGATGGCACGGAGAGAAGTCAGCGTGGTTAGCGGTAATTGGTTTTGCAATCATTATGTTCAACTTTATTGTAGTAAACTTAATTATCGCGGGTTTACATTCATACGCATAGAGAAATAAAATAGGAGAGTGAATGTCACTTTCCTATTTTATTTTTGTCAACTTTTCTTCTTTTTTGAGAAAAACATGACAAAGTAGCGGTTGATTTTGTAAAATGATGTCGAGGACATTATATACTGTTCAAAAAAAATACATAGTTTTGGAAAAAAATTGAACAAACTTTATTATTCTTGTGAAGCATAATATGGAAAGTGAAACATTTAGAAGATTGCTTAAATAAACGAGAATAGCGCAACATAATAGTGTAGAAGGGTAGGTGTGAACCGTTGTGGTAAAAGTACGCAACGGGTAAAAATGGAAAATGAATCAAGAATTTTAATTGTAGACGATGAGGATCGTATTCGTCGTTTGTTAAAAATGTATTTAGAGAGAGAACAATACACAATTGATGAAGCAGACAATGGTGATACAGCTTTAGAAATGGCACTGCAAAATGATTATGATTTAATCCTATTAGATCTTATGATGCCTGGTAAAGATGGTATTGAAGTGTGCAAAGGGGTTCGTGAGAAGAAAGCGACGCCGATTATTATGTTGACTGCAAAGGGTGAAGAAGTAAATCGAGTACAAGGGTTTGAGGTAGGAACTGATGATTATATTGTGAAACCATTTAGCCCACGTGAAGTAGTGCTTCGAGTGAAAGCGGTCTTACGCCGTTCTGTACCGACAACATTCTTTACACAAGATACAACGACAAAAGATGTTACTGTGTTCCCTCATTTAACAATTGATAATGATGCACACCGTGTAACAGCAGATGGTAATGAGGTGAACTTAACACCGAAAGAGTACGAATTACTATTATTCTTAGCGAAAGCGCCTGATAAAGTATTCGATCGTGAGCAATTGTTAAAAGAAGTATGGCAATATGAATTCTTCGGAGATTTACGTACAGTTGATACGCATGTAAAGCGTTTGCGTGAGAAGTTAAGCAAAAAATCACCAGATGCTGCGAAGATGATTGTTACCGTTTGGGGCGTAGGTTACAAGTTTGAGGTTGTGAACGACTGATGCTTTGGAGAAGTGTAGTAGGGAAGTTATGGATGACCATATTACTTCTCGTTTCGTTTGTACTTGGATTTGTTGCGATTTTACTTTCACAGTTTTTTAGAACATATTATGTTGATATGAGTGAAGCTAGGCTTCAAAAAGTTGCAACAAGTGTTTCAGAGTTAATTGAAGAAGGTGCGGATGTAAAAACGATTGAGAATATCGCGTACAAATTCTCTGATCCACTTTCAAGGATCATTATTGTAGAAGATGGTAAAGAAATATCTTCTTCGCCGAAACAAGAAGGGTTAGTCACTCTTACAATGGATGATTTGAAAGAGGATAAAGAATTAGCGGCTGTTTTTACAGACAAAAAAGAAATTAAGAATAACATTAGAAAAGCTTCTAATAGTAGAAAGAATAAAAACACTGAAAATGATATTATGATTGTCGGAAAACCAGTACAGTCAAAAAATCAAAGTGCAGTGTTCGTATACGAATCTTTACAAGTACCGATACAAGGTATGGAGAGAACGACTGATTTTATATTCTTATCAGCAGGGATTGCGATTATATTAACGACGTTCTTTGCATTCTTCCTATCTACTCGAATTACAGCGCCACTCCGTAAAATGCGTGAGGTTGCTTTTGAGGTGGCGCGTGGGAAGTTTGATGCGAAAGCTCCTATGGTATCTCAGGACGAGATTGGTGAGCTTGCAACGGCCTTAAATCAAATGGGAAAACAGTTGAAGTTTAATATGAACGCTCTGCAGCAAGAGAAAGAACAGTTAGCTAGTATTTTAAGTAGTATGGCAGATGGGGTTATTACGTTAAATCAAGAAGGTGCAGTCGTTGTAATCAATCCGCCAGCTGAACATTTCTTACAAGTTTGGCAAGAAGAAAAAGAGATAGAGCTAAGTAAAAAACTACCTTCTGAACTTGTGGAACTATTCCATCTCGTTGTAGAAAGCGAACAACAACAAGTGGTTGAAATTAATTTACAAAAAGGTAATTACGTAGTTCTTATGACACCGCTTTACAACCAAACAAAAATTCGCGGGGCGGTAGCTGTATTGCGTGATATGACGGAAGAACGCCGTCTTGAGAAGATGCGTCAGGACTTTATTGCGAACGTATCACACGAGCTTCGTACACCGATGGTAATGCTTCAAGGGTATAGTGAAGCAATTTTAGATGATATTGTGCAAACGAAAGAAGAAATTAATGAATTTGTTCAAATCATTTATGATGAATCTGTTCGTTTAGGTAAACTTGTAAATGAATTATTAGATTTAGCGCGTATGGAAAGTGGTAATGTAGAGTTACATATAGGTGAAGTTGATATTCATCCTTTCGTTGAAAAAATAGGTCGTAAATTCCAAGGGATTGCAAAGGATAAAGAAGTCGCATTAACGGTTGATTTCAAAAATCCAATTGAGCAATACCCGTTTGATGCAGATCGTATGGAACAAGTATTGACGAATTTAATTGATAATGCAATTCGTCATACGAATGCAGGCGGACATGTAACGCTTGTAATTGATACGAAAAATAATGGTCTTATTTTTGAAGTACAAGACTCGGGTGCTGGTATTCCAGAAGAAGATATTCCATTTTTATTTGATCGTTTCTACAAAGCTGATAAAGCTAGAACACGTGGAAAAAAAGGTGGAACAGGACTGGGGCTTGCGATTGCAAAAAATATTGTGCAAGGCCATGATGGCAAAATTGCTGTTTCAAGTGTTGTTGGAGAGGGAACTACATTCTCTGTATATTTACCGAATCGTATAATTTAGATATGTATTTTTAAAGTTGATAATGAATAAAGTTCTGCTGTTTTTTATTTTTTTGTAAAATCAATTAAATAAATAATAGTAGAACTTTTTTCTATCTTAGTCGAATGAAGAAGAATAAGAGGGGTGTCGTAAAGCGATGAAATTATACACAAAAACAGGAGATAAAGGGATAACAAGTGTAATAGGCGGCAGAGTGGATAAAGATGATATCCGAGTGGAAGCATATGGCACGATAGATGAGGCGAATTCTCATATTGGATATGCGATGACTAAGCTACAAAGCGAGTCTTTTGGAGATATTTACAATGAACTTGAAAATATTCAACATGAACTATTTGATTGCGGGGGAGACTTGGCGATAGTAGCGGGGAAAATTCCTTATAAAGTAAAAATCGAAATGGTAGAAAGCTTAGAAAAAAGAATTGATTCGTATATAGAAGAAGCACCGCCGCTAGAGCGCTTTATTTTACCCGGTGGAAGTGAGTCGGCAGCTGCTATTCACATTGCACGTACAGTTGTAAGGCGAGCAGAACGATGTATAGTGTCTTTACAAAAAGAAGGGGAAATAAATGAAGTTGTTCTAAAGTATGTAAATAGATTATCTGATTATTTGTTTGCGGTAGCTAGAGTAATAAATGCTCGATTACAAGTGAAAGATGTGGAGTATAATCGCAGTGCAATCGTTTTTCGAGATAAAAAAGAGAAGGAAGTGGAGTGATTCACTTTCTTTTTTTTTGTATACTTTTTTCTGTAATATACCAAAATAGAGAAGGTATGGCGGTGATTAGAAAACGGAGGATGTATATGAAAGTGTTAAAATGTGGCGTCTTGTTATTGACTGTATTGTATTTATCTCAATTACATGTTTACGCAGAAGAAAATCGATGGACATGGCCCGTTGAAGGTCAGATAAGTGATTATTTTGGGACAAGAAATGGAAAACACTATGGTATTGATATAGCGGCACCGATCGGAGCGCCTGTGGCAGCCATTCAAGATGGGAAGGTTACAAAGTCTTATTATTCAAGTAGTTATGGGAATGTTGTATTTATTAAACATGGAGAATATGAGGCTGTGTATGCACATTTAAATAAGAGATATGTAGTTCAAGGGGATTATATTTCAAAGGGGGAAATAGTTGGAGAGGTAGGGAATACAGGAGAATCGCGAGGAGCGCATTTACATTTAGAAGTTCATCAAGGAAGGTGGACGATGGCGAAAAAGAATGCGATGAATCCATTGTTTGTTTTAAATGAACAAAGAAATGAAGTCGTTTCTTCATCATTATACATCGTGCAAAAAGGAGATACTTTAGTCGGTATTGCGCGGAAATTTAGTATGACAGTTAATGAAATTAAAGAAAAAAATGGATTGCAGCAAGAGCGAATTTATCCAAATCAACAATTATATGTTAAGTAAGGGAAACGTGCCGAAAGTATAAACTTTGAATAGATTTATTTTTTTAAGATTACGATAGGAAATGAAATTGTATCGATGTTTTGCCAAAAGATAGCGACTTAGCAACGAAATATTATAACAAGAGCAACTTATTTCTAACAGAAAACCGTCCCAAAATATATTTTGGGACGGCTTCTTTTACCAAAAAATAAAGACACATATAAATCCAGAAATAGCTAAGTAGCTATATAAGTAAAAGACTTTTGTTCTTGTTTTCTCATTTGTCCGAAACAGTACAATAGTCGGTTCAATTAAACCGATTGTCAGACAGAGTAGGCCAAGAAGCATACAACCAATTGAAATAGAGTACAAGGCGATTTGTGGTGCTTGAAATGGAATCATCCATTTTAATAAAAATGCAATAAGTGCAGTGTAGCAAATGCTGCCGATGTATTTATTCAAAGGTGTATTAGAACGAAAACCAGGAAGTTTTTTTAAGAAAGAGCGGGAAACAACTTCTGTTTGTAAAGTTGTATGCTCCTCGATAATTTTTTGAGCTTCTTTTCCTTTTTGGAAAAGGGATAAAATCCAGTTTCGCTCACCTTGAAAAATAAATTGAGACGTTGTCAAATAGTGATCAACTTTCACTTTATTCCAATTCTTCCATGGATGACGTTCGCACAATTTTAATTTACTTTCTGTCTTTTTATCATACTGATAAATACTGATGCCATCTTCATCGAAAGCAGCATAGTATGTCTCGCTTGAGAATGTGCCTAAATCGATTGGACAGCAGAAAAGTAATTCTTTTTTTAAATAAAAGTATTCTTTTCTTAAGTTTTTTTTCATTGCTTCTCGAATAGAGTGTCTCTTATCTTTCTTCATGACATTTCCTCCATAATTCAGAAAATGTTCTTATCTTAACAATTCAACATCTTATCACTTTTAATTATATATGACTAGGGAATTCATAAGAGAAATGCCGAATAATAAAAAATATGGGTTGTATTGTAAAATATTTCGTCATTTTTATTAGGTTATTAAAAATAAATAACTAATTTTTAATAAGTTACAATTTTTTAGTTCACAATGTTATGAGGTTGTTGTATAATGAAGGGGAAAATAGAATATCGGTCTATCTTCGGGGC
>NZ_MACI01000009.1 GCF_001884105.1 Bacillus luti | reverse complement strand
CCCGACCGGCGGTGATGAACTATGTATGATTTTGTTCTAAGCCCGCGAGCCGTTAAGGCAGGATTTGGTGTGATTCCAAAGCCGACAGTATAGTCTGGATGGGAGAAGATGGAGGTTCAAGCGTTCAAAAAAGATAGGTATTTGAACGTCTGTTTGATGTGCCTTAAATTCTCCCTTTGTGTAAAACACAAAGGGTTTTTTCATTCTATGAAAAAATAGGCATAGCAGAACCTTTCCACTTTCCATGAGATGATCGATGGAAAAGGAGAGAGAAAGATGAAACAAAAAAACAGTGTAGTGCAGATGGTGAGTGTAGCGATGCTAAGTAGTATTGCATATTTACTGATGATGTTGGATTTCCCGTTCCCAGGGCTTCCGCCATTTTTAAAAATTGATTTTAGTGATGTGCCGGCTCTAATTGCAGCAATTATTTTCGGACCAATTGCGGGAGTAATTGTAGAGGCGATAAAGAATATTTTACATTACGGGATTCAAGGAAGTTTAACGGGTGTGCCAGTTGGAGAAATTGCAAACTTTATTGCAGGATGTTTATTTATTGGACCAGCGGCTTTCTTATTTAGAAAGTATCGTACTGTAAAGAGTTTAACGTCAGGATTAATGCTAGGGACAATTACAATGGCGCTTATCATGAGTGTATTAAACTACATCATCATATTCCCAGCTTACACTTGGTTTTTAAATTCACCAGCTATGTCTAGTGAGGCGATAAGAACAACAGTTGTAACGGCAATCTTACCGTTTAATTTGATTAAAGGAATTGTTGTGACAATTGTATTTGTAGCGTTATTTTCACGCCTGAAAGTATGGGTGTTTGCAAAAATGAAAAATGCATAGAAGATAGAATAAAACCATTAGTAGTATGGAACTACTAATGGTTTTTTATTAAGTATTATGCAAACAAAAAATGCCCCTCATTAATATGAGGGGCATTTTTTGAAGTTAATAAAAGACTATTCGAATTTTAAAGCGTCGCCGTCAAATGATTCGTCAGCAACTTTAATTGAGTCAGTTGGACAACCTTCGAAAGCATCCATCATATCTTCAAGTAATACATCTGGAATTTCAACGATACCTTGGTTATCGTCTAATGTTACGAATGCAATACCTTCATCATCATAGTCGTAAATGTCTGGTGCAGCAGCGCCACAAGCACCACATGCAATACAAGTATCTTTATCAACGATTGTATATTTTGCCATCTTTTTTCCCTCCTGATAATATGTATGTGAAAAGCTCGTCATAAAAATTATAACCTTATTGTAAAACGGTTTTTAAAACTTTTCAACATAAAATTATAATGATAATGCTTATCAATTAGAGTGTCAACTTATTTTTGCATTATGTCATAAGATTTTCAAAATACGTAAATGTTATTTCGTTTGGTACAATAGAATATATACAAGTATATAGTGCCGATATGATAAGTTTAATGGGTAACGGTAGACGGTGCAGGTGCAATCGTACCGAAAAGCAATTAAGTTAGATTGAAAGGTGGAAGCGGTAATGCAACTACAATATACTTTATTGTATTGTTTAAAACAATTGAATGGTGAAAGGACCGTTTCTTCTATTTATTATTTATTAAAGGGAAAACGTTCTTCGCAAACGTTACAAGATGGAAATATGTTCCGAATTTCCTTTTTGTTTGGGATATATAAATCGTTAAATAGAACTGAATATGATCGTGAAGTTGCAAAGTTGTTACAAGCGGATTTGATTCAAGAAATACATGAAAATACATATTTGTTAACATCTAAAGGTAACGTGCAGTTACATACATGGGAGGAAGTATATGCTTTTCCGGCGTATTTACACGGTTTGCACTATGGTGAATTAGGTGAAACATTTTGGAAAAGATTATCCTTAATTATTCAAACTATATCTAATTTACAACGGAATAATACGAAGTTTATTCCGATTCAACAAGATACAGAAATCATGGTGTGGGTAAAACGCTTTTTAACAGGTATACCGTATAGGCGAAATGAATTGGCGAAAAGATTATGGAAAGAAATACATAATCTTTTAGGTAAAGGTGATGTGGTAGAAGCGACGATTGTAACATATCGATTAACAGGATATGAACGTATAGGTTGTACATTGCAGCAATTAGCGGAAATTACGAAACAAGATATATTCAGGGTGTACTTTTTATTTTGGGGTACAATTCATTTCCTTATACAAGAAGTTCGTGATAAAGAAAATGAATTTCCGTTATTAGCTGAGATTATCTCTTATCCAAATGAGAGAGCGGAATTATTTAGTTTATCAACGAAAAAAACATATAATTTTTGGAAGCAAGGGCGCTCTTTAGATGAAATAGCTACAATTAGAAATTTAAAGGTTGCGACGATAGAAGATCATTTTGTTGAAATTGCTTTGCGAGAAAGAGATTTTTCTATCGAGATGTTTATGGAAAAAGACAAAATAGATAAAGTAACAAAAGTAATTGATGCATTACAAACACGTAAGTTGCGTGAGTTGAAACAAGCGGTTGGAGAGGACATCTCTTATTTTGAAGTCCGTCTTGTATTGGCACGGATGGAGGGTATAAATGAAACTTGAGGAATATTTACATAGGTGGTTTGGATATTCTGAATTTCGTCCAGGGCAAAAAGGGGTAATTACAGATTTATTGGAAGGAAAAGACGTTATAGCGATGCTTCCGACCGGAAGAGGGAAGTCTATGTGCTATCAACTTCCAGGGTTAATGCAAGAAGGAACAGTACTTGTTGTATCACCATTATTATCTTTAATGGAAGATCAGGTTACACAATTAAAATATGTTGTGAAAAACAGAGTGATAGCATTTAATAGTTTTCGGACATTACATGAAAAAAGAGAAGCAATGAAAAAATTAGCTTCATATAAATTTATTTTTGTTTCACCAGAGATGTTACAGTCGGAATTGTTAATAAGAGAATTGAAGAGAATTCATATTTCATTATTTGTTGTGGATGAGGCTCACTGTATTTCACAATGGGGTTATGATTTTAGACCAGACTATAAAAAACTAAATGTAGTTATTGAGAATATCGGGTCTCCTGCGGTGCTAGCATTAACTGCAACCGCGACGAAAGATGTACTCCGAGATATAGCAGAGAGTTTAGATTTAAAGAATGTGACGCAGCATGTATACTCCATTGATCGTCCGAATATTGCAATGGAAGTACAATTTGTGGAGACGATAGAAGAGAAGAAAGAAGCGCTTTTGGATCAGGTGATGTATTTACAAGGTCCAGGGATTGTATATTGTTCAAGTAGAGCGTGGACAGAACGTTTAACAGAATACTTAAGAGGAAAAGGCGTTACTGGTGTCGCTTTTTATCATGGTGGTATGGAACATGAAGAGCGTATGTTAATTCAACAGCAGTTTATGAATGACCAGTTGCAGCTTGTAATATGTACAAGTGCTTTTGGCATGGGAGTAAATAAGGCGAATACGAGATATATTATTCATTTTCATTATCCGACTAATATAGCTTCTTATTTACAAGAAATCGGAAGAGCTGGAAGAGACGGTGAACCGAGTATAGCTATATTACTATGTAGTCCGTTAGATCACGATTTGCCAATTTCAATAATTGAAGATGAATTGCCAAGTAAGTCGCAAATACAATTTTTATTTTCTTTACTACAAGAAAGAATGTTTCAAACGAAAGAATTACCAATAGAAGAGGTAGAAGAAATTTGTTATAATGCAGCAAGATTTAATGAACAATATTGGCGTTTTATCCGCTATCATCTCGAACAGCTTGGAATCATACAACAGCGAAAATTAATATTGGAGAGCTTGTCAGATGAAATTATGAATAGAATAGTAGCTGAAGTAGAATTAAGGCTACGTAATAAATATAGTGAGTTAGAAAACATGAAATCATGGATACAAGTGAAAGGATGTAGGCGTGAATATTTGCTGCAACAGTTCGGTTATAGAAAAGAGCAAGAATTAAAAAACTGCTGTGACTATTGTAGTATTACAAAAACAGATTATAAAAAAAGACAAGCGCAACAATCGGATTTCGACTATAATTGGGAAACAGAGTTACAAAAGCTTTTCGGCCTAGAAAAGATGGAGGAATGATGAACATTCAAAGGCATAATATTGAAGATATGAGTCCGAAGGAAATAAGACTGAACTTGTATATAACACAGTTAATTATTATTGGTATTGGCTGTTTACTAGCATATATATTATTTCAAGATATAAAAGCAGTATATAGTCTTTGGAAATGGGAACCGGTGTCTATACTTATAATAGGTGGCTTGTTAGCGATTGGTATTGTGTTATTAGATTATGTTGCAATGCGAGTATTTCCAGAGTCGTGGTTTGATGATGGGGGTATTAACGATAAAATGTTTCAAGGGATGTCAGTCATGCAATTGCTTGTTATTACGTTCGTGATTGGCTTTGCAGAAGAATTTTTATTTAGAGGCGTAGTGCAGACTCATTTTGGAATTGTAATAGCGAGTTTCGTATTTGCAGTGTTACATATTCGATATATAAAAAAGCCTTTTTTGTTTTGTTTCGTCTGTTTCATTAGTTTTGTCTTTGGCTATGTATTTGAATGGACAGGAAATTTGTTTATAACAATCTTTGCACACTTTCTTGTTGATTTTATAATGGGACTCCAATTAAGAAAATAAATGGAAGGTGGTGGTGAACAACATGAGGAAACGAATTCCTGATTTTGAAGAGGAACTAGAAGTTGAGCGAGTGGAAGAAGATGAAAGTTTACCGCCGCGTAGTGAAATTCATAGAAATAAAGAGAAAAAACAAAAGTTTAAAATGAATCATATTTTCGTCCGGGTTTTAACATTCCTATTCATATTGCTTCCGATTAGCATATTATGGTATACGGATAAATATATTCAGGTGAAAAGTGATAGTAATAATGCTGGGAAAAGTGCATTTGAAGTAATTTTCTTTGATTCAGCTAAATCTGAATCGCCAAAACAGTCTGAAAAAGTGGCAACGCATACGGTGAAAGAGGGAGAAACTTTAGAAAGTATAGCGAGGCAGTATTTTTCAGATGAAAGTGGAATTGAAGTGATTAAAAAATATAATAATTTACAAGAAGATGAAGTAAGTGTAGGCCAAGAATTAAAAATTCCAATAAAAGATAAGTCCGCGGAGCAAGAAAGCTAGTAAAATAAGTGACTTATAGTTTGTTATAAAAAGAAGATTACCTTTATAAGGAGGGGAGGAAAAAATATGATATGGATTATATTATTAAGTACTCTCATATGTATAGGTATTCTATTTCTTCTTGTAATGTATAAAGAAGCGATGCGTAATACTGTGTTGGAACATACTTTAGTATTTAAAGAATTTCCGAAAAGTTTTCAAAAAGTGAATGTGTTTTTTATTTCTGATATTCATAGAAGAGTCATTTCAAATTCGATAATTGAACAAGTAAAAGGAAAAGTAGATCTTGTCATTATTGGTGGTGATTTGGCAGAAAAAGGCGTCCCCTTATCAAAAATCTCTGCCAATATTCAAAAATTAAGAGAAATAGCTCCTGTATATTTTGTCTGGGGAAATAATGATTATGAGATTGAATATCATGAATTAGATGCTTTGCTATTAGAAAATAATGTGAAAGTTTTAGATAATACAAGGGTTGTATTTGAGTCTGAATTAGGAGAGAAGATTTGCTTACTCGGTGTAGATGATGTTGGATTGAAGCGTGATCGTTTAGATTTAGCGTTGGCAGATTGTAAAGAAGAGGGTTTTCGCATACTAATTAGCCATAACCCTGATATAATAAATAAAATGTCTGGAAAAGAACAAATTTCACTTGTGTTAAGTGGACATACACATGGAGGACAGATTCGATTATTCCCATCTGAAAAATATTTAAAGGGTGGCGTATATAATCATTCAAATATGACTCTTTTTGTTAGTAATGGGTATGGAACAACATTGATCCCGCTTCGTTTTCGAGCACCTGCTCAAACTCATATTATTACTTTATGCGGAGGGAAATGATGCCAGCTCTAAATGGAAAATATAATATAAAAGCTGTTTCGAATATAATTGGAATTCAGCCGAGTACACTTCGTGCATGGGAAAGACGTTATCATATTATTGCTCCAAAGCGAAATCATGCGGGGCATCGTTTATATACAGAGGAGCATATTCAAACTCTGCAATGGTTAATGGAGAAGGTTTCTTCCGGTATGATGATTGGACAAGCAGTTCAATTATTAGAAGGGAATCGTTTGCAGAGTAACGTTCAAGAAGAATTATATTCTGATAAAGAAGTTGTTTTAGTGGACGATTTACTACAAGCTTTGTTAAAATTTGATGAAATTACAACTTCTGCATTATTAAACGAGGCTTTTAGTATATATTCAACAGAAAAAGTTGTAGCAAGTACTATTCTTCAAGTGGCAAACAAATTGCAAACGTTAAAAAATAATAATGAGATTACAATGGCGCAATTTCAATATGTAGTCTCTTTTTTGCAAACTCGTTTAGGAATGGTATATCATAACGCGTCATCGTTTACTTCTTTACACAAAGTTATTGTTTTAGAAAATACTATGTTGAAAGGATTTGTCTTCTCAACGTATTTGCGCTTAAAAGAATATGAGGCGATATATATTAGGACAAGTTTTGAGGAAGATGGTCTTTTGTCAGCTGCTGAACAAATACAGGCAAAGTATTTATTTGTATCTTTTGAAGATGGACGAGAATGTAAACGGGCGATGAATTTTGTTAATTTGTTACAAGAAAAAAGTAGAGACCTTTCTGTTGGACTTATAGGAAAAATAGGTGCTCGAGATCAGTTGAACATTCAAACGATCCTAATCGGTGATACGAAAAAAGAATGGGATGAATGGTTAAAAGTGTCAGAATAGTTGTTCGAAAAGAACCATCTATTTTCTATTTCATATAATAAAAATTAGATTCATTGGTTACGTAGGGAGGGTATGAGATGAGGCTGGAACGATTAAATTACAATAAGATAAAAATTTTCTTAACATTTGATGATTTATCTGAACGAGGATTAACGAAAGAAGATTTGTGGAGAAATGCACCGAAAGTACAGCAATTATTTCGTGATATGATGCAAGAAGCAAATAAGGAATTAGGATTTGAAGCAGATGGTCCGATTGCAGTGGAAGTATTTTCTCTACAAGCACAAGGAATGGTTGTAATTGTTACGAAAGAAAATCAAGAAATGGATACAGATGATGAGTTCCGTGACGAGTTTATTGAAATGCAAGTGACTCTAGATGAAAGCGAACATATACTATATGAATTTGCTACACTAGATGACGTAATTAACCTGTCGAATCGTTTATATAACCTTGATGTAACTGGCGGAAAACTATATACGTGGGATGGTCGTTTCTATCTTTGGATGGAAGAAGAGGAGCAAGTTCAATTACTGAAGGCAGATTTTATAGCTATTTTAGCGGAATATGGTAATCCGTCTACAGCAACTATTTATCGTCTAATGGAGTATGGTAAAGAATTAATGGCTACTCAAGCAATTGAACAAATACACAACTATTTTGTAAAGAAAGAAAACCTCAGCTAAAGTAGAGTAGCTTGAGGTTTTCTTTTTATTTGGTCAAGGGTAGTAAATCTAAAATGTTGAAAATATAGCTGATTGCAAATGTTTGTTTACGTTTTTCTTCGTCAAATAGATCCGTTTTTTTTTGTAATGTATTTGATGAAAATGAAAAATATTTAAATATTTAAGTATTTTACTTTTCTAAAAGCAATAAAAGGACTATAATAATAGTGAAAACGCTTGCAAAAGAAAATAGTTTGTATATATTTGTTAGCGTTTTCTATTGCATTCCAAATTTAAGGGTGTATACTAGGCAATGAAGGTTTACTAAACAAGTGAAATTACAGGGGGTTTACTTACTATGGTAGCCGAAAAGGGAACTCAAACAAAAACACAACAACAAAGGGAACAACATTTTGAACTATTGAATTCAACACAAATTGTTATTAGTGAAGCATTAGAAAAATTGGGTTATCCAAACGAAGTGTATGAATTATTAAAAGAACCAATTCGTATGATGACAGTGAAAATACCAGTTCGTATGGATGACGGGACTGTTAAAATATTTACAGGATATCGTGCGCAACATAATGATGCTGTTGGTCCAACGAAAGGTGGAATTCGCTTCCATCCGAATGTAACAGAAAATGAAGTAAAAGCACTTTCAATCTGGATGAGTTTAAAATGTGGTATTGTTGATTTACCATATGGCGGAGGTAAGGGCGGAATTATTTGTGACCCACGTGAAATGTCATTCCGTGAGTTAGAAAGATTAAGTCGCGGTTATGTACGAGCAATTAGCCAAATCGTAGGGCCGACGAAAGATATTCCAGCTCCAGATGTATTCACAAACTCTCAAATTATGGCGTGGATGATGGATGAGTATAGCCGTATTGATGAGTTTAATTCACCAGGATTTATTACAGGTAAACCACTTGTATTAGGTGGATCACATGGACGTGAAACAGCAACAGCGAAAGGTGTAACAATTTGTATTCGCGAAGCTGCAAAAAAACGTGGCATTGATATTCAAGGTGCACGCGTTGTTGTTCAAGGGTTCGGTAATGCTGGTAGCTTCTTAGCTAAATTTATGCATGATGCAGGCGCAAAAGTTATTGCAATTTCAGATGCTTACGGTGCATTACATGATCCAAACGGATTAGATATTGATTATTTATTAGACCGTCGTGATAGCTTCGGTACAGTAACAAAACTATTTAATAATACAATTTCAAACAAAGAATTGTTAGAACTTGATTGCGATATTTTAGTTCCAGCTGCAATTGAGAACCAAATTACAGAAGAAAATGCTAACAATATTAAAGCGAAAATCGTTGTTGAAGCAGCAAATGGTCCAACAACATTAGAAGCGACTAAAATTTTAACAGATCGCGGAATTTTACTTGTTCCAGACGTATTAGCAAGTGCTGGTGGTGTAACAGTATCTTACTTTGAGTGGGTACAAAATAACCAAGGTTACTACTGGACTGAAGAAGAAGTAGAACAACGTTTAGAAAAAGTAATGGTAAGATCATTTGACTCTATTTATGAAACAGCACAAGTTCGTAAAGTGAACATGCGCTTAGCAGCGTATATGGTTGGTGTTCGTAAAATGGCTGAAGCAAGTCGCTTCAGAGGTTGGGTATAATATTATAATGTGAGAAAACGTGATTCCTTTCGAGGGAATCACGTTTTTTTGTTGAAGTATTAGAGTGAGGTGTTGTATATGGAAAATGAAATGATGGAACGAGTAGAACAATTAGAAGAAAAGGTTAAGAGGTTAGAGGGAGAACTCGCAAGAACGATGAGAGCCAAAAAAACAAGTATCGTTCGGGTGTTCGGGGAAGGGCTACTGTTTTTAATATTTGGTGCTGTTGTAGTAGGACCGATTATCGCTTTTATATTGGTAATTATTAATTGGTTTGTTGAAAAATAAAATAAAATTAAAAAAGAACGCTTGTTCTGCACGAACAAACGTGCTATACTCTCCTTAGATAAACAAAACGGAAATGATTTTAAGGAGAGATAAATGATGAAAATGACAGTAGACCAAAGATTTATGATGCCAGCAGATGTTGTAGAACGAGTGGAAGTATTACGAAACAAACAAAGTAAGCGCGGCACATTATTACAATCAGTAAATAAATTTTTCGGTTTAGATACGAAAGAAGATTGTGTTTGGTTTTACGGTTTTTATGGAGTCGCTGTAAGTATTTTATTATTTATGGTGTTCACATCAAATATTTTCGATTTTCTCTTCGCGTAAGAAATATGCGATAAGGACATTGCTACCGAATACATATATAAGGAAGTAAGGTAATCTTCTGAAGTGGGAGTTGGTAGTAATGGCGATGTTTCCTATAGAGCGTAACTATATTGGATATGGAAGTTCACGACCGGGAATTCCTCTTTCTAAAGTAAGGTTTATTGTAAGTCATGATACGGGGAATCCTGGTAGCAATGCGATAGGGAATCGGGATTATTTTAATGAAATACAACCGAAAGCCTCGGCACATACATTTATAGATGACAAAACAATATTAGAAATTGTTCCTATAAATGAAGTTGCCTATCATGTTCGATATGGTGTGCCGACAGATAATGACTTATACGGTTATGATGCCAATAAGGCTGCCATTGGAGTAGAACTTTGTTATGGTGGTAATGTTAACTTTTGGGAAGCATATACCCGTTTTACGTGGTATCATGCATATTTATGTCAAAATTTCGGCTTGAATCCGAAAAAAGATATCGTATCACATAAAACGCTTGATCCAGCAAGAAAGATTGATCCTGAAAATGTATTAGGGAAACAAGGTATTAAATTTCAGCAGTTTTTAGCAGATGTCTATCGGATGTACGTTTCGTTTAGATGACAAATATATGAAAAATGAATACAATAAAGATAGGTGCCTACTGCTGTAAGTAGGTTTTTTCTTGTTTTTATAAATAGTGTATTGGTAGAAGACTAGGAGTGAACCGAGTATGCAGAAAGAAACAGCTATCATAATTGGAGGCGGTCCGTGCGGATTAGCAGCAGCAATTTCGTTGCAAAAGGTAGGGATAAATCCGTTAGTAATTGAAAAAGGAAACATTGTAAATGCCATTTATAATTATCCGACACATCAAACATTTTTCTCTTCTAGTGAAAAATTAGAAATTGGTGAAGTGGCTTTTATTACAGAAAATCGTAAACCATTTCGAAATCAAGCGCTTGCGTATTATCGTGAAGTAGTGAAGCGCAAATCTGTACGAGTGAATGCTTTTGAACGAGTGGAAAAAGTTCGAAAAGATGGAGAAGTTTTTCAGGTTGAGACGACAAAACGTGACGGAAGTAAAGAAATATATATAGCGAAATATATTGTTGTAGCAACTGGATATTATGACAATCCGAATTATATGAATGTTCCAGGTGAGGAATTGAAGAAAGTGGCTCACTATTTTAAAGAGGGACATCCTTATTTTGATCGAGATGTAGTAGTTATAGGTGGGAAAAACTCGAGTGTAGATGCTGCGTTAGAACTTGTTAAAGCGGGTGCGCGTGTAACGGTACTGTATCGCGGAAGTGAGTATTCACCAAGCATAAAACCGTGGATTTTGCCGGAGTTTGAGGGATTAGTACGAAACGGCACAATTCAAATGCATTTTGGTGCTCATGTGAAAGAAATTACTGAGCATACATTAACGTATACAGTTGATGGTGAGGCATGTACAATCCAAAATGATTTTGTATTTGCGATGATTGGTTACCATCCTGATCATAGCTTCTTAACGAAGATGGGTGTTCGGATTGATGAAGAAACAGGACGTCCGATTTATGCCGAGGATACAATGGAAACGAACGCTGAAAATATTTTCATTGCAGGTGTAATTGCTGCTGGAAATAATGCGAATGAAATATTTATTGAGAATGGTCGATTTCATGGAGATGCGATCGCGCAAACCATTGCATCAAGAGAAGAATAAAAAAAGCTGTCGAGAAACCTCGACAGCTTTTTTATTCGTGCATAAACATATTTTGAATTGCTTCATGAGAATTTGTATTCTCTAGTGCGACTAATAATTTAATACGCGCTTTTTGAGCATTTAAACCGTATGTGAATACAATGCCCATATCTTTTAAGTGTTTGCCGCCACCTTCATACGAATATACGTCTTGAACGATACCGTTGAAGCAGCGAGAAACTAATACGACAGGAATTCCTTTGTTTATTAATCGTTCTAGACTAGGAAGTGTTCTTGGAGGTAAATTACCTTGTCCAAGTGCTTCAATAACAATTCCATCTACAGGAAGGTTTTCGATTGCTGCTAATAATGTATCATCCATGCCAGCATATGCTTTTAGCACAACTACATTTTTAGAAACTTTGTTTACTGTATATGTTTCGTGATGTACTAAAGCGTGATGGAAGACAACCCCGCGTTTTGTTACCATTCCAATTGGTCCATATTGTGGGCTTTGGAATGTCGCGACATTACTTGTATGTGTTTTCGTTACGTTTGTAGCACAGTGAATTTCGTCGTTTAATACGACGAGAACGCCTTTTTCTGCAGCTTCATTACAACTAGCAACTTTTACAGCGGATAAGAAGTTATATAGACCGTCAGCACCTAATTCATTACTAGAACGCATTGCACCTGTAACAACGATTGGAATAGTTGCTTGGACTGTTAAATCTAAGAAATAAGCTGTTTCTTCTAATGTATCCGTACCATGCGTAATGACTACGCCATGAATGTCGTCTTGTTTTACTCTTTCGTCAATGATGACTTGTAATTGTAGCATTTCACTCGGTGTCATATGAGGAGATGGTAGATGGAACACATCTTCCACGATTAAATCGACATCGCCTTCTAAATCAGGAATGAATTTTAAAAGAGGATTTTTTTCACCTGGTTGTACGACCCCAGTTTCTTTATCTTCCTCCATTGCAATTGTTCCACCTGTGTGTAAAACTAGGATTCTTTTCAATGTTTATACCCCTTTCAAGTAAAAAATACATTTAGAACATAACATGTTTTGAGTAAATTCGACAATGGAAATGTATAAAAGTATGCTTGGAAAATGACAATAAATATAGGGACTCTCTGCATGTTTTATAAAATCAGGAATGAAATGTGTAAATAGAAGGTAGAAAGGAACGAATACTTTGAAAAAAGTGGAGAAAATTTTTATTCGTATTTTAGTAATACAATTCATTTGTCTTTGTGTTGTGCAATTGTTATTTATACATAAGTCCTCGGTGAAATATTTGTCTAAAATTGTTTATTATGAAGGCGTCGTCGCGAAAAATAAAGTAGAAATCTTGCCGGTGAATAGGTAGTTTTCATTTTCTTCTATGAAGGAGTATGCTACAATAATTGAGGATTTAATGACGTGAAGCAAATGAGAAGAAGCAGGGATGAATACCTGCTTTTCGTTTTGTTTTATAAGTGAAAAATGAGGTGTTACAATGGATAAACGAATTTCAATTGCTATAGATGGTCCAGCTGCAGCTGGGAAAAGTACAGTTGCAAAAGTTGTTGCAAAGAAACTTTCTTACGTTTATATTGATACAGGCGCAATGTACCGTACAATTACATATGCAGCCCTTGAGCGAAAAGTGGACATTGAAAATGAAGAGAAGTTAATGGAAGTTGTAAGGAATGTAAATATTGAATTTCAGCAAGGGGAAAATTCACAACTTGTATTTTTAAATGGACAAGATGTTTCTGAAGTAATTCGTACACCAGAAGTGACGAATCAAGTATCAATTGTAGCGAAGCATCGCCTTGTGCGTGAAGAAATGGTACGTCGTCAACAAGAATTAGCGAAAAAAGGCGGCGTTGTAATGGATGGCCGTGATATTGGTACACATGTAATGCCAGATGCTGAAGTGAAAATCTTTATGCTTGCTTCTGTGGAAGAAAGAGCGGAAAGAAGACATTTAGAAAATATAAATAAAGGTTTCGATTCTAATTTAGAGCAGTTAAAAGAAGAAATTGCTCAGCGTGATAAGTTAGATTCAGAACGCGAAGTTTCTCCTTTAAAAAAGGCTGATGATGCATTGGAATTAGATACAACTTCTTTATCAATTGAAGAAGTTGTCCAAAAAATTATGGGCATTGTTTCAGGAGTATTTGCGAAGTAAAGAAAGGGGATTATCCTCTTTCTTTTTTGTTTATATAGAAATGTAAAGGATACGTGAATTATGAGTCTCTTTCCTTGACAAATGGGCGAATTTGTAAGAAGTTAGTTAGAGAAGGATAAAACTTTCAGAATATATTCGCTATTATATTTCAAAACATACTTTTTTCAAGATGATTTTGCTGTATACTATTTATATAGGATTAATATATTTTCTTGTGAATAGTATTGAAACAGAGTATGTGATGATAAATTCTTAAACATGCAAATGAAAACTTTTGTTTTCATTTCGTATATACATAAAAATGCTTTGTCAATTCTGTAGGGAGGTATTTCCATGGTAGAGAAAATGAATGAAGAAGTTATGGATTCAAAAGAATTACAAGTTGGTGACGTTGTTACAGGTTCTGTAACGAAAGTTGAAGAGAAGCAAGTGCTTGTAAATGTTGGATACAAAACAGATGGCGTAATTCCGATTAGTGAATTAGCTAACGTTCATATTGAAAAAGCAAGCGATGTTGTAGAATTAGATCAAACACTAGAATTAAAAATTATTAAATTAGAAGAAGATGATCTTGTTTTATCTAAACGTGCTGTTGATGCAGAAAAAGCATGGATAGAATTACAAGAAAAATTCACTTCTGGTCATGTATTTGATGTTACTGTAAAAGATATCGTGAATGGTGGATTAGTTGTGGACCTTGGCGTTCGTGGTTTTATCCCAGCTTCACTTGTAGAAGTGCATTACGTAGAAGACTTTACTGACTATAAAGGTAAAACATTAGCGGTAAAAATTGTTGAATTAGACCGTGAAAAAAATCGTGTAATCCTTTCGCATAAAGCGGTAGTAGAATTAGAACTAGATTCTAAGAAAAAGGAAGCAATTTCTTCATTAAAAGAAGGGGACGTTGTTGAAGGAACAGTACAACGATTAACAGATTTTGGTGCATTCGTTAACGTTGGTGGTGTGGACGGTTTAGTTCACATTTCACAAATTTCTCACGAGCGTGTAGAACAGCCTTCTGAAGTATTAGAGCAAGGTCAAAAAGTAAAGGTAAAGGTGCTATCTGTTGATGCTGATACACAACGTATTTCGTTATCAATTAAAGCAGCTCAGCCGGGACCTTGGGAAAATGTTGCGGGTGAAATAAAAGCTGGAGATATTCGTGAGGGAGTAGTAAAACGTCTTGTTACATTCGGTGCATTCGTTGAAATTTTACCTGGTGTAGAAGGACTTGTGCACGTATCTCAAATTGCAAATCGTCACGTGAAAAATCCAAATGAAGTATTAGAAATGGGACAAGAAGTAACAGTGAAAGTACTTGAAGTCCATGTAGCAGAGAAACGAATTTCTTTAAGTATAAAAGAAGCGCTTGAGGAAAATAATGTAACTGAAGATTACAGTCAGTATGAACCAAATGCTGATTCTGCTACTTTCCAATTAAGTGATATTATTGGTGAACAACTGAAAAAATTAAAGAAATAAAGAGGGGTACAAGTGGTAAGGGCAAAACGTAAATTAGATCATATTGAATACGCTCTTTCTACTGGTCAGTCTCGTACGCATGGCTTTCATGATATTGATTTTGTGCATCAAAGCTTGCCAAATTCAAGTTATGATACGATAACATGTGAAACAAAAATCGGCGAACTTTCACTAAGTTCGCCGATTTTTATCAATGCGATGACTGGTGGTGGGGGAGAGCAAACGTTACATATTAATGAACAATTAGCATATGTAGCGAAACATCATAATCTCGCTATGGCTGTTGGTTCGCAAATGGCAGCATTAAAGGATGAGAATGAAGTAGCTTCGTATAAAATCATTAGAAAAATAAATCCAAATGGTATTTTCTTTGCCAATTTAGGTAGTGAGGCAACTACCGAACAGGCAGATCGTGCCGTTGATATGATTGAGGCGAATGCACTGCAAATTCATTTAAATGTTATACAGGAGTTAACGATGCCAGAAGGAGACCGTGATTTTACTGGTGTACTGCAGCGAATTGAGCAAATTGTTTTAAAGAGCGAAGTTCCGGTCATTGTAAAAGAAGTTGGATTTGGGATGAGCAAGGAAACAATGCAACAGTTAGCGAGTATAGGTGTAACAGCAATTGATATTGGCGGACAAGGTGGTACCAATTTTGCTGCAGTTGAAAATGAAAGAAGACAGCGTATGCTCTCTTATTTTAATAACTGGGGCATACAAACAGCTACCTCGATTATTGAAGCAACCTCTACAAATAATAACCTCTCTTTTATTGCATCTGGGGGCATACAAACAGCGCTAGACGTAGCAAAGGCGATCGCGTTAGGGGCAAATACAACTGCTTTTGCTGGATACTTTTTACGCATTTTAATGCAAGATGGCATCGAGAAGTTAGTGGATGAAATCGATCTTCTACATACAGATTTAAAATTTATTATGACAGCTCTTGGGGCAAAGACGATAGAAGAATTACAATCTGTGCCTCTTGTTGTAAAGGGTGAAACGTATCATTGGTTAACGCAGCGTGGAATTGATACGACGCATTATAGTAGAAGATAAAAAATCAACCAAACGGTTGATTTTTTTGTATTCTATTCGTTTTAGTGATATAAGGTGAGGGATGGAATTAATATTCTATAAAAATGAAATTATTCCTATATATAAACATTATCTTGTAAAAGTTGCGACTGAAAAATGTGGATAGTGTGCTATTGAATTACTGGATAAGGGTTAATTTTGCCAAGGGAAATGAGAAGGGGGTAAAAATAAATTGTAGAAAGATTCGCATGTGAAATATTATTTCGATATAAATATGAAATATGAAAAAGACGGTTTCGTACAATATCGAAACCGTCTTTTTGTATGATTAGTGCTGATTCTGCTTTCGAGCTTGCTCCGGTGTATCAAGTCCAGTTGCGCCCGGATATTGTAGTGATTGGTCGCGATCTGATTCAACGCGGCGTGATTCTCTTAGTTTTTTTTCTTGGCGATCTTTACCCATTGTGAATAGCACCTCCTTATTAAAAGTGTTGCTGTTATATGAAAAAACTATGCGTAAAGAAAGGGGGATTAACTTTCATAAAAAGTTCCCATAATGGAAAACATAGGAGGTGAAATGATGGATGGGAATACTTTTTATTTTGTAGCTTGGATAGGGTGGACTATTGTAACTTTTTTTATGAAAAAGGACTCTGTTCGGTGGAAGTTAAGCGTTTGTATACTGGTGTTTATAATTTGCTCCCCATTACATGTGACGATTGCTTCATTTACGGTATCAGTAAATGCTTTATTGCTTTGTATTATTTCTTTTTTCGGGATCACGCTATATTCTATTTGGAAAAAATTATATGGCTTACTTTCGGCACTTATTATTGCAATGTTATATACAAGTTTTCATTTGTTAGAAGTATATGATCCAATTTGGATTGTAATGGACAGATTGTTTTTGTTAAGTAGTGCTCTTGTGTATGCATCGGTTTTATTACATGGTGATCGCATATTGAGATTATGTTCCCTTTATATCGGAATGTTACAAGGTGAATTGTTAGTGACACTTATTTTTCGAAAACTACATTTTCCTTATGATTACGGTAGTTTAGCGTTTTTGGACATCATCGCCGTTTCTACATTTTTTATGGCAATTTTGTATTGGATTGCAAAAGCATCAGTATATATGGAGCAGTTTAAGAGAAAGACACGTAAAAGAAAGGCGAGGGTAATACATGACTGAATACACACCGGCCATTTTATGTGGCGTAATAGCGGGGACAGTAACGAGGGTGTTAATGCTTCGGACGGATACGAGGCAATATCCGACGAGGCTTCACGGGAAAATTATTCATATTGCAATGGGATTAATTGCAGCTGCTTTAGGAGCGATTGCTATCCCGTCAATTTTGAAAAAAGATTTTTCTGCCATTACATTTCTTACGTTAGCAGCGACACAATTTCGTGATGTACGTAATATGGAAAGAAATACGCTTCAACAATTAGATGGATATGAGCTCGTACCGCGTGGAAATACATACATTGAAGGAATTGCATTAGTTTTTGAAAGTCGCAACTATTTGGCGATGTTAACATCGTTTGCAACGACGTTTGCGTATATAGGATTCCGTTCGTGGATTGCTGGAGTAATTATGGCTATCATCGCATTTTTTATTGCGAAAAAATTAATGTCTGGCAGAAGACTTCATGATCTTGTAGAGATTGAACATGTTCCGCTGCGTTTTGAAGGAGCAGGACTTTATATTGATAATATTTATATTATGAATATTGGATTGCCGATAAGGCAAGATGAAATTATGGAATATGGCATGGGATTTATTTTGAAACCGAAATCGATTGATGCGATGGTTACTATTTCTAATTTAGGGCAACGTCAAGCGATTTTACATGATGTTTCAGTTGCTTTGGGGGTATATAGAGATTCTGGAACACCAGCTCTTGTACCGTTAGCAAAGCGTGATTTAGCGAGTGGAAGAATCGGGATTTTCGTTCTTCCGCAAGATAAAGATGCTAACAAGGCAATAAGTGTAATAGGAAATGTACCGACGTTAGAAAGTGCTGTCCATATGTCATCGGAAGCCCCGAAAGGAAGGGGAGATAAGAGATGATGTTAGAAAGTGTTATTCTTGCAGTTATTACAACAAAGCCAGAGAAGTTTGCAGGTGGTGCGCCTTTATTTACTTGTGACTCGACAGAGGAACTAGAATTTGTTGCAAATAATTTAGAGGCAATTTTAGATGGGATTGCGCATCGCTTACAAGAGAATGTATATATTATTGTGAAACATTAGCAACGTGTGTTATAATGTGAGGTGTTTTGATACGTTGAGAAATATTCTGGAATGCAAATCCCTTCTTGCACAAAGAAGGGTTTTTTACATAATAAACAGAAGCAAGTTGAAAGGATGAATGTATATGCCGAAACCAGTAATAGCGATAGTAGGCCGCCCGAACGTGGGGAAATCTACTATTTTTAATAGAATTGTTGGAGAAAGAGTTTCAATCGTAGAAGATATTCCAGGTGTAACGCGTGATCGTATTTATAGCGCTGGAGATTGGTTGAATCATGAATTTAACATTATTGATACAGGTGGAATTGATATTGGAGACGAGCCGTTTTTGACACAAATTCGTCAACAAGCTGAAGTAGCGATAGATGAAGCAGATGTTATCATTTTTATGACAAACGGTCGTGACGGTGTAACAGCAGCTGATGAAGAAGTTGCAAAAATATTATATCGTTCAAATAAACCAGTTGTACTTGCAGTAAATAAAGTGGACAATCCGGAAATGCGCAGTGACATTTATGACTTTTATGCGTTAGGATTTGGTGAACCATTCCCAATTTCAGGTACACACGGATTAGGATTAGGTGACTTATTAGACGAAGCTGCACAGCATTTTCCAAAGATTGAAGAAGACGGATATGATGAAGATACAATTCGTTTCTCTTTAATTGGACGTCCAAACGTAGGGAAATCATCACTTGTAAATGCTCTTCTTGGTCAAGAGCGTGTAATTGTTAGTAACGTAGCAGGAACAACTCGTGATGCTGTCGATACACCGTATAGTAAAGACGGAAAAGATTATGTAATTATCGATACAGCTGGTATGCGTAAAAAAGGGAAAGTGTATGAAAGTACAGAAAAGTATAGTGTACTTCGTGCACTAAGAGCGATTGAACGTTCTGACGTTGTTTTAGTCGTTTTAGACGGTGAAGAAGGAATTATTGAACAAGATAAAAAAATCGCTGGATACGCTCATGATTCAGGGCGAGCTGTCGTTATCGTTGTAAACAAGTGGGACGCAGTGAAAAAAGACGAGAAAACAATGAAAGCATTTGAAGAAAACATCCGTGCTCATTTCCAATTTTTAGAGTACGCACCGATTGTGTTCTTATCTGCGAAAACGAGAAAACGTACACAAACGTTAATACCAGTTATCGATGAGGTAAATGAAAGCCATAGTATCCGTATTCAAACGAATGTATTAAATGATGTAATTATGGATGCGGTAGCGATGAATCCAACGCCAACGCATAACGGTAGCCGTCTGAAGATTTTCTATGCAACACAAGTTGCGGTAAAACCACCAACATTTGTTGTGTTTGTAAACGATCCAGAACTATTGCACTTCTCATATGAGCGCTTCTTAAAGAATCGTTTACGTGAATCATTTGGCTTTGTAGGAACGCCGATTCACATTATCGCTAGAGCAAGAGACTAATGGAGAGGATGTGATTTTATGACAAAAATCACAGTAGTTGGAGCAGGTAGCTGGGGAACAGCGTTAGCGATGGTATTAGCTGACAATGGGCATGATGTACGTATTTGGGGAAATCGTTCTGAACTTATGGATGAGATTAATACAAAACATGAGAATAGTCGATACCTTCCGGGAATTACATTGCCAAGCACAATCGTAGCCTACTCTTCTTTAGAAGAAGCATTAGTAGATGTAAATGTAGTACTTCTTGTAGTACCAACGAAAGCGTATAGAGAAGTACTGCAAGATATGAAGAAATATGTAGCAGGTCCGACTACTTGGATTCATGCAAGTAAAGGAATTGAACCTGGTACGTCAAAACGTATTTCGGAAGTGATTGAGGAAGAAATTCCAGAGAACTTGATTAAAGACGTTGTTGTGCTGTCTGGACCGAGTCATGCTGAAGAAGTTGGGTTGCGTCAAGAGACAACTGTTACGTCTGCAGCAAAGCGTATGGAAGCGGCTGAAGAAGTACAAGACTTGTTTATGAATAGTTACTTCCGTGTATACACAAATCCAGATATCATTGGAGTTGAACTTGGCGGTGCGTTAAAAAATATTATCGCATTAGCTGCTGGAATAACTGATGGTCTTGGATTAGGTGATAATGCAAAGGCGGCATTAATGACACGTGGTTTAACAGAGATTGCTCGTTTAGGAAGAAAAATGGGCGGAAATCCGTTAACGTTTGCTGGTCTAACTGGTATGGGAGACTTAATTGTAACTTGTACAAGTGTTCATAGCCGAAATTGGCGCGCTGGAAATATGCTTGGAAAAGGACACTCTTTAGAAGAAGTGTTAGAAAGCATGGGTATGGTTGTAGAAGGTGTAAGAACTACGAAAGCTGCACATGAATTAGCAGAGAAAATGGAAGTTGAAATGCCGATTACAGCTGCTTTATATGACGTGCTGTTCAATGGGAATAATGTGAAAGATGCAGTAGGCTCATTAATGGGACGTGTTCGAAAACATGAAGTGGAAGCTATACCTGATTTACTGTAAATAAAAGCGGTAGAAGTACAAAAGTACTTCTATCGCTTTTTATTTTTTTGGGTCTTTTCACCATTTTTTCATTTTTGCATAGGATGAAGAGTAACTTGAGGAGAGGGTGAAAAGAATGGATAATAACATTTTTAATAACATTGAAAAAGAAGCGAAAGTGAATAAAGAAGATATTTTTAAATTAGCATCATCTGTACAAAATGCGAATTTACGTGATGAGAAAGTGCTTCGTCAATTGATTCATCAAGTTGCTCTAATGGCAGGACGTGAAGTGCCGAAAGAACAAGAGGATCAAATTGTAAAAGCGATTGTTAATAATAATATGCCAGCGGATTTTGGCTCGTTAAGTAAAATGTTTAAAAAATAAAATATGAGAAACAAAGAGTTTGTGGATTGCATATGATAGCCATGAAAGTATGGGAATAGAGCTGATTTGGGCATATTTGGTCAACCGGAGCGAGAGAGACACTCGCTTCGGTTTTATTTTTATCTAGATTAATGAAAGTTGTGAAAAAACCTGTTGATTCAAGTTATATATTCGCAATTTGTAGTAAAATGTTATTTTTGTATTTGTTTAAAGATTTTAATTTGTTAAAATAGTATAAAAATAGATTAATACAAAGGGGTGTGTATATGTCAGAAGGGCTTTTAAAAATGTGGTTTGCTTTAGGAGCAATTGGATTTATGTTTTTTGCAGTAAGTTTTATTTTAATAAGTAGATACAAAATAAAGAATAAATTTTTGAAAGGGATTACAGCGTTAGTAGCGTACACCCTTATGATTGTATCAGGAATTGTTATTTTTCTTGTTGTATTTAGTGGACCTGTACAGCAGTAAAGGGAATGGTCTCGAAAATGCTACATACGGAGCAAGTTATATTAGTATGAAAAGGTGATTGCTAGTGAAAAAAGTCCATATTATTTTAATATTTTGTTGTATGAGCCTTTTAACAGGGTGTCTGTATCCGAAAGAAAATATGAAACAAAATGCTATTCCTTATGAAGATCAGCTACAGGTTGTTCAAAAAGCTGTAGTGACATTTAAGGAGCAAAATGATGGGATATTGCCAATTAAGACGCGGGATATGAATACGCCAATTTATCAGAAGTATCCAATCGATTTTCAAAAGATTGCTCCGCGTTACATACAAGAAGCACCAGGGAATGCATATGAAAGTGGTGGAGTATATCAATATGTATTAATAGATGTTGAAACAAATCCCACTGTAAAGTTAATTGACGTAAGGATGGCTGACCAAATTCAGGAATTGACATTGAAACTTAAAATGTATCGTGATGAACATCAATATCCACCTTTTAAAAAAGTAATTACAGATGGTGTCTATGAATTAGATTTCAAAAAACTAGGATATAAAGATGTACCGCAAGTGACAAGTCCGTATTCTGGTAAGGGGCTGCCTTTCGTAATCAATGAAAAAGGAGAAGTTTTCGTTGATTATAGAATCGACTTATATGAAGCTTTGAAAAAAAATGAAGGTCAATTTAAGGAAGGGGAAGATATTCGGAATATACTATCGAAAGACTCTCCATTTGTTCCTGCTTATTCTCTGCCATATACGGTAAAGAACGGAGAACCAATTTTTTTTAAATCATAAGTCATGAACCTTTCTTTTAGCGAATAAGTTCTAGAAGAAAGGTTTTTTATGTTATACAACTTGTGATGCAAACAAAAGATATTTTTAAATAGTCATATGAAATTGGACAAAATTATATGATATATTGTCCGAACTTCTAGAATACCATTATATTATATCAGATATTATAGGCAACGTTAGAGAAGGTATTAGTTGACTATAAACGCGGAATTATTCCCAAAAATTTTGAGGGAGGGAATCACTTGGAAAAGGTAGATATTTTTAAAGATATTGCGGAACGCACAGGCGGTGATATTTATTTTGGAGTTGTAGGAGCTGTCCGAACAGGAAAATCAACATTCATTAAAAAATTTATGGAACTTGTAGTTATTCCAAATATTGAGAATGAGTCTGACCGTCAAAGAGCGCAGGATGAACTGCCTCAAAGTGCTGCTGGTCGTACAATTATGACGACGGAACCAAAGTTTGTTCCAAACCAAGCGGTTTCTATCGAAGTAGATGAAGGTCTTGAAGTGAATATTCGATTAGTAGATTGCGTTGGATATACGGTTCCAGGAGCAAAAGGTTATGAAGATGAGAATGGCCCGCGTATGATTAATACTCCTTGGTATGAAGAACCTATTCCGTTCCATGAAGCTGCAGAAATCGGAACACGTAAAGTAATTCAAGAACATTCAACAATTGGTGTTGTAATCACAACAGATGGAACGATTGGTGAAATTCCAAGAAGAGATTATATAGAGGCAGAAGAACGAGTTGTAAATGAGTTAAAAGAAGTTGGAAAGCCTTTCATTATGATTATAAACACTGTACAGCCGTATCATCCAGATACAGAGCAATTACGCCAAAGTTTATCAGAAGAATATGATATTCCAGTAATTGCGATGAGTGTAGAGAGTTTAAGAGAAACAGATGTGTATAATGTGCTTCGAGAAGCGCTATTTGAGTTCCCGGTTTTAGAAGTGAATGTAAACCTTCCGAGCTGGGTAATGGTGCTAAATGAAGGGCATTGGTTACGCCAAAGTTATCAGGAAGCAGTTCAAGAGACTGTGAAGGACATAAAACGTCTTCGTGATGTGGACCGCGTGGTTTGGCAATTTAGTCAATATGAATTTATTGATCGAGCGAGCCTAGCTGGTATTGACATGGGGCAAGGTGTGGCGGAGATTGACTTATATGCACCAGATGAATTGTATGATCAAATTTTAAAAGAAGTAGTAGGAGTAGAAATTCGAGGGAAAGATCATTTATTGAAGCTTATGCTCGATTTATCTCATGCGAAAATAGAATATGATCAAGTGGCGGATGCCTTGCGTATGGTAAAGCAAACAGGATATGGTGTAGCAGCGCCTGCATTAGCAGACATGAGCTTAGATGAGCCAGAAATTATTCGTCACGGTTCCAGATTTGGTGTGAAGTTAAAGGCCGTAGCCCCATCTATTCATATGATTAAAGTAGATGTGGAGTCAACGTTTGAGCCAATTATAGGTACTGAAAAGCAAAGTGAAGAATTAGTTCGTTATTTAATGCAAGATTTTGAAGATGATCCGTTATCAATTTGGAATTCTGATATATTTGGACGTTCGCTTAGCTCGATTGTTCGAGAAGGAATTCAAGCGAAACTATCTTTAATGCCAGAAAATGCTAGATATAAATTAAAAGAAACGTTAGAAAGAATTATTAATGAAGGCTCTGGCGGATTAATTGCGATTATATTGTAAGAAAAAATCCCTCTCACTGTAGAGGGATTTTTTTATTTTTACGTATGTAATAGAAAAATAAACAGTCATTATCTAATATATTGTTGTAAATTGTCAAGTTTCATCAGATTTTCACATTTTAAGAGTAACAATTTCCTTAAAAATATTGAATTATAAAGGAGAATCGTATAATATAGGCGTTGATAATGATTTATCTACATCTTTGTAGTATAGAATTTGTAAAAATTGCCTACAAATGAAAGTAAGACTCATTTTATGATCATTATACAGTCTTATCTTTGGGAGGAGGTGAATGGCATGAACAAGACAGATTTAATCAATGCTGTTGCAGAAGCAAGTTCCCTTTCTAAAAAGGACGCAACAAAAGCAGTAGACGCTGTTTTTGATTCTATCTTAGAAGCTTTAAAACAAGGTGATAAAGTACAACTAATCGGATTCGGTAACTTCGAAGTTCGTGAGCGTGCGGCTCGTAAAGGTCGTAACCCACAAACAGGTGAGGAGATTGAAATCGCTGCAAGTAAAGTACCTGCATTCAAACCTGGTAAAGCGTTAAAAGATGCGGTTAAATAATCCTTACATATTAACAGGGAAGAAGAGTTTCCTTTTTGGGAACTCTTCTTTTTGCTTTTAAAAACATAAATATGCTAGAATGTGTTCGTATCACTTTTAGGTTTTCGGGAGGGCTAGCGGATGGCAAAAGTTAATTTAGAACAAATTGAACATGCAGTACGCCTTATTTTAGAGGCAATCGGAGATGATCCAAATCGCGAGGGAGTACTTGATACACCAAAGCGTGTTGCAAAAATGTACGCAGAAGTGTTCGCGGGCATGCATGAAGATCCGAAAGAACATTTGCATAAAGTATTCGGAGAAGATCACGAAGAGCTTGTACTAGTAAAAGATATACCATTTTATTCGATGTGTGAGCATCATTTAGTTCCGTTCTATGGAGTTGCTCACGTTGCATATATTCCGCAAGGCGGAAAGGTGACAGGCCTAAGTAAATTAGCCCGCACTGTAGACACAATTGCACGTCGTCCACAACTGCAAGAACGTATTACTTCAACGGTAGCGAACTCTATTATGGAAGTACTAGAGCCGCATGGTGTTATGGTAGTAGTAGAAGCAGAACATATGTGTATGACTATGCGTGGTGTGAAAAAACCAGGTGCGAAAACAGTAACGACAGCAGTACGTGGTGTGTTAGAAAATGATGCTGCCGCACGTAGTGAAATTTTATCTTTCATTAAAACGAAGTAAAGAAAAGCGGGAAACTGCTTTTCTTTTTTTTTTATGTGAATAAATGATATAGTTTTAGTTGGACAGATTGAGAATGGAAGGTGTTATTTAATTCAGCGGAGGTTTGGAAGGGGTAGCCAAGTTTTGGTTATAGAAAATAGAATGTATGTGTTATAATAAGTTTTATGAATTAGAAAACAAGGGTGATTTTTGTGTGTGACATCTACGGAGGGTATGCGGGTATAAAAGAGAAATTGATGGAGAAATTACGCCATCCTTATTTTATAAACTATATTGAAGAACCATTTATTGATGAAGAAAAAATAGCATTACTATATGGGGCTTTAAAGAGTGCGAATTTACATATAGAACAAATCGAGCATTATGTAGTAACGATTATGCTAGTACAAATTGCGCTTGATACGCATGAAAGAGTATCAAATAAAGCAGGTGAGGAAGCGATTGAGTCGCATAAATGTCGCCAATTAACAGTACTTGCAGGTGATTACTATAGTGGGTTATATTATTATTTATTGTCTATGAATCGTGATATTGTTTTAATTCGTGCGCTTGCTGAAGGAATTAAAGAAATCAATGAGCATAAAATTATGCTATATCAAAAAGCACATAAAACAATTGAGGACATAATGAAAAGTGTGATAACGATTGAGTCTGCGCTATTGCAGAAAACGTGTGATCATTTCCATTTATCACATTGGAAGCCATTTATAACTTATGTGTTAGGAAAAAATCGTCTCCAAAAAGAATATCAATTGCACGCTGATAAACAACATTCACCTGTTTTTCAAGCAGTTCAAGGGATTTTGAGGGATGGAGTAGATGCAGAAACCGTTATTAATGGCTGGATGATGGAACTGAGTAAGCAAGAAAATCAATTTTTAGAAAATCACACAGACATAAGTGAAATAAATGCTGTGTTAAAAGATAAATCGAAGACATAAGCAATTTTACATTGGAAGAAGGTACGAGCATGCAACAATCAAAAGAAGAAAGAGTACACGATGTATTTGAAAAAATTTCTGATAAATATGATGTAATGAATTCTGTAATCAGTTTTCAAAGACATAAGGCATGGCGTAAAGAGACAATGCGTATTATGGATGTACAACCGGGCAGTAAAGCGCTTGATGTATGCTGTGGGACAGCGGACTGGACAATTGCGCTAGCTGGAGCGGTAGGAGAGCAGGGGAAGGTTGTTGGACTAGATTTCAGTGAAAATATGTTATCTGTCGGTAAGCAAAAGGTAGAGGCTTTACAATTAAAGCAAGTAGAACTTCTACATGGAAATGCAATGGAACTTCCATTTGAGGATAATACATTTGATTACGTAACGATTGGATTTGGTTTGCGTAATGTGCCAGACTATATGCACGTATTAAAAGAAATGACGCGTGTAGTAAAGCCAGGTGGAAAAGTAATCTGTTTAGAAACATCGCAGCCAACAATGATTGGTTTTCGACAAGGATATATTTTATACTTTAAGTATATTATGCCGTTATTTGGAAAGATGTTTGCGAAAAGTTATAAAGAATATTCATGGCTTCAGGAATCAGCTAGTACATTCCCGGGGATGAAGGAATTGGCTCATATGTTTGAGGAAGCTGGACTTGAACATGTACAAGTGAAGCCGTTTACTTTTGGGGTAGCAGCGATGCATTTAGGTATTAAACCAGAATCAAAATAGAAAAAAGACGTTTTAGGTTAAGGTGAACAATATGAAGTTACAACTTATGTACTCTTTTTTACGATCGGATATTAATGTGATAGAAAAAGAATTAAAAAAGACGGTTGCTTCTGAACAGCCATTAGTAGAAGAAGCGGCATTACAACTTATTGAGGCTGGTGGGAAGCGAATTCGGCCCGTATTTGTGTTACTTGCAGGGAAATTTGGAGATTATAAGTTAGACGCAATTAAGCATGTTGCTGTTGCATTAGAACTTATTCATATGGCTTCTCTTGTTCACGATGATGTTATTGATGCTGCATTTTTACGACGTGGTAGTGCGACTGTGAATGCAAAATGGGGAGATCGTATTGCGATGTATACAGGAGACTATTTGTTTGCTAAGTCTCTTGAATGTGTAACAAATATCGAAATTCCAGAGGCGCATCAGGCGCTATCACATACCATTTTAGAAGTTTGTAAAGGTGAAATTGAACAAATTAAAGATAAATATAATTATGACCAAAATTTGCGAACGTATTTAAGAAGGATAAAGCGAAAAACAGCATTATTAATTGCTGCGAGTTGTCAGTTGGGAGCAATCGCTTCTGGTGCGAATCGTGAAACGGTAAATCGTCTGTTTTGGTATGGCTATTTTGTAGGAATGTCTTATCAAATTATTGATGATATTCTAGATTTCGTTTCAACGGAAGAGAAACTTGGAAAACCTGCTGGTGGTGATTTATTGCAAGGGAATATTACACTTCCTGCTTTATATGCTATGGAAGATCCAGTGCTTCGTAAGAAAATCACATCTGTACATGAAAATACAACAGCGGACGAAATGAAAGAAATTATTGAGGCTGTGAAGAATGGTGATGCTATTGATAAAGCATTTGCGTTTAGTGAACGTTATTTACATAAAGCATTAGAAATAATAAAACCACTCCCACGTGGGCAAGCGAAGTATGCATTACAAAACGTAGCAAAGTATATTGGGAAACGAAAATTTTAGTGTTTTTTCTAAAAAATAAAATAATCTCTCTATTTCAAAACTATTGCACAATTGTGATAAGGGTGTTACTATGTGTGTGGGGATATACAATTACATACATAATTCAGAAGTGGAGAGATTTTTTATGGAAAAAACATTTCTAATGGTAAAACCAGACGGTGTACAACGTGCTTTCATTGGGGAAATTGTAGCTCGTTTTGAGAAAAAGGGCTTTCAATTAGTTGGTGCAAAATTAATGCAAGTCACTCCGGAAATTGCTGGAGAACACTACGGTGAGCATAAAGAAAGACCTTTCTTTGGTGAATTAGTAGACTTTATTACATCTGGACCTGTATTCGCAATGGTATGGCAAGGTGAAGGTGTAGTAGATACAGCTCGTAACATGATGGGTAAAACAAGACCACATGAAGCGGCTCCTGGAACAATTCGTGGAGATTTCGGTGTAACTGTTGCGAAAAACATTATTCACGGTTCTGATTCTTTAGAAAGCGCAGAGCGCGAGATTGCTATTTTCTTTAAAGAAGAAGAATTAGTAGACTACTCAAAATTAATGAATGAATGGATTTACTAATTATTTTGAAATAATTTGTAAACGCTTTAATAACTGTGATAATAGTAAAAAGTGCAAGAAGAATAGGGGTATTCTTCTTGCACTTTTTTTATTTGAATTAGTTACGAAGTTAAAGTTGTTATGATATATTGGTATGTAAAGTAAAAGGCCTATTGGAAGTATAGAATGAGAATAAGCAAATGGCCGATTTACGATATAATTTCTTTCATATTTTTAGAATAACGAAAGTTCATATTATTGCTTAATATAGTGAGATAAATACATATACGAAAAGAGGAATGACGTATGCGATATATTACAGCTGGTGAATCTCATGGTCCACAACTTACAACGATTATAGAAGGTGTTCCAGCGGGACTATCAATAGTTGCGGACGATATAAATGAAGAATTATCGAGAAGGCAAAAGGGATATGGTCGTGGTAGACGCATGCAAATTGAGACAGATCAAGTGCAAATTGTAAGTGGTGTTAGACATGGAGAAACATTAGGTTCTCCTATTGCACTCGTTGTTGAGAATCGTGATTTTGCGCATTGGACGAAAATTATGGGTGCAGAGCCGTTAACGGAGCAAGAAGAAAAAGAAATGAAAAGGAAAGTGACAAAACCAAGACCTGGACATGCTGATTTAAATGGTGCGATTAAATATGGTCATAGAGATATGAGAAATGTACTTGAACGCTCTTCGGCACGTGAAACGACAGTACGTGTTGCTGCTGGTGCAGTTGCTAAAAAAGTTTTAGCGGAACTTGGTATTAAAGTGGCAGGACATGTAATCGAGATTGGTGGTGTACAAGCTAAGGAGATTACTTATAGTTCAATTGAAGAATTAAAAAGTATAACAGAAGAATCACCTGTACGTTGCTTAGATGACGAAGCTGGTAAGCAAATGATGAAAGCGATTGATGATGCAAAAGCAAATGGTGATTCAATCGGTGGCATTGTTGAAGTAGTTGTGGAAGGCATGCCAATTGGAGTAGGTAGCTATGTACATTATGATCGAAAATTGGATGCAAAACTAGCAGCCGCAATTATGAGTATAAATGCCTTTAAAGGTGTGGAGATTGGAATTGGTTTTGAAGCAGCACGTAGACCGGGAAGTGAAGTTCATGATGAAATCCTGTGGGATGAGGAGCATGGATATACAAGAAGAACGAACAATGCAGGTGGGTTAGAAGGCGGTATGACGACTGGTATGCCAATTGTTGTGCGCGGTGTGATGAAACCGATACCTACACTATATAAACCTCTTCAAAGTGTGGATATAGATACGAAAGAACCGTTTTCAGCGAGTATTGAACGTTCAGATAGTTGTGCTGTACCAGCAGCTAGTGTCGTTGCAGAAGCAGTTGTTGCTTGGGAATTAGCGACAGCTTTACTAGAACAATTTGGAGTAGATCGCATGGATCTTATCCGTGAAAATATTGAGAAACATAATGAATATGCGAGGGGATTTTAATGGGAAATATACATATTCAAACGAAATCAAAAGAATATGATGTGCATGTTGGAAAAGAAGCGTTGTCACATTTGACAACAATCATTCAAAATATGCAGCCAGCTGTATCTAACGTAATGATCATTTCAGATGAAGTTGTTGCATCTCTACATTTACAGACAGTTGTTGATGCATTACAAGTAGAGCAACAAGTATTTTCATTTGTTGTACCGAGTGGTGAAAAAGAAAAATCTTTTGAGAACTTCTACGGAGCTCATACTTCAGCTCTTGAAAATAAATTAGATAGAAATTCTTTAATTATTGCACTTGGAGGCGGAATGATTGGAGACTTGGCTGGGTTTGTCGCTGCGTCGTTTATGCGTGGCATTCGTTTTGTTCAAGTTCCAACAACTTTATTAGCTCATGATAGTGCAGTAGGTGGGAAAGTAGCAATTAATCATCCATTAGGGAAAAATATGATTGGTGCATTCCATCAGCCAGAAGCGGTTGTATATCATACGCCGTTTTTACAGTCTCTTCCTGAAAAAGAGTGGCGTTCAGGTTATGCAGAAGTGATAAAGCATGCTCTTATTGGTGATGTTGAGCTGTATCATTGGTTGAAACAAGAAGTACAAACATTAGCAGAACTTCGTGATGAGAAGTTAATTCATATATTAACGAAGGCGATTCCTGTAAAAGCAAATATTGTAGCGCAAGATGAAACAGAAAAAGGTGTACGCGCCCATCTGAACTTTGGACATACGTTAGGTCATGCTCTTGAAAAAGAGATTGGGTATGGAAATATCACTCACGGTGACGGAGTAGCTGTTGGCATGTTATTTGCTATATTCTTAAGTGAACAAGTGTACAAGATCGATCTTGCTTATGAAGAGATGAAGCAGTGGTTCTTGAAGTACGGCTATCCAAAAATGCCAAGTGATTTGAATGTAGAGCGCCTCGTTCAATTGATGAAACAAGATAAGAAAGCAAATGCAGGAACAATTCATATGGTACTTATGCAGGAATATGGGGTAGTAAATGTCGTATCTATTTCAGATGAGACTGTTCATATTGCGTTAGAGGCATTTCAAAAGGATATGGTATAAAAGGGTTATAGGAGAGGTATTCTCGTAAATGACAGTTATAAAAAGAGATTGCAGTAAGGAACTATAACCGTATTGTAATTGAATTGAATCAAATGACTGGGGGAAGAAAAATGAGAGTGAAAGAGCAATTGTTAACTTTAAGAGCATATGTACCTGGGAAAAATATTGAAGAAGTAAAAAGGGAATATGGATTATCAAAAATTGTGAAATTAGCATCGAACGAAAATCCATTTGGTTGCTCAGCACGTGTGACAGAAGCGTTAACTTCTTTAGCGGGCCAATACGCGCTTTATCCGGATGGATATGCCTTTGACCTGCGAACGAAAGTAGCAGAGCATGTAGGGGTAAAAGCGGAACAACTATTATTTGGTAGTGGATTAGATGAAGTCATTCAAATGATTAGCCGTGCATTACTACATGAAGGCACAAATGTTGTAATGGCGAATCCTACGTTCTCGCAATACCATCACCATGCTGTTATTGAAGGAGCAGAAGTTCGTGAAGTACCACTAAAAGATGGCATTCACGATTTAGATGCGATGTTACAGCAAGTAGATGACAAAACGAAGATTGTATGGATTTGTAACCCGAATAACCCGACAGGTACATACGTAGAGAAACAAAAATTGCTTTCATTCTTAGAATCAGTTCCTAAGTCAGCACTCGTTATTATGGATGAAGCATATTATGAGTATGCGGGGGCGGAAGACTATCCGCAAACATTACCACTTCTTGAAAAGTATGAAAATCTTATGATTTTACGCACGTTTTCAAAGGCGTATGGCTTAGCTGCTTTTCGTATCGGATACGCGGTTGGTAATGCGAAGTTAATTGGACAGCTAGAAGTAGCAAGGTTACCATTCAATACATCGACTGTAGCGCAATCTGTAGCAATAGCTGCATTAGAAGATCAAAAGTTTCTAGAAGAATGTGTGCAGAAGAATGCTGAAGGTTTAAATCAATACTATGCATTTTGTAAGGAATATAACGTATTCTATTATCCATCTCAAACAAATTTCATTTTCTTAAAACTTGGTATTCCTGGTAATGAAGCTTTCGAACGATTAATGCAAAAAGGATATATTGTTCGTTCAGGTGCTGCATTTGGCATACATGACGGTATTCGTATTACAGTCGGTTTAAAAGAAGAGAATGATGAAATTATAGAATTACTGAAAGAGCTTGTAAATGAGAAGGTAAAGAAAGAGGAAACATATTCTTAAGAAATTGCGGTGGCTCCTATTATAGGAGCCTTTTTTATTTAAGGTAACGAAGCTCCACTTTTTAACAAAGATTGAAGTGTGCTAGTCAGGTTGGCTTTATATAACTTAATAATCAACGAGTGAAGTTATTTGCACGGTAATGAAAGAAAACGGTACAATAGAAAGTAGGGATGCGGTATCGGTGTCATATGAGAACCTTTTGAACAACGAGCCGTGCTATAAGAGAAAGTACAAGAAGAAGTATGCTCATTCTAAAGGTTGCGTTCTTACAGGGAGTTGCTTATGATAAAGTGAAACTTTAATTAGTGGGGGGATGTTTGTCCCCCGCTGATTATTAGCCTTCACCAATCGGGCTTTTACGGGCAGTTGATCCCCAACCTAACTTCTTTGCCTTAGCTGAATTTTGAGGTGGGGGTCCTACTGCCCGTTAATAGCGGGGTAAATGAACAGAAGAGAATATTTTTTAGAATTAAAGGAGACGTTTATGCAAAAGTTTGAACAAGCTGTTTCATATATTGAAAATGGAGAAGCGGAAAAAGGATTACAATTATTAAAAGAACAATTAAAAATTGCAAATGATGAAGAGAAGTATGATATCGCTCGTTATTACCATACACTTGGATTTATGGATGAGGCACTAACAATTACTGAGGACTTACGCCTACTGTATCCAGAAGAAAGTGAATTTACGGTATTTTTAGCAGAATTATATATTGATCTAGACAAAGAAGATGAAGCGATTGAAGTGCTTCATGATATTCCGGAAAATGATGATTTATATGTTCAATCGTTATTACTTGTTGCGGATTTATTCCAAATGCAAGGTTTTGATGATGTAGCGGAGCAAAAACTATTAAAGGCGAAAGAAATGATGCCTGACGAACCTGTTATTACGTTTGGATTAGCAGAATTATATAGTAGTAAAGGGGAAGAACAAAAGGCAATTACTCATTACGAGTCGCTATTAGCAGAACATAAAGTAATGGGTGGTGTTGTGATTGCACTTCGTCTTGCAGAAACGTTAAGTGCGATTGGAAACTGGGAAGAGGCAATCTCTTACTATGAAGCAGGCCTAGAAGAGCAAAAAGATATTCACTCATTATTTGGATATGCCTTTACATTATACCAAGGAGAAGAATATCAAAGAGCAATTGGTGCTTGGCAAGAATTAAAGGAATTAGACCCTGATTACGCATCGCTATACATGTATTTAGCGAAAAGCTATGAAAAAGAAGGAATGCTTCAAGAAAGCTATGAAACACTTCATGAAGGAATTAAAGTAGATGAGCTTTCTGTTCCGTTTTATGTAGAATTAGCGAATATTGCAGCTAAATTAGGAAAAGTAGTAGAAGCAGAAGAAGTACTTCAAAAAGCTCTTGAGTTAGATCCTGGACATTTAGGCGCAACATTGAAATATGCGTATATCTTAAAAGAACAGGAAAAGTATGAAGAGTTAATTGCAGTTGTAGAGCGTGCTATTGATAGCGGAGAGCCAGATACACAACTACTTTGGGACCTGGCGTTTGCAAAAAAACAATTAGAAATGTATTCGGATGCATTAAAACACTATGAAAGTGCATATACTTCTTTTAAGAATCATCCAGACTTCTTGGAAGAGTACGGTTATTTCTTATTGGAAGAAGGAATGCGAAAAGAGGCGAAAGAAGTATTTACCCAGTTAATACAACTAGACCCGACACAAATTCATATTGAAGAGTTGTTATATAATTTAGAGGATTTTTCATAAGTTGGAAGGAAACTGAATGCCGCTTCTTGAATCTAAAAAGAAAAGAGAAAGACAGAGGAGGGACTTAATTGCTATGAATACCCCTGTTTCTGTAAACGAGAAGAAGGATTTTGTAAAATGGTTTTTGAATAATTACCAACTGAAACAGCGTGAATGTGTATGGATTTTGAATTATTTAATGAGTCACGACCAATTAATGCATAAAGTCCACTTCGTAGAGCATGCAAAATATTGTCCGCGTGGCTTAGTAATGTCAGCGAATTGTGTGAAAGACACACCGTTTCACTTTTTTAAACAAAATGTTATGACAACAGATGCTGAAAAATCGTTTCATGATATTCGTTTAAATCGAGATGAAGATATTTATATTCAACTCAACTTTAAATCATCGTTTCAAAATGCAAACTATGTAGCTGTATTAGAAGAAAACCCATATTTACCAAAGCATATTGAAGTGAATGAAAAAGACCGTTTGCTGGCAGAGAGGTTTTTAGAAGAGAGTGTATTTTCATTTAGAAGAGAACGTCTTTTGAAACAAATTGATGAAGCGTTGGATAAGCAAGATAAGGAAACGTTTCATCGGTTAACGGCAGAGTTAAAAACTTTATAGAATTCATTTGAATTATTAAATTTTTAAAAGTTTCAGAATTTTTTCCGAGAAAAACTACCTAATATAGGTAGTTTTTCTTTTTTTACCTCTTTTAGTATGGTTTAATATATATAAAGTGAAAGTTCTGTTATTTCTGAATGAAGGAGGGAAGAGACTTGAAATGGATTGTAAAAGATGTGGAACAGTTTGAGCAAGCGAGAGAGTATGTAGATACAGGGATTATACCACTGTTATCAGTTTCGGCAGCAAAAGAAATGAAAATGGTTGTAGAACAAGGTGAATTTATTGAATTGTTGAGTATGGAGTTAGAAAGAGAATATAAAGGAAGAGTGCTTTTACTACCAGCATTTACGTATTTAGTAGAAAGTCAAAAGAAGGAAAAAGGTCGTTTGCAAGAATGGACAGATCATTTACAAAGGCAAGGTTTTAAGCACATTGCGTATGTTACAAGTGATTTTTCATGGAAAGAAGATATGCAAGATATACAGGGAGACTTATTTTGGTTTCCGTCATTAGCGCTAGAACAATTTAGTGATCAAGCAAAAAGAGAACTGATTCATGCACATATAAAAAATATAATGGTGATGTTAGAAGAAAAATGGGGAAAACAATAATAAACAGAAAGTTCTTATTATTATGAGTAGTATGATATTGACCTGTGCATGAGCGTATTATATCATGATAGTGTCCTAGTTTTTATTTTTTATATAATTTATCACGAGGGGACAATTTCTGATAGAGGGGGGAAATTTTCGTGAGCGAGAAAGAACATCGTGTGTCAAGAAGACAATTTTTAAATTACACACTTACAGGGGTAGGAGGCTTTATGGCAGCAGGTATTCTAATGCCGATGACGCGATTTGCGCTTGATCCGGTGTTAAGAAAAGAAGCGGGAACAGATATGGTTGCTGTTGCACAAGTAAAGGATATTACAACAGAACCAAAACGTTTCGACTTTAAGGTGAAGCAGGTTGATGGTTGGTACAAGTCTGAAGAGCCAAAATCAGCTTGGGTTCATAAAGATGAAAGCGGAGACATTGTTGCATTCTCTCCAGTATGTAAACATTTAGGTTGTACAGTTAACTGGAATTCGGACAAAGCACATCCGAATCAATTCTTTTGCCCATGTCACGGGGGCCGTTATACAAAAGATGGAATGAACATTAAAGGCACGCCGCCCCTTGCTCCACTCGATGTATACGAATCTAAAGTGAAAGATGGAACGCTTTATTTAGGCAAAGCGAAGCCAAAAGGGGGTGCAAAGTAGATGCTAAATAAAATTTATGATTGGGTAGATGAACGGTTAGATATTACACCAATATGGCGCGATATCGCTGATCATGAAGTACCTGAACATGTAAACCCAGCACATCACTTTTCTGCGTTCGTGTATTGTTTTGGAGGACTTACTTTTTTCGTTACTGTAATTCAAATTTTATCTGGAATGTTTTTGACAATGTATTATGTGCCTGATATTAAAAATGCTTGGGAATCGGTGTATTATTTGCAAAATGAAGTTGCATACGGACAAATTGTTCGTGGTATGCACCACTGGGGTGCTAGTCTCGTAATTGTAATGATGTTTTTACATACACTCAGAGTTTTCTTCCAAGGTGCGTATAAAAAGCCTCGTGAGTTAAACTGGATTGTTGGTGTTCTTATTTTCTTTGTTATGTTAGGTCTTGGTTTTACCGGATATTTATTACCATGGGATATGAAAGCGTTATTTGCTACGAAAGTAGGGATTCAAATTGCAGAGCAAACGCCGCTCATTGGTCCTTATATAAAAACATTACTCGCTGGTCATTCCGAAATTGTTGGCGCTCAAACATTAACTCGCTTCTTTGCTATTCACGTCTTCTTCTTACCAGCAGCACTTCTAGGTTTAATGGCCTTCCACTTCATCATGATTCGCAAACAAGGTATTTCCGGTCCGCTATAAGAGATTGCTAAATTAAAGGGGAAAGAACTAAAGGAGGGAGATTATGCATCGCGGCAAAGGGATGAAGTTTGTAGGAGATTCTCGGGTACCGGTAGCTCGGAAACCAAATATTCCGAAAGACTATTCTGAATACCCAGGAAAAACAGAAGCATTTTGGCCGAACTTTTTGTTAAAAGAATGGATGGTTGGTGCAGTTTTTTTAATCGGTTATTTATGTTTAACAGTGGCGCATCCATCACCGCTTGAGAGAATGGCGGATCCAACAGATGCAGGATATATACCACTTCCAGATTGGTATTTCTTATTCTTGTATCAGTTATTAAAGTACTCGTATGCTTCTGGTTCATTTACTGTAATTGGAGCATTTATTATGCCAGGGATTGCGTTTGGAGCATTATTGTTAGCTCCATTTCTTGATCGAGGACCAGAAAGACGCCCATTGAAGCGACCTGTGGCAACTGGATTTATGCTTTTAGCAATTGCATCGATTATCTTTTTAACTTGGGAATCTGTAGCACATCACGACTGGGAAGCTGCAAAAAAACAAGGAGCGATTGTAAAAACAGCACCAGTTGATAAAAATGATGATGGATACAAGTTAATGCAAAAAAATACTTGTTTAACATGTCACGGTGACAATTTACAAGGCGGAGCGGCAGCACCGGCTTTGCAAAATTTAACTTTAAAACCAGAAGAAATTGCTAAAATTGCGAAGGATGGAAAAGGTTCAATGCCTAAAGGAGTATTTAAAGGTACAGATGAAGAACTGAAAAAGCTTTCGGAATTTATTGCAAAATATAATAAGAAGTAAAAAAAGCTGACTACAAATTTTGTAGTCAGCTTTTTATTTTGATGACAGTAAGTTTGCTATATAATAGAGTAGAGTTTGATGAAAGAATGAAAGGTGTTGGATGTACAGCTTGGTTTACTTGTATGCAATGTTAAGACAACGCTCGGTATTATTATTTTTATTGGCTGTTAATATATTAGGTACAATTTACGGATTTATATGGTATGGAAATCAATTAAAAGAAACTTCACCTATATTTTGGCCGTTTGTACCAGATAGTCCTATGGCGAGTCTCTTTTTTGTCTTTGTTTTAATTGGTTTCTTAATAAAGAGAAACTGGGGATTAATAGAGGCGCTAGCAATTGTTACTTTAATAAAATATGGTATATGGGCTGTGGTTGTAAATGGGGTTATGATTTATGTAAAAGGTCCTATTGGTCTTATGGGATATATGTTAATGCTATCGCATTTTGCAATGGCAGTGCAGGGAGTGTTATATGCACCATTTTACCGTATAAAAAAATGGCATTTTGTAGTGGCAGGTATATGGACATTACATAATGACGCAATTGATTATTTATTTTGGCAAATGCCGAGATATGGCATTATGCATTTGTTTGTAGAGAAAATTGGTTATTTTACATTTTGGTTAAGTATTGCTGTGCTGTGCATCACATATTATTATTGCTTACGTGAGAACAGGAAACAGTTTTCTTTATGGTAGTGAGAACATTTAGGGGGAGAAAATGAAGAAAAATAAGAGTGGTACAAAAATATTGGATCGATTGATTACGATAGTTGTTTCATATAGTATCGCATTTTCTATTTTTGCACTTGCAACAATGGCGGTTGTATATGGGAAATGGCTGTATTATTTTGAAATTGATTTTTTAAATATTCCAGATTTAGCGGATATGACGAAGGATGAAATTAAGAGGAATTATGATGTGCTTATTACATATTTATCTCCGTTTTATGACGGGGCATTACAATTACCAACATTAGATATGTCTACAAATGGGCGTATACATTTTGTAGATGTTAAAAATATTTTAGTAAAGATTCAATATGTGATGTATGCGACAATTATGATAGTAGTGATAGGCGGCGTTTATTTATTAAAAAGAAAAAACGAAAAGTTTTTACTGCACGGATCGATTTTAACGATTATATTTCCGATAGCACTGATGTTACCAATTGCTATTAATTTTGAAAAGAGTTTTGTATTATTCCATAAGCTTTTATTCAGTAATGATTATTGGATGTTTGATATTGAAACGGATCCAATTATATTAATGCTACCGGAAGAGTTCTTTATGCATGCTGCATGTGCTATTTTATTATTCATTTTAAGTGGTAGTATACTTTGTTTCAGTTTGTATAGATATTTCGTAAAAAAGAAAAGGGGTTCAAAGAAAAAATTCTCTGTTTAAAGAGAATTTTTTTGTTTTGAAAACGATAATATATTTTTCAGTCCAGTTCTGTTCTATTCTTGTCCAATTCAACATATTTTGTACTAGTAGTTATAGGGGGGACCGGGATGAAGAGAACATTAATTGGATTGATCGCATTTCTAATTATAATGTTTCCGTTACGTATATATGCTGAAGAGTGGAGTGAGTTAACAGGATTGTTAGACGACTCATTACAATTAGTGAAGCGTAATGAAGATGAAAAAGCTGTGCAAGTATTACAACATTTCTCGGAGCAGTTTGTAATAAAGGGAAATGAAAAAAAGCAAGAGGTAACACCAGATCAATTTAGAGTCATTTCTTTAGCTTACGACAAGGCGAAACAATCTCTCTCGGAAGAGGATTTAGGTAAGCAAGTAAAAATTGATAATGTGTTAGCACTACAACTTGCTGTTGATGCACAAGTATCGAAATATCAACCACTTTGGATGGAAAGAGAAGGGAAAGTAATGGATGCCTTTTCTCAAATGGAAAAAGCGATGAAAAAAGAAGATACCGGGCAGTTTCAACAAACGTTAAATACATTTTTAAAGGAATTTAATATTATTTATCCAAGCCTAATGATTGCCCTGCCGGAAAACGAGGTGCAACGTGTAAATGCTCATTTATCTTATTTGGACGAATTTCGTAACGTAATGTTAAAAACGAAAGGCGGTCAAATGCAATTAGGAATTATTAAAGGGGATTTGCAAAAGATATTTCACACAGTAAAAAAGGATGAAATTGGCCCCTCTCTCATTTGGTTTATGACAATTACTGGAGGGCTTATTTTATTCACATTAACTTATGTTGGATGGAGAAAGTATAAAGGAGAGAGAGAGAAACGAAAAAGTAATATGCATTCTAAAAATAGATAATACGGATAAATAAAGATATGGATTGTAAGGTTTATTCATTGACAATAATGGCAGAAGAAAATAGAATGAGAAGTACTATAATTAAAACTTCAATGGAGGTTCATGATGTTTTATTTAATTTACTTCGCGATCATAATGATCATACCGTTGTATGCACAGTCAAGAGTACGTAGTGCCTATAGCAAGTATTCACAAGTTTATTCAACATCAGGTATGACAGGAGCGGAAGTGGCTCGAAAAATTTTAGATGAAAATGGATTATACAACGTAGCTGTGGAAGAAACACCAGGTCATTTATCAGACCATTATGATCCAACTGCCAAAACGGTTCGATTATCAACAGATAACTATTACGGTCATTCAGTTGCTGGTACAGCAGTTGCAGCACACGAAGTAGGACACGCGATTCAAGATGCACAAGATTATAACTTTATGCGTATTCGTCATTCGTTAGTTCCTGTAGCCAATTTTGGCTCGAATATATCATGGGTATTTATTATGATTGGTATATTTGCGACAATGTCAAAACTATTGTTATTAGGAATTATTTTAATGGCAGCAGGTGTTGTGTTCCAACTGGTTACATTACCAGTTGAGTTTGATGCATCAAAACGTGCAATGCAACAAATCGAAGCGCTAGGTATCGTATCCACAGATGAATATGGCCAAGCTCGTAAAGTATTAAATGCGGCAGCATTAACATATGTAGCAGCTGCAGCTGTAGCGGTATTTGAATTATTACGTCTCGTATTAATGTATACTGGTATGCAGCGTAGCGACGACTAAAGACTATCAATTATGATAGTCTTTTTTTATTATTTGTAATAAATGGATAGGATAAAATGAAAGAAACGTTGTAAGAAAATCAAAATACATATAAGCAGCGTATGATAAAGGCAGGTGAAGATGGTGCAATATCCAGACGATCTAGTAAAACAAGTGAAAGAACGTAGTAATTCTTATCAATTAGAAGGTTTTTTAAGGGGACAAGGTCCTGAAAATCCAAAATTTATGTTGTTAGGAGAAGCGCCTGGTGAAACAGAAATTCATAATGGGATACCGTTTAGCGGGAGGGCAGGAAAACAATTGATGGGTTTTTTAGAACGGATTCAAGTTACAAGGGAAGAAGTATATATTACGAGCGCTGTTCGGAGTAGACCTTATAAATGGCGAGAGAAAAAAGAACGAAATGGTGAAATCATACAGAAAAAATATAATAGAACGCCAAATCAAGGGGAAATAATTGCGCATGCACCTTTGTTAGATTATGAATTAGAGCAAATAAACCCGAAGCTTATCGTAACGCTTGGAAATATCGGTCTTCAACGTTTAACAGGAAAAAATAAAAAAATAACAGATGTACACGGAAAATTATTAAAACAACCCATTCAAAAATTAAAGGATATGCAAAGTGCAGAGTTTACATGGTCAGAGAAAGAATATCATATTTTTCCGACCTTTCATCCAGCTTCAATTTTTTATAACCGGAGTTTATTGGAGTTGATTTATGAGGATTTAGAGAAGCTGAAGCAACATATATCAATAAAAAACTAGAAAAGCTAAGCAGCTTTTCTAGTCATATTAATTATGTAACGGTTTTTTATTTTCATCTAATGTAAATCCTTCGCCAACTACATCATGTACATCACTTACAGCAACAAAGGCGTGAGGATCTACAGAAGTAATGATATTTTTTAATTTCACGATTTCATTTTTTGCAACGACGCAATACAATACGTTACGTTCTATTTTTGTATAGGATCCAACAGCTTTTAAAAAGGTTGCACCGCGCTCCATTTCGGATAAAATTTTTGCAGCAATTTCATCGTTTCTATCCGAGATAATAGTTGCTCCTTTAGCTGCATAAGCACCTTCTTGCATAAAATCGATGACTTTTGCGCCGATAAAAACAGCAACTAACGTATACATGCCTTCGCGATAGGATAAATAGGTAAGCATAGAGACGACAATAACGACGGCATCAAACATAAACATCGTTTTTCCCATACTCCATCCAAAATATTTGTGAGCTAGCCTTGCAATAATATCAACACCGCCAGTAGTACCGCCGTACTTAAATATAATTCCAAGCCCGATACCGATAAATGCTCCAGCGAATAAAGCAGCGAGTGTCATATCATTTTGCAAGTTTAAATGTAAGTTGAGTACTTCGTAACGCTGAAAAACCCATAGGAATAAAGATACGCTAAAGGTACCTATTAATGTGTACAAAAATGTCGTTCGACCGAGTAACTTCCAACCGATAAAAAATATAGGAATATTCAAAATTAAGTTTGTATAGGAAGGATCAAGCGAAAATAGAAAGTATAATAATAGCGTAATACCAGTAAAGCCACCCTCTGCAAGGTGGTTTTCAATATTGATATTCACAATACCGAAAGAGAAAATAGCGGAACCGATTAAAATGAAAATGATATTTCGGATCTTCAAGTTTGCTTTCATATAGAAATCCCCCTAATTATGTAATGATTGGCAGTGCTCCGCTGAAACGATAAAACATAATAAAAAGTTATTTCTAGTTGTTGGTGAAAATAGTAAAATTCCGTAGGGCCCGATTGGTGTGGGCTGATCTTTTGCCAAAACCAAGCAAAAGAAGTTTCACTTTACCCCGTTCCAACGGCAGGTAGGAGATAAAGCACTGAAGAAAGGCGAACTAGCCGTAGGAACCCGATTGGTGTGGGCTAATCTTTTGCAAAAATCGCAAAAGAAAGTTTCACTTTACCCCGTCCCAACGGCTGGTAGGAGATGGAGCAAGGAAGAAGTACAAACCAGCCGTAGGGACCCGATTGGTTCAACTAATCTTTTGCAAAAATCGCAAAAGAAAGTTTCACTTTATTATAGTCTATCCAAAAAAGGGTCGCAAATAGGTGTTTGGCGGGGAATAATATTTGTCAAATCGCGATGAATTGGCTAACATGAAAGAGGAAGGATTAGAGGTGAATTGTATGGAAGCAAAAACGATGAAGGATATGCAGAAAGAAGTAGATGCATATATCGGTCAGTTTAAAGAAGGTTATTTCAGCCCGCTTGCAATGATGGCTCGTTTAACAGAAGAAATGGGAGAGCTTGCGAGGGAATTAAACCATTATTATGGTGAGAAACCGAAGAAAACAACTGAAAAAGAACGAAGTATTGAAGAAGAGCTTGGAGATGTATTGTTTGTTATGATTTGTATGGCAAATAGTTTAAATATTGATTTAGAAACAGCACATAACATTGTAATGGAGAAATTTAATACACGTGATAAAGATCGTTGGACACGTATTGATGAGGGAGAGAAAGAATAATGAAAGAAATTAAAGTAATTATCGCTGGGCCAAGAGGACGTATGGGACATGAAGCAGTCCTTCTTATGGAAAGAACAGAACATTTCAATTTAGTAGCAGCAGTGGATTATAAGCATGGTGGAGAGAAGATTTCCGATTTACCTGGTATGCCGATGTTAGACACACCAGTTTACGCAGATTTACATACTTGTTTAGATGAAGTAGAAGCAGATGTATTATTAGATTTAACAACACCAGAAGTTGGAAAGAAACATGTGACACTTGCAGTTGAACGTGGACTTCGATCTGTTATTGGTACAACTGGATTTACTGAAGAAGAACTAAAGCAATTAACAGAAAATGCAAAAGAAAAAGAAGTAGGAACAATTATCGCTCCAAACTTTGCAATTGGTGCAGTTCTTATGATGAAATTCTCACAAATGGCAGCGAAGTATTTCCAAGATGTTGAAGTAATTGAATTACATCATGACCAAAAATTAGATGCACCATCTGGTACAGCTGTAAAAACGGTAGAGTTAATCCGTCAAAATCGTGTGCCAAAAGAGCAAGGACATCCTAATGAAACGGAACAATTAGCAGGAGCACGTGGTGCAAATGTAGATGGTATTCACATTCATAGTGTGCGTTTACCAGGACTTATTGCGCACCAAGAAGTAATGTTCGGTGGGGATGGACAAATGTTAACAGTTCGTCATGATTCATTTAATCGTGCATCATTTATGTCAGGTGTAAAACTATCAATTGAGACAGTAATGAACCTGGATCATCTTGTGTACGGTTTAGAAAATATTATCGACTAAAGGGGAGACAACGGATGAAAATTGCCTTAATTGCACATGACAAAAAGAAAAATGATATGGTTTCGTTTGCATACGCGTATAAACCAATTTTTGAAAAACATGAATTATTTGCAACCGGAACGACAGGACTTCGTATTATGGAAGCGACTGGTTTAGTTGTAACAAGATATCAGTCGGGTCCACTTGGCGGTGACCAAGAAATCGGTGCGATGATTGCAAAAAATGATATGGATATGGTGATTTTCTTCCGTGATCCATTAACAGCACAACCGCATGAACCTGATGTGAATGCGTTGCTTCGTTTATGCGATGTATATGCGATTCCACTTGCAACGAATATGGCAAGTGCTGAAATGTTAATGCACGCATTAGAGCGAGGAGATTTAGATTATCGCAAGTTAAGAAAATGAGGGGAACAATTATGAGTGGATTACATATATTAGCGTTTGGTGCTCATGCCGATGATGTTGAAATCGGCATGGCTGGTACCATTGCTAAATATACAAAGCAAGGGTATGAAGTAGGTATTTGTGATTTAACAGAAGCTGATCTTTCTTCAAATGGAACGATAGAGTTGAGAAAAGAAGAAGCAAAGGTCGCTGCTCGTATAATGGGAGTAAAGACGAGACTGAATTTAGCGATGCCAGACCGTGGTTTGTATATGAAAGAAGAGTATATACGTGAAATTGTAAAGGTGATCCGTACATATAAACCAAAACTAGTTTTTGCACCGTATTATGAAGATCGTCATCCAGATCATGCAAATTGTGCAAAGCTTGTGGAAGAAGCTATTTTTTCGGCAGGAATCCGTAAATATATGCCAGAACTTCCACCGCATCGTGTAGAGTCATTTTATAATTATATGATTAATGGTTTTCATAAACCGAATTTTTGTATAGATATTAGTGAGTACCTATCGCAAAAAGTGGAGGCATTAGAAGCGTATGAAAGTCAGTTTTCAACAGGGAGTGATGGTGTTAAGACGCCGTTAACAGAAGGTTACGTTGAAACTGTGGTCGCTCGTGAGAAGATGTTTGGAAAAGAAGTGGGAGCTTTGTATGCCGAAGGATTTATGAGTAAGAAACCGGTTTTATTACATGCTGATTTAATAGGGGGATGTAAATGAAATTGAAAATAGGTATTACATGTTATCCTTCTGTAGGTGGTTCTGGAGTTGTTGGAACAGAATTAGGAAAGCAATTGGCGGAGCGCGGGCATGAAATTCATTTTATTACATCGGGTTTACCATTCCGGTTAAATAAAGTGTATCCAAACATTTATTTCCATGAAGTGACAGTAAATCAATACTCTGTATTTCAATATCCACCATACGATTTAGCATTAGCGAGTAAAATGGCAGAGGTTGCACAAAGAGAAAACTTAGATATTTTACATGTGCATTACGCAATACCACATGCGATTTGTGCGTATTTAGCAAAACAAATGATTGGAGAGCGCATTAAAATTGTTACAACCTTGCATGGAACAGATATTACTGTGTTAGGTTCCGACCCTTCGTTAAATAATTTAATTCGGTTTGGTATTGAGCAGTCGGATGTTGTTACGGCTGTCTCGCATTCATTAATTGATGAAACGCATGAGCTTGTAAAACCAAATAAAGACATTCAAACGGTATACAACTTTATAGATGAACGCGTATATTTCAAGCGCGATATGTCTCAATTAAAGAAAGAATACGGTATAAGTGAGAGTGAAAAGATACTGATTCATATTTCAAATTTCCGTAAAGTGAAACGTGTACAGGACGTTGTTCAGGCATTTGCTAAAGTGGCTAAAGAAGTAGATGCGAAGTTGCTTCTTGTTGGGGACGGACCAGAATTTTGTACGATCTTACAGTTAGTGAAGAACTTACATATTGAAGATCGCGTTTTATTCCTAGGAAAACAGGATAATGTTGCAGAGTTACTTGCGATGAGTGACTTAATGTTGCTTCTATCAGAGAAGGAAAGTTTTGGCCTTGTTTTATTAGAAGCGATGGCGTGTGGTGTACCTTGTATCGGAACAAGGGTTGGAGGTATTCCAGAGGTCATTCAACATGGTGAAACAGGGTATTTATGTGAAGTTGGCGATATAACAGGAGTGGCAAATCAAGCTATTCAGCTGTTAAAGGATGAGGAACTTCACCGTAATATGGGAGAACGAGCGAGAGAAAGTGTTTACGAGCAGTTCCGCTCAGAAAAAATCGTCTCACAATATGAAACGATTTACTATGACGTACTAAGGGATGACAAAAATGGAAAGATTTAAAAAAGCTAGTTCTATTATTGAGACATTAAAGCGACAAGGACATGAGGCTTACTTTGTTGGTGGGAGCGTGAGAGATCTTATTATCGACAGACCGATTGGAGATATTGATATTGCGACATCTGCTTTACCAGAAGAAGTGATGGGAATGTTTCCGAGGCATGTTCCCGTTGGTCTTGAGCATGGAACTGTAATTGTTGTAGAAAATGGTGAACCTTATGAGGTAACCACTTTTCGAACAGAAAGCGAATATGAAGATTTTCGAAGACCTAGTAGTGTTCAATTTGTTCGTTCATTAGAAGAAGATTTAAAGCGCCGTGATTTTACAATGAATGCGATTGCCATGACAGAAGAAGGCGAAATGGTTGATTTATTTGCTGGGCAGGAAGCGATTCAAAAGAAAGAAATTGTAACAGTTGGAAATGCGGCAGATCGCTTTCAAGAAGATGCCCTGCGAATGATGCGTGGTATTCGATTCGTAAGTACGTTAGGATTTGCTTTAGAAACAAAAACGAAGCAAGCAATTGAAACGTATGGACATTTGCTGGAACATATAGCAATTGAGCGTATTACAGTAGAGTTTGAGAAACTGTTAACTGGCACATATTGTGTGAAGGGTCTCCAAGAGTTAGTAGAGACGAAGCTATTTTCTCATTTGCCATATTTACAAATGTCAGAAGAGAGACTGTTAAAAGCTACGCAGTATAAATGGGATTCTTTCGAAACGGATATTGAGGCGTGGGCATTTTTCTTATATTGTATCGGAGAAGAACATCCATCCGTCTTTTTACGTCAATGGAAGTTTTCGAATAAAAAAATAAAAGATATTGTCGCAATTTTATTAGCAATCCGTACTAGAAAGGAGAAGGATTGGGATACAGTTCTTCTTTATAAAACGGGAATTCATATTGCTGAAATGGCAGAGCGAGTATATGAAGCGATGATTGAAAGCTATGACCCTACATCTGTTAAACGAGTACAAACATTGTTTCAAGCATTGCCAATAAAGAGCCGTCAAGAAATGAATGTGACTGGTAATGATTTATTAAACTGGGCAAACAAAAATCCTGGTCCGTGGGTTGCTGAAATGCTTCAGAAAATCGAGGAAGCAATCGTACAAGGAAACGTAGTTAATGAGAAAGAGCGTATAAGGGAGTGGCTGCAAGGATGCAATCTACTATAAGAAAGCAGTTATTGCAAGTTTTTTCTGAAGCGGATGGCGAGTTTGTATCCGGCCAAACGATTAGTGATAAACTTGGTTGTTCAAGAACTGCTGTGTGGAAACATATGGAAGATCTCAGGAGTGAGGGATATGAACTTGAAGCTGTGCGTCGATTAGGTTACCGCATTGCAAGTAAGCCAGACAAAGTGACTGCTAATGAAATTCAGTTAGGGCTACAAACGAAGCGAATTGGTAGAACAGTGTATTTTGAAGAAACTGTTGAATCTACGCAGCATATTGCGGCAAGACTTGCTTATGAAGGTGCAGAAGAAGGAACGATTGTTGTAGCAGAAGAGCAAACAGCGGGCAGAGGTCGTTTAAGCAGAAAATGGCATTCGCCAAAAGGAACAGGAATTTGGATGAGTATTATTTTGCGTCCATCAATCCCGGTTCATCATGCACCGCAGCTTACTTTGTTAGCTGCAGTTAGCGTTGCGCAAGCAATTGAAAAATGTGCGGGTGTAAACGTAGGAATAAAATGGCCAAATGATATTTTAATCCAAGGTAAAAAAGCTGTCGGCATATTAACAGAAATGCAAGCGGATCCTGATAAAATTAATGCTGTCATCATGGGAATTGGTATTAATGCGAATCAAAAGCAAGAACATTTTGACGAAGAAATTCAGCACATTGCTACTTCATTAGCGATTGAATCAGGTAAGCCGATTGTTCGTGCAGAGCTTATGCAACAAATCTATTTACAACTAGAAAAATTATATGAAGAGTATTTACAAAATGGTTTCTCTGTTATTAAAATTCTTTGGGAAAGTTACGCTGTGAGCATCGGGAAAGAAATTACCGCTCGAACGATGAGAGAGACGATTACGGGGGTAGCAAAAGGAATTACAGAGGATGGTGTATTGCTTCTGGAGGATCATGAAGGAAAAGTACATCATATTCATTCTGCGGATATCGAAATTAAGTAAAAGAAGTTCCTCTTTTGGAACTTCTTTTTATTTCAATATTTTTGAGTTGAATTTGTAAATTGATAATAAATTCGTCTAGTTGGCCATGCATGTTATTTGACGATTACTTTGCCCTCCATTCCTTTAAGGAGATGGTATCGGCATATTAATTCATATGTACCGGTATTTTTAGGTTTCACGGTAATGTTTTTTTCTTTCCCTGGCTCGACTACGACGTCAACGTCGAGTTTTTTTACTGTAAAGGTGTGCTCGTTTTTACCTTTATTTTTCAATAGCAATGTTGTTGATTCGTCAATCGGAATCGTGATGACGTTTGGCTTAAAGTAATCATCGTTTAGCTCGACTTCAATCACTTTCGCTGGCTCAGCAGGTTGTGTTACGACGTTAACGGAGGCAAATGCATGGAAGGAGCTAAAAGTTATTATCCCTATAATCATCACAAGCAAACAGATGAATCGAAATAACCATTTGTTCATAGACATTCGTAATTCTCCTTTTGTAAGTATGTTTCCTCAATTAACCTGCATCATTATTGAAAGAGTTATACGATGTATGTAAACAAAGCTATTTATCTTTTTATAATTTGAGTTATTTATGGAAATTTCACATACCGTAATAGGAATAAAAAATTATTTTTTCGAAAAAATGTAGCAATTCCTTTTTGGAGTTTGCTATAATTAGTTCGAATGTGGGCAGTATCAGAGCGAACTGCACCATGATTCGAAGCAATACGAAAAATAATAACTTGGATTCTGCCTTGATCCAATAACGGACTGGGACAGAGGGATGAATAATGCCGACTAACACACAACCCTTCTGCCCTTTTATGGCCAGAGGGGTTTTTTATATGATTTCGGCCATCTCCTCTCTCCTGCATAAAGGAGGAGTAGTTTTTGAAAACAAAAACAGATTTTTTGAAGATGAAAGAGCAAGGTGAGCCGATTACAATGCTAACGGCGTATGATTATCCTTCTGCTCAATTAGCAGAAGAAGCTGAAGTTGATATGATTTTAGTTGGAGATTCTCTTGGGATGGTTGTACTCGGATACGATTCAACAGTACCTGTAACAGTAGAGGATATGATTCATCATACGAAAGCTGTACGCCGCGGAGCAAAAGAAACATTTATTGTAACTGATATGCCGTTTATGTCTTATCACGTATCATTACAAGAAACGATGGTGAATGCACGCCGTATCGTTCAAGAGAGTGGGGCGCATGCACTGAAAGTAGAAGGTGCTGGAGAAGTGATATCAACGATTCACTATTTGACGAATGCAGGAATTCCTGTTGTAGCACATTTAGGTTTAACCCCTCAATCTGTAGGAGTATTGGGTGGATATAAAGTACAAGGAAAAGATGCTGAAAGTGCAAAAAAATTAATTGAAGATGCGAAGAAATGTGAGGAAGCTGGTGCGATAGCGCTTGTATTAGAATGTGTGCCTATGCAGTTAGCAGAACTAATTTCGAAGCAACTAACAATTCCTACAATTGGCATTGGAGCAGGACAGAAAGTAGATGGGCAAGTTCTTGTATACCACGATCTTATATCATATGGCGTAAAGCGTGTTCCGAAGTTTGTGAAACAATATACGTCTGTTCAGGAGGAGATTGTGCGAGGCATTTCGCAATATGTTGCGGAAGTAAAGGCAAAGCAATTTCCTGAAGAAAAACATTCGTTCACAATGAAAGAGGAAGAATGCTTAGCGTTATACGGAGGAAAACAATAATGAAAATCGTAACTACAGTGCAAGAGATGCAGCAAATTACGAGCGAACTGCATGCAAGTGGAAAAAGTATTGGTTTTGTTCCAACGATGGGGTATTTACATGAAGGTCATGCTACTTTATTACGTAAGGCAAGAGAAGAAAATGAAATTGTAGTTTTAAGCGTGTTTGTTAATCCGCTACAGTTTGGACCGAATGAAGATTTAGATCGATACCCTCGTGATATTGATAGGGATGAGAATGTAGCAAAAGAGAACGGTGTAGATTATTTATTTTATCCGAGCGTAGAAGAAATGTATCCAGCAGAACAAACGACAATAGTAGAAGTTGTGAAGCGTACTGATGTATTATGCGGCAAACAAAGACCTGGTCATTTCGCTGGTGTTGCGACTGTACTAATGAAATTATTTAATATTACATTGCCAACGCGTGCTTATTTTGGTATGAAAGATGCACAGCAAGTGGCTGTAATTGAAGGATTTGTAACTGATTTTAATATTCCAGTTACGATTGTGCCAGTCGATATCGTAAGAGAAGAAGACGGATTAGCGAAAAGTTCTCGTAACGTGTATTTATCACAAGAAGAGCGTGCAGAGGTTCCTCATTTATACCGCAGTCTATGTATAGCGAAAGAAAGAATTGAGGCGGGCGAACGTAATCCGGAAATCATTACAAATCTAGTGAAAGAGCATATCGAGACGCATACGAAAGGCAATGTAGATTATGTAGATTTATATGCATATCCTTCATTGGAAATAATAGATAAACTTGAAGGACGAATCATTTTAGCGATTGCAGTTAAGTTTGAAAATGTACGATTAATTGACAATATAACATTAACAGTTAAATAAGGGGGAGCATCTATGTTTCGCACAATGATGAGAGCGAAGTTACATCGTGCAACAGTAACGGAAGCAAATTTAAATTATGTAGGTAGTATTACAATTGATGAAGATTTAATGGATGCAGTAAATATTGTAGAAAACGAAAAAGTACAAATTGTAAATAATAATAATGGAGCTCGTTTAGAGACATACGTTATTAAAGGGGAACGTGGTAGTGGTGTTGTTTGTTTAAACGGTGCTGCGGCAAGGCTTGTACAACCAGGAGACAAAGTAATTATTATTTGTTATGGCCTAGTTACGGAAGAAGAGGTTCATAAACAAGAACCAAAAATTGCAGTGTTAGACGATCAGAATCAAATTATTGAAATGTTAGGTGCTGAAAAAGCAGGTACGATATTATAGTAGGAAAGGCTATCTCTATTACAGAGGTAGCTTTTTTGTGCATCTTTTCATTAAGATGAGATAAAACGTGGTATAGTAACATTATATAATTTTTGTGTTTGATAGGTAAGAAATTGAGGTGTTACATATATGAGTAAGCGTTATGTCGTTGTTGATTTAGAGACGACAGGGAACTCCTGGAAAGATGGGAAGGATAAAATTACCCAAATTGCAGCTGTTGTAGTAGAAGATGGAGAGATATTGGAGATTTTTTCGTCTTTTGTTAACCCAAAGAGAGAAATCCCACCATTTATTACAGAATTAACAGGGATTGATGAAAGTCTTGTAAAACAAGCCCCGTTATTTCAAGATGTAGCCCCGATGATTGTTGAGCTATTACAAGGTGCGGCTTTCGTTGCGCATAATGTTCACTTTGATTGGAATTTTTTAAATGAAGAATTAAGACAAGCTGGATATACAGAAATACATTGTCCGAAAATCGATACGGTTGAATTGGCCCAAATTCTTTTGCCAACAGCTGATAGTTATAAATTACGTGATTTAGCTAAAAAACATGAACTCGAGCATGATCAACCACACCGTGCGGATAGTGATGCTCTTGCAACAGCGGAATTGTTTTTACAATTTTTAAATGAAATTGAAAAGTTACCACTTGTCACGTTACAATCGCTTTATGAATTAAGCGATGTATTCCAAAGTGATATAGCTGATGTGCTTTCTGAAAATATTTTAAAGAAAGTAATGCACGGTAAAGAAGAGATAGCAGAGTATGAAGTACATCGAAATATTGCGCTGCGAAAACGGAACTATTCTTTAAGCATTGGAGAAACATGTTCATTAAAGTTTGATGCTTTCTTGAATAAAACGATGGATAAACTGGAATTACATATGCCAAAGTTTGAAAGAAGAGAAAGTCAGCAAATGATGATGAAAGAGATATATACGGCGTTAAGAGATTCTCGTTTTTCTCTTATTGAAGCGGGTACAGGGACTGGAAAAACGCTTGCTTATTTACTTCCTAGTCTTTATTTTGCAAAGAAAAAAGAAGAACCTGTCATTATCAGTACACAGACGGTACAACTCCAACAACAAATATTGGAAAAAGAAATTCCGTTATTACAAAAAATAATGCCATTTGTATTTGAGGTAGCTCTTCTAAAGGGAAGAAAGCATTATCTTTGTTTACATAAATTTGAGTATGCTTTGCAAGAGGAAGAGAAAAATTATGATATGGCACTTACGAAGGCGAAGATTTTAGTTTGGTTATTGCAAACTGAAACGGGTGATCGTGACGAATTAAATATTCCTGAGGGTGGAAAGTTACTATGGAATCGTATTTGTAGTGACGCATATAGCCCGGGCGGTATGCAAAGTAATTGGTTTAGTCGTTGTTTTTACCAGCGAGCAAAGAATAAAGCTTTATTTGCAGATATCGTTATTACAAATCATGCGTTATTATTCCAAGATTTTTCAAGTGAAGAACCATTATTTGCTTCATGCGAACATATTATTTTTGATGAAGCTCATCATATTGAAGAGGCCGCGAGTAGAACATTAGGTGAGCAGTTCTCCTGTATGTATTTTCAATTGATTTTATCTCGTCTTGGTACACTAGAAACGGATGATGTGCTGTCTAAAGTATATAAAATGATGAAAAAGTCAGAGCAAGCATCTCGTTCGACTTTCCGTATGATAAGTCATAGTTTGAAGGAACTAAAATTTGATGCGGATGAACTATTTCAAATGCTACGCGCTTTTATATTTAAACAAACGAAGCAAGAGCAAGGACCAAACAATATGCCACTCATATATCGATATAACACAGAAGTAGAGAAAGGTAAGTTGTGGGATAGTATTGTTGAATTAACAAATCGTTTTGTATATGAATTAAGAAGACTAGTGACGAATCTTGAGAAACAAGTGGATATATTGCAAAGTAAGTTAGAATGGGAGATGCACGTTGTTACGGGTGAATTTATGCATTTAATTGAGTTACTGAGAAAGATGGCAGAATCATTACAGTTACTCGTATTAGAAAAAAATGCATATGTAACTTGGATGGAGACGGAAACGAAAGGGACGATTCATTCGACTGTTTTATATGCGCAACCTGTTCATATTGGTGAAAGATTTGCTGATGAATTTTTAACGGAGAAAAAGAGTGTTATTTTTACATCAGCGACATTAACAGTTAACGATACATTTGATTATATAAAAGAGGAGCTTGGTTTACATGATTTTGCTCCAAACACATTAAAGGTTCCATCGCCATTTCGTTATGATGAACAAATGAAATTAATGGTTTCAACGGATGTGCCTTTTATTAAGAAAGTAAGTAATGAGGAATATATTGAATCTGTATCGGCACATATTGCAAAGATAGCGAAAACTACAAAAGGTAGAATGCTCGTATTATTTACTTCGTATGAAATGTTGAAAGAAGCCTATACGAATTTGAAAAATAATGATGAATTAGAAGGTTATTTATTATTAACGCAAAGTGTGAATAATAGAAGTCGAAGCCGTTTAATTCGAAAGTTTCAAGAGTTCGACAAATCGATTTTGTTAGGTACAAGTAGTTTTTGGGAAGGGGTAGATATTCCGGGAGATGCCTTAAGTTGTCTAGTCATTGTCCGTCTTCCGTTTACACCTCCTCATCAGCCAATGATGGAAGCGAAAGGTGAATGGTTAAAAAATCAAGGTGAGGATGTATTCGCTAAATTAGCGCTCCCACAAGCAATATTGCGTTTTAAACAAGGGTTCGGACGTTTAATTCGAACGAGTACAGACACGGGAACCGTAGTAGTGTTAGATCGTCGTTTGACGAGTTCTTCCTATGGAAAACGATTTTTACAATCTATTCCGAATGTCCCGCTGTATGAGGGGCCATTAGAAGAATTACTAGTACAATTAGAAGAACCATTAAGTTGATAAATTTTGGAAGAAAAATACGCCTGAAGTATTTAGAAACTTCAGGCGTAAAAAATGTGGGTAGGAGGAATTTTATTTTTCTTACTTCTTGTATACAAAATGTATTGGTTTTCGACTTGAAACCTTTTTTTGCTGTACATGTCCTGCTATAATAGATGGGTGATGAAGCAGGGGTTGTAAAGAATGTACTCTTATTGTAACCGCATTGCGTTCTTCTATAATTAGAAATTTTTGTGTAACGGAGGAGTTTTTTCATGGAGAAGAAAATCGAAGTACTATCAACGACGCGTATTAAGTATTCGTCTGATTTGTATAAAATTGTTGATAGTTTGAATCGTACGTTAAAAGAGCAGGACCTTATGTTCGGATTAGCATTAGACGAAAAAGACAAAGAAACAGCTGTATTTACCATTTACAGAACGTAGTGATACAATGAAAAAGTGGATCTTTGCAATCATTATCGTTATCGTTGCTAGCGGAATATACGGGGCGTATGTTTATAATAAAACGATGGAAAAGAAAATTCCAAAAGAATCAAAATCTGTAGAAATTGCTAAAGAAAAAGCAAAGCTTACAAAGGTAAAATCAGTTGATTATTATAACGGAAAATCTTCATATACAGTCGTACAAGGTACAGATGAAAAAGGAGAAGCAACTATTGTTTGGGTACCTGATAAAAAAGGAAATGTTCTTGTGAAGAAAAAGAGTGAAGGCATTTCTGAAAAAGAGGCTTTACAAAGATTGGCAGACCAAGCAACTGGAAAAGGCGATGAGCCGAAGCCGAAGCCAAAACAAATTGTCAAAGTAAAATTAGGTGCTGAAAACGATATTCCGTTGTGGGAAATTACATATATTGATCAGGAAGATCGTTATACGTATTATTATCTAGAATTTCAAAATGGGGAATATGCTGCACATTACAGCATTGAAAAATAGATGTAGGGGGAACCACAAATGAAATTAGCAAAGCGAGTAGCTGCTTTAACACCGTCTTCAACTTTAGAAATTACAGCAAAGGCACAAGCATTAAAAGCAGAAGGTCATGATGTAATTGCATTAGGAGCAGGGGAACCTGACTTTAATACACCAGAGCATATTATGGAAGCGGCGCATAAAGCGATGTTAGAAGGACATACGAAATATACACCAACAGGTGGTTTGCAAGCGTTAAAGCAAGAAATTGTGAAGAAATTTACGCGCGATCAAGGCATTAAGTATGATCCATCTGAGATTATTGTGTGTAATGGTGCAAAACATGCACTATATACATTATTCCAAGTATTACTTGATGAGGGAGATGAAGTTATCATCCCAACTCCTTACTGGGTAAGTTATCCAGAACAAGTAAAGCTTGCTGGCGGTAATCCGGTTTATGTAGAAGGTCTAGAAGACAATGAGTACAAAATTACAGCAAAGCAGCTACGTGAGGCAATTACAGAAAAAACGAAAGCAGTTATTATTAATTCACCGAGCAATCCAACAGGAATGATTTACAGCAAAGAAGAATTACAACAGCTTGGAGAAGTATGTTTGGAACACAATATTTTAATCGTTTCAGATGAAATTTATGAGAAGTTAATTTATGGTGGTGCAGAATATACTTCAATTGCCCAGCTTTCTAATGCATTAAAAGAACAAACCCTAATTATTAATGGTGTATCTAAATCTCATTCTATGACAGGATGGCGTATTGGATATGCAGCAGGAAATAAGCAGCTTATTAAAGCGATGACGAACTTAGCAAGTCATAGTACGTCAAACCCTACTTCAATCGCTCAATACGGCGCGATTGCGGCATATGCAGGCTCACAACAACCTGTAGAAATAATGCGTCAAGCGTTTGAAGAAAGATTAAACATTATTTATGATAAATTAATTCAAATCCCTGGCTTTACTTGTATTAAGCCACAAGGTGCATTTTACTTATTCCCTAACGTGAAGGAAGCTGTAGCTTTATCAGGATATGATACAGTTGACGAGTGGGCAAAAGCTTTATTAGAAGAGGAAAAAGTAGCACTTGTACCAGGTACAGGATTTGGGGCTCCAAATAACGTCCGTTTATCATATGCGACATCTCTTGAACAAGTAGAAAAAGCACTAGAACGCATTCATACGTTCATGAAAAGTAAAGTGCAAGCTTAATCGTATATTTTATTCATGTAATACAAAAAACCTTCCTACATAATAGGAAGGTTTTTTTGACGAATTGTGGCAAAAAGAAATAGCGAAAGGTGTGTTATACTAGAGAGCGAGGTGTTTGGTGATGAAAAAGAAAATGATGTTACAGTGGTTTGAGCAGGGAAGTATTGCAATTCCAAAATTGCTAATGATGCATTATAAAAAATTAGGTTTAAATGAGACGGAATTTATGGTTGTACTTCATGTGCACACATTTTTAGAATCGGGTAATTCGTTTCCGACTCCTTCAGAGATTTCAGAACGGATGACGATAACGGAAATGAAATGTATGGAAGTAATTCAGGCATTGATTCAAAAAGGTTTTTTATCACTAGAAGGTGGACAAAGATCAGAAGCGATGATGTGCGAAAGTTATTCATTACAACCGTTATGGGAAAAAATATTGCATTTCTTAATGGATGAATCAATAGAGGAAGAACAAAAAGAAAAAAAACAGATGCAAGTCAATTTATATACAGTGTTTGAAAAAGAATTTGGAAGACCACTTTCGCCATTTGAATGTGAAACGTTAGGAATGTGGGAAGATCAAGATGAACATCATCCGAATTTAATTCAAGCGGCTCTTAGGGAAGCTGTGATGAGTGGTAAGTTGAATTTCCGATATATTGACCGTATTTTATTTGAGTGGAAAAAGAATGGCATTAAAACAGTAGATCAAGCTCAAAATCAAGGGCGGAAATTTAGAGCAAATCAGCAACGAACGCAACAAACGACGAAACAAGAGACGAAATTTACTGGGAAAGTGCCTTTTTATAATTGGTTGGAGCAGTAATGTAGGAGGAAGTATATGTTAAATAAAACACAAATTCGTTATTGTTTAGACACAATGGCGGATATGTATCCAGAAGCACATTGTGAATTAATTCATGATAATCCGTTTGAACTTGTAATCGCGGTGGCATTATCTGCACAATGTACAGATGCACTTGTAAATAAGGTGACGAAAAATTTATTTCAAAAATATAAAACACCAGAAGATTATTTAAGTGTTTCTCTAGAAGAATTACAACAAGATATACGCTCTATTGGATTGTATAGAAACAAAGCAAAAAATATTCAAAAGCTAAGCCAAATGTTATTAGATGATTATAATGGAGAAGTACCAAGGGACCGCGATGAACTTACGAAATTACCAGGTGTAGGAAGAAAGACAGCAAATGTTGTCGTATCAGTAGCATTTGGAATGCCTGCAATTGCTGTTGATACGCATGTGGAACGGGTGAGTAAACGATTAGCAATTTGTAGATGGAAAGACTCTGTATTAGAAGTGGAAAAAACGTTAATGAAGAAAATTCCGATGGATGAGTGGAGCGTTACACATCACCGAATGATTTTCTTTGGACGTTATCACTGTAAAGCGCAGCGACCACAATGTGAAGAGTGCCGATTGCTAGAAGTATGTCGAGAGGGAAAGAAGAGAATGAAGGGGAACTAAAGGATGGAGCGAGTTATAGAAATACCGAAAGAATTTCGATACGTACCATTTTTTAAAGAAGGCGTAAATTCGATTGCGTATAATATAGAACAATCTTTTGAAGAAATAATACAAAATACTTACTTTATATTTGACATTGAAAGACAATATGAGCCATGGAATGAAATTGAAAAAAGTATTCCTGCGATGTTGAATGTATGGAAAAACAAGCATGAAGAAATTGCTACACTGTTTCGAAACAGAAAAAAGCAAGAAGCTGAGAGTCCAATGATTCTTTTTGCAGCGCATTTGTTATCGATTCTATGCTGGCTAAATGAGCAACCTGTTCATAGTTTAAATGATATGGAAGTTTATACGAATAAATTGGAAGTGCAACCTGTTAATTTTATGGAGAGATATTCATTTATTATAAAAAAACCGAGTAATTATCATTCTTACATTCAATTAGCACAGTTGTATATCGAAATAGAAAAGCTATATGTAAAGAAAATGATAACAAAAAAGAAGTCCATTTCTCATTAAGAGAAATGGACTTCTTTTTTGTTTATTAAGACTCTGTTGTAACAACACTTCCGTCTGCGTGAGGAGTAGGATCTCCTCCAGTATCTTGTTGTTGTTGCTGTTCTTGTTGTTTGCGCTCTTCTTCAGCCTTTTTCTTAGCTTCATCTTCAGCTTTTTTCTTAGCCTCATCTTCAGCTTTTTTTCTTGCCTCATCTTCAGCTTTCTTTTGAGCTTCTTCTTGCTGTTTACGTTGTTGCTCTTGCTGTTGCTGCTGCTGTTCTTGTTGTTTGCGCTGTTCTTCAGCGGCTTTCTTTTGAGCTTCTTCTTGTTTTAGTTTGTCTTCATTAGCTTTTTTCTGTTCATCTTCAGCTTTTTTCTTAGCTTCATCTTCAGCCTTTTTCTTAGCCTCATCTTCAGCTTTCTTAGTATCTGGAGCTGGAGTTCCGCCAGGGGCAGTGAAGGATGCACCAACTGCAGGGCTTGTTCCAGTACCTTTTTTCGCTACCACAGAGAAGCTGTAAGTAACACCTGGTTTAATACCACCAAGAGTAGCTGTTGTACCACTTATTGATAGGCTACCACTTGAACCGTCAGTCGCTTTATAGCTTGCTGCATATGCATCAACTTCTGCTGGGCCAGACCATTTTAATGTAACAGTGCTAGCGCCATCGAAAGTGACATTAAGACCACTAGGTGCATCTACTTTAATTTGTTTCACTGCATCTTTCTTAGCACCTTTTACGTACAATTCACCATTTAATTCTTGTACAGAAGAAGGGCGTTCGAAACGAGAGCTATCTGTAGCGAATTTGCTCATCATTACTTGGAACATTTGTTGCGCAATTTTAGTAGAGCGATCGCCAATGTAATTTTCTGGACCATCTTTTTCGTAACCAGTCCAAACAGCCATTGTATATTGCGGTGAATATCCAGCGAACCAGCTATCTCTGTTTGCATCAGCTGGAATGCCATATTTTTTAATAACGTCTTCATCAAAGTTTTGTGTCCCTGTTTTACCGGCTACATCAACACCTGAAACGTATGCTGTTGGACCTGTACCACCAGAACCAGGTTTTACTACGTCGCGAAGAACGTCAGTCACCATGTAAGCTGTATAGTCGTGCATTGCACGTTGTTCTTTCGGTTTAAAGTTTTTCTTTTTCCCGTCTGGGAAGATGACTTCTTTTACGAAGTGAGGCTTGTTATACACACCGTCATTACCAAATGCGGCATACGCCCCTGCTAATGCTAATGGAGAACTATCGTTACTACCAATTGCTGTTGATTCATATGCTTTTCCGTCTTTAAATGTCATACCCAAGCCTTCAGCAAACGCTTGTGACTTAGGAATACCAACCGCTTGGGCTGTTTTTAAAGCAGGGATGTTTAATGATTTTTTCAAAGCTTCACGTAGTGAAACGTCACCTTTGTAACTATTTGTTGCATTTCGTATTTTTTTACCATTGGAATACGTATACTCTGAGTCATTTAATTGATGGTATGTAGACCATTGTAAATTCTCAATTGCTGGGCCGTAGTCGAAAATTGGTTTCATTGTTGAACCGACTTGGCGTTTTAAATCAGTGGCCATATTATGACCTTTGAAAGTAGACTTACTTTCTTTACGCCCAGCTCCAATTGCTCGAACTTCTCCAGATTGTGTATCCATAAATACGAATGATCCTTGGAATTGATCGTTCGGATATTTAATAAGATTGCCATCCATAATTTTATCAGCGTAATCTTGAGCATCTTGATCAAGTGTTGTATGAATCGTTAAACCATCTGAACCGATATTTACATCCGGATATTCTTTTTCAACTTCTTTTACAACAGCATCTAAAAATGCTTGATACTTCATCTCAGTTACTTCTGAAGACGGTTGAAGGCCCTCAGTTACAGGGATTTTCATTGCGTTATTCATTTCATCTTTTGTTATATAACCATGTCGATTCATTAATGATAATACGACGTTACGACGTTGTGTAGCTCGTTCAACGTTGTCTGGTTTTGTTGGATCATAAATATTAGGACCTTGGGGTAAACCAGCGAGCATTGCAGCTTCATGCAACTGTAAGTCTTTTAAATCTTTGGCATAATATTTTTGGGCTGCTGTTGCAATACCATACGAACGGTTACCTAAGTTAATTTTGTTTAAGTACATTTCTAAAATCTCATGTTTAGAGTATTGTTGCTCTAATTTGTAAGATAAGTACCATTCTTGCACTTTTCGTTTTGCAGTTTTGTCCATCGTTAGAAAATAGTTTTTAACTACTTGTTGTGTAATCGTACTACCACCTTGGGAACCGAAACCGCCAGTGACATTTTCCATAACTGCTTTAGTAGTTCGTTTAAAATCAATTCCATTATGATCATAGAAGCGTGAATCCTCAGTCGCAAGGAATGCATTTTCAACTACCTTTGGAATTTGATCGTAAGTAACATGGGTTCGTTTTTCAGCACCATATTCATAGAAGAAATTTCCGTTTTTATCAAGAAACTTTGTAGATAAAGGATTAACAAGTTTTGATTTGTCTAATTTTGGAGCGTCCTTTACCATTACAAAGAAAGCGGAAACGCTAGCTATGAGACCAACGATACCAAGAAGTAGACAACCTACAAGAAATTTCTTGAAAAAGGAGCCTTTTTTCTTTGGTTTTTCTTCTTTATTGGTTTCTTTCTTTTGATTTTTCACATGATTTCGTTCTGTACGAGAACGATAATTATCTGACATTATACTTTCTCCTACCTTTCATTCTCTCCCCCAAAAGTCGAAAAAAGAGCCTTAGTGATGACTCTATCACGAAAAATAAACCGTGTCTAGTACACGGATATAATCAATCCGAGGGTGATAACCGCATGACAATAAAGAGCCATGCTCTTCTATTTCTTCTTTCGTAATTGATTTACGTCCACCAGTATTTTGACGATTCCAAAATGCAATAATATGTTTAGCATCGAGTAAATAAAGTTCATCAAAAAGTGTAAATTTAATAATAACAAATGCAATTCCATTATGAGCAATCACTTGCTTCATATGTTCAATTTGATGAAGGTGGAAGTTTTGAAGTGGGAAACTAGTTTTATTTTTTGTTTCTTTCGCTTCAAAATCGATGTATTTCCCTTTATATACACCGTTGTAATCTGTTGTAGAAGGTTGTTTAAAATACGCTTCTTTTACCACTGCAGCACTTCGAGCGGGGTAATCTACTTTTACAATTTGAAGAGGTGTCGGTTTTTTATGTACACATGCAATATTATGGGTTAAGTAATATTCATTTGTTTCATTCAGTTCCTCTTCAAGGGACATACCTCTATTACTATAAGTATGTTTTTTAATTGGTGTTTTATGAGGTTGTGAAGCTTGATTGTACCGTTTTCCATTTGGGTAACGAATGGTCATAGTGTGTCCACTCCCAACTTGCTAAGAATTACTTACAAAGGTGATTATAACAAAAAATGAAAAAAGATGTGACCTTTTTGAAGAAAGGTATGATGACTTATTCATGTTTACATGGAATGATTATGAAAAAATTAAACAATATCGTAAAAATATGGTCTGTACAGAAGAAGAAAAAACAATGGTTTACAACATTAAGAAGGAAATAGAAATAGCTAATATGGACAACATTTCTCGAACGCAGTCTTATCAAGAATATTATGTAAGAAATAGTGAAATTAGATGGGCTTTTTTAGCGAGTATGGTCTCGAGAAATGCGGGATGGAATATGACTGATTTAAAAGGGAGGTATTATGCTGCTGTTTTACCTCAAATAGTAAAAAAACATTTGTTTCAGACTTATGAAGAAGCTAATTGGATTATTTTTTTAGATGCATTTCCTCAGCTATTGTTATACGAAGAAAGTAAGAAGAGGCAGGTGCCGCTATTTTACTTGTTACAATATTTCGACGTATCAATTTTTATGGAAAAAGAATGGATATATTTTTGGGAGAAAAAAGATATAAATAGGCTTATGACAGCGCTTATTATAAATGAACAAAATAAAATTCAAAAACCAGTTATTGAGAATACATATTTTAAAAAACATGTATTCCATACAGCACTTTTTAAATTGCAAGAAATGTTTCATGTTAGTGCCGTTATTTTTCCAACCGTTGAAGGGAGTATGTATGGTTTTTCAGTTTATCAATTTGAAACATTACAGAAGCGTATAGAACTAGGGAAGAAATTAGCAGAGTTACTATTTCATCCGAAGTATAAAAGTTTATTCCATAGGTTTGCATTGCAAACGATACACACAGGGTCAAGAGCAGATTATGAATATTATGTAAGAGAAGCTAGAAAATCTTGTACGCCACCCCTTAGAGAGGTTTATCCTGCTGTTGCACATAAGGAAATAAGTATGAGGGATTGGTTTTGTAGAGATACAGAAATAAATGAGCTATTTTTATTGAAAGAGTATAAGGGGGAAGTTGATATAACAGAATGGTATAAAAGAAAGAGGGAGCAGATCTATGCGGCTTCTATCGTAAATCGTTTTGTTAAAAGGATGGATGAGTTCGTGATATAATAAAAAAGAAGTCCCGTCTTCATAAATGAAGACGGGACTTCTTAATGTGAAGTAATCCTGCCAAGTGTGTTAAAAATTTAATCTCAAAACTTAATGAATATAAGAGATTAAGGATGCCTTAGAAATTAGCTTTTTGTAAAAGCCTGATTGGTGAAGGCTAATAATCAGTGGGGATGAACAACTCCCCACTGATTAAAGTTTCACTTTATGTAGCAGGGAAGTTTGGACCATCTAATTTTGGATTGCCAGTTTCGGGTTTATTTTGTTTGTTTTGTTTCTTCTTTTTTTCGTTTTTGTTCTTTGCCATCTTAATACACCTCCCTTTTGTATTGTTACCATTTCTATAAATGACATACAAAATGATTTCTTTGACGAATAACAACTAGTTTTGTCATGTGAGCAGGAGTGAGGAATCATGCGGCGAAATTACATGACAAAGGAAAAGCAAAGAAGGAGGCGTTTTATATATGGCGATGGTTCAGAAGGAAGATGTAATGAAAAAAATGGATCAAATGTTAAGTTCTCTCGATTTGCTGGAAATGAATATAGGGATTAGAATGAATCATGCATTAAAGGATAAAGGTGAAAATATATGCAATAAGATAGAAATAACAGAAATGCATATTGAGCATATGGAAAATAAATTAGTGCATCACGAAGAAAAAGGGAATTGGGTGAAAACATTTCAAAACGTCGTAGTGAGTGCATAATAAGGTGGGAATGAAATGAAGTATGAGGCGTTAATACAGTCTTCGGAAAAACTCATGCAGTATAATAATGAAGCGAATATGAAAAAAAGAGAAATGATCGAATATGATTTTTATAAGGATATGAAACCATTTGTAAACATGGTAGATGAGGAACTGGCGGTGTGGAAAGAATTAGCTTATACGTGGATTAAGGAAGAAAAGCCGAAGTATATACATGTACAGCAAATTGATCAAGTATACGATAATTTACAAGCGAATGTGTTGCAATGTTTTGTAAATAAAGGTAAAGGTAAGCGATTTTTTGAAACACATCAAGCTATTTCGTATACTTTGCAAAATATAGTTGAGCAATGTAAATAACAAGAGGGGAAACCCTCTTGTTTTTTTTAAGCCTCTGTCATTGTTGTAGGTTTTGTTGCCCCATTTATTTCTAATTCTTTTATTAAAGTTCGGTAATCAGAAATGCATATTTTCCCTTCGAGATACCAATGTCTCGCAAAGTCTAATAATTCATTTGCATTTTCTGTGGCATACCCCTTTTTTTGAGAAAACGCTTGTTTTAAATCCCCTAATACCATGTTGATTCCTCCCCCATGAGAATCTTCTTCTTCATTATCATAGCATGGAAGGGTTTTCTTTCTTAATTTTTTAAAAATTTAAACTTCCGACAAAAATAGACAGATACTCCGTCACACAAATTATTTTACAGGTACATATTATATATGTAGAAACTTATGTGAAGGAGGAGAGAATGCATGTTTCAACAATCTAACGTATATCAGCAATCTAATCCATATGCACAGCAAGATATGTACCAATATAATACGGATACATATTTACGGTATAATATGTATCCTTTCGAGCCTCATTATGGAAATCAAAATTATTACCAGCCATTTGAATTGTCGTTTATGAATCAACAGCAACAACAGCAGCAACCTTATATGAATCAACAGCAGCAGCCCTATATGGAACAACAACAGCAACCTTATATGAATTCACAATACTATATGCCACCACCATCTCCCTATGGAAATCAACAAGCGATGTTTTATCCACCAAAACAACCGTACCCGACGCAGAATAAACAAAAACAACAACAGCAACCGAGTCAATTTTCTAGTTTTGTTTCCCAATTTAAAAACTCAGATGGTAACTATGATGTGAATAAAATGATGAATACAGCTGGACAAATGATGAATGCGATGAATCAAGTGACCGGCATTGTGAAGCAAGTTGGAGGCTTTTTTGGTAAATAATAATGGAGTGTTGTCCACTACGCATACTGTGAATGAAACATAGTTCTAGACAAATTTCCATGAAATAAATGGGTATATATAACAAGCGGCTTAACCTCTTTTCTCATACTGTAAAGTGTAATCAGATTTTTTTAACGAGAGAGGAGAGAAAAAACTATGCATCATTGTCATCCTTGTTTTGGAGGGCATAAGCCTGTAGGACCTATTTGTACAACTGCTCCTGTCGTTCATCCGACGAAACAATGCGTAACACACTCTTTTTCAACAACGGTGGTGCCACACATTTTTCCAACACATACAACACATGTACATCATCAACAAATTAAAAACCAAAACTTCTTCCCACAAACAAATTCAAATGTAAATGTTGTGGACCCAATCGATCCAGGATTCGGCGGCGGATGTGGACCATGTGGCCATGGTCATCATCACCACGGTCATCAAATATCACCATTCGGACCAGGACCGAACGTGTCACCATTCGGACCAGGACCGAACGTGTCACCATTTGGACCTAATGTAGGACCAAACGTGTCACCATTCGGACCTAATGTAGGACCAAACGTTGGTGGAATGTTTAAAAAGTAAATGATATGTTAGAACTAGCGAAATGCTAGTTCTTTTTTTGTAATTGAGGTGTGGATATGAAAGTTGTTGCTGTAACAGGATATAAGCCATTTGAACTTGGAATATTTAAAAATGATCATCCAGGAGTAGAATGTATAAAAAAGGCGCTGCGTCGTAAATTAACTGCTTTTGTAGAAGATGGTTTGGAGTGGGTAATAATAAGTGGCCAGTTAGGAGTTGAACTATGGGCTGCTGAAGTTGTTTTTGACATTCAAGAAGAGTATCCAGATGTAAAATTAGCGGTATTTACTCCGTTTTTAGAACAAGAAGAAAATTGGAAAGAAGATAGTCGTGAATATTACGAATTTATTCTCTCTCAAGCAGATCATGTTGATAGTATCACGAAACGGAAGTACGAAAGCCCAGAGCAATTTAAATTAAAAAATCAATTTTTTATTGAAAAAAGTGATGCTCTTTTAGCTGTATATGATGAAGAAAAACCAGGAAGTCCTAAATATATTGTAGAGGCGGCAAAGAAAAAAGGAGAAATAGAAAATTATCACAGTTATTTCATTCTTTTTTCTGATTTACAAGATATAATAGAAGAGGAACAGTGGAATAATGCAGAGTGATATGTAATATAGTACTCGTATATTTGATTGACAAAAGGCATTGTTTCTGAAAAAATTTAGTTAATGAAAGTTTTGGCAAAAATTTGAGGTGAAGAAAATGATTTCGGATAAAATTAAATTAACGGCGAAAGATATTTTAGAAAAAGAATTTAAAACAGGTATGAGAGGTTATCAACAAGAAGAAGTAGACAAGTTTCTTGATATGATCATTAAAGATTATGAAGCTTTCCACAAGGAATTTGAGCAATTAAAGCAACAAAATGCTCGTTTAAAGCGTGAACTAGAAGAACAAAAACTAGTAGCAACGCAAGTTCCACAACAACCTGTACAAACACCAGTTGCACAACCAGTATATAACAACACGAATACGGACATTTTAAAACGTCTATCTAATTTAGAAAAAGCTGTATTTGGAAGTAAGTTATACGAATAATTTCTGGTGATAAAAAGGTTAAAGCATTTTACATAGAAAAAAACATTGCAAAATCTTTTTGTTTCCACTATACTAATGGATGTCATAACGTTTGGGTAATCGCTGCAACGCCAACGTTGTAGAGGAAAGTCCATGCTCGCACGGCCTGAGATGGCTGTAGTGTTCGTGCCTAGCCAATTCATAAGCTAGGGTATTCTGGCTGTAAGGCTGGTTTAACGGCAGGGAAAAAACCTAAGTCCTTTCGGATATGGTTTGACTACCTTTAAAGTGCCACAGTGACGAAGTCCTTGAAGAAATGATAGGAGTGGAACGAGGTAAACCCCACGAGCGAGAAACCCAAATAATGGTAGGGGAATCTTTTCCAAGGAAATGAACGATGGGAAAGGACAGGTTGTATAACCTGTAGATAGATGATTGCCACCGGAGTACGAGGCGTGGGCCGTTTGCAGTACAAAGGAACAGAACATGGCTTACAGAACGTTATGAACCAACTATGAAATAACTCAGCTCTCCTTTGTTAGAGGAGGGCTTTTTATTTGTATGAAGTTATAAATTATGAGTTAAAATGGTAAATGAGAAAATGTTTCGTAAAATGTAATGATTAATAGGACAACATGCTATTAATTATTGTTTGAATATACATAAGAGGTGAATGTAAATGGGAAAAGTTACTTTAATTGCAACAGCGGCAATGGGTATTGAAGCGTTAGTTGCCCGAGAAGTTCGCGATCTTGGTTATGAATGTCAAGTAGAAAACAGCAAAGTAACATTTGAAGCAGATGAAAAGGCGATTTGTCGCACGAACTTATGGTTACGTACTGCGGATCGTGTAAAAATTAAAGTTGGCGAATTTAAAGCGACAACATTTGATGAGCTATTTGAAAAAACGAAAGCATTAAACTGGGGAGATTATATTCCGGAGAACGGAGAGTTCCCTGTTATCGGTAAATCTCTGAAATCTGAGTTATTCAGTGTTTCGGATTGCCAACGTATCGTTAAAAAGGCTGTCGTTGAGAAATTAAAAACAACATATAAACGTACAACGTGGTTTGAAGAAGATGGTCCATTATTCCGTATTGAGATTGCGATGCTCAAAGATATCGCAACATTAACAATTGATGCGAGTGGTGTTGGACTTCATAAACGTGGGTATCGTATGGATCAAGGGGAAGCTCCTTTAAAAGAAACATTAGCTGCGTCTTTAATTAAATTAACAAACTGGAAGCCAGATCGTCCATTTGTTGATCCATTCTGTGGATCAGGTACAATTCCGATTGAAGCAGCATTAATTGGACAAAATATTGCACCAGGATTTAACCGTGGCTTCGCATCAGATGAGTGGGGCTGGGTAGGTAAACAAAACTGGCGTGAAGCTCGCCAAGAAGCTGAAGATTTAGCGAACTACAATCAACCATTACAAATTATCGGATCAGATATTGATCATCGTATGATTCGAGTTGCTCAAGATAACGCAGAAGAAGTAGGTTTAGGTGATTTAATCACATTTAAACAAATGCAAGTAAAAGATTTCACAACAAAAGAGGATTATGGCTACGTTGTAACGAATCCTCCATACGGAGAACGTTTAAGTGAAAAAGCACTTGTTGAGCAATTGTATAAAGAAATGGGACAAGTATTCCGCCCATTAGATACATGGTCAGCATATGTATTAACAAGTTACGAAGCATTTGAGAAGTGCTACGGAAAAGATGCGTCGAAGAAACGTAAGTTGTTTAACGGATTTATCCGTACAGATTACTACCAATACTTCGGAAAACGTCCACCGCGTAATTCATAGTATAAAACTCCTCTAGCACGCATATACTGGCTATTATGTAATGCGTAAAGGAGGAAGTGATATGGATAGTTTTCAATTATCAATGATTCAAAAAGCTATTCACCGTACGTATGATGAGCTCGGAAAAGAAGTGGATAGTCATGGCGTAATTGTTGATGAAATAGAAAAAGCGCAGGAAGAGTATTTATCCGCACTTTCACATGAAACAGCAATTGATAAACGCTATTTAAAGTCATTAATATAGAAAAAAATTTTCCTTTTGCGAAAGGAAAATTTTTTTTCGCATATTTCTATTATTTCTATGTATTGCAACAGGGGAAAGTAACTGCATGCATATGAGTAGCAGTTACTATGTCTTTTTATAGAAAAACTTTTTGGTTGGAGGCTAAGGATGTTTACTGAGAAGAGATTACCATTTGAAGTAGGGAAACAAGATAATTTTTATGATAAGTTGAATGAGTGGATTGGAGATGTGTTTTACGACATCCTTCCGGAAAAAGGCTTTGAAGAGCGTGATGAACAAATTTTTATGGCGTTTCAATTAGAGCGTGCTTTCCAAGAGAAGAAAGTAATGTTCGCAGAGGCAGGCGTAGGAACAGGGAAAACAATTGTATATCTTCTATACGCAATTTGTTACGCGCGTTATACAGGGAAACCAGCTATTATCGCTTGTGCAGATGAAACATTAATTGAGCAGCTTGTGAAAGAAGAAGGGGACATCGCTAAATTATCTGAAGCATTAGGACTATCTGTTGATGTTAGACTTGCGAAATCGATGGATAACTATTTATGCTTGCGTAAACTTGAAGATGTTATGAGTGGACGAGCTCCAGAAGTAATTGAAGACGTATACTACGAATTACCGCAGTTTGTATTTGACCACGGTACGATGCAAAACTTTACTCATTACGGTGATCGAAAAGAATTTCCACTGTTAAATGATGAAGAATGGTCAAAAGTAAATTGGGATTACTTCCAAGATTGCTTCACATGTGATTCTCGTCATCGTTGTGGTCAAACCCTTTCGCGCGAACATTATCGTAAAGCGGCAGATTTAATCATTTGTTCTCAGGATTTCTACATGGATCATATTTGGACGTATGATGCTCGGAAGCGTGAAGGACAAATTCCGTTATTACCTGAAAGTAGTTGTGTTGTATTCGATGAAGGTCATCTTGTAGAGTATGCAGCACAAAAAGCTTTAACGTATCGTTTAAAGCAAACGATGATGGAACAACTATTAACGAGATTGTTACAAAACGATATTCGTGAAGAGTTTGCACATTTAGTAGAAGAAACAATTTGGCAAACTGAACGATTCTTTGATGTGTTACAAGAGAATAAAAAGGAAATTGCTGGTTCTGATCGTCTAGAAATTACTGTGACAGAAAAAGTAACGGCTGAAGCGAAGCGACTTTATGCAAAAATTGGTGAAGTCGGTGATGCATTAGTATTTGAAAGTGAAATGCATACGGTAAACACATATGATTTAAATATCGTTGATGAGCATTTAGATGTGTTAGAACATTCACTTCGTCTTTTCATGCATGAGAAAAATGTAATTACATGGGGTGAAGAAGGTGATGGTGCCTTCACATTAGTAATTATGCCGCGTGCAGTTGAAGAAGTGTTACAAGAGAAAGTATTCTCAAAGAAAATCCCATATATTTTCTCTTCGGCTACATTATCTAACAATGATTCATTTGCATTTACAGCAAATAGTTTAGGGGTAAAAGATTATTTATCATTCTCAGTTGCCTCACCATTTGATTATGAAGAACAAATGGCAGTAAACTTGCTATCACATACGAAAGAAAATGAATGGGAAAGAAAGTGTCAATATACACTTGAAAATATCCAAAAAACAAATGGACGTACACTCGTATTATTCCGTACAACGCAAGAACTTGCAGCGTTTAAAGAATATGTGAGTAAAGAACAAATGTCAGTTCCATTCTTATATGAAGGGGACCAAGAAATTAGTCAGCTCGTTTCTCGTTTCCAAAATGAAGAAGAGACTGTACTTTGTGCCGTTCATTTATGGGAAGGTTTAGACATTCCTGGTTCATCATTATCACATGTTATTATTTGGTCATTACCATTCCCTCCAAATGATCCTGTGTTTGAAGCGAAACGTAAGCACGTAAATGATCCATTCTGGGATGTAGATGTACCATATATGATTTTACGTCTTCGTCAAGGGATTGGACGTTTAATTCGTACAAGTGACGATAAAGGTGCTATATCAATTTTCTTATCTGATACAGAAGATGAGAAAGTAATTGCTGCAGTGAAAAATGTACTGCCAGTAGAAGGTAAAGAATTATAAGGAGAAAGCTTGGCGCTTGCCAAGCTTTTTTTCTATTATAAAAGGAATTTATGTTTCCATGTCGAATTAAGTTTGAGGTAGAAAAGGGAGGTTTTTATACGATGACAGTTGCTACATATGAAGTAGAAAAGCAGTTTTTAGCATATGTGAAGAAGATAGAGAATTATGGAGAAGCATTAAGCTTAATGTTTTGGGACTTAAGAACAGGTGCGCCTAAAAAAGGTGTGGACCAGCGTTCAGAAGTAATTGGCATGCTTTCATCAGAAGTGTTTGTTATGTCGACTTCAGATGAAATGGGAAATTATTTGACAGAGCTTGAAGCTTTAATAAATGAAAATAAACTTTCTGAAACGACGAAGAAAATGGTTGAAGAATGTCGAAAAGAATATGATAGAAATAAGAAAATTCCACAAGCGGAATATGAAGAGTATGTAAAATTAGAAGCGAAAGCGGAAAGTGTATGGGAAGAAGCTCGCGAAAAATCTGATTTTGAAATGTTTCGTCCATATTTAGAAAAAATTGTTGAATTCAAAAAGAAATTTATTACATATTGGGGTTACGAAACATACAAATATAATACATTATTAGACATGTATGAGCCTGGTATTACAGTAGAAGTATTAGATCACGTATTTGGTCAACTTCGTGAGCGTATCGTTCCGCTTGTAAAAGAAATATCAGAGTCGCAAAAGAGATTAAAAACAAGTGCTTTATCAGAACATTTTTCAAAAGAAAAACAAAAAAACTTTACATTAGAGTTATTAAAGCAATTGAATTATGACTTTGAAGCAGGTCGTCTTGATGAAACGGTACATCCTTTCGAGATTACATTAAATAGAGGGGATGTTCGTATTACGACACGCTATGACGAAAAAGATTTCCGTATGGCTGTTTTTGGGACAATTCATGAATGTGGTCATGCTGTATATGAACAAAATATTGCAGAGAAATTTGAAGGTACACCGCTATGTAGTGGTACATCTATGGGTATTCATGAGTCACAATCATTATTCTTTGAGAACTTTATCGGTCGTAATAAATCATTCTGGAAGAAAAATTACGATTTGTTAAAAGAGTATAGTGATGGTCAATTTGACGATATATCAGTCGATGAGTTTTATGATGCGATTAACGAATCGAAGCCATCGTTCATTCGTATAGAAGCAGATGAACTTACATATCCGCTTCACGTCATGGTTCGTTATGAACTTGAGAAAGAATTATTTGATGGCACATTACAAGTGAAGGATTTACCAGCGGCTTGGAATGATAAGATGGAAGCGTATTTAGGAATTCGTCCGGAGAATGATGCACAAGGCGTATTACAAGATGTTCACTGGGCTGGTGGTTCATTTGGATACTTCCCATCTTATGCGCTTGGTTATATGTATGCAGCGCAATTTAAGCAAAGAATGTTAAAAGACATTCCGAACTTTGATGCATTATTAGAAGAAGGAAACGTGACGCCAGTTCGTGAGTGGTTAACAGAACATATTCACCAATATGGTAAAACGAAAAAACCACTTGAAATTTTAGAAGATGTGACAGGTGAAGGGTTAAATGCAAACTACTTAGCCGATTATTTAGAAGCGAAGTATAAAGAAATTTATGCGTTGTAAAAGAGAGCTGCTTAATTGCAGCTCTCTTTTAAAGGGGGGAGAAAAATGAATTATGCATATACAGTAATGACGCAAGAAGAAGCAGAAGAAATTGCATACAACTGGCATTATGAAGGGGAATATTCCTTTTACGATATAGAGGCAGATGAAGAAGATTTAGCTGAGTTTTTACATGAGGAGAGCAGAGGAAATCATATATTTTCTGTGAAGGAAGATGGTACCCTTATTGGGTTCTTTAGCTTTTGTAAAACAGATAATCGAACGGTAGATATAGGACTGGGGATGAGACCTAATATAACAGGCGATGGATTAGGTTTACAGTTCGTAAAAGCTGGATTAGATTTTAGTAAAGAAAGATACAGTTGCAAGTATATAACATTATCAGTAGCCACATTTAATGAGAGAGCAATCAAAGTGTATAAAAGAGCAGGATTTGAAGCAGTTGGGACATTTATACAGAAAACAAATGGAAGTTGTTTTGAGTTTTTGAAAATGAGTTATATATGTAAAAATAACTAAAAAACAGAAGAGGATTCTTCTGTTTTTTAGTAACTTCATTAATTTTCAGTTGCTAGCATGTGTACAGCTGCTTCATGCATGTTTTTCAAACCTGATACTTGAGCGTATTCAGCAACAGTGATACTACTCGTTGTTAGAAGTTCGATAATATGTTCATCCATTCTTGACCATGTTTTACCGCCGGCGTTGTCATAAGAGCTAATTAACTTCGTTAGTCCATCTTTTCCGAAGAGTAGATAATGTGATGTGAAATCTATAGATACATCAGCTATTCCTACTTCTGTCCAATCGATTAAACCAGTTACATTATTTTTATTATCAACCAGGATATGACCTGGATGTATATCCCCGTGCGTTACTCCTACGTGAGATGGCCAAAAAGAGTCTTCAGCTAGCCATGCCTGCCAACGATCCCATAAGTTTTGATTGATATGGTATTGTTCCTTCACTCGATTCATCCTTTGTTTCATAGAAGTTCTTAATTCATTAGCAGTTAGAATTTCAAAACTTGTATTATTAAATTTTTGCTGAGGTAATGTGTGTAAATTCGCTAGAACTTTTCCTAATGAAATATAGTATTCGGTTGGTACATTCTTTTCGTTAAATTTCCATACATAACCTTGTTGTTCTATATCGATAGTAGCGGCAGGAATGCCATTTAGTTGTTTATAAGCAATTAGTTCTTCAGAAAATATAGACCAATCAGGAACTTGGAATTCTGCATGTTTTTTCATAATTTCTAACGCTTCTTTTTCTCGTAGGGCATGTCTCATGGATTCTGGTCTACGAGGAATTCTTAGTATCTATTTATCCCCGTTTTGTTCTGTAACGTGTGCTACTTGAAAGTCAACACCAGATTCATTGATTTCTATTGAATCTTCTAAGATATTTAGTCCTTCTTTATTTGCTAATTGTTTAACTTTAAGTGTATTCATTTTTGTTTCCTCCAAATGTTTATTCTGATTTTAATGCTTTCATACGTTTTCTGTTACTAATCATCCTAAATACATCAATATGATTAAAGAAATGTAATCATAAAAAAACCACAGACGGGCTTCTGTCTGTGGTTAAGAGTAAACGAGGATATAATGAATAAACGTCTCTCTTTGTATGAAAAAATATACGAAAAAAAGACAGATGTATATCTGCCTTTCTCCATGTGGAAAGTGTACTCTTCCGTTGAAGATTATTAAAAATGTGCAGACTAATCCCGTTTACTCTGCTTTATGAAAACAGAGCCTTTGAACATATTAAGTTACTTCGTGTTCAAAGTTTGCTGACGTAGTCTTCCTGCATGCATCATCTTTAATAATCCTCCTTTTAATAGTATAGTAACAATATACTTTGTTTATAAGTAAACATCAATCAAAAATACTAGATGTAATATTAAAAAAACGAATTTAATAAGAATCTACATTCGAAAAATAGAAAAGTGATGTTTGCTTTTATAATTGGAAGTTTAGTAAGGAGAGGCAGCATGAGCACAATTAAAACGAAAAATGAAATAGATTTAATGCATGAATCTGGAAAATTACTCGCTTCATGTCATAAAGAAATTGCGAAAATGATAAAACCAGGTATTACGACAAAAGAAATTGAAACGTTTGTTGAAGCATATTTAGAAAAGCATGGTGCAACGTCTGAGCAGAAAGGTTACAACGGATATCCATATGCGATATGTGCATCTGTAAACGATGAAATGTGTCATGGATTTCCGGCCGATGTTCCTTTAACTGAGGGCGATATTGTAACAATTGACATGGTAGTAAACTTAAATGGTGGTCTTTCAGATTCCGCTTGGACGTATATAGTTGGAAAAGTTTCTGATGAAGCAGAAAGGTTGTTGTTAGTAGCTGAGAATGCTTTGTATAAAGGGATTGATCAGGCTATAATCGGTAATCATGTAGGGGATATTGGTTATGCAATTGAAAGTTATGTAGCCGCTGAAGGATTTTCAGTTGCAAGAGACTTTACGGGGCATGGAATCGGTAAGGAGATTCATGAAGAACCAGCAATTTTTCATTTTGGTAAACCTGGACAAGGACCTAAGCTACAAGAAGGAATGGTAATTACAATTGAGCCGATTGTAAATGTAGGTATGCGATACTCTAAAGTTGATTTAAATGGATGGACTGCAAGAACGATGGACAGAAAATTATCAGCTCAATATGAACATACCATTGCGATTACAAAAGACGGACCAATCATTTTAACGACTCTGTGAGATGAAATGTAAGAGTTTGCAAAACTCGAACGAAAATGATGTTTTTATAAAATTTGTACGTGTTTTATTAAGAAATGCTTTTCAAAGTGTAAAAAGTGCGTTATAATCCTTCTATAAAATAAATAGTTAGCTACACTCATATAATCGCGGGGATATGGCCTGCAAGTTTCTACCGAAGTACCGTAAATACTTTGACTATGAGTGAGGACGAATATATTTGCTTGTTTAGCATTCTTTTTTGCGAAACTCCAAAAGCGCGTCTCTCACTTGTAACGAGTGGTGGCGGCTTTTGGAGTTTTTTATTGCATAAGAGGGGGAACAAACATGAAAGTATTACAAGAAAAGATTTTGAACGAAGGAAAGGTTTTATCTGGTGACGTATTAAAGGTAGATGCATTTTTAAACCATCAAATTGACCCAGTACTTATGCAAGAGATCGGAAAAGAATTTGCTAAACGTTTTAAAGAAGAGAACATTACAAAAATCGTGACGATTGAATCTTCAGGCATTGCACCAGCGGTTATGGCTGCATTAGAGCTTGGTGTAAAAGTAATCTTTGCAAGAAAACGTAAATCGTTAACGTTACAAGATAATATGTATGTTGCAAACGTATATTCATTTACAAAACAAGAAACGAATGAAATTTCATTATCTCGAAATCATATCGATGAAAATGATCGCGTGTTAATCATTGATGACTTTTTAGCAAACGGTCAGGCTGCTTTAGGTTTAATGAGTTTAGTGGAGCAAGCTGGAGCAAGTATTGCAGGGATTGGAATTGTTATTGAAAAAGCATTTCAAGATGGAGGAAAGAAACTTCGTGAACAAGGTGTTCGAGTTGAGTCACTAGCAGAAATTGCATCACTTGATAACGGCACAGTTACATTTGTACAGCAAGAAACTGCGGAGGTGAAATAACAATGAAGCAGCATCCATTTAAAATCGCATCGCTTGGTATGCAGCATATGCTTGCCATGTATGCTGGGGCAATTATCGTTCCTCTTATTGTGGGCGGCGGACTTGGTTTAAATCAAAAAGAGTTAACATATTTAGTATCGATTGACTTATTGATGTGCGGCGTTGCAACGATTTTACAAGCATTATCAAATCGCTTTTTCGGTATTGGACTTCCCGTTGTACTTGGGTGTACATTTACAGCGGTTGGACCGATGATTGCAATTGGGAAACAATACGGTGTGTCTTCTATTTATGGAGCGATTATTGCTGCTGGATTATTCGTTGTTATTTTTGCAAAGCTATTTGGGAAACTTGTAAAGCTTTTCCCGCCTGTTGTAACAGGTTCTGTTGTTACGGTAATTGGAGTTACACTTGTTCCAGCAGCTATTAATGATATGGCTGGAGGAGTAGGAAGTAAGGATTTCGGTAGTCTTGAAAATTTAGCATTAGCATTTGGTGTGTTACTATTTATCATCATTATGTATCGTTTCTTTGACGGGTTTATCCGTTCAATCTCTATTTTACTAGGTCTATTGTTCGGTACAATCGTTGCAGCATTTATGGGGAAAGTAAGCTTGCAAGCGGTTGGAGAAGCGGATTGGTTCCATGGTATTCAGCCATTTTACTTCGGTACACCAACATTTGAATTAACGCCAATTATTACGATGATTCTCGTTGCTTGCGTAGGGATTGTAGAAGCAACAGGTGTTTACTTTGCATTATCTGATATTTGCAATAAAAAGATTGGTGAAAAAGAATTAACAAAAGGTTATCGTGCAGAAGGATTAGCGATGGTGTTAGGTGGTATTTTCAACGCCTTCCCATATACAACATACTCTCAAAACGTAGGGCTTGTTCAATTAACTGGAGTAAGAAATCGCGTTATTATTTACACTTGTGGTGGTATGTTAATCGTTCTTGGATTCATTCCAAAAATCGCAGCTATTACAACAATTATTCCGAAATCAGTACTTGGCGGTGCGATGTTAGCAATGTTCGGTATGGTAATGGCATATGGTATTAAAATGTTAAGTAGCGTTGATTTTGGCAAACAAGAAAACTTATTAATTGTTGCATGTTCTGTCGGAATCGGCCTTGGAGTTACAGTCGTTCCAACGTTATTCTCACAACTTCCTGAAAACATTCGTATTTTAACTGATAACGGAATTGTACTTGGAAGTGCATCAGCAGTATTGTTAAATATCGTGTTTAATATGGTGCCGCAGCGTAAAGTGAAAGTAAAGGATGAACCAGTTCCGATACAAAGTGCGGTAAGAGAAGCGTAAAAAAGCAAGGTCTCGTTATGAGACCTTGCTTTTCTTTTTAAGTGGCATCATTTTCCCGTACGTACCAAGACGCCAAATGTACTCAAGTGGCCCATATTGATAACGTGACAGCCACCAGCGGCTAATAAAGATTTGCAGCGTGTAGAAACCGATGCAAAATAGTGGCCCTACCCATAATGGTGCAAGATAATCATTTTTGAACAATAGTCCGAATACAAGTAATGTAACAATTGTATGTGAGATGTAATTTGTTAACGCCATTCGTCCAACGTATTGGAATGGACGTAATAAGTTTTGCCATTTTTCTTTTTGTAATAAACGCATCAGCGTGAAAATGTAGAAGATGAATAATGTTTTTCCACTTATCATCGTGATACCCATAAGTGACAACGGCATGTATGGTTGATTATTCATAAAGAAGTAAACCATAATAAACCACATTGGCAATGTTAAAACAAACATAATAATTTGCCATTTCTTTAGTTTTGGATCTAATTCTTTGGCACGGCGGAAAATATCTTTTTTACCGGCATATAATCCGAGTAAAAACAATCCTAGTGTCTCAGGAAGCATAATAAGACTGTTACTTATTGCTTCAGAATAGAAAGAATGGAATCTGTCTGTGATTTGTAAGCCCCAGTTTTCTAACGGCATAATTGCTGTGGAAAGGCCTAATTCTTCTACTGGCACGATTAACATGAGGAGAGAACCTAATAATGAGAACAGTTGCATGAAACTTAATAGTACAATTGACCAAATTAAAATAGTTCGTGGCTCTCTCTTATAAAATAAAAATAAGAAAAAACCAGTAATTGCATAAGTATGTAAAATGTCTCCGTCCCATAAAAGAACGTAATGCAAGAAACCAAATAATAATAAAATAAGCAAGCGACGAACAAATAAAGTTTTTGGGCGATCTGTTTTCGCCTCAGCACGATTCATAAAAATATAAAAACCTAATCCGAATAAAAACGAAAAAATTGTATAAAATTTCGTTTGAATAAACATATCGTAAAATAGGCGAATGTAGCTGTCTATCCCTTCGTAAATTCCTGTAATATCACGTGAGTCAACTCCGGCAATAACGGGCCAGTTAACAAGAAAAATACCTAGTACAGCTATTCCTCTAATAATATCGATGGAGTGTATCCTCTCGCCTTGTGTAAGATTTTGTGTCATTATTTTCCTCCTTGTTAAGTAATTCCCTTTTAGTATACAAAATGTAAGAGGAAGGGGATAGGGGAGATTTCCAATTTTTAAAACTGTTAAGATATGTAGGATGAGATATAATAAGAGTGCACACAAGTTTTAAACTTCTTCAAAACAGGCAGTAAAGCTCCTTTTCCCGAAGGAGCTTTCTTTATGAAAGTTGTTGATAATGATTCTCTTTAATGATAAAATGTATTCAAAAGTGATAATCATTATCAAAAAAAGGTTGGTGCATCAGTATGGTATATGCATTAGTAGCAGGTACGGTCGCTGTATATGCAGTTATTGCAAAGTATGTTTTAAATGGAGTAGGAACAGCAAAATGAATGATATGACATAAAATCCCTTTCATCTGTAAAAAGAATGAAAGGGATTTTTTATTTTTTAATGAGAATATGCTGAAAATTTAGTATGATAGTAAAGTGAAACTGTAATGAGTGGGGAGGTTCACCTTTTACTGATTATTAGTTTGCAAATAGCGGGATAAAGTATATACATCTTGGATAAAGGGGAACAAGGGGATGACAAACATAGTACAGACAAACGGTATGAAAAAACTTGTTTGTTTTTATGAAGAGTGGCAAAAACACGGCGATGCAGAGAATAGCTTAAAGTTGTTTGAAGTAATTCAAAAATATAAACAAGAACAGCTTATGATAGCGTTTTGCGGTCACTTCTCTGCAGGGAAATCAACGATGATGAATCATCTATATAAAGCGCAGTTATTACCAACAAGTCCAATTCCGACAAGCGCTAACGTTGTCAAGATTGAAAAAGGAATGGATCGTGTTGTTGTAACGGTTAAATCTGGAGAACAGTATGAGTATGACGGTGCATATTCAGCTGAAGAATTAAAACAAATTTGTAAAGACGGTGATGAGGTAATTGGTGTTCATATTTATCGTAATGATGCGCCAATCCCTGAAGGAGTTATGTTAGTTGACACACCAGGGATTGATTCAACAGATGATGCCCATCAACTAGCAACAGAATCGACACTTCATTTAGCAGACGTTATTTTTTATATGATGGATTATAACCACGTCCAATCGGAAGTGAATTTGCAATTTGTTAAAGAATTGAAACAACGTAATAAAACGGTTTATCTCGTTGTAAACCAAGTAGATAAACATAAAGAAAATGAATTATCGTTTGAGAATTATCAGGATAGTGTAAAACAATCGTTCTCTAACTGGGATATTGAAGTAGATGGTGTTTATTATACGTCATTACGAATGATGAACCATCCACATAATGAAATTGGAAACTTAGAAGCGTTAATAACTTCTATTATGGAAGAAAAAGAACAGTATGTAAGAAATGGAATGGAAAGAGAAACAGAATATTTATTGGGAGAACATTTCTCGTTCATTCTTTCTGAAAATGAAAAGCATCTTTTGAAATATGAGGAAGAGTTAGCATCACCGCTTTCGATTGCAGAGGTAGTTGAAAAAAAGGAAGAGCTAACTGAAACTAAAAATCGTGAGGCTGGTAAAGAATCTCATGTGAGAAACGAATTTATAAAAGGTTTGCAAGCTATATTAGATAACGCGTATTTAATGCCATTTGAAATGAGAGAAATGGCAAATGCGTATTTAGAAACGAAATTAACAAAATTTAAAGTTGGTTTGTTATTTGCGAAAGGGAAAACGGAGCAAGAAAAACAGAGACGTTTAGAAGCATTTTATTCTGCTTTGCAAAAGACTGTTGAAACGCAACTTGATTTTCATGTGAAAGAATTTATTGTAGCTTTCTTAAAAGAAGAAGGATTGTTCACAGAGGAAATTGGAAAAGACATATATGCTTTAGAGATTGCTTTTGGACCAGAAATGTTGGCTGAAGTAATTAAACAAGGCGCAGGTTTCACTGGCGATTACTTACTTCTTTATACAGCGGATGTAGCGAATGAACTGAAGAAGCGTTATTTTATAAAAGCACAGCAAATTTTTGATAAGAGTGCGGTAGTTTTAAAGCAAAAGGTGAAGGTAGCCGTTGCTCGTATTGAGGAAGAAATTGAAACATACACGATGGTGCAAATGGCGAAAGAAACGCAAGTTCAATACAGTAATGATTTTGAGGAATATGAGGGTTATTTACAAAACATTTGGCATGATCATATTGCTACACCAGAAGGATTGCAAATAGATGAGATATTACAAAATAAAAAACAAATTGTTAGTGAGAAATTCACACTACAAGAGCAAGAAGTCATAAGTGGTAATGTAATGGCTCGTGAGGAAGAGCTGAAAGGAACGGCAGTATTAAATATTCAACGTATACTAGAAAAAGTAAAAAAAGCTGAAACACTATTAGAACCATTGCCTGCACTGAAGCACGTACAGCAAGAGGTAATAGAAAAAAGACGCCGTGTGGAAACGAAACAATTTACAGTAGCATTATTTGGAGCTTTTAGTGCGGGGAAATCATCATTTGCCAACGCGTTGCTAGGTGATAAGGTGCTTCCTGTCTCACCAAATCCGACGACGGCAACGATTAATCAAATTTTGCCGGTCACAGAGGAAAAACCACACGGAACAGTAATTGTTCAGTTTAAATCAAAACAAGCGCTATTAGAAGATATGAAAGCTGTTTATAAGCTGTTTCATTATGAAATTACTACGTTAGATGAAGCGTTATCGCAAATCGAAAAAGTTATAAAATATCCGTCACCAAGCGGGAAGCAAAAAACAACATTTAGCTTTTTACGAGCGGTACAAAAAGGATATGATGCAGTTTCTACTCATTTAGGGGAACAAGTACAAGTTACATTAGAAGAGTTCTCTGATTATGTAGCGAATGAGGAAAAATCATGTTTTGTTGAGTATATGGAGCTTTATTATGATTGTGCTTTAACAAGGCAGGGGGTAGCGCTTGTAGATACGCCAGGAGCGGATTCTATTAACGCACGTCATACGGACGTTGCCTTCCAATACATTAAAAATGCAGATGCTATTTTATTTGTAACATATTATAACCATGTGTTTTCACGTGCTGACCGTGAATTTTTAATTCAGCTTGGTCGTGTAAAGGATACTTTTGCACTTGATAAAATGTTCTTCTTAATTAATGCTGCTGATTTAGCACAGTCTGAGGAAGAACTTGAAATGGTAAAAGGTTACATCGCAGATCAGTTACTGCAATACGGTATTAGAAATCCGCGTTTATTTGCAATTTCAAGTTTATGTGCGCTTGAAGAGAAACAAGGAAAGAATATAGAAAAAGAGAAGTACGGTATTTTACAAAACTCTGGGATTGCTAAGTTTGAAGAATCGTTCACGTCATTTATGATGAGAGATTTAATGCTTGTGTCTGTGCATGCTCTATATGGCGCATTACAAGGAGCGAATCACCTTCTTGGCAATATGATAAACGGTGCAAAGCAGGGGAATGATGAAAAAGAGAAGCAAACAAAAAAATATGAAGCAGAGCGTGATCAGCTACTTCATATCATTTCATCATATAGCGTGCTAGCTGAAGAACAAGCGATGCAAAATGAAGTGAAAGAATTACTTTATTACGTGCAACAACGCTTATTCCTACGCTATAACGATGTGTTTACTGAATTTATTAATCCAGCGTCACTTCGAACAGATGGAAATGTAAAAGTGCAGTTACAACAGTGCGTTATGGAATTAGTAGCATTCATTCAGCATGATTTATTACAAGAAATGCGTGCGACATCATTACGCCTTGAAAAGTGGATAGATGAAGCGATGAAGCGTGCAAAGAATGAAATTGTAGTGAACTGCAAAGTAGAAAATGAATCAATTTCTATGAGTGGAACAGTGGAGTATGAATATAAAGATATTACACATAAAGAACCGTTCCCTTCAGTTGAAATAAAAGATTTCAAAAAAGCACTAGCACATTTCAAAAATGAGAAAAGCTTTTTTGAAAAAAATGATAAAGCTCTTATGCAAGAGGATGCAAAATTGGTATTAGAACCGTTCGTATCAAACTATGTAGCTGATGAAAAAGATTTATTTGTTCATCATTATAAGCAAGAGTGGGATGTAAAATGGAACTTATTCCAAACAGTGATGCAGCAAGATATAATGAATTATTATGAAAGTATATTATTTGCATTGGCTGAAACGATTGATGTATCACTATATGAACAAAGTAAAGAAAAACTGCAAAACCAGTTAGTAGAAATTGAAAAAGAAATTTATGTTAAATAATTGTTATGAGAAAAATATTCGTTCAATTTTCTTTTGTAGTACAGTATCTAAAGATTTTACAAACCCTGCAAATTCATCAGTAGAAATCATATGAGTAAGAACGAGTCGTCTGCCGTCTGGTGTTTCACCGCATAAGACGAATGAAGAAAATTCATATGTTTTGTTTTCTACTACTAATTTTGGATAGGAATACGAGTCGCTTTTCTTCTTCTTTCCATCAATAGAGATGACGTTGCACTTTTTCTCATTGTTGTCCATGGTGAATCCCTCCTTTCTATTACTTATGGTAGACAAGGAGGGTTTAGAACAATAGAGAAGGGGGAATTTTGATGCCTGTTGTAATAGAGAATATTTCAAAAGAAGCTATACCGAAATCTTTATTGTTACTTGCCGATCCGAGTGAACGGCAAATTAATACATATGTGCAAAGAGGATTAACATATGTAGCTAAGCAAGAGGACCGAGTTGTCGGTGTATATGTTCTTTTGGAAACAAGGCCGAAGACGATGGAAATTATGAATATTGCGGTTGTAGAGTATATGCAAGGTAAAGGTATTGGAAAGAAGCTATTGAAGCATGCTGTAGAAACCGCTAAAGGATATGGTATGTCTAAACTTGAAGTTGGTACGGGTAATTCTAGTGTTTCACAGCTTGCCTTATATCAAAAATGCGGATTTCGTATTTTTTCTATTGATTTTGATCACTTTTCGAAGCATTATGAAGAAGAGATTATTGAAAATGGGATTGTATGTCGCGATATGATTCGGCTTGCAATGGAATTGAATGAGAAAGTATAACTTATTTATTAGGGGGAAGAGAAGATGGAAGTACATAAAGCAATTACAGCACATTCTCGTAAACAAAATGAAAGTGTAAAAGCATGTTTACAATTAGATGCGCAGCGTGAAGCAGCTATTGAAGCAGCCGTATCTCTTGCGTCAAATGGGAAAGAATTTTCGGTTGATGTCATTAATGTTGTAACAAAGCAAATTAATGATCTTGCAAAAAATGGTGTTACACTACAGCGTAAATATGTTACAGAAGAAATGGTTATGGAGTATGTAAGTCGTTTGCAAGAGAAAGAAGGTCGTTAAAGATGATTGTTACAGTCGAATGGTTACGTGAGCATATAGAAGATGAGAACGTCCGTATAATCGATTGTCGGTTTGATTTAGCGAATCCTAATTGGGGTAGAGAAAAATATGAGGAAGAACATATTCCTCATGCGTTATATTTTGATTTAAATTTAGATTTATCAAGTCCTGTAACAGAACATGGTGGCCGTCATCCATTACCGAATATTGAAGAGTTTGCAGACAAGCTTTCGCAAGCTGGTATTGATGAACATACGACAGTAATTGCGTATGACAGTCAAGCTGGCGCAAATGCTTCTCGTTTATGGTGGTTACTCCGTTATGTAGGACATGAGAAAGTATATATATTAGACGGTGGATTTCCTGCTTGGAAAGAGAATGGATTATATATAACAGCGGAAGTACCTGTTGTTATACGAAAAACATTCAGAGCAAATATACAAGACCATATGCTTGTATCGATGGAAACGGTCAGAGAAAATATCCATGCAGGTGTAGATGTTACGTTAATTGATTCTAGAGAACCGAGACGTTATGCTGGTGTAGAGGAACTTGTTGACCATAAAGCGGGACATATTCCGACAGCAGTAAACTATTTTTGGAAGGATGGAGTGCTAGAATCAGGACAATTTAAAAATGAAGCTGAGCAACAAGAGCGATTCCAAAACCTTTCGAAAGATAAGGAAACAATAGTGTATTGTGGTTCTGGCGTTACAGCGTGCCCCAATATCCTTGCACTGAAAGTAGCTGGATTCAAAAATGTGAAATTGTATGCAGGTAGCTGGAGTGATTGGATTTCTTATCCAGAAAATCAAATTGCAAAAGAAGAAGATTAATCACTTGCATGCGAAAAAAATTTGTATTAAAATAAGGTCACAAGCAAGAGATTGCTCGAAAAAGATTGTATTTTACACATTGGAAACAATGTGATAATATAACGACAAGTAAATAATACATCCTGCGGTGTACGTAACTTATTTATGTCTAAAACCGATGTTAGTTATACGGAAGCTCAATATTTAGCGACCATCATCAAGCCTTCCTTGTGGAGGAAGATGTACGGTAACTGTGAGGGCATCCACCTGCGAGTAGCGGGTTTTTGGACATTTACGAGGAGCGGCACGTGCGGGGGTCTTATTTCAACTAAACTTATATACAATTCCTACGGTGTACGTAGCTTATGCATGTCTTAAACCAATAAGTTTAATACGGAAGTTCAATATTTAAATGTAGCTAACAGGCCATCTTTTTAAGAGGGAAGTTACAAACATTTGTGAGAGCATCCACCTGTGAGAGCAGGTTTATGGACATCTAGAGAGAACGGCATATGTGGGGCTATATAAAAACCTTACGTTTTATACGTAAGGTTTTTTTGTTGCATAAAAATGTCGATATTATCTGGATTCACCTGTGAAGTTTCCATAATAAATATAGCACTTTCTGTCTTCATCGATCTCTCTTGAATCTAAGGCGAACTCCATATGTATGCCGTCTCGCTGAATATATATAATATCTGAATGAAGGGATGGTAAAAGTTCTTCATAGTTCCATACATCTTTACTATCAACTATGCTTGAGCTCGTTTCTCTGAGCTCTCTAATTTCAAAACCTATATGGGAGTATGTAGGATCTGAAGGATCATTTGCAAAAACTTCTTTTTGAATATATATAACTGCCGTTCCATCTGGATCTACCGAAGTTGCAGTAACAACATATGTATTTTTCTCTTTTATAAAATATTCACAAGTCATGCGTGCGATGATTTCAGAGTTAGAAATATTTGCGTAGTTCCATAAAGCAGGGTACCCGTTTGTTTCATCATTAAGTCGATATTCTAAGCGCATTTTATCCGATACGATAAACTTAACTAAATCTATACAATTTAATCAAATTTACACGAGTTAGTGCTTCATCATGTTCTCGCAACCCCGAAGGGACGAGGGGTATAACACTCCACACGAGGCAGTATCGTTACCTCCTATTATCAAGCATTTATTTTACCCATCTTGATAAATTTATCGCAGCATTTACATCCCTATCGTGATGGCTATTGCATGAAACACAACACCACTCACGTATTTTTAAACTCCACTGTCCTTCTGGTTGAACTGAATGGTCGTATTTAACTCCGCAACATGAACAAACCTTGCTTGAGGCGAACCATTTATCAGCTTTTACATACGCAATGCCATACTTCTCGCACTTGTATGATAAACATTGAAAGAAGAAGTGTAATTTTTGAAATGAAAATGCTTTCGATAGTTTTTTGTTTTTTAAAATGAAAGATTTGTTCTTCTGAATCGTAGCGTGTTCCACCAGCATTCTCCTTAGACTACTCGGATGCAAACCTGTTAATTCTGATACTTGACTAACTCGTAAAAATTTCATTATTATTCTTACCTCATTGAACCCGCCGTAGCACATACGTTCTATATATTCAATGGGGTTTGATAGATTTAATTAAATGTATCTCGTTCAACTAAGGGCGCAATTCCTTAGCCAGTTCTCTTATGAACTTCTCATGTTTTCACATGAGCGCAGACTATATGTTTATCTCTTTAGAGATAGAGGATTTTTCCACCACCATAGGCTTGTGATGTACTCTCGTCAGTTATACGAGATAGTCGTTGAACGTTCATCTTATCACTTTTGACTTAGATGATTCGAGGCGGAAGACCCATTGTTCTAGTGTTTAGGATTTAACCTTGCACGATCTGATTGATTTTTTCTGCTTTCGCAACG
>NZ_MACI01000008.1 GCF_001884105.1 Bacillus luti | reverse complement strand
TGCCCGCAGTTAACCCTCACTACTAGCCAATCACTTGACTAGCAGGGCTTACTGATATATTTAATTAACTTTCGTTATAATTGGTTAAATAAATCGTAACAGTTAGTTACCCTCTTTTTCCTTTTTCTTCTACTTTATCATGGCTTCTTATATAATAGAAATATATTTTATAAAGGGGAGTGCGAAGGTGACAAAAACGAAATGGCTAGTAGGCGGTGTGTTAACGTCTTTAATGACGGGCACCTTATTTGGCTGCGCGCAAGATGTTCCCCCCGAACCGAATGATAATAGTTGTTCAGATTGGGATTGGGATGATGAACTTGGGGTATGGCAGTGTGATGATAGTAGTTCAGGTTATCGAGGACATTACTTTTATGGGGGAACATACTATAAAAATAAATCCACTTTCAAAAATTCATCAGCGTTTAAGTCGTATCAATCGTCTGCGGAATTTAAAGGGGGAATCGGAAGTGGTTCGAAGGGTGGATTCGGAGGATAAAATATGTCGCAATACATAAAGAAACGAAAAGAATTTTATGCGAAATATCCGAATTTTTGGTCGGATTTATATGAAAGTGAGTATAGTTTGTTTCATGTTTTTTCAATAACAGAAAAAGCTGTGAAACAAATACAATTAGCAACTGAACGAATGGGGAAAATATTTTTTAAGACTGCTAGAATTCTTCGGAGTTTATCTGATGAGCAACTTCTAGAGTTTGGTTTTCCACCTGCAAGCCTACCTTTTATTAGAATAAAAGGGCTGTATCCTGAATCTGTTATTTCACGATTTGATTTCGTCTTAACGGGTGATAACCAAATTAAAATGCTTGAATTTAACAGCGATACACCAACTTTTATTATGGAGTGCTTTCAAATGAATGGGGAAATTTGTGAAGAATTAGGCTATGATGATCCAAACTTGGGTCAAGAACGATTACTTTCTTCTGGTGTTACAAAAGCCGTAATGGAAGCAATAAAGGGAATAGACAATCCAAATGTTGTTTTTACAGCACATCACGAACATATAGAGGATTGGAATACGACGGTGTATTTGAGTCAGCTATGCCATGTTGAAAATAAAGTAGTGCCGATGTCAGAACTTAGAATTACAAAAGATGCTTTAGTGGATAGGGATGGAGTGCAGATTGATGTTTTATATCGCCAAACATATCCGGTAGAAGATTTAGTTGAGGATCAAGATCCTGAAACAGGAGATTTAGTAGGTGTGGAACTGCTGCACCTTGTAAAAGCGGGAAAGCTTTTTATTATAAATCCTTTGTCAGCATTTTTACTTCAGCCAAAATCAATTCAGTGTCTTATTTGGGGATTAGCAGAAGCAGGGGCTTTTTATACACGTGAGGAACAACAGTGGATTAAAGAATATATGTTACCTACATATTTAGAACCAGATTTATTTTTAGGAAAAGGTTCTTTCGTTCAAAAGCCTTCATTTGGTAGAGAAGGAGACACAATTACGATTCGTGATAAGGAAAAAAATATTATGATTCAAAATGTACATCAAACATATAAATCGTCACTTCCGATATTTCAAAAGTATACAGAACTTCCATTCATATTTTTAGAAACTGAAAAAGGGATGGAGAAATTATCGTATGTGTTTGGTTCGTTTTTAATCGCTGGAAAAGCGAGTAGTATCGGTATTCGTGCTGGGGAAAAAATTACGGGGAATGAATCGTACTATTTACCAATAGGTATGAAAAAGGAGGAAAAAAATGCTTAATTTTTTATTATATTTAGCAGTAACACTCGGGCTTTTAGGAATTGGTCTTTTCTTGATGGAAGTGACAACGAAAGTAAAGGAATTTAAGTTAATGGCTCAAGGAAATAAGGCGGTAAGCTATGTGCTTGGAGGAAGATTACTTGGGCTAGCAATTGTTTTATATTCGACAGCAGCTAATTCCATTTCACTGCTTGATATGGTTTCATGGGGAGCAGTTGGGATCTTGGCTCAAATTATTGTCTTTTATTTAGCTGAGTGGCTTACACCACGCTTTAATATAAACAAAAGCCTCGAAGAAGATAATCAAGCAGTCGGCCTTTTTCTTATGTTTTTATCGCTTGCAATTGGGATTGTAATTGCGGGTTGTATAACGTATTAAAAATTTTACGTTAGTTTATATGTAGTTTCATCATCCCTTTCGAAAAAATTATAGGCTACTGTTGACATCTATTTTAAATAAGAGTAACATTTTCTATGTAATGAAAATAAGTCTCTGTTAGGTGAGGCTCCTGTATAGAGAAATGCTACTGCCCAAAAATGTCGAGAGACGCCAATGGGTCAACAGGAATGATCGAATTAAGGTTTTTCTTAACGTAGCTGGTAATGTACCTATGCTATACAGTGCTAAAACTCGACGAGGGAGAGGTCTGTAGATTTCTAATGATATTAGAAATCGCTTATTTGTGTATGTAATGGCCCCTACTCTCTTAAGAGTAGGGGTCTTTTTTGTTACCAATCTATGAGTAATTTCATAGTATAAACTATAAAAATAAACGAGGAGGTGAGGAGCATGTCGAATTCTGACTCGGTTCCGTTACCCATATACTTCAAATCAAAAATATATGATGTAGGCAGGAAACGACTTGTTCCTCCCTCTATATTTATCATAATGTAGCGTTTATTTACATATTTAAGCGCTAAACACTTTCACGATAAAGTGGATAAATTGAGAAACAAAGCGTTTCTTCCTATGTTGTAAAGGAGGAGACGATAATATGTTATATGCAAACAAAACTGTGGGTAACACATCATATAAACTAAGTAAAAAATCAATGAAAGAACAAACAATGCTTCAAAAAAATAAAGATTTATTAATTGAAATCGCAACAAGAGACGTGAAATCTGTATTTGCGTATTTTAAAACAACTAGAGACGGCCTATCCATGAAAGAAGCACAAAAACGTATTCAAGTATACGGTCGAAATGAATTGATTTCAAAAAGAGCACGTATTGCAGAAGTAATGATAAAGCTAAGTGGAATGATTCCAGGTCTTTCAAAACAACATGTGCGTGATGGATTACAATGTGAAAAAATTACTGTGTCTCGAGTAGAATGTTCAAGTGTAACAGGTTTAAACGGTGAATTGAAAATGATGAATTTGCCAGTAAAAGAGCTTGTTCCTGGCGATATGATTTTTCTTTCAGAAGGTGATACAGTACCAGCAGATGTACGTATCATTTATGCGAATGATTTATTAGTAAATGAATCTGTGCTAACAGGAAATGATGCAAGTGTTGAGAAATTTGAAAGTTGCTATCATCTTGAGCGTAAACGATTTATTCCTTTAAAACGAATGAAAGACTACAATCCACTTGAACTTGAAAACGTGTGTTTCAAAGGGACATATATTGTTGGCGGAAATGCAAAGGCTGTAGTTGTTTCGACTGGGAAAAATACGTATGCAGGAATTCTTCATACTTGTTGTAGTAGAACGTCTTAATGTGTAAATGATGCTAAATATACAAAAACAATGTATAATAGACAAAGTTGAACAACGTAGAATGGTAATCTATTTATATAACCTTACGTCATAACGTGGGGTTATTATTTTTTGGTAGGAGAGGGATTATGAAAAAGGTATTATTAGTTGATGGTATGGCACTATTATTTCGTGCTTTTTATGCAACAAGTGTCTACGGACAATTTATGAAACGACAAGATGGTACCCCGACGAACGGGATTCATGGTTATATGAAACATTTATTAACAGCTATGCAAGCAATTGAACCGACACATATCGTAACATGCTGGGATATGGGAAGTACGACATTTAGAACAGAATCGTTCTCAAATTATAAAGCAAATCGTGCAGCGCCGCCAGAAGAATTAATTCCGCAATTTGATTTAGTACAAGAAATGACTGCTAAATTATCTATTCCGGTCATCGGTATGAAAGGGTATGAAGCAGATGATTGTATCGGTACGCTTGCAAAACAATACTGCAATGAAGCGGAAGTTTATATTTTAACAGGTGATACAGATTTACTTCAACTTGTTGATAAGAACGTTACAGTTATGCTTCTACGTAAAGGAATCGGAAATTACGAGTATTACACACCAGAGAAAATCATGGAAGAAAAAGGTGTGGAACCATGGCAAATCGTTCATGCGAAAGCGTTCATGGGGGATACGAGTGATAATTATCCTGGCGTAAAAGGTATCGGTGAAAAAACAGCGTATAAGCTTATTCAAGAGCACGGAACAGTATCAGCGGTACTAGAAAACGTAGCCTCATTAACGAAAGCACAGCGTACAAAAATTGAGAGTGATTTAGAGAACTTAAATATTTCATTACAATTAGCACAAATTCATTGTGAAGTTCCTATTTCATGTTCACTAGAAGAAGGATTACACACAATGGATGAAGAAAAACTTAGATTCGTTTGTGAAGAAATGAATTGGGGAAGACCTGAAATATTAATAAATATGTTATAAGAAGTAGAAAGGCCGATTAAATATTTTTAATCGGCCTTTCTTTTTTGTTCACAAAGTTGTCAGAAAATAAACGGAATTTTCATATGAAGTTCAAATGGAATTCACAACAATCAATTATTATAAGAACACACAGATAATTCTTTATCTTTTATATAAACCATCCCCCAAGGAGGAAAATGAAAATGAGAAAAAAAATGAGAAAATCCTTTAAACAATTATTAATAGAAAATAAACAATCCCTACTAACGAATAAGGAAAATATGAAAGAAATTGAAGATCGGATTGAGAAACGACACGTAGCATATAGCGCTACTAGCAATTGAGTATTATCATTTTGTTCGTGAAAAAAGCTTGTAGTTTGGAGAGTATCCAAACTACAAGCTTTTTCTTTTTTTGATCACTTCCACCATATCCAAGGCCAAAAGTAGTTTCGTATATTCCGAGGAGTAATGCGTATAAAACGTTCCCCGTCAAAGAAGCAATTTAAATTTGGAAGTGTTTCATTTGGATTGTCTTGAATAAAGGTGACGATATTTTCGTTACTTGTAACGGTTACTGTAATTGGTGGATCTGTAGGAGTGGTTTGAAGTTGTAAAGAAACATTTGCACTGTTTATAAATTCATTATTAACAGGTGGACTTATCACTTGTACTGTGAATAACACGATAAGTGTTTCGTTTGGTTCCAAATTAGTAGCGACTAGGAAACCGATATTTGGATTCGCTAGCGGAGAACGTTCGCCCTTAATAAAGACGGTGCCGTTCATAAATTGTAAACCTGCTGGAATGGTATCTTGTAGAGAAACATTTGCAAGTGAAATATCAGAAGTATTCGTAATACGCACCGTATAATCAAAATATTGATTTAAATAAGCTGAGCTGACGGAAGCATTTTTTATTACTGCTGCAGTAATAAATTGAACTGGTATGCGTACAATGTTTGAATTAACAATGAAAGTAATAATCGGATCTTGTGGTGTCAATTGGAAAGCTGCTGTAACTGTTGCGGAATTGATAATTGTACTGTTTGAAGGAATAGAAGTGACGAGAACTTGAAATGTTATCGTTGCTACTTCATCTGCAGGTAAAGCGCCGATATTCATACCAGTGTCTGGACGAATATTAGGGATTTGGGTACCGTTAATTGTTACGCTATTTTCTATAAATGTTGTACCAGCTGGAATGATATCTAAAACGGAAGTATTTATTGTAGGAATTGGGGAATGATTAACTATCTTTAATGTGAATGTAATACTATCTCCTATAACGACGATAGATTTGTCAGCAGTTTTTTCAATGATAACCATTGGGTCAACGATTGTCGTTGTAACGATATTTGTTTGCTTTGTAATTGTAATAGGTGGTTCGGTTGGATCAATGGTAACAGCATAAGAAATAGAAGCATCGTTATTTATTGCGGATTGAAGAGTAGAAGCCGATATTGTGATTTGGAACGTAATAATAACAGCTTTATTAGGAGCAAGATTATCTAACGTGATACCGTTTTCGGGATTTGCATTAGGCTGATTAATTCCGTTAATCGTAACACTGCCAGTAACGAAGGTTGTATCTACTGGTACGATGTCTGTGGCAAGAAGATCTTCAATCGTTATATTACCGCTATTCGTAATCGTAATTGTATACGTTAAAGTTTGACCAGGTAAGGCATGCATGACATCAACAGACTTCATAGCAATGACATTATCATTTTGGACGGTTGTTGTGACTGTGTTTGTTGTAGTCGTATTTGTAACAGGTAAGCTATTTGGGTTGGCTATATATTTAAAAGTAGTAATTGCTTTGTTGTCTAGTTTATTTGGCGTTGGAATAGAAGTCACAGTAACTTGGAATGAAGCGATAGCATTGCCACCGACAAGTATAGTACCAATTGGTATGCCACTTACTGGGCTAACTCCCGGAAGCGTTTCTCCGTTTACAATAACGCTATTTTCTATAAACGTAGTACCTTGAGGAATGATATCTTGAATGACTGCATCATTTACTGAAACATTACCAGTTTGATTTAGTGTAATCGTATATGTTAACGTATCACCGACTGTTGCAAATGCAAGGTCAACAACTTTATTACTACTCAAATTCGCGTGATTAATTGCTGTTGTGGCAGCTGATGAAATAATAGTTTCTGTAATTGGGGGTCGATTCGGTACAGTGTATTGATATTCAACTGTACTTGTGTTAGAGATTGGATTTGTTTGTGGAATCGAAGTAACCCGTACTTGGAATAGAACAGTTGCTGTTGTATTAGGCGGAATGTTATCAAGTTGTATCCCGCTAAGTGGATTATCATTTGGACGAGCATTTCCATTTACAATAACACTATTCTCTATAAAGCTCGTATTTGCTGGAATGATATCTGTAACAAGAATGTTTTCCACTTGTATATTCCCGTTATTTATGATGGAAATTGTATAGGGGATTATAGTTTGTAGGTCAGCGTATTGGATAGGTGTAGTTTTGGTCGCAATTACATTGGCAGAAATGACTTCAGTTAAGGTAATATTACTAGTCGATACTTGTTCTTCACTATTTATCGTATAACGAGAAGTGGATTGGTTTTGAATACGGTTGCTAGCTGGAAGAGATACCACAGTAACGGAAAACGTGACTGGGATAGAAATGTTAGGAGCAATTGTTCCTACAAGTATACCAGTACTTGGATTGGCGTTAAGCTGAGGAATATGATTTACTAAAACGCTACCGTCAATAAAGGTTGTTCCATCAGGTATATTGTCTGTAAATACAACAGCAGTGGCATCCGTATTTCCTGTGTTCGTTAAAGTTGTTGTATAAGTTAAAATGTCACCAATCGTTACAAAGGTCAAATCAACAGCTTTAAGTGAAACGATATCAGCATCATTAATTTGAACGAAAGTAGTATTGGAAGTAGTAGATTTTTGAATTGGTGCAAAGTCAGGATTGAAAATAAAGTCGTAGACGATGTTTGCAGTATTAGGTGTTGGATTTACAGCAGGTAAATTCGTAACGGAAACTTGGAACGTTATTGTAGCCGATTGGCCTGATGCGACATTAGGAATGGAAAAGCCGATATTCGGATCTGCTGCAGGAAGGACGGTATTGTTAACTATGACACTTCCCGGAATAAATACTGTTCCATCTTCTATAGTATCTGTAAAAAAGATGGAGTTAGTTGTAGTTGATCCGTTATTTTGAATGAATACTGTATATTCAATGATTTCATCAATATTAGCTAATACTTTATTAGCGGATTTTGTAGCGGTAAGAATAACATCAATAAATTGTATATTTGTAGTATTGGAAGAGGTCGTTTCTGAGATTGGTGGTGCGCTTGGTTCCGGTTGATATTCATAGTGAATAACAGCGGTATTATTAATATTATTTTGTGAAGGTATAGAGATTACATTTACTTGAAACGTAACAATAATCGTATTATTTGGAAGTGTTATATCAAGATTGATACCGGTAATTGGATTTTCGTCCGGTCTTGGTATGCCATCTACAAGGATACTATTTGGAACGAATATGGTCCCAGCTGCAATTGCGTCGATTAGGAGAGTATTTGTAATAGGTACTGTACCAGCATTTGTAACTGCGACTGTATATGTGATGATTTGGCCGAGACGTGTAATGGATCTATTGGCGGATTTAATTGCGCTAACATTTGCTGTCCGCACTTCTGTGTTTACTGCATTTGATAACGATCTACGCTGAATAATAGGGGAACTAGGTTCAATTTGGTATTCGTACGAAGTGTCTGAAATGTTAATGACTGTGTTGCCAGAAGGTATATTTGTAAGTTGCACTTGGAATGAAATAGTGACTGTTACATTTGGTTGTATCGTGCCGAGAGTTACTCCGTTTTCTGGATTCGCACCAGGCTGAATCACATTATTTATTGATAAGCTATCTTCAATGAATATAGTACCTTCTGGAATGTTGTCAATGAACACTGTATTGTTAGCTGGAACGGTTCCGGTATTTTGTAGTGTATTTGTGTAGGTAATATTTTGCCCGATGGATACGAAAGTAACATTCGCCTGTTTAACAGAAATAATATTTGCATTTTGAAGTGATGTTGTAACGATATTAGAGTTTGCAGAGCGATTCACTGGTGGAGCTGTAGGAATACTTACATATTGGTAAGTTGCAAATGATTGATTTATAATTTCGGTTTCAGTAGGTGGATTATTCGTTTGTACTTGAAATAGTATCGTTTTGGAACCGTTTGATGGAATCGTTCCAATCGGTATTCCGTTTTCTGGATTTACACCTGGCTGCAAGACACCGTTAATTGTGACAGTATCTGGAACGAATGTAGTACCAGCCGGAATAGAATCTGTGAAAATAGTATTTATTGCGTCAACGTTTCCGATATTTTTCACTTCAGAAATATAAAGTATAGTTCCACCAATATCTACAGCTATTGGATTGGATGTTTTTATAATTGTTAATTGTGCTTGCACGAAATTTGTATTGACGATATTACTTGTAGATGTTTCAGTAATAGGTTGTTGCCCTGGGTCTGGTTGAATTGTATATGCTGTATTGGAATGATTTGTAATCGATTCTTGCGAGAATGGATCGTTAATAAGAATTTGGAACGAAATAAGGTGAGTAGCGTTTGCTGCTAGGTTAGGCAAAGTAACACCTGCATTTGGATTTGCACCAAGTATAGCTGTCCCGTTAAGTGTGAAACTATTTTCTACGAATGTAGTCCCTTCTGGAATAGTATCTGAAAATATGAGATTCGTAGCTGGAATATTTCCGGTATTTTCTAGTGTTATCGTATAAGTTAAAATATCACCTGTTGTTGCTTGTTGTGCATTGACTGCTTTTAAAGAAAGAATATTCGCGTCCGAAATTTGTGTAAAAACTGGATTAGACGTAATTGTTCGAGAGACAATAGGTGCGGCTGGATCAGCGATAAAAGTATAGTCAATACGGGCTGTATTAGAGATTGGATTCACAATTGGAATGGATTGGACGATAGCTTGGAATGTAACGGTGACGATTTCTGATGGTGCGATGGAGTTTAATAGTATTCCTACGTTAGGATTGGCATTTGGAACGGAAACGCTATTAATGGTTACGCTATTCGGAATAAATGCAGTTCCTTCTGGGACTAAATCTGTTAAAGTAACTGCATTGGCAGTTGTATTTCCGTTATTTCGAACGACTACTGTGTAAGTGATTGTACCGTTAGTAGATTGTACGAGAGAATCTGTATTTTTAATTGCGGATAACGATGCATCAACGACAGCTGTATTAACCGTATTAGATGAGGATGTTGCTGTAACTGGAGGTTGACTCGGATCGACAATATACGTGTAACTTGTAAGTGCTTGATTTATAATTGCTCCTTGCGGTGGAATAGAGCTTACAAGAAACTGGAACGTAATAGTAGCAGAATCACCTGGTGCGATAATACCAACTGGAATACCGAGAGTTGGACTTGCATCTGGAAGTGAAATCCCGTTGAGTGTAACACTATTTGGAACAAATGATGCTCCTTCAGGAACGCCGTTAATGAGTAATACAGAGTTTGCAGGGAAGTTTCCGGTATTTGTTAATTTTGCTGTATACGTAATTACATCTCCGATAGATACGATTGCTCGATTTGCTTCTAAAACAGTTGTAACAGTCGCGTTATTAATTTGTGTTGAAGCGCTATTAGAATGTATTGTGCCTGTAACAGGAGGAGCAGCCGGATCAACGGTGAATGCGAATTGAATAGATGCAACGTTTGTAATTGGATTTGAAGGTGGAGTAGATGTAACTATGACTTGGAAAGTAACAGTTAAGGAACTGCCCGCGCTAACGGTTCCGATAGTAACTCCGTTATTTGGATTTGCACCTGGAATGGTACTTCCATTTACAGCAAAACTATTTTCAACAAAGGTCGTTCCTACTGGAATGAGGTCTGAGAAATTTGCATTCGTAGCGTTTGTATTGCCGCTATTTTGAATGAAAACTGTATAAGTGATCGTGTCTCCAATATTCGCAAAGGCTGTACTAGCAGTCTTTACAGCTGAAAGTATTGCTGAATTAATAGAAGTAACGAAGACGTTCGTTTCCACGTTGCCAGGCTGAGCCTGTAATGCATTGCCTACGTTATATTGGAAATTCACAAATCCTAAGTTTTGAAGTTCAGGAGTGAATGTTGTTGGATTGCTTACAATTTGAACTTGGAATATGATTGTTACAGTTTGATTTTGATTGATTGTATTTATACCAACACCGTCAATGATAGAAGCGGATGGTAACGGAGTACCGTCAACAATAACTGATCCTGCAACAAATTGTGTCCATGTTGGTAAAGGGTCTGAGAAAATAGCATTGTTAGCAGGAATATTACCTGTGTTCGTAATCGTAGTTGTATACGTAATCGTATCACCAATCGTTGCAAAAGCTTTATCCCCGATTTTAATCGTGTTTAAAATTGCACTTTCGATTTTTGTTGAAACAGTAGTAGAAGTAATATTTTTTGAAACTGGTGGATTAGCTGGATTAACGATATGCTGGAAGCTAACGCTAGCTTGATTAGTAATTGGATTTATAGGTGGAATTTCATTGGCATTAATATGAAATGCTACGATGACAGACTGGTTCGGCGCGATATCACCAATTGGAACCCCCGTAACGATATCTGCATTGGGGATGGTAGTTCCGTTAAGTGTAAAACTATTCGGTTCAAATGACGTTCCGTCTGGAATAAGGTCGGTGAAAATAACATTCGTAGCATTAACATTTCCGCTATTTGTAATTGTAACGGAGTAGATAATATCTTGCCCGATATCTACCGTTGATACATTTGAATTTTTTTGTGCAGTAAGGATAGCACTATTAATTTGCGTAGTCGTTGTATTAGATTGATTAGAAGTTGTAATAGATGGCTGGCTAGGATCAACGACATAATGATATGTGATAGAAGCAGAATTAGAGATTGGATTAAGTGTAGTAACAGTTGCTTGGAATGTGACGATTGCCGCATTACCACCATTAATGGAACCTATATTTACGCCAGTAGATAAATCAGCGTTTGGAATGGTTTGCCCATTAACTGTGAAACTGTTTGGAACAAAAGTTAAATTGCTATCAAGTATATCGATAACGGTAACATCAGTTGCAGCCACATTCCCGGTATTAGGGAGGTTAAGTGTAAATGTTATTGTATTACCAACATCCGCGAAAGGAAGATCTGCTGTTTTTGTACTTATAATATTTGCGTTGTTTATTTGAAGAAGTGTAGTGTTGGAAGTAGCTGTACTTGAAACGGGAGGATTAACAGGATCGACAGTAAATTCATACGTCGTTGATGCTGTATTTGGTGCTGGGTTACTAGTGGGAATGCTATTCACTGTAACTTGAAAAACAATACTATATATTTCACTCGGTGGAAGTGTGGCAAGTAATACACCTGTATTTGGATTCGCATTAGGTTGTAACACGCCATCGACAGTTAATGTGTTAGGAACAAATGTGAGTCCACTTGGTAATATGTCTGTGAATACAATGTTAGTTGCATCGGTATTTCCTAGATTGGTAATAGAAGTAGTGTAAAAAGCAGTTTGCCCGATATCAGCATAGGATACACTTTCATTTTTCGTCATGGATAATATAGCTTCTTTCACTTGCGTGGAAACAGGATTACTAATAGAAGTTTCTGCATCAGGTGGTGAGACTAATTGATACGATGTCGATGAGAAATTTACAATGGGATTTTCAGTTGGTAAGGAGGTCACATTTACTTGGAAGGAAACATTTAATGTAGACCCGGCTGTTATAGGGCCAATATTTACACCATTCACTGGATTCGCGCCACTTTGAGGAATGTCATTAATAGAAAATGAGTTTGCAATAAATGTAGTTCCGCTCGGCATAGTATCTGTGAAAATAACATTTTGTGCAGATGAATTTCCGTTGTTTGTTAAAGTAACAGTATAAGTGAGTGTGTCTCCAATATGACTAAATGATTTATCCACTTGTTTTGATGAAAGGATGGTAGCGGTATTCATTGTAGTAAACACTGTGTTGGAAGTTGCAGTTCTTGTAACAATTGGTGCACTTGGATCAGCGATAAAAGAGTAAGAAGTAGTAGCTACATTTGCGATAGGATTTTGAACTGGTGTAGAAGTAGCTATAACTTGGAATGATATAGATATGGAGCTGTTAGGAGCAATTGATCCAATTGTTATACCTGTATTAGGATTGAGTCCTATTTGTGTGATGTCGTCTATTGTAACGCTATCAGTAATAAATGTTGTACCATCTGGTATAAGATCAGTGAAAGTAATATTAGTTGCATTTGTATTACCGGTATTCATCAAAATCGTCGTATAGGTAATGGTATCACTTAGTGTTACAAGTGTTTGATCGACTGATTTTATCATTGTTATCATAGCATCTTGTACAGGGTTTGTAACGATATTCGTTGAAGTAGAAGTTGAAACAGGAGTTCCGTTTGGATCAACAGTATAAGAATATAAAATTGTGTCATTACCCATAATTGAACTTGAAGGAGGAACAGAAAGAACATTTACTTGGAAAGTAACGGTTACTGTATCACCTGGAGCGATATTTGGTATAGTTACTCCAAGTGCTGGTTGCGCACCAAATTGCTGATTTCCATTTATTGTGACTGAGTTTGGTATAAAGGTAGTGCTAGCTGGAATTGCGCTCGTAAATGTAATATTCGTTGCTGGTGTATTTCCTGTATTTGTAATCGTAGTTGTGTACGTAACAGTATCTCCAACAGAAATGATAGATTTATCAGCACTTTTTTGGGTTGTTAATATTGCACTATTAATTGTTGTCGAAACAGCATTCGATACATTCGTTTGTGTTACGGCAGGTTGGCTAGGATCGACCACATGTGCAAATTGTACAGAACTAAAATTAGAAATGGGATTTATACTTGGAATGTTTGTAACAAGTACATTGAGAGTAATAATGGTCGTTTCACTTGGGTTTATATTTTCAATTTGAATCCCGTTAGCTGGATTTCCAATTTGCTGTGTACCAGAATTGTTTGTAAGTGTTCCGGAAAGAAATGTTGTTCCTTCAGGTAAAATATCTGTGAAAATTATATTTTGTGAAGTGACATTTCCAGGGTTACTTAATGTAATTGTATAAGAAATTGTATCGCCAATCGTTGCGAAAGTTTTATCTACAGATTTGATTGCCACAACTTCCCCAGAATTTATTTGTGTCGAAACAGAATTAGATGTCGTATTTCGTGAAACAAGTGGTAAATTAGGTCCTGTCATAAATTGATAATCAATGGAAGCGCCGTTTACAACTGGTGAGTTTGGTCCTCCAGGTCCGATTGTAAAAATAGGATTTGGGATGCTAACTACTTGCACACGGAAGGTAACGTTTATAAAATCTCCTGCAATAATATCCCCAATCGGTATCCCGTTAGCTGGATTTACTCCAGGTAATAAAACTCCACCTACTCGAACGCTATCCTCTATAAATACTGTATTATTTGGAATCGGATCTGTAAAAAGGATATTAGTAGCAGTTGTGTTCCCTATATTTTCTAATAAAACAGTATACGTTAAAAATGAATTTCCAGGTGCGACGTCAGAAAATAGTCGATCCACACTTTTCGTTGCTTGAATGATTGCTTCGTTAATTTGAACTAAAGTTGGATTACTTGTAGCTGTTTCTGTCACTGGTGGCTGAGTAGGGTCAACAATGATAGAGTATGTTGTGCTAGATTGGTTCAATGTTGGATTTGTAGTTGGTATTGAGCCAACGATAGCTTGAAAGCTAATTGTTGTCGTTCCTCCAACTGGAATTGAGTCTAAAGAAATCCCGCTATCTGGCCTAAATCCAAGTTGTGGGATGGAGTTAATTTGTACGCTATCAGGAACGAATGAAAGTTCAGGTGGTAATATATCGATAAAGACAGGTGTATTTGCAGTAGTATTTCCGCTATTAGTGAGGGTAGTTGTGTACGTAAGTGTATCTCCAACAGCAGCAAATGCACTGCTTGCAGTTTTTGTTGCGATAACGGAAGCGGTATTTACTTGTGTAAAAGTTTTATTGGATTGAACTGTTCGTGAAACAGGCGGCTCATTTATATCAACAATAAAGCTATATTGAAGCGATGATTTGTTCGGAATTGGATTAGGGTTTGGAAGCGTTGTAATCTTTACTTGAAAACTGAGTGTAATCGATGCATTTGCATTCAAGTTACCAATATTGATACCGTTTTGTGGATTTGCATTCGGGACGGTTACACCATTTATCTTAAAGCTATTTGGGACAAAGGCAGTACCGTTTGGAATTGTATCTGTAAAAACGATGTTGTTTGCAGTAGTGTTTCCTGTGTTTGTAACAGATGAAGTGAATGTAATCGTATCACCAATCGTAGCGAAAGTTGTACTCGCATTTTTATTTAAAACTAAAGTAGCATCAATAATTGGAGTAACCGTCGTATTCGTAATTGTACTACCAACAGCAGGTGATTGGTTTGGGTTCACGGTATACTCATAATTTACAAGAGCATTATTTGTTAATGTACCACTAGGTGGTATCGCTAAAATTTGGGCTTGAAAAGTAATGAATACAGTATCTCCTGATGGAATATCTGCTAAGTGAATACCAAGTGATGGATCTAACCCTGGCTGCGGAATATTATCGATAGTTACAGAGTTTTGGACAAATGAAGCGCCTGCACCGAGTCCATCTGTTAAAACTGTAGCACTAGCAGGGATATTCCCTGTGTTCGTAACTGCAATCGTATAGGTAACGATATCACCAATTGCAGCTGTCGGTGTATTCACTGACTTCGTAGCGATGATTGTAGCGTTATTAATTTGAATTGTTATTAGATTGCTTAGCGCATTGGCGGAAGCAGGAGGTAAGTTAGGATTTACGATATATTGGTATATTGTATTGCTTTGATTCGGGATTGGATTTGGACTAGGTATGGAGTTTACCTTTATCTGAAATGAGATTGTTGAACTTGTATTAGGGTTTATTGGGTCAATTGCAATTCCGCTTGCTGGGTTTGTATTAGGGAGTGTATTGCCGTTTACTGTTACACTATTAGGAATAAACGATGTCCCGTTTGGAATAACATCTGTAAAAATTACATTTGATGCTAGAACGTTCCCATTATTCGTTAAAGTAGTCGTGTACGTAATAATATCATTTATATTGGCAAACTGTTTGTCAGCAGATTTTACAGCGGTAATAGAGGCGTTATTAATAGTTGTCTGTACAGTGTTAGAAGCAACCATCTGCATTACAGCTGGTTTGGATGGATCGTACGTGTATTGGAATGTAGTGCCTGATTGATTCGTAATCGGATTTATAGCAGGGATAGTTGGTACAGAAACTTGGAATGCAACAGTACGTGATGAATTCGGTCCTATCGTACCAATCAAGATGCCGTTAGCAGGATTTGCATTGGCTATAGGGACATTGTTAATCGTTACTGTATTAGGAATGAAGCTAGTACCGGCTGGAATGATATCTGTAAACGTTACATTAGAAGCAGAAATATTTCCGTTGTTCGTTAAAGTAGTTGTATACGTTATAGAATCGCCAACATCAGCAAAGTTTGTGCTCGTTAGCTTCGTAGTTACAATATTAGCAGTATTAATTTGTGTGGTTACTATATTACTAGTAGCATTTCTCACAACAGCAGGTAAAACTGGATCGGCGATAAAGCTATATTGAAGTGCAGCACTATTTTGAACTGGATTTGGTGAAGGTAAACTATTTGCACTAATTTGGAAAACAATTGTTGTAATTCCGCCTGCTGGAATAGTACCAACTTGAAGACCGACACTTGGATCCGCACCTAGCTGTAAAGCACCGCCTATAAAAGTACTATTTGGTACGAGAGTTGTGCCAGGAGGGAGTATATCGGTAACGACTACATTATTTGCTGGAGTATTTCCGGAGTTAGCTAAAGCAATTGTGTATGTGATTGGTTGCCCAACATCAGCAATAGTTAAGTCTACCTGTTTGACAATAACTACATTTGCTAAGTTGATTTGTGTACTTACAGTGTTACTTAAAGATGTTTCTATAGTTGGCGGATCGCCTGGATTTAAAATAAAACTATACTGTGTACTAGATGAATTTATTGTTGGATTTTGTGTTGGTAAAGAGGTGACAGTTACTTGATAAGAGACGGTAATTGAGCCGTTTGCAGGAATGGCAGGCAAGGGAACACCAATGTTCGGATCTGCGTTATTTTGTAGCACATTATTAATAAGGAAAGTGTTTGGGATAAAGGTAGTTCCATCTGGATTTGTATCTATGAAAGTTGGATTATTAGCAGAAACACTTCCTGCATTCGTTAAAATAACAGTGTATATTAATATATCTCCAACGGTAGCGAAAGCTCGATCCACTGTTTTTGTTGAAATGACATTCGCATCATTTACTTGGGTAAATGTAGTAGTGGAAGTAGTACTTTTATTTACAGGTGAAGCGTTTGGATCAACGATGAAGTTATAGGAAATAGAAGCGCTATTTGAAATAGGATTTGGGTTTGGAATACTAGTTATTAATACTTGGAATGAAGCTGTAATGGTAGTATTAGCGTTGATACTGCCAATATTGATGTTAGTTGGTATAACACCTGGCTGAGTAACACCGTTAACCGTTACACTGTTTGGTATAAAGGCAGTACCATTCGCAATTGAATCGGATAGTAATACATTGTTCGCCGTAACATTTCCATCGTTTGTAAGAGCGAAGGTATAAGTTAATACATCTCCAACTTCCGCAAATGTTTTATCTACAGACTTAGTAGCTTGAAGGTTTGCTAGTCTAATTGTAGATGTAACAGAATTAGAATTTGCTGTTTTTGCAGTTGGTGGCAGACTTGGATTTACAGTATATAAATAAGAAGCGAAAGCATTATTAATGATAGGGTTTTGGGCGGTAATATTGATAACTGTTACTTGGAAAGAAAGGGTAAAAGTAGCTCCGCCAGGAATTGTGCCAATAGGTAAGGCAACGAGAGAATCTACATTTTGCAAAACGCCGTTTAGCGTTACAGTACCAGGAGTTAATATCGTTCCGTTTGGAAGTGGATCTGTTAGTTGTACGTTAGTTGCAGCTGTATTTCCACTGTTTGTAATAAGGATTGTATAACTGATTGTTTCGCCAATTGTAGCAAATTGTTTGTTTGTTGATTTTGTTAATGTTACATTCGCATTATTAATTTGAGTGGAAACGAGATTAGAAGAAATGTTTTTTGTAACGGGTGATTGGCTAGGGTTGACGGTGTATTGATAAGAAGCACTTGATCCATTAGATACGACATTTGACGCGGGTATCGTATTTACTACTACTTGAAATGAAACATTTTTTGTTGTACCAGTTGGGATCGATCCAATGTTCACACCGTTAGCGGGATTTGCGCCCACTTGTGTCGTGCCATCTATTGTTAAACTGTTTAGAACAAAAGTTGTTCCGGTAGGAATGACATCTGTAAAAATCACATTGTTCGCATTCGTATTACCTGTACCTGTAAAGGAAACGGTGTACGTTAGTGTATCACCAATATCTGCAAAATTTTTATCTACCGCTTTCGTCATTGTTACAGTAGCGTTATTCACTTGAGTGGAGACAATATTCGTCGTATCAGTCCCGCTTACTGCCGGTTGATTTGGTACAGGAACGTATTGATATGTCGTTGTACCACTATTTAATATTGGATTTGTTTGGGGAATAGATGGAACGAATACTTGAAATGAAATAGTAGTAGTAGAATTTGCAGCAATAGATCCAATTGATATACCAGTGGCAGGATTTGCGCCTGCTTGAGTAACCCCGTTAACAGTTACACTCCCTGGAATGAAAGTAGTCCCGCTAGGAATCGGATCCGTATATATAACGTTAGTTGCAGCGATATTTCCTATATTAGCTAAGGCAATATTGTAAGTTAACGTTTCACCAATATCGGTAAAAAGTTTGTTAACTGATTTTGTTCCATTAATATCTGCGAGGTTAATTTGTGTTCCTGCAGAGTTGCTTGTTGCAAGACCGTTAAAGGTTGTTCCTCCAGCAATTGGTGTATATTGAAATGTAATATTAGCAGTGTTAGAAATCGGATTTGGATTTGGAAGAGAAACGACAGTCGCTTGAAAAGTTACTGTACGAGAAGCACTGTTATTAATTGTTCCAAGAGATATACCAGCGGCAGGATTTGCATTTGTTTGTGGTACGCTATCTACCGTTACAGTGCCAGGTATAAAGGAAGTACCGTTAGGAAGATTATCTATAAAAATAACGTTATTGGCGGGAAGAAGCCCGGTATTAGGGATAGTAACGGTATAAGTGACGACATCTCCAATTGCAGCGACGCTTTTATTCACGCTTTTCGTTGCTTGTATATTAGGTGAATTTATGTTGATTTGTAAACCGACTGTATTTAACATATACGCGTCTCCGTTAGTTGTTAAACGGATTGCGGCGGACACTTGAGAATTTGTTAAATAAGGAGAAATATCAATAGAAGTAATGTCCCAACCTTGCCGACCAGCGGAGATATTTGTGCCTGTAGAAGCACTTTGATTTCGCGTTCCAAATGTCCCAGTTGTATCTAAGTTTCCGGCAGCATTATTGACCTGAGAACCAAAGAAATTATTTACAGCATTATTTGGCCCAGATAAAGCATTTAATGAACTGAAATTGGGTCCAAATAATGCTTGATCCCCGGTTAAATCAGCATCTCCTTCAGTAGAACTTAAAAATAATCTCCCGCTTACAGGTCCCCCTGAAGGTGTTAAAAATCCTGAGACAGATACATCGGCACTACCAGTTTCTGCAGAAACACGGTTGCCTGCTACATAAATGGTTAAGTTTCTTGCGGGTAATGTCCCATTTTGATAAGCAACGATAAGCGTCCATCCAGCTGAATTAATTGTTCCATTAGAAGCATCTATAGGATCCACAAGTCCAGGAACAGATCCAGTCGTATAAGAACCGCTTCCCGCAGCTTGAATGAGTGACGTTACATCTGCTGAACGCGTATAAAATCCAAATGTGACTGATCCAGAAACGAATGTTTGATTAGAAGCTGTAACAGCTGAAGGAGTAACCGAGTATGTTGAAACAGGTGTTGTAAAAGAAACGGGGTTGCCTAATACACTTGTAATGTTTTGATCACGAGATAAATAGTTTCCACCCCAAACGAGTTCTGCGTAAAGAATCGTACTACCAGCAGGTATATTTAAAATAGCGGTAGAACTATTTTGTGTATAGGTTAATGTTGTACCTGCAGGGAAAGTAGGGACTTGTAAAGCCGTATTCGTAGTTGCGAATGCACCAATTGCCCCGATTGTACCAGCACGGTTTTGATTACTAATTTTACTTAAGCCTAAAGTATTTCCTGTAATAGCGAGTGCGCCGTTAGTGGTGGTAGAAAATCGATTCGTAATGGGCATGTTGTCACCTCATTTACAATATAGTCTTGGTCAAAATAGGATATGTGTGTGACAAATAAAGGGAAACATGTACAAGTTGAATTGGGAAGATTGATTCAAACGTCTAAGTGATGAGGTGGAGAATGAGAGAACTGGCATATAGCGTGGAGCGTCTTAGGGAAGAAAAAATAGGGGATGTTGTATCATTATCTTCTTATATTGGGTGGGATTATAACAGAGAAGAAATTGAGACTATTTTTAACGCAGGGATTGTATACGGTGTTTGGAATGAGAGAGAGGAACTAATTGCTAGCGCTGCAATTATATTATACGAAGAGACGTTAGTGTCAATAGGAATGGTAATTGTACATCCGGATTATAAGGGAAGAGGGATTGGAAAGGCGATAATGAATTCTTGTATGAATAGCGTATCAGCTCGCACTCCAATTATGCTTATTGCTACAGATGAGGGGAAGCCTTTATACGAAAAGTTAGGATTTAGGGCAGTAAGTTATGTTTCTAAATACATATGTAACTCGTACAATGCGACTGATCATTGTGTAGGAAATGATGATTATATGATGAATTATGAAGAGGGTGATTTAGAAGAAATTATAAAAATAGATGAATATGCGTTTGGAACAAATAGAAAAGCATTTTTAAAGAAAAGGATTATACAAAGTGAACAGTGTATCGTTGTGAAGGGTAAGGAACAAAAGGTACTAGGATATGGTTTGAGTGTACAAACGCCGGAAAATAGAATAATAGGACCGGTAGTTGCTAAAAATGATGAGATGGCAATAGATATTGTTCATTATTTAGCAAAAGGGAATAATGGTAAATTAAGAATGGATGTACCAGAAGGAAAAGTGAATTTCATGAAAAGGTTAGAGAATTCTGGTTTTCGAAAGGTAAATATGCCGCCAATTATGATGAAAAATAGCAATCAATTATTAAAAAGGAATAATGAGCTATATAGTATTGCAGCACAAATTTTTGGATAAAAAAGAATCCTTTTCACATAAGGATTCTTTTTTATCGTTCATTTAATCGCGATATTGGTCATGGGATGGTTGAAAGAGATCTTCCTCGATATCTCTTACCATAGAAAAGTGATCAACGTTATAATGACCATGTAAAATTTTATTATGATGACCAATAATTTGCTCTGCAGATAACACGTTAGAGTCAGTTGTTGAATGACCATTTTTAATTAATGTAACATCAAAGCCTTGTACAGTGGCTGTTCTAACGGCGGTGTCGATGCAATGTTCTGTTTTACAGCCACCTATAACAATATGGTTGATTTTTTCTTCTTTTAAAAGTTCAAGTAACGAAGTACCGTAGAATGAATTTGTTGCTGCTTTATTAATAAGGATTGCAGACTGAGGTACTTTAATTTGATTATGTACTTCAAATCCTTCTCCGCTACCAGAAGCAACATCGATATCTCTTACGAAAACAATAAGAGCATTTGCATCTATTGCTTTCTGCAGGGCTGTATTTAGTGTAGATAATAGCTCGGTTTTACGAAATACTTCATTTTCTTGTTCATTTCCATCAATTAACTCTTGCTGGGCATCAATAATTAATAGTGCTTGTTTCATCGTGTCTCCCCTTTAAATATGAAATAAGTTCCACTGTACATATTCCTTTACATTGTTAGGAAATCCTCCATTACAAGCGAAGTAGACGATTGATTTACAAAGTTGTCAAAGAAATTTCATTCTCATAGCGTGTAAAAACATGTATGATAGGAGATGGAGAATTTTTGAGTAGGTGGGAATAACATGCAAACAGTAGAAGATTATCTTTCATTCTTACATACGAAAGGATTTAAATTATCAGAGGAAGCACAAGGATTTATTATGTTCGGACAAGGATATACGGGTGCTTCTGATGGGATTGTAAATGCAGCAATAGAAGCGACAATTAAACATCAATTGCAGTTTGATGGCAGTTATTTTGTTGCGTTATTAGAACGATTGAAAGAGGAAGCAATTACAGATAAAAAAAGCGCTAAGGCTTTTATGCGGAAGTTACAAGCGTAACTTCACGCAGCCTGCGCTTCTTTTTTTGTTTTGGAAGGTAATTCAACAAAAATCATTCCTAAGAAAATGCAAAGACACCCAACGATAGCAGAGACGGAAAGTTGCTCGTTTGCGACGAGAACACCAGTTAATGCAGCAAAAACAGGTTCCATTGCGAAAATAATTGCTACTCTTGTTGGAGACGTATGTTTTTGTGCTGATGTTTGGATGAAAAAAGCAATGGATGTTGCAAACAGGGAAGTTAGAAAGAGAGCGAATAAAAAGGACTGATTCGTCCATAGTGATACTGAAAATACTTTTTCCCAATCTTCAAACAAAAAAGCACAAATAGAAGAAAACATACCAACAGCTAATACTTGTGACGTGCTTAATAATAAAGGGGATATTTTTTTAGAAAAGAATCCGTTAATGAGAATATGTGCAGCGAATGCGACAGCACAACCGAGAACGAGTATATCTCCAATGTTTAATTGGAAAGAATCACCAGCCGTTAATAAGTACAAACCTGCTGTTGCCACAGCAATGCCAATTACGATAAAAATGGTAGCCTTTTGTTTTAAAAAGATAAAAGACAGGATTGGAACCATAACGATACTAAGTCCAGTTAAGAAACCAGCTTTTGAAGATGTTGTATAAAGTAAGCCGAATGTTTGTAATAAATAGCCGACAAATAAGAAAAATCCCACCATTAATCCAGCTAAACTACTATGTTTTAATTCTTGTTTTGAAGTTTTCTGTGAGAAAATCATTTGAACGAATAATAAAATAATTCCGGCGAATAAAAAGCGAATGCCATTGAAAGTAAATGGCCCGACAAAAGACATAGCATTTTGAACGACAACAAACGTAGCTCCCCAAATAAAAGAGACAAATAATAAAGCAAGAGGAGCAATCCACTCTCTTTTCACACTCATACCCCCATTAATTTTGTAAGATAGCTTTTCTAGCTAATTCATCAGCTACTTTATTTTGACTACTTGGAATCCACTTAATAAAAAAGAGATCGAAACTTTTTATGTATTGCAATGCTTCATCTAAAAGTGGTGCAAACATTTTATTTTTTGCGTATTCTTTTTCAACCGCTCGCTCAACAAGCTGAGAATCTGTACGAAAAGATACAATGCTATAATTATGCTCCGTGCAATACTTTAATGCTGCAAGTAAAGCGTGGTATTCTGCTTCATGATTGGACATTGTCCCAAGTGATAATGACAATTGTACAGGTGGTTGTACGCCTTTAATAAACACTCCAGCACCAGAAGGACCAGGATTTCCTTTTGTTGCACCATCAATATATACTTCAATCAAAATGAGAAACCTCCAAATTATAAGATTATCCCCTACTCACAAGTGTTCTCAAAGTAGGGGATAGAGTATTTATCCAATTGTAATGCTATAACGGCATGTAAATGTTTCATTCGCTTGTAAAGACTGAATTCCTTTTTTTTCTTTGAAATCTTTTGCTGGTTTTACTTCATCAGCGATTCCATACCAAGGTTCGATACATAAGAAAGGTGCATTATCCCCTGGTGTCCACACACCGACAAATGGGAATCCATCAAATTCTACTTTTACAAATTTATTATGTTTATGAGAACGAATCGAAATTTCATTCGTATTCATATTTTCAAAAATAAGCGCATCATTTTTGAATAAATCGTATGTAAGTGGTAATTCATTCGTATGTTCAGCGATTAGTTGTTTGTTATTTGAAAGATAAGGTCCTTCTAGTACACTTGTTTCTAAGCGTTCTGGACCATTAAAAGATAGATGATAATCTGTAAATGATTCGCCGTCTAATAACGGGAAATTGAATCCAGGATGTGCTCCGATTGAGAAGAACATCTCCTTTGAAGTAGGGTTGTTTACTTCATATGTCACATGAACGATTTGTCCATCCAGCTCATAAGAAACGAGTAATTCAAATTCGTATGGGTATTTTTTTAATGTTTCTTCATTACTCGTAACAATATAAGTAATTTTCGTTTCACTTTGTTCTTTTACAGAGAATGTAAGATCACGAGCAAAGCCGTGCTGTGTTAAAGAATAAGATTTTCCATCTACATAATATGTATTATCTACTAATCGGCCGACAATCGGGAATAAAATTGGTGCACGGCGTCCCCAATAAGTAGAATCACCTTGCCATAAATATTCTATGTTGTCTTCTTTTAAGCGAACGCTTTGTAATTCTGCACCTTTGTCAGAGATGGAAACGATCACTTTTTCGTTTTGAATTGTTGCAGTCATGAAGTGAAACCTCCTAAATATTTCATATGTTTCATTATACGTTGTCTACAAGGAAAAAGGTAGTTTATGATAGGAATCTATTGACGAAAGAGTGGCTACCACGTAAAATATAATCTTGTTGCTTAAAAAACGAATAACGTGGTTCGAAACCATCCCACGTAAAAAAACTAAGGAGATTTTGTCATGAATATAAGAACATTAGTCGGTAATGGTATTTTAGCGGCATTATATATTGCTGTTTCTATGCTTATTCAGCCATTTGGCTTTACGAATGTACAGTTTCGTATTTCAGAGATGTTTAATCATCTCGTTGTATTTAATAAGAAAGCAATTTACGGAATTGTATTAGGTGTATTTTTAACGAATCTCTTTTTCTCACCAATGATCGCTTACGATTTAGTATTTGGAGTAGGGCAATCTATTCTTGCATTAGTTGCAACAATTATTTCTATGCGATTTATTAAAGGTGTTTGGGCTCGTATGATTTTTAATACAGTTATCTTTACGATTACAATGTTTATGATTGCGATCGAACTTCATCTTGCATTTGATTTACCATTTATGTTGACTTGGTTAACATGTGCAGTTGGTGAATTCGTAGTAATGGCAATTGGTATGCCTGTAATGTACTGGATTAATAAGCGAGTACAATTTGAAAGATTTATGTAATAGATGAAAGGGCTGTTCCTATAGGGGATAGCTCTTTTTGTATGTGATTATAGTGAATATAATACTGTGACTGTTGATAAAATATAATAAAATATATATAAGAAGTCTTACATAAGGGGAATCTAGTATGAAATATAAAATTCATTGGCTGTATAAAACGAAGCGTGGTTTGCATACTGAATTAACAACAGATTATATGAACATAGAGGAAGTACTTCAATTTGCAGAGGACTTCGAGAAAACAGGAAGAGTGAAAGAAATTTCATTTTACGATGAAATGGATGCAGAATGGTCATTAAAGGAAATGAAAAAGCTGAGTAAACAAGTGGAGGAAGAACCTCAAGAAATACTCGTTTATTTTGATGGTGGTTATGATGTACAGACGAAAGAAGCTGGAGTCGGTATATGTGTGTATTATAAAAAAGGAAATACAAACTACCGAATTCGCCGCAATGCATATATGGAAGGTATATATGATAATAATGAAGCGGAATATGCATCATTATTATACGGTATGAATATACTCGAGGAATTAGGGATTAAGTATGAAGCAGTTACACTTCGCGGAGATTCTCAAGTGGTGCTGCAGCAATTGGCCGGAGAATGGCCTTGCTATGATGAGCATTTAAATCATTATTTAGACCAAATTGAACAAAAGGCGAAGCAAATGAAATTAAAACTTGTATGTGAGCCAATATCTAGAAAACAAAATAAAGAAGCACATCAATTAGCTACGCAAGCATTAGAAGGAACGGTCATTGATAGTCATAAAGAAATAACCGAATAGAGAGGTGCAAAGATGGATAAAAAGCAACTCATTACGGAGGTAAATGACTTATTGGAAACATATTGTGAAGGGTGCTTTTTGCGAGATCATAATCGAAAGACAAATAGTAAATATTATGCCCATTCCTTTTGTATTAGGCAATGTACAGTTGGAGAAACATTGAAAAAGTATGGAGAACAGTTGTCATAAAAAACATCCAGAGAAAATTCTCTGGATGTTTTTTTAGTGCTTTGCTTCGTTTAATTGATGCTCACACTTGCTTAATTTCTTTTCCTCATTCATTAGAAATGGCTCATCTAAATCTGTCGCCACAGATTTCATAATTTCAAGTTGAGAGCGAGCTGCTTCTACAGCAGTAGTGGCATGCTCTAATGTGTCTGGATCCATTGAAATTGTTGCTGATCCTACCATTTTTTGTGCTGTTTCTACGCGGAATTTTACTTCTTCAAAATCATTTACTTCTGATCCCATTAATAATTCCTCCTTTGTATAGTGCGCATTTCACATAGTTTTTGCTCTGTAAAACGGAAATATACAAAGGAATAACAAAGGAGGTTACCAAGTAAGGTAGCCTCCTATCATATGTTGGATTAAAGTTTTACTACGTTAGCAGCTTGAGGTCCACGGTTTCCTTCAGTAATGTCGAAAGATACTTCTTGACCTTCTTCTAAAGCTTTGTAGCCGTCGCCTTGAATAGCAGAGAAATGTACGAATACATCGTCAGCACCTTCAATTTCGATAAATCCAAAACCTTTTTCGTTGTTAAACCATTTTACTTTTCCTTGCATGTTACAATTCCTCCTAAAAACGTTTGCTTTTTTCATTTAGTGAACTTCATTTAAAAAGATAATATAAACTAAAAATGCTATAATCTTGAATATTCTGCTAAATGATTAATTTAAATATACACGAATTGGTAGAATTTAGTCAAGTAAGCGATTTTATTTTTTTGTATTTTTAAATAACTTTTTCAGCCGAATTTTTAAATAGGTATAGGACAGGCCAAGTATGTAATAGTCTTAATTGAATGCTATACATAATGAGGTGAAAGAATGAAGGAGTCTTACTTATTAGATAATGAAGGAATGAAAACGGGAACTGACATACCGAATTGGGTTACAAAAGAATTTCAAAATTTTTCGAGTGTTGTGCTAGAACCAACTTTCCCGTGTTATTTCGGTTTAACAGCTTTGAAAAAGAATGAACTTCGTTATTCGTTTCTTTCTCATAATGATTGGAGTCATTTGCCGCATACAATGTTATCTTTTTTGGAGTTAATGAAAGAGCGGCCGATTGTAAGAAGGGGCTTTTTTCTCTTTGTAGAACCAGAATGTGAAGAACAATCATTGGAATATTACCGTGAATACTTTTGGAAAGTACTACAGTATTTACATAAAAACGATAATCAAACATGGCCTAGGCAAATTCCACAAGACCCAGACCATTATTTATGGGAATTTTCATTTGGTGGTGAGCCAATATTCGCGTTTGGAAATGCGCCAGCTTATAAACAGAGAAAAACGAGACATTTAGGAAATTCCCTCGTTATTGGATTTCAGCCACGCACCATTTTTGATGGATTAGAAGGCGATCGTCCTAAAGGAGCATATTCGAGACAAACGGTCCGCGAGCGAGTTGAAAAGTGGGATCAGCTGCCGAAACATCCTAACATTAGTCATTATGGTGACCCGGATCATCGTGAATGGAAACAATACTTCATAGGAGATGATATAGAACCGATAAAAGGAAAATGTCCTTTTCTTCATAAGATAGAAAAGTAAGAGCCATCATCTGGATGGCTCTTTTGCATATTTTGGATAAAAAAGGGTATTTTAGTAGTAAATATTTTGATGAAAGCTAGTCTATTTTTAATCATTACATCATTACTTAATAGTAAAGAAAGTAGAAAGGATAGAGCGATGTTTGGAGCGATTATACAACAAATTGTATTAGGTATTTCATTAGCTGCGCCAGTAGGTCCGATTAATATTGAAATGTTAAAACGAGGAATTGAACGAGGGTTTTGGCATGCATGGGTTGTTGGAATTGGTGGAATGACTGCAGATATTTTGTTTATGTTTCTCATTTACTTCGGTTTATCTTCTGTGTTTATGTATACATATGTACAAGCATTTATGTATTGCATTGGTTTTTTCTTGTTATTTTATTTAGGATTTCAAAGCGTAAAACAAGGAATTTCCCACTCGAATATGGAATATAACAAAGAAGAGGTAGGTGGCCTTAAGCAATCTTTTATGGCAGGTTTTTTAATTGCGATATCCAATCCATTAAATCTTGTTTTTTGGTTTGGCATATACGGCAGTACGCTTAGCTCATTACTTACAAAGGTAACGAAACAAGAAGCCTTTTTGTACAGTCTTTGCATTATTGTTGGTATTATTTTGTGGAACTTAAATATTGCTTTTTCCGTACATTTCGGAAGGACTTTATTAAAGAAAAAAGCACTTGGCTATATAACAGCCGGAGCAGGTATTATTTTAGTAGGATATTCTATCCATTTTGCATACAAGGCTTTACAGTTGTTCACATAAGATTGAAGGGGAGATTTTTATGTATCGAACCACTATTGACGGAAAAGAAATTATTATTACGTTAGCACCAAAAATCCGAAAAGAAATTACTGATAGGAATCCATTATATGAGGCAGTCTTTCAGAATGCTGCAAGATTACTCCAAACGAAGCAACCGACGTTTGCAGTAAATAATGAATTATTTGGACTCATTATTGGAGAAGTACAAAGGGGCGAAGTAACTGTATTTGCAGTGGAACATATTATTCCGAAGCAAAATATATTTGGATCAAACAATTTTTTCTCGACAATAGAGCAGCAGGCAAATTTGTAAAGTGAATAGAATAAGAATAGAAAAGAAATAGTCGTAACGATATGTTGCGGCTGTTTTTTGGGGAAAAGGGGGAAGAAAGATGAAGAGAGTGGGGAAAGAGTTCTTTTTACAACATGATATCGTTATTATGTATAGTATTCTATTTATTTTTATCATTATTTTAAAAATGCAATTTTTCACATGGATTGGTATGTTAGCGTGTCTGTTTGGCATTATTTTTTATACGTTTAACGAATATATGACACATCGTTTTTTATTCCATTTAAAGCCACCTAAAAATGCATTTTTATTAAAAATGTTAAGAAGATTACATTATGACCATCACGTATATCCAGATGATTTAAAACTTTTATTTTTGCCTGTATGGTTTAGTATACCTAGCTTTACTATTTATTTACTTATAGCATATGGTATTACAAAAAGTGTTACTGTAACACTTTCATTTGGAATCGGAATGATTATTATGCTCCTCGTTTACGAATGGAAACATTATATTGCACATAGACCGATTCGTCCCTTCACTAAGTTTGGAAGATGGCTCAAAAAACAGCATATATTACATCATTATAAAAATGAAAAATTTTGGTTCGGTGTTTCAAATCCAGTGTTCGATTTTATATTTGGAACGCTTAAAGATGGAAAAGACGTGGAATTAAGTGAAACAGCCCGTAATTTAGAAAAGGAGAAAAAGACGGAAGTGGTGCGATAAGCACTACTTTTTTATTTTGTTTTAATGTGATAAAAGTTTGAGTGGGATGGATTAAAGTATGGAAATTTTATCTCGCTATTTGCTAGGTAGGAAGACTCCTACCTTAAAAATTGGTGAGTGCGAGGGATTGAAGCGGGAGATAACCGCCCGTAACACCTTGATTGGCGAAGGATAATAATCAATGGGAGATGGACAAAATCCTACTGATTAAAGTTTCACTTTATGTTGAAAAAGTATATTAAAAATTTAGGAGAAAATGCCGAAAAATGTCTATCGAAAAATCTTTGCAGGGATGTGTGGATTGTCTAAAATGGAAATAAGTTTCTGAATATTTATAAAATTTAGTTTTTTGTGTATGCAAGGGGGAATTGTACTTCAAGTACAGAGAGGGGATTAGAGAATGAAACGAGATGATACGTCAGCACGTAAGCTGCAAAATGAGGTGAATTATACAGAGGTTGTTCAGTCAGAAGAATTTCAATTGCTATTAAATACGAAAAAGAAGTTTATCGTTCCGATGAGTATTTTCTTCTTTAGTTTTTTTATTGCATTGCCTATTTTAACGTCGTATTCAAAAGTGCTCAATACACCAGCATTTGGTGATGTGACGTGGGCGTGGGTGTTTGCTTTTGCACAATTTATTATGACGTGGTCATTATGTATGATTTATAGTAAAAAAGCTGAATCCTTTGATAAAATTTCGCAAAACATTCTGCAAGACATGAAAAAGGGGAGGGGCTGAACTTGAATACGACAGCGTTTGCACTGTTTTTAATTATTGTCCTTGGTACACTAGTCATAACTTATTTTGCATCGAAAAAAACGAAAAATGCGAGTGAGTTTTACACAGCTGGAGGGGGATTGACGGGTTGGCAAAATGGCCTGGCTATTGCCGGAGATTACATGTCTGCTGCTTCATTTCTCGGTATTGCTGGAGCAATAGCGTTAACTGGATTTGACGGTTTCTTTTATAGTATCGGCTTTTTAGTTGCTTATTTAGTTGTTCTATATCTCGTTGCAGAGCCACTTAGAAATTTAGGGAAGTACACATTGGCGGATATGATTGCAGCACGTTTTGATGCGAAAAAAGTTCGCGGAGTTGCAGCGCTTAATACGATGACGATTTCGATTTTTTATATGATTGCCCAATTAGTTGGTGCGGGTGCACTTATTAAATTATTATTAGGAATCGAATATACAACATCTGTATTAATCGTTGGTACACTTATGACTGTATATGTTATTTTTGGCGGCATGACAGCTACGAGCTGGGTACAAATTGTTAAGGCTGTACTACTTATGGCTGGAACATTTATTATTTCTGTTATCGTTTTCTCAAAATTTAATTTTAGCGTGACTGAAATGTTCGCTCAAATGAAAACAGCTACTCCGTTAAAAGAGTCGTTTTTAAATCCAGGTGTAAAGTATAAAGATGGCCTTGATACGCTTTCTTTAAATTTGGGACTAGTTCTCGGTACAGCAGGATTACCACATATCCTTGTCCGCTTTTTTACAGTACGTGATGCAAAAACGGCACGTCAATCTGTTGTATATGCGACATGGTTAATTGGCGCGTTTTATATTATGACGATTTTCTTAGGATTTGGAGCAGCGGCGTTTGTAGGGAATGAGGCAATTATTAAAGCAAATCCAGCTGGTAATATGGCAGCACCTTTATTAGCTAAAGCGTTAGGCGGAGATTTCTTATTTGCTTTCGTATCAGCTATTGCCTTTGCAACGATTTTAGCTGTAGTAGCAGGACTTGTATTAACAGCGGCATCCGCTTTTGCACATGATTTTTATAATGAGATTATTCGTAAAGGAAAATCAACTGAAAAAGAGCAAGTATCAATGGCTCGTTATGCATCTATTGGAGTAGCGGTATTATCTATTATACTAGCGTTATTTGCTCAAACATTGAACGTAGCATTTTTAGTTTCATTAGCATTTGCAGTTGCAGCGAGTGCAAACTTACCAGTTATATTGTTTACAATATATTGGAAACGCTTTAATACGACCGGTGCGATCTCTGGTATGATCGTAGGTCTTGTATCAGCAATAGTTCTCGTAGCGTTAAGTCCAAACGTATGGAACCCTGTAGCTGGAAAAGCTATATTTGTTGGAGAAGCGATATTCCCATATACGACACCTGGAATTATTTCGATTCCGCTCGGTTTTCTTGCAGCCTATTTAGGAACTGTTTTATCTAGCAAGAAAGAGGACGCAGCGAAATTTGATGAAATTCTTGTAAAATCTAATACTGGTCATGGTATTAGCGATGCATCTTCACATTAAAAAGGAGGGGCTTTTCGATACAAAAGAAAAGCTCCTTTTTCTTTTGGGATTTTCTTGTAAATATTACTGTATTGTAAGTAGGATTTTGTCTTAATTTTGTGGAATGAAAATAGCAGGGAGAAATTTAAATCATCATGGCACCAGTGCAGCTTTTGTGAAAAATAAGTTGTTATGGAAGGTGGAAGAAATGATGAAAACGAAACAAACTGATGAATTATTAGCAAAAGATGAGCAATATGTTTGGCACGGAATGCGTCCCTTTAGTCCAAATAGTACAATGGTAGGGGCAAAAGCAGAAGGGTGCTGGGTTGAAGATATACAAGGAAAAAGATATTTAGATGGTATGAGTGGTCTTTGGTGTGTGAATAGTGGATACGGAAGAAAAGAGCTCGCAGAGGCGGCATATAAGCAATTACAAACTTTATCATACTTTCCAATGTCACAATCACATGAGCCAGCTATAAAGCTTGCAGAAAAATTAAATGAGTGGCTTGGTGGAGAGTATGTTATTTTCTTCTCTAATAGTGGTTCGGAAGCGAACGAAACAGCTTTTAAAATAGCAAGACAATACTATGCTCAAAAAGGTGAACCGCATCGTTATAAATTTATGTCACGTTACCGTGGGTATCACGGAAATACAATGGCAACGATGGCAGCAACTGGACAAGCACAGCGTAGATATCAATATGAGCCATTCGCTTCAGGATTTTTACATGTAACGCCGCCAGATTGTTATCGCATGCCAGAAATCGAATCACAAAATATTTATGACGTAGAGTGTGTGAAAGAAGTAGATCGTGTTATGACATGGGAATTAAGTGAAACGATTGCAGCTTTTATTATGGAACCAATTATTACAGGAGGGGGCATTTTAATGCCGCCACAAGACTATATGAAAGCTGTTCATGAAACGTGTCAAAAACACGGTGCATTACTCATTAGCGATGAGGTGATTTGCGGTTTTGGACGTACAGGAAAAGCATTTGGATTTATGAATTATGATGTTAAGCCTGATATTATTACGATGGCAAAAGGGATTACGAGCGCATATTTACCATTATCAGCGACAGCTGTGAAAAAAGAAATATATGAAGCATTTAAAGGGAAGGGAGAATATGAATTCTTCCGTCATATTAATACATTTGGTGGAAATCCAGCAGCTTGTGCATTAGCTCTTAAAAACTTAGAGATTATGGAAAATGAAAATTTAATTGAGCGCTCTGCACAAATGGGTTCTCTTTTATTAGAGCAATTAAAAGAAGAAATCGGGGAACATCCGTTAGTTGGAAATATTAGAGGAAAAGGTCTGTTAGTTGGAATCGAACTAGTAAATGATAAAGAGACGAAAGAGCCAATTGATAACGACAAAATTGCAAGTGTTGTAAATGCTTGTAAAGAAAAAGGTTTAATTATAGGAAGAAACGGCATGACAACAGCAGGATATAATAATGTCTTAACATTAGCACCACCACTTGTTATTTCAAGTGAAGAAATTGCTTTCGTTGTTGGAACGTTGAAGACGGCGATGGAACGTATTTAATAAAATAAAAGAACAAAAGCGAGCTGTAATATAAGGCTCGCTTTTGTTTATTACGTGAAATATTGTAGTTTCTTTAGGGAGGGGATATTAATGGAGAAATATGATCTTAGTCAACATTATCACATTGGATATTATGAAGATGGACATGATTTAGAAGTGACGGCATACAAAAGAATAAATGAACCAGTTTGGGATGCTTATATTCCGCACTATGAGGCAGGGAATTTTTATCCCGCTTTAATGGGCAGTAAGACCCCCACCCAAAAATTCAGCGGAAGCAAAGAAGTTAGGTGGGGGATCAACTGCCCATAAAAGTCCGATTGGTTCAACTAATAATCAGTGGGGGATGAAGAAAACCCCCACTGATTAAAGTTTCACTTTATAAGAAAGTGGAGGAAATGAAGTTAGGTGAATATATCGATGATTATGGAATTAAAGTATATTCATTTCGTGATGATATCGATGATGAAGAAGCGCGAACTACTTTTGAAAACTGGTAAAAAAAGAACGAGATTGTTTAAAGAGATAACAAAAAGGAGATTACTATCTTATAAGATAGTAATCTCCTTTTATTTATTATAGTAAACTTATTTACTTGCTTTCATTGCTTTATCTTTTGCACCAAAAGTGTATTTTAACATCGGTGGTGTAATCATCGTTGTTAAAATAACGACAATAACTATAGCTGTAAAGTAATCTTGTGCTAGTAGACCTGAAGAGAGTCCTGTTCCTGCGATGATAAGTGCAACTTCACCACGAGAAACCATTCCGGCACCGATAATTGCAGAAGACTTAGCGTCAAATCCAGTCATTCGTGCACCGAATCCACAACCGATTAGTTTCGTTAGTACAGCGATTACTGTTAATGCTAGGATGAACCAAATTTGGTTGCCGATACCATCAAATGTAATATTCATACCGATACTTACGAAGAATACTGGAACGAACATAGCGTAAGCGATTGGTTCAACTTTCTTTTCTACTTCATGTTTGTAGTTCGTTTGAGAAATAGCGATACCAGCTGCGAAAGCACCGATAATACCAGCAATTCCTAATAGTTCGCCGAAATATGCGAATGAGAAACAGATGATAAGAGCCGCGCTCACGATAGACTCAGATACGCGTAATGGTGATAACCAGCGCATAATCGCAGGAACACCTTTCCATCCGATTAAAATAATAGAAGCGAAGAATACAACTTTCTTCAAGATAACCATTGTTAAGTTAACATCGTCTGTACCTAAGAAGCTCATTGCAAATGCTAATAAAATAACGACAAGAATGTCATCAAATACAGCAGCACCAAGCATAGTAGTACTTTCACGTGTTTTCATCTTCCCTAAATCGCGAAGTGTTTGAACAGAAATACTAACACTTGTCGCACATAGAAGTAATCCTAAGAAGACAGCATTTCCTTGTTCCATTCCCATAACAAGACCAGAAACGTAGCCACCTACGAACGGAAGAACGATACCTCCAAGTGCAACAGCTAAAGAAGAATTACGATTTGCGTTTAATTCTTCTAAGTCTGTTTCAAGTCCTGCCATAAACATTAAAAGAATAACACCGACATTACTTAATTGTGTTAGAAGCTCTGAATTTTCAATCCAACCTAATACAGCTGGACCGATAACGATACCGACAATTAATTTACCTAGTACAGAAGGTTGACCTAATCTAACACTAAGATCACCAGCAAGCTTTGTACTTAATAAAATAAGTGCAATTTGAAAGAAAAATTCGAATTCCATCGGATCCTCTCCTCATCATTTTTATTTTTATCATACGATTTCTCGGAATTTGCCTAATGAAAATATGTAAAACCCATTAAACAAAGGGTCTTATTACAAGTTCTTTTGAACTCGTAATTTGAACCTGTAATTAATATATAATAAAATTTATTAAAAATCAATGAAAAAATAGCAGATTTTCATAATGGGATTCGATTTAGGTATGGAGGGAATCAATATATAATAAGAAGAAATAAGACTACGCTATTAATGAATTGGAGAAGGGAATATGTTATTAAATAAACGTTTTACAATTGGAGAAATGGCAAAAATGCATAATATAGCGGAATCGACTTTACGCTATTATGATGAAAAAGGAATTTTTCATCCGTCTATTGTAGACCCGCAAACGAATTATCGCTATTATACAATCGATCAATTTTCACTATTAGATACGATTAAGTTTTTACGCCAATTAAATATTCCATTAAAGGAAATTAAGAAATATATTGATGAAAGAAATCCAGCATATGCACTCAATTTACTGGAAAAACAACAAGAACTGATGTTAAAAAAACAAAGAGAAATTGAGTATGCTTTGGCGAAAATGGAACATAGAATTCATTTAATTAAGGAAGCAACAAAAGCAAAAGCTGACCGAATGATAATTAAAAAGATCCCTCAGCGAAAAATTACAGCAATTGCGGTTGCCCCGAATACGACAGATGATATGTTTGAGTACTATATCCATTCGTTGCAAAAAAATATGAGACAAATGGATGATAGTTTATTTTCTGGAGATATCGGTGTAACAGTTGCCAAAAAGGGATTAATGCAAAATGAGTTTCAAGCATATAGCAGTGTTTTTATTCTTTTGGATTACATGCCTTTTCAAGTACATAGTTCAGATGAAATTAAAGAAGGTATGTTTGCGTGCGCTTATCATCATGGATCATATGAAGAAACAGGTGAAACATATAAGAAATTAATGGAATACATTGATCAAGAAGGATACGAAATAAGTGGAGATTCGATTGAGATTGGATTAATTGATTGGTCTGTAACAGAAAATCCAGAGGAGCAAGTAACAGAAATTCAAATTCCAGTAATGAAAAAATAGAGTGTAGGACTTTTATTAATTACAAACCTGCATCAATTCTGATAATTAAATTTCCTATTTTTTTAATTCTCTCTTGACCTTCAAGTTACTTGAAGGTTTAAACTGTGAACAGAGCGTTGAAAAAGGAGCATAATAGTATGGAAGCAACAGAAAAATTAAGAGAAAAACCAATTAAAAGTTTATTTATTTCATATTTAATACCAGCTGTTCTTGGAATGGTATTAATGTCAGTGAATGTTGTAATTGATGCGATTATGATTAGTAGAGGGGTTGGGGCAAACGGATTAGCAGGAGTAAACGTAGCTATTCCAGCGTTTTCAATTTTCTTCTCTATTTCATTATGGATTGGAATGGGCGGGGCAACGCTATATTCCATTGCACTAGGTGAAAATAAAATAGAAAAAGCAAGGTCTATTTTTACGCAATCCATGACAGTAGCAGTAATTATCGTAGGTGTTTTAGCGGCGATTTGCTTATGGAGAATAGAAGATTTAGCATACGTATTCGGTGCAAATGAAGTGATTTTACCGTATGCGTTAGACTATTTACATGTGTTATTAACATTTGGAATGATATACGTTTTAGAAAATATTTTAAGTACATTTATACGTAACGATGGAAATCCTAATTTAGCAATGGCAGGTTTAGTTGTAACGGCTGTATTAAATATAGTGTTTGACTATATCTTTATTTTCATCTTTGGATGGGGTGTAACTGGTGCTGCTTCAGCGACTATTCTTTCAGCGGCGATTGGTTTCCTTGTATTATTAACGCACTTCTTTAGAAAAAGTAGTATTTTAAAATGGACGAAATTCCATTTTGAGTGGAGTACAGTTAAACAAATTATGATAATAGGTTTCCCGAGCTTTACAGCAGAAAGTACAGTGGCAATCGTAACGATTGGTTTTAATATCGCATTCGTTCAATATGCAGGAGAAGTAGGAGTTGCTTCCTATGCAATGGTGAACAGTATTCACGCGATGACATTACTATTATTCTTCGGTGTCGGTGCTGCATTGCAACCAATTGCTAGTTTCCATTACGGGGCAAATTTATCAGAGAGACTTCGTGAAGGATTGAAGTTTGCTGTGAAAATTGCAGTTGTCCTCGGAGGCGTTGCGATAATTGTCGGATTATTCTTCGGGAAATATATCATTGGTTTATTTGATGTTCAATCTCCAGAATTATTGGAGTTAACCTTAACAGGTATTAGCTTATTCTTTATCCAATATGTATTTTTAGGTTATAACATTGTGTATGGAGAGTACTTCCAATCAGTGCGACAAACGACAAAATCAGTGCTTATTATAATGAGCCGTGGATTACTATTTATTATCCCATTGTTATGGATTATGCCGAAATTATTTGGTATAAATGGAATTTGGCTCGTTATGCCAGTTGCTGAAGTAATGACAGCGATTATCGTATTTACGATGAATCGTATGAAACATCCTGTTCCATTAAATATGGCAGGTGAGAAAGAAGCAATATAATGAAGAAAATCCCCTTAAGCAATTAAGGGGATTTTTTATTCTTTCAAACTAATCGCAAAAGATCCATCCGTTTCTTGAACAGACGCAAAAGCAACGTTTTTAATAGTTGTAATTCCTTTTTCTTTTAATTCTTTATATAACCACTTTTCGTCTTTATGAATTAATTTTAAGTTATCGTATTGAATTTGTGAATCAACGATAAGGGCGATTGGTAACCCAGCATATGTAACATCAATGTTTAAATCTTTCGGGGTTAATGGTACAAGCTCCCTCTTTGGTAAAATACTAATCGCTCCATTCGCTTCTAAAATTGCATATTCAATTTCATGAACACTTGGGTACCCTGCGACGCGAAGGTTAGAAAGTAGTTCAGCAATTGGATATCTACTTTTTTGCAAGTTCTCAAAAATAATATCACCATGTTTAATTAAAATAATGGGGTGTCCGAGAATGAAACGATTTAGTTTGTTGAATAGGCTTAATTTTGTAAGGAGCAAATGTAAACAAGTAATAACAACCATACCGAGAAAGGCTTGCAAAGCACCAGAGACTGGTATGGCTTGAAAAGCTAAATAAGATAAAAAGATAATAGCACCAAAATCATGAGGAGTTAGTTGTGCTAATGCGGATTTACCGAGTAGCTTAAGCGATAGTAAAAATAAAATAAAAAAGAATGATACGTTACATAAAAAGAGAAGCAATAGGGACACTCCTTCGTGCGAAGTTGTACTTACTATTCCCGAAAATAATAGAAATATTACCTTTTAGAGGATAAATAAGGGTTAGTTGGAATTTGTCTGTATACAAACGAATAAATGGATATTATGATGAAAGAAGCAAAGAACATAGGAGTATATGGATATGAGAAAGAAGAAAATAATTAAGTATATTATAGCAATTATAACGGTTTGCGCCGTGTACGCGGGTTTTTTACAATATAACATTTATAAGCATGGGCATATGAATGCCACTGACGATGCTGATTATATCATTGTATTAGGCTCGAAAGTAAATGGGACGAAACCATCGTACTCATTACAATATCGTATTGATAAAGCAGCTGAATATTTAAAATCACATGAGAAAACAATCGCTATCGTATCTGGCGGACAAGGAAAAGGTGAAGATATTTCAGAAGCATTAGCGATGAAACAAGGATTAATGAAACAAAATATTGCAGAAGAGCGTATTATAATGGAGGATAAATCAACGAGTACAGATGAGAATATTACATTCTCAAAACCGTTAATTCCAGCCAATATGAAAAAAGGTATGATCGTAACGAACGATTTCCATATGTTTAGGGCGAAAAAAATAGCAGCAAAGCAAGGTTTGCAGTTAGAAGGTCTGCCGGCCAAGACACCGAAGCCCATTATCATTTCATCAAATGTACGAGAATATTTAGCGATTACGCAATATTGGTTTATGAATCGAATATAGTGAAAGTGATCCCGCCAGCATTCCAGGCGGGGTTTTTTGAGGGAAATCTTACAAATATGTCATGTTCATGAAAGGTAAAGCGATAGTTTCTGGAGTAGATTCCTGACATAATGAAGATAACAAAAACTATTTAGAGGTGAATCGGATGAAAGGAAATAATATATTATCTTCACTCTGTTACTTTAGTATCTTTTTTGCACCATTTTTACTACCAATTATCGTGTACTTCGTTGCGGAAGATGAAGTGAAATATCACGCGAAAAAAGCATTTTGGTCACATGTTTTTCCGTACGCAATCTTATTTGCTGGATTAGCAGTATCAGGCGTATACGGTTTAGGCTTCGATCAATCTGATGGCGCGGGAATTGGGATGGCTATCACATATGCAGTATTCATTCTTGTAGGAATTTACTATTTCATTTGGAATATCGTAAAAGGTATTAAAGTTTTGAAAGCAGCGTAATAAATTGATGTAAATCTGTCGTTATTTGTCGGTAAGTCGGTATAATTTCATTTACCGTACTAATAGGTGTTTTAAAAAAGAGCAATTCAAAAAGAATTGCTCTTTTTGTGCTTATAAGTTGTGAATATTGAAAAAGATATGTTAATTTTTCATTATGAAGAGAAAAAAGGAGTGTTTTTCATGAATGAGATCATACATAAAATGGAGCAACACGTTTCAGTTCGTAAATATAAAGAAGAATCAATTCCGAAAGATGTAGTAGAAAGAATGGTTCAAGCTGCGCAGCATGCTGCTTCCTCGCATTTTGTACAGGCGTATTCTGTTATATATGTAACCGATCAAGACCTAAAGGCTAAACTAGCAGAACTATCCGGAAATCGTCACGTGAAAGATTGTGCAGCATTTTTTGTTTGTTGTGCAGACTTAAAGCGACTTGAAATGGCTTGTGAAAAGCATGGTACAGAGATAAAGCATGAAGGGGTGGAAGATTTTATCGTTGCGACGGTAGATGCTTCACTTTTTGCGCAAAACTTAGCATTAGCAGCAGAATCGTTAGGATATGGTATTTGTTATATTGGTGGTATTCGTAATAACCCGAGGGAAGTGAGTGAATTGCTGCATTTGCCGGATAAAGTATATCCTGTATTCGGAATGACAGTTGGCGTGCCAAATGAAGAACATGGAGTGAAACCACGTTTACCAGTAGCGGCAATTCTTCATGAAAATGGATATGATGAAAAGAAATATGATGAATTATTAAGCGAATACGATGAAACGATGAGTGCCTATTACAAAGAAAGATCATCAAATCAAAAAAACATAACATGGACGGAATCAATGAGTTCGTTTATGTCTAAAGAAAAAAGAATGCATATGAAAGAATTTTTAAGTGAAAAAGGACTTAATAAGAAATGAGTAAAAAGGCGGACTTGCATGCAGGTCCGCCTTTTTGGGAGGAGAAATATGATTGTCTTCGAATAAATATAGGGGGAGGGGATAATATGAAAAAAGCTTTAATCTTTTTATTTGATGGATTTGCAGAATTTGAAGTGAATATAGCGAGTTTATCCCGCTTTAATGGGCAGTAAGACCCCCACCTCAAAATTCAGCGAAAGCAAAGAAGTCAGGTGGGGGATCAACTGCCCATAAAAGTCCGATTGGTTCAACTAATAATCAGTGGGGGATGAAGAAAACCCCCACTGATTAAAGTTTCACTTTATTTTTGATAAGTAAGGAATTTGAAATAGTAACAGCAACTGTAGATGGAAAAACAGTTACAGGAGAAGGTGGTTTTTTGTGTCAACCACATGTCTCTATCGAGCATATTGAAATAGTGGACTATGAAGTGTTTATTGTACCAGGAGGACATATTTTTGATCATTTAGAAAATGAACAATTGTTATCTATCGTGAACGGATTACATAAGCAAAATAAATGGATAGCGGGTATTTGTGCAGGAACATCTTTACTACATGCAGCAGGAGTACTTAATAAGAAGAAATTTTCAACATCATTAACATCAGATGAAAAACACTTAGCGCATTTACATGAATGGGAATATAAACAAAATAAAGATGTAACTGTTGATGGAAAAATAATAACAGCGGTAGGGTCTGCTTATGTTGAATTTGCTACTGAAATAATGAATCAACTCAATTTATTTAATGAAGCTGAAGCGAAGGAGAACTTGCAATACTTTAAAAATGTAACAGAGCTTTGTGATGAAACGTTAGTATAAGTGAATAATTTAATTGTTAATACCTAAGTTCAGATTGTAGATACCACTTTCTGAACTTAGGTATTTTATTTGTTATCATATACATAGAAATAAAAATTAATAAATTTTTACAAAAGTGATGAACACTCCCCCACTTAGCGAAGTTTGAAGTGGGGGTTTCTAACGTTTCGACCTAACGGACGATTAACGTCAGGGGAGTTAACACATTAGCGAGCT
>NZ_MACI01000007.1 GCF_001884105.1 Bacillus luti | reverse complement strand
GGTCGCTCATTTGCGACTTCCTTATGTTAACATCTTCGTTAGTTAATGTCAACTAAGTTTTTTATTTCGTTTGTCGCTTTCGACGTTAATGTCATCGGCGACTTGTTCTATATTACACCTCTATACTCTAATCGTCAACACCTTTTATTCAATTAATAATAAAAATACTTTCAAAGATATTTTTATTATTAATTTCACCTTTCTCTATTTCAATGAAAATAGAGAAAAGGACATCCTATTACATACAAGACATCCTTTTCATTAAACATTGTATACACGCTCTTATAAACTTTAACATTCTTCATTCTCTTTAACATTTCGATCGCCTGACATAAATAAATCAATTAATTTACGTTTATCCGCCCATATCACTCCAAATAAAACTAAACTACCTCCTATTACTATTCTCCACGTTAAAGATTCATTTAATAGAACAATTGAAGCAACAATACTTATTAACGGTAAGGCATTTAAGTATACTCCACTTACTGATGCCGAGACTGTCTCTAATGCTCTATTCCAAAACCAATACGCTAAAATTGTTGCCCCAATAACAAGGTATATTACACTTAGTCCACCCTTCCATGTTTCAACTGTTGGAAAACCGTAATAAAAAGTTTCTACCATTGCAAATGGGAATAGAATAATAGCTCCAATAATTAAAGTTAATGTTGTAAAAACCTTGTTTGATAGATACTGTTCTTGTTTTGGCCTTTTCAGCAACACTGTATAGAAAGCAAATAAGAAAGTACTTAATAAAATAAGGATATCTCCTATTAAAGATACTTCTTGATCGACTTTACTAGATGGGATTGTAATAAGAAGTACTCCAGCAACCCCAAGTACAATACCAATCCAATAATTAAGCTGAATTGTTTCTTTCAAAAAGAACGCTGAAAAAAGAATTGTAACTAAAGGTAAAGCAGCATCAATAATACTAACATGCAATCCACTTGTTAAAGAAATACCGTAGGATGTGAACATAAAGTAACCAGCTACACCAGTAAAAGATAGTAAACTCATTCTTTTCCATGGCACTTGGTTATGTACAACCGATCTTTTTAATTGCTTAAATGAGAATAGTAAACAGATTCCACCAGCGAACAAAAGGCGAATGAACAACAAAGTAAATGGCTGAATAGATTCTAGTGCCCACTTTGTTGGTGCAATGGCTGTCCCCCATAATATAACAGCCATTAATAACATGCATATTTCTTTCATAATCCCCCACACCCATCAAAAAATATATATTAACTATCTTAATTATAGATTTTTTCTTGCATGAAATCCTTTGAAAATGAAAAAACGTTATGTGAAAAACAGCTGAATAGCTATTTTTCACATAACGTTTTCATATAAAAAGTAAAATTTTTTTATTCATTCTACAAATAAATTAACACAAAAAGGTAATTCTTACCTTCAACCAACATTTAAACGTATTACTTTATAACCTTTTACCGCATTATCGCTTAAAATTTATTGTAAACAGTCTCTATTCCATCCTTTCCCCTCTTTAAGATTACTAAATCTATGGGTTATGACATTTGGTAAATAAAAATAAACACAAAAAAACCTAAGTCGAATCGACTTAGGTTTTTGCTTGGCGACGTCCTACTCTCAC
>NZ_MACI01000006.1 GCF_001884105.1 Bacillus luti | reverse complement strand
TTACCTCTAGGTCCGGTAGCACCAGTGGCGCCTGTATTACCTCTAGGTCCGGTAGGTCCAGTAGCGCCCGTGTTACCTCTAGGTCCAGTGGCACCAGTAGCGCCCGTGTTACCTCTAGGTCCGGTAGCGCCTGTATTACCTTGAGGTCCAGTAGGTCCAGTAGGTCCAGTAGGTCCTCTGCCGAACGAAGCTGAATTAACTAGAGTAGTTTGTAACTCTGCAATTAATTTAAGAAGCTCTTGAAGTGTGCAAGGGTCAATTCGAAATAGCTTTGTAATGTATAGTAAATAGTTAATTAAATTTTGAAGCTCAATAAATACAGCGCTTGCTACGAAAGTTGGATTTTTTAATATAGTTATTAAATTTTTAATAATAGCTAACCCTTGTGCTTTCAGGGAGGAAGTAGCGTCTAGTGAACAAATGAATTTGCTTAGTAGGTTCAGAGTATCGATTAGATCTTCAATATTTTTTGGAGATGGATTTGCAAAAAGTTTTGGAATTATTTTAATTAAATCGTTAATAATCGCTCGAAATGTTCTAAATTGTGCTTTAGAAATCGGGATGGATGGCGTGTTTGAGATTCGTCCGGCGCTACTTGGAAAGCATGGTTTGGAGAATTTGTTTTGACTGTCGTCATAACGAGACATTAAATCTCTCCTTTCTAATGAGAATGTGAATGAAACTCATCATAGTAGATGCAAAAATTAGTAAAATGGTCATAATAAAATCATTTGTTTGAAGAAAAAAATAGAAAAAACGCCTTATGATAAGGCGTTTTTTCTATTTTCTGCATATTGATAATATCGTTTTAGTGAGATTTTTGATTTGAAGCCAGCTAATTTGATGATCTCCGATTCTGGAGTTTGTTTATTTATTAGACGTAAAATAAAGGTGTTTCGGAAATGTTGTCCGGAGATGCCTTTCCGCAAATTCGCTCTAGCAACTTCAAGTCGAATCATCTTTTGAATTGCGATTTCTGTTAACCCTTTTGGTGCATCATTTTCATATACCCACCTGTATGTTCCGCGGTTAAAATCGAATGCGACAAACAATGGATCATCGCTATGATACTTAGGGCGAACTGGTTCAGGGATGCTTTTGTAATAAGTATATAGTTGTTTTTTGTCTTCTTTCGTTAGGGTGATTGTTCTTTCTACCCCTGCGTTTGCGGGAATAGTTAATGTGTTAGTTTCAAAGTGAACGTGATGCATAGTTAACGCTGTAAGTTCTTGTAAGGATAAACCGTAGTCGATTAATAAGGTTAAAATAGTGATATTACGATCCGTTAATAAAGGACGCACAGGGCGCTGTTTTTCTGAAAGTCCTTCCAGTGAAGTGACTATGTGTTTTAATTTTTTTTCTTCATCAGATGAAATGAAATCTTCGTTACGTAGTGTACGATCTGGTTGAATAGAAATTTCCATATTCTTTAATGGATTAGGAATATTTAGAAAGTGATGCATTCTATTTAATACAATAAATACACGATGCATTGTTTTCTCTGAGTAATGTCGATTCTTTTTTAAGTCGGAAAAGTAATCTTCGTAGTCTTTTGTACAAAGTGTAGCCCATATATTACTGGAAGGGAGCTTTTTGTTTTTTTCTAACCAATGTCCGAAATCTTCAATGTCATAAACATAACGCTTAATGGTTGAAGGTTTTCGGCCTTTATTCAATAAAAAAATGGAAAAGGCTTGTATTGTATCATGGAATTCCGTTGTCTCCATAGTCCCACCACCTTAATTATTTCTTCTATTATAGCAAACTTTTCTGAAAATAGGCATTTGCAAGGGGGACAGGAATAATAATATTTGGTGAGTGGATAAAGTGAAGGTTTAATCAATGGGGATTCTGTCCACCTGCCACTGATTATTAGTCTTCACCAATCGGGTATTTACGGACAGTTATCTCCCGCTGAAATTCCTCGCATTTGCTGGGGTTTGAAGTGGAAGTTTTACGGCCTGTTAATACGGGATAAAATGAGGTGATTGAATGGAACAATCGATGCGTAAAAAAAATAATAATCAAATTAATATTGTGTTAAATCATCGAAAAAAAATTTCTTTACCGGCATCGGAAAAGAAAACGGTAATTTCAAATGAAACTACTACTAAACATGAAATGTTACAGAGAATTGAAGAAGAGATGGGAAAGCTTGTTGGGATGGATGATATAAAAAAGATAATAAAAGAAATATATGCTTGGATTTATGTGAATAAAAAAAGACAAGAGATGGGATTGAAGTCAGAGAAGCAAGTGCTTCATATGTTGTTTAAAGGAAATCCGGGTACAGGAAAGACAACTGTAGCTAGAATGATAGGGAAGTTGTTGTTTGAAATGAATATTCTATCAAAAGGGCACTTAGTTGAAGCAGAGCGTGCGGATTTAGTGGGTGAGTACATCGGACATACGGCTCAAAAAACAAGAGATTTAATAAAGAAAGCAATGGGGGGGATTTTGTTTATAGATGAGGCGTATTCTTTGGCACGAGGGGGAGAGAAGGATTTTGGAAAGGAAGCAATTGATACACTTGTAAAGCATATGGAAGATAAACAACATGGTTTTGTATTGATTTTGGCAGGATATTCAAGAGAGATGAATCATTTTCTGTCATTGAATCCGGGATTACAATCTCGTTTTCCGTTTATTATTGAGTTTGCGGATTACTCAGTGAATCAGTTATTGGAAATTGGGAAAAGGATGTACGAAGAACGTGAATACCAATTATCGAAAGAAGCTGAGTGGAAATTTAGGGATCATTTGCACACTGTAAAGTATTCGTCGCAAATTACATCGTTTAGTAATGGACGATATGTACGGAATATTGTTGAAAAATCGATTCGTACACAAGCGATGCGTTTGTTACAAGAAGATACGTATGATAAGCATGATTTAATTGGGATATCAAGTATTGATTTAATGTTGGAAGAGGAGACGCACAGTACATAAACTGTGCGTCTATTTTTGTATGCAATTTCGTTTGTTATTTTTTTGTTTTTCCGCGATAAGATTTATGGAAACGTTCCATTTTTGCGCTTTTTTCGTGAGCGGAATTAGGATCGTGTCCGATTTGGTCTACTGAACTTTTTTGAGCGCCTTTATTAACATGGTTTGTCATTTGTATTCACCTCACTTTGAGGATTAGTATAAACATTATGTGAAGAAAAAATCGTTAGAAAAGAAAAACCTCTTTACGTTATGTAAAGAGGTTAGATTGCTATTTATGCATGGAGCGTTCGTTTGTGTCGATACGTCTGTGCGGTAAATGCCATTTGTAATGAATAGAAATCATTCGGAAGCAAACAATTAAAATGAATAAGGTGTATAGAGCCCAATCGCTAACGATAATTTGAGCACCGATTAAGAAACCTGCTAGAATCGTCCAGAATGCATATACGTCAGCTCGAAGGACGAGTGGTTTTCTGCGGGCTAAAAGATCGCGGATGATACCACCGCCAATACCAGTTAAAACAGCTGCTACGATTGTAGCGCTAATTGGTAAATTTAATTTTTGGGCATATAATGCTCCTTGTACAGCGAATGCTGACAAGCCAATAGCATCCGTGATGTTTTCCCACTTCTTCCAATGTCTAATTAATTTATTTGGAAAAAGAAAAATAATAGTCATTGATAATAGTGCGATTTGGAATAACATGTCTTGTTGCCAAAACGCCACAATCGGATAACCGATTAGTAAATTACGAAGGGCACCTCCCCCAAATGCGGTTGCCATTCCTAAAATATACACCCCGAAAATATCATAATCTTCTTCCATTGCAACAATGGCTCCGCTTAGTGCGAAAGCGATTGTGCCTATGATGCTAAAAATCTCCCATGCCATGAATTTTCTCCCCCGCTAACTAGATGAAATGTGCTTCCTCTGCTATTATATTAGAAGGTTTAAATTTCGAAAAGGATGAGTGAACATATTTGATGGAAGAAAAAGAAAAAGTCATATTGGTAGGGTGTCAATTGCCACAAGATGATGATGAAAAATTTATGCATTCCATGAAAGAACTTGCATCGCTGGCGAAAACTGCTCAAGCAGAGGTATTAGTATCGACAACGCAAAAACGCCCGAAATTTCATCCGGCGACTTATATAGGAAAAGGTAAGTTAGAAGAACTTACGATGCTAACTCAAGAGTTAGAACCAGATGTAATAATATTTAATAACGAGTTAACACCGAGTCAAATTCGGAATGTCTCCTCAGTACTAGAGGCGAAAGTAATTGATCGAACGCAGCTCATACTAGATATTTTTGCGCAACGAGCGAAGTCGAGAGAGGGTAAACTTCAAGTGGAGTTGGCTCAATTGCAATATACAATGCCGCGTCTTATGGGACAAGGTCTATCGTTATCGCGTCTTGGTGGTGGTATTGGTACGAGAGGGCCTGGGGAGACGAAGCTCGAGACGGATCGTCGTCACATTCGATCTCGTATTGATGAAATAAAGAAACAACTTGCGGTTGTTGTGGAACATCGGAAAAGATATCGTGAGAGAAGGAAAGATAATAAAGTATTTCAAGTTTCGTTAATTGGGTATACAAATGCAGGGAAATCCACATTGTTTAATAGATTAACGGAAGCTGATACGTTTGAAGAAAACTTATTATTTGCGACGTTAGATCCGACAACAAGAAAGATGCCGTTACCTTCGGGTTATACCGTACTTTTGACTGATACGGTTGGTTTTATACAAGATTTACCTACGTCATTAATCGCTGCTTTTCGGTCGACATTAGAAGAAGCTGGTGAAGCGGATGTTATTTTACATGTAGTTGATTCGGCAGACCCTAATTATATAGGTCATGAGCAGACAGTAAAACAATTATTGTCGGACCTTGAAATTAACCATATTCCTATTATTACGTTATATAATAAAAAAGATGAATTACATCAAAACTTTATCCCGTTTCCGAAAAATGACTTTTTAATGACTAGTGCTTTTGAAGAAAGTGATTTATTACACATAAAAGAAGCGATAGAAAAGAAAATGAAAGAAGAAATGGGGCGTTATCAAGCGGAAATTCCTCCGAGTGAAGGTAAGTTGTTAACGCTATTAAAAACGGAAACACTGTTAACGAAGATGGAGTTTTTGGAAGATAAATTTGTATATGATTGTACAGGATATATATTTGCTCATTCGTCATTTAATGGGCAATTAAAGAGATTTTTAGTGGAAGAAGGAGAAAATAAAAATGTTTGATCGTTTGAAAAATGGAGAAAAAATTGCTCCAATCGTAAAAGAAGTAGAAAGTCAAATTACTGAAGTACATAAGCGTGCGGATGAAGTGATCGAAAGTAATCAATTTCGTGTATTAGAAAGTTTTCGTAAACATAAAATTAGTGATTCGCATTTTATTCCAACGACAGGTTATGGATATGATGATATTGGTCGTGATACGCTAGAAAAAGTGTATGCTGATGTATTTGGAGCTGAAGCTGGCCTTGTGCGTCCTCAAATTATTTCGGGTACGCATGCTATTTCTACGGCTTTGTTTGGTATTTTACGTCCTGGTGATGAATTGTTGTACATTACGGGGAAACCGTATGATACGTTAGAAGAAATTGTTGGTGCGCGCGGAAAAGGTGTAGGTTCATTTAAAGAATATAATATTGGTTATAATGCAGTTCCGCTAACTGAGGATGGGCTTGTTGATTTTGGAGCTGTTGCAGCTGCGATTCATAGTAACACGAAGATGATTGGTATTCAGCGTTCAAAAGGATATGCTACTCGTCCGTCGTTTACTGTTTCACAAATCAAAGAGATGATTGCATTCGTTAAAGAAATTAAACCTGATGTTGTTGTATTTGTTGACAACTGTTATGGTGAGTTTATTGAAGAAAAAGAGCCATGTCATGTTGGTGCGGACTTAATGGCGGGTTCTCTTATTAAGAATCCAGGCGGTGGAATCGTTAAAACTGGTGGTTACATTGTCGGGAAAGAACAGTATGTTGAAGCTTGTGCGTATCGCTTAACATCTCCAGGGATTGGTGCGGAAGCTGGGGCATCTTTATACAGTTTGCAAGAAATGTATCAAGGTTTCTTCTTAGCACCGCATGTTGCGGGACAAGCGCTGAAAGGTGCGATTTTTACAGCTGCATTTTTAGAAAAGTTAGGGATGAATACATCGCCAGCTTGGAATGCGTCAAGAACAGATTTAATTCAGTCTGTTCAATTTGATGATAAAGATCGTATGATCGCGTTCTGTCAAGCGATTCAATATGCATCTCCGATTAATTCTCACTTCACTCCGTATGCAAACTACATGCCGGGTTATGAAGATGATGTGATTATGGCTGCGGGAACGTTTATTCAAGGTGCGAGTATTGAATTGTCTGCGGATGGCCCGATTCGACCGCCTTATGTTGCGTATGTGCAAGGTGGATTAACATATTCGCATGTTAAAATTGCAATTTGTTCTGCAATTGATGAGTTAATGGAAAAGAATTTATTAACAATTTCTTAAAGGGAAGCTGTCGATTTTGACGGCTTTTTTTCGTATGAAAGTATTGATTTGTGCCATTAGAAAAAAGAATGAAAAAATTTTTAAAAAAATCATGTAAGAAAAGCTAACATCTATTGACACTAAACATAACATAATATAAAATGAGAAGCAGTTAAGGCGAAGGAGGAACTGAAACGATGAAAGAAGATAGACGTTCTGCCCCGCTGTTTCCTATTGGTATTGTTATGGATTTAACACAATTATCTGCACGTCAAATTCGCTACTATGAAGAGCATAATCTTGTTTCTCCAACCCGTACAAAGGGGAATCGTAGGTTATTTTCATTTAACGATGTAGATAAGTTGTTAGAGATTAAAGATTTATTAGATCAAGGCTTGAATATGGCTGGTATTAAACAAGTGTTACTAATGAAAGAAAATCAAACAGAAGCAGTGAAAGTAAAAGAAGAAACGAAAGAAATTTCAAAAACTGAGCTTCGCAAAATACTTCGAGATGAACTACAGCATACAGGTAGATTTAATCGAACTTCATTGCGACAAGGTGACATTTCAAGATTTTTTCACTAAAGATAACTGATTCTGAAGGCGTTTAGAGGGACTAAGGAGGAATTTATAATGGCTAGGTACACAAAAGAAGATATTTTCCGTTTGGCGAAAGAAGAGAATGTAAAGTATATCCGTTTACAATTTACGGACCTTTTAGGAGTAATTAAAAACGTAGAAATTCCAGTGAGCCAATTAACAAAAGCTCTTGATAACAAAATGATGTTTGATGGATCTTCTATTGAAGGTTTCGTACGTATTGAAGAATCTGATATGTATTTATATCCAGACTTAGACACTTGGGTAATTTTCCCTTGGACAGCTGAAAAAGGTAAAGTAGCTCGTTTAATCTGTGATATCTACACTGCAGATGGTGCTCCATTTGAAGGAGATCCACGTAACAATTTAAAACGTGTATTAAAAGAAATGGAAGCTTTAGGATTCTCAGATTTCAATCTTGGACCAGAGCCAGAATTCTTCCTATTCAAAGTAGATGAAAAAGGAAATCCAACATTAGAATTAAACGATAACGGTGGATACTTCGACCTTGCGCCGATGGATCTAGGGGAAAACTGTCGTCGTGATATCGTTCTTGAACTTGAAGAAATGGGCTTTGAAATTGAAGCATCTCACCATGAGGTTGCTCCAGGGCAACACGAAATTGATTTCAAATATGCAAATGCAATTCGCTCATGTGATGACATTCAAACATTCAAACTTGTTGTAAAAACAATTGCTCGTAAACACGGTTTACACGCAACATTTATGCCGAAACCATTATACGGTGTGAACGGTTCAGGTATGCACTGTAACTTATCACTATTCAAAAATGGTGAGAACGTATTCTTTGATCAAAACGGTGATTTACAATTAAGTGATGATGCTCGTCACTTCATCGCAGGTATTTTAAAACACGCACCAGCATTTACAGCGGTAGCAAACCCAACTGTAAACTCTTACAAGCGTTTAGTACCTGGATACGAAGCTCCTTGTTACGTAGCATGGTCTGCACAAAACCGTAGCCCATTAGTACGTATTCCTGCATCTCGTGGTATTAGTACACGCGTAGAAGTACGTAGTGTTGACCCGGCTGCAAACCCATATTTAGTAATGGCTACATTATTAGCGGCAGGTCTTGACGGAATTAAAAACAAATTAACTCCACCAGCTGCAGTAGACCGTAACATCTACGTAATGACAAAAGAAGAGCGCGAAGAAGCAGGTATCGTTGACTTACCAGCAACATTAGCGCAAGCATTAGTTACATTACAATCTAACGAAGTAGTATGTGGTGCACTAGGAGATCATTTACTTGAGCACTTCATCGAAGCGAAAGAGATTGAGTGGGATATCTTCCGTACGCAAGTTCACCAATGGGAACGCGATCAATATATGTCTCTATACTAAGAGACTTAAACCCTTGACACATAATGTGTTGAGGGTTTTTTATTTATCGGGTATTTTTATAGGAGGAATATAAAGGGGCGAACAAATTCAAAAATGTACTTGTTAATACCTATGCGAAATGAATATTATTTGAAAAAGTGAGTTATTTAATATATAGCCCTATTTAATATGGGGTAAAATCTCTTGCTGAAATCCGTTTCAATACAAAGAAAAACACCCTGATACTGCAATAATAGGGTGTTTTCGTCATTTATCTACAGTGAAATATGAAGAATATTGTCGTAATTTTTGAGGCGAAATTAAGAAGCGATTAAACAAAAATAATTTATATTGACTCGTTCTATATAAAGAACTAAAATGACAGTAATTAGTAATGTTTATATATTTGAAAAATAAAAAACATGAGTTTTATTTATGGTTTTTATGGGAATTTTAACTGAAATCTCATTGGTATTAAATGAGGAGGAGAAGTAATGAATAAGGAAATAAATTTGAAAAATCTATTTAATGTAATATGGAAAAGGTTGTGGATACTACTATTGTTTACGACTCTTACGACGGTAGGAGGAGCCATGTATAGTATGTATATGAAAACGCCTTTGTATTCCTCCTCAGCAAGGATTATTGTTCAAGCTAACGCCGAAACGATGAATACATTGAAAGCGATGGTAAATGAGCCTGTAATATTAGAAAAAGTAGCTGCTGAATTGAATATAAATAGATCAGCAGGTGCATTAAGTGGACAAATAAGTACAGAAAGTGTACAAGGCTCTCAGATTATGAGGATAAATGTAGTGGATGTGGATCCTGTGCTTGCACATAAAATTGCAAATACCACAGCGGCTGTTTATAAACAAGAAGTAGCAAATATACTGAATTTTAATAATGTGAGTATATTACCAGAGGATCCAGTTCAAAAATATTCTATGCCTATAAATATAAATCACTTTAAGACGATACTAATTGCATTCACGTTAGGTATGGTGCTCAGTATCGGTTTTATTTTTTTATTGGATTCACTTGATGAAAGAATCAAATCAGAACGACGCATTGAACAATTGTTAGATATCCCTGTTTTGGGTGGGATTTCTAAAATGAATAAGAAGAATACGAGAGATAAATTTAGTGGGAAAAATACAGTGTTATTGAGGGAGGGAACGGAGTGGCATACAAAAATAGACGAAAAACAAATGAAGTTAAAGGAGAAAGTATAATTTCGTATACCGCCCCAAGATCGAAAATTTCGGAGCAGTATCGTTCGCTTCGAACAAACATTCAATTATCTTCATCTAATCACAAAAGCAGAACGATAGTTGTTACTTCTCCGAGGTACGGTGAAGGAAAATCAACGATTACAGTAAATTTAGCAGTCTCAATAGCGCAAAAAGGTGAAAAAGTATTGGTAATAGATGCGAATTTACGAACACCAACGATTCATGAAATGTTTGGAGTAGAAAATACAATTGGACTAACTGATATATTGAACGGAACAACAAATCTAGAAGGTGTTGTGAAAAAAACAGAGATGGAAAGTCTGGATGTATTAACTAGCGGTCCAGTACCGTTTAATCCATCTGAAATACTTAGTTCCGATGCGATGGATATGTTAATTCAAAAGGCTATGGGACGGTATGATATTGTATTATTTGATTCTTCACCTGTATTAGAAGTGACGGACACGAGTGTATTAGCCGATAAGTGTGAAGGAGTATTATTGGTGATCCGATATAATCGTACTGTGAACGAAGATGCGCTTGAAACGAAAAGAGCACTAAGTTTTACGAAGAGTAGAATATTGGGTGCGATTTTGAATGGGAAAGTATAAACGTAATTTAGAGTATTTGATTTAACGGTTGTACATATAAATGTTCGTTATAAAGAATAGTGATAGAACTGTGATGTGGTGATGTCTCCTAACCGCTATCAATGGAGGCACTCGATTATGCTGTGGGTTGTGAAAACAACCTTAGATGCCAGTCATCAAAAGTGTAATGTGAGGGAGGGTTAGATGCCCATGTTTTATTAAAGTTTCTAACTATGTGTTTTTAATAAAGAGAACATAGTTAGAAACTTTAAATTTGAAAGAGTTAAGTAAGGAATTGATTAAAGGAGGAAGTTATATGACGTATCGTCGGAGGATATCGTTATTGCTTTTAATGGATTCACTGATTGTATTAAGTGCTATTTTTTTTAGTTATTTTTTTGTAAATGCTAGCTTCAGTGTTATCACTTTATCATCAGTTGTTAGCTCTATCACTTTATTAGTTAGTCATCATCTGTTTGCTTTTATTTATAAACTGTATAAAAAAGCTTTGGAATATGCGAGTGTAGGAGAGTTGTTAATTATATGCAAGGTCGTTACATTTTCTATACTTACCACCGCAGTTGTGCAACAACTGATTATGCAAAAAATGTATTTTCGATTGCTAGTTGTAACTTGGATGATTCATATTTTATTAATTGGTGGTTCTCGCTTTATTTGGAGAATGTACAGAGATATTTATTATGTGAAAAAGGGTGATAAGAAACGAACGTTAATTGTTGGTGCTGGATCAGCTGGGACAATGGTTGCAAGACAGTTGTTGAAGAATAGTGCCACAGAATTAATGCCGGTTGCGTTTATTGATGATAATGTTAAAAAACATAATCTTGATATATGGGGGATTCCGGTAATTGGTGGTATGAATCAAATTGATTACGCTATAAAAAAACTGAATATTGAAATGATAATTTTAGCGATTCCTTCGTTAAATAAGAGAGATAGAAATGTTATTTTGAAAGATTGTTTAAAAACAAATGTGAAAACTCAAATTCTTCCAATGTTAGAAGACTTAGTAACAGGTAAAGTTTCAGTAAATGAATTCAGAGATGTTCAAGTAGAAGATTTATTAGGACGAGACCCTGTAGAGCTAAATGTGGATATCATTTCAGATTATATAACGGATAAAGTCATTTTAGTTACTGGTGCAGGAGGATCAATTGGCTCTGAAATTTGTAGACAAGTTGCGAAATTTAAGCCAAAAAAATTGGTTTTATTAGGACATGGAGAAAACAGTATTTATTCAATAGAAATGGAATTAAATGAGAAATACAATGATAGAAAAGGTGTATTTATTCCAGAAATCGCAGATATTCAAGATAAAAAGAAGATGTTTTTAATAATGAATAAACATCGTCCGGATGTTGTATATCATGCAGCTGCACATAAACATGTACCATTAATGGAAAACAATCCTGAAGAGGCTGTTAAAAATAATGTAATTGGGACTATGAATATAGCAGAGGCAGCGAGAACAAATGGAGTAGGAACGTTTGTTATGATTTCGTCGGATAAAGCAGTGAATCCGACGAGTGTTATGGGGGCGACAAAGAAAATAGCTGAGATGGTAATACAGCATAAAGATAAAACAAGTCATACAAAGTTTGTTACTGTACGATTTGGAAACGTGTTAGGAAGTAGAGGGAGTGTTATCCCGTTATTTAAGAAGCAAATTCAAAAGGGTGGACCAGTTACAGTTACGCATCCAGATATGGTTCGTTATTTTATGACAATTCCGGAGGCATCTAGACTTGTAGTACAAGCTGGTGCATTAGCTAAAGGTGGAGAAATTTTTGTACTGGACATGGGAGAACCAGTAAAAATAGTTGATCTTGCTAAAAATCTCATTCGATTATCAGGAAACTCTGTGGATGAAATAGGGATAGAATTTACTGGTATACGCCCAGGAGAAAAACTTTTTGAAGAATTACTAAAAGAAGATGAAATGAATGAGAAACAAGTTCACCCGAGAATTTATGTAGGGAAAGAAATGAATGTTCGTATAGAAGAAATAGAGAAAATGATTTCTGAATATACAGAATTAAGTGAATTAGAGTTAAGAAAGCGATTGTTACATTTAGTGAATCAGCGTAAAACTTTAAAATTATTAATACCAGTATCAGGTTAATAACAAAAAATTATTATAAGACGGGTGCGTGGGATGGTGTCTAAAAAAGTTCTGTTTTGTGCAACTGTAGATTATCATTTTAAGGCTTTTCATTTACCATATTTGAAATGGTTTGCAGACCAAGGATGGGAAGTACATGTTGCAGCGAATGGAAATATACATCTTCCGTACGTTACTCAAAAATATAATATTCCTATTCAAAGATCACCTCTTAGCATACAAAACCTTCATGCATATAAAAAACTAAAATCAATTATTCATCAAAATAAATATAAAATCATTCATTGTCATACGCCTATGGGAGGAGCAATTGCTCGTCTAGCTGCTCGGAAAGCACGGAGGGAAGGGACGAAGGTCATCTATACGGCACATGGATTTCATTTTTGTAAAGGATCACCGTTTATAAATTGGCTTTTATATTATCCAATTGAAAGAAGTTTGGCAATTAATACAGATTGTCTTATAACAATTAACCAAGAAGATTACAATTTAGCAGTTAAACATCGGTTTCAAGCGAAAGATATTAAACACGTTCATGGTGTAGGAGTAGATATAGAAAGATTTACCCCAGTAACTGAAACGGAAAAACAAGCATTAAAGCTAAAATTTAACTATAATCCACAAGATTTTTTAATGTTTTATGCTGCTGAATTTAATAAGAATAAAAACCAAAGTTTTTTAATTCGTGTATTAGCACAATTGAAAAATGAAATTCCGCATGCGAAGCTTTTACTTGCTGGTGAAGGGGCGTTAATGGAAGAATGCAAAAAACTAGCTACTCAACTTGGGGTGAGTAATATGGTGCACTTTCTTGGTTATAGAAATGATATAGCCTCTTTACTACAAATGTGTGATCTTGCAGTTGCATCCAGTCACCGGGAAGGCTTGCCAGTTAATATTATGGAAGCTATGGCTTGTGGACTTCCTGTTGTAGCTACTGATAACCGGGGGCATAGAGAATTAATTGTTAATAATAATAATGGCTGGATTATAGATCGAGATGACATTAAGACGATGTATGAAAGAATAAATTCTATTTCTAAAAATATTAAATTACAAGCTCAGTTTGGACAATATGGACGTACTATTATTACAAATGAATATTCAGTTAATGAAGTGTTGAAAGAGAAACAAGAAATTTATACAGCATATATGGATGAAATGGAGGATTTAAAGTGGGCACTCCATTAAGAGTATTACATGTAGTCGTAAATATGAATAGAGGCGGAGCCGAAACTTTAATTATGAATTTGTATCGTAATATAGACCGCTCAAAAGTACAATTTGATTTTTTAACTTGTAAAGAAGGGGTATTTGATGAAGAGGTAGTAAAATTAGGCGGAAAAATTCATCGAATTCCATACGTTACAGATGTTGGTCATAGGGGATATATAAAGGCACTAGATACCTTCTTTAACTCTCATCCACAATATAAAATCGTTCATTCACATATGGATAAAATGAGTGGATTTGTACTTCGTTCAGCTAAAAAAGCAAGGGTTCCAGTTAGGATTGCACATAGTCATAGTACAAGCAGTGAGGGTGGGGCTATAGCAAAAATATATAAATGGTATGCAGGAGCATTTATTACGCCGTGTGCTACACATTTTTTAGCGTGTTCAATAGCTGCAGCGCAATGGTTGTTTGCTAATAGAGAAAGTGCAACAAAAATATTAAAAAATGGAATAGAATGCGATGAATTTACATTTAATTCAGATATTAGAGAGCAGGTAAGAAAAGAACTGAAACTTCATGAGGGTGTTTTTGTGCTTGGACATGTAGGCAGATTTGCATATCCCAAAAATCATACTTTTTTAATTGATATTTTTGCTCAATTAATAGAGTATAGGCCGAACTCTATTCTTCTATTAGTTGGAGATGGACCGCTTCGATTAGACATGGAGAAAAAAGTAGAGAAACTGAATCTAACAGATAAGGTTAAATTTTTAGGAATACGTGGTGATATTAATCGTTTATTACAAGCATTTGATACATTTATATTTCCATCTATTTATGAAGGTTTGCCAGTCACTCTTATTGAAGCACAAGGGGCGGGTTTACCGTGTATTATATCGGAAACTATTACACAAGACGTGGATTTAGGTTTGAATTTAGTTGAACAGTGTCCTTTGTTAGATGTAAGAAAATGGGTAGAGGAATTGCAAAATATAGCGGATAAGCAGGTATCAAGAAACGTTACACAATATGTACTAGCTGAAAAGGGATATGATATAAAAAAAATTACAGGATTTGCCCAAAATTTGTATGTAGCAGTATCGAGGTGAGCGTATTGAAAAAGCTAACGATTTTTACCCCTACATATAATAGAGCATATTGTCTTCAGGGGTGTTATGAAAGTTTGAAGCAGCAAACGTGTAAAGAATTTATATGGTTAATTATAGATGATGGGTCTGATGATTGTACAAAGGAATTAGTACAATCTTGGATTTCTGAAGATTGCATAAGTATACGGTATTATTGGCAAGAGAATCAAGGGATGCATGGTGCTCATAATACAGCTTACGAGATGATTGATACAGAACTCAATGTTTGTATTGATTCAGATGATTCAATGCCTAGTGATGCCGTAGAGAAAATTATTTCATTTTGGAATGAAAATGGAAGTGATCAAGTAAGTGGAATCATTGCTCTTGATTTATATAAAGATGGGACAGTAATTGGTTCAAAGTTACCATTGAATCTTAAACGTTCTACACTTTTTAATCTTTACAATAAACATGGTGTAACTGGAGATAAGAAATTAGTATATCGCACAGAACTAACTAGGAAGTATCCTTATCCGATTTTTCAAAATGAAAAGTATGTAGGTTTGGCATATAAATATTATATGTTGGATCAAAAATATGAGATGTTACTCATGAACGAAGCCCTTTGTTATGTTGAATATATGCCTGATGGTTCTTCGATGAATATGTTAAGCCAGTATCATAAAAATCCAAAAGGTTTTGCTTTTTATCGTAAGGAATTGATGAAGCTACCATTTGCAAATAGGTTATTTAAATATAGACAAGCTGTACATTATGTATCAAGTAGCTTTATAGCGAAAAATAAAAGATTTATAAAAGAGTCACCCTGCAAAGTGCTTACCCTTTGCGCAGTGCCATTTGGGGCTATTCTATATAGTTACATTACATTGAAAACAAGAATAAAAATAAATATATAGGGATTTACTTAGGACTGATAAGAGGGAAGAATAATGACTATACTTTGGATGAATTTCTTTATAGTGTTCATACTAGCGTTTTTTGCAAGGTATTTTGCTATACCAGTAACTTCAGAAATTGTGATGTTAAAGCCGAATCGACTATTGATTTTAATGGCAGCGACCTCTCTTGTACTAGTATCTGGTTTTAGAAATAATATTGGTGATACGTATTTTTATATGCATGCTTATAAAGTTACGGATTTTAGCTGGGAGAATGTTCAAGATAGCAAGAATATTGGGTTTAGTATTTTGCAAATGATTTTAAAAATGTATACGAATGATCCTCAAGTTCTAATTTTTATAACAGCGCTAATAACAAATATATTAATAGTAGCAGTTCTATATAAATACTCACGAATGATTGAGTTAAGTTTATATGTATATATAGCATCCGGTATGTACTTAGTTTCAATGAATGGAGTGAGACAGTATTTAACGGCAGCTATTATTTTTGCTGCCACAAAATATATTTTAGATGGGAATTGGAAAAAATATTTTTTAATAGTTTTGTTTGCATCTACTTTTCATCAAAGCGCCCTTGTATTGATTCCAATTTATTTTGTAATTCGAAGAAGAGCTTGGTCGGCCATAACATTTATATTACTCTTTATTGCGGTACTTATAGTAATAGGATTTAATCAGTTTGCAGAAATTTTCTTCGCAACTATAGGGGATACACAATATGGTCACTATAAGGATTTTCAAGAAGGTGGAGCTAATATTCTTCGGGTTGCTGTGGATGCAACGCCGCTCGTTCTTGCTTTTATTGGAAGGCATAAATTAAGAGAACTGTTTCCACAAAGTGATTATATAGTAAACATGGCATTATTAGGTCTAGTTTTTATGATTATTTCAACTCAAAATTGGATTTTTGCAAGGTTTTCGATTTATTTTGGATTATATCAATTAATATTAATTTCTTGGGTTGTAAAGCTATTTACAAAGAAGGATCAGAAATTGATTTATTATAGTATCCTGGTATGCTATTTTATCTATTTTGTTTATGAACATATCATTACTCTGGGGATTATCTATAAGAGCAATTTACTTGGATAATAAAGGGTTAAATATAGGGGACTGATTGTAAGATTGGGGTAGATTTCAATGCTTAAGACGAAAAAAACCAAAAGAATTTTGCACATTGTTAGTGCGATGAATCGGGGCGGTGCCGAGACTTTGTTAATGAATATATACAGAAAAATAAATAGAAAGAAAATCCAATTTGATTTTGTATCTCATGGAAGCGGGAAGTGTGATTACGATGATGAAATAACAGCATTAGGAGGGAGAGTATATAGAATACCAAGTCTAGGACAAGTAGGGCCTTTGGCATATATTAAAGAACTTACAAAAATAATGTCTGGTAGTCAATATGTAGCTGTACATGCGCATACGGATTATCAAGGTGGTTTTGTAGCTGTGGCTGCAAAAAAGGCTGGTATAAAAAAGCGAATTTGCCATTCTCACAGTAACAATTGGCCACAAGGATCTGGAGTCACAGCAAGAGTTACCCTAAAGATTCTGCGATCTATTATTAAATATGCTGGAACAGACTATTGTGCGTGCAGTTCTGAAGCGGCGCGTTTTTTATTTGGTGAAAAGATGCTTCACAATAATAAGGTGGAATTGATTAAAAATGGAATAGATGTAAAACAATTTATTGATGTGGATATAGAGGAGATTTCTAGTGTAAGAAAAGAACTTTGTATACCGGATGCTGCGAAATTAATTGGACATATAGGTCGTTTTTCAGAATCAAAGAATCATATTTTTATACTACAAGTTTTAAAGGAGATTTTAAAGAAGGATACAAATTTTATCGCCATTTTAGCAGGGGATGGTCCGTTAAAAGCTTCTATTGAATTGAAAGCAAAAGAACTAGGTATTTATGAAAATATTAGATTTTTGGGAGTGAGAAATGACATTCCGATAATTATGAATATTATCGATGTTTTTATATTTCCTTCTTTATTTGAGGGTTTTGGTATTGTAACACTGGAAGCACAATGTGCAGGTGTACCTTGTGTTGTAGCGGATACAATACCTAAAAATACTGATATGGGATTAGGTATTGTTTCGTTTGTTGGCTTAGATGAAAAAATTGAACTATGGTCCACAGAAATTTATAAAGCTCTATTAAAAGAAAGACCTGAAAAAGGAATTATAATTAACAACATTTCAAGATTAGGTTTTGATATCAATAATAACATTCTTGAGTGGTTAACGTTATATGGAATAGAGTGTAAGGAATCTATAAGGTGAAATTTAGTTTATTATCAATTTGCATACTTGAGTCATATGGTGATTTTTTTGGTAGAAGATAGCACAAAATCACCATATGAAATAAAAGAAACCCATGATAGATTTTGTGAGGGATTTGATGATGAAAAAGAAAAAAATATTGATTGCATCTTTTGATTTGGCAATTGGTGGAGTAGAACGAAGCTTAATTGGTTTGTTAAATACAATTGATTACAGTAAATATGATATAGATTTAATGTTATTTAAACATGAGGGAGAGTTCTTTTCTTTATTACCTAAAGAACCGAATTTGTTACAAGAATTGAAACAATACACTACATTTAGGAAATCAATTAAACAAATAATACAAGAAGGACATATTTCTATTGGGATAACAAGGTTGATAGGAAAAGTTATGGGAACTGTGCATGGAGGGTATATGAAGAGTGAAGAACCAGGATACTTTGTCATTCAATATGGATGGAGAATGTCTCTTCCATTTCTTCCGAGGCTAGAAAAAGATTACGATGTTGCGATTAGTTTTTTGTGGCCGCATTATTTCATAGGTAATAAAGTTAGGGCGAAAAGAAAAATCGGATGGATTCATACAGATTATTCTAACATACAACTTAATAAAGGTATGGAGTATAAAATGTGGAAAGAAATAGATGATATCGTGGCTGTTTCTGAAAGTTGTAGAGATACATTTATTAGTAGCATTCCTTATCTTAATAAAAAAGTACAGGTTATTGAAAATATAATATCTCCTGAGTTTATACGTGAGCAATCTAATCAGGATGTTACTCATGAAATACCAGTTAATCTTGGGCGGATAAAACTAGTTACTGTAGGTAGACTTTCACATGCTAAGGGAATTGATGACGCTGTACATGCCTTTCGGAAACTATTGGATCAAGGATATGATATTGAGTGGTACATTGTTGGATATGGACCTCAAGAGAGTGAACTTAAAAAATTGATAGATAAACTAGAGATTCAAGATAAATTTATTCTGCTAGGCAAGAAGATTAATCCCTATCCATATATAAAAGCGTGTGATATATATGTGCAACCATCCAGATATGAAGGAAAAGCTGTGACAGTACGTGAGGCACAAATCCTAAAGAAACCAGTACTTATAACTAATTTTCCAACTGCAAAAAGCCAGTTAGAGAATGGTGTAGATGGATGGATTTGTCCAATGGGTGTTGAGGGAATTATAGGGGGAATAAAAAAACTGATTGATAAGGTTGAATTCAGAAATGAAATCGTGAAAAATATTAGTCAACGGAATTATGGTAATGAAACAGAAGTGGAAAAGATATATAGATTAATTGAGTGATAATTGATTAAGGTATAAAACTAAAAAATCTTTTATTATTTATAAAAGATACTTGGAGGAATTGCTTTCATGGATAATGTTTTAGTGTTAGATACGTCGGTAGGTTCTCTAAATAAGGGTGATGACATAATAATGCAATGTGTAAAGTACCAGCTATCTGATATAACTAAAAATGCATATGTTTTAACATTACCCACTCATGTTTCGCCGTTTCATTGGTATCAAGTGGCAAGAAAATCACATCGAGTACAGATTTATAGTAATGCTAAATATAAGTTTGTAGGTGGTTCAAACTTGCTAGCGATGGACATGTTTACCCATTTTCCTCAATGGAATATTAATATGTTTAATTGTGGTCCTTTAAAAGGGAGTATTCTAGTTGGTGTTGGTGCAGGGAAAGGTAATAAGATAAATATGTATACAAAGTTGTTATATAAAAAAGTTTTATCACATGAATATATACATAGTGTTAGAGACGAAAGGACAAAAAAATTTTTAGAAGAAATGGGGTTTAAAGCTTTAAATACAGGTTGTGCAACATTGTGGTCCCTTACACCGGAGTTTTGTAAGGGAATTCCGACTGAAAAATCAGAATCAGTTGTTTTTACACTTACTCATCATTCTAAGGACCGTATAAAGGACCAATTATTAATAGATATACTTAATAAAAATTATAAAAATGTTTATTTTTGGATACAAGATGCGGGAGATCTTGAATATTTGAAAGAATTAAAAGGTGTACAAGAAATAAAAATTGTACCCCCTACTATAGAAGAGTACGAAAAAATATTGCATAGAGAAGTAGATTATATTGGAACACGTTTACATGGCGGTATATTTGCGATGCGAAATAAAAAACGTACAATAATTATATCTATAGATGAAAGAGCCAAGGGAATGGGTGAGACATATAATTTAAATTTAATCGATAGAAGTGATTTTAATAATCTTGAAAAAATGATTAATTCAGAAATAATCACAGATGTTAAGGTGGATTTTGATGTGGTAAATCAATGGTTAAGACAATTCGCCAATTAACCAGAACAATGTGAATGTGATAAATGAGGCGATTTATTAGGAGGTAAAAATGAATAGTATAATTCTCGATAAAATTATTATAAAAAATAACAGGGTGGATTACTTTTTTAGTATCAAGGGGGATTTACAAAAGTATTTTAAACCAAGTAATCATATGTTTCTTGAATACAACTATAATGTATCGGATATTCCCAATAGCATTTTAGCTATTCCATTTGTTGCGAATGTAGTCCCTCTTATATGGATTACTGATTCAACAATAGTGATAAAAGAATTAGATAAATCCTTTTATGTCTGTCTAAATAATATAAAGAGTGCATATCAAAATATGTTTCCTAGTGTTAAATTTATGGGTTCTATTGTAGTAGATGAAATTGTTGATAATTCTTACATTCCTAAACTTGAAGCAGCATCTCTATTTAGTGGGGGGCTTGATGCACTTACTACTTTTATAAGAATAAAGGATAAAAAGCCATTATTGGTTACGGAATATGGATGGCATGAAGATGATATAGAGGATAGTAATGTTTGGGAAGCAGATAAAGAAAATGTTATAAGTTTTGCAAAAGAGAATGGATTAGAAAATATTCTTATTCAATCTAATTATGGGACTTTTATAATTGCAGGGAATGTTGATCATGACTTTAGAGACAAATTAGACGATACATGGTGGCATGGATTGCATCATGGACTAGCAATAATATCCGCAGCTATTCCTATAGCTTTCAAACTTAAGATAAAATGCATATATATTGCAAGTTCTAATTCTCCTTTATTTCAAGTTACTTGTGCATCTGATCCAACAGTGGACAATGAAATAAAATATGCATCGGGTGAAGTTTATCATGATGGATATGAGCTTACTAGGCAGGATAAGGTTAAAGTGGTTGTTGACCATTATTCAATTAATAAGGAATCGGTTAATATCAGGGTATGTTTTAAAAATGAAGAAAATTGTTGTAAATGTGAAAAATGTTTAAGAACTATTATGGGAATTATTGCTGAAGGGAAAGATCCTCGGGATTATGGATTCAATATCCCGAATAATCTTTTTCAGTACGTCAAAAAATCTTTAAATAATGAGGTGAAGTTTTTTACAAATACGTTCATTGTTATGTATTGGAATTTAATTCAAATTCGGATGAAGCAGAACTACGCCTATATATTAGATAAAGAATTACTAGAGTGGTTTTTGAATTATGATTTTAAAGCGCAGCGAAGAAAAGCATTACTAAAATACAGAATAATGAAATTTTTTCCGATTTTAAAAAGGAAAATTAGTATTAAAGTAAATGCAATACTTAAACAAAATAATTAAAAATAGAGGGTATTATTATGAGAATACAAAATTCCCTGAAAAATATATTATTTGGTTTGTCTGGACAATTACTTAGTATCGGTATGGGCTTTGTTGTTAGAACGGTTTTTATTTATACACTAGGCATAGAATATTTAGGTGTGGATGGACTTTTTACAAGTATATTAATTATGTTTTCACTAGCTAATTTGGGTTTTGATACTGCTATAATTTATAGTTTATATAAGCCTTTAGCTGAAAATGATATTTATAAAATACAGGCATTAATGAACTTATATCAAAAAGCATACAGATTAATAGGATTAATAGTTTTGTTACTAGGGTTATTACTATTACCATTTCTTCCTTATATAACGAGTGCCCATAATACAATTGAAAATATTAACATGATTTATCTCTTATTTTTAGTAAGTTCAGTTTCATCATATTATTTTGTGTATAAGCAATCAATTATTATTGCTGATCAACGTAATCATGTTATTTCCAAAATACATAGTATATTCACAATCATATCCCATTCGTTACAAATTTTTTTATTGGTAGTTATAAGTAATTATATTTTGGTACTAATAGTTCAATTAGCATTGAGAGTAATTGAAAATATATATATTGCAAATACGGCAAATAAATTATATCCATATCTACAAGGGAAAAATAATGCAAAACTATCCAAAGAAGATAGAAAGCTATTTTTTGAAAATTTGTATGCTTTATTATTATATAAAATTAGTGGTGTAGTAATTAACGGAACTGATAATATTGTTATCTCTAAATTCATTGGAATTATTTGGGTTGGTGTGTATTCGAACTATTTATTGATTTTAAATACATTGAATACCTTGTTGGGGTATTTTTTTTATTCTGTTACTGCCAGTGTCGGGAATTTAAATGCTAAAGAAGATGCGGAAAAAAAGTATTTTATTTTTCGTGTGCTAAATTTCGCTAATTTTTGGATATATGGTTTTTGTACTGTTTGTCTTTGGAATTTAATGAATCCATTTATAACTCTATGGTTAGGTGAGGATTATGTGTTTAATAAATACATAATATTTGCTATAATCCTGAATTTTTTTACTGCTGGAATGCAAAATACGGCCACAACTTTTAGAGAAACCACTGGTTTATTTAAAAAAGGAAAGTATAGGCCTATTATAGCGGCTGTCATCAACATTGTAGTTTCTATAATTCTCGCGAAATATATAGGGATTGCAGGTGTATTTTTGGGGACTATTATCAGTAGATTGTGCACTTACTTCTGGTACGATCCTTATATTATATTTAATTTAGTTTTTGAAAAATCAGTGAAATTATATTTTGCTAAATATGGATTGTATGTAGTGCTGGTTTTAGTCGCTGTTATTATAACGGATATTCTGGGCAATCTCTTTAATAATTCTATTGTTAGTAACATGGTAATACGTAGCATCTTATGCTTAGTTATTCCAAATACAATCTTCTTAGTGGTGTTTAGGAAAAGTGAAGAATTTGAATATTTAATCAATTTGTTTAAAACATTAACCAATAAAATAATATCTAGACGATTAGCATATAAAAATTCAAGTAAAACCTATCTATGAATAAGTTTTTGAATTTCACCAAGTCGCATAATATAGTAATTAAAATACTATTTATGTCATTTTCTGAGGGGGTGTTTTTGATTGAAAAAAAACTTTTGCTAGTCACGGATGTAATGTCAATAGGTGGGGTTGAAAAAGTTATAGTAAATACTTTGAATGGGGTGGATTATACTAAATTTGATGTGACTCTGCTTATTATGTATAGAACTGAAGGAGAGAAGGAGAATATTAAAAAAATCCCGAAAAATGTTAGAATACAATATCTTTTTTATAAACCTGTTAAAGGTATTTATAAAAGATTATTGTATTACTTATTTATATTTTTTCCTCATATATTTGTGAATAAATTCATAGTTAAAGAAAATTATGACATTATTGTAACTACTAAAGATTTTTTTTCATACCCAATTAGTATTAACAAGTGTTATAAAGTTATGTGGATTCATGGAGGGTTGGAACATCTTGAAACTGAGGAATCAACTACATTTGTTAATTATAAAAGATGGATTCAAAGACGAGCTTACAGAAAATTCGATACAATAATTACGTTAACAAATGCTGCACGAAAACGATTTGGTAATAAATATGACTTGAACGAACGATGTCAAGTGTTGTTTAATCCGATTAATAATAATGAGATAATGAAACTATCTCATGAAGCGGTATTGGACTATGAATTCAAGGATGGTATAAACATCGTATGTTCTTGTAGATTAAGTGCTGAAAAGGGTATTGATAGGTTAATACGTTCATGTAAAAGATTATTAAGTGAAGGTTATGATTTTAATTTGATAATTTTAGGAGATGGTCCTGAAAGAGAGAAATTAAATGAAATGATTTTTCATACCCCCATTTTAAGTAGGAAAGTAGATATTTTGGGGTTTAAGGATAATCCATATAAATATATGAGTAGGTGTAGTATATATGTCTCATCCTCATTAACCGAGGGATTTTCTTTAGCTGTAGCAGAAGCGATTATTTTGGAGTTACCAGTTTTAAGCACGTATTGCAATGGACCTGTTGAGATATTAGATAATGGAGAGTACGGATTATTAGTTGAAAATAGTGAAGATGGTATCTATGAAGGGTTAAAAAAGATACTCTCGTCTCCTAAATTAATAGAGTATTATAAATTAAAAAGTAAAGAACGAAAGGAGTTTTTTTCCTATAAAAAAAACATTAGATTATTCGAACAGATCATAAGTGGGGAGAACGAATAGAACTCTAAAAATGTTATATGTTGTGTTAATTCAATCGATAGAAGTTATGCTTAGAATAAGAAGATAAAGATTCTGATGTGCACAATAAAATGAAGAGAAGGTGTATTATAAGTAAATATATTAAGAATGATATTATTCTAGAAGAGAAAGGGCGTTATGTATAAAAGCATAGCGGCTTTTAATTATATACATCTAGATGTTTAACAGTTAGAGCATTGTGAGTTTAAATGATATACCATAAAATCTAAAAATAACGATAGGATTCAGTTTACTATGACTATTTGTATAAAGGACGGTGAAGTGTATGAGTCGGATAAGTGTAGTAGTACCTATCTATAATGCAGAGAAAAAACTTGATAAATGTATAAATTCTATTCTTAACCAGACATTTGAGGATTTGGAATTGATTTTAGTGAATGATGGATCCTCAGATGGTAGTTTGAATATATGTAGGAAATATGAAAAGCTAGATAGAAGAATCATTGTAATAAATAAGAATAATGAGGGAAGTATTCCAACTCGAAAAAAAGGAATAGAAGTTTCGAGTTCTGATTATGTCATGTTCGTTGATGCAGATGACTGGATTGACAGGAGAATGGTTGAAATACTATATAAACACTCTATTGAAAGTTCTGCGGATATTACAGTTTGTAATACGTATAAAGTTCTAGGTAATGGTATGTTGATTAAGAAAAAAAATAAAAGTGAATACTTCGATAATAATAGAATTTATGATAAGGAGGAAATAAGACAAGAATTAGTAGTAGCATACTTTTGGGGGCACCCATTCCCATCTTCGTTATGTGCAAAGTTATATAAAAGGAAGATACTCGAAAGTTGTGGGGGATATTTAGAAGAAATACATTTTTTAGGGGATGATCTTTTTTATAATTTGGAAATGTTCGTGAAATCAAATAGGGTAACAATTATTGATGAGACTTTATATTATTATAGGATGGGCGGACTAACAAGTAAATATATGCCGTATCTATTTGAGGATATGGTCAATGGTTATCAAATACAAAAAGAAGTTATTAATAAATATTATTTAGATACTAAACAAAAGCAATACAATGGAATTAGTATAATGTTGCTAAATACATTTAAAACATGTCTATATAATTTGTTTAATAGTAACCTGAGTGAAGTGCACATTAGAGAATTAATAGAAGAGTATGTTTCGAATGAAAAGGTAATAGAATGTTTGCATAACGAAGGTTCTAGGGACTATTTTTCAAAGGAATATTTAGAGGCTATCAAATCTAAAAATATAGAATATTTGTACGTACTTGGTGAAAAAGTGTATAGAAAGGGGAAAATTAAAAGGGGTATTAAAAATATTATTGCTAAGTTTCCTGTAATCTAACTTATTGTGATTAGTTATGAAAATACAAAAGGGATTTCAATAAAAATTACCTTTGGACCAAACTACTTTTCAAAATTATATCGTCTACTCCAACTATTTGGTAAGTGGACCAAAAATAATGAGTAGGAGAAAATCTTTCAGGAAAGAAGAAAGGGCTTATAAAATTTCTTTCTAAATAGTGAATTCCTGCATTGATATTTATAAAGTGCAATTAATTCTACTATATCCAATCAATTTACCATGTTGTACATAATATATAGAAAAGTGAAAAAGAGGTGTAAATTGATGTGGATTAGAAAGGCTAGCCTTGGAAGTTTGAGTGATTTGAATTTTGTAAGCAAGCCCCCTTCTAATGACGATATTTTGGCTTATGATAGTAATCAATCAAAATGGATTCCAAAATCATTAGGGATTACAAATTCTTTAAGTATATATACATTAGAATTAGATAGGTGGAATGTTAAGAATGATGGAACTGATGCTGTTAATACTTCTCAAGGGATTAATAATGCTTTAGTTTGGGCATCGCAACAAGGGTATACAGAAGTTGTGTTACCAAAAGGTATATATTTAATTGATAAACAAAATCCTATTGAACCTCAAAGCTATCTTACACTGAATTTAAATGGTTCAATCTTAAAAATGGAAACGAATAAATTGACAGGATATGCAATTGTAAGTTTTCGGAAAAATCAGATCTACTCTAGGATTACAAATGGTATTATCCAAGGGGATAGAGATACACATGATTATTCAAGCGGAGGAACACATGAGGGAGGGTACGGAATTGCAGTGGGGAGTTTTACTCCACCTGCTGATGGGGGGAACAATACAAGGTTTATATCTTTAGATAATCTAGATATTTTAGATTGTACAGGAGATGCCATTACACTGAACAGTACTTTTGGTCAGATTTCACCTTTTCCTACATCATTAGCAAGTTCATTTGAACAGGGAGCAATTAATACAACAGATGGTTCATTAGTAAGTAGTACAACAAAGATACGGTCCAATTTGCGAATTGATATGACTCAAGTGGCTATTGTAAAGTATGGTTACTTCGGTTTGTATGGAAATGGATACGGAGCATTGGGTTCTGATATAAAATGCGATTATTATGATGTGATTTTTTATACTTTAAGTGATGTATTTATATCATCAAAAAATAATGTGCAATTTTTTGATGAAGTAGAGGTTCCTAAAGGAGCAAGTTACGCTAAGATCGTTCTGCATCAAGGTAATGTTCCTGCTCCTACAAATTGCTTAATAAATGTTCGAGTGCCTTCGTTCCCTCAATATACGTATATTGAGAAATGTAATTTACATGACTGCCGTAGACAAGGAATTAGTGTATGTGGTGCAAAGAATGTATACATTCGAGATAATAATATTCATCATATTGCAGGTACTAATCCACAAAGTGGAATTGATGTTGAAGATGGATATGACTTAAACCAATATATCTATATTGAAAGAAATAATTTTCATGATAATAAAAATTACAATATTATTGTTGTAAATGGAAAATTCATCTATATATTGGACAATTCTATTATGAATACAGTATCAAATGCTTATGCTGGGCTAGCAGTTAATGGTGGCGCCGATAGGATAATAGTGGCAGGAAATAATATTCGATTAACAAAAATCTCTTTGTCAGGCGATGTTATTTTCTCTAATAATTACGTATATGGAACACAAATAAACACGCAGGGTGTATATGCGAACAGGTCTATTAACATAGTAAGTAATGTTTTTTGTAATAGTAAGATGATTATTGATACACCTTTTCCATATGTAGTTAAAGTTGATTCTTGTCGTTTTTTTAATGATGCGGATAAACTATCTTCCTTATCATCATTGTATCAATGGACTTTAGAGGTTAAAAATGAGCCGCAAATAATTTCGAACTGCGTGTTTGAAGGGCAAGATGTGTTGTATTTAAATTATGTAACAGCAGGAACATTTAAACCAGGATGGATATTTGAAAATACACTATTTAATAATGTTAAAAACCCAACCTTATTTGCAGGAACATATACGAATTGTTTTTTTAAGGAAATTGATTTGTTGGGTGTAACAAGTAAAACAACCTCTTTAGAGTTAAGAGATTGTAAGTTCATTAGTAAGGATAGATACAATACGTTACTTACAGTAAATAACCTCAAATCATTCAAGATGATTAATTGTCATATTGAAAAACCGAATGGAACAGTCTTAAATGTTCAAAATGTATCTGATGATATAGTGTTAAGTGGAAATGCTATAAAAATTACAAATGATACTCTTCAAAGAACGATTGTTATTTTAGATGGAGAATTTGCAGGTAAGCAAGCAGTGATCCAAAATAATACTATAACCGCAGTAAATTTAACGCAAGTTGGAATAGACAATAGGACAGCAAGTAATACACTTCAAGTTGTAATGCAAAATAACATGTTAAATAATGCAACAATGATGATTACAGGAAAAGAATTTCTACAAGGAAATGTTGTTAACGGTGTGATAGATCCATACTATCGAATACCAACTATCCCAACAACAGGATATTATAGATTAGGACAAGAAATAAGAAATTCAAATCCGATTGCAGGAGGATATATTGGTTGGATTTGTTCTAGAACTGGATATGCAAATAATCAAACGTGGACAGCGTCTAAAAGTTATGTGAAAGGAAGTAGAATTAATTTTGATAACCATGTATATGAAGCATTAAATAATGGTACGTCACATACAATCTCACCCACTTTTTCTACAATTTCCAGCGGTACTATTACTGATAACGATATTGTATGGAAGGAAATCGGTCCATTGGCCATGTTTGTAATGTTCGGACAAATGAATGCGTAATGTGCTTAATTATTAATATAAAAAAGAAAGGCTACCATGTTTTCAAAGCATAGTGGCTTTTTATTTATGCTGAGTTTTTAGAACTTTAGGAAGAAGTGTCATATAACGACAGCTAAAATTAAATATATGCGATTTAAATAAAATAACTGATGTGGAATGTATAACAAGAAAACAGCAGATATGAAAGGAGGAGATTGGATTTATGGAAATTTCAAAAAGTGATACAAAAATGTTAAAAGGGGCGGCTATATTACTTATGTTGTTACTTCACCTGTTTGGTAGGAAAGAAGTTAACGGGATGTATGAAACCTTTTTAACAATCAATGGGACACCGTTAATTTACTATTTGGCATTATTTGGAGATGCGTGTGTACCTATATATTGTTTTGTAAGTGGTTATGGCTTATATGTATTTTTTTATAAAGAACAAAGATTAGATGTAAGTAGAAATTGTATGCGTATATTAAAACTATTAATGAATTATTGGGTAGTGCTTGTTCTATTTATTATTGTTGGCTTTTTTGCAGGTAAATCAGAGGTTTTCTCAGGTGGTATAATAAGTTTTTTTCTCAATGTCTTTGTACTATCATCTTCATATAATGGTGCATGGTGGTTTTTACAGACATATATTATTCTGGTCTTTTTAGCACCGTTATTGACTAAATTGGTGAGAAAATATAATTCAATAAGTTTGTTACTGCTTTTTGGTGCTATATATTTAGTGAGTTATATTCAACGTATAAAAAATGTTTTGGATGTTGGGCATCATACAATGCTGGGTATGTCAGTAAATGCCGTGGTATTGGTTGGTACATCTTTACTTCCATTTATTGTGGGTACTATTTTTGCGAAAGAAAAAATTTATTCAAAAATATATAATAAATGCTATTACATGCCCTATAAGAATATACTTTGTGCTATAGGGATTATTATGTTAATAGTTTTACATGCTTTTTATGAATCTATGATTATCGCCCCTTTTACGGCTATTGCATTTATAAGTTTCTTTATTCTTATGAATAAGAGTAGTGTTATACAACATACATTATCCTTTTTGGGGGAGCATTCGACAAACATATGGTTGACTCATATGTTTTTTTATATGTCAATTTTTCCAGGGCTTATATTTGCACCTAGATATCCAATCATAATTTTTATTTGGTTGATAACGTTATGTATTGCTTCATCTTATGTAATCAATTGTATATACAAACCTATAGCGCGAATGATTGACAACAAGAGTTTTATTACACGTGATAATCAAAGAGCGATTGGATAGTTTTTTCGTTGAAATAAATGGGGTAATTATCTATTTAATAGAAGTAGTTGTTTGTTATGAATTGAATTATAAATAAGTGGCTGGAATAAATAATTTCGAAAGGTGAAATTGATAATAAATTAAAGAAAAACTAAATGTATAAATAAAAAGGAACTAAAAAATACGAGGTTTAAATTTTTTCTAAGATGTATAGTGAAATGAGGTAAGTTTGTAACGAATGTCTTTTGGTTTATTTATCTTTGAAAAAGGCATCCGTAAAAATATTAGCAAGGAGTATGATTATTAATGAAGAGACTCTTTGATATACTTATTTCTTTATTATTATTAGTGTGTTTTTTCTATGTTATTCTTTTAGTAGCCGTTCTAGTTAAGTTTAAAATAGGTTCACCGATACTATTTAAACAACAACGCCCAGGTATACACGGACAGCCTTTTTATCTTTATAAGTTTCGCACGATGACTGATGATAGAGATAGTAATGGCAAGCTGCTATCTGATTACGCTAGATTAACTAAAGTTGGAAAATTTCTTCGGAAATATAGTTTAGATGAATTACCACAATTAATAAATGTACTAAAAGGTCAATTAAGTTTGGTTGGTCCTCGACCATTATTAATGGAATATTTGCCTTTATATTCGCAAGAGCAAGCTAAAAGGCATAATGTTAGACCTGGAATTACGGGATGGGCTCAAATTAATGGAAGAAATAGTATCTCATGGGAAGAGAAATTTAAATTAGATGTATGGTATGTTGAGAATCAAAGTTTTCTTTTAGATTTGAAAATATTATATCTAACTTTTAGTAAGGTTTTAAAGTCGGAAGGGATCACAAATAATAAGCATGTGACTATGCCAATTTTTAAGGGGGAAATCGAGCATGGGGGAGAATAAAGTGAATATTTTGTTTACTAGCTCTGGTAGGAGGGTTTCCTTAATTAAACAATTTAAGGATGTACTTAAACAAGAAGGAATCAAAGGTAACATCTTTACTGCAGATTTAAAAGAAACTGCTCCTACTATTTACTTTAGCCATAAGCATTTTATTGTTCCGCATGTAAATGAAAAGGGATATATAGATGAATTATTAAAAATATGTAGATCTGAAATGATAAATCTAATAATTCCGTTAATTGATACGGAATTAGTCCTTTTGGCTAATAATTCGAAGGTTTTTGAGGGTATTGGTGTAAAAGTACTAGTTTCTAGTATGGAATTAAATAAAATTGCCCATAACAAAAAATACACATATAACTTCTTTGTTTCTAATAATATCCCCACACCTAAAGTATATAGTGATGAGGAGATTGAAAGAAAAGAATATCAATTTCCATTATTAATTAAACCTTATGATGGCAGTTCTAGTAAAGGTGTAACAAAAATAATGAATGAAAAGGAATTGGAATTCTTTAAGGAATATATACCTAACGCTATGATACAAGAGTATGTTTCAGGAGAGGAATATACTATAGATGTCATGGTAGATTTTTATGGAAATATAAAGACGATTGTTCCTAGATTGCGTATAGAGACACGAGCAGGTGAGGTAAGTAAAGGTATGACCAAGAAGGATATTGATATTATCAAAGCAGCAGAAACTGTAATAAAAGCCCTCCCTAATCCTATTGGTTGCATCACTTTACAATGTTTTAAAAAGGAAGATGGGCAAATTACGTTTATTGAAATAAATCCTCGTTTTGGTGGAGGGATTCCGTTATCGATTGAAGCGGGAGCGAACTTTCCACTATGGACAATTGAAATGTGTCAAGGAGAAATGTTTACGGAGCAAGATTTCAATTGGAGAGAAGATTTAACAATGCTTAGATATGATGAAGCAGTTTTTACGGAGAGTATTTAACATGGTGATCAAAGCAATTGTTTTTGACATGGATGATACTTTGTATAAAGAAAAAGATTATGTCGTAAGTGGCTTTAAAGCGGTGGATGATTGGATTAAAGAGAACTATAAGAAAATTGGATTTTATAATATAGCAATTCAATTATTCGATTCGGGGGAAAGAAAGTTTGTGTTTAATAAAACACTTGAAAAGTTAAATATTGATTATGATGAAAAATTGATTAGTAATTTGATAGAACAGTATAGGAGCCATAAACCGGATATTCAATTATTAGAGGAAGCGGATTGGGTGCTAAATAATTTAATTAATAACGTGAAAATAGGACTAATTTCCGACGGGTATTTAGTTGCCCAAGAAAGAAAAGTAAATGCATTAAAGTTAAAAGAGAGATTTCATTCGATTATTCTTACTGATAAGCTTGGAAGAGAATATTGGAAGCCGAGCCAAATTCCTTATGAAAAAATAAGTAAGGAACTACAGGTTCCACATCAGCAATGTGTTTATATAGGAGATAATTTAAGCAAGGATTTTATAACTGCGAAGAAACTAAATTGGATAACAATTCATATTAATAGAGAAGATGGAATTTACCGTAATCTTATAGTTGAGCAAGATTATAAAGCGCATTATACAATAAATAATTTAAGAAGACTTCCTGATATACCTGTATTAAAACATATGTTTTTAGATACATAATATTTTAAATATGTATAGAGGATGTGTTTACATGCAAACCGTTCAACACAAAAAACGAATCTATCTTTCCTCTCCACACATGAGTGGAAATGAACAGAAATATATAAAAGATGCCTTTGACTCAAATTGGATTGCACCCCTTGGTCCAAATGTAGATGAATTTGAAAGAGAACTTGCTTCTTTTGTAGGAGTTAAAGGTGGGGCTGCGGTGAGTTCAGGTACTGCGGCCATTCATTTAGCTTTACGATTATTAAACGTTCAAAAGGGGGATACTGTGTTTTGTTCAAGTCTCACTTTTATAGCGAGTGCAAATCCGATTGTTTATTTGGGGGCTGAACCAGTATTTATTGATTCAGAACCGGAAACATGGAACATGTCACCACAAGCTCTAGCAGTTGCGTTGCATGATGCTGATAAAGCAGGGAAATTACCTAAGGCTGTCATTCTTGTTCATTTATATGGTCAGAGTGCGAAATTAGATGAAATTCTTTCGCTGTGTAATTACTATGATGTTCCCATAATTGAGGATGCAGCAGAATCTTTAGGTTCTACATATAAAGGTAAAGCAAGTGGTGCATTCGGAAAGTTTGGTGTTTATTCATTTAATGGAAATAAAATTATTACAACTTCGGGCGGTGGAATGCTTGTTTCTGATGATGTGGAAGCATTAGAAAGAGCGAGATTTTTAGCGACACAAGCAAAGGATCCAGCACCGCATTATGAGCATAGTGAAGTAGGGTATAATTATCGAATGAGTAATATATTAGCTGGTATTGGAAGAGGACAACTAGAAGTGTTAGAAGACCGGGTGAAAGCTAGAAGATCTATATATAAACGGTATTACGAAGCACTATCTTTCATACCAGGATTTTATTTTATGCGTGAATTAGAAAATACTCGTTCAAATCGTTGGCTCACTACATTGACAATTGATGAAAAGGAATCCGGGATCTCTATTGGAAAAGTGTTGAGCACTTTAGCAGAAGAGAATATTGAGGCACGTCCTATGTGGAAGCCACTTCATATACAGTCACTTTTTAAAAGGAAGAAGTATTATCCACACAGCAAAAATGAAGATGTGTCGCAGCATCTATTTCAAAGGGGGATTTGTTTGCCTTCAGGATCTAATATGTTAGTTGAAGATCAACAAAGGGTCATTCAAGGCGTGTTAAAAGCTCTAAAATGAAAGAAATAAAAAGTAAGTAAAAGTGGAATTAGATTTGTATACGTACCACTTCCTGTTCTTTATAATGAATTTTTTGTGAAAGTTGTTTGAGAGTATTCAGTTCGAATTGACATAAAAAGGATATAATGCTAGGTTTTAAGTATCTAAACCTTAATCTACAAGCGAATTAAAGTAAATAATTGAGAAGGTAATAAAACAAGTGATTTTGTTCGTTAAAAAGAATGATAAAGGGGTACGTTTAACGAATTTAATATATAAATAGTATTTGTATTAACTTTTCATATATTAGGAGGGAAAAATGAGCGCTATAACTGGTATTATTCACTTTAATAATGAACCTGTATCAATTGAACATGGCACACGATTAATGAGTGACTTACAAAAGTACCCTGCTGATGATATTCAAATGTGGCATAAAGAAAGCGTTTTCCTAGGGTGTCACGCACAATGGATTACACCAGAGTCAGTTGGTGAACAATTACCCTTCTATAATTATGAAAAACAACTGGCAATTACAGCAGATGCTATTATTGATAATCGTGATGAGTTGTTTGAAAAATTACAAGTAGATTATGCGGATAGAAAAAACATGACAGATAGTGAGTTGATTTTACTCTCTTATGAGAAATGGGGAGAGGCAACACCGAAATATTTGGTGGGCGATTTTTCCTTTATGATTTGGGATGAGAAAAAACAAATATTGTTTGGAGCTAGAGATTTTTCTGGGAGCCGAACACTTTATTTTTATCGTAGTGAGAACAACTTTTCTTTTTGTACTAGTATAAAGCCGTTATTTACTCTACCATATGTTGAGAAAAAATTGAATGAGCAGTGGCTTGCTGAATTTTTAGCTATACCTGTGAATTTTGAATCAATAGACCCTTCTTCAACGGTATATAAAACTGTTGAACAAATTCCACCTTCCCATTCTGTTACTGTGAAAAATGGAAAGGTGAAATTATCGAGATACAATACACTAATCGCCGGAGAAAGGCTTCAACTCAAATCAAACGAAGAGTATGAAGAAGCGTTTTTGGAAGTGTATCAAAATGCGATAAAATCACGTTTACGTACCCATCATCAAGTAGGGGCTCATTTGAGTGGAGGACTTGATTCGGGTTCTGTAGCCAGCTTTGCTGCACGAGATTTAAGTGCAGCAAATAAACTTCTACATACATATAGTTATGTCCCAGTAAAGGGTTTTGTAGATTGGACACATAGAAGTAGAGTAGCTGATGAAAGACCTTTTATTCAATCGACTGTACAGCATGTAGGAAATATTAAGGAGCATTATTTGGATTTTGAAGGAAGAAGTCCTCTATCAGAAATAGATGAGTGGCTTGAAATTCTAGAGATGCCGTATAAATTCTTCGAGAATACTTTTTGGCTTAGGGGAATCTATGAGGAGGCACGGTTACAAGGAATTGGAGTACTCTTAAACGGACAGAGAGGAAACTGGACGGTTTCATGGGGCCCGGCATTGGACTATCAAGCTATGCTTTTGAAAAAGATGAATTTACGTCGCTTTTTGCAAGAGCTATATTCGTATAGTAAAAGTATTGGTGTAAAGAAATCGCGAGTATTTTCAGTAGTGAAAAAAAAGGCATTTCCGTTTTTGAATCGAATATCTTCATCAAAAAATCAAATTGTTTTCCCGAGATTTATTAATCCAGAATTTGCAAATAGAATGAATGTGTTCGATAAGCTTCTAGAGCATGATGTTGATATAACAGGAACCTCTATAACAGATGTATATGAAATAAAAAAAAGGCAATTTGAACAGTTATATTATTGGAGCATAACTGGTACATATGGATCTAAATTATCTTTGCGCTATTCTTTATGGGATCGAGATCCAACGAATGATTTACGGGTTGTTCAATTTTGTTTAGCTGTTCCAGAAGAACAATACGTTCAAAATGGTGTAGATCGGGCACTAATTCGAAGAGCAACCAAAAATTATTTGCCTGATAAAGTAAGATTAAATCAACTTACTCGAGGTGTTCAAGGTTCTGATGGTGTTTATCGTATGACGCATCAATGGAGTGGATTTATTGAAGAGCTTGAGCAGCTTAGTAAGGATCCTATAATTTCAGAATTCTTGGATATAGATGTTATTAGAACTGCGATTTCTAAGATTAAAGAAGAACCCCATCCAGAATATGCATTTGATTTGGATTTTCGAATTTTAATGCGTAGTTTAATAGTATATCGATTTATGAAGAAAATTATTTGAAGGGAGGTGACATCATGAAAAAAGATTGGACCATTCCTACACTGGAAGTACTTGATATTAATATGACAATGGCTGGACCGGGACTTAAAACGCCGGATGCTATTCAACCAGATATTGATGAAGTAGTGCACTATAGTTAATTTATCGAGTAGCAATTAGATCTCATGTTTCCTATCCCCCTTATACACTAAGAGTATAAGGGGTATTTGTAAAACAACGTTGATAATTATTTGGAGTGAGAGAGTTGATTAAAACTACAAAAAAAAATATGTATAAAGTTTTTGGGCTAAGGGTGTTGAGTGAAATTCAATTGCCAGAATTACCTAGAATTAATGAACAAGAAGAAACGATAGAAGTAATAATACGAACTGCTGATTTATTTCAGAAATGGAGTGAATTTACTAACACAGAACAAAATTTTGTAGTTGATAAAAACGTAGTTATGATTCGTATTCCTGATACAGCTATATTTTCTATACAAGAAGGAAAGCAAATCATTGTTTCGCCTATGGGGAACACATGTGAAGATAAGATACGACTTTATATACTTGGAACTTGCATGGGAGCCTTATTAATGCAGAGAGGAATATTGCCGTTGCACGGAAGTGCAATAAATATTGATGGGAAAGTGTATGCTATTTTAGGTAATTCAGGGGCTGGGAAATCAACACTAGCAGCAGCCTTTTTAAGTAGAGGATATACACTTTTGAGTGATGATGTAATTGCTGTGACAGTTTCATCAGATAAGACTCCAATTGTGATTCCATCTTATCCGCAACAAAAATTATGGGCGGAGAGTTTGAATGCTTTTGGAATGGGAACGGCAAGTTATAATCCATTGTTTGAGCGAGAAACAAAGTATGCTGTGCCTGTACAATCTCATTTTTTCTCTGAACCATTACCTCTTGCTGGTGTTATTGAGTTAACGAAAACAGAGGATGAGAGTGTTGAGTTGATTCGAATTGAAGGACTTGAACGATTGCGTGCATTGTTCTTTCACACATTTCGTAAGTTTTTAATTACGCAATTAAAATTGACAGAGTGGCATTTCACTACTTCTACAAGTGTGATAAACAAGGTAGATATGTTTCATTTGAAACGTCCAAATAATAGGTTTACAGCGCATGAACTTGTATCAATTATATTAAAAACTATACACGGAGGGTGAGTAATAGATGATGTATACAGAGAGAATTTCTCTAGAGTGTCAGATTGTGCAAAGTGAAGAGAATATTGTGAGTGATATGGATGGGGAAAAAGTAATGCTAAATGTTCAAAAAGGGAAATATTATAATTTGGGAGAAACAGGGGGAGAAATTTGGGAACTAATAAAAACTCCAATTATGGTTACTGAACTCGTCAGTACATTGTTGTCAAAGTACAACATTGAACGGGGCGATTGTGAAGAGCAAGTTCTTTCCTTTTTAGAGTGTTTATTTCAAGAAGGTTTAATTCAAATAGAAGATCAATCTAATAGATAAATTCGTAATTTCAAGAGAACTGTTAGGAAGGGATTAATGAATATTGTGAAAAGGTTAAGAGTATTTTTATCGCTGAACATGGAAACAAAGCTTTTATTTTTAGAGGCTTTTATTTTTTTAGGGTGGGCGCGTGTACTAAAAAGTATTACCTTTTCCAAAGTTGCACCTTCTTTAGGGGATTACATGAACGAAACATCAGTTTCCCAAATTCAGCCACACGGGGATACACTAAAGAAGGTGTCTGAAGCTATCTCTATTATGAGTCGTTATACTTTTTGGGAAAGTCAGTGTCTTGTTAAAGCTATAGCTGGGATGAAAATGCTCGAAAAACGTCATATTGAGAGTACTCTTTATTTAGGAACTGCTAAGGATAGTCATGGGGAATTAATTGCGCATGCATGGCTACGGAGCGGTTCTTTTTATGTTACTGGATCAGAAGGAATGGAGAAATTTACTGTCGTTGGATCATTTGCAAAGAGGCTAAGTGAGGACACTATTAAAGGAGAATAAAATGGAGAAAGATTTTGGTCTGAATGTAGAGTTCATGTCTAAGGAATTGAAACTTCTTTTGGCAATTTTGAAGTTACAAGATGAAGAAACAGTACAAACTTACAGTAATGAATGGTTTTCGGATATTGATTGGAAGGTATTTCTTGAGCAAGCTGTGCATCATCGCGTTTATCCGGTGATATATCAAAAACTTAAACAGGTGGATGAGGAACTAATTCCTTCACATATTGTACAAACCTTGAATAGAAAATATAAAAAAAATACATTTCAAATGCTTTATTTAAGTGCTGAAATGGAACGAATAAATAAACTATGTAATGAAAATGAGATTCGTATGATTTTTCTAAAAGGACCTGTACTATCTCAGGACTTATATGGGGATATTTCTTTACGAACATCCTGTGATTTGGACGTTCTAATTCCGATGCAAAATTTAGAAAAAGTAGAAATGCTACTTTTAGAGCAGGGGTATGTAAAAGACGATTATATTCAAACGATATTAAATGATTGGAAATGGAGGCATCATCATATAACATTTTTTCATCCAATAAAGCGGATCAAAGTTGAAATTCATTGGAGGTTAAACCCCGGACCGGGTAAGGAACCTGGGTTTGAAGAGCTTTGGGGGAGAAAGAGAAAAAGTACCCTTACGAGTAATTCTGTATATATGTTAGGAAAGGAAGATTTATTTTTATTTTTGGTATCTCATGGTGCTAGACATGGTTGGTCCAGATTACGCTGGTTAGTAGATATAAAAAAAATTGTCGATCAAGAACTTAATTGGAGTGAGATCCATAAGTTAATGAGAAAATATCAAATGCTTCATTTAGGAGGACAAGCATTAATTTTAGCAGCTCAATTGCTAGGTGTACGACTAGATGAAAGGATGATGGAATTAGTAGCGAAAAAACATTCAAAGCAGTTAGCTCAAGAGGCACTGTTTTATTTCAAGCAAATGATAAACTTGCATACCGATCCTGTCCCTGAAGAAGTATTTATCTATCATAGTCGATATTTATTTTCACTAATGTCTAATCAGCAAAAAATTTTATATATTATGAGCCAACTATATCCTTATCCAATTGATGCAAAAACATTACCGTTACCTAAATTTCTTCATTTTTTATATTTTCCTTTACGTCCGTTTTTATGTCTTTGGAGGAAAACAAAGAAGCTGGCTTTGTTATAGGGGGAACATCGATGAATCATATTATGTATTTTATGAAGAAATTATATTCTTCAGCGGGAAACATACTGTATGTGAATCTATTTGGTATGGTTTTAATAAGTTTACTTGAAGGGATAGGTATTATTTTATTAATTCCTATGATAAGTATGACTGGAATAATTAATATAGGCGAGGAGACTACTTTTATTGCACCTGTCTCTAGATTTTTGCAGGATTTTCCTAAAACAACAAGTCTAGCTTCTATTTTAGGTATATATATACTAATAGTGTTAGGTCAAAATTTACTACAAAGAAATATAACGCTAAGGGATGCGAGAACGCAACAAGCTTTTGTACGAGAATTAAGAATAGAAACATATAGTATGATTTTAAAAGCAAAGTGGAGTTTTTTTTTAGAGAAAAGGAAAACAAACCTAATAAATATATTAACTACAGAATTAGCTCGTGTAAGTTATGGGGTTAATTTAATTTTACAATTGTTAGCTGCTATTCTGTTTACATTTATACAGGTGGGGATTGCGTTTTTATTATCACCTCAAATAACTATATTTGTTTTGGTCTTTGGCTTATTATTCTTGGTAGCTTCTCGTGTTTTTATAAAAAAAGCACGAATATTAGGCGGTAAGACCTCAGAATTGGCAAAAGACTATCTTTCTGGTATAACAGATCATTTTAATGGAATTAAAGATATAAAGAGTAATACTTTGGAATCATCACGTTTAGATTGGTTACAATCTATAACAGAAAAGATGAGTAATGAGCAAATGGAGTATATGAGAATAAGATCGAACTCTCAATTGTTTTATAAAGTTTCAATGGCTATATTAATTGTATTTTTTTTATTATTATCAGTAAGTATGTTTCAAGCGCAATCCACCCAATTGCTATTAATCATACTCATCTTTTCCAGACTATGGCCGAGATTCATGACAATTCAATCAAATTTAGAACAACTGGCTGCAAGTATTCCTGCTTTTAAGTCATTATGGGAGTTGCAAGAGGAATGTAAGGAAGCGATTGAAATGCAGGATATACATCAACAAAAACATATAGAGCCGATTTGTATAAAACAAGGTATTGAGTGTAAGGATGTTTACTTTCGTTATAATAAGCAAGAATCTTTATATGCACTTCAAAATATTAATGTGCAAATTCCGATAAATAGTATGACGGCCATTGTGGGGCATTCTGGTGCTGGAAAAAGTACATTAATTGATGTGTTAATGGGATTAATTCAACCAGAAAAAGGTCAAGTATTAATAGATGGTACTCCTCTTACAACTGATAATTTATTGTCATTAAGGCGGGCTATTAGCTATGTACCACAAGATCCATTCTTATTTAATGCTAGTATAAGAGAAAATTTATTGATGATTGATTCGAATGCAAGTGAAGAACAAATTTGGTCTGCATTAGAATTTGCGGCAGCAACTGAATTTGTACGAATGCTTCCAAATGGGCTTGATACGTTGATTGGAGATCGCGGGGTGAGGCTTTCAGGTGGTGAACGTCAGCGACTTGTATTAGCTCGGGCTATTTTAAGAAAACCGTCGATTTTAGTATTAGATGAGGCCACGAGTGCGTTAGATACTGAGAATGAAGTGAAAATTCAATCAGCAATAGAAAGATTGAAAGGAACGATGACTATCGTTGTTATTGCACATCGCTTATCTACTATACGCAATGTAGATCAAGTTATTGTGTTAGGGAAAGGTGAAATTGTACAAAAAGGTGAATTTAATCAATTGGCTAAAGAGAGAAAAGGTGTATTTCGAAATTTATTAGGGTCACAAATGGAAGTTGGTTCATAGAGGAGAAAGAGTGGGGGGAGTTTTGTATTCTTACAGTTCAAATCGAATAAAAGCCCGAATAATGCTCAGTTATATCATGACTTTATTCGGGCTTTTATTTGTGCGTTTTCTAAATTTAGGGAATAAACATAAATGAGTACCTTGCAATAAACAGTACCTAGTGGTATATTATGGATAAAGAGGCTACCGTGTATTAAACAGTACTAAGGTAAGAAAGGAGGACTATACTTGAACGTTCAGTTTAAAAAAGGTGTGTTAGAACTATGTGTTTTGGCACTTGTGAAACGTAAAGATAGTTATGGCTATGAACTTGTTCAGCAAATCTCAAATAAATTTTTAATATCGGAAGGGTCTGTGTATCCATTATTGCGTCGTTTAACGAAAGAGGGATATTTTCAAACGTATTTAAAAGAGTCTACCGAGGGACCGCCTCGTAAATATTATCAGTTAACAGAGCAAGGGGAGATGCAACTTAAGTTATTGGTAACAGAGTGGCGAGATTTTGCGAGAGGTGTACAAGAAATTATTGAAGGGGTGAATTGGGATGAATAAAGAACAGTTTCTCAGGGAATTATCGAATCAGCTTAGAAAACTACCAGAAGAAGAACGGCAGGATATTTTGTTTGATTATGAAGAGCATTTTCAGTTTGGAATAGAAGAAGGTAAAACTGAATCGGAAATAATAAAAGGGTTAGGTTCTCCGAAAACAATTGCAAAAGATTTACTTGCAATGTATCGATTTGATGAGATGAAAAAAGATCCCTCAACTTCAAATGTGACAAGAGCTGTTATGGCAGCGATTGGACTTAGTTTGTTTAATTTTATTATTGTTTTAGGACCATTAATTGCAATTGTTGCTTTTATATTTTCCTTTTGGATCGGTGGTATTGCGAGTGTAGTGACGCCATTTTTCGTTATTATAAAAGTATTTATGGGCACTTTTATATGGTTAGATCTTTTCGTTAGTATAACATTTGTTGGAGTAGGTTTGTTGTTATGTATTATCGCTTATTATAGTACGAAGTGGTTTAAGAGATTATGCGTACGATATGTAATGTGGAACTTCAAAATGATAAAAGGGGAGTAGATGATGAAAAAAATATTGTTCGTAGCTATCGCTTGTATCGTTGTTGGAGTAATAGGGATTTCGCAAACATATAAAAAAGCAGTAGCAAATGTAGAGAAAGGAAATAAGGAAGAGGTTATTAAAAACGAAGCGTTAAAAAACGTAGAAGTTGATTTAGATGCTGGAGATATTGTTATCCAAAAATCTCCGGATTCCTCTTTTTATGTGAAGCAAACAGGGGATTTGCGGAAACAGGAGATTCGTATTGCTGAAGAGGGTGACGCATTAAAAATTATAGGGGGAAGGGAAAAGGGCGATTCGTTTGATTTTTCATTTTACAACTTCGGATTTCAAACACCTACATTGACTCTATTTGTACCTGAACGTTTTTATGAAGAAATAAAAGTAAAATCATCCGCTGGACAAATAGAAATCAGTGATGTGAAAAGTGACCGTGTAAGTGTCGAGACATTTGCTGGAGAAGTAGATTTGAAACATGTCACAGCTAAGAGTGTGGAAGGATCCACGAAAGCTGGTGAGCTGAGTTTTAAAAAGGTAATAGGGAAAGTAACGGCGAAAACGGCTAGTGGGGAAGTGCATATTATGGATCATGATCCTAAATATGATGTAGAGGCAAGTTCAACTGCTGGAGATGTAGAGATTACTTTATTGGAAAAACCACAAGATGCAATTATAAGTGGGCAAAGCGCTGCCGGAGATGTAACAATTTTTAATGAAGAAAATCAAAACGTAACGATTGGTAATGGCAGTAAAAAGATTAATGGTAAAACCGCTGCTGGAGATGTGACTATAGAAGTGCGTTAATGCAGGATAGATAATATGTGCGTTTTGGAATTAGATTCTATCAAAATATAAAAAGAAGATAGTCACCTATATAAATAAGGTGATTATCTTCTTTTTATTATTTTTTAATGTAAATCACGATATACACCAATTACTTTTCCGATAACTGATACTTGTTTTAAAATGATAGGCTCTAATGAAGAGTTTTCCGGCTGTAGACGGAAGTGGTCTTTTTCTTTATAAAAGCGTTTAACCGTTGCTTCGTTGTCTTCTGTTAAAGCTACTACAATTTCACCGTTGTATGCAGACTGTTGTTGGCGAACAACAACTAAATCACCATCAAATATACCAGCGTCAATCATACTATCTCCAGAAATACGTAACATGAACACTTGATCTGCTCCAGCAACAATGCTAGCTGGAAGTGGGAAGTGATCTTCTACACTCTCAACTGCTGTAATCGGTAATCCAGCAGTAACTTTTCCGATGATAGGAACTTGAATAACAGATTGTGTTTCTGCATCCATTCGATCGTCACCTAAAATTTCAATTGCTCGTGGTTTTGTTGGATCGCGTCGAATATATCCTTTTTCTTCTAGTCGTGATAAATGTCCGTGCACTGTAGAACTAGAAGCGAGGCCGACTGCTTGACCGATTTCACGTACGGAAGGTGGATATCCTTTTTCTTGTACTTTTAGCTTAATAAAGTCGAGAATGTCTTGCTGGCGTTTCGTTAACTTTTCCATGTTTTCTAACACCTCGTTTTCTTTCATTTTTCTTATTAATTAGTATAACATGCGAAAAAACATTCTACAAACATAAGTTCGAACAAAAGGCGAATTTATGTTACACTGAAGGGAAATAATAGTGAGAAAGAGGGGTTCATAATGAATGCAATTATTTATGCACGTGTGAGTACAACAAAAGAAGCACAGGAAACATCATTATTACGTCAAAAAGATGAATTATTGCATTTAGCTGAGCGCTATCAAATGAATGTTATAAAAGTAATTGAAGAGCAGGCTAGTGGTTATACAATTGAACGTGACGGTATATTAGAAGTGTTGGATACAATTCGAGACGAACAAATTGATGTGCTACTTATACAAGATGAAACGCGCCTCGGTAGGGGGAATGCGAAAATTGCATTAATGCACTGTTTACATAAAGAGGGAATCAAAGTGTATACACATACTCATAATGGTGAATTACAGCTTTCGGATTCTGATTCGATGGTGTTAGATATAATTGGGATTGTTGAAGAGTATCAAAGAAAGATTCATAACTTGAAAATTAAACGTGGCATGCAACGCGCAGTAGAAAATGGCTATCGTCCAGAAAATAATTTAAAAAATCGTAATTTAAGCGTAGGCCGAGAGAAAAAAGAGGTGCCAATTGAAGAAATTGTACGCTTACGCAAAAGTGAACTTACTTTCGAGGAAATTGCGGCAACGCTTCGTGGATTTGGTCATAATGTTTCAAAAGCGACTGTACATCGTAGATATGTAGAGTATACAAAGCAATTGCTTGATAAAGAAGAGTAACTATTGTATGATAATAATCAGTTTTGATTAGAAGGGGGATTCGAGATGATTAATCACGAACTCGTTGAACGCATTAACTTCTTAGCGAAAAAAGCAAAAGCTGAAGGTTTAACTGAAGAAGAACAACGTGAGCGTCAATCGCTACGTGAACAATATTTAAAAGGATTTCGTCAAAATATGTTAAACGAACTTAAAGGGATTAAAGTTGTTAACGAAGAAGGTACAGATGTTACACCGACGAAATTAAAAGCTTTAAAAAAGCAAGATAATGCAAAATTAAACTAAAAGATGGGCGTAGCTGCCCATCTTTTTTATTGTTAATTTCGTTATTTAATAACTTTCCAGTTATTATTTTGCGTTGCTTCTATCCTTTTATGTTTCAATATATAGTTAGCGATAAGTTCAGACATATCTGTTGGTATGTCTTTTATTACTGGCTTATTTTGAAACATAAAAAAGTTTCCTCCGCCACTTGCGCGATAATTATTCATAACGACGTCATATTCTTCCGTCATATTTAGAGGAGCGCCTTTATACTGTAAAGATTCTACTCTCTCGCCAATTGGTTTGGAAATGTTTAATACGTACGAAATTCCTTCCCACATATCGTAATTATAGTGTTGCGGCTTTGGTTCTATGTAGGTAGGATTTACGATGATGGTTCCATCTACATTTAATGTGAAATAAGAAGCAGAGAGTTCAAGGGCATCTTTTATATCCGCTCCAGTTATTCTAATTACTTTTAATGTATTTGGATAAATATAATTAGAAACGATGTCACGCATTGTTACATATTTCGGGAAACCTGGAGATGTATTATGGAATAAGCTTGTACAAGAAATGGAAACGTTAGCTATATCCATTTGTATTTTATTTATAAATTCAATAAATGGATGATCTTGCAAACGAGTTTGCATAACATCTGAAATTTGCATGTCCCCATGAATGATTCCGATAGGTTGATCAAGCCATTTTTGTGTATTCTCTTCATAATCAGATGCTAAGGAAAGAACATCTGGATCTGCCTCAATTCCTTGCACCGTCAACAACTCTGAATAACTTTCTTTTTTAATCCACTTCTGTTCCATTCCTTCGAAGGTTACGGTTATTTTTCCAACTGATTGCCCATTACATCCAGTCTGTAAAATTGTTACACCGTTAGCCATTGTGCGAGAAATTTCTCGGTGTTGGTGTCCTGTTAATAAAATATCTATACCTTCAATTTCATGACATATTGCATATCCTTGGTTCTCGCCTGTTAACACTTCAGTTGGTACTCCGGTCTGTAAATCACGTTCAAAACCTCCGTGATAGGCTACGACTAGTAAATCTGGTTTTTCGTGTTCGTGGATGTAAGCAACCCATTTTTTTGTAGTTTCCAGTGCATCTTCAAAATGTAAGTCTTGAATATGAAGGGGTTGTTCCCAGTTTGGGATGTAATGTGTTGTTACTCCTAAAATAGCAATTTTTATATTCTCTTCAATATGTTTGATGATGTAAGGTTTCCCGAAATAGGGTTCTTTTATGTTTTTATCTAAAATGTTTGCTGATAAGTACGGGAAGTTTGCAGTTTCTACAGCATGATTTAATATATCCATTCCATAATTAAATTCATGATTTCCGATAATTGCAGCATCGTAACTTATATAGTTGGCTAATAAGGACATTGGATTTTTCTTATCTTTTTCGTATGTAGCGTAATGATAAGTAAATGGTGTTCCTTGAATGAAGTCCCCATTATCGATTAAAAGAACGTTTTTATTTTTGGAACGTTCTTTTTTTATAAGGGTAGAAATTTTAGCTAAACCAATTTCTGCTTTGGAATTATCTTGGTAGTGAATTGGATAAACAGTACCATGTATATCACTTGTTAATAAGATGTTTAAAGTTACAATTTGATTTTGATTCAACATCATTCACCTTTTCTATTGTTATCTTCATGTTAATCATATCAAAAATATGAAGGGAATTTTAATGTGAATGTATAGAGTGTGTAAAGATTCTGTAAATAGACAATTATTTGTGAAAATGTGTGATATATTTCTTCATGTTTACGGAAGGTTATTTTATAACAACAAAAAATGGAGGCATTAACATGTTGAAAAAAGTTTTTGCAATGAGTACAACAGTTGTACTAGCAGCGGGATTATTAAGTGGCTGTGGAACGAAGGAATCAAGTGCAAGTAAAAATGAAGATACAAAAAAAGGGTATGTACCGAAGACGTTAAATGTTCAATTTGTTCCTTCTCAAAATGCAGATACGTTAGAAGCTAAGGCAAAACCGTTGGAAAAGTTATTAAGTGATAAATTAAACATCCCGGTAAAAGTTAGTATTTCAACGAATTACAATACAATTGTAGAAGCGATGGCATCTAAGCAAGTGGATGTAGGTTTCTTACCTCCAACTGCGTATGTGTTAGCGCATGAGAAAAAGGCTGCAAATGTAATTTTACAGGCGCAACGTTTTGGAGTAGAGGATGAAACAGGGGCTCCTACAAAAGAGTTAGTAGATTTTTATAAATCTGAATTTGTTGTTAAGAAAGATTCTAACATTAATAGTGTAAAAGATTTAAAAGATAAAAAAATTGGCTATCAAGATGTTACATCATCAGCAGGTTATGTATGGCCGGCAGCGGTGTTGTTAAAAGAGGGAATTGATCCATTGAAAGATGTGAAACCTGTTACATTAAAAGGTCACGATCAGTCTCTTATCGCTCTTTTAAATGGTGACGTAGATGCAGCTGTTGTATTTCAAGATGCGCGCAATATTGTAAAAAAAGATTATCCGAATATATTTGATCAAACGAAAATAGTGAAATTTACAGAGAAAATTCCAAACGATACAATTTCGGTACGCTCTGATTTAGATGCAGAGTGGAGTAAGAAATTACAAGATGCTTTCATTGAAATTGGAAAGAATGAGGAAGGCCACAAAATTATTAAAGAAGTATACTCGCATGAAGGATATGTTAAATCTGATGATAGTAAATTTGATATCGTTCGTGAATATGGAAAGAAAGTAAAAACACAATAATACATATGGAAATGGCGACTAACTGGAAGGCGTGTGATTTCGGTTAGTTTGCCGTTTTTAGGTTATTGATAATACATTGAAGGTAGGTAAGATGAGTGATAGAGTTTCAAAACGTCTCCAAAGTGTATCCGAATGGTACAAAAGGATTGAATAATATAAATTTAAAGATTGAAAAAGGTGAGTTTGTTGTAATGGTCGGATTATCCGGGGCTGGAAAATCCACTCTTCTCAGATCAGTAAATCGTCTTCATGAGATTACAGAAGGTGAAATTATTATTGAAGGCGAGTCTATTACTGCTGCAAAAGGAAAAGGATTACGACGCATGCGCCGAGATATAGGTATGATTTTTCAAAGTTTTAACCTTGTAAAACGATCAACGGTATTGAAAAATGTATTAGCTGGCCGTGTTGGATATCATTCGACACTGCGTACAACGTTAGGGTTGTTTCCAAAAGAAGATTTGGAGCTTGCATTTCAGGCGTTAAAAAGAGTGAATATTTTAGAGAAAGCATATGCACGAGCTGATGAATTATCAGGAGGACAACAGCAACGTGTATCGATAGCGAGAGCATTGGCGCAAGAAGCGAAAATTATATTGGCGGATGAACCTGTTGCATCGTTAGACCCACTCACAACAAAGCAAGTGCTCGATGATTTGAAAAAAATTAATGAAGATTTTGGAATTACGACAATTGTAAACTTGCATTCTATTGATTTAGCTAGGCAATATGCTACTCGTATTATTGGATTACATGCAGGTGAAATTGTCTTTGATGGATTGGTAGAAGAGGCAACGGATGAAAAGTTTGCTGAAATATATGGGGAAGTAGCTCGAAAAAGTGAATTATTAGAGGTGGCAGCTAAATGAACGACGTGACGATGTACTCGAAATCGATACCGAAGCCACCAAGTAAATTGAGACATATGTTAACGGTTATTCTCGTTATTGTACTGTTATGGGGCAGTAGTGTACAGGTCGACGCATCATTTGCAAAACTAGTAGTTGGTTTTCCTAATATGATGGATTTATTGAAGGAAATGGTGCCGCCCGATTGGAGTTATTTTGAAGTTATTACAACAGCGATGTTAGATACGATACGTATGGCGATTATTGGGACGACTTTAGGGGCCATTTTAGCCATTCCACTTGCGCTATTTGCGGCAAGTAATGTATTTACTAATGTGTTTTTGTACAGTCCAGCTCGTTTGATTTTAAATTTTATACGGACGATACCAGATTTACTATTAGCTGCTATTTTTGTGGCGATTTTTGGAATAGGGCCGCTTCCAGGTATTTTGGCTCTTACTTGTTTTTCGGTTGGGCTCGTAGCGAAATTGTTATATGAGTCCATTGAATCCATTGACCCTGGTCCGTTAGAAGCGATGACTGCTGTAGGAGCTAATAAGGTGCAGTGGATTGTTTATGGGGTAATACCACAAGTGAAAGCGCATTTTGTCTCCTATGTACTTTATACATTTGAGGTGAATGTACGTGCAGCAGCTGTTTTAGGGTTAGTAGGAGCAGGTGGCATTGGATTGTATTATGATCGTACACTTGGATTTTTACAATATCAACAAACTGCTTCTATTATTATTTATACTCTTGTTGTTGTATTGTTAATTGATTATATAAGTACGTTGTTGCGGGAGAAATTATAATGAGTGAATCGACGATGATCATGCCAAAACGAAAGAAACCAAGTGTATATCGCTGGATTATTTTTATAGCACTTGCAGGTATATATGTATGGGCCTTTTCAGGAGTCCCGTTAGAAGGAATAAAGAATACCGCGGGAGAAATTACAAAAGCAATTATGACAGGGGTATTTAATCCAGATTGGTCGTATGTATCCTTGCCAGATGGAGAAGATCTATTACATGGTTTAATTGATACGTTGGCTATTGCAGTATTAGGCACATTTATTTCCGCCTTTTTATCTATACCATTTGCTTTTTGGGCAGCAACAAATATGAGTAGTGGAAAATTAACTTCAGGAACCGGGAAATTTGTACTTAGTTTTGTCCGTACATTTCCCGAATTAGTAATGGCACTTTTATTTATAAAAGCTGTCGGTCCAGGTTCTTTCGCGGGCGTACTAGCTTTAGGGTTACATTCTATCGGGATGCTAGGAAAACTGTATTCGGAAGGAATTGAAAATATTGATAAGGGACCGACCGAAGCGCTAATTGCTACAGGAGCAAATCGTTTTCAAATTCTTTGGTATGCGGTATTACCACAAGTGTTACCGGACTTTTTATCTTATACGTTATATAGGTTTGAAATTAATGTACGATCCGCTGCTATTTTAGGTGTTATTGGAGCGGGTGGTATTGGGACGCCGCTAATTTTTGCTTTAAGCTCACGGAATTGGTCTCGCGTAGGAATTATTTTATTAGGCATCATATTAATGGTAATTATCATTGACTTTATTTCAAGTTCGATAAGGAAGAAAATTGTATGATTTATGAAAGAAGCACCTATAAAAGGTGCTTTTTTTATATAATGAGAATAAAAAATGTGGATATTATTGGATAATAGGAGGGGTCTTTTGGCTTTACAGCATGAATTTGTATTTGTTTCATTTGAAAAAGAGGGATTGGATTTTGAAGGTGTGAATTGGATTGAGGGTTGTTTCTTGTATAAAGAAGAGGCGATGATAGAGGAATATGTCGTATTAAGTGATGAGCTCATTGTGTATCTATTAGATTTTATCCATTGGATTCCGGTTTATTATCCTGCTAAAAGAGCAGAAGGATTTGGGATTCATTATTATGGTATTACAAAAATTGAACAGAAAGGGGCAGAGATAGCAGAACAGTTATTTTGTTCGCTAGTTAGTATGTTTTCTTTAGGTCCAGAAACAATCGAACTGACAGGACGGTGTCAATGGGGAAATGATACTAATATTGATGGAGAATATGAAAGATATGTATTTGATCGAGATAAATTATGTCAAGATTTAAAGTCTTTTATTCGTTTGCTTCGTAGAGTGAAAAATAGGGAAGGATATGTCTTACATTATGGAATTTGAAAATGATGTATAAATATACAGATAATTCCCTTTCTTTTTAAAATAAAAATAATGAAAAAGTATGTCATATTGAATACCCATACATTCCCGAAATCATTGATTTTTTTATAAAAAATCAAAAAAACATCAACATATTTGTCGATACATGTTGTATAATCTTGCGTGGGAAGCTATCATATAAATGTATAAAACGTTTACTAATATAAGCGAAGGGAAGAATAGCATGTCACATTCAATCGAACAACTTTCTATCAACACGATTCGCACATTATCCATCGATGCGATTGAAAAAGCAAACTCTGGTCACCCAGGAATGCCAATGGGTGCAGCACCAATGGCTTATACATTATGGACTCAATTTATGAAACACAATCCAAATAACCCAACGTGGTTTAACCGTGATCGTTTCGTATTATCTGCAGGTCATGGTTCAATGTTATTATACAGCCTACTTCACCTATCTGGTTATGATGTAACAATGGATGACTTAAAGAACTTCCGTCAATGGGGAAGCAGAACTCCAGGACATCCTGAGTATGGTCATACAGCAGGTGTAGATGCAACTACTGGTCCACTTGGACAAGGTATTGCAACAGCTGTAGGTATGGCAATGGCTGAAAGACATTTAGCGGCTAAATATAATCGTGATGCGTATAATGTAGTAGATCATCATACATACGCTATTTGTGGTGATGGAGATTTAATGGAAGGCGTTTCTGCTGAAGCATCTTCATTAGCTGCTCATTTACAATTAGGTCGTCTTGTTGTGTTATACGATTCAAATGATATTTCATTAGATGGCGATTTAAATCGTTCATTCTCTGAAAGTGTAGAAGATCGTTACAAAGCATACGGATGGCAAGTAATCCGTGTTGAGGATGGAAACGATATTGAAGCTATCGCGAAAGCAATTGAAGAAGCGAAAGCTGACGAAAAACGCCCAACGCTAATTGAAGTAAGAACGACAATTGGTTTCGGTTCTCCAAACAAATCAGGAAAATCAGCTTCACATGGTTCTCCACTTGGCGTAGACGAAACAAAATTAACGAAAGAAGCATACGCTTGGACTGCTGAGCAAGACTTCCATGTTGCAGAAGAAGTATATGACAACTTCCGTAAAACAGTACAAGATGCTGGTGAAACTGCGCAAGCAGCTTGGAACACAATGTTAGGCGAATATGCACAAGCATATCCAGAATTAGCAAACGAATTGCAAGCAGCAATGAATGGTCTTCTTCCAGAAGGTTGGGAGCAAAACTTACCAACTTATGAATTAGGATCAAAAGCAGCAACTCGTAATTCTTCAGGTGCTGTAATTAATGCAATTGCAGAGTCTGTACCATCATTCTTCGGTGGATCTGCTGACCTTGCTGGTTCTAACAAAACATATATGAATAACGAAAAAGACTTTACAAGAGATGACTACAGCGGTAAAAACATTTGGTACGGTGTACGTGAGTTCGCAATGGGTGCAGCAATGAACGGTATTGCACTACATGGCGGTTTAAAAACTTACGGTGGTACGTTCTTCGTATTCTCTGACTACTTACGTCCAGCAATTCGTCTTGCAGCATTAATGCAATTGCCAGTAACGTATGTATTCACGCACGACAGTATCGCTGTTGGCGAAGATGGTCCAACACATGAACCAGTTGAGCAATTAGCAGCGCTTCGTGCAATGCCAAACGTTTCTGTTATTCGTCCAGCTGACGGTAACGAATCTGTTGCAGCTTGGAGATTAGCTTTAGAATCTACAAACAAACCAACTGCTTTAGTATTAACTCGTCAAGACCTTCCAACATTAGAAGGCGCGAAAGACGATACGTATGAAAAAGTAGCAAAAGGTGCATATGTAGTTTCTGCAAGCAAGAAAGAAACAGCTGATGTTATCTTACTTGCAACTGGATCTGAAGTAAGCCTAGCTGTTGAAGCACAAAAAGCATTAGCAGTAGACGGCGTTGACGCAGCTGTTGTCAGCATGCCATCTATGGATCGCTTTGAAGCTCAAACTGCTGAGTACAAAGAATCTGTATTACCAAAAGCAGTAACGAAACGTTTCGCAATCGAAATGGGTGCTACATTCGGATGGCACCGTTACGTAGGTCTTGAAGGAGATGTGTTAGGTATCGATACATTCGGTGCTTCTGCTCCTGGTGAGAAGATTATGGAAGAGTATGGATTTACTGTAGAGAACGTTGTTCGTAAAGTAAAAGAAATGCTTTAATGATTTTAGAAAAATCTCTCCGGCATGGAGAGATTTTTCTATGTAAATGAGTTTTTTCGACAGAAAAAGTTTTTTATCTCTCCGCAGTCAGACAATCATTGCAAATTTTCTTCTATATAATGAAGAGAAAAGGTTGTCCAGATTGGGAGGCTGAAAATGAAAACGTATGAATTGTATTTAATTCAAGAGGATATTGCGAAAGCTTATTTTGGTCGTGAATATTTGTTTTTTGATTTATTTGCTCGATTTTCAGAATCTGGGTCCCTTTCGGAGAAAAAAGTGTTATACAAACAAATGATGTATATAACGATGCCATTACAAGTAATGAAAATTCATCATAAATTAGAGCAAGCTTTACGTGCTCTTGGTAAATATGATAGAACACATCATACACATACACTTTTTACAGGAGCGGAATACGGCGAAATAATCGTGAAACCACACTATATTCGTATGAACACTTCTGGAAATGTCTCTATGGAAACGACGTTTTTTGAGGTGCTTCGAAAGTGTGAATTAACATTTTTAGCTATGGATTATGAAAATACAAAGTATGGATGGCTGAATCCTCTAAAACAAGTACGAACATATGTGTAAAAAATGTCGAATTGTATCTTGTCTTATTGAAAAGGTTTTAGTACACTGTAAGGTAGACAACATGAAGGAGGAAAATATATGCCGATTTGGTTAGGTATTCTAGTGGGCGTAGTAGCACTAGTAGCAGGCGTAGCGTTAGGATTTTTCATTGCCCGCAAATACATGATGAACTACTTAGAAAAAAATCCACCAATTAATGAACAAATGTTAAAAATGATGATGATGCAGATGGGACAAAAACCTTCCCAAAAGAAAATCAATCAAATGATGAGCGCGATGAGCAAGCAACAAACGAAATAAGCGCTAAAAGACACTCGCTAAGAGTGTCTTTTCTTTTTATGATTATAGAGTTTAAAACTTTTAAAAATTCTGCATTTTTGGTAAACTGAAAACATCGCTCATTTTAAGGGAGGAGGATAAAAATGAAGGTATTTATTAATTTAGCGTGGTTTTTTAAACAAGAAAAACGAGCGTACATAATCGGAATTATTATGTTATTTGGTGTCGCACTTCTTGAACTTGTAGCTCCGAAAGTACTAGGTATTGTAGTAGATGAAATTAATAATGAAACATTAACATCTGAAAAATTGTTGAAGTGGGTTATTTTGTTAGTAGCTGTTGGGATTACTATGTACGTATTGCGTTACTTATGGCGTATTATGATTTTTGGATCTTCTTTAAAACTAGCCCGTCAATTACGAAAAAATTTATATGAACATTTTACAAAGATGAGTCCATCTTTCTATCAGTCAAATCGCACAGGTAATTTAATGGCACATGCAACGAATGATATTCAAGCGATTCAGCAAACTGCTGGAGCGGGTGTATTAACATTAGTTGATTCACTAGCGGTTGGGGGATGTGTACTTGTAGCGATGGGCTTTACAATTAGTTGGAAGTTAACATTGTTAAGCTTAATTCCTATGCCAATTGTAGCAATTTCGACAAATTATTATGGAACTTTATTACATAAAAGGTTTCATAAAGCGCAGCAATCGTTTTCGGAAATCAATGACAAGGTGCAAGAGAGTATGAGTGGGATGAAGGTAATTCGCTCACTTGGACAAGAGAAAGAAGATTTACAAGCGTTCCGAAAAAAGTCAGAAGATGTCGTACATAAAAATATGTTAGTCGCACGTATTGATTCGTTGTTTGATCCAACAATCGCTCTTATCGTTGGTTTTTCTTTTTTAATTGCGGTATGTTACGGGTCAGTATTAGTTGTGAGAGGTGAATTGACAGTCGGTGAATTAGTTACATTTACAACATATTTAGGTACTCTTGTTTGGCCGATGTTAGCATTTGGATGGTTGTTTAATATTATGGAGCGTGGACGCGCTTCGTATGACCGTGTAGAGAAAATCCTTTCTCAAAAATCAGATGTAGTAAATAGAGAAAACGCTGTACATACAATAGCAAGCGGTGATGTTTCGTTTGCGGTTGATTCATTTTCATATAAGAAAAATGAACGGTTACATTTAACAGATATTCATTTTGATTTGAAGAAGGGTGAAACGTTAGGAGTTGTAGGACGTACAGGTGCAGGAAAAACGACTTTATTAAAATGTTTAATCCGTGAATATGATCATTTTAATGGTGAATTAAAGGTTGGAGAGCGAGATATTCGAGATGTAACACTTTACGGTGTACGTTCTGCCATTTCATACGTACCGCAAGATCATTTTTTATTTTCAGCGAGTATTGGGGAGAATATTGCCTTCGGAAAGGCGGATGCTACATATAATGAAATTAATCGTGCTGCAGAGATTGCCTGTATCCATAATGACATACTCCAATTTTCAGAAGGATATGAAACAGTAGTAGGGGAAAGAGGCGTTTCTTTATCTGGAGGTCAAAAACAGAGAATCTCAATCGCGCGTGCTTTATTAACGAATGCTGAAATTTTGATTTTGGACGACTGTTTATCTGCGGTAGATGCAAAAACAGAAGAAACGATTTTAAATGCATTAAAGAGAGAAAGAGCAGGGAAAACGACGATTATTACTGCTCATCGTTTAAGTGCAATTCAACATGCCGATCTTATTCTAGTTGTGGATGAAGGTAGAATTGTACAACGAGGTACACATGAGCAATTAATGGAGGAAAACGGTTGGTATAAAGAGATGTATGAAAGCCAGCAGTTAGAAGCATTAGTCGAGAAAGGAGGCGTATGATGGCTAAGAACAAACAGAGTGATTTAAGAAGATTGCTTTCTTATATGAGACCATATAAAGGGTTATTAGCATTAGCATTTTTATTTCTAGTTGGAGCAACTGTAACTGAAATGATGGGACCTTTTTTAATTAAACAATTTCTTGATGAACACTTAGTACCGGGGAATTTTGAACAATCAGCGCTCGTTACTTTATTTGTAGTATACATAGTTGCCCATTTATTAAAAGTATTATTTACGTATTTGGATTTATTATATTTTCAAAATATTGCTTTTAAAATTGTTCAAGATATGCGTGTTGAAGTATACGAACATGTTCAAAAGTTGTCATTAAGTTTCTTTGATCGTACGCCAATCGGTACACTCGTATCGCGCATAACGAATGATACGGAAGCAATTAAAGATTTTTATGTCAGTGTATTATCCACATTTGTCAAAAATGTAGTCTTTTTAATTGGTATTTTAGTAGCGATGTTTTTATTAAATGTAAAACTAGCGCTATTTTCTCTTGTGTTAATTCCAATAATGTTTGCGATTATGGTATTATATCGCCGGAAAAGTGCTGCTTTTTATTTAGAAGTACGTAATCAATTGAGTGTTTTAAATGCAAAGTTAAATGAATCCATTCAAGGAATGAATATTGTTCAAGTGTTTAGGCAAGAAAAGCGGATGAGAAAAGAATTTGAAGAAGTGAATAATAAACATTATAGTGCAGGACGACGTACGTTAAAGTTAGACGCATTACTTTTACGTCCAGCTACAGATTTAGTTCATATTATAGCAATTGCGTTAGTACTTGGTTTATTTGGAATTGATGCTTTAAAAAGTCCAGTTGAAGTAGGGGTTTTATATGCCTTTGTTAATTATATTCATCGTTTCTTCCAGCCTGTAAATGAGATGATGATGAAATTGTCATTTTTCCAACAGGCACTTGTTTCATCGTCACGTGTATTTCATTTAATGGATGAGACAGATTTAGCGCCCGTTCAAAAAGGGAATGGGAACCCTCAAGTAGTTGATGGGGATATTGAATTTAAAAATGTTACTTTTTCGTATGATGGAAAGCGTGATGTTTTAAAAAATGTCTCTTTTCACGTGAAACAAGGGCAAACGGTTGCTTTTGTTGGGCATACTGGTAGCGGGAAAAGTACGATTATGAATTTATTAATGCGATTTTATAATATTAAATCAGGAAATATTGTAATAGATGGTGTGGATTTAGAGAATTTTGGAGAACAAGAAATTAGAAAGAAAATAGGACTCGTATTGCAAGATGCATTTTTATTTGCGGGAAATATTAAGCAAAATATTCGTATGTACAATGAAGAGATTACGGATGAAGAAGTAAAAGAAGCTGCGCGATTTGTGCAAGCCAATATGTTTATTGAAAAATTACCAGAGCAGTATGAAACAGAAGTAGTAGAAAGAGGAGCTGCATTTTCTAGTGGGCAACGACAATTAATCGCTTTTGCTAGAACGATAGCAACGAATCCGAAAGTATTAGTATTAGATGAGGCAACAGCTAATATTGATACAGAAACAGAAGAGGCTATCCAAACAGCGTTGCAGCAAATGCGAAAAGGGAGAACGACGATAGCAATTGCGCACAGATTATCTACAATTCAAGATGCGGATCAAATTTTTGTTATGCATGATGGAGAGATAGTGGAGAGAGGAACACATCAAGAGTTACTGAGTGAACAAGGGTTGTATTATAATATGTATTTACTACAAAATAAAGGAAGTTTACAAAAGGCCTTGTAGAGTTACAAGGTCTTTTGATTGCACGTGAAATTTCTACAAAATATATATCGATAACATAGTATAATATAGTAGAAATATGTATATAAAAGGAGTCGAACTATGGATTATGTGCTAATAGGTATAATTTTATTATTATTAGCTGGAGTGTTCGTACTGTTTTATAAAAATAAACAGTTAGAATCAGAGAGTCAGCAAGTGGAATTTGAAAAGAAGCAAGCAATTGAAACGTATGAAAATGAAATTGCAGCTACGGTTACAGAACATAAAGAACAACAAAATACATTGAAAAATATGGAACAGAAGAAATACAATGATTTACAAGTAAGTGCAAATAGAGAACTTGAAAATATGCGTATGATGAAAAATCAGTTAGCTATACAACATAGTAAAGAACGTAGTGAAATGCAAGATAAACATAGTAATGAAATACATATGTTTCAAAAGCTAATTGCGGATTTACGAGAGTATACTAAAAATGGTGCTGAAGTGAATACACACGAAACATTATATTATATGAAACGAGGATTCGTAGAGCAAGGAATAATAGTAGATAATGAATTTCATATTATACCGAACATTTTTGTTAGAAATCAGCGTGGAGGAAATGATTTTCGAATTCATCATCTTGTCTTAAGTAAAACGGGCATATATCTACTTGAGACGAAAGAATGGACAGGGAAGTTAATTCATGGTTTAACGAAAGAAAATGCTAATATATATTCATTTATGATTGATGAAATTGGTAAGTATCAACAAGATGTTGAGAAAGAAGAGACGTTTGAATGGATTACAGGTGCAGATTCATTAACGCTACAAGTGAAAAATGAAGGGAATCCAGTATGTAGAGCGAAGGAATTATCTCACATTTTATACAATCGATTGAAAGAAATACAAGTTGATATTGTAAAAGAAAATGTAAAGCCAGTTGTATATTTTTACAATGAAAGTGGCAAAGAATTGATAGATCTTTCTGAAGAAGAAACGCCGAGATTAAAAGATAGGGAGCAAATTGTAACGTTCTTCAGAAATGAAATTTTAACAGGGAAAGTAGTATATACAGAACAAGAATTAGAAATGATTCGAGAAATGATTAGCCGGATGAGTTATAAAATGAATTAAAAGGAGAAATTTTTCTGAACGCTATATTACGCGGCATTCTGTATGTTTATTTTTGTTTGTATGTAGTAATGTATCTTATATTTATTTTTGTTATGGATATAGTTCATATGTCATTAAGCGTAAATAGTATTCTTGTAGTAGTCATGCCATTTGTTTTATTAGTTATGATTCAGTGGGCTATTATACATGTTTCAGTAAATCGTAATAAAGAAAAGAAGCAAGTGTTAAGTGTAATGATAATAGCGCTTATTCCATTAATAGTGTGTACCGTACAATTAGGTGTAAATGAATATACATCAAAGTTTAATCAAAATCGATGGTTAAATGATGCGGATAAGCGGGTACATATGGTAGATGACTTATTACAAAAATACAAATTAATAGGAAAATCAAACGAAGAAATTATAAAATTGTTAGGAGATCCTACTGAAACAAGAAATGAGGAAGTGGGAGCTACCACTTCGTATTATCTTGGAAATGAGCGTGGCTTCATTTCAATAGATAGTGAACGTCTTGTTTTACAATTTGATAATGATGGGAATGTTATAGAATATAAGGTGCAGCGAGATTAATATAGTGAGAGGAAGAAGTTATAAATTGTATAACTTCTTTTTTATTTTTCAATATGCTATAGAAAGGGAATGTGAATTTTGAGGGGAATAAGGAATGAAAGCGGAGGTGATGCATATATATAGATGCATTGGGTTATTTTTTGTAGCACTTTATAAAATGAAAAGGAGGTAAGACGGTGAAAGCAATACCGACTGATGTCCTGAGTAAAGAATTGATGGAAAGAGAAGGAGTTATATCTATTACCGTAAAGGAATTTGAAAAGATAGAAGTAGCTGGAGTAGTAGTAGCGGGTCCTGCTGTTATTTTGATTAATCAAGATTAAGTACATACTATCAATATAGAAATGTATAAAAAGCATCCGGCTAGGATGCTTTTTATTTGTGTGCAAGAGAGCGTATAGTAGATAATTGGGGTACTGGAGGGGGAGCATGTGGCAATTATTATAACGATGTTAGTGATGGGGATTTTATTAGGGTTCGTTGGGGCTGGGGGAGCCGGTTTTATTATCGCGATACTCACTTTAGTATTCCATATTCCTATCCACGTTGCTCTTGCAACATCTTTAACAGCTATGGCATTTACGACATTATCTGGGGTTATAAGTCATTATCGTGAAGGAAATGTTGTATTTATTATAGGCGGGATTGTTGGTGGATTTGGGGCGTTTGGTTCTTATATTGGTTCTAAGTTTGGTTCACTTATACCAGCACACCTTCTTCATTGGTTTACAGCTGGGATGTTATTTTTATCTGCAATTTTTATGTGTATTAAATTAATTAAGTTTCAAAATAGGGAAGAATTACTTTTAGCAGAAATTAAAGATTTTTCGAAAGAATACATAATGAAATGTATATGTCTTGGATTAGTCACTGGAATACTGGCTGGTTCATTCGGGATTGGTTCTGCACCATTTATTCAACTTGGATTAATGGTTCTATTAGGATTAACGATTCAGCAATCTGTAGGAACGACTATGCTTGTTATATTGCCGATTGCGATTGGAGGCGGGCTTGGATATAGTTCAGAAGGGTATTTAGATTTTATATTGTTATTGCAAGTATTAATTGGGACGATGTTAGGAGCGTATATCGGTGCGAAGTTTACGAATTATGCACCACACATGCTTTTGAAGTTATCAATGGTTATGACACCAGTTTTAGCTGGATGTATGTTATTGATGGAATAAAAATAATATAGCAAACTAATATGTTTTACGACTGAATTATGTAAGTAATTCATATTTCCCATATGAAAAGATTTGCTTTAATATAATGAGTGTAAAGTTCGAGTATTCGAAGTACTACTTGAATTATATCCCTATCCCTTTTCTAAAAATGCGAACAAGTTTTGCCCTATTCTATTCAATATTTAATTGTATAGAAATATATTGTTCGATGACCATTATGGAACGTACATAATGGAAAAATCCCGATCCTTAAAGAGGATGCCCCTAATCTTCATGTGAAAATATGATCGGATATGAAAGCTGACCAGTTGATGGTCAGCTTTCTTTTTGTTCAAAAATTATTTCTTCTTTAATTTCTGTTTGCAATAATAAAGCTTTTCCGAAACGACGTTTACATTCCGCACGCACTTTTTCAATGGCTAGTAGCTGAGTAGTGGCGGGAACTGTGACGATAGCTTGTCGAGGTTTTCGATTTTCTTCACAAAAGACACATTCCACAACATATTTAGAAATCATATTTTCATCCTTCCGTTTTTAATTTCTAAGAAGGGATTGTCTATGAAGTTAATGTGATTTTTCGTCATTAGTTTACTTTTTTCCTCTTTTTTCAAGGAGAAAAAGATAAAGAAGGCGAATTTTTGTAGGGGAGGGATGTACATGGAGAGATGGATAGGTGCAGCAGCTATATGTGTAAATGAAAGAAATGAAGTTTTAATGGTATTGCAAGGACAAAAGGGAGAAGAAAAAAGGTGGTCTGTCCCAAGTGGAGGACTTGAAAAAGGAGAAACACTAGAAGAATGTTGTATCCGAGAAGTTTGGGAGGAAACAGGTTATAGTGTGGAAGTTGTAAATAAAATATACGAAAAAGAAGGTATTACATATGGAATTCCCGTCTATGTTCATTATTACTTTGTAGAAAAAACAGGTGGTAATATGAACATACAAGACCCTGATGAGTTAATACATGAAATTGCTTGGAAAGGAATACGTGAAGTTGAAACATTATCGTTAGCTTTTCCAGAGGATTATGAGTTAATATGCCAATATATAAATAAAAAAGCAAGTATTTAAATACTTGCTTTTTAATGTATCCACGATAAGAAAAGCGGAACGATAACTAAACTAGCTCCTGCTGTTAAAAGCATGGATAAACTGGCAATTGTTCCTTCAACAGGACCGATTTCAAACGCTTTTGATGTACCTGTTCCATTTGCGCTTGTACCTAACATAATGCCTTTTGCGAGCGCAGTTTTAATGCGGCATATACGTATAAGAGATGGACCAAGCAATGCTCCTGTTAACGCAGTTAAAACGACAAATACTGCTGTTAATTGTGACATACCACCAATCATTTCTGAGATTGCCATTGCGATCGGTGTCGTTACAATGTGTGGGGCTAAACTATGTTCTAGTGTTGCATCGATTTGAAAAAAATTCGCTAGTAGTGCTGAAGTAATAACTGATAAAAATGAACCGACAATGACATTAAGTAAGATGGCTACGCCATGTTTCTTTAGTAAATCAAAGTATTTATAGATTGGCCATGCAAAAGCAACTGTTGCAGGTTTTAATAATTCTGTTAGCCATTGACCACCAGATTCATATGTTTCATAAGGTGTATCTAATCCAAGCAATAAAGCAATTAAAATAATGGGACAAACAAGAAGAGGAGAAAGTAAACTCCAATTCCAGCGCTGATATAATTTTTTTGATATCCAATATGTGAATAGTGTTAATAGTAAACAAAGAAAGCCGATCATTGTGTTGATCCTTTCCGCTTAAGTAGCAATTCTGTTAAAAGTCCTGTAACGAGAGTAACGCAAAGTGTACTAATCATAATAATCAAAATGAGATCGATTCCATATTGTGATAATGTATCTTTGTAGCGTATGACAGCGACTGCAGAAGGAATGAAAAATAAAATAAGTTCTTTTAATAAAAAATCAGCACCGTCTTGTATCCACTCTTTTTTAACTATGTTAAATTTTAATGAGATTAATAATAGAAAAATCCCGATTATACTTCCTGGAACTGGGAGGTGTGCCTGTTTTGCAATCCATTCACCTGTCCAAGCGAAACAAAATAGTAATAAAATTTGTCCGCTTAACTTCCACCATTTCATACAGTAACCACCTCTTTCTTTTTTTACATAAAAATTGCAAAAAAGAATTAACAATTTCTACTATACGTTCATTCAAAAAATTTGTCTAATATATAAATTATGTGTTATTAATATATTAGATGTATTAATCGAAAGTGAAAAGGGTGTCCAAAATGGAATTACGGCATTTGCAATATTTTGTTGTAGTGGCAGAAGAGTTGCACTTTGGACGAGCGGCTGCTCGTTTACAAATGACACAACCACCGCTTAGTCAGCAAATTCAGCAATTAGAAAAAGAAATGGGAGTTATGTTATTTTCAAGAACAAAGAGAAAAGTTGAATTAACAGAAGCAGGAGAAATGTTTTTAAAAGAAGTGAAAAAAGCGTTTGAACAAATTGAAAAAGCAGTAGAAGTTGCACAAAGTGCACAAAGGGGCGAAGTAGGATCACTTTCAATTGGTTTTGTAGGAGCGGCGATATATGATATTTTACCATCTATCGTTAGGGAGTATAGAAAGAAATTTCCGAGAGTATCTGTTGCATTACATGAATTGTCTACGCCAGATCAAGTTCATGCACTTCATGATAATCGTATTGATATTGGCTTTTTACGTCCACCAATTTCAACGCAATTACTAGAATTAGAACCAATTCAAAAGTTGTCTTGTACTTTATGTTTACCAAAGGCACATCCGCTTGCAGAGAAAGATGAAATACATATAGAAGATTTACGAGATGAGCCATTTGTATTTATTACAAGACCAGTCTGGCCAGCATTGTACGATACAATTTTATCTCTTTGCAGAGAAGTTGGATTTAGTCCACGCATTGTACAAGAAGCAACAGAATACCAAACTGTTATGGGGCTTGTAGCAGCAGGGATTGGAATTACAGTCATACCTGTATCGGCAAATAAATTATATAAAACAGAAGTTGTATATAAAGAGCTATATGATTCTAATTTTGTGGCAGAAATGTCAGTGGCTTACAAAAAAATGAATAGCAATCCAGAGCTTTTAGAGTTTTTAAAAATTGCAAGAGAGAAGAAAAGAATAGAAGTAGAAGATGCGTAATAACAGTAACGGTTTAATTCAGATATATAAAAGTACACCTTGTTAAACAATAAAGCGGAAATGCACTAAATTGCATTTCCGCTTTATTGTACTTTTTTTAGCTCAATACTAAATAGATAAACGTGCTCATTTTCTTTTAAGAGTGCGTCAATACCTGTTTCTTCATCAATTGCATTTACGCTTACAGTTTCTTTACTTGATTGGATTACAGCAGCTAAAATTGTTTTTTGATTGTATCTTAAACTTTTTGCAGATTGAATTGTAGTAGTTGCAGAACTATTTACGTTTGGTGGCTCATCTTCAGGAACAAGCGTGGAACCACCGTCAATATTAATATACCATTGACCTTTTACATGTATATTGTTATTCAATTGGAGATTTGGTGCTATGAAAGAAAGTTTTATTTTCTTTTCTACAAAATATGATGCAGCTATGTTCGCGATTTCTTTTACTTTTTTACCATTTTGATAATATTCAATTTTAGCCTGAAGTTCATCTTTATTATTTTTGATTGTAACATCATAAAACATTCTATTTCCTTCACCTATAGGAGTCATTTGTAAAATGTCAGATTGCTCTTTTGTTAACTTATGTGGTTTAACAGTGGAACCTTCACTATTTTTTAATGGATTACAACTAGTGAAAAGTAATAAAGAAAGAATAAACAGCAATTTCACACGCATATAACCCCTCCTTTTTACAATTGTAGTATATAAATGGAATTTTAACCATTTTATTTTCTAGGACTAAAGGCTTAGAAAAGATTCAGATTGTAGTGCGATGTTTAAAATGTCATATTTTTATACACTAGTAGTATAGAATGCGTATGTTATAAGGTAGGGGAAGAAATTTATGTCTTTATATCGGTTAGCGAGAAAAAATATAAGAACATTTGCTGCCAAAAGGATGAAGCAATTTATGTGGATTGCTATGAGTACTATAATTTTATTTTTTATGGTATCGCTACAATTTAATGAAGTAGCCGTTGGGGAATTAGGGGATACACTTGTATTTCAAATGTGTTTTTACACGCTGTTTATCGTAGTCATTTTCATATGTATGTTTATTACATATAAAATGACTTATTCTCTTCTGCAAGTGAGGAAAGAAGAAGTTAAATCTTATGTAGCAGTGAATAGGAAGAGAAATGAAGTGCTATGTTTATTATGTCAGGAGCAATTATTTATTTATGGAACGGCGTTTGTTTTTGGATTAGTTAATGGGATGTTATTTTTAAAATTATTTACGATTATCTTTATGAAAATAGCAGGAATACAAGGGATAAATAGTGCACCGATTACAATATATGCAATAGTAGTAGTTAGTATAATTATGATCGTTATCCTTCTATTATCGATGGTGCAATGTTTTCGATTTGTTCAAAGTTTACAAGATAAAAATTCGTTTCATTTCAAGGAAAAGGCATGAGAAATCATGCCTTTTTCTATCATGTCTTTCGAGAGGACTCCCACCTCTAAACGTAAGTGAAGGTGGTGAGGTGAATCGAAAGACATATTTTATTTTCAAGAAAAAAGAAGAAACGTATGTTCTCTTTTGCTATAATATCCTTAACAAGGAGGTGAATAAAATGACAAAGGAAAATTCATCAAACTATAAAACTCTTCAAATTTTGATTAAAAAAGGGCATCGTATGTATTCTTATTTTCAAGAATGTTGTCATAACGCTAAGAATATGTACAACACTACAAACTTTTATATACGCCAGGTGTACACTGGATTAACACAAGAAAAAGAGTTGCAGCCTTTGCAAAAAGAA
>NZ_MACI01000005.1 GCF_001884105.1 Bacillus luti | reverse complement strand
CTCATTGGTTTGGTTTTCACCAATTTAGCTGTTGCTTGATGGATATGGTTATTTCGGATATTCGTAATTTTCCTAGATAACCGCAGGTGCTCAGCTTTCGCTTTTTCATATCCGACAGATTGAATTTTTACACCTTTTTTAAATCTCCTAGACATATCTCTTTGTGCTGACTTTTTCCTTTTCAAAAGTTTTTTAACCTTGGC
>NZ_MACI01000004.1 GCF_001884105.1 Bacillus luti | reverse complement strand
CCTTTTACTTCTAAAAGGATAGAAAAACTTCATCAAAAACGTTACTTGAAAATAAAAGACGTCTTCCATAAAGTTAGTCACCATATCGTAAAACTAGCTCAAGAAGAAGAAGTTTGTAAAATCGTTATTGGTCAAAACAAAAGTTGGAAACAAGAAACGAATATGGGAAAAAGAAATAACCAATCGTTTTGTCATATCCCACATAGTTTACTGATTCAAATGATTACATACAAAGCAAATGCTGTAGGCATTCAAGTTGTTGTAACTGAAGAATCATATACATCGAAAGCAAGTTTTCTGGATAACGACTTCATTCCAACGTATGGAGAAAATGACCAAAATACAACTTTTTCAGGAAAACGAATAAAGCGCGGCATATATCGTTCAGCAAATAAAACTTTAATTCATGCAGATGTAAATGCTGCGGCTAACATTTTACGAAAAGTAATCCCAAATGCATGGACAAATGGGATAGAGGGGTTAGGCGTGAAACAGCTCGCTAATGTGTTAACTCCCCTGACGTTAATCGTCCGTTAGGTCGAAACGTTAGAAACCCCCACTTCAA
>NZ_MACI01000003.1 GCF_001884105.1 Bacillus luti | reverse complement strand
CCTGTTGCTCCCGTTGCTCCTGTTGCTCCCGTTGCTCCCGTTGCTCCTGTTGCTCCTGTTGCTCCTGTTGCTCCTGTTGCTCCTGGCGGAATTGGAGTAAGACTAATTAGTAGCGTTAATAGATCAAATAAAAATCGGAAAGTTGATGGTGCAAAACAAGTCTTTATAGAGAAGAAGTAATCTGCAAGAGCGCTATAAAATTGTTGTAATAGTACAATCAATTGCGCCGTGTTTGGATTAATAGGTGTTAATACAGCTAAAATACCTTCAATTAATTCTTTCAAATAATCTACTTCTGTAGTAGGTAGTAGTGAATTTAGTAAAATTAATAATTGATTAAACAAACTGACTAGTGCCGCTTTATTTGCAGCATTTGGGGTCGTCAAAAATGCTGGTATAGCTGTGCTTAAAGCAACTAGTAAACTCTCTAATTCAATTAATTGTGAATTGCTAGGACAAACTGTCTTCGGTTCACAACAACCACCTGTAATAATAATTTGATCACAGTCTTTGTCATCAAAACAATCATTATGTTTCATATTTTCCTCCTTATTCAAATAATTTTCGAGTCCCTTGCTATTCTAAGAGCTATTGAATACATTGTTATATATTATTAACTTTGATTTATTATTTCCTCCTAGAAAGGAAAGTGCTACTAATAATTAAACACTAAAAATGCCGTTTTAATTATCTTCATGACTCTAATATAAATTATATGTCCCTATAATCTTATTGCTTAGATTAAATACCTAAACTAAATGACCTATTTTAATTTTCCACGTTTAACACCTTAAATTTATCTTCAAAATCCTTCAAGTTATAAATGTAATAGCTAATTTCTTCACTTCCCACTAAGTATTCCTCCCGCCATTGAATTTTTATAATTAGCTCGACTTTCATAAAAACAGGGAGAAACAATCAATATCTTTACTAACTACTTCTAAATGCCAATAATATCTATCATATGTGAAAGAAACACCTTTCCGTTCCTCATCTGATTATCTTTTAAAAATAAAAAAACTACCTTACTAGAGGCAGTTTTTCCATTAAAAATTAAGAATTAGGATAATAAATAATCATGCTCGATCTTGTTAAGCTCTCACCTGAATTGTAATAAATATGTGGTCGATCTGCTCGAAATCTAATGGAATCACCACTTCTCAAATTATATTTACATTCATTTACTTCAATAGTTAACTCGCCATCAAACACTATAATAAATTCTTCCGTTCCTTCTTTATGCGCTTCGGAGCTTAATTTTCCTTCTGTTTCAATTTCAACTGTATAAATTTCAAAATGTCTATCATCTTGGAAAGGAAAAGAGGTATAAACTTTATATTTTCCATTGTCTTCAGACAATACTTGAACATCATTTCGTAAAACTACTTTCGTATCCGGCTGTGGATTATTGATTAAGGAAGTAAAAGACACTTTCAATCCATTTGCAATTTTCCATATTGTTGTTAACGTAGGACTTGATTCTCCTCTTTCAATTTGTCCAATCATCGTTTTACTTACACCAGTTAATTGTGAAACCTTTTCTAAACTTAATTTTTCTTTCTCTCGAATTGTTTTTAAATTTTTCGCCAGAATAAGTTGAATTTCTTCCATAAAAAACACCTCTACACTATATACAATATAACGACCGTTATGTATAATAAAAAGCACACGTTATATTGTTCTTTTCGGTCATTATAACATACTATTTTATCGGGAGGGTTTTGAAATGCCTATATTTTCTTTTTTATTATTTGTTTTTATAAGTAGCTTCACACCCGGTCCTAACAATTTTTTAGCTATGACATATGCCAATCAACATGGGTTAAAGAGGAGCATACAATTTTGCATTGGCGTAGCTTTCGGTTTTTTCATCCTCACTTTCTTATGCAGTTTCTTTAATGTTGTACTCATTAATATACTACCCATAATCGAATTGCCTTTGAAAATTTTAGGTGTAGCGTACATGCTATATTTAGCTTTTAAAATACTTACTAGTAAAGGCAATACAGAGCCCACTGAAAAAAATAATACAAACTTATTTACAGTGGGGATTTCCCTTCAATTTGTTAACCCTAAAGGGATATTATTCGGACTGACTGTAGTATCGACTTTTATACTCCCTTATTACCAATCTTATTTAAGCTACGTTTTCTTTTCCTTATTTCTAGGTTTAGTCGGTTTAATGAGTACGTTTAGTTGGAGCCTATTCGGTTCAATGTTTCAAAAAATATTATTAAAACATAATCGATTATTTAACATCATTATGGCTATTTTATTAGTTTTCAGTGCATTTTCAATTGTAGTAAATTAAATTCAAATCCTATATTCCTTTTCTTATTAAAAATATTCTATTCCAATAAAGTTGAAATTCTCCATGTATCTTCCACTTACGGGCAGTCCACCACCTCACCTAACTTCTTTGCATTCGCGTAATTTTGAGATAGACATCTTACTGCCCAGCAAATAGCGGGATAAAATTAGAAAAAGAGGATTACTAAAAACAAGTAGTCCTCTTTTTCGAGCTATCGATATATAAATATACTGTTCCGCTAAACCAAAATTTTTTTATTTAACTTCATACCACCAACCTTTACGATCAAGGTAGTCCGTCATTCCATTAAGCTGGGCATCTGAAGTTGGTTCAGAAATAAAATACGTTAAACCATCAGATTGTAAGATGAAATTAGCTGTCATTTTTAAGGATGTTAATGCTCCCATAACATCAGGCGTTTCATATGGTGAAAAAGCTCCTGATTGGATGATATTTTGTTTTGATGGCGGAGTTGTCCCGCCTGATTGTCCCGTTAAAGCATAAACGATTGAATTAGAGATCTTATCCACATCCCATTTTGCCATATCTGATTCGTTATCGATAAATCCAAGTTCAATTAAAATTGCCGGTGCTTTTGTATTTGCTAACACATAAAGATCTTTTCGTTCCTTAGCACCACGATTTGACCAACCAATATCTTTTGAAAGTTGCGCCGCTACTTTTGCTGCTAACGCCTGCTGGTCATAGTAAAGCACTTCAACACCATTAGCATTCGTATCGTACGAGTTTAAGTGAAATGAAATGACTAAGTCTACATCGTGCGAATTCGTTTTTGCTACAATGTTACTTAAATTTTGTGCTTGTGTTGTTCCTACCTCATCAGTATCATCATAAACTGTATGTCCCAATGCTCTTAATTTATTTACAACCGCATCCTTAATTTGTCGATCCATAATGTGCTCTTTCCGATTCCCATAATTTGCACCCTGTACTATACTATTGTGGCCTCCATGTAAACTATATCTAGCCATTGTTCTACATCCCCTTTTTTATTACTATATTCAAAGCTCGTCTTATTGTCCGGCCAAATATTCAATATAGTTACAACAAACAATAAATAGGGCACTAATCTGTTTGATAACTTTTCAATTCTAAATTATCTATCCTCTCAAACAAAGAATCTCCAAAATAAAAACCACAACTGCCATCTTTAGTTGTGGTTTTTATTTTGAAAAAAGCCATAGTTTACTAACCCCTTTTGTACTTATTTGTCGATTTATCCTGCCACTTTTCACCTTTTCACAATCCTCATTCATAAATTCCTTTATTATAATACAAAAATAAGATATAATATAAGGTACTGCTCTTTAGGAGGATTATAATGGCTGATAAGTATAAATTTTTCATTCTCATTGTTATAACATTTTTTTCTTTCTTTTCTTTAATAAAAGATTTCCGTAACACTTCAATAAGTTTCTTTTGGGGAAGTTTTGTAATTCTGACCAGCTTCATATTACTATTAACACACGCTTTAGAGTTAACGCATATTCTTCTTTATTCAACCAAAATAGCTCTTGAAATTGTTACAATACCACGTAAATTATTACTTCCATTTATGACTTAATTTCTATTTCGTTTCTATTTACGTAACATGTATAGAAATGGATATCTATTTTCTAATTATCGTTGCAATTTTAAAAATGAAACGTTAATGAGTGAAAGTTTTATTCCTCCCCCACTCATTATTTCTCCTTAAATAATAGAATACATCCTTTTCAATTCATTTCTTCGCGTTCTGTAATAAAATATGCAATATTTCATATTTTATTATCTCAATATTACTTTATTGACTTTCATTTAATAAAAACCCATCCGCATCATGCGTTAAATCAACATTTACAATTTAATTCCATATTTTATTTTACTAATTTTATTTTTAAACATTATATTCAAATAATTATATTGGAATTTCCTGTTCTATACATCCACATATATTTTATGTATTATGTAACAGAAGGGTAATCAAAAGACTTACTCTTTGCTATTGAGGGAAGAGCCTGAGAGCCATATCAGGCTCTTCTTTGTCTATGTACCCTGTCAAATAATGATTTGATAACACAAACAAAATACTACTTCCTTAAATCCGACTCATTATTTACATCCAATTCTTTCGTTGTTAATTCCTCTTCGTAACTTAAAAACTTCCATTTTAATTCATTCATTTGAACTAAGTTGCTTTACATATAATGGATGTGCAAAAATATTAAAAATGCGATTTCTCCTTTCCAGAGAAACCGCACCATATGAGTTTTTTATTAAATTTTAAACTGACTTGTATATAAATCGAAATAAAACCCTCGATCCTCCATAAGAGATTCATGATCTCCTCGCTCTAAAATACTTCCATCTTTTATTACAAGGATTTGATCTGCCTTTTCAATTGTTTTGAGTCGATGAGCGATTACAAAACTTGTTCGACCACTCATTAAATTGTTTAACCCCGCTTGAATTTGTAATTCTGTTCTCGTATCAATATTTGAGGTCGCTTCATCAAGAATTAAAATATCTGCATCCGCTAAAATTGCACGTGCAATCGCAAGAAGTTGTTTTTGTCCTTGACTTAAATTCGATCCTTCTGAGGCAATTTCTGTTTCATATTGATTCGGTAAATGTTTAATAAACGAATGTGCTGATGCTGCTTTCGCTGCATTGATTACTTCTTCATCACTAGCATTTAATCGGCCATAACGGATATTATCCATAATCGATCCAGCAAATAAATACGTATCCTGTAAAACTACTCCTATTTTACTTCGTAAAGAATTAATGTCATAATCCTTTATATCTTTTCCATCAATTTGAATTTGACCTTGCTGTATATCATAAAAACGAGTTAACAAATTAATGATTGTTGTTTTTCCCGATCCAGTCGGACCAACTAAAGCAATTGTCTCTCCTGGTTGTGCTTTAAGGCTCACTTCTTTTAAAATCATTTTATTTTCCGCGTAGCCAAATGAAACATTCTCAAGTGCGACATGCCCCTGTAAATTTTGTACAACGCATGCATCTTTTTTATTTTGAATTTCTGGTACTTCATCCATAATTTCAAAAACACGTTCTCCACCGGCAACTGCCGCTTGAATTGTATTCATTAAAGTTGCAAATTGACTTAATGGTCTTGAGAATTGACGCGAATAATTAATAAAAGCCGCAATGACACCTACTGTTGTCATTCCGTTTAAAACCATAACTGACCCAGTTCCAATTACAAGCCCCATTCCTAAATTATTAATAAAGTTCATACTCGGAAAAATAAAGGCTGAAAAGGTATCCGCCTTCGTAGCTGAAATTCTTAGCTGTTCATTAATTTTATTGAAATTTTGTATGGTTTCTTTTTCTTTCCCATATAACGTTGTAACATCCGCACCAGTTATAGCTTCCTCAATAAACCCATTTAATTCCCCTAAATCTTTTTGACGCTTCGCAAAATTTTTACCACTATAGGCAACTAGTTTTTTTGTAACAATAAACATAATAGGTACTGTAATTAAAGTTACAATTGCTAAGATCCAATCTAATGCAAACATCGCAATCGTCACACCTATAAAAGTTAACGCTGATGAAATAATTTGCACAACGCTTTGTGTCAAAGCTTGATTCAAATTATCGATATCATTTGTCACACGGCTCATTAAATCGCCTTGAGAACGTACATCAAAGAACCGTAAAGAAAGCGTTTGGATTTTCTCAAAAATATCTTGGCGTATTTTTTGAATGGTTTTTAATGCAACGTTAATCATGACGTATGTCTGTAACCATGTTAAAAACACCGTTACACCGTAAATCGCTATAAGTAGCATACACATTCTTGCTGTACCACTTAAATCTTTCGGTACAATATATTGATCTATAATTACACCCATAAAATAAGGACCTAACAACCCAAGTAGCGTCGTAACAACTACTAGAAATATAACGAACATAAGCGCAGCCTTTTGATACCCCATATAGTTCCATACTCGCATTACAGTTCCTTTAGTATTTTTTGCTTTTCCCATCTTCGGTGCGTTACGTCCACCTTTATTTGCAAATTGTCCTTGAAAATTACGCATGTTCTTTCCCACCTTCTTTATCTAAGTTGCCACCTTGGGAAAGATAGATTTCCTGATATACATCACATTGTTCTAACAGTTGTTCATGGGTACCATCACCAACTAATTCACCATTATCTAGTACGAGAATTTTATCAGCATCTATTATAGATGAGATTTTAGAAGCAATTAATAATGTCGTAGTTCCTTTATATTCTGTTCTTAATGCTGATTGAATTTTGGATTCTGACTTAGCATCAACCGCTGATGTAGAATCATCTAATATAAGAATCGATGGTTTTCTTACAAGCGCTCTTGCAATAGATACGCGTTGTTTTTGTCCACCTGATAAATTTGTCGCACCTTGTGTTAAATTATATTGATAAGATTCTTCCAGCTTGTTGATAAACTCCGTCGCACAAGCTGAAGAAGCTGCTATTTCCAGTTCATCGCGCGTGGCATCTTCTTTACCATAACGTAAATTCCCTTCTATACTGCCTGAAAATAACAATGCCTTTTGTGGTACAAAACCTATTGATGCACGCAATTTTTGTAAATCATACGATTTAACATTTATTCCATCTATACATATTTCACCATGATCAACATCATAAAGACGTGGTAATAGTTTAGCTAAAGTAGATTTCCCACTACCTGTTGATCCAATAATCCCTACTTTTTCCCCTGTTCGTATACTAAATGAAATATCCTTTAAAACATATTCATTATTTTTCGTGTAACTATAACTAACATTTTTAAAGTCAACATTCCCCTCGATTTCCACAGGGACAAATGCTTTTGTATCACTCATAATATCAACTTCCGTATTTAAAACTTGCTGTACACGGTCTGCAGATGGAAAAGCTCGAGCAATTTGAATAAATACCATACTAATAGACATAAGTGACATTAAAATAATATTCAAGTAGTTAATAAATGCCAAAATCGCTCCCACTTGAAGAGTTCCATTAAATACTTTTTCTCCACCAATCCATAATGTCGCAACAATCCCACCACTTACAACTAGCATAATGATTGGCATCATTATGGAAATAAGCTGCACAGCTCGAATATTTATCTTCGTTAAATTTGTATTAACATTTCCAAACTGACCAATTTCATATTTTTGTCTTACATACGCTTTTATAACACGGACACCAGATAAGTTTTCTTGTAACTTTGTATTCACTTTATCTAATGCTTCTTGTACTTTTTTAAACGTTCCGCTTGCTTTACTTGCAATGAATATAATCGCCAGTAATAAAATCGGAACGACTACAAGTAATATAGGAAATAACTCTCGAGCTGTTACAAAAACGATAATTATACTTCCTATAAATAACAACGGGCCACGAACAAGAACACGTAATGTCATCGTCATCGCCGATTGAATTGAAGTAATATCATTTGTCACAATCGTTAATAATTTTCCTGTTCCAAATGAATCACGATTATTGCTAGAAAAAGTTTCTATTTTCGCAAAAACATCTTTTCGTATGTCTGTTGCAAAATTAACAGCTGCTTTTGTAGAATACATCATACACCCAAGTCCTCCAACTAAACCGAGCGCCGCTGCCCCTATCATAAGAAGCCCCATTTTTATTACATAATTTAAATCCCGATTTGCAATCCCAACATCAATAATATGTTGCATAATAGTCGGTTGAATTAAGTCCATCGCAACCTCAAGTACCATAAATAGCGGTCCAATAATAGCGAAGAACATGTATGGTTTTAAATACTGTAATAGCTTACGAAATGATTTCATACATAATCTCCTTTTCCTATGAAATTACCACTGAATAATCTTTATCCCTCCTTATTTAAGCAATATAGTTGTAATTTCTTCATTTCTTCATTACTTCTATTATATTATGTAAATTAATATTTAACATTATTAAATGATAAGTATTAATTTCTATCTGGTCAATAAATTTGCTTTTTATTACGGAAATATAAAAACCGCATTCTTCGTTATAAGAATGCGGTTTTTCATCTATATTTGTTAAATTTTAAAATTCAGTCTCGAATTCATTATTACTAGATGGACTACATGTGTAAAAATCTATTTTAATAGGCTTATCATCTACTTCCTCCAGCAAGATACTTTTTAGAACTCCGTTAATACTGGGAATTTATAACCTTTAAAATCTAACTCTTTACTACTTCGAACCATTAAATACTTACTAAACTGTACTTCTGTAAATTGTACATCCTCAATTCCTAGTTGATCTGGAGAAAAATAAAATTCAATTTCTGTAAATTCCTCATTAATTCCTTCACATAATTCATCTAAAACTGGAAGTACAGGTGCGAACACTCCAAATAATTTCAACTTTTGATCTTTTACTTCATATACAATTAAAGCATCTAGTTTTTCTGAATAATACAGTTTTTCATTCCAGTTTGAGTTATTCATATTCAAATAAAACGAAGACTGGAAGTTTAATGTTGAAAATATGTTTGAAAGCCTTTGACTACTATCAACAGTCTCATGTATTAACTGTCTATCCTCTTCAGTATGATAGTCTAACTTTCTAAGTAAAGAATCCTTATTATTACTTTTATCGTATGGTATAGTCATCAGATGTTCCTGCACAACTTTAAACCCAAATGATTTATATAATTCTGGGGTTTCAGTAAACAATAACGCACAATTACATTGCTTATCGATTTCTTCTATCATCCTACTCATTAATTGCGTCATTAATCCTTGTCTACGAAAATTAGGATGCGTCATTACTGATTGGATGCCCGCTGCATTTATTCTTTCACCATTTATTAGCAATGGTAGTGAAAATGCCGCAACATTTGCAATTACCTTATCTTCTTGTAAAAAGGACAAAGCTTTATATGTATCATCCCAATATCCTTTCTCCGAAAAATCATTCAATGTTTGACTTGTAATACCAAACACTTCTTCAAATAAAGGAAATAACTGCTCTCTTTCCGGTTCTTCTATTAGAAGATTTGCAATCTTTTCAACATTCCCCATGTTGTACCTCCATACGTCAATTCCATTAATTTAGATATACTTGTATGACCTACTCATAAAACAATAGACCTTACAAATCAATATAGTATCATAAAATATAAAAAAATAGTCTAATAAATTTTATGTTTCGATTATTCGAAAATAAGTCGAATAATCCAATATTAAAATTTTTGAATATTAATAAGTTAATTACATAAAAATAGTGCTTTCTAGTTAACTTTTACTAATAGAAATGCACTACTTATAATAAAATTTATTTATTCTTTTTTCCCTTCAATTCTCTCTTTCGTACTAATTTCTTCTCCCCTCATTCGTTTTTCAAATGTTTTTCGCCAACTAGTAGAAAGTGCTTTTACTTCCAAAATCCTATTTAAGCCTTCAACATTTTGTTTCTCCTTATGCATAATGCGATTAGCAAACGCTACTGTAACACCTTTCGGGTCAGAATCTAGCCATTTTAACGTATCGACATGTGATACCCATCCTTCTTTTAATACTCGAAAATAAAAACCTGTATATCCTGTTTCTTGAAAATATAATGGCAATTTTGGAACATTGTATTTCTTCGCTAATTTAAAACAAGGTTGTCTTGGCTGCGTTACTTGTACAATTGCTTCTCCAAGTTTAAAAGTATCACCAATACAAACATCTTCTTCCCGCAAACCACTCACCGTTATATTTTCTCCGAAGGCCCCATATACAAGATCTTGATTCAATTCTTTTTCCCAATATCCATAATGATCTCCCGAATAAACACAAACCGCTTTATCTACTCCGCCATGATGAACCAAATCCGCCTGACCATCTCCTTTAAATTTTAGAAACGATAAATATATAGGTTCCTTTGTTTCCACTTTATTAATACCTGTTTGAATTAACTTTCCTCCATACATAACTTCCTTGGGCAACCCTATATTTAATGATAGTACCTCATACACTTTATTCATCGTAATCGCTCCTCTTACTTATCGTACAATTTTCAAAAGGTTAATCTATTCTTTCAAACTCTTTGCCTATTTTTAAATTTTAAATGACAAGAGGTGGGAAAAAAGTAATACTTAATCAAATATCTCTGCTACGATACTTATACTTATCTAGCCTTACTTCCAACACTCTTCAATTTATTTCTAATAAGGTGATTATAAACTCTACAAAACCATTGTTCAATTCGATTATTTATATAATAATGATAGGTATAACCTATCATTAAACTTGAGGTGATTCCAATCGAATTACGACAACTAAATTACTTTTTAGCTGTTTCAAAAGAGTTGCATTTTACAAAAGCAGCTGAGAAATTAAACATTTCACAACCTTCACTCAGTCAACAAATACGTGCATTAGAACACGAATTGGGTATGCCACTTTTTGATAGAATTGGCAAAAAAATATCTTTAACTGAAGCAGGTAAAATTTTGTTATTACATACTAAAACGATTTTTCGTGAAATTGAACAAGCTCGTTCTGCTATTCAAGATTTAAATGGATTACAACATGGCTCCTTAACAATCGGCTCTTTATTAACTGTCGTAAATTATTTACTGCCACCAGCCATATTAAATTTTAACAAACTATACCCAAATATCGAGCTTTCTGTGTTAGGGCTTCGTACTGGAGATATTCGAGAAAAATTGTTACAAAACGAATTAGATATTGGTATTACATTTTTACCAGTGCAAAATAAAGAAATTGTTTCTATCCCACTATATAAAAGTGAACTTACATTAGTTGTCCCAACCGGTCATACATTAACTGAACGTAGCCATATATCTATTGTAGAATTACAGGACTATCCTTTAATTCTGTTACCCAAAAATTTCTTTTTAACTGAACTCATTACATCTCATTGTCAACAGTTTGACTTTACACCAAAACCAATTCTAGAAATTAGTACAATGGAATCTTTAATTCAAATGGTCTCAAAAGGTATGGGAATTACAGTGTTACCAAAACCATATATAGACTTTTTGCAAAAAACAAACATTCAAGCTCTTAAAATAAAAGATCCTACTCCAACGATAGATATCGGACTTATTTACAGGAAAGATAAATATATGTGTGCTGCAACTCGAGCATTTATTGAGCAACTAAAAATAACCGTGCATTCTTTACAACACTAAATGAACAAAAGGAGAACATATTTATGAGTAATAGCAAACCAATTGATAAACTAACGATTGAGGACCTGAAACAAAACCCGATATGGGAATGGGCACTAGATGAAGAAGAAAACGAAGAGCGTGATGAAACATGGGTGAAACCAACGACAACTACTAATTTTACTGAAGAGTTAAACGGTTCTATAATACTAGGCGAATTACGCTAAAACCATGGCGAGAAATTCCCTATGATGTGTGAAATTAGTATTGAAAATGATGAAGCGTTAATTAGTTTTGTTGTTTATTATAACGAAACAGAAGATGAGTATATTGCTATAGAAGATATAGTGAGAAAGGTCGAAATGCCATTATCAATTACTATTGATCTTACAATTAATGAAGAGCCCAAATCTTTAAGTTTTACTGCGGATAAAGTGGATATTTATAAAAATTCCATAAAAATTAATTTAAATTAAAGTTAATCAAAATAAAGAAAACCTTTATTAAATAAAAACCGGGAAATCATTAATAATGTCCCGGTTTATTAATCTTCCCTAAATTATCCCTACTTCCACCAACGCTTCTGCGATTTGAACCGAATTCCAAGCTGCCCCTTTTAATAAATTATCTGAAACAATCCAAAGATGGAATCCGTTTGGCGTATCAAGATCTTTACGTATTCTCCCGACAAATGTCTCTATTTTCCCTTCTGCATATAATGGCATTGGATACAACTGTTCACTAGGGTTATCTTGTAAAATAACACCTGGTGCATTTCGCAATACTTCTTTAATTTCCGCTACAGTTGCTTCTTTTTCAAGTTCAATATAAACCGATTCTGAATGTCCTGATACAACTGGAACCCGGACACAAGTAGCTGCCATTTTTAGGTTGGAGTCTTCTAAAATTTTCTTCGTCTCTTGAATCATCTTTACTTCTTCAAAGGTGAAATCATTATCTGTGAATATATCTACTTGAGGCAGTACATTAAACGCAATTGGGTAATGTTTTTTATCTTTTTTCGCTGGTAATATGGTACTCTTCATCTCCTCACCTGCAAGCATAGACTTAGCCTGTTCTTTTAATTCATGAATCGCATGAATGCCAGAACCTGATACAGCTTGGTATGTGGAAACGATAATTCGTTCCAATCCGAATACTTTTCGAATTGGTTGGAGCGCTGTTACCATCTGTAATGCTGAACAATTTGGCACCGCTATAATACCTTTATGCTCCTTTAAAGTGTGCGCATTTACTTCTGGAACAACGAGTGGTACATCGTGAGCCATTCGGTACTCACTCGTGTTATCAATTACGATTGCACCACTAGAGACTGCGTGATTAACAAATTGTCTAGATACCTCTCCCCCAGCACTAAAAAAAGCAATATCTACACCTATAAAGCTATCTGTTTTTGCTTCTTTTATGACTATCTCCCGCCCTTTAAATTGTATCTCCTTACCAGCAGAGCGTTTTGACGAAAGCAACGTAACTTCACCTATATTAAACTTTCTTTCTTTTTCTAACAGCTCAATGATTTTCTGTCCTACTGCTCCTGTAGCCCCAACTACAGCTATATGATAGCCCTTTTCACTCATTTTTTCTCCTCCAATATCAAATGAATAAATATTTCTATAACTTCATTTTATAAAGAATTTAATCATTTGGAAAATTGAAATACATGATATAATCATTCACAAATCATGATAATAAAAGAGGGATCATTTATGGAAATGAGACACGTTAAAACATTTTGTGCCATTGTGAAGTATGGTAGTTTTTCTAAAGCTGCTCATGTATTAGGTTATGCGCAATCTACTGTTACAGCGCATATGAAAGCATTAGAAAACGATTTACACATTCCTCTTTTCGATCGGTTAGGGAAAAAAGTACTTCTTACAAAAGCAGGTCATCAATTTCATCCTTATGCATTAGAACTACTTGCAATTTATGAAAAAGCACAAGAAATCCCTCAAAATGGTGATCATTTGGAAGGTACATTAAGTATTACTTCTAATGAATCATTGGCGGTGTACCGATTACCACAATTATTACGTACTTACAAACAGAAAAATCCGAAAGTAAATATCGTTCTGGAAACAAACACAAATGAACAAGCATTACAAAAATTACATGAAGGAGAAACAGATGTTATCTTTATCATTGGAGAAAGTATAGAACATAATGATTTTATTACACGCACTTTTTGTAAAGAAACATTTGGTTGGATTTTGCCTATCCATTCTCCCATACACGCTGATCCATTTCGTTTATTACAGGATACTCAGTTTATTTTTACTGAGCAAAACTGCGGCTATAGGCCGATGGTCGATTGTTTTTTACGTCAAAGCGGAAATATTCCAGAGAAAACATTTGAAACTTCCAATGTTGAGGTAATTAAACAAGCTGTAATGTGCGAGTTAGGAATTTCAATTCTTCCTCACATCGTTGTACAAGAGAATTGCCAAAAGGAACAAATACAATTTCAACCTATTGAAACTCCAGCTATTATTCAAAGTCATGTAATCTACCATAAATCTAGATGGATATCCCCCGTGGTACAGTCATTTCTTACGTTACTAGAGCACAACTAATTGATTTAAAAAAAATTGCACAAAAAAAGAGTAACTGCCTAATAAGCAATTACTCTCTTTCATTGATAAAGACTTTATTTATTAGGCTGTCCCCCACCTGCAATTAATTTACTACCTGAATATGTACCTTTTTGTATAAACACTTGATTAATTAATTCTTTTTGCTCCTTTTCTGACATTACTCCTTTTCCTTCGCCTAAATTCCCACTTTGTAATTTCCAAATCTTATTGTGATCCGCATCAACCTTTTCGTATTTCCCTTGTTTCCATCGTTCTAAAATATCCACATATGTACTTTTCTGTGTTAGATCATTACTGTTTACGATATCTAGTAAACTCTCAATACGTTCTTGTGTAATAAAAATATAGCCCCACTTTTGATCTGCTTTCGTTTTTTGATGCGCCATTTCATGTAGCGCTGTCTGTATGTTCTCATCTGTCCATTTAAAGTTTTTATTAAAACCACTATTTGGTAAGGAATGATTGCCATTTTCTAAAACCTTTGCATCTTCTGCCTTTACGTTACTATCAGCTAGTACTTCTACTGCTGGAGCCGCTGGTGTTGTCTTCTTCGCAACTGGCTTACTATTATTCAAATAATATAGCATACCATATGTTAAACCTACTCCAATTACCGCCATACCAGCTATAATACCTATTATTTTAAATAATGTTTTCATCTTACTTGCTTCCTCCCGCATATCCCATTCATAATATCTATTTATCAAAACAGATGTAGCATCTCTTTTTCGCAACTTAAGCTTACTGCAATTTTTTCATACTAATTAGCATAAACATAACTTTTACTTTCTAGAAATGTAGCAACTCCATCCTCATCGTTACTTTTAGTAATAAATTTAGCAACTAACTTTAATTCCTCAACAGCATTGCTCATCGCTACACCAATCCCACATTTCTCTATCATTTCCATATCATTGTAGTCATCTCCAAAGGCAATAACTTCAGATAAGTCTCGATTTAAGTGCTGTAGAACATGTTGAATACTATTCCATTTTGAAACTTCTGCATGCATAATTTGACACAATGTTCCGTCATCTGTAATAACTGCCTTGCATTCATCAGGCAATTCTTTAATGAATTCCTTATGTATTGAGCCTTTAGTACAAATAATTGCCTTAGAAGCTGTTTCAAAGTCTAAATCTCTTATATCGATAATTTCACATGGTACATTACCAAAATAATTAGTAACATCAAAATTTGAATACAACTTATCACCTATTTCAAGACAAATCTGATAAAGATTGTACTTTTTTGCTATTTCTATGATTTCTAAAATGTCATTTTTAGAAATCTTCATTTCATATAAAATATCACTACCTTTAAGAACTAGAGCCCCGTTATAACAAATGATAATCTCACTCTTTAACACGCTGGGAATATACTGTTTTATAGCTCTTGGCGGCCTTGCTGTAGCAAAAATTAATTCGTCTCCATTATTTTTACATTCCCTTAAAATATTAATAGATTTCTCTGAAATTGTTTTATCACTTCTTAATAAAGTCCCATCAAGATCTGAAATAATAATCTTTTTCATACTTACCTTTATTCTCCTCTCACAAATAATCACTCGTAATATTGATTATTTGTTGAATCAACAAAGCTTCTGCAGGCAGTTAATCTTTACCTACTTTTTCCTCAATTCAATTTCATATCTCATTTTCATTTATTACATATTTCCTATTTCCTGAACCACATATATATTTCCTTATATTATATTTCTTTTCTTTATAAATTGAAAGATTATTCCGTCAAAATAATACATCTATTTCAAATACAAATCCACCTCTAAGCATTTCGTTTTAAATTTATAAACATATATGCTAGCCTAAATATAAAGGAGATGAATAAATATGAGTTTTTTGTATAGCGGTTTAACTTTTTTAAACTTTGATGATACATATTTATTACAAAATAAACTTCATTCTTATTCACATGAAGATATTGATTTTAGTCATTTAGAGCACGCAAACCTATATTGCGAGACTCCTTCTTTAAAGCGTATAAAACGGAAGTTATATCGTAGAAAGCAAAAAGGAGTCACTTTTATCGGTTCTGGAAATTATCATTATGTATCTTATTTACTACTAAAAGAAATAAATGAACCATTTAGCCTTATTTTATTTGATCATCACACTGACATGAACTTAAAAGAAGAAAATGAACACACTCTTATTTCTTGCGGATCATGGGTATCATTTGCTCTTCAAAATAACCCGAAATTAAAGAAAGTAATTATTATTGGACCTTCTTCTTTAACAATACATTCTAATGATTATTCATGCGTAGCAGTGTTCCCGATAGATACCTCTAATGAAGTATCTACACATACATTACTTTCGGATATTCATACAGAAAGTATATATGTAAGCATTGATAAAGATGTTTTAGATCCAAAAGTAGCTATTACTAATTGGGATCAAGGACATGTGAAACTCTCTACACTATTAAAATGTATTCATTCTCTTATTAGGAATAAAGATGTCTATGGTATCGATATTTGTGGTGAACTACCTGTTTATCCTTCTCAGCTCTTTCTCGCAAAATATACAAACGCTATTAAGAAAAATGAAAAAGCAAACTTACAAATTTTAAAATCAATATATAATACATAACAAAACAACGAGTGCCTCATATGGCACTCGTTGTTTTATGCACGATGTTCTTTTAACCACTTCGTAATATTATCTAACCTCGAAACATCAAAACGTCTTTCTTCACACACATTTAAACTGTTTAATTTTTTTACAATTTCTAGTTCATTCGTTTTTACACTTTTCGCTTCAATTATTTTGCAGTACCCATCTGTAACAGTATTTAAATTTTCATAATAACGTTGAAATGATTTTGATATATGTAAATGTTTTTCGAAGTTTCTTCTTCTTTTTGTCTCGTCAGATTCTTTCCGTTTTCTAAGTTCTTCATCATTCGTGTATAAATAAAAATATTGATCAGGAAAACCAATTTCCCTATTAACCAACTTTTCTTTATAAAAGTTTTCTATTAAAGATAATGGCTGATCAAATATTTCAAAATGGAAACACCAATTATAACTAAGCGGCTGATAAATGTCTCCATCAAGTATTATTAATTCATATTGCTCTGACTTCTGCACTGCTATTTTCCAGCGCTCTACTTGTTTTTCAAAATACCATGTTCTATGTTCATTTTTTGGTCTTTCAAATAAAAAATTCACTTCAGGTATAATATAAGCACCATAATTCTTTTCTAACTCACGACACGTTGTGCTCTTACCAACCGCACTTGCTCCCTCAAACGCTATAATCCCCATAGTTTCTCCCTCTTTCATTAACTAAAATCTCGTTGTTTCGTTTTTCTCCCCCATAACTGTTTCCATAAAACAATTGAAGCGATAGAGAGCATTATTGTTGTAATGATACTCCCCTCGATTCCGAATGAACCTCCATGAAGGATTTCTGCTCCATTTGTTACAGGTTTAAATAATGGCGTTGAGTATATCGTCATGCCACTAACTGCAAAACCGTATACATTATATTGCGACCAATTCCACAGCGAATGCCACGCGCATATCCCCCAAAGACTACTGTCTTTTAAAACGTAAAAAGCTGCGAATACACCAACTAATATTATATTCGATATTGAAAGAATTGTAATACCTGGATTTAATAAATGAAGAAAACCAAATAAAAAAGAAGTAACAACAATCCCAATCCATATACGGCTTCTAACAGAAAGAACTGGAAATAACCAACCTCGAACAACAATCTCTTCTGTCGCACCTTGTATTAAAAAAGCAACTAAAGATCCCGCAATTCCAAGTATAGCAGTAGGTGTAATTTGTTGCATTTGTAATTGTACAATTCCTGTTAATACAAGTAGCATTACTGGTATAGAAATGAAAATAAAACCTATTAATGCACCTCTCAAATATTTTCTAATCCACTGATTTCTCCAAAAGCCAATGGATGAAATTGGTCTTTTCTCTACAAATCTAATCCATAAAAACACAAAAAATATAGCCCCGCCGAACGTAAGTATCATCTCAATATCACTATAAATTGCCTTAGAAAACGTTGTTTCTGCTTTCGGTAAAAACAGCATAAATAACATAAACAATTCACCTAACGTTAAAAATACAATTGCAAGTATAACCGCGAATACAGGATGAACCTTTCTTCTTCCTTCTTTTGCTGCTTCAATTATTTTAAATTGGGTGAGTTGCAATACTCTCTCCTCCTTAACAATTACATCACCTTTATTCTTAAATATATATCTTTTCCCTCATACAAATTTTTAATAAAAATGTTCTTAGTTTAGCATAAACCAAAATTAGGAATAATATATAAATAAAAGAGATGCCTTTGTGTCTTTTACCAATTTCCCAGCCTATTTCTTACTGGTATTACCAGCACTTGCTATTTCACACCATTTGTTGTAAGATAGTAATTAAGGTCAATTTAGCACTACATTTTCTTTGCATATTATCAAGTATCAATCAGGGACATTTTGTCCTCCTTATGGGTCTTTGATAATATGTGAACTTTTATTTTCATTCAAATAAGGCCGATCATATTGTAATCTTTTTAAATTTTAGGAGGCATTACCATGACATTAACAGGTAAAGTAAAATGGTTTAACAGCGAAAAAGGTTTCGGTTTCATCGAAGTTGCAGACGGTAACGACGTATTCGTTCACTTCTCAGCTATCACTGGCGACGGCTTCAAGTCTCTTGACGAAGGTCAAGAAGTTAGCTTCGAAGTTGAAGACGGTAACCGTGGACCTCAAGCTAAAAACGTTGTAAAGCTATAATTCAAACAATAAAAAGGTTGTTACCAGCTCGGTTAACAACCTTTTTAATATATAACTAAAATTTTTACATAAAAGGAGTGGTTACATGTATCGCAATCGAAAGAACGATGTAGCAGAAGTACCACCAGAACAAACCCCTGTTTGGGAATGTGAATCAGAGGATTGTTTAGGATGGATGAGAAAGAACTTTTCATTTGAAGAAGAGCCTAAATGCCCTTTATGTAAAAGTAGCATGAAAAGCGGAGAACGTTTATTACCTAAGTTAGGTTAATTTTACTTACCCCCTCTTTTAATAAGAGGGGGTTTTTATTATAAATTTATATCCTCTAAATCAGTTCGCACAATAGAATATACTAATGCATCATGTTGCCTATTTCCTTGATGAATATACCCACGTAATAATCCTTCCTTATGAAATCCTATTTTAGATAACATATTACACGAAGTTATATTTTCAGGATATGTAATAGCTCCTATTCTAAATAAACCTAAATCTCGAAATCCGTAATGAATAATTTCCTTGGCTGCCTCTGACGCATAACCATTTCCCCAATATTGAGGGTGTAAATCATATCCAATCTCAGATCGTTTACTCCATAGTTGTAAATTATTTAGTCCGATTGTTCCTATTAAGGTATTTGTTTCTTTTAACACAATCCCCCATCGTATCGCTTTTTTCTCAAAGTAATTTTTTGAAAAAGACTCAATCATACGAGAAGCTTGTCCAAACTCTGTAAAAGAATTCATACCATAATAACATGTTACTTCATCCAATGAAAAGATTTCATATATTTTTTGACAATAAGATTGTTCTATTTCTACTAAACGTAAGCGTTCTGTTTCTAATATAGGAAATGCCATAACCATAGGATCACTCCTTTCTCTCTACTCATTTATTATAGCAGAAAACATATGTATAATTAGGAAAGTCCTCAATGTCCCATTAATCAAATATTTCAAGAGAAGCTTATCCTCTTAATTCAATACGAACTAAGAGTAACCCTTCTTACTTTTGCATGATTAGAAAAAATAAAGAGATGATCAAAATACTGTGATCACCTCTTTATTCCCTATTTATGTGCAACTAACGCCCAATGACATGGAGCTGTTTGTCTCCAATTTATACTTGAAAAACCAGTTTCTCTAAGTAGTATATCTAACTCATTAACAAACGGATATACTTCTGTACTATCCCACTTCCTCCCGATTCGTTCTCGCGCTTCATTTAATGCAAAGTTAGATGCGAACATAATATCTAAGAGAAGAAATTCCCCTTCTAAAACAACACCCTACTCCATACATTTATGGTAAAATATAGTTAATATATTATTTTATTGCGGAGGTGTAAATTTCCTATGTATATTTTCATCGGCTTATCCCTCTTACTCATATTACTCATTTTTTTATTTGCAAAAAAGGTCGCCCCAAACTCAATCATGATGACTAGTTTTAAAGGCAATAGCTTTAAGACATTTTCAATTAGCATTTTAATCGCTGCCACTCTTTCTCTTTCATATGGAATCTATCACGCAGCAACATATCAACCTAACTATTTAGATATCACATTGCAAAACCAAAACTTTACTGTTTTCGGTAATGTTGGAGAGCTTGGATATTTTTCAGAAGAATTACTAAAAAAAGATAGCGAAGTTGAACTACATTTTGCCTCTTGGGAACCAATGCAATTAAATAATCCAGTAATAACAGTAAAGTATCCTTCAGGTAAACAGGAAACATGGAAACCGAACATAACATTACTTCCTACCAATAAATTAAAAAAGAAACATGGTATAAAAGAACTTTATCAATTCTCATCATATTCATTTAAAGAATCCGGTAACATCACATTAACAATTACCGAGAATAATACAACTAATAAAAAGGTCTCAATTCAAGTGAAATAAATAAAATGTCCCTCCAGCATAACGGAGGGACATTTTATTTATTTATTTATTTATTTATTTATGTATTCCATATTAATTTGATGTTTCATTTAATGTTGCAATTATTTCATTTGCAGTGTTCTTTCCATTTCCAATACAAGCACCAATGCCAACACCGTAATAAGAAGCGCCCGCTAAGTATACATTCGGATAAAGGTCCGTCATTTTTTCTTGTAATGATTGAACTGCTTGATTATGTTCTAAATGATATTTCGGCATTAAATCTTTCCAATTCGTAACTTCAACTACTTCTGGTTCACCTTTTATTCCAAGACTTTTTTCAATATCATATAAAGCTACTCGTACTAATTCTTCTTCACTATAATTTTTAATCGTTTCATATACCGGGTTTGTGCTCTTATAAAACATTCTTACTAATAGTTTTTGTTTGCCCGATGTATGTTTCCACTTCCGACTTGTCCATGTACAAGCATCACAATGCAAATCACTGTTTTCCGTCACGATAAACCCTGTTCCATCAGCCGGTAGTTGTTCATCTAGTATGTCAAAACCTAAGTAAATACTTATTAGAGATGAGTTTTTGAATGTATTAAACTGTTCATTCAACTCATTAGACTGTAATAAAGTTTGCGCGATATCATGCGGAGCTGCTAAAACAACATAATCTGCTTGGATTGACTCATGATTTGCAAAAGAGACCTCATATCGATTTTCTCGTTTACTTACAGCTGTCGTTACAGCACCTTTTTTTATGTCAGTCTCATTCAGCATTTCTTCTAAGCGGTCTATTATAGTAGATAATCCTCTTTTAAATGATACAAACTTTTTATTTCCTGCTGATTGAAATTGTTTTTTATTCTCTTCAAAACCTTTAATAATACTTCCATATTTATTTTTATAATCCAGTAAATACGGTAATGTAGATGCCATTGTAAGTTCATTCAATTTACCAGAATATACACCTGAAAGTACAGGAGCAATTTGCCTTTCTACTAACTCTTTCCCTAAAAAGCTTTCTAAAAATACAGCAAGTGATGTATCTTTCGTAAACTCTTTATTTTTCGTTATGAAATCTTTTAAAGCAACAATTTTCCCTTTCGTTGAGACTAGCGTACTGCTAAACAACGACCGGGCACTCATCGGTATCCCAAATATAGTGTCAGAAGGAATTGGATGTAACATATTATCAGAATATATGTAAGAAATACCTGTTTCATTATATACCATTTCTTCTTCTAAATTTAAATCTTTTACAAGCGGCATAACACGTTCATTACGAGCAACGATCGAATCTGCTCCTGATTCCATAATAAAATCTTTTTCTTCTACACTATGGATTTTACCACCTAAATACTCTTCTTTTTCGACAAGGACTAAATTTAAATCGATATCATAATCCTTTTTTAATTTTTCTAAATAAAACATAGTAGAAAGTCCAGTTATACCTCCACCTATAACAACAACTGTTTTCATATTTGCTGCGCTCCTAACCGATACAATTAATAATTCCTTTTTTATTATACCCAAAAGTCCTCATATCCGACTAGCAGCTTGATCATTCTGTAAGAAATTAGACAATATATTTGAACACATTTATGTTTATACTCTTAATTAATAAATACCCTAAATGTATTATTACTCAATAAAAAAGAACTATAACAGTTTCAAATCACGTCATAGTTCTTTCTATTTTACAAACATAAAGTAATTAATCAATTTGTCTATTTCTTGACTCAATGTCAGTACTTTTTCATGTTGAAATCCATAATCCGATACTAAATATAAAAGCTCTTCTTTTTTAATCTCAATTACTTTTTCTAATTTCGATAATTCCATGTCGTTTTATTTCTCTCCAATAATAAAATGTATGTATTTTAGTATAGCCTACTTACATAATTAGTAAAAGTAAAACGATCATGTAAAATCTTACAAATTTTAAAATAATATACTACCAACAAATAAGAGACTCAAATTAAGTCCCTTCCGATTATCACATACCATTAAGAATTTATAATATAACAAAATTTTTCTAATGTTATATCTTTATATTCTGGAGCCCTCTTTATATGATCAAAATAACTATATGAAAATTTAAAGACATGCCCAAAATCCCAATCTAATTCACTATAGTCTTTTGCCCAAAATATATTTTCAATTGGTAATACATTTGCACGTTTAGATTCGATTAAAGGTAATCGATCTATAGGTGAGTGTAAATTTATTTCAGTATTCGGCTTGAGTTTTTGGCTCGCTCGCAGTACGTATACTAGTTTCAAAAGTGGACGTATCCCTCGTTGAAATATATCTCTATGCCCTAAATCATACATAATATTGATTGCGTGAGAATAAGTAAGCATATGCCCAATTAAATCATGATGCGATTCCGCTCGATAAATAATATTAAATTTTGTTAGCTCATTTAAAATAAATTTCGATAATTGTTTCGGACTTTTCAATTCACTTTGTATCTCGTCCTCAATACGTAATTGTTTTACTTCTTTCGTCTTAAAACCAATCCATGATCTACCGGGAATTGTTTTTTGAAACGATAATATCAAGTTAGTAATCCCCTCAATATCTTGATAATTTCCCCAATTTCGCAACTCTTGCATAGCTAATAAGCTTAATGCTGCATAAATAACGTTATGACCCACCCAATGAAGTTCATCAATCGTATGTTCCAAAGATTTTATAATCATATTCTCAGCAATTTGAAAATCAATTTCTTCTTTATGATTAATAATCTCACCTATTTTTTGCTTATTCAGCATCATCCTTGTTTGCGAATAAATATTACGTGCTGTTTCTTCATCAATATTATTATCTTTCACGAAAAAATAACTAGCAATTGCAGCTGCTCCGAAATGTGCATGCCAAATATCATTTGTTTCTTTTTTACATTGAGATATAATTGAAAGCCCATCTTTTAAAACACTATTATTTTTCATCTTTCTATCTCCCCATAATAAAACTCAATTTATTTTCATCCTAAAGATGGTGTCAACACAAACAAGATGTGATTCACTTCATCACTCTTATTCAAAAAGCGATGCTTCACGTTCGGCGGGATACGCACAACATCACCTTCTTCTAAAAAGTATTCTTTTCCTTCTAATTCCACATACACTTCTCCTTTCATAACAACAGCAATTTCTTCCTTCTCTTCATGTGAATAGTGACTTTCTGTTGTATTTGCTTTTTTATTTAAATCCATCATTAACATTTCAATACGTGCTTTCATGAAATCCGGTGTTAACACATCATATACGATGTGATCACTATTTTCCCTATATACTTTCTTTCGATCTTTCTTCTTAGAAATGAGTGAATCTGTATCAATATCGTTAATAAACAGTGTAAATAGTGGTACATTTAATGCTTTCGCTATTAATTCCAAAACACTTAAAGAAGGATTGGCATGTCCTCTTTCAATTTGACTAATTAGTGACGTACTAATCCCTGCATAATCAGCGAATTCACGAATTGTCATATTATTTTTCTTACGATAACTTAAAACAGTTTGTCCAAGTCGATAGTGAATCAAAATAACTACTCCCTTTCGTCCATCATAATGTATGTTTCATTCCCGTTGTGCTGACATATTAAACAAAGTCAAATAATACTTCCTTTCATCTTCTAGCCCTTATATACTTACCTTTGTACATTATATCGTAAATATTACATTATAATAAACAAACTATCGGAGGGACAGACTTTGAAATCATCTACTCTTTCATATTTCATCTTATTTTTTGGCGTATTCGCCTTATCAACTTCAGCAATTTTTGTAAAATTGGCCGCTGCTCCTGCAGTAATCATTGCTTTTTACCGCTTATTATTTGCAGCAATCATTCTACTACCATTTCTAATATGTAATAAAAATAATCGAAACGAGCTGAAAACATTAACGAAAAAACAGTGGAGATTCGGTTTCATATCTGGGCTATTTTTAGCTGCACATTATGTATTATGGTTTGAATCATTACGATATACTTCTGTAGCAAGCTCCACAGTTATCGTAACGTTACAACCTTTATTCTCAATGATTGGTGGTTATTTTTTATTCAAGGAGAGGTTTACGAAAGGAGCGGTTCTTGGTTGTTTCATCGCTATTTCAGGAAGTATCGTCATTGGATGGCAAGATTTCCAAATAAGTGGGGAAGCTTTATACGGAGATATTTTAGCGTTTATTGCAGCCGGAATAATTACTGCTTATTTTTTCATTAGCCAACACGTTCGTAAAGATTTATCACTTATTCCGTATTCAGTAATTAGTTATGGAAGTAGTGCCTGCTTTCTCGGTATATTTGCTTACATGCAGCAAGAATCTTTCTTGCATTACTCTACACAAACATGGTTGTCCTTCATAGGATTAGCTTTCATTGCAACGATTTTAGGACAAACGATATTCAATTGGTTATTAAAATGGATGAGTACTACTGTAATTTCAATGAGTATTTTAGGAGAAACAATTGGAACATGTATTCTAGCTTATTTTATTTTAAATGAAACAATTTCATTACAACAATCACTAGGAATCTCACTCATTTTTATTGGATTAGCCTTATTTTTATTACAACCGAAACTACCAAATCACAAATAACAATCCAAAAAGCATGACATTGATTTGTCATGCTTTTAACAATTAATTATGTACAAGTAAACCATCCGGTCTAAAACGACTCATCATAATTTCATTAATAAACTTTCCGTGAGCCTTTAAATTTCCTACCTTTATCCCCTCTTCTACAAATCCGAATTTTTCATATAGTGCTTTTGCTTTCGGATTCGTTTCTAAAACACCAAGTTCTACTCTCTCTAACATTAACCAATTATCTGCTAAATCAAGCATCTTGGTAAGGAGAGCTTTCCCTACACCTTTATTATGATATTTGCTATCTACCCCGATAAACAAATCAGCTGAATGAGATCTTCGTCCCGGACTTTGGGTTAAGCCAATAAAACCTACAACTTTTCCATCATACTCTGCAACGAATTCAAATTGATTTGGTGCTAAGTTTCGAATTCTATTTTCCATAGCGTCCACACGCATGCTAGGTAAAAAAACCATATAAGGTAAAACGTCATCTTGTACACATATATGATGAATCGCTCTAGCATCTTGTATTTCTACTGCTCTAATGTTAATCTCCATTTTTATTCCCTCCATATAGACCTACAATTCTTATAACTCATATTAAATCTCTTCTCATTCGTATTTCTTTATGTTATTTTTATATAATTATATTTATATATCATTCAACTAACTAACTTTCCTTAATTGGTTGTGTTTAATTATTTACTCGATTATACAATGCCAGCAAATCTTCTATTGGAATACCGTTTATTTTCATACCGTTTACATCACAATTTTCTATTTCCATATTTTTAAGATTACTATTACTTATCATGCTACGTTCCAAATCACATCTATTAAATGAAATAGGAGCCTTCTCTTCCCCAAGGTTTGTATCTTTAAATTGAACTCCACCTAAAGTCACCAAACTAAATTTACTGCCAGAAAGATTTAAATCTGCATATGAAGAACTTCTAAAATTAATATTTCTAAACTTGGATTGACTTACATTACAATTGCTCATATTCATATTCCTTATATTGCTACCAACAAATACACTATTTTTTAAATTCACTTGATAATACTCTGTATTTTCCAAGTTACAGTTTTCGTATTGGCCGTTTTCCATATCTTCATTTTTAACTACACTTTCTTTGTTTGAGCTCGTCTCTATTCTTTTCACGTAACAATACTCATCTTCCGATTCAAAAATTGTTTGGTAGCCCATCTTTGTATAAAAGTGGTGATTATTAATTTGTCTACTCGATGTTTCGAGATCCCAAATCCTTACACTTATAAATTGATCTTCTATTAATTTTATAACTTGTGATCCTATTCCTCTTCCTTGGTATTTAGGATCTACAAAAATACGATCGATTCTGCCGTAAGATTTACCAGAAATCGTAATTATAATTCCTCCGATTATTTCTTTATCCATTATCACTTTGAAAGAATCCAATTCTTCAATCGAATATTTCATCATTTCAACGGAAGAATATCCTGGTGGTTGAATGTTATAATCAATGACACCATCTTGACCACATAACCATTGTTTTGCTTCTTCATCAAAAGTTCTTTTCATTATTTCCGTTAACTCTTCTGCGTCTAAAATTGTAGCTTTTTCTATAGATATTATCTTCATTTTTGTTTTCCCCTTTATGCTTACAAACCAATAACTTTTGTTTTTAATATTTTTCCCATTATTACATAAGGAACATCATCTTTACTTGGATAAAGTGAAACTTTAATCAGTGGGGGTTTTCTTCATCCCTCACTGATTATTAGTTGAACCAATCGGACTTTTATGGGCAGTTGATCCCCCACCTAAATTCTTTGCTTTCGCTGAATTTTGAGATGGGGGTCTTACTGCCCATTAAAGCGGGATAAAATGGATCCAATATATTTACCCAATCTAATCTTTCATATAACGAACGTGCCTTTACATTGCTTATTTGTGTTGTTAATACACTCGTTCTATTTGAAATACCGTTTAATAATCTATTATGTAATTTCGTTCCAAGACCTTCCTTTTGATATTTTGGGTGAACTGCTAACTCTACAAATTCAAAACAATCTTGTAACCATTCGTTTACTTGCTCTAGATGTAACGCTTCTCTCATTAATTGATTATAGTACTGTCCCTCCATTGAGCGATAACCATAAGTAAAACCAACTACTTCATTTTCATCATTTATTGCTACTATCCCTTTAAAATCTTCATATTCTATATGTCTTTTCACTCGCCCGATCATTTCATTGAAATTTGTTTTCTCAAATGCTTTACAATATAAATTTGCTATATTATGAATTAGGATCTCATCTTTTTCAATGCTTACGAATTCCACTTTACTTCCCCCTCATTAAAATATTTAAAAACAAAGAAAATTAACACTAATCACTCTCTTTACTATTAAACTACAAATCACCCTATATTTTCCACAATTACTTAGTATTAATGAATAATAGAAGAGACCATGCAATATAAACATGATCTCTTCTATTATTCATTTTCAATTGTATATAATTAAAAATTGGTTGTTATTTCAGCCACTCATTGCAAGTATGACTTAATTCCTGCAAACCTTCTATAAATCGACTCGCATGATATCCATCACAAACCGAATGATGAACTTGCAATGAAACTGGTAGCATAACCTTATTTTCTTCATTAAAATATTTCCCACAAGTTATAATTGGCACTAGAAAATCAGCATCATTATTAATATTAAGATTAAATCCAGTAAAACTAGTCCAAGGTATGCTAGAAATCGGAAATACATTCGGCGGAATATTTTCTTTCGTGAAAAGACCATGAACATTAGCATAGCATCTCATATCTTCTTCATAGTTTTTATAGAAAATATGGAAATCACTATAATAATCCGTCCATATACTTGAAAAAGATTTATCATCCTTATGAAAAACTGTATAGCTGGGTATCATTTCCTCCCAATAGCCTAAAACTCCTTCATCATTAAAACATGTTCGAAATTCTTTATGTTTATTTATTATTCTCGAAATTATATAAATAAAAGTCGGATAAAATTTAATTCCCTTTTGACGTACTTTCTCTGTCAAAAGTGTAATATCAACATTTGCTGTCATACTAAACGTACATTTTAATTTTAAATAATGTTCAAAATACTGCTCTCTATTCCAATTTTCTCTATCAATTACATGAAACTTCATTTTAATAGCCTCCTAAAATTTTCTTTTTATTTTAGAAGGCTAATTTCTTTGCTTTCACCATAATTGTTCACTCCTAACCGTTTACATTTCACCCTAATTGTTTATTTAATTATATAACATCTATAAGAATCAATTCACATATTTCTGGAAATCCATCCACATACTATACATACATCAAATGAAATTTGGAGGATTCATACATGAATAACAAAAATGTAAATAAAAAAGAAAATGTTACCGAAAATGCTACACCAATTCAAAATAATAACACTGTAAATCTTACTATCGAAGAACAAACAATGAACGGCTTATATGGAATGCCAGAAACCGATATTGAAGATGCTGATCATGCTGCAACTGATGATTTGACTTCAAAAAATTAATTACATTGAAAAAAGCCAAGGAAAGTATCCTTGGCTTTTTCAACTATGCATCCACGTTTTGGATTTCTTCATTCTTTCTTGAAAGTTTTCCTGGCCAAAAAGCAAAGCGGCCTAAAACAACTGTAATTGCCGGTACAAGTAATGGTCTTACAATAAATGTATCTAGTAATACACCGATTGCTGTTACAATACCAAATTGTACTAAAACTTGAATTGGTAACGTACCTAACACCGCAAAAGTTCCTGCTAAAATTAAACCTGCCGATGTAATGACACTACCTGTTTGTATAACACCATTTTTTACTGCATCCAAATGATTTTGTGTCTTTCTGTTTTTCCATATTTCTGAAACCATAAAGATATTATAATCTTCACCTAAAGCAACTAAAAATACAAATGCGTATAACGGTATTGCACCCTGAATAGCCGGTGCTCCCATACCGAAATGAAGTAATATCCATCCTGCTCCTAATGCCGAGAAGAATGATAAAACGACCGTTACAATTAAATAAATCATCGCAACAATTGATCGTAAGTAAACAAGTAACAATAAAGCTATAATACTAATCATTACTGGAATAATAACTGCTTCATCACGTTCTGTAATTTGCTTTGTATCATATAATGAAGCCGTTTCTCCACCAATCCATAGTCGATCTTCAGCATTACTAATCTCTGCATCTTTTAATACTTTTTCTACACTGTTTTTCAATTTAGGGATTTGATCTAACGCTTCAATTGAGTATGGATTTTCAGCTAAAGAAACCTCGTACATTTTAATTTGCTTATTTTCTTTACCCTCTTTTGGATCTTTCACTGTTTTTACGAAAGAAAATTTCTCTAATTCCTGTTTAATAGGAAGCTCTTTTCCTTTCGTATCAACAATAACTTTTACTGGTGCTAGTTCTCCAGCTGAAAAATGATCACTAATTAACGTAAACCCTTCGCGTGAAGGCATATCTTTTGGAAACGATTCTAATAAGTCATACGTGTATTGAATACGTGGTACAAATGAAGCCAATCCACCTAATACAAATACAGTGAGCATAATTATTGTCCACGGTCTTCGTACTACAACATCTCCAAGTTTTTCACTAAAGATACCTTTTGATGTTTTAACTTTTACTATCTTCTTTTTCTTTCTTGCAAATTCCTCATTCATTGAAGCTGTTCTTGGGATAAATGGGAAGAATGCCGCTCTACCGAAAATTAATAAAAACGCAGGTAAAATTGTTAAAGCAGCGATTCCCATAATGAATACAGCAACACTAAATGGTATTGCAAATCGATGAAAGGCTCCATAATGAGCAAGTAATAATGTTCCTAATCCAAGTACGACAGTTAATGCACTCATTATTATTGCTCCGCCAGATGCTTTAATCGCAAGTTGCAATGCTTTGTATTTACTTTCTTCTTCTAACAAGTACTCCCGATATCTCGAAATTAAAAATAGACAATAATCCGTTCCAGCGCCAAACAGTAATACTGTCATAATTGATATCGCCTGGGCATCTACTTTAATCCATCCATGATCGGCTAAAAAACCAAGTGTAGGACTAATAATACCGTAAGCAAAACCAACAACAAGTAAAGGTAAAATTGCTAAAACCGGTGAACGGTACAATAAAATTAATAACACTAATACGAGTAATACGGTAGCAACTAATAATTTCACATCTGCTTGACTAAATAAACTAACTGCATCCGTTTGAATCCCTACCGGTCCAGATAAGCGAACATGTAAACCGGAGTCGTTTATTTTTTGTTTAAATGGATCTTCATCCACCTTACTATTCACTATTTTTCTTAAATCTTCAAGATTTCCTTTTAATATATCCGTCCCAGCAGATTTATTAAAGAATACCGGTGTAACAAAAGATGTACCATCTTTTGATGCGCTTTTTGATAATACTTGTTCCGGTATTGTATCAAATGGTGGTAACATTGATTGTTCTTTTAAAGGATTAGTCTTTAACTCTTTATAAACATCCTGTATGAGCTTATAGTCCTTTGACTGTAGTCCACCATCTCTATGCCATACTACTAATAACGGATTCCCTGCATTATTCGGAAATTCTTTTTTCATTAATGCTTCAGCTTGCTGCGACATAGCAGTTTCAGGTAAATTTTTCGGATTCGGTTCTTTCGTATTATTTACTTGTGGTAACGTAAATGAAAGTAATAATGTAATAAGGACCCAAACCGATAAAGTTATCCATTGTGTATTTTTCCCTGCTACAAGCCTCCCTAACATATGTAACGGGTGCTTTTTCATAAAAAACCCACCTTCCTTTTTTCCTCCATTATTAATTATATATACTGGTCGGTTAATTAATCAAGAATGAATAAAAATTTGTGTTATAATTATCTTAACAATACATGTCAGGAGCGAATGAATTTGGAACAAAAACAACGTCCTCTTGGAAGGCCTCGTCAAAATAAAAATACAAAATCTACAAAAGAACTAATTTTAGAAGTTGCAACTCGATTATTTCTTACTCAAAATTACCAAGTAGTTTCCATGGATGAGGTCGCGAAGGAATGCGGTGTTACGAAAGCAACCGTCTACTATTATTATTCAACAAAAGCCGATTTATTTACCGCTACTATGATTCAAATGATGGTGCGTATACGAGAAAATATGTCTCAAATACTCTCTACAAATAAGACTTTAGAAGAAAGATTATTGGACTTCGCTAAAGTCTATTTACATGCAACGATGGATATTGATATGAAGAATTTCATGAAAGATGCAAAACTATCGTTATCTGAAGAGCAATTGAAAGAATTAAAAGAGGCTGAAGACAGCATGTATGAAGTATTAGAAAAAGCAATCGATAATGCAATGCAAATTGGAGAAATCCCGAAAAGAAACGCCAAATTTGCCGCTCATGCTTTCGTATCTTTATTATCAATCGGGAATTTTAAAGATGAAAATCACAATCCTATTCTTCCAAATATAGATGAATTAGCACAAGAAATCGTTTCTTTTTATTGGAACGGGTTAAATCATTAATATTAAATAGATTTCCTTTAATAAACGAGCATGCTTGAAATAGTTTCAAACATGCTCGTTTATTATTTATTAAGATTGTAAATGCATATAATAATTAGATTGTTTTTTAGCATCTTTTCATATGTTTTGTCATTCCAATCGAGAATGCTTCAAATCCGATAGCTTCATAGTATGGTTGCAATTTTTCTACACACATAAGTTGTGGAATAACCTTATGTTGTTCACAGTGCTGGATTAATCGTTTCACTATTTCTTTTCCGATGCCACTAGACTGATATTTTGGCAATACACCAACTCCACAAATAATGCCTGTTATGACTCCATCTGATATGACACGCCCCATCCCTACTAACTTCTTATCATCAAAAACATAAATTGCATACCAACTTTGTTTACACATTCGTTCTAACTCGTTAACCGTTAATTTAAGAGAATTCCATCCTAAAGATTCATATAACGCTAATAATCCATTGAAGTCTGTTGGGTGTTCAATTGTGTAGCTTATACTATTATTCATGTGAATACTCCTTATTCTCTCGTTTGTTTGTATTTCGTAAAATTACCCTTAATATGAAATGAACTTAAACAAACTTCCATAAGAACAATATAATTCCTTCTCACCATTAAATAAAAAGAAGTTAACCTCACCACAGTTAACTTCTTTTATATAAAACTATCATTATATTATCAACCAAAAATCATACAGCTACATACGATAAGAACGAACAAAACTAATAAACTATTTGAGAAATACCCCATTGAATACTACTCCTTTATTAAATTATGTAATAGATTTTATCATAAAATGATTTACAACATAATAACTGAAAAAGACATTATATTCATTAGTTATATATGTTTAGTAATATTTTATTTCCAATCATATTCTCCTTTCCTAAAACAACTACTCAAACACATCGACTTCACTCCACATGACTTCAAAAACAATTAAAAATAAAATAATGACTAAATTCATAAAGAAAAAAGAACACGCTAAACAATAATAATGTAAAGAAGCCGCCCAAAATAAAAAGACATAGCAACAGCTACGCCTTTTTTATTACAACTCAATTATTGATCAATTTTCTTTGCGATTTTTGAGCTGAAGCCGACTCCAATAAACAAAACTAGGAACACAAAACCAAGAACGTATTCTACTCGGATGACAGCATTGTTATTCATAAAATACATTACAAACAGTACAACAAAGGCAACGAAAAGAGCTAGGGCGAAAATTTGAGCTGAGATTTTTAACATCAATTTTTCAATTCGCTCGTCTGTATTAGGCAATGGATACTGTCCGTTTTCTTTATTTTTTCTTTTAGAAATCTCACCCTTAATCAATGTAATTATAAATGACAAAACGGTATAACCTACGATAAATATAAGAACAGATTGAAACCCTTCGGCATAATTGTTGCTACTAAAGAAAAGCAATAAAGACATTACAACCGTAAGCCCAATATGTCCATAAAGTTTTTCGTTCTTATTCATTATAATTCCTCCCCAGTTTTATCTAATTGAAATAAATCCTCTACTTTACAATCAAAGTACTCACATAATTTCAATGCTAATTCTAAGCTGGGATTGTATTTATTCTTCTCGATGGCGATGAGGGATTGCCTGGTGATATTAACAGAAGAAGCTAATTGCTCTTGGGTGATGTCTCTAATAACGCGGAATTGTTTTACTTTATTTATAACCAAATCTACCAGTTCTCCTTTATGTAAATTTGTTACATTTATTTTATCCAATTTTAGGAAGTATGTAAACATATATTTACAAAAAGTATATGTACATTTACAAAAAGTATAGGAAACATTACTTTGAGAAAGTGATTCTTAAATATTCCCCAGCTTCACGAAGTTCAGCCGGAGGCAGAGTTTTGGACGTAGACGAATAGCATTTGTCCTGTCTAAAATGGGCGTTCTAGCGTGGACATTATGAATCTCGTACAAAAATGGACGAATAGGATATTCATGTAAGGTTAACATAACGTCCTATTATCAGTAGCAAGAGAAAGGAGACACCCTACACTCACCAGCGAAGCACCTTTTTGTTCTATGGATCTATGCGTTTTTTATACATTCCTATACTGATGCGGTTTTAATGTTATTTTTTGCTATTGGATTCGTCAAAAAACTGTATAAAATTTCGTATGCTCTTAGCGTGAGGATTTTCCAAAATGCTAGCGATTCCCCTATCGTTCCAAAAACTCAATAATCGTTTCACATACTTTATCCGTCTCCTCTATATCTGGGAAATGCGCACTATTTTCAAATATAACAAGTTTACTATTTTTCAATTGTCTCGATATTCTATTACTCATTCCTACACCCGTGTTATAGTCATGCGCCCCGACTATGACACACGTATCAATTTCTAAATCTTTAATGCGCCCAATAAGCGGTAAAGGTGATTTTGTTTCAAAAATAACTTTACTCATCTTCCCTGTATTACTTAACTTACTTTCCTTCCAAAGACTGCGATTTAACTTTGCAAATTCTTCATTTTTAAACAATAATCGATCTATAGTTACTGTATCAACTATACTCCAAACTTGATTGTATTTTTCTTTTAACGCAATTTCCGACTTACTTATTTTCGATATTTGTTCTTTCATTTCTCCTTTCGTTATTTGTAGAAAACCTTCTATCTGCACCGTATACATATCATTAAAATCATCTAATAATGGTGCTTGTAATACCATTTTTTCAATGTTTTTCGGATATTTCAAAGCATACTCTAAACAAAGTTGTCCACCAAAAGAGTAGCCTAACAAATTTATCTTCTCTACATTTAATTGCTTTCTTAATTCCTCTAAATCTTCCACTAGAGTATTGATTGAGTACTCACCATCATCTTGTGGTGCCTCACTTCGTCCACATCCTCTTTGTTCGTAATAAACAACAGTCCTATTTCCTTCTAACCTCAACCCAAGTGTTCTTTCGAATACATAATGATTACCACCTGGACCACCATGTACAATAATAAGAGGAACTGTATTATGAGCTCTCCCTGCAACTTTACACCAATGCAAAATCCCATTGATTTTCAAATAGTGTGCACCATCTTGCAACATAAACTGGATCATTTATTTCTCGCTCTCCTTATCGCTCACTTATTACTATCTAAATGTATAAGTTCTGACCATTAACACTTTTTCCCTTTATATTCTTTAGACACTATCCTCATTTATATGGATATCTTTTTTATTCGAAAATAGATTTTTAAAAATTCCTACCCCGACAATTAATAGGCCTATGCCAACTAATTTATTTATTTGTAATGGAATGCTCTCCATTCCAAATAATCCGAATGAATCAATGCATAAGGCAACGACCAATTGAGTAATAAGGCTAATTAGCACCGTATACGCTGGACCTAAACTCTTTATTGCACCCATTATACAAATAATTAATCCAATGCCAAACAATCCACTTACATAAAATAAATAATTTGTAGTATAAAATTTTATGCTAATACTGTTCTCTGTTATGATATAAAATAAAACCGAACTTATAAGACCTACTCCAAGAACACATGCAGTTGTTAACCACTGCCCTACATTTTCATTCACTTTTGCATTAAAAACAGATTGTAAGCTAATTAATACTCCAGCAAATATAGCTAAACTAAATCCAATCATAATCTTTCTCTCCCTTTTATTACTCATATATATTATCTTTCGCGACTTCCTTCATTCTAGAAATTTCTTTAATTACAATAACTCCATTGCTCTTTTCAATTAATTTTTCATTATAAAATTTTTGTAACACACGAATTACGTGTCTATAGCTTACTCCTATAAAATCTGCGATACTTGATACCGAAGTTGCATCCAAATCCTCTTTATACATATTCCCATTACTATCAGTAGAAATGGAAAGTAAATAACTAGCTACACGTACTTCTACTGGATAAAGTAAATTAAGAGCTGTAAAACGAGTCGATATCTTTAATGTGTTCGCAATGTTTTCAAGTAGGAAGTTCATAAATATAGGATCCTGTATTAACTTGTTTCTAATTACCGTATTAGAAATGGAGATAGCTATAACATCTGAACAAGCTTCAACGACATTATGTGTCTTACTTTTTTGTATTAATTCAATATCGCCAACAACCGCCAATGGATTAATAAAACGAAGGATTAGTTTCTTTCCTTCTGGTGTAATCGTGTAAACTTTTACTTTACCTTTAACAACAAAATATAAACGATGAATTCCCTCATCTTTATCACAAATAAGTGTACCTTTTTTAAAATGATTTACTTGAAAATAATCTGTGTCTATTTCCGAAAAAACCTCAAGTATTTTATAAGTTTTCAAATAATGCATAATTAATTCTGATTTATTCTCCACTTTCATTTCCTCCTTTCCTTTACATATTAAATATAGCAATACCTATAATCATTACTATTGTTCCCACAATGTGACATCTCTCCATTTGTATCTTTTTTATATGAAACAGTCCTTTCATTTCAATAACAGCTGCTGTTAATAATTGTGCAACCATAAGTGTTCCAGCTGTTAATGTAACTCCCATTGAATATATCGCCATAGTTTCTGCACAAATAATCAAACCACCAAATGCACCGGCTGCTAAATATACTTTTTTCACACCCTTTAAATCTGTTACTTTCTCTTCTTTCTTTACCAAAAATACAGTAGTTGCAATAAGAAACCCAATTAAATGAGTTATAATACTCGTTGACCATATGCCGATATGTGAACTAAGTTTCGCATTAAAGGTTCCTTGAAGTGTTATAAATAAACCAGCAAAAATAGCAAATATAATACCTTTCAAAAAATCATCTCCTCATCTTTTATTCCTGACTTAATTAAAAGCTATAACCCTATAAAGGCAAAAGGACAAATGTCACATCAGTTTGAAAATAGCTAGGAATGAACAAAAAAAGCACACCCCAGAATATTTGAGGTGCGCTTTAATTAGAATATTGATATATAATATTTTATAAATTAAATTTACGCTATAGTAACAGATTTCTTCTTCATAACAAACCTTGTAAATAAGAAACGTACTAACGGTCCCATAATGATTAATTGTAGTGGATACGCCATCATAAAGTTTTTAATAAAAATTGAAAAGTAAATAGAAATAAATGAGTCGCCATGTAGCCCATTATGTAAATACATCATAGCTATACCGAAAAATGACATAAAGAACACCATTCCGATTACCATTGCTGTCGCCATCGCAACAATAATATTTATTTTCTTCGATTTATCAAACGGTAACGCGAATACAATTTTTTTCGCACAAGGTCCAACGATACATATTTCAATTAATAGTGCAATTATAAATCCAATGAGTAGTTCTAATACGATCTCCTTAATATGAATTGGTCCTCCTGCTCCATTCATCAATACATTGTAAAACGTCATTACGATAACCATCCCTAGGCACATCATCATGCCAAATTGGAGATTTTCCTTTCTTGTTGTTGGCAATTTTCATCATCCCTTCTCTTTGAGTCTTTGTCATTATATCGATATCGGAAACCTCTTCGTAAGTGAACATTTTGTGAACAAATTTAAAACGTTTTCATATGTTTTTTTCCTCTCAACTCGAACTCTCACTTTTATTTATAGAGGTTTTATATATTTCAATGTTGAATTATTAAATTTAACATTGAAATATATAACTACTAGGAGGATTACCATGCATGAAGCAGAATTTTACGCTTATCACATCGTTACAAGGAAAAAAATGAGTATTGGGCAAATCATTCATTTTGACAAAAATCAAACGAATACCCTATATCGCTTCTTTTTTGAAAGAGAGCAATTAAATTCTAACGGTGAAGATTCGATACAAATTTTAAAAAATCATTATACAAATGGCGGATTATATTTAAAAAATGAAAATGTGAAAGTAGTTATGAGTTATATGGATCAAACAATTAGAGCAGTCAGAGAAACGATTGTAGAAATGGTTAGGCTACAAGAATATCCTGAATACCCTTCCAGATTATCTTGCTTATATGCTGCCAAAAACTATGAAGATGCTTTGAAATGGAAAGCATTATTTGATTCCTACAATCGAGAAGTTTTGCAGATTGTTAAACTACAAGTAACTGGAAATTCTTTTGAAGGTGACGGTAATCTTTTACCGAAAGAAGATGGTATTCCATTCTCTCAAAAAATTGAACAAGCTAAAGAGTATTGGAAGGGAAACGTTAAAAATGAACTTCCTGAGCTATTGATTAATGGGAAAATTGAAGTAGTGGAAATTATTGATGACTTTTCATCACTTCAAATTTAATTTCAAAAAGAGTATTGCACTTACTCTCAATACTCTTTTTGTGTAATTTAATGTTATTTGATTAGATTTGTATTTTACAGATTGTTCATTTCATAGCCATTTACAAAAAACGTTATTGTTTCTAGTTCATCTTCATTTAATTCTCTATCTATATCTCGTTTAAAAGCTTCCTTTATCTTCTCTTCATCGCCTTTATGTATTTCCGTATAAGTTCCTACTGTTTTCAGCAAATGCATCTCTTGTAAAAACTCATCCCGATTTATAGCTGTCCCATGAGAAAGAATATATGTCCCAGCATCAAATTTCTCTAATTCATCTATTAATTTAAACGTTCGTTTTGTCGTATAATTCCACTTCGAAGAAAAAATATCAGCATATATACAGTCTCCTAAAAACAATATCTTTTCTTCTTTCATATACATAACAACAGAGTCATGTGCATGATCTCCGCCAACATGTTTTAACACGCATGTCACTTCACCAAGGTCTAATTCAAGTTGATTCTGAAACGTTAAGTTCGGTGGGATAATTTTAATATTTCTTGGTTGTCCACTAAACTCTTTTTTGATACAATCCGCACAAAATTCAATTTCTGTACCTTCTTCTACTCGTGCGTCCAACGCATCATCTGTCCATTCATAAGATACTAATGTCTGCATCTCCTTTTTCGTTTCAGTATGTGCAATAGTTAATGCATTTTGTAGTACAGACAATCCAAAAATATGATCCCAGTGCCAATGCGTTAGTGCCACAAAATCAGGACTTGATACATTCTGTTCTTTTAACATTTCTAAAAATAATTGTGCATGTGCTTCTGAATTCCCTGCATCAATCATTAAAGTTTTTTCTTTTCCAACGACCATTCCTAATATAGGTCTATCTGTTTCGGAAACAGGTGTCATATACCAAAATGAGTTTCCTATTTTTTTAATTTGCTGCATAACTAATCCCTCCATTTACTACTACTCTCTTCAATTATTATCTGTACCAGCGCATAGCTTGAAATAATATATATTGCTTTCTTTAAAACGTAGTAACTTCTTCTATCCATTTAAATAAGTATCCCAATCATAGTCTTTAATCTTATAAAATCTACCTCTATCATTTCTTTCATATGCACATAAAGGCGGTTCCCCAATAAATTCTAAAATAGAATCATCCATATTCAATATGACGCCAATTGAAATAATTTGAAAGTTTTTAGGATTATTTACATAGTCATCACTTTCATAGCCACTTAATATTGACCAACCAGAGTCACCCTCTTCTCTTGGATCCTCTTTAAGCATGAAGTTAAATTCTCTTTTGTCAAGTACATCATTACTAACAATTACCTTCGTGTCAAAATAAAAATCCCAATCTTTTGAAGCTGGATCATTATATTCCGTATCACCTATATTTTCAATTCCAAATGAAATTTCATCACCTACTTTTAAATCTAAACGATACGGATTATTGCTCAGTTTCCCTACAAACTTCTTATCATTTCTTTCATTGATTTCAACCCACATTCTTTCACCATGAAACCCATCTTCTTCTTCGTTTTTAGTTACAAAAATTAACTTTACCAAATCTCCAACCTTTAATTTCTCCAAAACTTCTGCACCGGGAACATAAAATGTATATGGAGATTCTTTATTTAACTCATAAACGTTATCTAAATACCAGGACATTTTTTCACCCTCCTAAAAATAATATCATTTATTTAAAATACTAATTATGTAAGACACCAATTTAATCCTTAGAGGTTTTTTATACTATTATTTCTTCCGACAAACAACCACCATTGAATAACAATCCTCTCCTAACTCATTCCCTTCCCAATCATTATATATATGTAGCAACTCGAACCCGTTCAATTCTAACAATCTTTCTAATTCTTGCGGGTACGTATAACGAAGATCAATCGTTGTTTTTAGTTCTTCTACTAGCGTATCACCCTCATAAAACTTTCTTGTTGTTATGTAGTGCTGTATTTGCTGAATTGAATCGTATGTCATTTCAGTATATAAATCACATTTCCTACCCTTTTCATCATTAACAGTTGTCGAATATTCTTCTGTAGATGGTTGTATTAATTCTTCTTTTGAAGGGAAACGTGTATCAAATATGAATATACCATTCTCAGCTACCACATGATGAATAGATGTTAATAATTGATTTTGATGAATATTCGTAAGGAAATGCTGGAATCCATGCCCTACCATAAATGCTAGCGAAATGGTATCTTCAATGTTCAATTGTAAGCAGTCTTGTTGTAACCATTTTACCTTCTTACAATCCGTAGTTTTTCTCTTCGCTTCAGCAAGCATTCCTTCATGTATATCTACACCGATCATTTGATATCCGTTTTCTATAAATGGAATTGTAATTCTTCCTGTTCCACAAGCAATATCTAGAATCCATTCATTTTGTATATTTAGTTTTTGTGCCTATGATAGTAAGAACGGAAAATCTGACAAACTTTTATTTTCAATATCATATCGTTTTGGATTTTCTTATTCAGATAAACTCCATTTTGTTTGCATTTATATTCTCCATTTCAATTCAATATATAAATTATAATGAATTTACAGTTTTTTCTCTATAATTAATCATAATAATTTGGACTAATCTAACTTTCCTTCTCGTAAGCTAAAAACAAGGGTATAGAATCGGAGTGTGATACGATGGAACGATTATGGATTCCAATGATTGTTACGTTTTTTTCGTTCGGTGGATTACTATTAGGGGGGGCAGTTGGAGTGGCAACACGCCAGCTAATTGAAGAAAAAATGCATCGTTTATACGCATTATGTGGCGGTATTTTACTTGGGTTATTATCACTTGAAATTATTCCTGAAACATTTTCAAGCTATGAAAAAATTGGGCCTATACTTGGTATAGCTATCGGTATTTTAGTTATGAGCTTATTAGATAACTATTGTCATCATCCAATGGTACATAAAAAAGATCAACAAGCATGGCAAACTTTCCTTTTTCTTTCTTTCGCTATATTCATTCACAATATACCAAGTGGATTTGCGTTAGGTACAGCTTTTATTAATCATGCTGACTCTGCCATTCCCTTTTTAATGGCAATCGTCATTCACCATATTCCAGAAGGATTAGCTTTAATTATCCCCTTTCTCTTTACAAAGCATAAATATATTTCATTCTTATTAACAACTTTATTACTTTCTCTTATTCTCGGTACAGGTACTGTTTTTGGAATTTTGATGGAAGGAAAAGCTCTTCACCTGCAAGGACTCATTATGGGAAGTGCTATCGGTTCACTTGGCTATGTCACAATTCATGAAATGCTTTGGAAGGCAAAGAAACAGCTCTCTTTCCTTTCATTTCTAACGTGGGCAACTAGTGGATTTTTACTAATAACAGTGTTTACTCTATTCTCTGGTCATCATTAAAGCTAATACATTTTCTTATTTGTATATTTTCCCTTTTTCTCCAAATCATATTGTTATCTACCTATTTATAAGGAGGAACAATTATGTTTGGAAAAACAGCCGGTGAAGCATTAGTTGATCTATTAATTGACTGGGGAGTAGAACACATATACGGAATGCCTGGAGATTCCATCAATTCTATTATTGAAGCTTTAAGAAAAAAACAAGATAAAATTAAATTCATTCAAGTTCGCCATGAAGAAGCTGGCGCATTAGCTGCGGCTGCCTATGCGAAATTAACAGGAAAACTAGGCGTATGTATGGCTATTGCAGGACCAGGTGCAATCCATTTACTCAATGGTTTATATGATGCGAAACTCGATAAAGCCCCTGTGTTAGCAATTTCAGGACAAGTAGAATCTGATTTACTCGGAACCGATTTTTTCCAAGAAGTAAACTTAGAAAGAATGTTTGATGATGTTGCGGTTTATAACCAGCGCATTATGTCTGCAGAACAGTTACCTGCTGTCGTGAATCAAGCAATTCGAATGGCATATACGAAAAAAGGTGTATCGGTTCTTACTATTCCAGATGATGTTCCGAAATTCGAAGTGAAAAATGGTGCTCGTGTTACAAACACTTCTTTTACACTCCCTGAGCTATTTCCGCAAAAAGAAGATTTAGCTGCCGCGAAACTCGCGATAAATGAAGCGATAAAGCCTGTTATTTTAGCTGGAAAAGGTGCAAAACATGCGAGAGAATCTTTACTTGCATTTGCAGAACATATTGGTGCTCCAATCGTACTTACCTTACCAGCTAAAGGAATTATTCCTGATGAACACCCTCTTTGCATCGGTGGGTTAGGGTTAATTGGGACGAAACCTTCATATGAAGCAATGAAGCATGCGGATACTTTAATTATGGTTGGTACTTCTTATCCATTTACTGGTTTCTTACCCGAAAAGGCAAAAACAATTCATATCGATACAGATCCTGCCCAAATCGGAAAGCGTTATGTGACAGATATCGGCTTAGCTGGTGATGCTGATAAAACATTAAAATGGTTAGTTGCAAATGTTGAAAAACATGAAGACCATACTTTCTTAGAACACCATCAAGAAATGATGAAAAAGTGGGAAGAAAAATTACACAATCAAGAAGAAGACTCTTCCACTCCAATTAAACCACAGCGAGTTATGCATGCCTTACAGCAAGTAGCAGAAGATGATGCAATTCTATCAGTCGATGTCGGAAATGTAACAGTATGGACTGCAAGACACTTCCGTATGACAAACCAGCAATTTATCATTTCTAGTTGGCTTGCAACACTTGGCTGCGGTTTACCTGGTGCCCTCGCTGGGAAAATTGCGTTCCCAGATAAACAAGTATTTGCAGTTTGTGGTGACGGCGGATTTGGAATGACAATGAACGACTTTGTAACAGCTGTTAAATATAAGCTACCAATCGTTGTTGTCGTATTGAACAATAATAAAATTGCTATGATTAAATTCGAACAAGAGGTTATGGGGAATATCGAATTTGGTACAGACTTAACAAACCCTGATTTTGCAAAATACGCAGAAGCTTGTGGTGGTATTGGATACCGTGTTGAGAATTTAGATGAACTACTTCCTGCTTTCGAAAGTGCAGTCAAACAAAACAGACCGTGTATTATTGATGTAGTTGTAGATGTAAACGAAGCACCAATGCCAGCAAAAATCACATTTGGTCAAGCGGCTGGTTATACGAAACATATGATAAAAGAATTATTTGAAGAAGGTAAGATTGATTTACCTCCCCTTTAAACGAAAAAAGATAGTTGAAAACAATTTGTCTTCAGCTATCTTTCTTTATTTTTGTACCTCTCTATAAAAAGAAAAATTATTCACATTAGACTGTATTTTCTTCTCTACTTTCACTTCTTTATTTTCCCTCTTCGGCCTTTTCACATTTCCTAGCTTAACTGCATCTTGCATACTATTACTAATATCACGAATGATTTTTCGAGTATTCACATTAATATTATCTACTTAATTAAGTCTGTTTTTTCAAGTGACATATCAGCGATATTTTATATCTATTTCGTATACGTGTTAGCCAGTTCGTTTGCAAACTTGTTAGCGCTTTTTATAAAAATTGTATAATGCTTTAAAAAGCATGAATCCGTTTTAATCAATCTTTTTCAAAATGGATTCATTTTGTCTCTTATCAATATTCATATGTTACAATAGTACCAGTAGTATCAGTAAAACCATTAAAACAATTAGAGCAACCACCACAACCGCCACAGCCGCCACAACTAAAGCAACCGAAGCAACCAAAACAACGGAATCCACCACAACGAAATCCACCACCACCGCAACGACCACAACCGCCACAACGACCACAACCGCCACAGCGACGAGCAGCATCTTCTATATAGTAATATGGATATTGATTTTGCTGGTCCCAATACACAATATTTCCAGAATGGTAATCATTCAGGCTTAACGCTTGTAGTTCTTGTTGAAAATTATTCATTTTCATAACCTCCGTTTGTTAACTACAACCCCATCGATGCTTTCCTATATTTCTGTTTGTTAAATCTAAGTAGAAATAGCGCTATAAACTAAGTTCAATACGTACACCAACAAAATATGACCTATCAATAGATGATGCACCTTGTTCATATACCTATTTTTAGTTTTTTTACTATGGATTCATTTTTATAAATGGAAATTATAATTTTCCTGGTGCACTTGCTGGGAAAATTGCTTTTCCGGATAAACAAGTATTTGCAGTTTTACCTCCCCTTTAAAATATAAAAGAAAGGTAGCTGAAAACTTATTATTTTCAGCTACCTTTCTCTATTTTGATACCTCTCTATGAAATGAAAAATCGTTCACGGTAGGCTGCGATGATTTCTCTACTTTAACTTCTTTATCCTTCTTCTTTGGCATTCTTGCGTTTCCTAGTTTTATCGCATCTTGCATACTATTACTAATCAGATTTCCTGACAATATTGTCATACTATAGAAAGCGATTGGTATTAGTACAATCCATGTGTGTGTAGTTAAGTGACGGAAATTTTGGCCAATTAAGCCTGTCCATTCTTTTGTTACACTATCTGGATCTAATCCAAACATTATCGTTCCTCCGAAAAACAACTTAAGTAAACCAAGATGCATAAGAAGTAATAGCACACTTACAAATTGTTGAGCTACTAATAAAAGAAAAGATGGTAACATATGTGGCCATACATGGCGCTTCAGTCTCTGCCACTTACTTCCTCCAAGCACTGTTGCCGCCAACATAAATTCTTCTTTCTTAATACGCTTCACTTCTTGCGCTACATACAACATAACTGTCGGTACTGCCAGACATGTAAGAACTAAAATTTGAAATGCAACTCGCAAATGAAACGGAGCAGCTGCCTCCCCACTGTCGAACATTAAAACTTCCTTTAATATAAAATAGGAAATCATAATCATCGGTACGATACTAAACGGATCAAAAAAAGATGAGATAACTGGAAATGAACGTTTACTGTACATACCAAGTAATAAGCCAATAGCTCCGCCAATTACTACACGTAAAACTGCGATTACGATACTCGCTCCTACGGTCCATTTTGCCCCTTCTATTATTAATTGAAAAAGATCGCGTCCTTTCACATCAGTTCCGAACCAAAATTTACTAGATGGTGAAAACGGAGCAGCCTCTAATTCTCCCTTTTCGTTATACATCATCGTTATTTCACGAATATTCCCGTCAAAAAACACCGTATTTCCAATACTAACAATCATTAATACACTCAAAAAAGTAACACCTATCCAAAATCTAACATCTCTTTTTACAACTTGCCACATGTTACACACGCTCCTTTATAACATTTTGCAGCAGCGTATGTAATATACGAAATAGTATAAAAAGCGGTACGTATAATATAACTAAACTCACTGTAAATATTTCTAATTTAGAATTTTCTTTTACAAAAACAAACATGCCGTACGTATTAAATAGCCATTCAATAATATATAAATTTGATAACATAAATAAAATATTTGTTTTTGCATAATAGACTGTTGTTAACAAGACATTTCTTGAAATATGATGCGTCAAAATATGTCTTAAACTTAATCCTTTACTCTTGGCAAATATACTATAATCTTTCTCTAATTCTTCCCTAAAACGTAATAATAGTAGCTTAATAAATAATAATGTTGTAGGTATAGCAAGGCATATTATTGGTAACATGCGTACTTTTTCTTCACCCAACCCCGCATGTTTCACCGGCATAAGTCCTGTTTTTTGAAAGATAATTACTACTAGAAGCTGAGATAGTAAAATTAATAAAATATCTGGAATACTTTCAAGCGCTACAAAAACTCCATTCCATATTCGTTGCTTTGATTGCGAGCGTTGTAATACCCACACGACGATAAAATATGCAATAAGTAAAGATAGTATAAATGCGGAAAGGAACACAAACATTGTCTCTACATAATGAATCCATATTTGTGGAAATAACTTTCTTGAATTCCGAAATCCATAAGTAATTTCACCCGGTTGAAGTAACTTCTCTCCAAGAAACACAACTGTGTTCCAAAAACCGATTAAATCAATTTGCAGTCCTTTAAATAAACGTGGTAGCGCCCCTAAAAAAAGAATACAAATAAATGCGGCAAACAATTGTAAACATGTAACCCCACACCACTTACCAATTCGAATAAACATAACTATTACCCCTTTTATTTAAATGAATATTCAGAAATAAACACCGTGTATTGTGCCTATACCTTGTAATGAAATCACTCCTCCCTCGACAAAACGTAGCGATTTCCGTCATTTCTCGGAAGCTTTATTATATTTTCCGACCATTATCCAACATTTTCCTTCTTGATTCATTACATACTATAAAAGAGCCCTTGTTTTCAAAACAAGGACTCTTTTCTTAAACTATTTCGCTACCTCTTCTTTCGGCATTACCATACCTTTATACAATTGAACCGTTATCCAGTAATAAATAAAGTAAATGACTAAGAAAATCCCTATCGGCACCCAGACTTTCACAAATGGGTCAACTAATATAAAGCTGAATAAGTTAAGCCCTACTAACACATGGGAAATGCCAATAATCGCTGGGAAGATAAATAAATATGAAATTTCTTTATATATACTTTTTGTTAACATACTGCGTCTCACACCGATTTTTCGTAACATTTCATAACGACGTACGTCACGAGAAGCACCTGTTAATATTTTGAACATAAGGGAACTTGCCATCATTGCTAAGAAGGCAATTCCGAGGAAGAATCCCATAAACATTGTTCCGCTCATGAAACTGTTCATGAACTGATAAATTGTCATTTTCGTATATAAATCTACTTTTGCACCTGTTGTTTTTTCAATTAATTCTTTTTGTCTCTTATCTATGTCGAGCAACAATGGTTTATATTTTTTCATGTCGTCTACTTTTACTAACGTTACACTATGTTCTGTTCCTTGAACTGCCTTATAATGCTCCTCATCAGCAATTCTTACAGGTTTTCCGTTAAATTGATTATGTGTAATTTGTATTTCTCTTACAACTGCATCTTCCCAATCTTTTGGCATAGGAGGAAACTTTTTCGCTGCTTCGGGAGCTTCCAAAGCAGAATAGACCGGTTCAGTTAAAGTTTCAGCCACACGTTTACGTGCAGGCTCTTTTAAAGTTTTTGTATCAAAATGATCGGAAACAAGTGGCGGTTTTGCAGTTAAGTCGTTACGTAAGTAATAAACCGCTTCTCCATCTACTTTATACTTATACTTGCTTTCCTCAACAATTTCCATTTCTTTTAATGCTGCTTGATCTTGTTCATTTGGATCATGAATTACAACATCATAAACACGTGAGAAGTCTGTCATAATACCTACATTTTTTTGAAATGCCATACCCGCTGTCATTGCACCTGCACCTAATGCAATTAGCATCGCTACAGTGCCTAATACTCTCGATAAACTATTTACTCGAAAGCGTAGCTGTGCATATGTAAAACTATTTAAACCCGTTTCATTTCGTTTTTTATTCCCTTTAATTTTCATCACAAAAAATGGGAGCAATGAACTGAAAATAAAATACGTTCCAAGTGTTGTAACGATTGTCGCTATTATAAAACCGACTTCCGCAAATAATTTTATATTCACCATAAAATAGTACCCTATACTTACTAGTAATATACCAAGTACAGTCATTATAATAATGCGAGTTTTACTTTTCTTCACTTCATCTAATGTTTCATCTTCACGAATTAACTCTAGTTCTGTTTTACGTAATAAACGGATGCTATTCATTAAACCAGTAATAAAAAATAGTATTAAAAAGAATATAGCTGTAACTATAATTGCTGGTGTATATACAGATGAATAACTACCTTTTGCTGAAATTTCCATGCCATTCATTAAAAAGTTTCCTGCTACACTTGCTAGTAACATTCCTACTAAAATACCGATAATAATACTAACAATACCCATACCAAATGTTTCAATAAATAATAACTGTGCTACTTTTTTCTTTTTCGCTCCAAGCATCATGTACATACCGAGTTCTTTTCTTCTTAATGTGAGCAAGAAAGAGTTGGCATATATAATATAAAATACAGTAATGAAAGATAATAGTATTGCACCTACCCAGAATACGAGTCTAATACTACTAATCAGACTATTATCTTTCGTAAATTCACTATTCATCGCCATCGTTTGGAACATGTAAAAAATACTAATACTAATAACGAGACCGATAAGTAAAACCATATAATCTTTCAACATTTTTTTCATACTATGACGTGATAATTTGAATAACATTGTCTCGCCCCCTACTTAGACTCAGCAGCTGAGCCCATATGAGCAAGCACACCTAAAATGTCTTGATAGAAATTTTCTCGCGTTCCTTGACGCTTTAATTCTTTATATAGAAGACCATCTTGAATAAATAAAATACGCTCACAATAACTCGCACTAAATGCATCGTGTGTAACCATCAAAATACTTACATTGTGATTTTCATGTAAATCTTGCATCGCTTCTAATAAGCTTTTTGCATTTTTACTATCAAGCGCTCCTGTCGGTTCATCTGCTAATACGATTGCCGGATTATGTACTAAAGCTCGTGCTGCCGCTGTTCTTTGCTTTTGTCCACCAGAAACAGCAGTCGGATATTTCGTTAAAATTTCGGTAATCCCTAATTTCTTTGCCACTTCATTTACCTTTCCTGTAATCTCACTTGACGGTACACCTTGCAAAGAAAGTGGTAAAGCAATGTTTTCATAAATTGATAAGTTTTCTAGTAAGTTAAAATCTTGAAAAATGAATCCTAATTTTTGAGATCGAAAATCTGATAATGCATTCCCCTTCATAGAAGTAATATTTGTGCCCGCAATTGTCACACTGCCACCTGTCGCTTGATCGAGTGTACTAATCACATTAAGTAATGTCGTTTTTCCAGATCCAGAAGGACCCATAATCCCGACGAATTCTCCCGCTTTAATACTTAATGAAACACCCCTTAACGCTTTCGATTGATTTTCATTCTTTTTCCCATACGTTTTTTCTACACTTTCTACAGTCACTACATTTGTTGACATCTCTTTCACTCCATCCCTTTTGTATAGTATAAATTTCTCATATATTTCTTATCTTTTTCTCATGTAAATCCTTAATATTTTTTTAATTTTTCAAACAAAAATAATTACACGGGGACCATGAACCTTTTGCCTACTTCATATTCTCATTTTTCTACAACTCGTTCCCTCGATTTCGCTTACATTTACCTTACAATTTTGTAAGGTAGAAAAACACCGCTTTAATATGAAGTGAACCCCAAAACATGACACCTATCAAACACCTAAACCATCTGCTCCAATTCACTTAGCTCTTTTGGCCCATTTCCAAGGGGATTGGTTGAAAACGATAAGGTTGATCTGTACGATACCATTTCATCCATGTCTTAATTTGAGAAACATTTTTAATTCGGAGTAAATGTCCCTTGATTAATGTTGGCTTTAGATTTAATATCCTTAAATGTAATAGAATCAATCCCTTTCTCATCTATTAATTCAGTTCGTGCATCACGTATTGCTTCTTTAGGACGAGCTATACGTATATCAGTACATTGATGTGTAAATTTTTCCTTCCTAAATTTTTCTAGACATATTTATATAAGTTGTTCAGAATACAACAGATCCGCTATTTCTGTTTATTGAACCTAGAAGATACACCTACTATAATACTTAATATAAATAACCAACACTGTGTCGGTTAAAAAATAGGAGGAACAAAAATGAAAAACCAAGTATCACTAGTAGTTGAACATGATTTGAAAAACGTAACACCAGAAATGATTGACTGGTGGTGGGATAATATTGATAACTCTGAACGATATAAACTATGGCACCCAGAAGAACATGTCGATTTTAAATGGTTAGTTGACCCTAAAGTACATGGACATATAGGAGCCATATCAGCTTCAATTGAATCTGCGGGGGATGGACTTGAATTCCCACTAAAAATTAGATGGGAAGATCCTAAAGATTGTCCTATAAACACCCATTACAGCCATGTTTTAATGGGTTCCTGTTTAGATGATGATGACCATGTAATTTCACAAGTAATACACCAATACGAAAAATCCGAAGACGGTACAGTAATGACTTCTACATTCATTTTCCCAAAAGGATTACCCCCATTTATTAATCTAAGTGGTTTATATAAACACAATGTAGAAGAAATGAGTCAGTTCAGTATATTTTTACCAGAATTGTTTGCAGAAAATCTGTAAGACAATTTAACCAGCTTTCCATTTAATAAATGACTAACTAGAAAATAAATTGGCCTCCAGTGTTTTAGATACATCTAAAATACTGGAGGCCTGTCAATATAAAGTGAAACTTTAATCAGTGGGGGTTTTGTTCATCCCCCACTGATTATTAGTTGAACCAATCGGGCTTTTACGGGCAGTTGATCCCCCACCTAACTTCTTTGCTTCAGCTGAATTTTGAGGTGGGGGTCTTACTGCCCGTTAATGCGGGATAAAATCAATCACTCGCCACCTTGCTTATTCTGAGCAATTTACGCTCATCTTCAAATGAAAAACACCTCCGTTGAATTTACATACTTAGTATGCCAATTCAGGAGGTGTTTTTTCATTTACCACTATTCGGGTTCACTTTATTAAAATGGTGTAATTTCTAATCAATTATTATTTTCTATTCTTTATTTCCTCTTCCATATTTGCCACAAATATATTTAGCGAAACAACTTCTGACTTTTCTTCCCCATATTTACGTACATTTACAGCTTTACTTTCCATTTCTTTATCTCCAATAACAAGAACATACGGTACTTTTTGCATTTGTGCTTCTCTTATTTTATATCCTAATTTTTCATCTCGCATATCCTGCTCAACACGAATACCAGCTTGCGCTAATTTATTTACAACCTCATTTGCATATTGTTCATGTACTACATTCGAAACTGGAATTACTTTCACTTGAACTGGTGCTACCCATGCTGGGAACGCACCTCCAAAGTGTTCAATTAATATTGCTAAAAATCTATCTAAAGATCCTAAAACTGCTCGATGGATAACAACTGGTCTTTTCTTTTCATTCTTCTCATCTATATAATTCAAATCAAATTTCTCTGGCATTTGGAAATCAAGCTGAATTGTTCCGCACTGATGACTTCTATTTAAAGCATCTTTAATATGGAAATCAATTTTCGGTCCGTAAAATGCACCGTCACCTTCATTTAGTCTATATTTATAATTCAATGAATGTAATACATTTGCTAACGCCGCTTCTGCTTGCTCCCATAATTTATCGTCACCCATTGAATCTTCTGGACGAGTAGACAGCTCTACTTCATATTCGAATCCAAAAGTTTTATATACGTAATCAATTTGTGCCATTACTGATTTAATTTCATCTTCAATTTGTTCTGGTGTTACAAATAAATGAGCATCATCTTGGCAGAAAGTACGTACTCTTAATAATCCGTTTAACGCACCACTAAATTCATGTCGATGCACTTGACCGAACTCACACATACGGATCGGTAATTCACGATAAGAATGCAATTTATTTTTAAACATAAGCATATGTCCTGGACAGTTCATCGGTTTTAATGCAAAACTTTTATTATCCACTTCTGAGAAATACATATTATCTTTATAATGTCCCCAGTGCCCTGACTTCTCCCATAATTCTTGGTTCATCATAAACGGAGTGCGTACTTCTTGATAATTGTACTTTTTTTGAATTTCTCTTAAAAATGCTTCTAATTCGTTACGAATAATTTGTCCTTTCGGTAAATAAAACGGCATTCCCGGTGCCTCTTCAGAAAACATAAATAACTCCAGTTCACTACCTAACTTACGATGATTTCTCTTTGCTGCTTCTTCAACAAAGTGCAAATACTCTTCTAACTCTTTTTGAGAAGCAAAAGCAACACCATATATACGCTGAAGCACTTGATTGTTACTATCTCCTCGCCAATATGCACCAGAAACGTGAGTTAATTGAAATGCTTTCAAATAACCAGTAGATGGTAAATGTGGTCCTCTACATAAATCTACAAATTCACCTTGTTTATAAAGTGTTACACTTTCCTCATTAGGAATTGCTTCTAAAAGTTCTAATTTCAATTGATCGTTCATTTCTTGAAATAATTTTTCTGCTTCTTCTCGAGAAACCTCAACTCGCTCTATATTTATATTTTCACTTATAATCTTTTTCATTTCCTTTTCGATTTTTGGTAAATCTTCAATGTTTACACTACTTGGAAGATCCATATCATAATAAAATCCATTTTCAATAACAGGCCCTACTCCAAGATTTATATCACCATACAATCTTTTTACAGCTTGCGCTAAAATATGTGCAGCAGAGTGTCTTGCAATTTCTACACCGTCATTTGAATCTATAGTAATGATTTCAACTTTTGCATTTTCCTCAACGTTTCTTCGTAAATCAAAAAGCTGATCATTTACTTTCCCTGCGACTGCTTTCTTTTTTAAACTACTGCTAATGGATCCAGCAATTTCTTCTAAAGTAATTCCTTTTACAAACTCTTTAACACTACCATCCGGAAATTTAATTTCAATCATCTGTTCTTTCATTTTTCATCTCTCCATTTCATAATAAAAAGCACACCCATCCCTAAAATAGGGACGAGCGTGCTTATACCCGTGGTTCCACCCAGATTCCCACCGTAAATATACAATGGCTTCTTTTACGGTAACGTCGTTTACACGGCACTAGATACTTCGTTTCCCCAGTGCAGCTCTAAGGTGGTAAGTTATTTTTCTGCGTTAGGAAGTTCTCAGCTTTCCTTCCTTCTCTGTATAACCGGATAAAATAACTCGTGTCCTTTTCTTCGCTTATTATGAAATTGAATGCAAAAAAGCATATTCATCCCTAAAATAGGGACGAATATGCTTATATCCGTGGTTCCACCCAGATTCCCATCACAAAATGTAATGGCTTCTTTTGCGATAACGTCGCTTACACGGCACTAGATACTTAATTTCCCCAGTGCAGCTCTAAGGTGGTAAGTTATTTTTCTGCGTTAGGAAGTTCTCAGCTTTCCTTCCTTCTCTGTATAACCGGGTAAAATAACTCGTGTCCTTTTCTTTGCTTTTATAAGTACATCCATTAATTGTTATTTACTATATCTTATTCATTTTATTTTTGCAAGTGTTAAAAAAAAATTTTATTTAATAAAAAAAGAAACCAAAAATAGATTTTTGGTTTCACTTCACAATTTTACCAATCTTGTGGTTCGTAATTTAAGTCTGAAAATAGACGTCTTTTCTCTTTCTTCGTTAAATCTCTCCACTGTCCAATTGGTAAATTATTCAATTCAATATTCATAATTCTCGTACGTTTTAACGTGTATACTTGATAACCTAAAGCTTCACACATACGGCGAATTTGGCGATTTAGCCCTTGTGTCAAAATAATTTTGAACTCATATTTTGATAACTGTGTGATCTCACATGGAAGCGTTTTTGTATCTAAAATTTTTACACCAGCTGCCATTTTCTCTAAAAACTCTGGTGTAATCGGCTTATCTACTGAAACGATATATTCTTTCTCATGTTTGTTTTCCGCACGTAAAATTTCATTAACGATATCGCCATCATTCGTTAACAAAATTAAGCCATCTGAGTCTTTATCGAGACGTCCAATATGACTAATTCGTAAAGGATGATTCACTAAATCGATAATATTACCTTTTACTGATTTTTCACTTGTACATGTAATACCTACTGGTTTATTTAAAGCAATATATACGTGATCTCGAGCAATTCGAAGTTGCTCTCCATTTACACGTACATCATCACCTGGATTTACTTGGTCACCAATTTTTGCAACCTTACCGTTAATAATTACTCTTCTCTCATTAATTAATTTATCTGCTCCACGTCGAGACGCTTTTCCAGCTTCACTAATAAATTTATTGATACGCAAATTAGGCACATCCTTTTCTAAACAAAATTTCAAGCTCACACTGCTACTACCGTACAATACAAAAGGGTAAGCCTTCTATTATAACTTAAATATATTAACATGAAAGGGTATATGACGTCTTCTATTAATTACTCATTTATAAGAAAATATCTTTATTATACATTCATTTATGCACGTTTTGTACACTTAATATACAAGCCATTCTTCCTTACATACAGCTTGTTTTCCTCTTATATCTTCTAAATCCTCATGAATATTAGCTAGTTTATACAACTCTGGGAAAATCTCTTCTACATAATTTTGATGTGCCATTTCATCTTTCCAATAAGTTAACACGATGTAACGATTTTCAGTTTTTAAAGACTTCCCAACTACTCCACATAACATCCCTTTTGCTTTTTCCATTCCTTTATTCCAAATTGTTTCTTGTTTATGTAAGAAATACTTTTCCTTTCCCATCTTTACATCACATATAGCAACTCTTACGAATGATCCTTCTGTAACAACATCTTTCAAAGGCGTATTAGTTATATCATATAACGTTTGAAACAATTCAATTTCACATGAAAGGAACGTATCCTCTTGTTTACTATTTAAATAAATTGTATCGTGAGCACCATTCATAAATGATTGATATTTACTTCTATCTTCCCATAAAGTAAATACACATGCCTCTTCTTCATTCCATCCACCAAATTGTCCATGAAAACCATCTAAGTGCTGTATATCACGCCATTTTTCTTGTGCTCTTGAAAACAATTCCTTTTTCTCTTCTGCTACCTTACAGTAGATTGTTTTTAGTAACATTTTTAATTCCCCCTTATCTTACATTCCATTTCCCATCTGCAATACTTTCTACTTTTTCCCCTAAACGAATATTATTTTTACTCTCTATTTCTTCAGCTCTTATATGTATTAAAGAAGGCCTTTTCATCTCGTATCCTTGTTCAACACACAGATTTATCTTTTCTGTTCCAAAAATTACGATACTTTAAAAGATACGCTGCTAAACATCCATTTGAACTTCCTGTTGTCACATCTTCCGGGATCCCATAATAGTCTGCAAAATCACGAACATTTAGATCATTTGTTTGTTTACATAACATGATTATATTCTTCTAGTTATCTATAGTATTCAAAAAAGCATCCGCTCTTTCTATCAGCCATTCACCAAACGTATTTAAAAATAATAAAATTTCATTTATATCATTTATCGGTTCAATTACATATTGTAATGCCTTTCTCATATTTTCTTCTTGTTCGGGAAAATGCTTACTGAATAGTGTATACGCTGGGTATAAATCTCTTGAATACAGCCCTTCTCTATCAATAGTTAATGCTAGACCTGCTCTGATTATGATCTTCATTATCCAACGGCAACAATCCGCAATATCATCCACGCCTTTATTATGAATTAATTCTTTGCGTGCTTGTCCAATTTGTTTCCGCAATTGAATAAGGTGTTCATAGGCTAACTCCTGACTAACTTTATATTTAGGTAAAGACAATGTTACATCTTCACCAAATATACATACTCCATGTGTCTGTATCATGAAGCTTATAAAAGAAAAACTCTTGGAATTTATCACTTCTTTTTCACTGTAAAAACTCAATTCCACTCCTGCTATACAATTAAACTTTTGCAAACTTTGAACTTCTAGTTTCTTTCGCCAGCTTAAGTCTATTAATTTAGGATCCTTTCGTACCACTATAATCACATCTAAATCTGCAATTCCTTCAATTCCAATCCCCCTTGGAATTGAGCCTCTTATATAAACACTGTGTAAATCATCCTGTAACAATTCACAACAGGTATTTTTTATTTCTTGTATTACCACCATAAATATAGGTTGAACTTTTTCAATATGTGCATCATTTATAATATACCCTTCATCATCAGTAGGACAAAAACGACCTATCTTTTTTATACTTGGCAAATTATCATCTCATCTCCATACTAAATATTATTTTATTCTATACACATAGTAATTATAATTCAAATAATTCAGAATTAAAATTCAAAAAAGATAGGAAGTAAACAATCCTACAATATTATTCACTTCCTATCTCTTTCATTATCAATTATTTTTCAAATATATAATATGTAATTTCTCCCGGATAATGTAATATCGTTACCTTCCTTTCCCCTTTTTTAAAACTAACAGTATGCCCGTTTTCGCCTAAGTCCTCCCATCCAATTACCTTCTTAATAGGCATTACACTTATATATTTATAATCCTCTTCATTATCATCATTAATATGAATTGCTGACATTGGCACTGGAAAATCTTTAATTTTAGATTCTTTATTCATAAATATGAATGCAATTAAACTAACTAATAACACAGCAATTGAAATATTTGAAACTAGTTTTCTTCTATTCATTTTCAATAAAAACCCTTTCTTCTCGCATAGTACTTTCATCATTTTACTAAATTCGATTATTTAAGTATATATAGTTAATTCTATCCTAAATTACCTACCTTTAATAACATTACTGTTATATATTGTAATTATAGAATTTTTAACTTTGGAGGCGTTACACATTGAAGAAATTGCTTTTAAATAAATGGACAATTGTTATTTCTATTTTTATCATTACCAGTACAGTTTTCTACACGATTAAAGATAAAAATAATAACGAAAAAGTCACTGTAGAAACGGTTGATACAAAAACATTCAAAACTAAATTGCAACCTAAAATTAATGAATTAACTAATAATTATAATGATATCATCGAAAAAGATTGGTTACCTGCTTGGGAAGAAATTAACACGAACGGAGATTCAGTAAACAGAGATAAACTATTAGTTACAATGAGTGCTATTTCCAAACAATATGAAAAAATTATGAACGAAATAGACACTATGAAAATTAAAGAAAATATATCGGAAGTACAAATACAAGAACAACTAGTTTATTTCACAACTGAATTTAAGACTGCTTCTAAATTTATGAAAAACGCGGCGGATTTAATTATAGACGGAACCACTAACTCTACTCCCAACAGTGCAATAATTGAAAATACAAGACATGCTTTAGGGCTTGCAGATCAACATATTGTCATCGCTTTATCTACTTTAACTGAAGTTGAAGAGAAATTAGGACTTGCAAAAAAATAAAACTGTTTACTATTTTAAAATAAAAAAAGATTGCATTTCACATTTTGTCTGTCTATAATGTTTTTATTGATTTACAATCAATATTTTTATAAATTTTATAATTCGGATGAACCATTCAGGAGAAGGTCTATTGATCTACCGACGGGGCAAAAAGTTGCTGAATCAACTTTGAAACTCTCAGGTCTTGGTTACAAGTAGAACTGCATGGGGACGAATCTCTGGAGAGACTCCCTCTCGCTTTTTTGTAGCGCGGAGGAAAACGAGCACCGAAGGAGCAAATCCGCTATTTTAGCGGATAATCTCTCAGGTAAAAGGACAGAGACAAGCGAAAGAAAAAGCCGATTTGTATCGGTTTATTTTTCTATTCCTTGTTTCTCCAGAGACCATTTCATTTACTTGAAGTGGTTTTTATTTTTTCTAAAAAAAGGAGAATAACGATGGAGACAGTAAGTAAAGTATTAGAACAAATGAATCAATACGTGTGGGGATTACCAACTTTGTTGTTACTCGTTGGGACTGGTATCATTCTCACAGTGCGTCTAAAAGGTTTACAGTTTAGTAAATTATTATACGCTCATAAACTTGCATTTAAAAAATCAGAAGATACATCTTCCTCTGGAGATATTAGTCACTTCCAAGCACTCATGACAGCTATGGCAGCAACGATTGGAATGGGAAATATAGCAGGCGTAGCAACCGCAGTTACAATTGGTGGTCCTGGTGCAATTTTTTGGATGTGGATTACTGCTTTGTTCGGTATGGCAACAAAGTATGCCGAAGCAATTCTTGCGGTGAAATACCGTGTTAGTAATGAAAATGGCGAATATTCAGGTGGACCAATGTATTATTTAGAACGTGGTTTAGGTAAGAAATGGCTCGCTGTTTTATTTGCTATATTTGGTACTACTGCTTCTTTCGGTATTGGTAATATGGTGCAATCAAACTCAGTTGCAGAGGCAATGCGGATTAATTTCTCTTTCCCCCCTGCTTTAACTGGTATATTAATGTCATTTTTAATCGCGATTGTTATTTTAGGCGGTGTAAAAAAAATCGGGAAAGTAACTGGATTTATCGTTCCTATTAAAGCTTTCTTTTATATCATCGCTGGCCTTATTATTATTTTCTATCATTACGATCAAATTCCAGAAGCATTTTCACTTATTTTTTCTGGTGCATTTAATGGGACTGCAGCTGCTGGTGGTTTTATCGGTGCAACGGTTGCATCAGCTATTCAAATCGGGATGGCACGCGGTGTATTTGCGAACGAAGCTGGTTTAGGAAGTGCTCCTATCGCGGCAGCGGCAGCAAAAACTGATTCCCCTGCAAAACAAGCACTGGTTTCTATGACTGGTACTTTTCTTGATACATTTATCGTATGTACCATTACAGGGCTTGTATTAATAACTACAGGTGCATGGAAATCAGGTAAAACTGGCGTTGAAGCAACAACTCTAGCATTCCAATCTGTATTCGGCACTGCTGGTAGTATGATTCTTGGTATCGCAATTATTTTATTCGCCTACTCTACTATTTTAGGTTGGTCGTATTACGGTGAGAAATGTGTAGCGTATTTATTTGGAGAAGGTGCAGTACGATATTATAAGGCAATCTTCATTGTTATGATCGCTATTGGTGCCAATTTAAAACTAGGCATCGTATGGACATTTGCTGATATTGCAAATGGACTTATGGCGATTCCAAACTTAATTGGTCTAATCGGATTAAGTGGTATTGTTGTCGCTGAAACAAATCGCTTTTTACAAGCAGAGAAATTGAAAGAAAATCATAAAAAACAGGCAAGTTAGTCACTTAAAAAGGAATGGCTCATTTAAAACAAGCCATTCCTTTTTCTCTATGTCAATTCTTTTCCCTTCTGAACCATATGTAAATAAAGTACAAAATCCATCATTGTCGACGAATGACCAAGTTGACGAATCATCGCTGTTATATTCCCTCTATGATATGTACCATGGTTTACGACGTGTTGTACTAATTCTGAAATTGAAGTTTCTAATTTCCCTGCATATGGATTCTCGATAACAAATACCGTATTTACGTCTTGTATTATACTTAAAAATTCTTTATATTGATTTGCCATGTTTTCAAACATTTCTTCTAATTCATGTAACGATTTAGTTTCGATTTGTTTTCGTAAATGTTCTCGGTCTTGTATTGCCTCATTCATACTTTTACCATGCAATATGTGTAACCACACTTGATCTGTAATATAAATATGCGCAAAAGTATCCTTAATTGATGGGAATACACTCCGTATCTGTTCATTAAAAATTGTCTCATAGTTTGGTAATTCCTTTAGTCGACTGAATAATTTTGTATTAGCCCAAGCATGGTAATCAAACTGTTTTAACATGTAATCCTTCAATCTAAATCGCCTCCCTATCCTATAAAACGAATTGTTTGTTTCTTCATTTCCGATTCTCTATCAGCCTTTATAATCCCTTTTTCTTCTATTGAACGTTTATTTATAGTTTTATATTTTACATACGTATAAAATTCTTTTTTAAATGGAAACGGTGTAATTCGAATTGTTTCTTCATCCAACCATTCAGCTTGAATAGGTTGCTCCTCTTTACTATTAAACATTTCTGATCCCTCAAAACCATATTTAAATAAGTCAATTTCATCTTTCTTTTTGACACCAGGTTTATTCATACACACATATAAAGAAAGCTCATCACAAAACTTTAGTAATCTATAATGTTTATCAATTATCGTAAATTGTTCTTTTGTTAACGTTTTCAATATTCTTTTTTGTCGTTCCAATTCATGTTTATAAAAAGACATCATCTCTTCATCTTCCTCGTTTAATGGAAATGATAAAAAGTGCTTACTACAAAGTAATGCCCCATATGGATTAGACTCTTCAATTTCATTCAAACCAATCGTATAAAAAACGAAGCGCAATGAGCTTGGACAATCCATAAATGTATACGGGATATTTTTGACATCATTTAAAATTGGTACTTTATCAAGCCCTATCCATCCTCTATCATGTTCATATATTGCATCAATAGTTTCCATTAAATATTCTTGATTTTCAAAGAAATTTTCTTTTATATGACTAGCAATCTCACCAGCTAAAAAACCATGATCATGTTGACGAATTAATATACTCTCTTTCTCATTTTTTTCACGAAAAATCATCTGTATATTCCCCCTCATCTTCATCATACAGCTTGTTCTATACATCAATTCTTAATAAATCCCCAATTATTAGCAGGGATTCAGTCTCTAGCAACGAAATTAACATAACTATATAGCATTCTTTCTAATCATAGTAGTAGCTTTATCTTTACTATCCATTATACTAAAACATTTATTCCAAAATTTTTTTATGAGGTGAAAACATGAATAAAACAGAATTAATTAAAAATGTGGCACAAACAGCTGATATTTCTCAAAAGGATGCTTCTGCAGCTGTACAGTCTGTATTTGACACAATTGCTAATGCATTACAATCTGGCGATAAAGTTCAATTAATTGGCTTTGGAACTTTTGAAGTGCGTGAAAGATCTGCCCGTACAGGACGTAATCCACAAACTGGCGAAGAAATTCAAATCGCTGCTGGTAAAGTTCCAGCATTTAAAGCAGGTAAAGAATTAAAAGAAGCTGTTAAATAAACAAAAAACCAGCCATTTTATCGGCTGGTTTTTTGTTTATTTAAGCATTTCCTTTATATTTTCCGCATGATATACTTCGCAAATATAAAATATACATTTGCAATTACTTACAATTTGATATTTTCTAGTTAGATAAACATTCGACGTAACAGAACATCCATCAAACAACTCAATAATATTTCCAGAAGGCTGATACCCTTCATATAATACGTTTCTTCTTACTTCCATCTTTTCAATAAGCTTTTCAACTGGAATATTTCCAGTCTCTAATTCACTCTTAATTGTGTCCGGTAAAAACGAAGTGTCCGCAAAAATTAGATTTTCAGATAACACCTTACCTTTATAACTAACATTAGATACGCGGTAAAGAAATGTTCCATCTTTATCAAAGAAATTCTTTACTTCTTTCGGAATGTACTGTCTATCAAGTATCTCTTGTTCGAAAACATCAAACTGAACTGTATCATTCAAAAGCTTTTCTAAAGCATGAATAGATGACGTATCTCCAGAAAATAAAATACTTTTAATTGCTTGTACATTATAAGTGGATTCATTTGTTCTATTTTCGGCTACTAACATGAGGAACACCTCTTCTATAAAATATTTTATTAAACTTATTTAAGATTTAAAAGCGATACTGCGTCTAATTGTGTAATTTCGGTCACTTCTTTACTGAATATTGCTACGGAAGCCATATGATCTAAACAAGGGCTTACATCTTCTATCACTGTATTTTCAACTAACTCTTGCCTATCATTAAAATCCAACAATTTTGGAGGATCATTTGGAGCTGATACTGTAATATGTACTGGTGGAATCAATAATCCTTCACCTGTCGCTTTCAGTACCGCTTCTTTTCGAGTCCAATATGTTAAAAAACCTTCTATTTTTTGCTCATTAGGTAATTTCATAACTTGCGCTATTTCAATATCTGTTAATACGCCCTCTGCCATTTTCCTAACATCTACATTTGGATTCATTTGTTCAACATCAACGCCCACAGGTGCAGATTTTGTAAATGCAACGACAACCCAATCGCCTGAATGTGATACTGATAGTTGTGGCATCCCTTCTGGCAATTGTGGCCTGCCATGTTGTAACTTACATACTGGGCACATTCGGTCAATCGGTACTTGAACTGGCGACATAGAAAGTATTTTACCAAGAACTAATCTACTAATTACACAACCTATTATAAAACGGGCACGATCTGCCGAATGATGATAAGAATTTGCTTTCTCTCTCTCAACATCATTTAGTAAATTGTAATGCCATGATTGTAAATCTGAAATTCTGGCCCACCATATTTGACAATCATTCTCATTCAGAGTTGGTATAGAATCTACAACTTTACTTTCTATCATGTAAACTCTCCTTTTTACTACTAATATCAAATTTTATTAAAAAGCTTACGTATATTGCTATTCATTGACAAGTTCTTTCTCTGTTTGTGATACAGATAATATTTTTTCTTTCTTCTTTGACATTACCTCTTTATCAGAAATACGTAAAGAAAATAGTAATGCTACTAGTAAAAATAGTGCAGATCCAATTAATGCTGCTTGATATGGTAAGAAATCGGCTGGAGCATTATTTTGTACACTATTATTCCCAAAACCAGCTAGTATACTAGCTAAAACTGCAACTCCTATTGCAGATCCTAATCGATTTTGTACGTTAAAAATAGTAGTCGCTCTCCCCATAGAAGGTGGCGTTATATTGTTAAATGCAGAAAATTGAACTGCTCCAACAGACTGACCTAAGAAAATACCTATGCCAAACAATAATGTCCGTATTTGCCATGGGTTCGTATCATGATTTACAAAACTTAATAAAACAAAGATAATCGCCGTACAAATTAACCCTATAGAAATTACCTTACGAGCTCCTAATTTCTTATATGACCATGGCACAATCTGTGACGATATCATTAATCCAATCGCCTCTGGGAATGTCGTAAGGCCTGATTCCAGTGCGGAAACCCCTATTACATTTTGATACATAAGCGGAAAAACAAATAACATTCCTAGTAAACCAGCTGATGAGAACAATGAAATAAGACTCATTTTTCTAAAGACTGGTTCTTTTAATAAGCGTAAATCTAACATCGGTTGCTCTACTCTAAGTTCTACAATAATAAACAATGTAATGAATACAATCCCAACTATTCCAGTACTTATAATCCCTGGAGAAACCCAACCTTTTGATGGTCCTTGGCTAAGCGCATAGATTAGCATCGCAAATCCTGGTGCTGAAAGAATAAAACCGAGAGAATCAAAGCGACCAGCTGATTTTTCAATATGCTCTTTTAAAAATAGAAGACCGAATAGTAACGCCATAATTCCAAATGGTAAATTAATATAAAATGCCCAGCGCCAAGACATTTGATCTACAAAAAAGCCACCAATAATTGGTCCTACTGCCGGTGCGACAGCAATTGGCAACACAATAAACCGAGAAATTTTCGGCCTTTCCTCTGGTGAAAATGTTCGGAATAACATCGCCATCCCAACTGGTGTTAAAAGCCCCCCACCAGCACCTTGAATGATGCGATATATATTCAATGAAGTAATATCGTTTGCTATTCCACATAATGCAGACGCAGTTGTAAATACGAAAAGAGCAGCTAGAAATACTCTTTTCGTACCAAAGCGATCTCCTAACCAACCGGAAATTGGAAGGAAAACAGCTAAGCTAACTAAATACCCAACATTAACTGTCCCCATCGCAGATGGTGGCACTTGTAGTTCCTTACTTATCGTTTGTAGTGCTACATTTACAATCGTTGCATCCATTGCAGCCATAAACATCGCTGTAATATAAACGATACTTACAACTACTTTTGGGTTTATTTTTGCCTTCATTATCGTTTTCCTACTAATATTTTTCCACCAACTTGATTTCTTTTTGGATTCAAATCTTTCCAGTTAGTTTCAACATATTGTAAGCAAACTTGTCTGCTAGCTTCTTCATGTACGACATTCCATCCAATAGGTACATCAAGAAAGGCAGGCCAGAGAGAATACTGGCCCTCCTCATTTTTTAATACTTTGTATGTGTAATTATCATTTTCAAACGGATTCGTCATATTTTACTTACTCCTTTCTTTTCCTTCAAATATTTCGCCAATACTTGTCCAATTTCTGTAAGCGGAACTGGCTGACATAAATCTTTATGTCTACAATCAATATCATGTTGCACAATTTCCCCATCTAAATAATTTAACCACGTATTTGGAGGAATAGGATCAAACCAGTCTGGTATAACGGTGGATCTAAAGAATAAAATATCTCCGTTATAAACTTTCGGTACATATCTCCCTAACAATCCTACTGAATTTACATATGTTTCCTTCAAGTTCAAAATAGTCTCTTCTTCAAGACTTGCTAATGCACTTCCATCTTTACGAAGTATTTCAACCGCACTTTCCATAGTAAGTGGTTTACCATCCATGTTATCTGGATCATATCCACCTAAAGCAAGTAATGCAATTAGTGCTTCTTCTTCAGTAGGTGCTTCTGTATTCGGTAGGAAGTGACCAGGATAAGAATCTAGCATAACGAGTAATTCTACTTCTTCCCCTTCATTTTGTAGTTGTGCTGCCATTGCATGAACAACATTTCCTCCAAGTGACCAACCGAGCAAACGATATGGTCCGTAAGGCTGTACTGTACGCACGTATTTTAAATAATCCGCCGCCATCTCCTCTAAACTTTTTGGAAGTTCTTCATTTTTAGCGATACCACGTGCTTGGACACCGTAGATTGGATAATCTGTTCCTAAAGATTTCATAAGTCCTGCATAGCACCAACTTAATCCACCTGCTGGATGTACACAAAATAGTGGTAATTGGTCTCCGCTTGTTCGTAATGGAAGCAACACATCAAGTGCACTTTGACCATTCCCCATTTCAAGCCTTTCAGCTAATCCCGCAACGGTAGGTGCTGCAAATAAAGTCCCGATATTTAGTTCCACCCCAAGCGCTTCTTTAATGCGGCTCATAAGCTGCACTGCAAGAAGTGAATGGCCACCTAAATCAAAGAACCCGTCATCAATTCCAATTTGCGGCACACTTAAAACTTCTGTAAACAAATCACACAACATTTCTTCTTGTGGTGTTCTCGGTCCGCGACTAGATGATGATGCGATAAATTCTGGAGCTGGCAATGCCTTTCTATCTAATTTACCGTTTGGAGTTAAAGGCAAATCATTTACTACTACAAAAGCGTATGGAACCATGTAATCTGGTAAACTACCACCAGCATACTTACGCATTTCATTCGTATCAATCATTTCATTATTTGATGCGACGATATAAGAAACTAACCGTTTATCCCCTGGTTGATCTTCCCGTACAATAACGGCTACTTGTTCAACTTTAGGGTGTTTCATTAGTACCGCTTCTATTTCCCCTAACTCAATTCGGAATCCACGAATTTTTATTTGGTGATCTGCACGTCCTATATAATCTAGCGTCCCATCTTTACGCCAGCGAGCTAAGTCTCCTGTACGATACATTCTTGTACCTGGCTTGCCAAATGGATCTGCGATAAAGCGTTCAGCAGTTAAGCCTGCTCTTCCTAAATATCCACGAGCAAGCCCTGCACCTGCAACATACATTTCTCCAACTACTCCAGGTGGCACTGGTTGTAAATAGTTATCTAATACGTATACTTTCAGGTCAGGTATACTGCACCCAATTAAACTATTTGCCCGTAAAGAAACGATTGTTTCGTCTAACTCAATATAACTAACATGTACTGTCGTCTCAGTAATACCGTACATATTAATGAGCTTCGGTGCGTTATGAGGATGTCGACTATACCAATCTTCTAATCGACTTAGCTCAAGTGCCTCTCCACCAAAAACAACATATCGTAACGATAATTTTTGGCCAATCTCTTCATTTTCACGATCAGCTTGCATCAATTGATAGAACGCTGATGGAGTTTGATTTAAAACCGTAACCTTTTCTTTAACGAGAAGTTGTAAAAATTCTTTCGGCGAACGACTTACAGTATGTGGTACTACGACTAAACGCCCCCCGTATAATAAAGGTCCCCAAATTTCCCAAACCGAGAAATCAAAAGCATATGAATGGAACATCGTCCATACATCGTTTGCGTCAAATTGGAACCAATGATCAGTTGCACCTAACAGTCTTACTACGTTTTGATGTGGTATCATAACGCCTTTCGGTCTACCTGTTGAGCCTGACGTATAAATAACGTAAGCAATATGTGAAGGAGTTAACGGCTTTATACGCTCCATTCCATCTATATTATCGTCACTATATTTCTCAATTTCTTCGATTATTTTTACATCATCAACTAAAATTTTCAGTTCCTCATCACATTCAATTTCCACATCTGAATTTGTTAAAACGCATGACGGTTTCGCATCATGGAGCATAAATGAAATACGATCAGACGGGTAATCTGGATCTAATGGAAGATAACCTGCTCCTGCTTTAAGAACCGCAAGTAAACTTACAACCATATTTAAAGATCTTGGCATTGCCAAAGCAACGAGTTGATCAGGACCGATTCCTTTCGCTATTAGCAATCGAGCTATTTTATTTGCTTTTTTATTCAACTCTTCATAAGTTAACTGTTCATCTTCAAAGATGACAGCAATAGAATTTGGATTTATATGAGCCTGTTTTTCAAATAATTGCGATAATGTCATTTCTGGTATAATTTGAAAACCACCATTCCACTTTTCTAACACTGTATTTCTCTCTGCTAAAGTTAATATTTCTAATCTACCAATTGATTGATCAGGATTTTCCGTTGCATCATCTAATAACAGGATGAATCGTTCAACTAATTTTTGAACCGTTTCACGTTTATATAAATCAGTACTAAACTCTATTAACCCATGTAAACCATTTGGAGTACCATCAACTTCGTTACTCTCGCTAATTTCAAATGTAAGATCAAATTTCGCAGAGCCAACGCTTTGAATTTCAAGGCTAGCTTCTATATTTGGAGCATCAAAGGTTGCTTCTGGCGTATTTTGAAAAGCTAACATAACTTGAAACAGCGGATGACTATTTCGAGTACGCACTGGGTTTAACACTTCAACGAGTCGTTCGAATGGAACATCTTGATTTTCATAAGCTGCAAGATTTGACTGCTTGACTCTATTCAATAATTCTTTAAAACTTGGATCTCCTGAAGTATTTGTACGTAACACTAATGTATTTACAAATAAACCGACTATGTCAGAGAGTGCATCATCGTTTCTTCCAGCAATGGGACTACCGATTGGTATATCAGTACCTGCACCTAATCTTGTAAATAGCGCACTAAGTCCTGCTTGCAACACCATAAATAAACTAACTCCGCTTTTTCGCGCAAGCCCTACTAACCTACTATGCATACCTGCATCTATTTGAAAATGAATTGTTTCTCCGTAGTAACTCGTTTCAATTGGACGCTGGTAATCTGTAGGTAACTCCAATTGATCTGGTAAACCTTCTAGTTCTTTCTTCCAAAAATCTAATTGCGTTGAAATAAGACTCTCTTGTGTAGTTTCATCACCGAGTAATTGTTGTTGCCAAAGGGCATAATCTGCGTATTGAACTGGAAGTGTCTCCAGCTGGACTTTGTCACCATGACATCGTGCTTTATACGCCGCTGTAAAATCTCTCGTTAACGGTTGTAATGACCAGCCATCCCCTACAATATGGTGTAATAAAATTAGTATTACATGTTCGTTTTCACTCACTGTAAAAAGTTGCAAACGAACTGCTGGTTCAACATCGAGGTTAAAGCTATATCTTACCGCCTCCGCAAGCACACTTTCTAATTCATCTTTACATGTTTTTGTTTTAATCATTTCTAGATTTAAATTTTCCATATCTAAAATTTTCTGATAGGAACTACCTAGTACGTTAGGAAAAATTGTTCTAAGTGTTTCATGTTTCTCAACTACATCATAAAATGCACCTTGCAATGCTTCCTCGTTCAGCTTTCCAGAAATACGAATGACTAACGGAATATTATAAGTAGGGCTCGGACCTTCTAAGCAATTTAAGAACCATAACCTGCGCTGTGCAAATGAAAGTGGAACTTCATTTGGTCTACTTACTTTCTTAATTGCTGGTCTTGCGCTTCTTGCCAGTTCCAATTGCTTCGCTAGTTCAGCAACAGTTGGCGATTCAAATAGTTTTCCAATTCCTAATTCGACACTTAATGTTTCACGAATCCTTGCCATCAAACGAGATGCAAGAAGCGAATGACCACCTATTTCAAAGAAATTATCATCTATGCTAATGTGAGAAACACCAAGTACTTCTGCAAATAAATCACATAATATTTCTTCTTTCGGATTTCTAGCAACTCTCTCATTATTTGTTCCATTAAAATCTGGAGCAGGTAATTTCTTTCTATCAACCTTTCCATTTGGTGTTAATGGTAATTCTTCTAGCAATACAAATGCTGATGGCACCATATAATTCGCTAAACTTTCTGAAACATAAGAACGAATTTCTGTAAGGTTAATCGTTTCCTTCTCTTCCACAACGATATACGCAATGATTCGTTTATCATTCGGGCGGTCTTCTCGTACTATAACCACTGCTTGCTTAACATTTTCATGTCGTTGTAATACCATTTCAATTTCAGCTAATTCAATTCGGAAACCACGAATTTTAATTTGATGATCTGCTCGGCTCATGTACTCGAGCACACCATCGTGACGCCATTTTACCAGATCACCTGTGCGGTACATACGCTTCCCTGGTTTTCCATAAGGATTTGCAACAAACCGTTCAGCCGTTAACTCCGGTTTTCCTAAATATCCGTTCGCAAGTCCTTCCCCTGCAATATATAATTCACCAATAACTCCAGGTGGAACGGGTTGTAATCCTGTATCCAGCACATACACTTCTGTATTCCAAATTGGCTTTCCGATAGGAGGTATACTACTTTCACTCTCAGTAATGTTCATGACAGTAGACCAAATTGTCGTTTCAGTTGGTCCGTATAAGTTTGTAATAGAGCAACCTAATTCTTTTAATTGATTTGCTAAATGTGCTGGTAGAGCTTCACCACCAACGAGCACGTTTAGTCCTTGTAACCTTTCTGGATATTCCGTTACTAACGCCTGCCATAACGTCGGTGTCGCTTGCATAATTGTTACTCTTTCTTCTTGTAAAAGTGTCGTTAACGCCGACGGTTCTTGGATTACCTCTTTTTGTACAATTGTTAAACTCGCACCACTAATAAGAGGTAAATAAATTTCTAAAGCAGAAATATCAAACGCAAATGTTGTAACTGCTAATAAATGATCGTTTTCATGTAATGAGAACATATCATCCATGGCCAATAAAAAGTTACTTAAAGCTTTCATAGGAACAATTACACCTTTAGGATTTCCGGTTGAGCCTGAAGTGTAAATTGTATAGGCTGGGTTTAAAAGTGATTCATCATTTTTTAATGGTATATTCATATAAGAATATGTGTTTAACGCTATTTTCATTTCTTCACTATCTAATTCGATTTTTTTCATATCATTTTCTATAACTAAAGTAGATGAACTAGATGAATGTGTGATGATACATACTGGTTTTGCATCATTTACTATATAATTTATTCGCTCAGCTGGATATTCTGGATCTATAGGTAAATACGCTGCACCAACCTTTAAAACTGCTAGCATACTAATTACCATTTCTGTTGACCTTGGAAATACTAAAGCGACAAACTGATTTGGGCGTATTCCTTCTTCTACTAAATAGTGTGCTAATTCATTCGCTCGTTCATTTAGCTCTTTATACGTAAGGTCCACACCGTTACAGGTAATCGCTATTTTATTTGAATTTTTTTGTACTTGTCTTTCAAATAATATAGGTAGAGGGCTTAACTTATCAGCTTCCTTAGTCTCATTCCATTCCAATAAAACTTTATGATTTTCTTCAGGAAGAGTAATATTTATTTTTCCAATCGACTCGTCTTTCTGATAATTTTTTATCACTACATCTAATAGATTCATAAACCTGTCTTTATGCAATGCTAGTTCCGCTACATTATACACTTCTGGGTTCGCATCAAAATGAATCATTAACTCATTTTGATCAAAACGTTTATACACATTTATCGATAAATCATCGACAGGTCCTGACGATAAATTATGTGTAACACCACGATTTCCAGCAAAATTAAGTCCGTAATCAAAAGGCATAACATTCACTAACGGACCAAATAACCTTTGATTTTCACCTAATAACTTTAAGTCTCTTCTTAATTCCTCATGACGGTATTTATGATGACGACGTACGTCTCGAATTTCTTTAGACACTTGTAGTAATAATTCCGCAAGAGTTATATTTGGAGTTACAGTAAGACGGAGTGGAACTAAATTCATTACCATACCAGGTGTATAAATAGATGCCGAACCTAGACGTCCCATCATTGGTAAACCTAAAACAATATCATTTGCACCTGTTAATTTATGCATATAAATACTTGTTACAGCGATAAGAAATTCCGGCCAACTTGTTAACGAAACATTGATATCTTCTAGTAAAGTTTTCGTGCTAGAACTAGATAAATAAGCTGTTTCTCGTGAAAATCCATTTGATGTTCTCGGTGCTCGTTCTGCCAAACTTACAACTTCTGGTTTATCCACAAACTTTTCTAACCAAAAAGTACGATCTTCTTGAAATTGATTAGACTGACGATACTCAATATCTTCTTGTACAATTTTTGCAAGAGAACCAAATGGCTTTTCATTTTTGTTTGTTTCTTCTATAAGTGATGTGTACTCATTCGCTACCTTTTGGCTAAGAAGTGAAAATCCATAGCCATCCATCACAATGTGATGGATGCGCTGATACCAAAAGAAACGATTATTTTCAACTCGAATAAGTGCTTCCGTAAATAATTTATCTTTTTTTAAATCAACTGGCATAGACAAATCTTTTTTCATCCATACTTTAGCAGCTTCTTCAGGATTTTCTTCTTTACGAACGTCAATAAAATGCATATGAAACTGTGATTCCTTAATAACTTGCCATAGGCCAATTTCATCATCTTCGAAACAAACATGAAGCGCTTCTGCTTCCATTACAACTTTACGTACAGCTAATTCAAAAATTTCTTGATGAATATTTCCGTTTATTTCTACATATTCTCCAGTATTATAAATCGGATTAAGTGGATCTAATTGTTGCGCAAACCACATACCAGACTGCGCAGACGATAACGAATGACGAATCTTTTGACTGTTAGGCATTCTTTACTACCCCTTTATTATGTAGTCTATTTATTACAGCACCTGTGCTGTTTGTGAAGATAGTAAACTGTACCAACCCGCAACGGTTGGACGTTCTGCTAAATCTGCAAAAGTGATTTCTTTCCCTTCGCGACGCCACTTCTCTACTAAACTCATAATTCTGACCGAATCAAGTCCTCTAGTTAATAAGTCCTCATCAATATCAATGCTCTCCACTGATTCACGAAGTAATTGTGCAACTAGTTCATGTACTTCCAATAAAGTAAGTTCATCATCTTTTAAACTTTGTAACTCCGTTAACAAAATGTTTGTTGATGTCGTTACTGCACATCTATTAGATGCATACTCTAACGCGTGTTTATGATGCTCTAGTGAAAAGTCTGCAACTGCATCAGCTATAAAGAACGGCTCTATACCATCCATAAATGCTTCACAAGCTGTTAATAGGCAGCCAATATGCGCATAAATACCGCAAATAATGAGTTGGTCTCTTCCTTGTTCATTTAAAATTTCTAATAGATTTGTCTTTTTAAATGCACTATATCTCCATTTTGTTAGAAATATATCATCCCCATCAGGAGTAAGTTCATCAACAATTTTCTTTTTATCTGGTCCCGCAGGAATACCGTCACCCCAGAAGTCTTGTAATAACCCTCGTTGTTCTAACGTTTGTCCACCTGGTTGTGCTGTATAAACAACTGGTATACCAAGTTCCTTACATTTTTCTCTTATCACCTTAATATTTGAAATGAGTTCTACTTTTGGTGACTCTTTATCGCTATATGCATCGAGAAAATATTCTTGCATGTCATGAATTAGAAGAACCGCACGTTTCGGATTTGGCGTCCAGTTCACTTTATTTTTTGGTAGTTCTGATTCAACTGGCATTTTGTATACTGAAATAGATGGGATAGCCATCTAATCACTTCCTTCCAATTTTTATATTTTTTATCGTTTTACTGTCATAAGTTTTTCAGCAATGACTTTACGTAATTCTTTTTTGCTGACTTTTCCAACACCTGTTTGCGGGAATGATTCAATAAATTCAATTCGGTCTGGAATCTTATACGCTGCTATACCGCGTTCTCTTAAAAATATTTTTAATTCACTTACCGTTGGAGCTTGTCCGCGGGCTATAACAAATGCACAAGTACGTTCTCCTAAATAATCGTCAGGCATAGATACAATTGCTGCATCATGGACTGCATCATGTGCTAATAGATGATTTTCAACTTCTTCCGCAGCAACCTTCTCACCACCACGGTTAATTTGATCTTTATCTCTTCCTTCTACAATGATGTAACCTCGTTCATTTACTTTCACAAGATCACCTGTACGATAAAATCCATCCTTTGTAAATGATCGTGCATTATGCTCTTCTGCTTTATAATAGCCACGAATTGTATATGGCCCTCGCGTTAATAAACGACCTACTTCTCCTGGTTTTACATTGTTATCATTTTCATCAACAACCCTTACTTCATCAAATGTAGACATTGGTCTACCTTGCGTGTGAATAATAACTTCTTCAGAATCATTTAATCTTGTGTAATTTACTAACCCTTCTGCCATACCGAACACTTGTTGTAACGTACAACCAAATGTAGGGCGTATACGTTTTGCAACTTCAGCACTAAACTTAGCACCACCTACTTGAATAACTTCTAGGCTCGAAAAATCGTTATTACGAGTAGATGCAGCATCAAGCCATATCATTGCTAATGGCGGAACGAGAGCAGTAATCGTAACTTTTTCTTTTTCTATAAGTGCAAATGCCTCATCTGGACTACCGCCAGTTGCTAACACTACTTTTCCACCCGCATAGAAAGTTCCAAATGTCCCAGGAGAACTCATCGGGTAATTATGCGCTACTGGAAGAACGGCCATATAGACGCTATCTGTATTCAAATGACAAATTTCAGCGCTAACACGTAAGCTATAAATATAGTCGTCATGCGTTCTAGGAATTAATTTAGAAAGTCCTGTTGTCCCTCCTGATAATTGGAGAAATGCAACATCACTCGAATGAACTTCTGGTAATGGTACGGAATCTACATACAGATCACTTATGTTTACAAACTCTCCTTCTTCCCCCACTACAATTACATGTTGTAAAGTTGGCACTTTCTCTTTCACTTCTCTTGCTAGTTTTCGATAGTCAAAGCCAAGAGCCTTATCTGAAATAACGTACGCACTCGCCTCACCAAACTCACAAAAATAACTAATTTCACTGCTTCGATGTGAAGGTAGTGCAAAAACAGGAAGTGCTCCAATTCGAAATAGCGCAAAGCATATTTCGAAAAACTCGATAATGTTAGGTAATTGGATTACAACTCGATCTTCTTTCTTTATTCCTAAATTCAGTAAACCTGAAGCTAAGCGATCTACTTTTTTATCAAGCTCACTATACGTTATATGCGTATTACCGCTTACAACTGCAATTTGATCTCCATATTTTTCAGCACGCTCTCTTAACACTCCGCCAAATGTTTCACCAATCCAACACCCTTCCTCTCGGTAACGATCGGCAAATTCTTTTGGCCATTCCGTATATCCTGCTAACATTCTTTCTTCCCCCTATTTTTCATTAAGTGAACTATCTCCTAGTCCTAAAGCCTTCAGCATCGTTTGGAACTTAGCTGATGTTTCAGCTAACTCATCTTCTGGTTTTGACTCAGCAACAACTCCAGCGCCTGCATATAAACGAAGTGTATTTTCTTGTACTTCAGCACAACGAATTGTAACAATCCATTCACCATCTCCATTTAAATCGCTCCACCCTAGCATTCCTGTAAAGAATTCACGGTCAAATGGCTCAATTTCTTGAATAACCTCTCTCGCTTCTTCCATCGGCGTTCCGCAAACTGCTGGCGTAGGATGAAGAGCAATTGCTAATTCTAAAGAAGTAGTATTTAGATCTTTTAGTTCACCTTTCACTTCAGTAGACAAATGCCACATCGTTTCACTATGAATAACGGATGGTTTTTCTGGAACATGTAATGTATGACAGTATGGACGAAGCGCAGCAGCAACCGCTTCCACTACTACCGCATGTTCATGTAAATCTTTTGGAGAAGCAAGTAATTCTTCTGCTCTTCTTTTATCTTCCACTGGATCATCACTACGAGGTCTTGAACCAGCTAACGGATTAGAAATAACTTGCATACCATTACGTGAAACGAGTAATTCAGGGCTTGCTCCAATTAACGTCTTACTATTCTCATTTTCATCTTTCGGTAAATTCACAGCAAATGTATAACCGTGCTTATTATGCCCTGCTAATTCTCGAAGAAGTTTTTGCTTATCAATCTTTTCGGAAGATTCAACATCTAACGATCTGGATAGAACGATTTTATTTAAATCGCCGTCCTGTATTTTTTTAATTCCTTGCTTCACACCATTCATATACACCTCAGGCTCTGGTACAGGCGTCAGTTCAAATGTCAGTTTCTCATTGTGTTTCATCTCATTTGTTGCCTCTAACTGTAATTTCTCAGCAATTCTACTATGTTCTGGTACGATAAGTTGAACTTCTTTTCTGCGATCAAATGGCAAAGCACCAACAACGATAGGATGTGGATTTCCAGCTTGTTTCGCATTACATAATACGGCTTGCACAAGCTCTGGGAAACTTTCAATTTCACGATGCTTTACTGTAGTAAACTCTCCTTCTGTCAATATCGTTCGATTTGGTGAAGCGAAAAAGAATGAAGATTCAGTCTTATAATCTTCTAATAATTTTTCTGACAGTTCCTTTACAGCCGTAAATTCATTCATAGTATAGTAGCCCCCTAAATTTTTTATTAAACTCCTAATGTTGCTCCGCCATCAACACATAAATTGTGCATAGTAATATGACTCGCTTTATCTGAAGCTAAAAACAATACTGCTTCAGCAACTTCTGAAGGCTGTGCAATTTTTTGTAACGGTATACCGAGTCTATATGTACTTTGAGAGCCAGCAATTATATTTTTTGCTCCATTCTCATCAGCCCATAGTAATCTTTGCATTTCAGTTTCAGTAGAACCTGGTGATACTAAATTACAGCGAATATTGTATGCTGCAAGTTCTAATCCTAAACACTTCATAAACATCGTCGTTGCAGCTTTTGATGCAGCATACGCTGCCATTTCCATTCTTGGAGTACTTGCTGCATTTGAACCAACTGTAATAATTGCCCCTGACTTTCTTTGCATCATATGTTTACTTACTGCTCGGGACATATAGAAAACTCCTGTAGAATTTACAGAGAATGTTTTATTCCAATCTTCATCACTTAAAGAATGAATCGCTCCCATACGTAAAACCCCTGCGACATTTACTAAAATATCTATCGGTGCGATGTCATTTTCAATACGGTTTACTATCTCTTCAACAGCTGTGCTATTACTCACATCTAATTGAAACGTTTTAATACGTGGTTCATTTAATTCATTTTGATTTAGGAGTACGTTTAACCCCTCTTCATTTTGATCCACCGCAATAACTGTAGATCCTCTTTCTAAAAACATTTTGGTAACAACACTGCCTATGCCTTGGGCAGCACCTGTTACTAAAACGAGTTTCCCATCAAATTCCCCTAAGTTCATTTTCTCTATCCTTTCATTTGAAAATTAATCTAGTGAGACAACATCAATGATAATGATTTTCATTATCATTGATGTTGTAAAAAATAATACACTTACTAAACTAATTGGTCAAGTGTACTTTTCATCAAAATCAAACTAACTGATAATGTTTTTCATTTATAACTGTTACACCGAAATGATAATGTTTCTCAATATACTTGTCAATCTTTTTTTATTTTTCAGATAAAACTTTTTAATGCTTCTTAATAAAATCATATCTAAACACATTAAAAGTACTTGCTTTATAAACAGAATTCAAAACCCTCTTTGTAATATTGTCGATGATAAACTGTAGATATCTTTATTTACAATGCTTTACCAAAAACACGAGTATATATTTTCTCAATATTTTTCTGAAAATATATATTGTAAATACAATTGAATATCTTCTTTATCATTTAGGATTTAATTAATATTTCAAATATGATGTACCAGTTTATTATATTCCAATATAATCCAAACGAATACTTTACTCTCTTTTCTCTCAAGAAAATGCCAAAGGTTAAATAGTCTCGTTAAAGTAATTCATAAAAAAAGCACCCTATTTAACAGGATGCTTTTTCATAATCATAGTGTTATAGAAGATTTAAATCCTTACGCTACGCTGCGATACTCTTCCTCTTGTTCTTTTTTCTGATTAGGTGCTTGAATTAAAATTGCGATAATAAATGACACGACACATAATACGCCGATCACCATGAAGGTTGGTTTGAATCCACCTAGAAGTGCACCGATAAAGGAACCTGCAAGTGCTCCAAATCCAAATCCTTGATACACAATTCCGTAGTTCTTACTATGATTTTTCATACCGAAGAAATCACCAACAATAGCTGGGAAAATCGTGATATTTCCACCAAAGCAAAACGCTACACTTGCAACACATACGAAGTAGATACCATAATTTAAATCTACGAAACTTAGAACCAAGACTGAAGACGCCATAGCAACAAAAGTACCAGTAACAATTTTTAAACGGCCGATTTTATCTGATAACGGTCCAAGAATAATACGACCTAATGTATTGAAAATTGCAACCATAGCCACTGCATTAGCTGCTGTCGCTGCGTTAAGCCCTACAAGTTGAACACCGATGTCTTTTACCATACCAATTAAATATAAACCACTCATACATGATGTAAATAACATAATAAATAATAAGTATACTTGTTTTGTACCTAGCATTTCTTTTGTTGTATAGTCCTTACTGTTTGTTTCACTCACTGCACCTTTATCTGCAGCCTGATGAATTAAGCAAGCACCAAGTACTATCATACCTGTAACAATTAAGCCCCAGTATATAAACGCTTGCGATACACCAACTGTATCAATTAACTTTGCATTTATGTATTTGAAAATTAAGCTACCTGTACCATATGCAGCTACAGATATACCAGAGATTAAACCTTTACGTTCTGGGAACCACTTAATTAAATTAGATAGTGAAGTAATATAAGCTGTACCATCTGCGTAACCTACAACAACTCCTGCTAATACATAAAGTAATATTAGTGAGGACGCTTGTGAGCTAAGCACTAACCCCATTCCTAATGCTAGTCCAGCTATCATAATAAGTTTACGAAGGCCCCATTTTTCTTGCAATTTACTCGCAAACAAAGTTGAAAACGCTAAAGAAAGACTAGTAATTGAGAAAGTAATAGCAACTGCGTTAAGACTCCAACCGTATTTACTTACTAAAGGCTGATTAAATAAGCTCCATGTATATATCGTTCCAAGCCCCATTTGTACAATGACTGTGCCAAGGACAACAAGCCATGGATTTACATTTGATTTTTTCATATTATCCCGCCTCCTCTTTCTATTTCAATGCCATACGCCAAATTTGCTTTTTTAATGTTCATTTTGACCACCTCATTTGATTTAACACCTTCATTGTATAAAATGTTTCTCTTTATGTAAGCACTTACAAGCCAGAGCGTCAAAAACATGGAATCAGTTACAGAAAACGAATGACGAAATACAACAAAATGCTTTTTAAATACGTAATAGTTATTTAAATTGTTTTGTATAAGTTCGATTTACATGTGTTTTTGAACCCCTTTTTAAATAGTGAAACAATAAAACCGTCTCTTTAATAATTTATTAAAGAGACGGTTTTATTAGGTCAATTCATAAGCCTGACTTTCTTTATACGTTTATAATTGTTTCTTCAAATGTAACAATTGGCTCTACAAATTCCATCATAATGAAAGCATTTTTAATACGTCTTGTTAAAACTTCTTTTAATTCTGTACACATTTCTTCTGTAAGTGATTTTACAAATACAAAATTGTGACAATAAATCACACTCTTCTCTTTACTTAAAGGATTTAAAAACATTCCCTCTTTTGTAACGAAAGCGTTAGAATGCCCTGCTAAAGTTGAAAGCAACGTCTCTAAAATTTTTATTTCTCTTTTTGAAAACGATTCTTCACAAACTACTTTAATATTCATTTCTGTTATCATTTATATATTCCCCCAACCATTTTTTCACAAGGGGATACTATAATACTATTAAATTCTCACCAGACTCCCCTTGTCGTTCAAAAAATTCACCAGAAAACTAAGTTGACGAACTTGTTTTTTCTCTTTATTCATATAAATCTCTCCTTTCGTATATATTACTTCTTCATTTATAATTGATTACCTTTTTATATTAAAGTTTTTCTATGTTTTTAATTGGAATTTCACCGAAATGAGATCTTATTCCTAAACGTATATTTTTTCTTGCGCTCCTACAAAAAACCTTACTTATCTACTTTACGTTTTTGGGGCTACATAGTATCTGTCTTTTGAATAATTTATTTAGCTGCAGTATTTACATAGAAACATTTTTTCGCTAATGCTGAAACAATTTACATTGCATATAATAAACGTAAATAAAATATAACTTTTAATATAGGAGTACTCTATACTATTTTATTAGACAAGAAATATTTTATTGATAAACAAAACTAAATATTCACTAATATATCTATCCGTGGTTTAATATATATAATAAAAAAATATTTCTGTCTTTTATGAGGAGGTACTATGAAAGCAAACGTAGGGGATACTATACTTTTTCAACGAAATAATTTAAAGATTACAGGATCTGTACTAAAACTATATACTGAATCGGTCTTAGTTGAAATTACAAATGTAAGCGGTGGTACTTTTGAATTTGATCGAACAATTGTAAATCATAAAAACTATAAAATTTTAAATGCAAGTACATAAAACAATATAAAATAGCCCCTGCCTAGCAGCAGAGGCTATTTTATATTGTAGTACTTCATTAATTTATATATCCTAAAACACTAACAATCTTGCTCGCTTTTAAGTTATTAATGTGATAATAAATTTCTAAACCCCTTCTCTCTGCACGTAACACTTTACCTTTCATTTTTGATAAATGTTGCGAAACAGTCGATTGTGGAATATTTAGCAATTCTGTTAATTGTGTTACGTTACACGTTTTTCTTGTGCTTAATTCATTTACAATTTGTAATCGGATTGGATGCGCCATAATTTTTAAAATATCTACATCTTCTTCTGAAACTAAAGTTTTCTTCATCTCACTCGTATATGTTGTCATAAGACATTCCCCTTTTATATGAATTCCTTTTTATTAAGAACCATTTCCAAAACTAAAAATTCCTAATCAAGACCTTTATATAAAAATAATAGGATTTTCAATTTTCAAAATAGAACTTACTATTATTCACTTTATTTATTTGGTACATATACATAATACAATTTTAATATGTGCTGTATGTGAAGTTTACATAAATTTATAATGAAGATTTGTTAAACCACTTATATCCTAAATTGATACTCCACCTATTAAACTCTCCAGTGATTTTAACATATTTTAGGCGTTTGTATATACTATTTACAAAACAATTATGTAAAGGAGGATTTCATATGCCTACAGCGTTACAAGAACAAGTAGAAGAAGCACGTGAGACATATGTCAGTCGGATCATTTTAGTTGGCGGATCAACTTTATTTTTAGCTGGTGGTGTTATATCGGCAATTGCAGCTTTTAAGGCTTATAACCGTTTGGCAAATACGCCGCCATCTTCTGATAATTCATAAACATTTAGTAAAACAAAACGTCGCCTCAATTGAAGAGACGACGTTTTGTTAATTATACAAACTACACTAAAAGTACCAAATGGGATCCTACTCTGTTTCCAGAACTTACTTCACCACAAACCTAGTCTCACTACACCCATCCTTCTGCTTCGTTACTTCTAATACAGCCGGCATTGCGTTTTTCAGCTCTTGAACGTGTGAAATGACACCGATAAATCGGCCTGATTTTTGTAAGTCAATTAAGGCGTCAACTGCTTTCGTTAATGACTCCTCATCTAATGAACCGAATCCTTCATCGATAAACATCGTTTCGATGGAAATGCCACCTTCATACGCTTGAATGACATCTGCCATTCCAAGTGCTAAGCAAAGCGATGCATTAAATTTCTCACCGCCAGATAATGTTTTTACATCACGTGTTTGACCAGTGTATGCGTCGTATACATCTAGACCTAATCCACTTTGACGATTTCTCTTTTCAACTCGTTCACTTCGTTTTAAATAAAATTGTCCATTTGATAACTTACGTAGTCGCTCATTGGCGATTTGAACAATTTGTTCTAAATACTCAATTAAGATGTAACGTTCAAAGGATATGCGACTTTCATTATCACCTTTCATTACTTCATATAAATCAACAAGTTCTTGGAATGCTTTTTCTTCTTCATGAATTTGTTCATCAATACGTCTAATATTTTCATGTAAATCAGAAATATATGCGACTGCATTTTGCGCGCGTTGACGTTTTTCTTTAATTATATCAAGATTAATTTCTAATTCTTGTATGTGTTCACCTAACGAAGTAATATCCATATACTGTTTATCTTTCAATTCAGCATGTAATTCTTCGATTTGCTTTGCAAGTACTTCAAGAGATGAATAGTAACTTTGAATTTCTTTTTGTAACATTTCCATCTCAGCATCACTTAATTTAGCTTCTTTATACGTAGTTTGATCTGTAAATCCGCTCTGCTCAAGCTCTTTCATAAAGCGCGTGAAAGTCTCTTCTTTCTTCAATTTTGCACTTTCAAATTGATTAGAAGCACCTTCCTGCTCTGCTTGAATACGTATATGTTCATTTTGCCAATGTTGATATGCTTCTTGTACTTTCTTCCATTCCTCTTCCATTCTCTTACTTTGTTGCATTGCTTGGTCAAACTGTATTTTCCAATCTTGAACTGTTTGTAAGTTATCTGGAATATTTTGCTTATCATGCTCATATGACGTACGAAGCTGTATACATTCCATTTCTGTACGGTGTTGCATAATTTCTACTTCACGCTTTTGTTTCTGAAGTTCATCTACTTTTTCTTCTATGCTTTTTATATTCACAGCAATTTGTTTACGTCTTTCTTCGCTTTCTTTTAACGCATTCACTTCTGCTGCTAATTGTTTTCCTTTTTGAACGAGCGCACTGTATGTTTCAACTAATTGTTCTGAGTGGTACCCTCGTTTCATCACTTCTTCTATCACTTGTTCATATTGTAGTCGATAGAAATTCCATTTCTCCTCTACTTGAACATGTAATTTTTCAGCAACGTTCTTCTTTTCTCTTAAATCGTTTAATTCTTTTTCATCGATCGCATCACTTTGCTCTGTCGCTTTTTTCGGGTGATTCGTACTACCACATACTGGACAAGATTCACCATCATGTAAATGAAGTGCTAATATACCTGCTTGTTCACTTAACCAGCGGCGTTCCATATTTTCATACGCACGAACCGCCTCTTGCATCTTAGTAAATGCAACTTCTTTTTCTTGCTCGAATTTTTGTTTTTCTTGCCAAACATCATATGCTTGCTTTAAAACCTTTGCATCTTCTCGCATATTTGTTAGTTCTTCTACTTTAGTTACATATTGCTCAAGTGCATGTTCTAATTGCTGTAATTCACCGGACATTTTCTGTTTTTGATTTGTATGCTCTTCTAGTAGTTGATCGAACTTTTGCATACTTTCTTTAAATTTCCCTATTTGAATTTCAGCATTTTGTAAATTCAACTTTTTCTCAGCTAATGATGCAATAATTGGTTGTAACTCTTCTAATCTTTGAACAAGTTTTTTAGCATCTTCTCGTTCTGATTCTTTATTCTTTATTGCTTCATATTTCTCCTGAGCAAGCTCAAAATTGTTTAGTATATGTTCTTTTTTTACGATTATCTGTTTTAACAAACTTTCAGCTTTCTGCTCATTTTGCATTGCTTCCTCATACCATTGCTCAAATGGTAATAAACGCTTCGCTTGTTCCGCACGTTTAAAAGAGTTCTCTTTCATTTCAATGACTGTACGGTTTTCTTGTAATGTGTTATATCTCTCATTCTTTTGCTGTAAATCTGTAAATTTCTCATTTACAGATTTTGCTGCATGAAAACGTGTTTCTGCATCCTTTAATTGCTTTGTTTGAACATCTTGTTCTACTTGTAATTGCTCAACCTCTGCTTTATACGCGCCTGTTTCTTGTTCTAATGCTTCTACTACTTGATGCGTATTTACATGCTCTTGTTCCACTAATGTCTCTAATAATGCTCCATCGCGAATTGGTAATTTAAAAACATTACGGAAATATAGTTCTCGTTCTTTTTGTTTTTCTTGCAGAACATCTTTCCATTGTTTACGTTTTTGATCTAGTAACTCACGCATTAATTTATAACGATCTGTTTTAAAAATACGACGTAAGATCTCTTCTTTGTTTTCTGTCTCAGATGTTAATAGTTTTCGGAATTCTCCTTGTGGTAACATAACAATTTGACTAAATTGATGTTTGCTTAAACCAATTAAATCTTCCACTTTGTTATTTACATCCGTTACATGAAAACGATCTACAGATGGTACCTTTTCTCCATCAATAATTTCGTATAACTCTACTGCATGCCCTGTAATCGTCTTATTCCCTTGTTTTTTATGACCAAGTTGTCGTTTTATTTCATAGCGTTTCCCTTTTAACTGGAAGGTTAGTTCGACACTCGTATACACATTATCATCAGCAAATTGACTTCGAAGCATACTCGTATCACTACGTTCTTCTCCACTAGCCTCACCATACAACACATAACAAATCGCATCAAAAATCGTTGTCTTTCCAGCTCCTGTATTCCCAGAAATGGCGAAAATACGATGCTCTCCAAGATCGTTAAAATCGATTACTTCTTTCTGTTTATACGGCCCAAATGCCGTCATAATTAGCTGAATCGGCCTCATCCTCGTTCACCTTCCCGTTCTTGCACTGTTTGTAATACTTCTACAAATAGACGTTCTTTCTCTTCTGATAAATCTAAGCCTTTCATTTCTTTATAGAAAGCCTTTAAAAGAGATAAATCATCCGTTTTATGTCTAGAAACAGTTACTTCATTTGACTCTGTGAACTCTCGTCTTTGAATCGCTCTTTCAACGTGCATTGCATTTGGATATACAGAGCGTATTTTCTCCATCGGCTGTAAGACAGGATTTTCATCTAATAATTTAACAAATACGTAATCTTCACTTATTGAATGCTGTAATAAATCATCTATTTCTGCTTCTACTGTTCGCATTTTACGACGTGGTGAAAGTAGCCTTTTTTCAATTGTTGCTTCACCTTTCTCGTCCAGCTCCACAATGTAATATCCTTTTTTATGTTTTTCTTCAGAAATAGAGTATGCAAGTGGCGAACCTGAATATCGAATTGTCTCATTACGTACGAAATGCGCTTGATGTAAATGCCCAAGCGCTGTGTAGTGAAACTTATCAAAATAATGACTATTTACATATTCAGCACCACCAATTGAAAGTGGTCGTTCCGCATCACTTGTATTCTCCTCTGCTTCTCCAGAAGAAGTTACAAATGCATGTCCAACAAATACATGTCTAGCCTCTTTATCCATCGTTTCAGAAAGCTCATTCATAAAAATACGCATCGCATCATCATGAGAACGTACGTCTTCGTTTTTCAATATATGTCTAACTATACTTGGATCTGCATACGGAACGAGATGGAAATGAACCTCTCCATATTCATCATTTAATACAACAGGTTCATATGGGAATTGAAATTGTCCTACAATATGTAATCCCTGTTTCTTCATTAAATTACTTCCAAAATGGATACGATCTGGACTATCATGGTTTCCAGCTACCGCAATAACTGGTGTTTGTAAATCTATAACTAATTTTTGCAGCACATCATTTAATAAGTCTACTGCTTCTGTCGGTGGAATTGCTCTGTCATATAAATCCCCGGCAATAATTACGGCATCTGGCTTTTCTTCTTCAACAGCTTGTACAAACTGATCTAATACAATTTTTTGATCTTCAGTCATATATACGCCATGAACAAGCTTACCTAAATGCCAATCCGCTGTATGGAATAACTTCATGATTTCCTTCTCCTTTAATTTACTGATTTTAGTGATACGAGTTGGTAGGTTACCGTAGTTCTTCCGTTCTCCCACTCTAACTTTTGTATCATTGCACTACCAATTCTTTCTTCATTTGATTTATATAAAGGTAATATTTCTTGCACTGTAAATAAGTGATAACCATCCAAAATGAATTGAAATATGTTTTCTTCTATATGTAATCTTACTTCTTTTTCATTGGAAACAATTTTTGTGTGCATCTCAAATTTCATGATAGATACAACCCCTTTTTATAATCTCTACATTTTAATAGTATAGTGGCTATGCAAGATTGACAAGTAAATACACGACAAAGTAAGTACTTTTCTATTATGAGATGTTTTATGTATTTATGTAAAATACGGTATGTGAAATTTTATATATTCTTAAAATAAAAATGCCTATTACAGCATCTTTATTTTTGTATAAAGTCTTTCATTACATAATATAAAACTGTAATTAAAACGATTGCTACAAAAAATGAAAATACAGCAACAATGTATCCATCCTTATTTAATAGAATGCAAAAGGAAATAGAAATTATAAAAATCGGAAATACGAGACGTACTTTATCCTTCACTTCTTCTGTTGTATCTGTATGATGAAAATACTGAGTTATCCCTATGATTAACGAAGACAAAATAATAACCGATAATAGTAAAGGTCCTGGCATTCCGATTTCTCCTTCCCCTATTTCTAATTAACATGCAAACCATTCTTTTGAATTTCAACAATTTTATTTTAGAGTAACTATCCACATTTTACACATATATAATAGCGCTTTTATCACCATGACTTCAAATATTTACTCTTACAGTAATGTTGTAATATTCATCTTCAATCTCCGAAATCCTGCAAATATTACTCGTCAAAATATGCGGTGGACATTTTAACACATACCGTCAACTTTAGACAAAATTTATAGAGGACATTTCACTACATATAAAGAATTAAGAATAAGAAGATATGTAAAGGAGGATGAATCATGACTGAACACGTTTTATTTTCTGTTAGTGAAAACGGTGTTGCATCAATTACTTTAAACCGTCCAAAAGCACTTAACTCTTTATCCTATGATATGTTACAACCAATTGGACAAAAACTTAAAGAGTGGGAGCACGATGAGCGTATTGCCGTTATCGTATTAAAAGGAGCTGGCACAAAAGGATTTTGCGCAGGTGGTGACATTAAAACTCTTTACGAAGCACGTTCAAACGAAGTTGCCTTACAGCATGCAGAACGTTTTTTTGAGGAAGAGTATGAGATTGACACTTACATCTATCAATATAAAAAACCGATTATCGCTTGTTTAGATGGTATTGTAATGGGTGGTGGTGTCGGTCTTACAAATGGTGCGAAGTATCGAATTGTGACAGAGCGTACAAAATGGGCAATGCCTGAGATGAACATTGGCTTCTTCCCAGACGTCGGTGCTGCATATTTCTTAAATAAAGCACCTGGATATTCAGGTCGTTACGTTGCTTTAACGGCATCCATTTTAAAGGCTCCTGACGTATTATTTATTCATGCTGCTGATTACTTTATGACTTCTGATTCATTACCTGCTTTTCTAGCCAAACTTGATAATATAAATTGGCATGCTGAAGATGTACATACTCGTTTAAAAGCTGTTATTCAAACATTCACATCTACTTCTAACCTAGAAAGCGAACTTGCTACTTCATTAGAAGAAATTAATACTCACTTTACATTCGATACAATTGAAGAAATTATCCAATCGTTAGAGAACGAACACGATCCTTTCGCTTTAAAAACAAAAGAAATATTATTGTCTAAATCTCCTATCTCCTTAAAAGTAACATTAAAGCAACTTATTGACGGAGAAGGAAAATCAGTTGAAGATTGTTTCGCAACAGATCTTATACTTGCTAAAAATTTTATGAGGCATGAAGATTTCTTCGAAGGGGTACGTTCCATTGTCGTTGATAAGGATCAAAATCCGAATTATAAATATAAGCAGTTAAGTGATGTTTCAGAAGAAGATGTAAATCGATTCTTTAACTTACTTAATGCATAAAGTGAAACTTTAATAAGTGGAGGTTCATCTCCTGCTTATTATTTGTCCTCACCAATCGCCCGTTCAGGCGGGATAAAACTGAGGCTATATAGTCATGTAATTACATGACTATATAGCCTTTTTATCATTTAATATTTTTTAATAAAATTTAATTTTATTAAATCAGAATGTATGCTACACTAATTTTAATCAAATATTCTAAAAATAAAAAAAGGAGGAGCGACTGTGATTGAAAATTATTTTCTTTTCATCATTATGTCTATTTGTCTTATTATTTTACCGGGCCCTGATACTGCAATGGCTACGAAAAATACATTAGTTGCTGGTAAGGTGGGTGGAGTGAAAACAGTGTTCGGTACATGTATTGCACTATTGATTCATACTTTAGCAGCAGTAATCGGACTTTCCGCACTTATTGTAAAGTCAGCTCTTTTATTTTCTATTTTCAAGTACGTTGGAGCTCTATATTTAATTTATATTGGTATTAAAGCCCTTTTAGCAGTAAGAAATAAAGAAGGCGTTGATACGAACGATATTTCTTTGAATAATGAAGACGAACACACTTCTTGCTTTCGCCAAGGGTTTCTTACGAATTTATTAAACCCTAAAGTTGCAGTCTTCTTTTTAACATTTTTACCGCAATTTTTAAATCCAAATCATAATACACTTATCCAACTTCTCGTAATGGGCCTTACTTACCTCGTTTTAACAGTTATTTGGTTTGCTTTTTATATATTTTTAATTGATAAAATTAGTGCTTTTATGAAGAAACCAAAAACACAGCGTTATATTCAAGGGCTAACAGGGATTGTCTTAATTGGATTCGGTATTAAATTAGCATTTGAAAAAAATAATTAATACACAATAAGAAAGCCACTCTTTTGAGTGGCTTTCTTATGTAACAATTTACATGCTTTTTTTAAAACCAGCGCTCAGTTACAACTTTTTTACGTGTATAGAATTGAACGCCATCTGTACCATTTGTACCTAAATCACCAAAGAAGGAAGCTTTATTTCCTGCAAATGCGAAGAATGCCATTGGTGCTGGAACGTTTACGTTTACACCGATCATACCAGCATCGATGTTATCACGGAACGTTTGTGCATGTTTACCATTTGACGTATAAATTACCGCACCATTTGCGAATTTAGATTGATTTGTCAGTTTGATACCTTCTTCTAAATCTTTAACTCGTACAATGCTTAATACAGGAGCAAAAATCTCATCTTGCCAAATTTTCATTTCTTGATTTACATCATCAAAGATTGTTGCACCAACAAAGTAACCTTCTCCAACTTCTTCATTAATTTTGCGGCCATCTACTAATAAAGTTGCCCCATCAGCTACACCGCTATTAATATAGCCTAACACACGTTCTTTATGAGATTCACGGATTAATGGACCAACATAATTATCTTTGTGGAAACCATCGCCTACTTTTAGCTTCTTCGTCTCTGCTACTAGTACGTCGATGAATTCATCAGCAATTTCATCTACTACCGCTACAACAGAGCATGCCATGCAGCGCTCTCCACTACTTGCAAATGCAGATCCAATTACACCTTGCACTGTTTTCTCAAGGTTGCAATCTGGCATTACAATTGCATGGTTTTTCGCACCAGCTAATGCTTGCACACGTTTTCCATGCTTCGTACCTGTTTCATATACGTAACGAGCTACTGGCTCAGAGCCAACGAACGAAACAGCTTGAATATCTTTGCTTTCTAAAATACTATTTACAACATCTTTTCCACCTTGCACTAAGTTTAATACTCCCTTTGGAAAACCAGCTTCATAGAATAACTCTACAAGTCGCTCTGCTAAAAGTGGCGTTCTTTCCGATGTTTTTAATACGAACGTATTACCACAAGCAATTGCAAGTGGGAACATCCATAATGGAATCATCATTGGGAAGTTGAACGGTGTAATACCAGCAACAACCCCAATTGGATAGCGCCAAATCGATCCATCAATTCCGCTCGCAATATTCGGAAGGGCTTGTCCCATCATTAAATTTGGCGTAGATGTTGCCAGTTCTACTGCCTCAATACCACGCTGTACTTCACCAGTTGCATCCGTTAGCGTTTTTCCATTTTCTAACGTAATGATTTTTGCAAGTTCATCTTTGTTTTCTTGTAAAAGCTGCAGATATTTGTATAGTTGTCTTGAACGATTCGGAACTGGTACTTTAGACCATGTTTCGTATGCTGCTTTTGCCGCTTCAACAGCTTTTTCAACATCTTCTTTCGGAGATAGTGGAACGTAAGCGATAATTTTTCCAGTTGCCGGATTTGGAACTGCTTCTACTTCTGTCCCTGTAGATTCTACCCACTCACCATTAATATGATTTTTTACTCGTTTAATTTCAGTTGTAATCATTATATTCTCTCCTTTTTTATGATGTTTATAAGTCTATTATTTTTGATTAGAAATTAGTTGTTCACTAACCTTCTTATATAAAGCAGCCATATCGTTTTCACCATACCCTGCTTCACTTGCTTCTTCATATACGTTTAATAGCATTTCGCTTACTGGTAAGTGGAGTTCACTTTCCTTAGCTAAATCAACTGCAAAACCTAAATCCTTTTTTAATAGATTTACAGTAAAGCCTGGCTCGTAATTTTCTGATGCAATGAAAGTTTTATAATTACGCTCATAAATTCTACTTTGACCGTAACTTACATTTAAAATATCAAACATTTTATCTAAATCCATATTGTTCTTTTTCGCTAATGTTAAAGCTTCACTCACACCAGCTGTATAAAAACCAATTAATAGATTATTAATTAATTTAACTGTTGTACCACTATCAATTTGCTCACTAACGTGGAAAATATTCGCTCCTAGCACTTCCATGATAGATTCAGTTTTATCATATACCTCTTTTGATCCACCAACCATAAACGTTAATGTACGGTTTTCAGCTCCAATTACCCCACCACTAACAGGTGCTGCTAAAAAGTCTACTTTCTTTTCCTTTGCAGCTTCCTCTAACTGTTTGTTTAACTGTGGAGATACAGTACTTGTATCAATTAAAACTACATTCGAATGACTGTTTTCAAATAATCCTTCTTCTCCAAAATATACTGCTTCTACAGCACGAGGTGAAGGTAAACTTGTAAAAATCACATCACATGTTTTTGCTAGTTTTGAGATTGATAACCCAATAATTCCTCCTTCTTTTTCAAAGGAAGCTTCAGCCTCTTTATTTAAATCCACTCCATATACTGTGTAACTTGATTTAACTAAATTTTTAGACATCGGAAGACCCATGTTACCTAAGCCGATAAAACCAATCTTTTTCATATCGCTTTCCTCCTAATTACACAATATATTTTCCGCGATTTATACTAACCTTCGCAATTTCCCTCTTTTTCGTAAATACGTTCGTGTATAAAGGTACTAATAATTGACGAATTTCAGCTAAAATTACGTGTCTATCTCGTTCTTCTGTAACAGCCGCTGAAAGTATAGAAATCGCCGCTTCTTCTACTTTACGATAGCCTTCTTCACAAATAACGTCCGTTATCATTTGTTTCGTACGTTCTTTCTCTTCACCATTTTTACTAATTGCTTTACTCGTACGTAAAAATGCTGATTCCATGACGTACACGTCCGTTAACATATTTGATAATACACGTGAATATTCTTGCTCTTGATCAATTTTTAACCCCGGAGTTTTAGAGAGCGTTTTCAAAGATTGTTTCAACAATTGTTTCGCTAATAAAATGTAACGATGGTTTCTTTCGACGTTTTCTAAATCACTTTCTACTTCATGATCTTCAATTTGCTCCATTTGTTTCATTAACATTTTGGCAACTGTTAATCTATTAATTTCATTCGTACCTTCAAAAATACGACTAATTCGAGCGTCACGATATAAACGTTCTACTTCGTATTCTTGCATATAACCGTAACCACCATGAATTTGTACAGCTTCATCTACGATGTGACCAAGTGTTTCAGAAGCATTTACTTTATTTAGTGCACATTCAATTGCAAATTGAGACATTTTCTTCATAAGATCCTCATCACTCTCATGAATTGCTTCATCAATTACACCTGCTGTACGATACGCTGCACTTTCTGCTCCATAAGTAGCAATGATCATATTTGCAATTTTCTCTTGAATCATCGTAAAGTCTACTAATTCCGTTTGGAACTGTTTGCGTTCTTTTCCGTATTGAACGGACAATCCAATTGCTTGCTTTGCTGTTCCAATATTTCCAAAGGCAAGTTTTAGTCTAGCAAAGTTAAGAATATTAAGAGCTACGTGATGCCCTTTCCCAACTTCTCCTAAAACATTTTCGGCAGGGATGACAACATCTTCTAAAATAAGAGTCGCTGTTGAAGAACCTTTAATGCCCATTTTCTTTTCTTCTAATCCAATGGATACACCTTCACATGTTCTTTCGACAATAAACGCTGTCATTCCTTTATTTGTCTTCGCAAAAACAACGTATACATCTGCCATATGAGCATTTGTAATCCACTGCTTCTCACCATTCAACTTCCAAGCAGTACCATCTTCATTTAATACCGCACTCGTTTTTGCACTTAAAGCATCAGAACCAGCATTTGGCTCAGTTAAAGCATAAGCGCCAATCCATTCTCCAGACGCAATTTTCGGCAAATATTTTTCTTTTTGTTCTTTCGTTCCGTAATATATGTAAGGCAATGTACCTACACCAGCGTGTATATTAAATGAAACGCTAAATGCACCAGCATAACCCATTTTCTCTGCTACTAGTCCTGAAACTGCCTTTCCTAACTCAAACCCGCCGTATTCTTCTGGGACCTCGATACTTAATAACCCAAGTTCCCCAGCCTTTTCAAATAATTGACGAGAAACCTTATAGTTATGTTGTTCAATGTTCTCCATTTGTGGAACAATTTCTTGTTTAACAAATTGTTCAGTTGTTTTTGCGATTAATTCCTCATCACCTGAAAAATCTTCTGGTGTAAAGTACGTATGATTTACATCTTTATTGAGTGAAAAAAAATCAGCCCATGGTAACTTCGTTTTCTCCATATGTATCCCCCTATCATTCGGCTTTCATAGCTTTTTTGCTTATGCTCGTCTACGATGAGTGGAATATCTTTTTTTGAAAATAGAAGGCGATGATTTTTCACATCAAGCATTTTATTTTGCCAAAGATGTATTTTCATCGCCTTCGCTGTTTTATCTATTGATCTTCTGATAATACTGTTTTTGCAATACCAGTATCTAACTCTTCAAAGTCATGATATGAAATTGTTTCATATAACTCACTTCTCGTTTGCATATTAGAAAGTGCATCTTTTTGAGAACCTGTTTCCTTAATTAAAGTAAACACATTCTCATACGCTTTCGCTGCTACGCGAAGTGAAGTTACAGGATAAATAACCATTTGGAAGCCCATATTCGCAAATTCTTCTGCACTATAATATGGTGTTTTTCCGAATTCAGTCATATTCGCTAATAAAGGTGCATTTACCTTGCTATTAAATAGACGGAATTCCTCTTCTGATTGTAGCGCCTCTGGGAAAATCGCGTCTGCTCCTGCTTTTACATATGCATTCGCTCTTTCAATTGCTTCATCTAATCCTTCTACACCACGAGCGTCTGTGCGTGCTACAATATATAAGCTCGGCGCAACTTCTTTAATCGCTTTAATTTTTTGAACTAATTCTTCTGTAGTAACGAGTTTCTTACCATTTAAATGGCCACATTTCTTTGGTAATTGCTGATCTTCAATTTGGACAGCTGCTACTTTCGCTTCCACCATTTCTACAGCAGTTCTCGCTACATTTAATACACCACCAAACCCTGTATCAATGTCAACAAGAACAGGTAAATCTGTAGCTCTTACTAAATCTCTTGCTCTCTCTGCTACTTCAGTAGACGTCACGATTCCTAAATCTGGTAGCCCTTTGCTTGCAGTATAAGCAGCTCCCGATAAATAAAGAGCTGAAAAACCTGTATTTTTCGCAACAAGAGCTGCCATTGCATCATGAGCACCTGGAATTTGTAAAATTTCATTTGCTTCTACTAAAGCTCGGAAGCGATTCGCAAGCTCTTCTTGTGTTGACTGTTTATCCACAACCCAAGCCATTCTAGATTCCCCCTATTATTTGATTAAGAATAAATCTACAAATTCGTTTACATTCATATTTTCTAGTTTTTCTTCATTTAAACAAACTTCATGAATTTGTTCTTGTTGCTTATTAGAATAATGACCTGCCATATTCGCAGTGAATTTTTGAACAACTTTTGGAATCGCTTCGTCTCTACGGAAACGGTGACCAAGTGGATATTCACATTCCACGCTCTCTGTTACAGTGCCATCTTTGAAATGAACTTGAACAGCGTTGGCGATTGAGCGCTTGTTCGGGTCAAGGTAATCTAAACTGTACTGTTTGTTTTCAACAACAACCATCTTATTACGTAATTCATCTACACGTGGATCATTTGCTACTGCATCCTCATAATCATCCGCAACGATATCTCCTTTTAATAAACCAATTGCCGTAATGTATTGTAAGCAATGATCACGATCAGCTGGGTTATTTAATGGACCTTCTTTATCAATAATACGAATTGCTGATTCATGAGTTGTAATTGTGATACGGTCAATTTCATCTAATCTTTCTTTAATTTCTGGATGTAATTTCACAGCACATTCTGCAGCTGTTTGTGCATGGAATTCTGCTGGATATGAAACTTTAAATAATACATTTTCCATTACATAAGACTCTAATGGTCTAGCTAATTTTAATTCTTGTTTATTGAATAATACATCTTGGAATCCCCATCCTGGTGCAGATAATGCTGTAGGGTAACCCATTTCACCTTTTAGAGCAGTCATTGCAAGATGAACACCGCGGCTCGTTGCGTCACCTGCTGCCCATGATTTACGTGATCCAGTATTTGGAGCATGACGATATGTACGAAGACTAGAATTATCAATCCACGCATGCGATAATGCATTAAAGATTTCTTCACGTGTTCCACCAAGCATTTTCGCAACTACAGCAGTTGTTGCTACTTTTACATATAATACGTGGTCAAGACCAACACGGTTTAAGCTGTTTTCTAAAGCAAGTACACCTTGAATTTCATGAGCTTTAATCATCATTTCTAATACTTCACGTACTTTTAACGGTTCTTTTCCTTCTGAAATGCGAACACGGCTAATATAATCTGCAACTGCTAAAATTCCGCCTAAGTTATCAGATGGATGTCCCCATTCTGCTGCAAGCCAAGTATCGTTATAGTCTAACCAACGGATCATACATCCAATATTGAATGCACCTTTCACTGGATCTAGTACGTAAGAGGTTCCTGGTACACGTGTACCGTTTGGCACGATTGTTCCTGGTACAACTGGTCCTAGTAATTTCGTACACTCAGGATATTGAAGCGCTAAAATTCCACATCCAAGTGTATCTAGTAATACATAGCGAGCAGTACTAAATGCTTCTGCACTAGTAACCTCTTTATTTAATACATAATCCGTAATCTCTTCTAATAATGCATCTTTTTGTTTAATTTCATTTGTTTTAATCATGCTAATCTTCCCTTTCTGTCGAAAATTCGTTATTATTAATGATGGGTGTCGGTCAAACACCCATCTGGCGGGCGGCGCTAACAACTCCCCAGTTGTTCTTATTTACTAAGCACATGTCGCTCGCCAATATAATTTACACGTGGACGGAACAATCGATTATTTGCATGTTGCTCAATCACGTGCGCACATAGTCCTACTGTTCTAGAGCTAAAGAAGATTGGTGTGTAAAGTTGAATTGGGATACCAAGCATCCAATATACTGGAGCTGCATAATAATCAAGGTTCGGATAAATTCCTTTTTCCTTCTCCATAATCTTTTCTCCAGCTTCACACATTTCATATAGTGTATAATCACCTTTTACATCACATAACTGCTTTAAAGCTTCCTTCATCATAAGTGCTCTTGGATCCATTTTCTTCATATAAACACGGTGTCCAAAGCCCATAATTTTTTCTTTGTTATATAATTTCTTCTGCAGTAACTCTTCAAACTTCTCAACATTACCAGCTTCTAAAAGCATGTACATAACTGCTTCATTTGCACCGCCATGTAAGCTTCCTTTTAATGATGCAACTGCACCTGTTAGAGCACCATATAAATCTGATTGTGTTGATGCAATTACACGAGCTGTAAATGTAGAGTTTGGCATTTCATGTTCACTATATAAAACAAGGGAACGATCAAAGATCTTCTCCTCAAGTTCAGTCGGTTTTTTTCCAGTTAACATATAGAAGAAATTCGCACTATACGATAATTCCTTAAGAGGTTCAATTGGATCCTCATTATTTAAAATATGATAGCTATTTGCTACAATGTTCGGTACTTTACTTAATAGCTTGTACCCTCGGCTTTTATTCACTTCTAAAGAGCGGTTTTCGATATCATTATCGTAACCAGCTAATGCGGACACACCTGTACGTAATCCATCCATAGGATGCGTTTCTTTAGGTAATGCCTTTAGCACATTGAATACACCTTCTGGTACCGCATATTCTTCTTTTAATTTCTTTTCAAGTGTTGCTTTTTCATCTTCATTCGGTAGATGTTCTTCCAATAAAAGGTGCACAATGTCTAAATACTCTTTTGTTTTTGAGAGTTCAATTAAATCATACCCTTGAATTACAATTTCACCTTTTACTGTGTCGAGAAACGATATCTTCGTCTCCGCTGCTACTATACCATCTAATCCCGGGGAAAATTTTTCTTCAGCTTTCATCATTATTTCCTCCAATCCTAATAGATCTTCGTGCACATAACTGTAAGCCTTTACAATACTGTGAAACTACATTTCTATTTCAATGTATCAGAGTTTTTAGAAGATTTCAATTTATTTTATAATGATAAGTTTCCTATACTTTTACCGATGTAACAATAGCATTTTTCAAAAATAATTTTCATATTTTTGAAAGAAAGGACAGACTTCTTTATATTTATTTTCAAAACAAAATATAAAGATTATTCATGTAATCCCGCCAAATATATCATTCTTCCAAAGTTATTTATGAAATAGAAAAAACGAGCTGTACACATATACAGCCCGTTTTTATATGATATTTATTTCACTATCCCATAAATACAATTCTTATATAAAACTTATTCATTTTTAGTAAAGTTATTATTTTACATAATTAAATTAAATTTCTTACGTTTCTTTATGATAACTGGCAATTAATTCATAGTTTTGGGAGTACCAAAGTTCATCAACATGTAAAAAATAACATACCATCTTTCTCACCCGACACTATTTCACTAGTTTTGTCTTCCGTATCTTACAGTAAATCAAATAGATTCATCATGCTTTATAAGCAATTCTTCCTTAAACCATTGTAGAGTATCACGATCAAATAAAAATTTCATCTCTACTCCTATCGATTAAGCAAAATCCCTTTTGCCTAATCGCTGCTTTACAAAAATCACAAATATAACTAAAGCTATTAATCCTGAAATTGCACTGCCGGTGAATAAAATACGGTAACCAAATATTTGTGAAACAAATCCAAGTAAAATTGCACCTAGTCCAATACCTAAATCAAATGCAGTAAAGAATGAAGCGTTAGCAACCCCTCTTTTACTCGGAGGAACAATTGTAAGCATCGCTGCTTGCAAAGCAGGCTGTGCTGAACCAAATCCAACACCGTATAATGCCGCTGCGATAATTACACCCGTTAAACTATTTGAAATAGTTAATACAACTATAGCTAAAATGGTAATACATAGTGCTGGGAGTATGATAAATACTTCTCCATATTTATCTAATAATTTACCTGAAACTGGTCTTACAATGGTTAGAGCAATTGCATATACAAGAAAGAACGTCCCAGGATTCACCTCAATGGATGATGCAAATAACGGTAAAAACGTTGTAATCCCCCCATATGCAAACGATAAAAAGAAAACAACAATTGTAATTGATAAAACGGATTTTTCAAACAGCTGAATTTTTCCTTTTTCTTTTTGTGGCATGAATGGCATTTTCGTCATTAACGATAATACGACTGCCATAAAGGATAAAATAGTTGCTAATAAGAATAGACCATGAAATGAATAATTTTCTACAGCCCATAATCCAATCATCGGACCAATGGCCATTGCAATTGTCATCGCCATTCCGTACCATCCCATACCTTCTCCGCGTCGTGAATCTGGAATAATATCAGTTATTGCTGTCCCTACAGCTGTTGTAGAAACAGCCCATGTCACTCCGTGAACTACACGTAACAAAGCTAAAAGGATAATAGACGATGCTAAATTATAAGAATACATCGTTATTCCAAAAAAGATGAGTCCGAAAATAATAAATGATCTCCTACCATATAGATCTAACATACCTCCAATAATTGGACGTATTACGACTGCCGCTATTGTAAATATTCCCATCATGAGCCCAACTAGTGATTCATTTCCACCAATTTCTTTAATAAAAAGAGGCAGCGTTGGAACAAGTAAATAAAACCCTGTAAATAAAAATAACATCGCGAAAGTCATTTGAATAAATGATTTCGTCCATAATCGTTCCATAAAAACACCTCCATAAATACGTAAACCATTGCGATTAACATCTTTATTTTATATTTTCTCCATCTTTTTTCCCTCAGCAAATAGACGTATCTTTTCTTAATAAATGGTCTACTACCAATCTAGATTGGTCTTACGACTTTGTACTTATGTTTTAAACGAAAGTCCTGTATATGTACCTTTATACATTCAAAAAGAATATACTATTTTATTATTGAAATTAGGAGTGATCGTTTCATGAAACTACCATTAAGAATAACTACTGCGGTCCCGTCTGTTCCTTCCATACACGTTCCCGCCATCCATACAGCAAGTTCCGATGTTGGCATTGAACTTCCAGCAACTTGGCAACAATACCAATTACCGGGTCAAGTCACCCCCTCATTTTGGCATCATGGTATGCATCCAAGTAGTACTACCTTTTATCACCCCAGTTATGCTCCACTCCCCCCGGCTCAAGTCTTTTATCATTTTCCATCCATTTATTTTCAAAATTTCTACGGTACGTTTAACATTTAAAAAATAATGTTACTCGTTATAATACAAAAAGCACCAAAGAAACCGTTTTTCCCGGTATCTTTGGTGCTTTTAAATGCATTATTTATTGTCCATTATTGACAGGAACCTCTCCTGCATTCCCACTATTACTCGGTGGGGTTGTCGCTGGTGGAGTTGGGGTTGTATTCCCTTGACCTCCACCATCATTTGGCGGCGTTGTATTTCCTTGGCCTCCTCCGCTATTCGGCGGCGTTGTATTTCCTTGATTTCCTCCGCTATTCGGCGGCGTTGTATTTCCTTGATTTCCTCCGTTATTCGGCGGCGTTGTATTTCCTTGATTTCCTCCGTTATTCGGCGGCGTTGTATTTCCTTGATTTTGTTCATTTTGTTTCTTTTGTTCTTCTTGTTTCTTTAATTCTTCCTGTTTCTTTTGTTCTTCTTGCTTACTTTGCTCTTCTTGTTTCTTTTGTTCTTCTTGTTTCTTAAGTTCTTCCTGTTTCTTTAATTCTTCTTGCTTTTTCTCTTCTTCAGTTTTTTGCTGTTGATCTTGCTTTGGTTGTTCCGTTGTATCCGGTACACTCGTATTTGGAGAGGAATCGCGTTTCTCACCTTTTATACGCAATTCACTACCTTCTTGAACAACACTACTTGGCATTTTAAAGCGTGATTTATCTGTAGCCATCTCGCTCATCATTTCTTTAAAGATTAACTGTGCAATTTTCGTATTTTTACTACTAATATACTCTTCTTTACCATCTTTCATATATCCAGTCCATACTGCCATCGTATATTGAGGTGTATAACCTGCAAACCAACTATCACGAGTTGCACTTTCTGGAATGTTATATTTCGCTAATTGTCTTGGATCATAGTTCGTTGTACCTGTTTTACCAGCTACATCTAAAGAACTTATATTTGCTGCTGTACCAGTACCAGATGTAACTACAGAACGAAGCATATCGGTAATCATATACGCTGTATAATCTGACATAACTTGTTTTGGTTTTTGTCCAAAGCTTTGTGACTTACCATCTGGATAAACAACTTTCTTAACGAAATGTGGCTTCGTATACTTACCATCATTACCAAACGCCGCATAAGCACCTGCCATTTCAGTTGGCGATACTTCATTCGTACCAATCGCTGTCGATTCATCCGGTGTTTTCTTTAATGGAATACCTAATTTCTCGGAGAAGTCTTTTGATTTACTGCTTCCGACTTCTTTTGCAGTTTTAATTGCCGGAACATTTCGCGACATTTTTAATGCTTCACGCATTGTAATTGGACCTAAATGACTTCTGTCTGCATTTCGAACTTCTTGTCCAGTTGAGTATTTAAATGGAGAATCATCAATTTGATGATACGTAGCCCATTTTAAATATTCAATAGCAGGACCATAATCATAGATTGGCTTCATTGTCGAACCAGCTGCACGATCTAATTCAATTGCCATATTGTGCCCTTTAAATACTGCTTTATTTTCACCGCGTCCACTACCTATAGCACGAACTTCTCCTGTTTTCGTATCCATAAATGTGAAAGCACCTTGGAATTTATCATTTGGATAATTAATAATATTTGTATTCAAAATATTATCAGCCAATTGCTGTGCTTTCGGGTCTAATGTTGTATAAATTTCTAAACCATCAGATCCAATATTTACATCTGGTATTTCCTTTTCTACTTCTTTTACTACTGCGTCCATAAATGCAGTATGTGGCATTGCTTGTAATTCAGTCGCTGGCTTAAGCCCATCTGTTACTGGAACTTTTGATGCTTTTTCCATTTCTTCTTTTGTAATAAAACCGTGTCGATTCATTAAACCTAGAACAACATTTCTTCTTTCTGTTGCCCTTTGAACATTTTCTGGTTTCGTTGGATCATAATTATTTGGTGCTTTCGGTAAACCTGCAAGCATCGCAACCTCTGGTAATGTTAACTCTTTTAATTCTTTATCATAGTAGTTTTGTGCTGCTGTTGCGATTCCATATGAACGATTTCCCAGGTTGATTTTATTTAAGTACATCTCTAATATTTCATGTTTTGAATACTGCTGTTCTAGCTTATACGCTAAGTATACTTCTTGCGCCTTACGCTTTGGTGTTTTATCCATAGATAAGAAGTAGTTCTTAATAACCTGCTGCGTTATCGTACTTCCACCTTGAGAACCATAATCTCCTTTAAGACTAACTAACACCGCACGTGCAGTACCTTTATAGTCCACGCCACTATGCTCATAAAAACGCGCATCTTCTGTCGCTAAAAAGGCATTTTCTACTAATTTAGGAATTTGATCATACGTAACATTCGTCCTTTTTTCTTTCCCATATTCATATACCAAATCGCCATTTTTATCATAAATTTTTGAGGATAACGGATTAACAAGTTTTGCTTTCTCAAGTTTTGGTGCATCCTTAATCATTACAAAGAAGGTAGCAACCCCCGCCACTAAACCAATTATACCAAGCAATAAACAACTAATTAAAAACTTACGAAAAAATGATGTTTTACCTTTTGGTTTTTGATTTTTAGAAGCTGGCTGTTTTTTCTTTTTAACTTGTCGTCGCTCCTCACGAGAACGATAATTTTCTGACATGTTACTTTCTCCTGCCTTTCAATTCTCCCGTTGATTTACTTAAAAATATTGAGGTCACTTTCTAAAAAATTTTATTAAGAAAGTATATTGACCTGGAGCATTCAATATTTTCCCAATTCACAGATTATAAATTTTAGAATACTTCTTATACAAGCTATTTTCACTTCTATTTTTCCTAATAATGCTGCCCCTTAAAGCATAGAATGTAAAAAGTGAATTTTTAGTACCTCGTATAAATAATAAACCTTTTTTTCAAATGGTCAATATTTTCTTATTTATAAATCAAAGGTGAAATAAAAATAGCACAACGATATGTACTTCGTGTGAACTTCCTTATAATTACGTATAACGAACATTTAATATATTGCATATAAGTATAATACCTCTTTAATTATTAGAATTTCAACAACATAATCCCAATATTTACAAGAAATCAACAAAAATGAACAGTAAGGAGTTGTGTAATGATGAAGTTATCTCCCATTATCTCAAAAAATATAGTTGCTGTTGGCTATAATCCTTTGTCTATGATTTTAAGAATTCAACTTAAGAATGGTATGTATGATTTCTTTAACGTACCAGAAAATATTTACACTGGTTTATTAAACGCACACTCTAAAAGTTATTATCATAATACTTATATTAAAAATTCTTACCGCTACACGAAAATTTAAACTTAAACACCATATAAAAAAGAAAGGGGGGACAATTCCTCCTTTCTTTTTTAAAAATTTTCACGATCTAGTTACCTTCTATTTCTCCTATTAATTTCATCATATGCTTGAATTTGTTTCTTCAAACGTCGATCAGCTTTTTTTTCATGTACAACAAAAATTGCATGTATAACTCCTGGTACCCAAAATATTAATGTTAATATAAAATTTATTACTGCTTGAAATGGCTTTCCGCAAAATAATACCGCTACAGGTGGAAGAAAAATTGCTAATAAATACATCATCGCTTGAAAACTCCTTGTTTTATTTTTTTATTTCTCCTCTTTTCATGCGCTAATCTACCCGTTTATTTGGGTGTCTCATACATTTCAAGTGAACAATAAAAACTCCTTTACTGTTATATATTCTATTCATATGAAAGAAAAACCTACTATATCAATTTTATCCCGTACGTAAAACTGAAATTTTACATACTTTCTTTAAATGGATATTTTAACACCTTGATTGTTTTCTACTCTCTCTTCTCCCTCTATTATAGTTAATCCAATTGCAGAAATAACAGTTCCTATTGCTTGTATCCAAATACCAATGAGTGCTATTATCCTCTCATTCTCCTTATCCATAATACTGTCTTCATTTTCAACTTCATCCTTTGATACATTAATAATGCCTTGATATGCTTGAAGCCCAGCCCCTAAACTTTGCATAGAATTTCCTAGAATAATGATTCTTTGTATAGCTTTTCTCTCCATCAATGCTGCTTCTACTCCTAAAAAAGCACCAATTGACTGTAAACTGTTCCCGACAATTATAAGATAATCATTCTCTTTCAGTTGTTCGTTTATATTAAAATACGTTCCTATTACATTCGATATATTTCCTAATGCTAATAACTCAATCCCCATTTTATCAAGTATTTTACTTCTATTCTCCAAATATATATTTTGATTTTCTTTTTCCCCATCATCTTTACTACAATTACTTTCCATAATTTGCAATATATACCCAAGGGCTTGTAATGAGCTTCCTACAATAACAAGATCCGATTCAACCTTTTCTTCTCCATGAAATCCTCTTGTTGTTCCGATAGCCGCTGTAAGATTTCCACCTACTTGAAACCATGCCCCTGTCACTTTTAAACTGCGCAGATTCATTTTTATCACCCGTACAAAAATTTTCTACTGCTTTCGAAATAAACAAACGTCGCCCTTAATCTCTTATTTTATTTTGCACATGTAATTTTGTGCATTCTATAGTGTGTTAATCATACAAAAAAAGCACCTTTACGGTACTTTTTTATCAACACATTTCTCAATGAAGATATATGCAGTTAAAAACATTTATATCAGTCAATATACACTTACTTTTGATGCTATTCTGGGCACGTCAACGAATCCCCATTATTCTCTACTGTTATATTTAATATATATTGAATTGCTTTATGTGACCACATTTCAGGTGTAGGTGATTCCTTTACATATTGTGGTGCACATGAATACAGCATCGGGGTCTTAATGCTTCCTCCTGGATCTAAAGCGACAACAGCCATTCCACGAGGCAATTCCAGTGCCATAGATTTCGTAATACCTTCAATTGCAAACTTTGAGGCACAGTACGGTGCAAGCTCAGCCTCACCTTCTCTCCCCCAACTAGAACTCATATTAATAATAATTCCTTCTTTCCTAGCTACCATCGCTGGGACAAATGCTCTTATTACATTTACTACACCATTAACGTTTATATTCATTACATTATCAAATTCACTAGCTGTAACTTTCCAAATTGGTGCATTTTGATTAACAATTGATGCATTATTTATTAACAAATCGGGAGTTCTATATTTATGAAGTACATAGCTTGCCCAACTACTAACTTGCTGAGAATCTGAAACATCAATGATTTGAAAATCCTGTGTATTACCGTAATGTTTTTTTAGTTCTTCAATTTTATCTTTTGAACGTCCACATCCACATATATTCCATCCCAATTCATGAAATCTTTCAACCATTACGCGTCCTAACCCTTGCGTCACTCCTGTAATTATTACAAGTTTCCTAATTTCGTTTTGCTTCAATTCCCTCGCCTCCCTTTCCATATTTTACTCTCTTCACTTTTATTCAGCCATTTACTAAAGTATCAACTCACTTCATACTTTAGTAGCATTTTTGATATTGAAAAAAAAGAATAACCATAGCGGTTACTCCTGTTTATTTATCCATAAATTTAATATTACTTTTAATTCCTCAACATTTCTCACACTGAAAAATGTGAGCTAAACCTAATATATCAGTTTAAAAACCTCACTATCTTGCATCTAAATAAAAATATATTTATGTTTACAGTGCGATTCATCCAAAAAATTTTCACCACAAAACAGTCCACTTTCATGCAAGAATCTTCATCTAACCTATTTACATACTTTTATGTAAATACTCAATTTCATTTTGCAACTTTTTGAATTGCTCAAAATGCATAGTAATAGATTGATTACTACTATAATCAACATTTTGCTTCACTAATAAAACACCAGTATCATGAAAAATCACTTCGAGGTCTTTCCTAATAGATACTTTCGTAATATGTGCTGTTTTAATTGCCGATAAAATTGCTATTTCATTAAACTTTAATTTTATTTCATTTGGACAAAATGCTTCTTCAACCAATACAACTTCATTGCTATAAATAAGTGCAACAAGAGGACTTGATTTTGCATCTGTTAAATCCACTTTTTTTATAACATTATTCATAACATTTTGCCTCCTTTTATTTTCGTATATATTAATTATACAAATTTAATCTTTGAATTACTTAAACTTACATTAATTTTAACACACTTTTATAAAAGGATTAAACGATAATTCAAATGTTTTACTATTCCACAATTTTTGTTAAATGAACCATTTGGACTATAGCTCCATATATTAGTGTTAACAATTAAATGTAAAGCAGGTGAAAATTATGCCATCAGTTGTAGGGAATTTAGTTGTACAAAATAGTAACGGTTCATTTAACTTAGGTGATTTCTACAACGTTTCTCCGAAAGAAAATACGAAAGCTTATAATGGATCTGGCGCATCGAATGTTGGTTTTGTCGTTAATACTTTTAGCGGTGTTAGTGCGACTAATACGTTTGATTCTGACCTTGCAGATCAAAACCAAGTAGGTACCGCCTAACGCTATATTTTCATCATTCTGTTTAGGATTTTTAAATTTGTCTATACTATAATCAGGCTGTTATACAGCTATTATTGATTTTTGGAGTACCCTATCTTTTCTCCCTTTCCCTGGGGCTCAGCAGCTAGTATGAAGCTAGCTGCTTCTTCGTATGATTTTTCCCTTTTTCCTTATTCATCAACCAAAAAACCTACATGTTACATTTCAACTTCTTGTACGTTAATAATATCCGTACCATTAAATACATACGTTTTGTAAAAAGCATCTGTACACATTACAATTTGCTTTACCGGATTTATATGTACGACTGTCATATAGCTTGTTAGTATGTAACCATCTTCAAAATATGTAACCAACATCTCTTTCTCAGACAATAATGAAGTTAACAATTCATCAGAAATTTTTTCTTTTGCTTCGTTTGTTAAAATCGGCTTTTGTACTTTTAATTTCTCGCCAACAATCTTTCGCACACTTAACAATTGTTCCGACATGACTGTAAATGGAACCCATTCTTTTTTTTCTTTCTGCACCTTTACTTCATTCATTTCTTTATCTCCTTGATCATTTATCTATTCTATTTCAAACATTCTGTTCCTCAATCATTTTTTCGTAATTACTAAGATTGTATGTATTTCTAAATAATAAAACGTCTCACACAAGGAACGTTTGTTCTAATTATACACGAACATATATTCCTTTGAGAAGAGGCATGCTTATATTTTTTAATTAAACGTAATTTTTATTATGGAATCATACTTATAACCTTTGTTTCCTTTTCCTTTTTCAAACAAAATTTTTTCACTCCCAAAATTAAGTACATGTAATAACGACAAAAGCGACTTCACTCAGTGTGAAATCGCTTTTTCTAATACTTGATGTTATCAACATTTATTTTTCTATCCTAACTAGTGTTCTTTCTGGAATACAAATTCCATCTATATTAAAATGATTTATTTTCAATTTCAAATCTCCTACTCGTTCCTGATCTTCATCACCAACCCAACAACTAAATAATTCAAAATAGTCCCCCTCATTCAAATATCCTTCCATAATCGAACATAAAGTTAAAAGCTTTTCTTTAGCTTCTTTCTTCTCCTTTAAAGTTTGCCACTCAACTAGTTCAATTCCCCAACCAGATGAAACTTCATACGTATAATTTGTTTGGAACTGAAATTCTTGCACAACTTCAAGTGCACTATCATCTGAAAAACATGGTCCAAAAATAATTAGAGTATTAGAATCTGGATCTGTTAGCGGGATTTTAACGTTACAGCCTACATAACTTGCTAAACTCATTTTTTGCCCTCCAATATTCCATTAAAAACTATTTTCTTATATATTTATTTACCTAAATATAAAATCCCTGCCTATACTACAAAGTTTTGATCTTTTGTATTAACCATCCTTACAAAAACACATATATAATAATGAACGAACTCACAAAACTTAAGAAACTTATAATGAAAAAAATCCATTCCTTATAAGTTTCTATGAAAAGAGAGCAATAGCAACACTCTCTTTTCATACATACTCGATTAAATATGTTTAGGTTGTATTATTATATGTAACTCTCTCTCTGTTTCTGCTTTTTTCGGATGACGAAAATACTCCAGTTTATATTTTATCACTCCATACTCAACCATCCCGATTTTAATCCCTTTCGTTTCTTTTAATATCGCCATTAAATCACTTATATTTTCATCATACGATTCAAAAACTTTCCCTCCGCCTTCTCTTTGAAAAATGACTTTCATAATATCTCTCCTAGCTTAATTTATTTAATAACTAATTCAATTACAAATAAGCATTCTTTTTCACAGAATGCTCAGCTTGTCATTTCTTATAACGACAATATTTTTTCAATACAATTATATGTATTATTCTTCAAATAATGTTATCCACTTTAATAAAATTAATTAACTAAAACATTATAATACCAACAATCTATAAAACAATTATTTTCTCCCTTTTAATTATATCCATAATTTTACATTGTAATTCTTAATATTAAAATGTAATATTGTATTGTCTTACTATCTATTTATAACTCACACACTAATTAGAAAAGGGAACTCTATATGAGTTCCCTTTTCTAATTTATTTCTTTTCTAGAAATTCAAATGTATCTTTAAATTCTTTATCATTTACCTTAATATCAGCAGCTTTCAATAAATCAGTGACTACTTGTTGTTTCCATTTACCTGTCGTATCTTGTAGTCTTTGTTCTTCTAAATCTTTACGAATCTTATCCTTTACTTCATCAAACGGCTTCAACTCTTTTTTATCAGTCGCTTTAATAATATGGTAACCGTAAGTAGTTTTAATTGGCTCACTTACTTGTCCTGCATCTAATTTATACGCAGCTTCTTCAAATTCTTTCACTGTTTGTCCAGGAGCGAACCCAGGTATTTCCCCGCCCTGTTCTTTTGAACCAGTATCTTCTGAATATTGCTTCGCTAAAGCAGCAAAATCTTCACCATTATTTACTTTCTCTTTTACTTCTTTAGCAGTCTTTTCATCTTTTACTAGTATGTGACTTACCTTCATTTCTGGTTTATAGTTCTCTTTTACATCTTTTTCTGTAACAGTCTCTTTAATCGCTTTCTCAAATGCAATTTCTGGCTTCATTTTCTCTTTTAATTCATCCTCATTTTTCAATCCTAATTGCTCTAAAGTCGATTTAAAGTTGTCGCCCATTTTATCTTTCGCTTCTTCTACTTTCTTTTGTGCTTCTTCATCTGAAACTTTATATTTATCTAGCAATGCTTTACTTAACATCATTTGATATAAAGTACTTTCACCATATTTTTCATGCAGTTCTTTACTTAACTCTTTCTCTGAAATGTTTCCTACTTTTGATGTTACTACGTTGTCAGAGGAACCACATGCAGATAATGCCAGCACTACGCATGAAATAATCGTTCCCAAAAATAGCTGTTTCTTTTTCAATTCAAATACCTCACTTTTATCAATATGTAAAAGTAACTATACACTGCTATTGTGAAAACAGTGTGTTTTCTACATGTAATTCATTTCATTTGAATCGACTATGCTCTTTTACCTTCTAATGTTAATAGTCTTCCTATTTTAATAGTAAGAAGACTATTTACGTATTCATTAAAATACATTTCATTACTGACTAATACAATGTGTTTCCAGTATCCAATGATTTTGCCCGATATCCACCACATTTTTTACTCTTTCCCATACGGAAAGATTTTGATCCAGCTATATTCCCCTTAACATTCATACATTCAAGCTCGTCCTAGTAATTTTCTCCGTACCTAACAGAATATTACTTGACTACTGCGTGTCCACTATGCTTGTTTGATTTACTTAATTCGAACCTATAAACCAAGAAAGTGACTTATTTCCTATTAATTGATTCACATCACATTTTCCAATGCCAGAAACAGTTCCAGAATCCGTATATTGCCAAATATCACATGGGTATGCTGGCTTATTTCCTCCATAACGAGGAATCCAAACGAAATCAGCCTCAATATTTCGTGCTCCAAATGATACATACGTATGATGCCCTACATATAACCCTACTTTTTCCGCACCTAAACGACGTAATTCATCTATAAATGCTTGAGTTCCCCCTTGCATATCTACCATCGTTTGAACTTCTACATCCGCCACCCAAAACTTAGCAGATTTATCACCACGATTCCAAAAATCTTGTGCTTCTTTCTTTGCGTCAGCAATAGATATAAAACGGCAAAATGCATAATTCCCAAATGGAATACTGCGCTTTTTCATTTCATTCACATAGCTTGGATACATAAAATCCACCGTGTTTGAGCCATCTTGAACTCTAGCAATAACTAAATCTAATTGAGGTGTTGCAATATCCCAATTAATAGTTCCGTTCCATTTTGAAATATCTACAATAATACCCATACAATTCAACTCCTTTTTATTATCATATTCACTACTTTCTTTTATTGTAAGTCTCATATGCCTAATGCTAGCAATCTATTATATAAATAAGGAGAATCATTATTATTTTTTTCAAAAATATATCCTTTTCAAAAAAAACCATTAATTTTATTGATTCCATAATAAAAATGTCTTTTCACATTATTACAATCAACTTCACTAAAATTACATATTATATTAATACACCTATTCACATGAATCAAAAAGTGAATCGTAAGTCACACTCAATATTAGGAGCTGATTTCATGGAAAAAAAACCTATCGTATTCAAAGTTCCACCAAATTCAAAACTAAAAGTTACATTTTTCGGTCCTTGTAATGAAGTAATTACTAATGTTTCTATAATTAATCAACTTCGCATCCCTAAATGCCAAACTATCACTCAATACCCAGACTATAAGAAATATGAAACCGAAGTACAATCCCTATCCCGTTGTTAATCCACATAATTCACAGTTTTACAGCTTAGATACTTCGATAATTTTGAAAAACTACTTCATTAATTGGCTTAAATTACTCATTTCATGATATTTCATTGATAATTTATTGATTCCTTACACGTTTTCATTAAATGCACATATATTATCGTATGGAGATTATCCACTCATAAAACCTATCTTTCCTTAGAGCGTACTTTTTATGTATGCTCTTTTTTGTTTAACCATCTTCCATATCCTTCTGTATATATAAACTTGTTAACCGTTTATTTTTTCATGAGTGTTACAATTAACTATTGCTTATGCGCAACCTAAACGGTATGAACACGAATACAATCCTTTATTCGTGTTCATACCGTTTTATTAATTAGAAGTGCATTTCGCTTTTGTTCAACTTTGTATTTTCATAATCCTAAAGGCACGGAATTACGCTCGAATAACAATATATTCCATTAATTCACTTATATATATTAGAAAAGCAATAAAAATCCCTCACCATTTGATGAGGGTCTTAAAACATTCTTACAAAACATCTAATCTTCTGCTTCATTTAGTTGGAGAAGGAAATCTCGCAGCCTCAAAATGAACTGTATTGAAACCATTAACATTTTGTACGATTACACCAGCAATGCTACTCTCTGCAAAAACTTCAACGAAATCCCCTGCTTCTAATTGAAGAATAGAAGTTACTGAGACATCATTATTAAAAAATACCCCTGTCCCAAAAAAGTCATTGTCTATCGCTATTGCTGGATTTCCATTCACACGAATTTCAACTCTAGCTCTGTAATTCACAGTAATATCATTTGGAGAAAATGTTATATTCCCCAATACACTATAGACCCCTCTAGTTTTCGGAATAAAAGTAGACGCTGCTGGATTATATTCATTTGCTAAATCAAATTGCTCATTTTGAAATAATACTTTAACAGAAGTATTAGCAGGAACAGGCTGATTCATTGTATTAACAGCTCTAAATGCAGACGCCCTTACAAGCTCGTCCTTCTTATCATCGCAACAATTTACTTTTACATACTTCCTATCACATTGACTACTTTTCCTAAAACAGTCATGACTTTGCTTTTTGTATTCTTCACAATACTTACAGTAATAATAAGACGTAGTAACTCCCCCTTTAAACTTATTATCATATAATATGTAAAATAGATTAGAATTGTTTGGACAAACTATTACTATTTTTAATAAAAGGTAAAACCCATGATGAGGCTTTACCTTTTATCTTCTGTATACTCATTATTTAATTTGAGAAGGAAATCTTGCCGCTTCAAAATGTGCACCATCTTCTAAAGGACTTAAAACTCCAGCTATACTACTTTGCGCATAGACCTCTACTTGATCTCCTTCATTCAATTGAATTATCGTCGAAACACTTACTACATTTCCAAAATTTATCGGACCAAAAAAGTCGTTATCTATAGCTATTGCAGCGTTTCCATTCACACGAATTTCTACACGCGCTCTATAATTTAAGTTGAGATTGTTTGGAAAGAAACCAATTGTTCCAATAATAGAATAAACCCCTCTAGTCTTCGGAATAAAAATAGACGTTGCCGGATTATACTCATTTGCTAAATCAAATTGTTCATTTTGGAACAATACCTTTACAAAAGTATTAGCAGGAACAGTTTGATCCACCGTATTTTTAGCTCTAAATGCAGATGCCCTTACAAGCTTGTCTTTGTTGTCATTGCACTTACTTGTGTTCTTACAACAGTCATGCTGTTTCTTTTTGTACTCCTTACAATATTTACAATAGTAATAACAAGACATACTAGTTCCCCTTTCATGTTTATTACTGTATATTATGTAAGAGTGATTAGTAATGTTTGGACGAGCTAATATTTTTTCTAGTAAGGGTGCCCTATACTTGCACCCTTATATTTTTATATACAACTAGATTCCTTCCAGTTTATAAATTGTATACAGTTCCATATGGAATAGTAAGAAAAGAACTTCCGTACGGTGTTATATGATGCACCGGGTAATAATACTCCACGGATGAATAATACGGTTGTACACCTTGCTGCATTTGCATTTGTTGCTGCATTTGTAGTGCTTGTTGAACAGCTTGCAATGTACTTTGTGCCCCGCTATACGTTATTGACGTACCATACGCTGGTCGCATGCCAGCTTGAGAATAAAAATATGAATGAAACATTTTTTCAACCCACTTCCATATTAAATATTACTAAGTATGATATGATTCATTATTTCAGTGCGTGCTACAAGCTAGTCCGCCAGCTTATATTCAATGAATATATTAATAATGAATCAAAACTACGATAAATTTGATTAAATTCCCCTCTGATTACATATTTTAATTACAATTTTCATCTAATAATAATACTTTGATTTTCGGAGGTGATTGTATGGCAAAAGAAAATAAAAATAATTCAAATGAAATCCTTTATGGAGCTGCATTCGATCCTAACTTAATTGGACCGACACTACCACCATCTCTAACATTTACAATACCAACTGGAACCACTGGGGCTACTGGCGATACTGGGACTACTGGATTAACTGGGACCACTGGCTCGACTGGAACTACTGGATTAACTGGGACCGGGACTACAAATGTATCAAGTTTCGCTGCCAATACTACCGGCGCAACAATTGCTGTAATTTTAGGTGGAACCGATGTACCTCTTCCTAGTGATCAAACTTTCTCTGGTGGTATTACAGTTGATGGTACAAATACTACTTTCACCGTTCCAAATGCTGGTCGTTATTTAATTAACTACGGAGTCAATTTAACCGCAGCTCTATTATTAAGTACACGATTAATTATTAATGGTGCAGCTAATACAGCTTCTACAATTGATCCAGTACTTTCAGTTAGCCAGTTTAATAATACAATTATAGTATTGTTAACAGCGGGAAGTACTATAAAGTTACAATTTTTCGGATTACTCGGCGCCGCTGTTTTATTACCCGGAAGTGCTGGCGCTACATTAACAATAGTGCAAGTTTCATAATCAATTTATGTGTAAACAAAAGAGAATACCCAATTGGATTCTTTTTTGTTTTGTTGTTAACAATTTCCGGACACTTTTTGACTACATTTTCTTCAAATGACAAAGTAAAAAAGCAGCTGTTAGGCTACTTGTAATTCTTATTATCCCCAAATGAAATGATATATATATTCTCCCGTTACAAGTTCATTAATTCCAGCTACCCTAACGAATCTCATTAAGTCCGCCCCTTGAAGAAAATACACCGAAATCGTAACCGGTACTTGTGACCACATGGATTGATAAAGCTCATTCACTCTCTGATTGGTTGAAACGATTAAATCATTTACAGGTCCATGATTCCATGCAGAGGTTTGAACTGAAGTGAACGGAAGATCTTTCCCATTAACCACTATTCTTACCACACTTTGAGTTATGTCCACAATAATCCCCTCCACCATTACAAAAATTGGACCTATTTCTTTATTCATATTGTTATAAATATTCTTGACTGCAATTAATGTTTAAGGCAAACCCCTATTTTCCATTTAAAAAACTTGAGTTCTACACCATCCCTTTTTCACATATCTTCTTTCATACAATTTTTCGTTTAAAATTACCTTAAATCTTGCTCAAACAACCTAATTACAAGAAAAACCCCTTTATAATACAATTAAGTAATTTATAGGGGTGTTATTCATGACAGATACATTAAGACTCATTATCTTTATTATTGTTGCAATTGGTGCAATCATTAACTTATACCTAGAGTTTAAAAAACCGAAAAAAAGTATATTATCAATTGTTTTTCTATCGATACTCCTCATTGGGGCTTCAGGATTAATCAAAGATATTTTATCTCGACTTTTATAAAACTCAATATTCCATGAGTGGCGCAGTTAGCTTTTGCTAACTGCTCTTTTAGGAAGGATTGGTAAAATTCAGAAAGGGAGTGTACTATGGCAGAAATTAAAGTGAGCCTTACACAATTTTTAGACTTCACACTGAAAGGTAGTGCTGCTAAAACAACCTTTGTAAAAAATCTAAAATCTCAACCTGAATACCAACCAATTTTTGATTACTGGAAACAATTACGAGAAACTGTTATTAAATTTCATCAAAATGAACTACCTTTTGAATGTTTCGAAACATTAGTGCAAACAGTTGATCAGAAGAAAAAGCAAAACTACATTGACGTCATAAAACAGTACAAAAAATTTATTAAAAACAAAAATATCTCTTGGTTCGATCCAGGTAAATCACATTGGATATCAGATGATTTAATCGTCCGCTCATCGCCTGAACTCGGTTTGCTCATTAATGATGAGCCGCATCTTATCAAATTATTTTTCAAAGGAAAAAGAGAGCGAATTGATAAATACAACATCAACTCAACACTAACATTATTAAATGAATCAACATTTTCAAATGAACATAACGATGTGAATTATACAGTCCTGAACATCCAAAAGAACAGAATGTTTACGAATAACTCTATTAATAATGAACATTTAATAGCACTTGAATCAGAAGCTAACCAGCTTTGTTATATATGGAATAAAATAGACTAGATACGATTCATCTCTTTCAATACCTTGTTCATGTATAATTTGAGAACAAATTCAATCCGTTTCGTTTCATTGAAGCCAACCTTGTATTGTGTCTCAAACAAGGTTGGCTTCAAAATAGTTTCTTCCCCATTTCAACAGCCCAACTCACCTCCTCCAAACAAGAGATATACTGAGCTATTTCACTTCATCAGCGTTTATATCCTGATTTTTTAACCGCTACATACCCCAAGAATATTGTACGATTTCACGTTTCTCACTTTCCACATCGTGCTTTTTTCGAGTTTATTAATCTTTAACTGCAATTCTTTCATTCGTATTAACATTTACTGTGTAATCATCCAATTTATAGTTATTCTTCTAAATTGACCAACAATATATTAAAATCTTCTATATACAAAAGGAGGTTTACCATGCTCAACATTCATACAAAACTACCTATATTCGGATTCTTTTTGTTTTTATATGGTTTGATCGGTATCATCGTTTTGTTACTATTCCTTAACGTGTAGTGACAAAGGCGATTAATATATGTTTAGTGTGTAATTTCTATATATCAAAGAAAAAAGCATCCATGTGGGTGCTTTTATTTAAGTAAATACTTTTGGATTTTATTTATAGTGTTAATAAATCTCTCGCAATTTTCAAATTCCATTTGAATAATTTCATTGCCCAAAGAAATTGAAGTACCAATTTCTAGTTTCTCCATACTTTTTTGCACTTGTCATTAATAACGGTACTAGAATGTTATGACGCTCGGTACAATAATTATGATTTAATTTGCCCCTCCTATAACGGTAATCCCTGTAATTCATATGTTTGACACAGCTCATAAAAAAGCTTATAAAGAAAAGTGAGGTTCCTAATGTTCGTTTCTAAGATTTAAGATATACATCCAAAAATTGCAAATGAACGATTAAGACATACAAGAGTAGGTATCAGACTGGACACCTACTCGCTTGTTGTACCAGGACTTCAAAAGATCGCGGTGGATCAATTCGCTAACGAATTATTCAGAAAGAAAAATTCTCGTTAGAATTTTGTTAAAAGTTTTCGTTTCTAACCGAAAATACCACCTAAATAACTTCAAATATTATAAGTGAAAAAGGAGCAACAAAACATGAAAGAAATCAAATCTGAACAAGAATTCAAAGACATCATCGCAAGCGAGGAGCCAGTAGTTGTTAAGTTCTTTACGACTTGGTGCCCAGATTGCGTTCGTATGGACAACTTTATCGGAGATGTAATGGAAGAGTTCAATAAATTTGAATGGTATTCTATTAATAAAGATGAGTTCCCAAGTATCGCTGAAGAGTATCAAGTAATGGGTATTCCAAGTTTACTTGTATATCAAAATGGCAAGAAGCTAGGCCACTTACATAGCGCTAATGCAAAAACTGAAGAGCAAGTTACTGAGTTTTTAGAAGCATACTAAGATGAAAAACCTCTGAAAAATATTTTTCAGAGGTTTTTCTCTTTTTTCACAATTATCTTTCGTAGTTATTTTGTTTCATTTCATCCACTGTGGCCTTTAAAAGTATATATCAATAATTTAGAAATACTATACTTCTTCATATTTTCATCACTTGATGAATTACACCCAGTCATTATAAGAATAATACATATTAAGAAAAGTATTCGGTTCTTCCCCCATCTACCTCCTATCCCTTACTTTGCACTTTACAACATATTTTTCCTTCGCGAAACTTTGTTATCCGCTTCTTAAAAAGCTATAAAACGTCAACAATGTTTGTATAGACCCACACGAGTTTCGTTTGATACTCTATGTATAGAAAGAAATTCCTTGTAGAAAGGTGAGTGATTAAAATGGATACTCTTTCTCATAAAGAAGCTGATAAAGGTGCTATTGTCAGCATTATGGCCTACATATTTTTATCCTCTATGAAAATCATCATCAGTTATATTACCCTCTCTAGTGCATTACGTGCTGACGGTTTAAATAACTTAACGGATATCGGTGCTTCTTTGGCGATATTAATTGGTCTAAAAATTTCTCGTAAACCTCGTGACCCAGATCATCCATATGGGCATTCACGTGCAGAACAAATCGCATCACTTGTTGCTTCCTTTATTATGGCAACAGTCGGATTAGAAGTTGTTATTAGTGCCATTCAATCGTTTTTAAATCCGAAACAAGCTGCGCCTAATGTACTCGCTGCGTGGGTCGCTTTATTTTCTGCTGTCGTTATGTACTTTGTGTATTTGTATACGAAAAAGATTGCAGCGCGAACAAAAAGTAAATCATTAGAAGCCGCTGCAAAGGATAATTTATCAGATGCACTCGTAAGTATTGGTACTGTAGTAGGTATTGTCGGTTCACAGTTCCAAATGCCTATTTTAGATCCTATTGCCGCTTTAATTGTTGGCCTTATCATTTGTAAAACCGCATGGGATATTTTCGTAGAAGCTTCTCATATGTTAACGGATGGAATCGATCCTGATAAAATGGAAGAATATGCCGATGCAATTGAACATATTGGTGGCGTGGAAAAAATCGTAGATATTCGCGCTCGTATGTACGGGAATCAAACGTACGTTGATATAACAATAGAAGTAGATGCCCGTATGGATGTGGGTGAAAGTCATTGTATTACTGATAACATCGAGGCTATGCTTCGGAAAAAGTTTGGAATTTACCATGCACACATTCATGTTGAACCAATGGAAAAAGAACCTATTTTGACATAGGTTCTTTTTTAATGAACGCTTTATGAAATATAACACATAAAACGAGCCAGCTACCGCCAGCTGCCCATCCCGCTAATATGTCAGATGGATAGTGAACGCCAAGATATATTCGGCTAACTGAAATAGATAATACAACAAAGCTCGCTATAAAAATAATTAACAATTTTTTATGCAATGTAATACGCTCTTCTGTAATTGTGACGTATGCAATAAATCCTAAAAAAGCAGTAGCATTCATCGTATGACCGCTCGGAAAACTATATCCAGTTGCAGTAACAAGCTGCGTTACATCTGGTCTTGCTCGTTCGTACCATAGTTTAAGCATACTGTTCAAATAACGAGATCCGTAGTAATTAATTGTTAGAAGTAATGCACTAAGTAACTTTTTTCTAACGAGAAAATACATTACAAGAATTATGAGTAACGGGAAATATATTCTTTTGGAACCGATAAAAGACACCCAAGTAAAGTAGGCTGTCAAGTAATCGTTTCGAAAACTTTGAATAAAGTGTGCAACTACATCATCAAATTTTTCAATACAAGCGGTATGATACGAAAGTGATAGTGCGACAAAACAAATAAGTAAAGTACAGCTTAACAAGTATAAATGTCGATATCGTTTCACATACATAACCTCACTATGCAAAAAAATGGAGCGGTTGTTTTAGTTTCCCACTCCATTTCTTTTTTATGCATAGATTATTAAAAAAGATAATTGTTAATTTTTTGCTTCATTGTTGGAATATCTTCATTCGTTACTGTGAAGCGAATAATTTTCTCATCAAGATCAAGCGCTTCTGCAAATAACCCAGCTAATCCACGAGATTTTCTATCTACTTCCATAACGATTTCTAGACGGTCATAAGTACTCGGCAAGATTAATAATTCTAACTCATCTAACTTCCCATAATGCTCTCCAGAAACCGGAATAAACTCAAATTCTTGTGCGAATGGAACTTGCTTACGTAATCGATACGGTAATTCTTCGCATTCTATATGACGTGCTTTAAAGCCTAATTGATTTACACTATCTAATACACTACTTAACAGTGCATTTGGCAACACTTGAATGTAATCACGGTCACTTGGGTCAATACTTCGTTTAATATCAAGACCCGTATGTACCCAAACTGTTTTCATTCCGAGTGTAAGTGGAGCTTCCACTGGCATTTTAAATGAAAAAGGAATTTCCATCTTTTCATTCGGCTCTACCGAAAAAGGTTCTGTTAAACGAACTCTCTCTAAATCGTACGTTGCTGTTATTTTTTTATCATCGACTTCTCGTACATACGAGGTCGATAACGTTAAGTAAATGCTTTCAATTTGTTGGCTAACTGAACCACCAGTTATATGCACCTTACCTACTATCTCTTCTCCAACAATATACTCATCTTTTTCAAGAACAGTATCTACTTTTGCATTACCAATACCAACGCTTGCTAAAAACTTTTGAAACATGGGGCCCCCATCCTTTCTAAAGCAAAAGCTACCTCTTTTTTTAACTCTAGTACATTCTCATAGTACGGCGTTTTTATTTGTAACATCCGCATGAGTATTTCTCGATTATAATTTTCCAAAGTTAACTCTTCATACCATGGTTTTTCATGTTTTTCAGTAGATTCATAACTGGCATATAATAAAAATAACGAGAAATGACCAAGAGCATAAAAATCACTTCGAAAATGAACTTCTCGCATCAAAGCTTGTTCACCTTCATAAGTTGTAACTCGCTCATCACCCTCACCTTTATATTTAGCCAATCCAAAATCAATAATACTAATCTGTTTTTCTTTCATTAATATATTCGGAATACGTAAATCCCTGTGAATAATGCCTTTACTATGGAACACCGAAACAATTTCTAATATTTCGTATAAAATTTCAAAAACTTCACGTTCTGTATATATATGTCCATCTAAAAAAATATAATCTTCGAAATTTTTACCAGGCATATATTCCATTACAAAAAAGCTCTTTTTCTCCCATACGAAATGATCATATAAACTAGGAATTGTATGATGATTTAATGTTTGTAAAATCATTTTCTCTTGTTCAAATGATTTTCTACCAGATTCGTATCTTTGTTTACTTCGTCTTAATTGTTTTAAGACTTTATATCTATTTATTTGTAAATCATTAACGACATATGTAACCCCATAACTGCCCATTCCAATTACTGATTCAATTTTATAACGTTCTGCAACGATTGTATTTTTTCGCAGTGGTCTATCAAATAAAGCTAGTACACGACGCCATTTCATCAGCTACTTGAAAAGAAGCTACGGCTTTTACGTTTTCTTTTATAATGATGATGTCCATAACCAGATGAACGTCGTTTATAATCGCTACTTGAATAAGAGCGCCCTCTATGACGATAATCACTACTCGAATACGAACGATATTTTTTCTTTCCTAATAAAGAATCAATAATTTTTTTGAACATCCCTTCACCTCTTGAGTAAAATTTTCTTTTAATTATACCAACAATTGCCGACTATGTTTGTGACAAGTTTGTAAAGAGTAAAAAACGACGAGTTAAGCCCGTCGTTACTTTCACTCATCCTCTTCATCAAAAACTTCATCAATCATACATTTCTCTAATAAATACTCGAATGTAATATCTGCGAGATCTTCAATTTCTTCTCGTTTTGGGACGTATCCTCTTTCAATTAGTTGCTCATAAAAAAACTCCGCAATCTCTTCCGTATCAATTACGACTTCAATTTCCTTCATGAGCATCACTCCTTTATTTCTGTTTTATGAAAAAATCTCAAAATTATGTATATGAGATTAGAAAAATAGTTTTTATTTTTTTATAGGTCATATCATTCGGACAAGGTGCATACGATGGTAGTACAAGCTATCCAAAGGGGGAAATAAGAATGGAATATCAATATGAAGTAGAGCAAACAAAAGAAGAGTTCATGCATGAAGATCAATGGGCAGACTCTCTTATTAAATGGCTTTTTATTTTTTTAATAATTGTAGGCATACCTTATACTGCATATGTTGTTGTTCAATTTATTCTCTCTTTCTAGTTAACTATTTTTTCTCTGTCAATTTAACTAAATAATTATGAACAACATCCATTACAATTTTATATTCTTCATCTTTAAATGTATCAAATAACAATTGATAATCGTTATAAATATCAAGTAATCCATCAATGATTTCTTGACGATTCGTCTTAACACTCACTTTTTTCGAGTTGTTAATTGACTTTAATTTTCCTAAATCTAATTTATTCATACCAGCTTTATCTTGCTTCATTTTCTTCAAAATTGCATTTGCCGTTTGAGCATTGGCAAGTAACGTTAAATCTGATTCATCCGCTTCTAACCATTCACCATCTGTAATTCGTGACAATTCATATATGGTGTCTTCCCATGCGTCATTTTTATATCTCCATACTTCTGTTCGGAAACCGACAATACGGAAAACATCTTTATCATATCCTGTTACTTGCACGAGATCACCAAATGTGAAATTATAATTTAATTCAATCCACTCTGTGTCGCCCTTTTTCATTTCTTGTTCTGAAACATGCTGCAATGTTTGTTCTACGTAAAACCCATCGTGATTATTTACTTCGTATACGTAAACTCCATCTAAAACTTTCATATTTGTGATTTTACCAACGGTTCCATATAGCGTAATCACGACTATGTCCCCTACGTTGTATTTAGGTTGTTTTTTTCTTGCCATCTCTATCTCTCCTTTTTTTGACGTCGTGATTTTGATATCAGTATATGCAACCTACATAAAAACGCTTATCACAGAAGCTTATATTCATAAATTTTTTCGATAAAAAAATATCACTACATAAAATTTTATGTAAAACACAAAAAAGCTAGTAAATAGACTAGCTTCAAATCAAGATATTTCGTATAAAGCGAAACTTTAATCGATAGGGGTTGTATTCAATCCGCACCAATCGGTCGTTTACCTTCTTTGCTCTGCGTTGGAAGTCTTACCACCAACAAATAGCGTGATAAAAAACATACAGAATACTTCACTTTGTAAAAGTAATGTATTCTGTATGTTTTATCTCTCTTGTATGTATAAATCCCATGCTTCATCAAATATAGACATACTTTCTAGCATTCCGCTCAACTCTAAGTATGAACTAATTTCATCATAGTCTTCAGATTGCTTCGGAAAACTTAAATCATCATACATCGCCTCTGCTAAATCTGAAATTTCATTTCTAAATAAAGCTGCACGATGCTTCATCATATAATGGTAAAATGTCTTTTTCAAACGTATTCCCTACCTTTCTAACTTGGGTACATTATACAAGGCAAAAAAGAAAAAAACCAGCATAAAAGCTGGTTAAAAGTCGAAATAATTCCTTTTTAATAAACGTGGTCTTCCCATTAATTCTTCGTATGTTAGTTGTTTTGGCAAATCTTTCGTATAAATTAAAAATAACTGATCTTCAATTTCTTTTACTGTGTGATCTGATTGATAGTCCATTCCACATGAGGAACAAGAAATACATGGTGTCTCTTGGATTTCAATGGCTTTCGTACCATCTGGTAGTTCCCAATATACAGTATTCAAGCTTTCTTTCGCTTCTGTACTGTCACACCACATACAATTCATACTGCATCACCCTCAGTTTTTTTGTCATTTTCTTCTAATTTAGCCATTTGCGCTTGATATTTTTTATCTTTTAATTGGTCGCGCTTATCACGTTTATCTTTTAAAGATGCATGCGTGTCATTATCTTCATAGTCTTTACGACGGGTCATACGCTGTAAGTCGTCTGGAACAAGGTTAAATTTCTTATCACTCATAAGACCTGCGATACCAACATCTGAACGTTTTTCTTCGTAGTTTGGATAAATCTCTTTAAAGTAGCCTTCCGCTCTTCCTGGGATGTAGCTCTCTGGCTCTGGATACGTCGTAATAACACCTTCGAAGTTACGAAGTACCACTTTATCTGCACTTTGTGAGATTAAATAGTTTGGCTGAAGCGCAATTTTACCGCCACCGCCTGGTGCATCGACAACGAATGTCGGAACCGCATAACCAGACGTATGTCCGCGTAAGCCTTCAATAATTTCAAGACCTTTCGATACTGGTGCACGGAAATGACCGATACCTTCTGATAAGTCACATTGATAAATGTAGTATGGACGTACACGGATTTTTACTAAGTCATGCATAAGTTTTTTCATAATTGGAACGCTGTCGTTAATACCAGCTAAAATTACTGCTTGGTTTCCGACTGGAACACCTGCATTCGCTAACATTTCACATGCTTTTTTCGATTCTTCTGTAATTTCAATAGATGTATTAAAGTGCGTATTTAACCATACTGGATGGTATTTTTTAATAATGTTACATAAATTCTCTGTAATACGCTGCGGGAATACTACTGGTGCTCTCGTTCCAATACGAATAATCTCGACATGCGGAATCTCTCGTAAACTTTTTAATACATATTCTAAAATTTTATCGTTAATTAGAAGACCGTCACCACCAGAGATTAATACATCTCGTACTTGTGGTGTATCACGAATGTAACCGATCGCATCGTCTAATTGTTTCTTCGGTACACCCATTCCAATTTGTCCACTAAAACGACGGCGTGTACAGTAACGACAATACATAGAACATTGATTCGTTACTAAAAATAATACGCGGTCTGGATAACGATGCGTTAACCCTGGAACTGGTGAATCTTCATCTTCATGAAGAGGATCTTCTAAATCATATTTCGTTTTATATAACTCTTCCGAAATCGGTACTGATTGCATCCGAATCGGACAGCGTGGATCATCAGGATTCATTAGCCAAGCATAGTACGGTGTAATGTTTAACGGGATCGTTTTTGTTGAAATTTTAACGCCCTCTTCTTCTTCAGGTGTTAAATTAATTACTTTCTTTAAGTCATCTAACGTTTTGATCGTATTCGTTAATTGCCAAACCCAATCATTCCATTGCTCTTCAGTAACATCCTTCCATAATTCGATATCCTTCCAGTGACGATTTGGTTTGTATACATCATGTAACATTGCTATTCCCCCTTTTTATACGCTCATCCTTTATATAAGCAATAGTTATGCCAACTTTACATTGTTGATAAGTAAATGTGCGGAGAACCCTATTACATAAGCGAAAAAATATTTTTAAGCGTTGTATGAAATCAATACTTAACATCATATTCATTACTTTTTATATATGTAAACGCTCTTTTATTGGTGCAAACACACAAAAACCGCCGATTATTCGGCGGTTTTGTCGTACTTGCTCAGTTTATATTGAAGCGTTTGACGAGGGATGCCTAACATTTTTGCAGCTTGTAATATATTCCCTTCCGTTTCAATTAACGCTTGATCTATTAATTCCTTTTCCGTTTGATGAAGTGCTTCTCTAAGTGGTAAAACGCTCTTCTTCTTTGGAAGATTCTCTTTCCGAAATGTACGTGGTAAGCAATTGGCTGTTAATGTATGCCCTTCTGCGATAATGACTGCATGTTCAATCGTATGTTTTAACTCACGAACATTTCCAGGCCATTGATAAGCTTGTAATCTTTCTTTCGCTTCCTTATCCATTTGAAGTACACCTTTTTTATAACTTTTATTATATTCTTTCAAAAAATAAGCAGCTAATAATACGACATCCTCCGTTCTTTCGCGTAACGGCGGGATATATAACGAAAAGACATTTAATCTATAATATAAATCAGTGCGAATTTTATTCTCCCTTAAACATACTTCTGGTGGCTGATTCATTGCGGTAATAACGCGAACATCTACTTTTCTTGTCTTATTATCACCAATACGACGAATAACCCCATCCTCTAATACACGTAGCATTTTTGCTTGTAAATCGAGCGGCATTGAATTCAATTCATCTAAAAATAATGTCCCTCCATCTACAAGTTCAAATAACCCTGCTCTTTCAATTGCGCCTGTATAACTTCCTTTTGTCGTTCCAAACAATAAACTTTCTAATAGCGATTCCGGCAACGCTGCACAGTTTTGTGCAATGAATGGCTTATTTTTCCGTTTAGAAGCTTCATGAATCGCTTGTACAAATAGCTCTTTCCCTGTTCCTGTTTCCCCATATATTAAAACATTTGCATCAGTTGGCGCTACTTTTTGCGCTAATTCTTTCGTCTGTTTAAACCGAGCATCATTAGTCACTATCGTCTCAAACGCAACATGCTTTTTAATCACTTTATTGTTAGATGATCGCTTTATTTTTGACTGTAAATCGACAATTGTATCAGTAAGTTGTTGAATTGTAGAATAGTCTTTTGCAATTTCAACAGCACCAGCAATATTCCCATCAATAAATATAGGTAATGTCGTATTTACTGTACAAACGTCTTCTCCGTTTAAATTTTGATAATGCTGTACTTGATGTACAATTGGTTTTTTCGTATCTAATACTTTCATCAATGTACTTGTTTCCCTAGATAGAGAAGGAAATGCTTCTAACAAATGCTTACCTAATACTTTTTCAATTTTGGATCCATCATGTTTTGCAGCAACTGTATTATAAAAGATCGTAATCCCATTTTCATCCACTGCGTGTATGGCCTCATCTATACTGCCCAAAATCGCCTCAATGACTTCTTGTGTCGAAACTGCTAGCAATGTCATCCCCCCTTTTGCCAAAAATTCAGCAAATTAAGCGCCGAATTTTTGGCATCCCTCTGTGCGATTATAAGCATGACGATTCCGTCCTATTATTTTTATGATGCTTATATATTTCTTTCACCTATTTATGATTAGATAAGTCTTTCACCCATATATTCATATCTTCCAACTTATCGAAAATGTAACAATTGTTCGCGAGTCTTCCTGTATACGTATATCCTAACTGATGAAAGGCCGCATTCATTCCAAAAGAAAGCGAACGAGCAATTGTATAAGAACAGAAAATCGATTTTTCTTGGAGCTCTTCCTCTAACTTAATGAGTAGACTTTTCATAAACCCGTGTTTACGATATTCAGGTAAAGTAGCACAATTCGTTAATTCTGCATTTCCTTCTTTTATGTTCATTTCTGCGGATGCTGTACTAATGATTTTCCCTTCAAATTCATACACGTAGTAAATTGTATCGTCTTCTTTCATCGTCTGTAATACATAACTCGCTTCATTTAAAGGTGTCGGATACACTTCAAATACTTGTCCAAAGACAGCTGCTAACTCTTCCGCATCCGCTTCTGTCGCTTTTCTTAACAGAAATTCCTTCGGGACTATTTTTTCCGTAACCTCTTTAGCTTTTACACCACTTAAAATGGTATCTTCCTCAGCCCAATGAATACTATTTCGTCTTTCATCATTATTATATTTCACAAAGAAGTATGCATCGTGTCCTTGAAAATAATGTGGTATTGTTGCTTCCAATAAGAAACCGAAAGAGAGCCATGTTGAAACATGCTCTCCCTTTCCTTTTATAATACATTTAGTGAAAGAATGTTTCTCTGCTAGTTCATCAATAGTTTGTATAATGCTCTCAACATTTCCTGTATAGTGATCTACTCGAATACGTTTATTAAAAAAATCTAAAACGCCTTCTACTGTATAGTAATTCGACTGTTCTTTAAAAGATTCATAGTATTTCATTTTTTCACCTCACACCAATCTAGTAATGTACATGCAATAATTTTTGCGGCAGCTATCATTTTATCAACTTCTATATATTCATTTGGATAATGCGCTACTTTCGTCTCTCCTGGTCCAAACACTATCGTTGGTACGCCTGCGATTTGTGTAAATAAGCCTCCATCAGTCCCCCACGGAGATGCTTCTATAATTGGTTCGTTCCCTTCGAGTTTAACAAAGTTATGCTGAAGTGTTGTAATCAGTTCATGATTTTCTTCTAGCTCGCCAGGAACCCACCTCGCTCCAAACCATTCTACTTCTACTGGATTTTCTACAAACCAATTGTCCACATCATGTAATTCACCAATCCAACTCTCAAACTCTTCTTTTGCTGCCTCTATAGTCTCATTCGGCGCGATTCCGCATCTTCCTTCTAAAATTAATGAATCGGGAACAGAACTTGGCCAACTACCGCCTTCAATTTTTCCTATGTTAATTGGGATTGGAATCGGAATCCCGTTAAATAACGGATCTGTAATTCTACTATTTCTCTTTTCTTCTAATTTCCTCAAATGATCCACAACGAACATACTTTTTTCAATTGCACTTACACCTTCATAACGCGTTCCACCATGTGCTGCTTTTCCTTTCACATGTAGGCGAAACCACATAGATCCTTGTTGCTTCGGGAAAAACTTCATATTTGTCGGTTCTGGAATAATAACACCATCTGCCTTATATCCTCGCAATATAGTCGCTAATGTTCCTGCCCCTCCACTTTCTTCTTCTATTACACTTTGAAAATAGATGTCTCCTTTTAATTCAATACCCGATTCAATAATTGCTTCCATCGCAAGCATAAGTGCGACATTTCCGCCCTTCATATCCGTCGTTCCACGACCATATATACGATTCCCTATTTTCTCACCACTATAAGGATGATGATCCCACTGATTCACATCTCCTTCTGGAACTACATCTATATGCCCATTTAATATCATAGATTTCCCGTCGCCGCTTCCTTTTAAAGTAGCCACAATGTTTGGGCTGTCTGAAAAGCTTGTACGAGGTGATACAAAATAAGGATGATCTTTCATTTTAGAAAAAGAAGGCTCCCAAATATCAAGATCTAAACCTAACTCACGTAGCTTTTCAATCACAATTGCCTGTGCACCACTTTCATCACCAGATACGCTTTTTTCTTGAATTAATCGCTTTAAAAATTTCACACTTTCCTCTTCATGACTCTCAATATAATCGCAAACCTGCTTTTTTAATTGCTCCATATATTATGTCTCCCCTCATTCAATTACTAGTAAATTCGAGCCAATTTGAAAATCAGCTTCCGTATGTCGTTTTATATCTTCCACTGTGTATGGGCTCATTAATTCTTGTAAAATAAGTCCATCCTGCGTCACTTCCATTACCGCCATATCCGTAATAATTAAATCTACACATTTCTTTGAAGTTAATGGCAATGTACACGCTGAAACAATTTTTGCGTTTCCATACTTATCAACATGATTCATCACAACAACGACACGCTTCGCTTTTTGTGCTAAATCCATCGCTCCCCCAATACCTGGAACACGTTTCCCTGGTACAATCCAGTTTGCTAAATCACCATTCTCACTCACTTGTAAAGAGCCAAGAATTGTTATGTCTAGTAAACCTTTTCGAATCATCCCAAACGCTGTGCAGCTATCAAAATAACTTGCTCCCGCAATAAGAGAAGTTGGTAAACCTGCTGCGTTACATAAATTTTCATCTTCATTTCCTTTACTTGGCGTAGGCCCCATACCAACGATTCCATTTTCCGCATGAAACATGACGTTTATATCTTCTGGTAAATGATTCGGCACTAGCGATGGAATTCCAATACCTAAATTTACAATCATTCCATTTTGTATTTCTTTCGCCGCACGTCTAGCAATCTTATCTCTCACTTCTACGCCCATACCCATTTCCAATTCACTCCTTCCGATGGCACGATATAATTCACGAAGACACCTGGAACCACGATTTCCTCTGGATCCAAACTTCCAAGTGGAACAATTTCTTCTGCTTCTACAATCGTTATATCCCCGGCCATAGCCACGTGAGGATTCATGTTACGAGCGCTCTTATCAAACACAAGATTACCAAACGGATCAGCTTTTTTCGCATATACAATCGCAACCTCAGCAGTTAATGCTGTTTCAACTAAATATGTCTTTCCGTTCATTTCAACTGTCCGTTTTCCCTCTTCTACAATCGTATCCAAACCAACGTCAACCAAAACTCCACCAAGCCCAACACCTCCAGCGCGGATACGCTCTGCTAATGTTCCTTGGGGAGAAAACTCGATTTGTAACCTTCCTTCGTTTAGCTGTCTTCCTGCATTTGGATTTGAGCCAATATGAGAAGTAATTAATGATTTTACTCTTTCATTCGTAACGAGACGACCGATGCCTACATCAGGAAATCCCGTGTCATTTCCTATTAAATTTAAATTTGTAATTCCTTTTTCTAAAATAGCCTGTATTAAAGATGGAGGGGATCCAATCCCCCCAAATCCCCCAAACATTAATGTCATATCATCGTGGAACAAAGAAATTACTTCATCTATCTCTTTTAATTTATCGAACGTATTTGTAATTGTTGTCATGCGATACTATGCCCTCCTTTTTGCATCATTTCTTCTACACTTTTTGCAAAAATTGAAAGTAATTCATCTAACTCGGAATATGTAGTTGTCATTGGCGGTGCTACAAGCAGTGCACTATCTTCTTTTCCTGCTTGCCCTGAAACAGCTTGGTATAAAAGAAGTCCATTTTTAGCTGCAACCGAAATAAGTTCCGAAGCCTTTGTAAACGGTTGCAATTCTACTCCAATCAGCAACCCTTTTCCGCGCACATCAGCAATGATTGTCGATTGTTGCTGAACTTTCTGTAATCCTTTTATTAAATACTCTCCCTTTTCCGCTGTTTTTTCAGGTAGATTATGTTTCTCCATATATTCAATAACAGCTAAAGCTGTTGCTGCCGACAATGGATTCGCACTTAACGTATGCCCACTCATAACAGAACGTGATCCTCGTAAAATCGGCTCCATAACACGGTCACTTACAACCGTCGCTGCCATCGGTGTATATCCAGCTCCTAATCCTTTACCAAGTGTCATAATATCTGGTTCTACACCCCAATGCTCCATTGCAAACCATGCACCAGTACGACCAAGCCCAGTCATTACTTCATCAGCAATAAATAAAATATCGTAATGACTACAAATATCTTTAATAACTTTATAATATTCTTTCGGCGGAACAACTGCGCCTCCAGCTGCTCCAATAATCGGCTCAGCGATAAAAGCTGCAATATGTTCTGCTCCAATTCTTTCAATTGATCTTTCTAGTTCAGTCGCACAAGCAAGCTGACAAGTTGGATATACCTTTTGCACCGGACATCTAAAACAATATGGAGCCGGAATAGTTGGATAATCTTCTAAAATTGACACGAAACGTTGTCTGCGCAGTGGATGCCCAGACATTGATAAGGCTCCCATCGTAATGCCGTGATAACTCATCCATCTTGACATAATTTTATGTTTACCTTGAATACCACGTTCCTGAAAATGCTGAATTGCGATTTTCATAGCTGTTTCATTCGCTTCCGTACCACTATTCACAAAAAAGCTCCAGTTCAAATCTCCTACACTTAAATCACTTAACTTCTTTGCTAATTTTTCAGCTGGCTCACTCGTAAACTGTGATCTATAAACGAAAGCAATCTCCTCTGCTTGCTTTTTAATAACGTCTGCAATCTCCTGTACACCATGCCCAATACCTGCCGTAATTGCTCCTGACGAACCATCAAAATATTTATTACCGTTCTGATCATACAAATAAACACCTTTTCCATGTGAAATCATTGGATACGGCTGACCAACAAGTGGTTTAATTAAGTAATCGCGCATAGCGCTCCCCCATTTCTCCAATTTGTATATATATATGAAGAAAATTGACGTTTCTTTCATAAAAAAGAATCCTCTGCGAAAGCAGTGAATTTATCAAAAAACTATTATAAAATATACAAATGAGTGCTAAGTATCAATTTTAAAAACAGAAAATTCAGAACTCAAATCAAAGACCAACCCTTATTTATACGCTCAAATAACCCTCCCTTATATAAAATTAACACTCTACTAAATATTTTTCTAACATAATGCCAGCTTCCCTCAAATGCCGGCATTGTGTAAACTTCGACGAAACTCCCTTTAAACTCCTTCCTATTCTCCTACTTTATATTGCATATTTTCAAACAAATCTCGACAATTAATCCTACTAAATGCATAGCAATTATTCTTAAAGCAACCGATATTTCACATACATTCCCCTTCGTTTAATACAATAAAAAAAGAACCGATTAACCACATTAATCAGTTCGGCACGACGCTCTTTTTTCAGTTAATACCGTCACTTGCTAAAATAAATAGAAACAGCAATACTTCAAATTTAAAATGCATCCTACAGCCTTTCGCACAAAGTTCTCCATAACTCCGTTCACCATTACTATCGGGATATCCCCACTCCTTTCCTCATAGTCAAACTACCTTTCCTTTATAATTTATGTAGGACAATTATCACTTTGTATGTGTATTCGCCTATAATTAAAAAAATCCCTAGTTTGACATGCTTTCGATTTACCGATTGATACTTAAAAAATAAGTTTTTCGCATAACCTCTTTCTCCCTTCGCATATAGTTTTAATGATGATAAAGGAGGAATGTTCATGTCTCAATCTGAAATCGAAAAATATGGACAAGAAGCTGCACGTTACGAACAGCTCGCTCGTTACTATCAATTTCATAATCCGAAAAAATATGTAGAACTATATATGAAATATTATGATGCACTTACGAAACTTGTACAGGCATTTGAAAAAAGAGATGCACAAGAAGCTGCTTTACCGTCACACATAAGATTTTTTCACTCAGCTTCAAATACACCTGCGGTTGATATTTTAGTAAACGGGCAAAAGGTTATTAAAAACATTTCATTTAAACAATTTAGTCCCTATTTAACATTAGTGCAAGGTAAATACCGTATAGATATCGTTCCTGTCGGAAATGAAACTCCCATCTTTTCAGCTTTAGTACCAATAATGGGAAATCACACTTATACTTTTGCCGCAATAAAAAGTGATAATCATATACAATTACAACCTATGCTTGATAATACACATTTACCAGCAGGCCAAGCAAAAATACGATTTGCGCATTTTTCTCCAGATACACCTGTCGTAAATGTAGATTTAAAAGGTGGAGATCATTTATTTGAAAATGTACTCTTTAAACAAATAACAGATTTTTTAGAAGTTAGTCCTGGTACAGCAGATATTGAAGTTTCACTCGCAGATAATCCAAGCGTCTTGTTAACTATACCGAATTTCAAAGTGGAACCGAATATTATTTATACAATTTCCATAGTGGGTTACTCCTCTAAAGATCCTAAATTAGAAACCGTTATTCTTACAAATTAAAACAGTCTACACCATTTATTTGGTGTAGACTGTTTATTTTTGAAATGCAATTTGAAATTCTGTCCAATCGTTATCTGAACGACACATAATGGACCCATTATGTTTTTCTACAATTTGTTTACATACAAACAATCCAATACCAGTTCCTAACTTTTTAGTAGTTACAAATGGTTCAAAAATCGTTTCAACATTTTCTGCAGGAATCATTGGTCCATTATTTTTTATTACAATTCGTATAGCTTGATCTTCCTCAAATACATCAATGATAATTTTTCGTTCTTCTTTCATTGATTCCAGAGCGTCGATTGAGTTCATTAAAATATTTAAAAATACTTGTCTCACTTCACTCCGATAGCCAACAAGTGGAATTGGATACGGCAAATTCTTTTCAATTGAAACATTTGCATTGACCAAACTTGGGTATAAGAATTGTATAATATCTTGAAACAAGTCATTAAGCCAAAACCGTTCCGATTCATTCCACATTTCTTTTTTCGATACGAGTAAAAATTGCGAGATTCGAAAATTTAATTGATCTAATTCATGTGAAATGATATCTAAATACGATAAACTAGGATGATCTGTTTTTAATAATTTGACAAACCCCATTATTGAAGTAAGCGGATTACGAAATTCATGTACAAAACTAGCCGACATTTGTCCTAAAATCGTCAGCCTTTCTTTATGTGTTTCGTTAATATATTGCTGTTTTTCTTCTAAATTTCTCGTAATAATTTCCGAGTATTTTAAAACAGTATAATAAATTAATTTGTCAAAACAAGTATGTACTTGAGCCATTATTGGTTTTAGTTCCCGAGCGCTTACATCTAATTCACACATTGCTTCAAAAAGTTCATTTCTTCCCACGTTTGCATTATAGACAAAATCTCCAATATTCGCATCTGCTCCCGCACGCTCAATAGCAATTTTCTCGCATAATGGTTGAAGATATTCAATACCTTTATCTTCCATAGTCAGCTCAATAATTAACTCGAATAACTCTTCTCCATTTTGAACTACTTCTTGTTTAAATGGATCTTTTTCGGAAATTATCATTTTGTTTTTCCAGTTCTCTACGAATTGGTGCCTATTGTTTTTCAAGTACGTACAAAATACTTCTTTAATATCCTTATCGATTGGAAAAACCCCCATTCCCTCCATTTCCATACGACGAATACCCTTTATATTTTGAATGTTAACACAAAAAAAGCATTTCGTTAATAGATTATTGTCACATTTTGTTAATATCTGTTGATAAAATTTTTTCGCTTCTTAATAAATTGTTATATTAATAAATCCTGTTTTTCTTCCCCATGTTCAAACTTCATTACATTTCATACAACTTTTTTGCATCCTGCTTCATTCTTGCGTACAATAGAAAATGAAAGGTGTGAAAAATATGGTAAATAAAAATGTGGAAGATTATCTCCAAGAAGGCATTTATGGCCAAAAGCAGAACAAACCAGAAGAACGTAATATGTATTTAACTACATTACGTGAGCGAGTAGAAATCGCTTTAACTATCGGTCAAGTAATGCAAAGTAATGTATATTCTGAAGTAGCTAGTAGCATGCGCTCTTCTCAATCATTACAAATATTCCTAAATGGTGGCATTGCTTACCCACATTTATCAAAATACATTAAATTAGCAAATGAAAAAAATGTTCCTTTCACAATTGTTCAAAATAAAGGTACAGAAACACCAATCGGTTTAGTATTAGCTCACAGCACCGCTGTTGACAAAGAACAAATTTATGTAGAGGATGCTATTTTCAAACAAGAAATGAAGTAAAAGGTACACTTTATTAAATGAAATCGTTCTAAAAAGTGTAAAACAAACAATAAAAAAACGAGTATGGAATCGTAAACATTTCCTACTCGTTTTTTATTGTGATGCTTAAGTTCTATATACTTTATTTTTTAATACATACAAATTTCATTTCTGTCATTTCTTCTATTGCATATTTAATTCCTTCACGCCCTGTGCCACTTTCTTTCACACCACCGTAAGGCATATGATCTACTCTGAACGTTGGAATATCATTTATCATGACACCACCAACTTCTAACTCATCAATTGCACGCATTGCTTTAAACAAATTATTTGTAAATACGCCTGCTTGTAGACCGTAACGTGAATTATTTACTTGCTCTATGGCCTCATCAAATTCTTTAAATGTATTTACTGTCATAAGTGGACCGAATACTTCTTGGCACTGTACAGATACATGCTCTGGAACATTTGTTAAGACAGTTGGTTCAAAAATCCTTTCATCACGTTTGTGACCACCATATAAAACGTTTGCTCCTTCTTTAACTGCTTCTTGCACCCAGTTATCGATACGCTCTACATCTTTTTTCGAAATTAAAGCTGATACATCTGTTTCCTCAATCAGCGGATCACCAACAACAACTGTTTCCATCGCTTTCTGTAACTTCGATAGAAATTCATCCATTCTCTTTTCATGTACAAAAACACGTTGTACTGAAATACAAACTTGTCCATTATTAACAAATGCTCCCCATTTTACACGTTCAATTATTTCATCTGTCAATTCTACATCTTCATCAATAATAACTGCAGCATTTGATCCTAGTTCTAACGTAACTCGCTTTAATCCAGCCTTTTTCTTAATTCCAATTCCAACTTTCGGACTTCCAGTAAAAGTAATGAAAGCAACATCATCATTTGTAACTATTGCCTCACCAACAGTTGAACCGGGACCAGAAATAATATTTAAAGCTCCTTTTGGCAATCCTGCCTCTTCAAATAATTCTACTAATGCGTAAGATGATAATGGCGTTTGATCAGCTGGTTTTAACACAACTGTATTTCCGGCAGCAATTGCAGGACCAACTTTATGCGCCACTAAATTTAATGGGAAATTAAATGGTGTAATAGCTCCTATAACGCCTATTGATTTTCGCATTGTATATGCAATACGCCCATCTGCACCAGGTGCTGCATCTAACGGCAATGTCTCACCGTATATACGCTTCGCTTCTTCAGCTGCAAATTTGTATGTCTGAACCGTACGATCTACTTCTCCCCTTGCAGCACGTATTGGTTTTGCAGCCTCTTTCGCAATAATTTCTGCAAATTCTTCTCTTCGTTCATCCATTTTTTGCGCAACCTTCTCTAATATAGTCGCACGATCGTATGCAGATAATTTATTCATTTTTTTCATTGCATTTTTTGCAGAACTTACAGCCTCTTGAACATCTTCTTCCGTTCCTTGTGCAATTTCCGCTAGCGTTTCTTCAGAATATGGTGCATATAATGGTTTATATGTATTTACTGACTTCCAATCTCCATTTATATATAAATGCTTTTTCATATTTCTTCTCCTTCCGAATATATGTATACATTAATACTTCACCTAGTGAAAGGTTTGACTTGTGTCATTGTATCATAGCCCTTACGTCTCTAAAAACATTATGCTCAAAAAAACTCTGCCATATAGCAGAGTCTACGAACTAATTTGTTCTTGTAACGAAATCTGTTTTTCATCTTCTAAAATAACAATCGATTCTACTTTTTTTGTAACTTCTAATCTTTTAATATAATGTCCATCTAATTCTTTCACACAAAACTTATAATTTTCAATTTCAATGGAATCCTCTTCAGCAATCTCTATATTCTTCGTTAAAATCCAACCACCGATTGTATCAACACCATTATCGTCAATCGTTAAACCTAATAACGTATTCACTTCACTAACAAGTACTTTACCCTCTAGTATCGTTTTCGTTTCACTAACTTGTTGAATTTCTGGCTGTTCATCCGTATCAAATTCATCTTGAATATCTCCAACTATTTCTTCTAAAATATCTTCAACAGTAACAAGTCCAGACGTACCACCATATTCATCTATCAATATAGCAATATGCGTTCTTTCTTTTTGCATTTTTAAAAATAAATCATGGATTGGGATCGAGTCGATAACTAAAATAATTGGTCTAATATATTGTTCTACTTTCTTTTTACTAACAGCTTTATGCTGCACAAAATCTGTAAAAATATCTTTAAAGTTTACAAAGCCTATTACATGGTCTTTGTCGCCATCTACAACTGGATATCTCGTATATTTTTCCTGAGACATTTTTTGCAAAGCTTCTTCAGCAGGCATTTCTTTACTAATAATATGCATCTCAGTTCGAGGTACCATTATTTCTTTTGCAATACGATCATCAAACTCAAAAATTTTATTTACATATTTATATTCAGACTGATTAATCTCGCCATTTTTATAACTTTCTGAAACTAACAACCGTAACTCTTCTTCTGAATGAACCTCATCATGTCCCTTTGGTGGTTTCAGCCCTAGCAACTTCGTAATGACTCGAGCTGATCCATTAAGGATCCAAATAAATGGGAATGCAGTACGATAAAAGAAAATTAACGGCTTGGCAACAAACAAACTTACTTGTTCAGCTTTTTGAATTGCAAATGTTTTTGGGGCCAATTCCCCAATTACAACGTGTAAAAAAGTAATAAACAAAAATACTAAAATTACAGCAAAAATGTCTGCAAGCTGAGTAGAAATATTCCAATTTGCAAAAAGCGTGTCAAACATTTGCTTTAATGCAGGTTTACCAAACCACCCAATCCCTAGAGCTGTAACTGTTATTCCTAGCTGACAAGCAGATAAATATTCGTCTAAGTTTGTAATGACTGTTTTGACAGATGTTGCGCGATTATTGCCCTCTGCAATTAAATAGTCAATTCGTGAACTTCGCACTTTAACAATTGCAAATTCTGCTGCAACGAAAAATGCCGTTAAGGCAATTAAAACAATCACTATACTTATACTATATATGTCCAAATACTTTTCCTTACTTACAGTGTAAGCAAGGAAGCCACCTCCTACTTAATTTTATTCAAGTGAAGTAAGCATTCTAATACTCTAACAAAATTCTACATTAGCAACCACCTTTTTATATATTATATGCATACATAAAAAAGATATTTATCATTATGATAATCTAATTCATTTCCCCACGTCAAATCAAATTCTTTTAACTCTTAAGACAAAACAATTTGATATACACGATATATTTTTCACAATTAAATTTCGTGAAAAAACACTTTCTTTGCCGATTCCCCACTTCTTTTGTCACACTAGAAGGGAACTTACTTCATAGATCGAAATCATTCAACAGGATATATATAGGAGGGATTATTTTGGAATATAAAACACCATTTATCGCAAAAAAATTAGGTGTTAGCCCAAAGGCTGTTGTCCGGATTGCACAACAATTAAATCTTACGATAGAAAAAAATAAATATGGTCACTTTATTTTTACACAAAATGATCTAGAACAAATGTTGGAATACCATCGTTCTCAAATGGAACAGACTGAAACCACTCAGCCTACTCAAAAAACCTCATTAAGTGATGTTGAAGAATTAAAAACTCAAGTAAACACAATTGTTCAAAACTCATCATCGAATGATTTTGAGCAACTAGCTTCTCAATTAAACACCATTTCGAGAAGGCTAGATCGCATGGAAGAGCAAATGCAAGATAAGGCAAATGATGTCGTTACGTACCAACTCTTACAACATCGCCGCGAAATGGAGGAAATGTTAGAACGAATTCAAAAGCTAGAAACCGCCCTCAAGAAAGAAGAACCAATATATATTACTCCTGATTCAAAACCGACATATGAAAGAGAAAAGAAGCCAAAGCGTCGTAAAATGATTTTTAGTATATTTGGATTATAATTTTTAGACCCTTATTTAAACAATAAGGGTCTTTTTTTATAAAGAATTATATCCTATTAATATCATTCTCTATACTTATACATATTCACTTCTCTTTATTTTGTTAACATAATATTTTTACTGTATTCTGCAATTAATGCTTGCGCATGTGCATTCCCTTGAATTACATCGCGAAATTCTTTTAAAGAATACAAATGGGTAACCCCTTTTCGAGCATGAATTCGTACTGGTACACCTTGTAAAGTATCATGAAACTGAAATGGATTATCAATCGGCTCAATTGGAAAACCGAGTGTAAGTAAATACATATACATTCTTTTTGTAACTGCTGCAATATACCATTCCGCTTTCGTTTCTAATGCATGCACAAATAAAATAGCTGTTAACCTTTTGAAATGCCCTCTCCCACGAGACGTTTTCGCAATACTTAACTTACCTATTTCATACACATTCTTCAAATCTTTCACTAGTTCATTTTTAGAAAACGGATAGAAAAACTCAGAATTCGATTGTTCGGGTACCGTATACTTAATACATTCTACTGTACCAATATGATGTTCATCCTCTATTAATAAAAATCGTGATGGATTTAAATTACGTTCTACAAACATTAAGTTTCTTTCTTCACAAAAATCTCCCCATAGTTGCTCGAACCAAAAATGTTCTTCCTTTGTTTGAACACGCTGGAACATATTTAACCGCCTTTCCCATCGCCGCTCTGTTTTGACAACGCTTTCACTATCTATCATATAAGAACAAATCTTCGTATGCAACTAAAAATATTTATGACTTATTATATTCTGCAAAATGAATTAAATTCCAACATAATCGTCTTTTATCCCACATGCACAGTTCTTTTCTCAACATTTGTGTCTCATTTTACAAATTCAAAACACATCGTGCATCTGTCTATACAGCATATAATTCTTCTTAATCTAAAAAAATCCTTTATGAAAAAGGATTTCTTTTACTACTTTATACTTTTTAACCATTTATCAAAAATTTGAACCATTCCATGTTTTCCAGCTAATTTCTCTTCCCCTTGTTTCGTTTTATATGGATATAATTGCAAGAAAACACCACATCCAGATTCAATTTTTTTACTATGCATATGACTTCCTGGATATACACAGATAACTTCATAGATTGCCCTTCGATGAAATACTCGCTTTCCATTCTGTTCTTCTACATACTTTATAGACCAGTACTTATACATTTGCTCAGTTGCTTTCGTATTTCCAACGTGCTGAAAAATATTGTACATTGGGCTATACTTCACTTCAATAATAATAGAGGATTTATATACGTATTTCCCTTCCTCCCTCACATAACCGTCTAAGCGAATATCTGGCTTTTTTGTATCTTCACCATTATAAAAATTACTCCCCTTACTTAATGCAATAAGAGGATGTGTTTCAATTAAGTCATTAAATGCGACATGTACCATTATATCCTCTTGATGTAAGACTACTGTCGTTCCATCTTGTAATCCATCTACATAAAAATGTTCTTGTATTTGTTCACGAATGGAATGCTTAGCTTCAAAACCAATTTGCTGCAGCATTGAAATAACGATAAAAAAAGCGTAATATTCATACACTAAAAACGTTGGTTTATATACAAATAGTAAAGATGGTGATTGTTCTATATGTTGTGGAAGTAAATCTAAATGATGCAGTAATTGCTGATGTGGTATAGGTAAATCATTCGCACTCATATTACCCGTTTCCGAAACTTCTCTCCAAAATGGAGAATACATTAAAGTTTTAAAGTATTGTACACTTCCATGCACAATATGCGCTAATATTTTATACTCTTGTATTTTCACAGAGTTTTTCCGTACATCCGCTTCTTTTAGTAAATGTATATTTTTATATTTTTGCTTCTCTCTATCTGTCACAGATCCATTTCGCTCAATTGTTTGCATAATCGTTTTAACAGCTTGAAATTCTTCTAATTTTTTCTTTTTTGCTCTTTCTAAAATTTCAATTGTTTGACGTAAAAAACTTTCGGCCTCAAGTAGATACTGATAAAATTGCATCGCTTTAAATTTAAGAAATGCATTTTCCTGACTATTTTTTTGTTCTATAAACTTGCGGTTATAATATTTTGCATAAGGTTTTCTTTCCGCCATTATGGTTCCTTTTCGCGTTGCCTTCCGTTCCTTCGTTTCCCATTTATATTCATGTATAAATTTAAAATTCGATTCTATCTTCTTAAAAATTTGCTTTATCTTTTTCATTTTTTGCGGCAACTTTCTTAGTAACACTAAATAAGAAGAATCCTCAATATCGCTTAGTGCAGAGAATGTCTTTTTATAATAGCCTCTATCTAAAATTAACTCATTTAAAATGGATTTTACATAGTTTTGAATCATTTCAAATTGATCATCAAAAAAATTTTTTGGTACGACTTGAAAAGCACCGTAATACGTTTTATCTTCTATACGAACTTCAAAATGATATAAACCACATCGCCATGGATAAAAGAACTCCGTTTTTCCGTGTTCATATATTAATACCCTTTGTTTTTTTTCATTTATTTCGTATTGTGACTCTTTTATATTTTTTTGCCCCTCGTACACTTTATTCCATATAAAAGTTATATTCACTGGATTCTCATAATAGTAATGCAATCTAATCGGTTTTAATTCTTGTATTTTATAAATACATTGAACTAATGCTGTAGTAGATGTACAAAGACGATTTAATAAAATATGATCCCCTTTTCCTTCTGTCCCAATAATTAACTTCAATACAAAAGGGAGTGTTTCTTTCGTATCAACAATTTCTGTTTTATACTGCTCTTCATTTCGCATATCCATACAACTCCAGTTCTCTACGTTTTTCTCTTATATATGCTAAAGAGTGTTCAAATGTAGAGACTCTGTTTGCAAGTGGAGATTGCAAAAGAGGTACTAAAGTCGCTCCTCTTTTTACTTCTTCAGAAAGTAATGAGCCAACCGTCATTTCAGTCCCTCTTAATTTCGTTAGTACACGTTGCTTTATTTGTAAATCAAAACCCTCTTCCCTACTAATCATATAAGAATGATTATTTTGGAACGGTATATTTTGCAAGTAAGTAGCAATTGCATTTGCACATCGAAAAGAAATTCCCTTTGACGCATCATGTGATGACAATACAACATGCAACTTATCTAATAGCTCCAACTCTTCCTCTGAAAACACCTCAATCATCGCTTTATTTCTAATCCAATTTATCCGAAATTCTCCCGCTGTTACTTTCAGAGGTGGTTGTAACACAGCTTTCTCTTGTGCAATACCCATCTCACAAAACGGGATTTTTTGTAGAGTAATTAAATTTGTTCGATCTAATAATCGATCGGAGAGCTCTTTCGTTGTTTCATCAAAGTTTACAGTACCTACAAATATAATATTTTCTCCGATTTCAATTGTTGATGGAATTTGATTTTCTTGCTCCTGCGCACCCACATACAAATTCAACATACGATTTTTCTTTTCTAGTTGAAGAACCGATAAAAATGGAGTAAACCAATGCTCAATATGTGACATATTCATTTCATCAAAAACGATTATATACAATTGATTTTGATTTTCTTTCGCCTTCATTAACGCTCTAACTAACTTTGTTTCACTTTCTATAAAAGTACCATTTGGATGAAGATATCCAAGCAAATCATGCGGTTCTTGGTACGAAGGAGAAATCGGAATCCAAATCAATTCTTCCCCATACTGTAATCCAAGTGCTTCTGCATAAGCTTGCACGAAACGCGATTTTCCAACGCCCGGTATTCCACCAAGAATCGTTAACATATTTGTTTTCGCACTGATATGGAAGTTATAAATATCCGTTTCATCCAAATATAGCCCTTTATTGCGCACCATACTTTGTACATACTGTAAAAAGGATAATTCACGCTCATCCCATTCCCATTCATCTTTTTGTACTTTTATATCCTCTATTTCAACTAACTTACCTTCTTCAGTTATTCGTTTTTTTAATTGCTCATACACTTGATCACTTACAAAATACAATTGGTCTTCTACGGCTATTTCTACATGCTTCATCCAATCATTAAAGTCTATATATTTGCATTCCCGGTTCTGTTCAAAATACGCAATGGAACTAATCGATGACTTTAATGATATATTTCCATATAACCTTCCATCGTGCCACAATAATTCGGGAGGCTCAAAGTCTTTCGGGAATTTTGGCATAAGAAATGATAAATAACCTTTACTAAGTTTTCGTTCTAAAGACTCTCCTTTTTTATAATCGGAAATTTTAGGCGCTGGAATCATTTTATAACCAGTAGCTATTTCTCTCGGTTCTTCTGTACATATTAACTCCGCATACACATTTCCTCTTTCATAGTAGAGACGAAACATGACCAATTGCTTTTCTAACTTTCTCTTCTTTAATTCCAAAAAGATTTTTTCATTTTTTTTATTGCTACATAAACCTTCAAATACATACTGTTCATTTTTAAATTGTTCTTGTAAAGTGAATGGTACCGGTGATAGACATTTTACAAAGAAATTTTCTCCATTCTTCTCTCTCTCCGCTTTTACAAATGTTCCGATAAACCTCATATAGTACATTCGTTTTATAAAGCTTGGCTGAAGAGCTTTATGTAATTTCACCTTAGTCACCTTCTTTTTTCATACTATTCTTAGTGTATGAAAGAAAAGAAAAACTAGAAATAAAAAACCTGACGTTATCCGTCAGGTTCATAATTAAAACATATATTAATGAGAAGGAAATGCTTTTTTCTCCTGTAAAATAGCGTTGTGAGCAATTTTCATTTTAGCAAGTACGTATCGTAATCGATCTTCTGCATTTTCATCTTTATTTTGCTGTAATCCCGCTAAATTCTCTACAGAACTCGCTAAATTTTCAATCACTCCTCGTAGTTCAGGATGATGATTAAAAAAGGATTCTTGTACTAATACTTTCCTTAACTCGCTGGCTAAATCAATTATTCGAGACAACTGTTCTTTTTCTTCCATTTTCATCCCTCCTGAATATCTTATGTATTAAATATTCTCCAAACAAAGAAAAAAGCCCTTTAAATGAAAAGGACTTTTACATTTTTATATTTCCAGTTAACAACATATAAAGAGATGTGACAGCTGCAATTACAATTGCCCACATTACATATCTCTCTATGCCAGTAAAACAACGATTCCCTTTTTCTTTTCTTGCATACATGTAAACAATGATCCCGATTCCATATACGATTGAAACGAGCAATAAATTCTTCAAACCAGCTGCATAAATAAGCCATACAGAGTAAATAGAAGCAATTAAAGCGAGCGAACCATTTTTTACTTTTGCATCTTTTAGTTCATTTGTAATTACCAATTTAAATTGGAATAAAGCTGATAATAAATATGGTACTAAAATTGATGTTGATGCTATGAAATACATAATTTGATATGTTGATTCTGAAAACAGAACGATTATAAATATAGTCTGGGCAACACCATTTGAGATCCATAATGCCATATGCGGCGTTTGCTTTTTATTTGTTTTCGTAAAGACTTTCGGAAACACACCATCTTTTCCTGCTACATGAGAAATTTCAGAAACAAGTAAAAACCAACCAATTAGCGTACCTACTAGTGAAGCAACTAAACCAATGTTAATCGCAACTGCCCCCCATGGTCCAACAACATGTTCTAATACATGTCCCATTGACGGGGTTTCTAAAGCGGAAAGTTCTCCTCTTGTCATCGCTCCCATTGATAAAACTGAAATTAAAATATATATAGACATTACTAAAATTAATCCAAGTACTGTCGCTTTTCCAACATCTCGGCTATTTTTCGCTCTTCCAGATAACACAACTGCTCCTTCAACCCCAATGAACACCCAAAGAGTTACAAGCATTGTATTTTTCACTTGACCAAGTACAGAGGAAACTGAAATTGTTCCTTCTCCCCAAAAGTCATGTGTAAATGTATCCCAACGAAACGCCGTCACCATTACAACAATAAATAATACAATCGGAACAAGTTTTCCTATTGTTGCGATAACATTCATAATGGAAGCTTCACGAATTCCAAATAAAATTAGAAAATGAAGTGTCCATAATAAAAGTGATGCACCTACAATTGACGCAACATTATTTCCCCCTTTAAAAATCGGGAAGAAATAACCTAATGTACTAAACAGCAACATAATGGTTGCGACATTTCCTAATATTCCTGCTAGCCAATATCCCCACGCACTATTAAATCCAATATATTCACCGAAGCCAGCTCGTGCATAACTATAAATTCCACCCTCAAGCTCCGGTTTTTTTCTTGCTAACGTTTGATATACGAGCGCAAGTGGGATCATTCCCATCGCTGTAATACACCAACCGATTATTGTTGCACCACTATTTGCTCCTACTGCTAAATCATGCGGTAAGCTAAAAACACCGCCACCAACCATTGTTCCAACTACTAATGCGATTAATGGAAAAAATCCTAACTTCTTTTCTATTTGTACCACCCCATCTGTCATTCTAGGTGTTATGTTCGTTCAACTATTAAAGTCACCTTTTTCTCTAATAGACGTTTCTCTTATATTTTTTCAGGAAAACATTACTTATTCTAAAAGAAAATGAAGAAAAATGGAATACTTTTTTGAAAAAATGTATAAGTATGCACAAAAAAACCGTTCATTTTGTAATGAACGGTCATTTTAGACAGATAAATTTGTATATTTATTGTAAAATTAACGAAGTAACTTCTCTTTTTGTAAAAATTGTTTTGCGACTTCTTCGCTACTTTTACCATTTACATTTACTTCATAATTCATTTTTCTCATTTCTTCATCTGTAATCTTTCCAGCCAATTTATTTAATACTTGTTCAAGTTCAGGATATTTCTGTAATGTCTCTTTTCTTAATAATGGTGCCCCTTGATAAGGCGGGAATAGCCCTTTATCATCTTTTAACACTTTAAGTCCGTATTGCTCCAGTTCACTATCTGTTGAATATGCATCAATTACGTTAACATCCCCAGATTGAATTGCGCTATAACGTAGCTTCGGTTCCATCGTTTTCACATTTGAAAACTTATAGTTATATAACTTTTGCATACCTTTATAACCATCTTCACGATCAGCAAATTCTAATGTAAATCCTACTTTAGCACTTTGTGCAACATTTCCTAAATCAGAAATTGTATTTATATTATTTTGATCTGCTATTTTTTTCGGCATAGCTAATGCATATGTATTGTTATACTCCATTGGCTTTAACATTTTCATATCATATTTCTTTTCCATTCCAATGCGAGCCTGTTCATATACTTCCTCACGATTTGTGCTCTTCGGTTCTTCTTTCACAAAAGTAGATAGAGCTGTTCCCGAAAATTCAGGATATATATCTACTTCTCCGGATTTTAGCGCTTCAAATACAAATGCTGTTTTTCCAAGACCTGGTTTTAATTCTACATGTAAATCGGTATCTTGTTCGATAAGTTGCTTATACATTTGGATTAAAATTTCAGGTTCTGATCCAAGTTTGCCGGCAATAACAATATCTTTCTTTTGTGTATTCCAAAGAAATGGAGAAGCAATCATTAAACAAACAATACATATCGTCAATATAACACGCTTAGAAGAGCGTTTTGGACTCTCAAGTACTCGAAGCACTACATCAAAGAATAAAGCGAGTAACGCGGCTGGTACGGCCCCTAAAATGATAAGTCCATGATCATTTCGATCGATACCTAATAATATGAGTTTACCGAGCCCACCAGCACCTATAAGAGCTGCTAATGTAGCCGTTCCAACAATTAATACCATCGCCGTACGAATACCGGCCATAATAATTGGTAATGCAAGAGGAAGCTCTACCTTCCACAGTCTTCTCCAGCTATTCATCCCCATAGCTCTTGCTGCTTCTATTAGAGATTCATCTAATTCCCGTATCCCTGTATATGTATTGCGTAAAATAGGTAATAGTGCATACACAACTAATGCAATAATGGCCGGAAGTTTTCCTATACCTACTAACGGAATTAATAGTCCGAGTAATGCAAGTGATGGCACCGTCTGCATAACTGCAGACGTCCCGATTATAAATTCAGCCATTCGTTCTTTTCTCGTTAATAAAATGCCGAGCGGCACCGCAATCATTACTGCAAAAAATAGTGAAATAAGTGATATTTGTAAATGCTCACTTAATGCACTTAATAATTCTATTTTTCGTTCTTGGAACGTTTGAATAAAATCAGCCACTGTTTAACCTCTTTCCTTCATTTGTTCAACAATATATTTAACAATATGCCGACTTGTTAACATGCCAACATATTCCCCATTCTCTTCAACCGGCACTGATTCTTCAGCTTGTAAGCGAACTAGCGCCTCTTGTAAAGAAGAATGTACAGATAAAGCAGTCCCCTCTACTCGTATACTATCGTCTAGTGGCAATACATCTTCTATATTCAGCCCTTCATACCAATGTCGTCCACGATTTCCAATGAACTCCTCTACAAATTCATTTTTCGGATTATGTATAATCCCTTCTGGTGTATCTAATTGAACAACTTTTCCTTCTTTCATAATACAAATACGATCTCCAAGTGATAATGCCTCTTGCATATCATGCGTTACGAACACGATTGTTTTTTGAATCTTTTTTTGTAATTGTACGATATCCTTCTGAAGTTGTTCCCTACTTAATGGATCTAATGCGCTAAACGGTTCATCCATAAGAACAATTTTCGGGTTTGCGGCTAATGCCCGTACAACACCAACACGTTGTTTTTGCCCTCCTGATAATTCATCAGGCATACGATCGCGATAAACATCTGGATCGAGCCCAACCATCTGTAACAAGTCATCGACTCGCGCTTTTATTTCTTTTTTGGTCCATTTTCTCATTTCAGGAACAACTGAAATATTTTCAGCGATTGTCATATGCGGAAATAAAGCAATTTGCTGCAACACATATCCTATATTCCAACGTAATTCGTTTATATTATATTGTTGAATATCTTTTCCATCGATTAAAATTGAACCTTCTGTCGTTTCAATTAAACGATTAATCATCTTCATTGTCGTTGTTTTCCCGCAACCACTCGGACCAATGAGAACAAAGAATTCTCCTTTTTTAATTTCTAAATGCAATGAATCCACTGCTTTTGTGCCATCATCATACGATTTTGACACATGATTAAACTGAATCACAAACACAACTCCTTTATTGTTGTTTCCTTTATTTTGATGGAATATGGAATTCTTTTCAAATGATACGCTTTAAAATTAAAAAAGAGCTCCCATTTGAGCCCTAACGGTCGAACAATATTGTTTTCATTATTGCAGCATATTCACGCACATACATTTTTCTCTTAGAACGTATTGGTGTTTCAGCAGCTAATGCCTCCATCTTCATTCCTAAACGTTTTGCAATTATTTTCGTTCGATATAAGTGATACGTATTGCTTACAACTACTGCATGCTCTAAATCATATAAATCCATACTAAACTTTAAATTTTCATACGTATTTGTAGAGCGATCCTCCATTAAAATACGACTCTCGTCTATACCGTGTACTATTAAGTAGTTTCTCATACTGTGAGCTTCTGGTATATCTTCATCTTCTCCTTGACCACCTGAAACAATTACTTTCACTTCAGGATGAGAATATAAATATTCCAACGCTATATCTAACCGATTTTGAAGAGATAAAGATGGTTTATCTCCAAATAACTTTGCACCTAATATAAGAACGTATGGAGAGTGATGACTCAACTTTTCACGAGCAACTTTCTTCATTCGAAACGTCATATAAAGGATGTATAGTGGAGGTAATAATAAGATTATAAGTAATATCCATTTGTTCATATATACGTTTGCACTCCCTTTCTTTTTATTATATAAAAAAAGAAAGGAAGGCAGAAGGTTTTTTTAAACGATTGATTTATTAGAAACGTTCGTCCCTACTTTACGTTGTGAATATACATAATAAAGAGCAATTCCTAATGATAGAATCAATATACAGCTAAGTACGTAAAACGGGAGCATTACCCCAGCTTTAGATACACCAGCTGTAAACAGCATTAATAATACAATTCGTATTCCTGTACCAATTAATCGAAATAAACTGTCTACACGTCCCATTATTTCATTTGGGATTTCCTCCATCATCAATACATTTCTCGCCACTCTTGTCCCCGCATTTCCAATCGCATGAAAAATCGCTAGTCCATATAAAAATAATACTGAAGGTTCAATAATCATTGCGGTAATTGAAATTACATAAATGAACATCGTCATAACGATTGAAACTTCTGTTTTGACATATTTCATTATGAGTGGAATACAGATCCCTGCAACAACCGCTCCGACACCGTACATCATGCCCTCTATTGCGTATACAGAGGCCTTGGCTTTGAGTATATCCGAAATATAAACCGGTATTAAATAATTTGCCATCATGACACCTATAAATGGCATATAAGTGGCAAGTAAGAACCAAAAGAGCTTAGGACGTTTTTTCATAAAGTGAATTCCTTCGAACAATTGCTTCTTAAATGTTACTTTCCTTTTTACTTCCTTTTTCTTTACGTATGGTATACACAAGAAAAGGGCGAAGGCTCCTGCAAAAGTTAACATATCTACTAACAAGATCCATTTTAAAGAAATGATTTCAATAAGGAAGCTAGCAGCTGCTCAGAAATAACTTGAGTTAACTGTCCTTGTATTTCCATTGTCCCACTTAAATTTTTATAATGCTCTGCTGGAAATATCTCTTGGTTGAACGCAAATATTGTAGGATAAAATAATAAATAGTAGAATGATCCAGCTATATAAATAAGTATATAGTGAATAGAATGATACGGTTGTCCAGTAAATCCCCATATAGCCATCATTCCTATAATGACTATCCCAATACCTTCATTACATAACAATAAAGATTTTCTTGAGAAACGATCAATACTTTGCCCAATAAACGGTGTTAGTAAAAACATAATAAGAGTTGAGAGGATGGATACATAACCAAACGTTGTATCTCCTCCACTCTCTTTAATCAACAACCACGGAATCGTTATCATAACAATCCCGGAACCAATAGCGGATAAACTATTGGCTCCTAGAATGTAATACAAGCGAGAATCTTTATACAGAGTTGACACTTTACTCAACCCCTAGTTGTTTTTTCACCTCTTTATAAACGCTCATATATGCTTTTAATTCTTTAACAAGATCATGAATTAATGGTTTTGCATCTTCCCCAAGTTCACCGTCTTGCACATGAAGTCCATCAAGCACCACTTGTTTCGGGATTGCATTTGCGTATACCCCTCTAGCAACCGTACGCATACTATTTAATGCGTTAATTCCGCCTTTACCACCTCCTGCAACTGCAAGTAATGCAACAGGTTTATGGATGAATTCACTACTACTTAAGTAATCTAACGAATTTTTCAGCGCTCCGCTCATCGCATTATGATATTCTGGTGTACATAGTACTACACCATCTGCTGCTTTCACTAACGCTTTTAATTTTTTTACTGCCTCTAAATCACGTTGCGATTCTTCACCGTTATATAAAGGAAGCTCTTCTACTGCTAAATCGTATAACTCCCCTTCAAATTGATCTGCAATATATTTTGCCACCACTCGCGTTCTACCGAATTTTCTTGGTGTACCGTTAATAACAACTAGTTTCATAATGCTTTCTCCCCTTTGTTTTCAAGTTATACTTATATATTATCAGAAATTTCTATACAAAACACAATATAAAGAGTGAACTATGTTGATAAAATAGTATGATAGACGTAAAAAAGAACTCATACTTTCGTATGAATTCTTCACAATTTATTTTTCTCTCTTTTATTGCTCAGTATACTTATGCTTCTTTTACAACTTTTTTATTTTTAAAAAATAACAATATAGAATACATTGTTTAATGAATGTACGTTGAAACTATTATTTGTATTAAAGAAACGATGGTTGATTGATACTTTTAAAATAGCAATTTCGTAAACTACGCATAATAAACTTGCAAAAAAGAAACTTGTACATACGCACAAGTTTCTTTTTAAACATCATTTTCTATTTCTTCACAACTTCATGTCCGCCGAACTGATTACGTAGTGCTGAAACTACTTTTCCATGGAATGTATCATCTTCCTGAGAACGGTAGCGCATAAATAATGACATTGCGATTACTGGTGCCGCAGCTTGAAGTTCAAGTGCAGTTTCAACAGTCCACTTCCCTTCTCCTGAAGAGTTCATCACACCTTTAATTCCATCTAGTTTAGGATCTTCTGCAAATGCTTTTTCCGTTAAGTCCATTAACCAACCGCGGATAACTGATCCGTTCGCCCATACTTTTGCAACATCTTCATAATTAAAGTCAAAATCACTTTTATCTAACACTTCAAATCCTTCAGCGATTGCTTGCATCATTCCGTATTCAATACCGTTATGTACCATTTTTAAGAAATGTCCACTACCAACGCGTCCTGCATAAGAATACCCATTCTCTACTGCTAAATCTTTAAATAAAGGTTCTAATTGATCGTAAATTTCTTTTTCTCCACCGACCATTAAGCAAGCACCGTATCTAGCTCCTTCTACACCACCCGATGTCCCGATATCTACATAATGTAATCCAAAGCTTTTCGCTTCTTCAGCACGGCGTAACGTATCTTTATAGAATGAATTTCCGCCTTCAATAACGATATCGCCTTCGTCTAATAATGGATATACATCTTTTAGTACCGACTCAACAACTTCCCCAGCAGGCACCATTACCCAAATTGTGCGAGGAGCTTCTAGTTCAGCAATCATTTCTTTTAATGTATGACGGGCAGTAATCCCTAATTCTCCTGCCTTTTCAACAAGCTCATTGTTTACATCGTATACAACTACTTCATGCTTGTCTTCATGTAAGTGTTCAGCTAATGGGAATCCCATTTTTCCTAATCCAATTAAACCTAGTTTCATATTAATCAATCTCCCATTCTATACAAATATATTTAATAACGAAATTAGTCCAAGTGCTACAACAGATAGTATCGTCTCCATTGCAGTCCAAGTTAATAATGTTTCTTTCACAGTCATTCCGAAATACTCTTTAATCATCCAAAATCCTGAATCATTCACGTGTGATAAAATTAATGATCCGGCACCTGTTGCAAGTGCAAGTAACTCTACATTTACTCCTGGTGTACTTGCTGCAATTGGCGCGACTATTCCAGCCGCCGTCATCATAGAAACAGTAGCTGACCCCGTTGCAATTCGAATAAGTGCAGCAATTCCCCACCCTAATAATATCGGTGAAATATGTGATTCTTTCGCCATTTCTGCGATTGTCGTTCCAATTCCAGAATCTAATAACACTTTATTAAACGCGCCGCCTGCACCAATAACTAATAGTATGTTCGCAATCGGTCCTAAGCAATCGTTTGTAAATTGTAATACTTTATCTTTAGAAAATCCTTTTGCATAGCCAAGGCTAAAGAAGGAATATATCGTTGCAATTAATAATGCGACTATTGGATCTCCAATAAAATGCAATACTTGTGCAAGTTGACTTGTTTTGTTTAGCCCTACTTCCGCAATCGATGCACCTAGCATTAGAAATACTGGAAGTAAAATAGTAAACAATGTATTTCCGAAACTAGGAAGTTCCTTCTTCTTATCTCTTTCAATGAATTGCTCTGCTATATCTAAAGGCACTTCTTTATGTATGCGAGCACCGATCCATTTCCCGTAAAGCGGACCTGAAATAATTGCAGTTGGAAGTCCGACAATTAATGCATATAAAATTGTCTTCCCTACATCTGCTTTAAAAA
>NZ_MACI01000002.1 GCF_001884105.1 Bacillus luti | reverse complement strand
ACCTACCGCTGCCATCGCTGCTGGATGCGGCGGCACTAGTCCGTGTACAACGGATAGCCCTGCTACAAGCGGAATACCGATTGTAATAAGTGATACCCCTGTTTCTAATGCAATTGTAAATACCAATGGAATTAGTAGTACAAATCCAACTTGGAAAAATACCGGAATCCCTACTAAAAATGCAACGAACATCATTGCCCAGTGAACACGTTTCTTCCCAAAACGATCAATTAATGTGTTAGCAATTCGTTCAGCACCGCCAGATTCAGCCATCATTTTTCCAAGCATCGTTCCTAAAGCTAAAACAATTGCCAAAAATCCTAACGTACTTCCAAGCCCCGATTTAATAGAATCAATGATCCCTGGATGTTGTGGTGAAGTTGCAACCAAGGGCATCCCCATTGCTAGCCCAACTCCGATTGCTGTTAAAATTAAAGCGACAAATGGATGCCATTTCACTACCGTAATAAGTAGAAGTAGTATGACAACTGCCGCTAGTACGATCCCAACTACCATTTCTCCCAATCCCCCTATTGTTTACGCTGGAAAGCAGCTATACAATCAAATTCTTCTTTCAAGCGATTGTAAAGTCGTTCATACATATAAAACATTTCTAAATAAATAGCCGTATTTTCTTTATTCGGTACATGGTGATGAACGATATCAATCCAATCTTTTACCTCTTCAAGAGAATCAATTTTTCCTATAGCATATAAAGCAACTGCCGCTGCCCCTAGCGCAGATGCTTCATGGCTTTCAGGTACAAGCAATTCTTTCCCCATCATATCGGATAACATTTGTCTCCAAAATGCAGATTTCGCAAATCCTCCTGAAACGCGTATTTCAGTAAGTGGGCCTGTACAATCCCTGATTGCGAGTGCAACAGAATATACGCTCATACAAACCCCTTCCATGACTGCACGTATAAAATGTTCTCGTTTATGCTGAAGATTAATTCCAAAGAATGTACCACGAGCATTTGCATTCCAATAAGGTGCACGTTCTCCAGATAAAAAAGGTAAGAACAGTAATCCACCCGCTCCAGCTGGTACACTTTCCGCATACTTAATTAATAAATCATACGGATCAATTCCAAGCTTCCTTGCTACTTCTTGCTCTGGACTACCAAATTCATCCCGTAACCATCTCAGTAATATTCCGCCATTATTCGTTGGTCCACCAATAACCCAGTGCTCATCAGTTAATGCATAACAAAACGTTCTACCTTTTTCATCTGTATTAACACTTGATGAAATTGTTCGAACTGCACCACTTGTTCCAATTGTAATCGCAGCTGATCCAGGCGATATTGCACCAACACCTACATTTGCAAGAACTCCATCACTTGCACCAATAACAACTGGAGTATCTTCATGAATACCCATCTTTTGCGCTAATTCCGGTTTCATTCCCGATAAAATATATGTAGTTGGTACAGGTGTTGATAATTGTTCTGATGACATTTGTAACATCGTTAAAACATCTTCATCCCAGTTTAATGTTTCTAAATTAAATAACCCAGTAGCAGAAGCAATCGAATAATCAACTACGTAACGTGAGAATAGTTGGTAAATAACATATTCTTTAATAGAGATAAATTTATAAGCACTCTTATATAACTCTGGTTCCTCTTCTTTCATCCATAATAATTTAGAAAGTGGTGACATCGGATGAATCGGTGTACCAGTTCTTCTATAAATATCATGACCATTCATTTGTTGTAATAATTTTTCTGATTGCTTTGTGCTTCGATTATCAGCCCATATGATAGAGCGCGTTAACGGCGCACCGTTTTTATCTACTGCAATTAATGCATGCATTGCTGTACTAATACCAATTGAAGAAATATCCTCTGGTAACACATTACCCTTTTCGATGGCAACGCTTACAGTTTTATATACAGCGGCACATATTACATCAGGATCTTGCTCCGCCCATCCGACGTTCGGCTGAATAATAGGATAATCAATTGCATGTGATGCAACGACTTTTCCTTTTTCTGTAAATACAACCGTTTTCGTACTTGTGGTACCGATATCAATCCCGATTACTCTCCCCCTTGTTTCCATACGAATCTTCCCTTCGTTTCTAGCAAAATATAATCTAGTAAACCGTTTACATGAATTAGTATATAAAATATTTTTTCTTAAATCAAGTTTTAAAAAGAAAATTTTTTTCATAAATGAATATAAGTCCTTTCTTTCCACTTGCATACAATCATAATTTCTCTCATTAACATGACAGGTTATATGGGATATGAAACGAAAATTGAAGAACTATATTCACTACTACAAACGAATTAAGGAAACATGAAAAGGCATGAATCCAGTTCAATACCGGACTCATGCCTCAAAACTATCGTTCTATTATTTAAAGAGATTCGCACTAACGATGATTTAAACAAAATGAATTATTTACAATTACAATCATGTTGTTTAAAATCGATGACCATACGTCCCTGAATTCTACCTTCTTCCATTTCTTTGAATACGTCTTGTACTTCATCTAGTGGACAAGTTTGGACAACCGGCACTACTTTTTCTTCTGCACCAAACATAAATGCTTCTTCTAGATCCTTACGAGTACCGACTAGAGAACCAACTACTTCAATCCCGTCTAGTACAAGTCGTGGAATATTTAAGTCCATCGTTTCTACTGGTAAACCTACCGCAACTACTTTACCACAAGCACGTACCGCATCAACTGCTGAGTTGAAGGCTACTTTAGAAACTGCTGTTACTACAGCAGCATAAGCGCCACCGAGTTCCTCTTGTACAATCTTATCAGCAGGCCCTTGCGTAATTGGATTGATAGTCATATCGGCACCAACTTCTTTTGCTAAGGCTAGTTTGTCATCATTAATATCTACTGCAATTACCTTTGCACCAAATACATGTTTAGCATATTGGATAGCTAGGTTACCTAATCCACCACAACCATAGATTACGATAGGTTGACCTGGTTTAATATCTGATACTTTAATAGCTTTATATGTAGTTACACCTGCACATGTAATTGATGATGCTTGAGCAGGATCTAATCCTTCTGGTACTTTAACCGCGTAATCAGCTGTTACGATACACTGTTCAGCCATACCGCCATCTACTGTATAACCAGCATTTTTAACTTCACGACAGAATGTTTCTCTACCAGTTACACAATATTCACAACGTCCACAAGATTGGAACATCCATGCAATACTTACACGATCACCAATCTTAAGTGAAGTTACATCATCAGCAAGTTTTGTAACAATACCTACACCTTCATGACCAAGGATACGGCCATCCGTGTTACCAAAATCATGATTCGCAACGTGTAAGTCAGTGTGGCAAACGCCACAATATTCTACATCTACTAACGCTTCGCCTGAACGTAACGGACGTAATTCTTTTTCAACAATTTCAATGTTTGCTTTACTATTTTTATTTACAACTACTGCTTTCATATGTGATCTCCCCTTTAGTGTTTTAGAATTTCAATGAGTTTACCTCACAACTTCTGTCTTCACTGTTTTGGTCAATTATTGCACCAAATTTAAGTGTTCAATCATCATTACATGTTCATCATAACATGTAATTTTGGAAGCATATTGTAAAATATTGAACAATATTTGAATTTTTAGCCAAATAGTTTTTTAAAGTATTTGAAAGGAAACCTGAAATTTTATTATATGTATATCGGTGTTTATTGGGGGAAATTGTGCACATTGAGTAGATCTAGTGACTATATCAACAAACTATTAACGAATATAAAAAAGCTCCTCATTTGAAGAGCTTTTTTATATTCGCTTCATCGAAATCGTTTCACGAATGCTTTGTAAATTTTGTAGTGTTACCTCTTGACGCTGTAACGATAATCCCACATACAAAGTATCCAACAAACTTAGCTGTGCTAATCGTGATGAACTTGCTTCCGTACGAAATTCTGTCTCACGAGTCGAAGTATATAGTGTTATGTCAGCAAGTTGACTAAGTGCTGATTTCTGATAGCTCGTAATCGCAATAATACGAGCTCCTCTCTTCTTTGCTACTTCTAATGCTTCAAGTAATCCTTTATTGCTACCAGAATGAGAAATTGCAATTACGACCGCTTCTTTTGTAAGTAAACCCGCACCCATAATTTGAAAATGTGAATCTGTATGAGCGATACAAGAAATACCCGTTCTCATAAATTTATGATATGCATCCATCGCAATAATACCAGAACCACCATTCCCATAAAACTCGATTCGGCTTGTTTCTTGCAAGGCCCGTATAGCCTGCTCGAGTGCCGTTTCATTTAATAAATGTAATGTATCTTGCAGTCCTGTAATATGCGAATGAAAAACTTTTTTAGCGACAGTTACCATACTATCTTCTGCTGATACTTCTTCATGAATATTTTGCATCGGTGTATGCACAATTTCACGAGCTAACGTAATCTTTAAATCTTGAAACCCTTGAAAACCAAGGTGTTTGCATAAACGGAATATCGTAGCTTCGGAACTATTCGTAACTTCAGCTAATTCCGTAATTGATTTATGTACAACATCTTGTGGATGTTTCAAAATATGTTCAGCAATACTTCGCAATTTCGGTGATAAACCATTTAACGAAGCCTGAATCTTTCCAATCCCACTTCTTGTACTAGGCATACCTATCTTCCCCTTCCATCGTAGCTGTATCCCGTAAAAACCCGATTGGTGCGGGCTAATAATCAGTGGGAATAGCCCCCACTGATTAAAGTTTCACTTTATTGTACCTAATTATTGAAAGAAGAAAAACCTTTATTCGGAATCACTATACATTTTAATGGTTCCTATGTATTCTGTCATAACATATAACACAATTATTCATACTTATTATTAGCTTCCCCTATGTTTCACTGCGTATAATGCAGCCTGTGTACGATCATCTACTTCCAATTTAGCTAAAACATTTGATACATGCGTTTTCACAGTTTGCTCTGTAATATGAAGTGCTGCTGCAATTTCCTTATTACTTCTTCCTTTCGCAATTTCACGAAGTACCTCTTGCTCCCTTTTCGTTAACATAGCAAAAGGATTCTCTTTTTCTTTTTTAACTGCTGGGCGTCCTAATAATGCAGGTGTTACTTTCGGATGGAAATTCGCATTTCCTTCATGTACTGCAATGATAGAAGCGACAAGTTGCTCAGGTTGTACTTCTTTTAATTGATAGCCATCTGCTCCAGCTTCGAGTGCGGGCAAAACATAATCTTGCTCTGAAAAACTACTTAGCATAAGTACCTTTATCGTCTCATCGTATTCTTTAATGCGTTTTGTCGCCTCAATTCCATCCATCTTCGGCATAGATACATCCATTAATACGACATCCGGTTTTTCTTTTTTTACAAAACATAACGCCTCTTCACCATTTTCTGCTTCCCCGATAATTTCAAATTCATCTCTTGTTTTCAAAAAGAATACAAGTCCTCTTCGAACGATATGATGATCTTCTGCTAATAGCAATTTAATCTTCACCTAGCTTCTCCCCTTCAAACCGGTAATTGAATTTCTATTTTTGTACCTTTTTTCGGCTCTGTTGTTATTTGAAACGATCCCCTCATTAATTCAATTCGTTCCTTCATACTTTTCAAACCAAGTGCGGACTCTCTTACTTGCTCTTGTATAAATCCTATTCCGTTATCTTCTATGTAAAAATGTAACTGGTTATTTTCTATCTTTAAATGAACATACACCTTTTCACACGAAGCATGTTTTTTACAATTATGTATTGCTTCTTGACTAATACGCCATAATACTTCTTCTATTTCATCTCCAATTGAGACCATTCCATCAATTCGAACTTCCACATGAATCCCTAACAACTTTCCGTAATTTTGAACTGCTTCTGCTAATCCTTTTTCTAATCCTTCCGGCCTTAATTGCCAAATTAAAAGCGTCATCTCTTGCAAGGCTTCTTGCGATAAATCTCCAATATAACTTAACATCTCTTGCAAGGCTTTATCTTCCGTCATATTTAGAGTGCCTTTAGCTGTTAGCATAATAGAAAATAACAATTGTTTAACGGAATCGTGTAAATCACGTGCAAGTCGATTTCTTTCAGCTACCACTACGTATTTACGTTCTTTCTCAACTAACTGAATACGTTGTATTGTCGTTCCAATTTGAAACGCAATCGATTCTAATAACGCTAACTCTTCCTCTGCAAAATGTGATTTATGAGGCGCAGCCACATTTAATAGACCAAATTTCTCCGATCCAGATCTTAACGGGATTGTTGCATGATGTGTAATATCTTCTGTTTCACCCCAATTACATTCAATCGCATCCTCTATTCGTTTACATTCAATAATATTTGTCGCTTTTTCCAATCTCCCGTTCACAAAACGCTCCACACACCAACAATCCCCCTCACACATTGGTTTCTTTTCTTGCCATGTAAGCGCTGGTGGTAAGTTTTGATCTACAAGCATTCGATGTTCTCCACTTTCATCAATAAAGAATATCCATCCTGTTTGTAAATTCATAACTTGTAATAATGTGTGTAATACTTTTTCTAACATATCCTGTAAATTTGTTGCTTCATTCAATAATTCAGCAATTTCTTTTAATGCTTCTAAACGATATATCTCTTGTTCATCAAAGTTCATTCTCATCACCAATTACCATTATAACATTAAGAAATTTCTAAATTCTACAAACAAAAAAGAACTGAATTCCTTCAGCTCTTTCTTCATATGAATGTTTCCTCTTCCAAACTTGGTAGTGTAATTCTTGTTACTATATACGCCAAGTATTAAAATCATTTTCTAGCAAAAGAAACTCCATCTTATTTTTTAACTATCCGATGAAGTTTGTCCTCTATGAATAGGCTGTAAACTTTCAGTAGTAACGAACATATTTGCTGCTGGCATTTGCACTTGATTCTTATGAAACATAGACATTAATTCAAACCTTACTTGTCTAGAAGTTTCAAAATAATCTTCTGGCCTTATCAAACCTATAATACAAAATTCGTACCCAACATATTTAAGGTTAGGATTTAAGTCTGTAACACCAACATATTTAAATGGTTCAACAGCCTCGTCCTCTACTCTATAAAGACTTTGATCTAATTTTTCATTGCAATTCACACATACTTCTTCTAATAATTCCTTAATTCTTGTAGGATCTTCCTGATAACTTACCGTGATCCGCTCAATAACTCGCATCCATCCTTTATTAAAGTTTTGAATCGTTCTGATTTCTCCATGTGGTATAGTAAGAAGTTTTCCTGACCATTCACGAATTTGCATAAACCGAATACTAATTTCCTCAATCGTTCCTGAATTTGTTCCATTAAAAGTAACAAAATCACCAACACGAAACTCTTTGTCCGCTAATCTTGCGAATCCTAAAATAACATCTTTTAGCATCTGTTGTGCAGCAAAACCGATGACAACTCCAGCTATCCCTGCACCTGCAATAATACTTTTTATATCTACAAATTGGCTAATTAAATATATGATAAGACTGATGATAATGATATACCTAAAAATAGATCGAATTACACTTTGTATCGTCTGCTCTACCTCTTCATCAAAAAAGCTTGATTTTCTAAAAAACCAATCAATAATACGGTTTATGACAAAAGAAATAATTAGAAGAACTAAAGCAAATAGTAGAAACCTTAAAAGTAAAAACTCCCTTACAAAATTAAAAAATTCCTCCGTATACGTCAATACACTCATTCATCCACTTCCTTAACTAATGAAAATTTCATACAGAGCTGATTTATTATAAATACATATTTATCATCTCGACACTTGTTATCGGAACACCCTGTATCCTGATCTTAAATCGCACTTTCTTACTTATGTATTTGTATTCATTTTTCCTCTTCAACAATATAACCCTTCCGTCAATCTTTGCATTTTAGATGCCCTTTTCTATTTATTATAAATATACCCTTTTTAATAGTCTAAAGGGAGATTACAATAGAAATTTTTATAAACAAGTTTGCTGCAATACTCAACTCATTCAAAGGAATATATTCACATAACACCGAATAGTTCATTTGATACTTTTTTCTCACGGAGGTTACAAACAATGGGATATATCGAAGAGCTAAGAGAAGTTATTGGATCAAGACCACTCAATTTAGCAGGTGTTGCTGTAGCTGTTTTCAATGAACAAGGACAAATACTATTGCAACAAAGACGAAATGGTATTTGGGGCGTTCCTGGAGGTTTTGTGGAGATTGCTGAATCAACAGAAGAAGCCGGAAGACGAGAAGTACTTGAAGAAACAGGTATTGAAATAGGAACTCTACAGTTAATAAACGTATTTTCTGGAAAAGAATTTTTTGTAAAATTACCGAACGGGGATGAATTTTACCCCATAACGATTGCATATCTTTGCAAAGACATTACAGGTGGTACGTTAAAAGCCGATGGGTTTGAATCATTACATGTACAATTTTTTGATTTAAATGCTTTACCAGAAAAAATTAGTCCGTTCCTAAGAAAACTAATCGAGCAAAACGTCGTCTCAATTTAAAAGTAAAAAAGAGACCTTTTTTAAAGGCCTCTTTTTTCACTTCACTTCTGCGTCTAAACAAGATTTAAAATGTCCAAGTGCATATTCATGACCTTGTGCATTAAAAGATGCAACTGCCTTTTCAAAAACAACAATTTTAAATCCTTTATTATAAGCGTCTACTGCTGTGTGAAGAACACAAATATCAGTACATACCCCTACAAGGTGGACTTCTTCAATTCCTCTTTCTCTCAGCTTCATCTCTAAATCTGTTCCAGCAAATGCGCTGTATCTCGTTTTGTCCATATAATATACATTCTCTGCATTTTTATATGTTTCGTATACACCTTGTAATTCACCGTATAAGTCTCTACCATTTGTCCCTGCTATATTATGTGGCGGGAATAACTTCGCTTCTGGATGATGCACATCATTTTCTTCATGTTTATCAATTGCAAATACAACATAATCTCCATTTTCTATGAATTGCTTCGTTATATGTACAAGTTCTTTCTCGATTTCTTGACCTGGTTTTCCACAAGTTAAGGCACCTTTTTCTGCTACAAAATCGTATGTATAATCAATATTTATTAGAGCTCTCTTCATTACTTCTATCTCTCCTTCTCCTGTTTCACAGTAAACAATAGAAAATTTGTTATTACGACATCGTATGTACTATTCGACATTTCGAATGAAATACCTACATTTTTCTTGCAAAACTTACCTTAGTCTGAGTTTATCATAAAACAAATAAGCAAAGACAAAACATACTATTCCCATTATCATGTCATGGATTTGATAATTGAGCGTCACGTGAATAATCTCTTGTATAGTAAACCAAATTACTAACATCATCATACTAATCAAGACGATACGAGCAAACCGATTCACATCTTCAACCTCTTTCTCTGTCATAGTAGTAATAAGCGATTTCTTATTACCCATTACTACTAGAACGCAAAACAAATTATTCACTATTAGATCATTCAATACAAACAAAAAAGCACACTACTTTTTAAGTAATGTACTTTTATTCATATTAAGACGCGGGCTTCGTTTCAAACGTCGCTTGATTAAAACTAATGACCTTTCCTTTCGGATCATTGTTTTCATACTGAACTGCAGTTATCGTATGACTACCTGTCTCAAGAGTCTTTTCTTTTAATTGTACTGTTGTCTGTGTTGTACTAGTTACTTGATGTTTATCTGCATACACTTTGTCTACAAAAACGAATGTTTCTATATCGTTTTGAAAATTAGACAGTTCTAATTCAACTTGCTGAATTAAAGTATCCTTTTTGATGAATACAGTCGGTATATTACCATTTTCAGAAGTACCATTTGGTGTAATAACTTTTACTTTTCCTTCTCCAACTGGCATTACTCCTTCAGGAAATACGACCATATTCTCATCACTTGCATTTACAACTTGTTCTTCCTGATTTGACTGTGCGTCCTCTTTTTCCTTTGGAGTACCACAGCCTACTAATAACAATACAGACAATCCAGCGATTATGAATTTCTTCAAAATTCATCCCCCCGGTAATTTCATTATAATTTATTATACAAAAATAATTTATAGGTCTTAAAACTAGTTTTCAACACTTTCATGAACAAACTTAAGCTTACTCACGATTACTGTATCATACTTTCCTTAATAGAACATTAATTTTTTGTATGCAATAAATAGAAATTCTTTCTTATTCATCATTTTAGCCCAAATTCGCAACAAAATATCCACAAAAATAAAAAAGACATTGTTATTTCCAATGTCTTTTAATCAAGTATTTAATAAACAAATGTCGTAATCTCATCTACTTCTTTTCTTGGAAGTTTCTTCGGCTTATCTTTTGGAAAACCAAGAGAAATAACCATATTTATTTGTTTTTCAGATTCAATCTGTAAATATTTTCGCAGTTCATCTTGCGCTAACAATACCGGTCCTGTCATTGGACAAGTGCCAAGCCCCTTCGCATGTGCCGCTAACATTAAGTTTTGTGCCGCTAAACAGCTACTCTTAATCCCTTCTTCTTCCCAAACTGAATCAGGAACGAAAGCAATTGGATCAAATATCTTTTCACGAAACTTTGATTCATATGGTGTTGCCAAACATACGATTAATACTGGCGCTTCAGAGAAAGCTGTCGCATACGGTCCGAAAGAACGTGTAAGTAATTTCCCCGCTTTTTCTTCTCCGTTTTCTGCCGCTTTTGCCGCAAGTTTATGTAATGCATCCCACGTCATTTGTTCAATTTCTTTAATTTTCTCTCGGTTCATAATGACCACGAATTCCCACGTTTGTGAATTCGTATCGCTCGGTGCGTAACGAGCACAATCAATAATTTCTTTTATATCACTAGTGGATACTTCTTGTTCCGTGAATTTTCTAACACTTCGTCTACCGTGAATTATTTCTTTAAAACCTTCATAATTCATACATTAAATCCCCTTTTTACAGCGTTTTCAAAACTTGTCCTACGGTTGAATTATATCATGAAAAAAAGCTGGGGGAATACCAGCTTTTTTCTTCATCATTAATTTGTCACTTTAAACAAACTAATACTTTCTTCATATGCAGCTTGTAGTTTTTTCGTAATTGGCCCTCTTTCGCCGCTTCCAAACTGTTCATCACCAATTTGAACGACTGGGAATATTTCAAGTGGTGTCGCTGTGAAGAAGCACTCATCTGCCTCATATACTTCTTGTAGTGAAAATTCTCGTTCTTCTACTTCAATATGTAACTCTTTCGCTAATGTAACAACGTAGTGACGTGTAATGCCGTGTAGAATGAAATGATCAGCTGGATGTGTAATCAATTTATTATTTTTCACGATAAAGAAATTTGAATGACAGCCTTCAGTAACAATGCCATCTCGTACTAATATCGCTTCTTGGTATCCTTGTTCATTTATTTTATTTTTAATCATAATATTAGGTAACAAGTTTAAAGATTTTATATGACAAAATTTCCATCTTATATCCTCTTCTACCGTTACTTTGATTCCTAATTCCATTGAAGAAATCGGCCTTGGGAACGAAACAATATTTGCAAAATATGTCGGTTGTAAATCTTTTTCATATACATGATTGCGTGGTTGTGCTCCTCTTGATATTTGCAAATAGACATTCCCATCTTCTTGAAATTGATTTTTTCCAATCATTTGAAGCAACTCTTCCACTAACTCTTCCTTCGTAAACGGTGGAATTAGTTTTATTTCTTCCATTGAATTAAAGAAACGCTCCAAATGTAAATCTAATAAATGAGGCTTCCCATCGTATAGTCTAAATACTTCATAAATACCATCACCAAATTGGAAGCCTCGCTCTTCTAGCGCGACCATCGGCTGTTCTTCCTTCGTATTTATAATTCTTCCATTGAACAAGATCCAATCTTTATGAGTAGCCTTCATTCTTTCCACTCCTTTTATTTATACTTGATTTAATTGTACAACTTATAACAACTCAATTAAAGGAATTTTCTGTATTTTAAAGCGATAAAAAAGTACATCACTTCGTAAGCGATGTACTTCATCATTCATCTATTTAATTAAAAAAATATTTTTCAATATCATCTAACATAAGGTTTGCAGCTACAATACCGCCTGCTGTATTCCAAATCACTTCATCTACTTGGAATACTTTATTATTTTTAGAAGCTTGCAGTTGCTTGAAGAGTGGATCTTCTGTCCATTCTTTTGCTAATGTATTTCCCTCATTATTCTTATCTGCATCTTTATCAGATGTGAAGTAGAATATGTAGTCCCCGTCCATATTAGGAATTTGCTCTTTTGTAATTCCTTTAATTGCAAATTCATCTTTATCTTGTAACGGCGGTCGTTTAAATCCGATATCATTTAATACAACGCCTGAGAATGAATTTTTTTGATAAATACGAACATCACCTGGAACGAAGCGAATAATGGAAACTTTAGAGTTAACTTTATCACCTAATTTTTCTTTTATTCCTGCAATACGCTTTTTATAATCATTAAGAGCATTTTGCCCTTCTTTTTCTTTATTTACAGCTTTTGTATAAAGCGTAAAGTTTTCTTTCCAATCCCCGCGTAATGTTTCAGCATAAACAGTTGGTGCAATTTCTTTTAACTGATCGTATATTTTTTCATGACGCATTTTGTTTCCGATAATTAAATCCGGTTTAAGCTTCATTACTGCCTCTAAATTAATATCACGCTCAGTTCCTACAACTTTCGTATCTTTTAACTCTTTCGCTAAATGAGGATACCATTCATCACCAGCACGTGGTTTTGTAGTTCCAACCGGTGTTACTCCAACAGATAACAGTGCCTCAGCACCTTCATTTGTTAAAACAACAACTCTTTTTGGCGTGCCATTAACTGTCGTTTCACCCATAGCATGTTTTATCGTATATGAATCTTTTGCTTTCGCTGACGTATCATTTTCTTTTTTCTCTTCTTTACCACACCCTGCGATTATGATCATTAGTAACATAATGCAAAGTATTAACATATTTTTAGTGCGTGTCATAAGTCCTCCTAGATGAAATTGATTATCATTTACATTTTAAAGACTAATGTATATCTCATACATTGTCAATAGATATATCAGAAAACTTTTTCAATATATATAATTCGGACCTCATTTTTATTCAAAATATTTTTTATTTGCTACTCACATTTTTTAAACTGTAACATGTAAAAAATACATGGACATAAGAACGTAATTGTAATTCCCGTGAATGCATAGCGTAAGTAATACATATGAGGCATTACTTTTTTTAGTATGAGCTGCATCAGTATCATAAAGCTGAGACCTAACACTATTTTTACGACTTGTATTTTTAAATTGTTAGTTTCATTCATTTAATAAAATGATTTTCTAGCATTGTACCAATCGTAGAACCTGTTAAAACTCCCAATAGTTTAAAATGATCTATTTGCTCTGTCATAAAATATGTAATGATTGAAACTGCCAATACAATTCGCTGTAACAAAATGAATTTCTTATCACTTAATTCCACTGTAACTTTCGTGTATAAATAAACAACTATAGCACTAAATAAAATGGCACCTAGTATATCACTGAGCCAATGTACACGCAAATATAGACGAGAAATAGTAACCAACATAATAAAGTGAAACTTTAATCAGTGGGGGTTTTCTTCATCCCCCACTGATTATTAGCCTTCACCAATCGGACTTTTATGGGCAGTTGATCCCCACCTAACTTCTTTGCTTCCGCTGAATTTTGAGGTGAGGGTCTTACTGCCCATTAAAGCGGGATAAAAATAATTCCCATACTCCAAATGATTCTCTTTTGGCATAAAGTCATAAGTGAACCCCAAAATGTTGTCGCTAACTGTACGTGTGTACTTGGAAATGAATAACTTGAAGCTGATTTTTCATATAAAGCCGAAATTCCATCATATGTATACGGACGCGGGATTTTCATGAAGTCTTTTACCGCTATCCATATATATCCGTATAAACAAATGATAACAATCATATGAAATGCTTTTCTCTTAGAAACAGACCAATATATAATCGAAATAATAACTAAATACAACGTTTCATTTGCAATACTAGATACAAGTTTAAAAAATGTTGTAAGCGCACTTCCTTCCAAACTTGTCATCCATTCAAGAAATAAAATATCAATATTAAACATACAAAAACGACGCCTCCCAAAAATTTCATTCCGCTATTTGCAAGCAATTAGGATACCTTAGCTTACTAACAATTCAACTTTATACCTCCACTTCCTATATAAGCTAAGAATTTATAGTATCACATACTAATAACAGGTGAAGTATTTAATCATCTAATCATTTTTATAAATTCTAACGAAAATTTTAGCTATATATACAATAGCGTACGTTTCATTTTTATAATCATTAGTAATACACAAATAAAAAACCACCTTATGTAAGGCGGTTTCTATCATTTTGCTTTAACCAATTTAAAATAAATATATATGATTGATAGTGAATATAACGTATGCAAAATAAGATAAATAAAAGAGCTATTCCAGCACCACTATACAGCAAACCAAACTTTAAAAAAATATTCAAAAGTGGTGGGAAGTTAGTTATATTTTGTAATGTAACAAGCATACAAAACAAAAATAAAAATACAGGGACGTATTGTATTTCATATGGCTTTCTTTTCTTATTCATTTTATTCCGAATGTATATATGGCTTAGTTCTGCTACTATAAAACATCCTCCAATTAATACAAGACCAGAAGTCATCGTCATACATCCACCTGCCTTATATTTATTTTACTGCATAACTAATCATCGTTATATTTTCTTCACATACATTTCATCTACCTCAATAAAGCCAAAGCTCTCTATGAACGATTTAGCTTGTTCTGTCAATTGCTCTTGTAATACTTGTATCTCTTTTACGCCCCTTTGTTTCATCATTTCTTCAAATGTGAAATACGTATTTGTACCATAACCGTAACCTTGATAATCAAAATGAATAATGAGCTGAGATAAGATAGCACTTTCCTCTTGAATACTATAATCTATTACACCAATATATGTATCATCAACTTTCACACAATACTGTACCTTTTTCTCACCTAAACTATGTGAGCTGAACATTTCTGTAACAACGCTTTCATTTTCTGTAGTTACTTTCTCAAACGTAATCATATGTTGTCCATCCTTTTACTATTATTGTATCAATAACACGTTCTATTTATGAAAAAAACCTTAAGACCATTTGTGATCTTAAGGTTTTTCTTATTAAACTAAGCTATACGCACGTTTTGTTTCTTCGTGGAACTTATTCGTATCGTATTTATGCTCAACATAAATTTGGTGCCATACCATAAATGCAAGTACAGTCCAAATTTTACGGCTATAATCGCCTTTATCTGCACAATGTGCTTCCAGTAAGTTTAATACATACTGTTTGTCGATTAAATGATCTGTTTTACTTTCGTTAATAATATTTATAGCCCAATCATGCATTTCGTCTTTTAACCAGTGACGAATTGGTACTGGGAATCCAAGTTTTTTACGGTCTAACACGTGATCTGGAACGATTCCGCGTGCTGCTTCACGTAAAATAGCTTTCGTAGTTCCGTTAGCAATCTTAAATTCAGTTGGAATTTTAGATGCAACATCGAATACTTCTTTATCTAAGAACGGTACACGAAGTTCTAATGAGTTTGCCATTGTCATTTTATCAGCTTTTAATAAAATGTCACCGCGTAACCATGTGAACATGTCAATGTACTGCATTTTGCTTACATCATCATAATCTTTAATCTCGTTATACAATGGTTTCGTGATATCCATATAGTTAACACTTTCATCGTAATACTTCATTAATTCAGCTTTCTCTTCTTCACGGAAGATTTTCGCGTTTCCATAGTAACGCTCTTCAATTGGCGTACATCCACGCTCTAGGAAGCTCTTTCCTTTAAATCCTTCTTTAAGCGCTCCACTTAATGCTTTTAGAACGCTCTTACCTGGGCTAGGAATGTAAGAGAACATTTTTAGTGAGTTTGGCTCACGGTAAATGTTATAACCACCAAATAGCTCGTCTGCCCCTTCACCTGAAAGAACAACTGTTACATGCTTACGTGCTTCTTTTGCAACGAAGTATAATGGTACAGCTGCTGGATCTGCTAAAGGATCATCCATATGCCAAATGATTTTTGGGAACTCATCCATAAATTCTTTCGCTGAAATGAATACGTTATGGTTTTTAACGCCTAGTTTCTCAGCAGTTTCTTTGGCAACATCAACTTCACTGAAACCACGTTGTTCAAAACCAACAGAGAATGTTAATAGGTTCGGATTCATTTCTCTTGCAATAGAAGCGATGATAGATGAATCGATACCACCAGAAAGGAATGAACCTACTGGTACATCACTGCGCATATGCACTTTTACTGAATCATATAACACATCACGAATTGCTTGGATATGCTCCTCTTTCGTTGCGCTTGAAGCGTTGAAATAAGGTTTCCAGTAACGATGGATTTCCATCTCTTTTCCAATTTCTTTCACGAAGTAATGGCCAGGCTCGATTTTATTAACATCAACTGTTAATGTTTCTGGTTCTGGACCATATTGGTACGTAAAGTAATGTTGTAGTGACTTTGGATTAACTCCTTTGTCTTCCATTACATGCATAATACTTTTCTTCTCAGATGCGAAGAATGTAGTATCACCTTGTTGTGCGATATATAATGGTTTAATACCGAAGTGATCACGTGCACCGAATAGTTTCTTTTCTTCACGATCCCAAATCATAAATGCAAACATACCACGAAGGTAATCTACACATTTTTCTTTCATATGTGCATACAATGCAATGATAACTTCTGTATCAGATTGCGTTGCAAACGTTGCACCTTTTTCAAGTAACATTTCACGTAATTCTACATAGTTGTAAATTTCACCATTAAAAATAATTACATATCGATCATTTTCATAAGTTAGTGGCTGATGTCCTGCCTCTAAGTCAATGATACTTAAACGGCGGAAGCCAAATTGTACATGTTCATCACGAAAATATCCTTCGTCATCTGGACCGCGGTGGAAAATCATCGTGTTCATATTTTCAAATTGATGTTTTTCTGTTTCTGAAAACTCTCTAGGGTTTTCACATAAACATCCTACAAAACCACACATACTTCTTACCCTCTTTCAGTTTTCATTCTGTCTCTATACTACTATATCAACCCTATTTATACTAGCATAATCAACTGAATATGGCGACCAAAAACTATAAAAAAATCACTCCATTTCACATTTTTAACAATTTTTTATGAAAACATGAAAACTAGGCAATCACCTTTCTCCGCTTTTGTCATATGATATTGCAAATTGATTTCTAGGAGGGAATACCATGAGTGAAGAAAAAAAAGATTCTTCTCGCCCACCGGTTCGCAATTATTTAAAGCAAATTGATGATTTCTTCGAGCAAACACCACTTCGCAGCGTAATCGCTGATTTAAATCATTTTTTCCAAAAAGGAAACCGTTTATTAACATTCCCTGTAGATTTATATGAAGTTGGTGAGGAACTCGTTGTTACTGCTGAACTACCAGGTATACAAAAAGAACAAATTCAAATTGAAATACAAAGTGAATACTTAAAAGTCTCTGTGAAAGAAGAGATACTTGAAGAGACAGAAGAGCAAACATCTCATAACTATTATCGCCGAGAACGGTCCATTTCAGAAGCATCGAGAATGATTAAGTTACCTTATTTAATTAATAAAAAAGCAGCGAAAGCTTCTTATCAAAACGGTGTGTTAGAAATTCGTGCACCAAAACTTCCACAGCAACATGACATTTTATCCATAGACTAATGTAAAAAAAGAAGGGTGCTATGCACCCTTCTTTTTAATCCACTAATCGCTTCATATCACGTATAATGTCTTCGTATGGCGTATTGCTTATGCCACTATATTTTTTCATTACTTTTCCGTTTTGATCAATTAAATAAAATGATGTTCCATGTATAACTTGACCATTCTCAGGTTTATCTACAAGTGATTGGAAATTATCTTTTGAAAACTTTGTAATATCTTCTAACGAATAACCTGTTAACAAGTTCCAGTTACTTGTATCTTCTGTAAACTTTTGAATGAAAGCTTTCAAGTTTTCTGGCTTATCAAGGTCAGGATCTACGCTAAATGATACAAACTGAATGTCTAATTTCTCTTCCTTCGCCATTTTCTGTAATTTTGCCATATTAGCAGTCATTGGCGGACAAACTGTTTGACAGTTTGTGAACATGAAATCTGCAACCCAAACTTTCCCTTTTAAATCCTTTGTTCCAAATTGTTTTCCATCTTGATTTGTGAATTGGAAAGTTTCTAAGTCCCAATTTAATGGTTTACGAAGCTTTGAGCCCGATCCACTACATCCAGCAAGTACAAAGAGACAAAATACAACCATAAGACCAATTATTTTTTGATAACGCTTCATTTATAAACCTCTTTTCTCTATCCTAAATTTAAATAGGTTATGTTTATCATAACAAAAGTTAACACTACGAGAAAATTGTTTACTACATTTGTTCACGAAATCGTACGAATTTACGTATGTTACTTCTTTATTTCAAGCTAATTACTAGACAAAATATCTTTTTTCACTATTATTTCTCTAAATAGTATTTGCAAAACTAATTTTATTGTTAATTTTGTAAATACCTCTCCCTATTTTTTAACAATTCCTTTAACATTAATCCATGTTTTTCACTGTATTCCTTAACAACATTTCGGTACAATACAAATACAACGATTTTAAATGAGGTGATGTTCATGGCAAAGCGCTATGAAAATATGGATAATGTTAGCACAAAAAAATCAATTCGCTCTTTTTTACGCTGGCGTAAAGAACGAAAGCAAAACAAAAAAGATTTTTCTTTCTTAGTAGAACAATCACCCGTTAAACAAAGTCCATTTTTGCAAAGCAATATTGAAAAAACGACTGTCACATGGATTGGGCATTCCACTTTTCTTATCCAAACGAATGGACTTAATATATTAACAGACCCAGTGTGGGCCAATAAATTAAAGCTAGTTCCAAGACTTACAGAACCTGGACTTTCTATAGAAGAATTACCTAAAATTGATATTGTCCTTATTTCCCACGGTCATTATGATCATTTAGATTTTTCAACACTTCGCCAACTAAATGATGATGTTCTATACCTTGTACCTATCGGGCTAAAAAAATTATTTACTCGTAAAAAATTCACAAAGGTTAAAGAATACAACTGGTGGGAAAGCATAACCCTTAATGAAGTAGCTTTCCACTTTGTACCTGCACAACACTGGACGAGAAGATCATTATTTGATATGAACACTTCCCACTGGGGTGGATGGGTTATTGATAATACGAACACGACAGAAACCATTTATTATTGCGGTGACAGTGGCTATTTCCAAGGCTTTAAAGAAATCGGCAAGCGCTTTTCAATTGATGTTGCTCTTATGCCAATTGGCGCTTATGAACCAGAATGGTTTATGAAAGTATCTCACGTTTCACCTGAAGAGGCAGTGCAAGCTTATTTAGATTTAAACGCTACACATTTTATTCCCATGCACTACGGAGCTTTTGCACTCGCAGATGAAACACCTCGTGAGGCAATAACTAGACTTCGAAACAACTGGAATTTACGTATGTTACCATGGGAACAACTGCATGTTCTCTTTTTAGGCCAAACTTTCACTTACAATAATGTAACAAATGATAAACACGTAAATAAAAAAATTGAAACGTTACACGTATAACGTAACTACTTATTTCTTGCACCCATCATATACTATAGAAAATCATAAAGGGTGTTTTCTATGAATGAATATTTGCAAATTCGCTATATCATTAGCGGTAGCGCCTGTATAACTCTTCTGATTTCTTACTTGCTCTTCACATAAAAAAGCTACTTGAAATATATTTCAAGTAGCTTTTTTATTACTCTGCTAAATACATAAATCCAATTGCGCCTGGACCTGTATGAGTACTAATAACTGGAGTTGTATAGAATATTTCGGATTGTGCAAATCCACTTACTTTTTCAACAGCCGCTTTTACATTTTCAGCTAAAGGAATTGCTTTCGCATGCGGAATTGCCACAGCTTTTACAACTTTTCCAGCTGTATCTTCCTCAAATAACTTAGCTAACGTTTTTACAATTTGCCCTTGGCTACGCACTTTCGTTACAGGGTTATAAACACCATCTTCAAGGCTAGCAATTGGTTTTATATTAAGCAGCGAACCGATAAACGCTTTTCCTTTACCAATACGCCCACCCTTCACTAAGTTTTCTAATGTATCTACTACTACATATAAACGAGTATTCTTTCTTACTTCATCTACACGTTTTAAAATTTCTTCTAGTGAGCGTCCTTCATTTGCCATTTTCGCAGCTTCAACTACTTGGTATGCTAAAGCATGTGTAATAAATTGCGAATCAACAACTGTTACTTTTGTGTCTGTCATTGATGCAGCACTATTTGCAGTTGCTACAGTACCACTCATTCCACTTGTCATATGAATGGAAAGTACTTCACTTCCATCTTCACCTAACTTGTCATACATTTCTACAAATGTACCCATTGCTGGTTGTGATGTTTTTGGTAGTTCCTCTGATTTAATCATTTCTTCAATAAATTCATCTGGTTGTAGATCAACGCGATCTAAATATGTTTGTCCATTTACAGAGATTGATAATGGTAGAACATGAATGTCATACTTCTCAATTACCTCTTGTGATAAATCTGCGGTTGAATCTGTTACAATTTTAATTTTTTGCATATTATATTCTTCCCTTTCCAATACGCTCTCCTTGTTATTATACTAGTATTCCCATTGCTTTCAACAATTTGGAACGAAATTTAATCAAATTAATTATATTTTTATACCTAAAATGAAAAAGACAGAGTTTTTAACCCTGTCCCTACTCTGTATCATGCATTTTTTTCAAGCGTATTTGTTTTATATACATTTAAATAATCATTCCACTTCAAACAATTTTGTAAATATTCACGGAAAGAATATGAAAATCTTGGGTGCTTTTGTTTTTGAATTTTTGCGATAAATAATTGAAGACGGGACTGAATTAGAAACGATAATGGATGCTGCGCCTGTAGGACGGGGATTTCGAATATTTTAATACAATCCCCTGTTGAATGAGTGAAATAAAAACTTTTCGTAATCACAATATCAATCCTCTTTTTCACTGGATTTTTGAACTTTCTCTACTTTACGCTGTAACACGTTGTTTAAAGTGGAGACTCTCATGAATACAACAGTATCCTTAGACAATCCCTATAGTCCTTATGGTTAGAAGATTTATACACTACTCATCTCCACCTAATCCATCCCCTATCTAAATACACTTTGAGACGGGAATCTCATTATCCGTAAATTACTTAATACATTCAGTATAAACGTATAAAAGCGCAAAGTTTGTCTAAATTTTGGAGATTCTATAATTTTTTTCTTCTTTATATTGTATACGTTTATAGCTATAGTATAACAACTAAATAAAAAAGTGCCTTTATAACGAGGCACTTTTCGAATGTATTTCTTCTCTTTTTTGTTTTCGTTTACTAACAATCTTTGATAAAGCGATACTAATTTCATAAATACAAATAAGCGGTACCGCTACTAAACTATGTGATAAAAAATCTGGTGGCGATATACACGATGCGATTATTATCAAGGCTACGTAAGCATATCTTCTTATTTTCACAAGAAATTCTGCTGTTAAAAGTCCAATACTCGTTAAAAACATCACCACTACAGGTAATTCAAAAATCACAGCGAATGGCACTGTTAAATTAAGTACAAAATGAAAATATTTTTCTGTAGTAAACATCGTATTAAACATTTCATTACCTATCGTAGTTAAAAAATGAAATAAAAACGGCATTACAACGAAATATCCAAAACATAAACCTAAAATAAATAATATAGACAATACCGGTATATACATCACTGTCATCTTTTGTTCATTTGGATGTAACCCCGGTTTTACAAATAACCAAATTTGTATAGCAGCAAAAGGAATTGTACAAACGATAGCAAATACTGTAGCGATCGAGAAAAAAATCCACAATACATCACTCGGTCCCAGAACTGTTAACTTCATCGGCAAATCTTTTACGAGCCAAAAATATATATCCTTCGTAAAAGTAAATCCAATAATTAAAAATAATACAAATGATAAGACTGTATATATTACTCGTTTACGAAGCTCAACAATATGTTCTACTACGCTCATTTCTTGATCTTCCATCTCGTTCACCACACTTTATTTATCCATTACAAGGAAAATTCATTACATTTTTTCTTTCTTTTCCTTCTCTTGAAATGCATCATCTGTCAATTCTTTCGTTGATTTTTTAAACTCTTTTAACGTTTCCCCTAAAGCCTTCCCGATTTCCGGCAATTTTTTAGGTCCAAATAAAATGAGTACAGCTACTAAAATTAAAATTAACCCTGGAAAGCCAATATTTGAAAACATTTCCCCATCCCCTTTATTAGTAGATTCCTTGTCCTACTATTACATAATTTTATTTTGTCAAAAAAGTTTGAAAACGTCAACAAATCCATTGGCTTTTGTCAAAAAAATTCAAAAATATAATCAATTATACAAATTTCATTTTCTATTGCCCTTGTGTATGATATGGTAAGGGAAACGACATATTATTTTATGATAGTAGAAAGGATTTGCATTATGACTGAAAAAATGACACGAATGACCCAATTTGTGAAAGAAGAAATTGCAAATGCAATTACACATGGTATCGGTGCCATTTTAAGCATCCCTGCCTTAATCATATTGATTATTCATGCCTCTAAGCATGGTACCGCATCTGCAGTAGTTGCATTTACGGTTTATGGTGTAAGCATGTTCTTACTGTACTTGTTTTCGACATTGTTACATAGCATTCACCATCCAAAGGTAGAAAAATTGTTTACTATTTTAGATCACTCAGCCATTTATTTATTAATCGCTGGCACGTATACTCCTTTTTTACTTATTACGCTTCGTGGACCATTAGGCTGGACGTTACTCGCTATTATATGGACACTAGCAATCGGAGGTATCATCTTCAAAATTTTCTTTGTACGTCGCTTTATTAAGGCATCAACGCTATGTTATATCATAATGGGCTGGCTCATAATCGTTGCTATTAAACCACTTTATGAAAATTTAACTGGCCATGGTTTTTCACTACTGTTAGCGGGCGGAATTTTATATTCTGTAGGAGCTATATTCTTCCTTTGGGAAAGGTTACCTTTCAATCATGCCATTTGGCATCTTTTCGTTTTAGGTGGTAGTGCGATGATGTTCTTCTGCGTACTCTTTTATGTCTTACCTACAGCGTAATAAAAAAGGTTTCAGCTTGATATAAGCTGAAACCTTTTTTACTACTTATGTAATTGAGATGCGATGACATCTTGAGTATGCTTCGTTAACTCTTTAATATCCATATTCGCATACTCTTCAGGCGTAATTGGCTTAGAAATCGTTACTGTTGCATGCGCTCGTTTCATGCGATTTCCATTCGCTTCAAACATTTTATATGTCCCATCTAATGTTACAGGTAAGATTGCTACACCAGATTTTACAGCAAGGTGAAAACTTCCAGCCTTAAACTCTCCAATTTCGCCACCTTTACTTCTCGTTCCTTCAGGGAAAATTACGATAGAATGTCCATTCTTTAACAGCTCAATTCCATCTTTAATCGCTTGAAGAGATTGACGACGATCATTACGATCCATAAATACACAATTCATAAGTTCCATCCAAGTTGGTACAACTGGGAACTTTTTAATCTCTGCCTTTGAAACGAAGCCAATTGGTTTATTTAAATAACCTAGTAAAACAGGGATATCCATATTACTTTGATGATTACTTACAACTAGTACCGGCTTGTCTTTCGGAACATTTTCAAGTCCTTTAACTTCTACTGTTCCCCCAGCTACACGTACCATTTTCTTACCAAACCAATTTGTCGTTTTGTACACAGCATTATCTTTTTCTTGTGGCGACATCGTATTTACTTGTCTTTTAAGACGCCACATTCTCGGTGTAATCGCAATTACGATTAAAATTAAATAAAAGATTTTAAAAAACGTTTGAATCATACAGAACCCCCACCTATTATCATTCCGACCTTCATTATACTAGACAAACGAAGGAAAAAGAAGAAAAAATGTCCAAACAGCAAGTGTTTGGACATTTTTTAAGCATTCTATATTAGAAACGTTTTGCTAATTCACGAGCATTAGCAATTGCTGCTTCTTTAATTTCTTGTGCTTTTTCAGGGTTTGCATTCATACCTTCAACTGCAATATATTCAGTATCATTTACACCGACAAATCCTAATACAGTTTTTAAATGATTGCGTCCGAAGTCTACAGCTGCGTATGCTCCTTCAGAATATACGCCACCTGTTGCTTGAATGTGAAGTGCTTTTTTACCTTCTAATAAGCCAACTGGACCATTTTCAGTATATTTGAATGTTTTACCTGCGATTGCTACGTTATCTAAGTATGCTTTTACTACTGGTGGGTAGCTAAAGTTCCACATTGGAGTTACGAATACATAACGATCTGCATGCATAAATGTTTCTAAGTTTGTGTTCATTGCTGCAACTTTTTGTTGTTGAGCTTCAGTTAAAGTTTCAAAGCCTTCACCTGCTGCAAATTTACCCCAAGCAGCAAATACATCTGCATCGATTGCTGGTACTGTAGTGTTGAATAAATCAATTGTTACAACTTCGTCTTGTGGATGTTCGTTTTTATAAGCTTCGATGAAAGCTTCCCCTACTGCCATTCCGAAAGAACCTTCTGCTGAATTTGGATTTGCTGTAATAAATAGTACTTTTGTCATTGTATTCTCTCCCTTTTTACACTTTATCTTTAATTTGAGATTTATAATTTGAAAGTAAATAACTTACCTTATGTAAGTATAATACAAAAAGTTATGTTCGATGTCAATAAAAAATAGCTACTTTTTTTTCGTAAGTTAATGATTTATTTTATTTCCTTAAAATTTAGTATACAAATATTAAGAATTTTTTCATATAAAAAGGCTAGCTCTACAAATTATAGAGCTAGCCTTTTATTACATATTATTTTTGAAATACATGTTTTACTTTTTCAGCTGGAATATTACTTCCACCTCTACCTTTTACATCTTCAATCATCATTGTAATGACCATATCCGGCGCATTTAAATCAAATGCAGCGAACCAACCTAGTTCTTTTCCTTCTGCCTCTTTTGATACTTTTAATTCTGCTGTGCCTGTTTTTCCAGCAAGAGTCATGCCATCAATTTTAGCAATTTTCCCTGTACCATCTGGATCATTAATTACTTTCGTCATAGCAGTTTTTAATATATCTTGATTTCCTTTTGAAATTACATTCTCTTTCCAAACTTTTGGTTGCTTATCTGTTTTAATAATATATGGAGAAGGTATGTTTCCGTCATTAACAATTGGTGCGTACGTTAATGCTAGATGAAGCGGCGTCATTAACACTTGCCCTTGTCCATAACCTGTGTCTGCCATTTGAATATCATTTTTAATACCATCATTTGCGATTTTCGAAGCTGGGAATCCATATTCAATTGGTAACTTCTCATCGAATCCGAATTTTTTCGCTTCACTCATAAATTTGTCTTTTCCGATTTTCAAAGCTTCTTGTGCGAAATAAATATTATCAGAATATTTCATCGCCTTATCAAAATCAATCGGATTTGCATCTTTTACACGCGTTACATAATAATTACCCCAAGAAGAATCTTTTGTCCATTTCAATCCTTCAATTTTCAACTCTTCTTTTGGATCAATCGTTTTCGTTTCAAGACCAATTGCAGCTGTAATTGGTTTAAATACAGAACCTGGTACTGATAATTGTGTAAAGCGATTTGTCATCGGTTTTTTCGGATCATTATTTACTGCATCGCGTTGTGCCTTTGACGCCCCTCTTGTAAGAGTATTTGGATTATAAGCTGGCGTGCTCACAAGTGCAAGTGTTTCTCCAGTCTTTGGATTAATTGCTGCACTTGATCCTACCTCATTTTTCATTTCAATATAAATTTCTTCTTGAACAGCACTATCAATCGTTAAAGTTACATTTTCTCCATCAACAGCTTCTGTTTTTGCTAAATTCTTTATTTCTTTTCCTTGTGCATCCTCTACAAAGACACGGCCACCTTTTTTACCGCGGAGCTTTTCTTCAAATACTTGCTCTAATCCGGCCTTACCAACTGGATCATCGGCTTGATAGCCTTTCTTTTGTAGCGTTTTTAAATCTTCAGCATTCACTTTTCCAATATAGCCAGTAAGATGTGCTGCCGCTTCTCCTAACGGATATGTACGAACATTTACAGGCTTTGTTGAAACACCAGGTAAATCAATATATGAATTTTGCGTTGCCCCTTCAGGTAATATTCCAATTGGTACGAGATAATTTGGTTTTACCCATTTAGCAGCTAGCTTTTGATCGATCTCTTCTACAGACATGTTTAACAACTTCGCTACAGTCTCTTTCGTTTGCGGAGCAGTATCGTCTAATTTTTCTGGAACTATTCCAATTTCAGAAGCTTTACCATTTACCGCAAGATATTTACCGTTACGGTCATATATTTCTCCACGTTTTGGCTCTGTCGTTTGCATACGAACTTTACTATCTTTCGTCATGCCTGGGAATATAAAATCAGGAGTCCAATCTATTTTCCAAGATTCTTTATCTCCATCTTTTTCTTTCACCATTTTCGCTTCATACCCAAAAGTAATTTTGCCACCAACTGTATCCATACTTACTTTAAAAGGAACAGGACCTTCATCTTTTTTATCTTCTTTTATTTCTCCTGTTTCAACTTTTAAGTTCTTCACTTCAATGCCAGAATAAATTTTTTCATATTTCTCAGTGAACTCTTTCTTTGAAATATCTTTTTTTGCATTTTCTGATAATTGCTCATACATATCTGCAAATTTTTGTTTATTCCATGCTTTTGCATATGTATCAAACGCTTCTTGTGGTTTTTCTTCTTTACCGCATCCGACTAACATGAATGTTAAGCAAAGAAAAAGAATCCCCCATATCTTTTTCAATCGATTCTCCTCCTCTTTCTATACTAGTACTTTGAAAATTTTAGCATTTTTTTACATGCTATCTTTTATTATAGCACTATCGAATCTCATCTATAAACTTATATTGATGAATACAAATAAAAAGATTGATGTGAATTTTCACATCAATCTTTTTGATTATTGTTTCTTCTCATATACATGGTAGTAATACGTATACGGATTTTTTTCATCTGTTAAACCTTTTTCACCAAAAATTTCTTCCCAATTTGTCATATCCATTTCTGGGAAGAATGTATCTCCTTCAAATGCATAGTGGATTTTTGTTATATATAACTTGTCTACATAAGGTAAAAAGAGATCATAAATTTGCGCTCCGCCAAAAATAAAAATCTCTTCTTCATTTTTGCATAGTTCGAATACTTCTTCTACAGAATGAGCAACTTCACAACCTTCAACATGATACCCTTCATTACGAGTTACAATAATATTACGTCTTCCAGGCAGCGGTCTACCAATCGCTTCATAGTTCTTTCTTCCCATAATAAGTGGATGACCCATCGTTGTTTTCTTTACATACTGTAATTCACTTGGTAAACGCCAAGGTAAATTATTATCTTTACCAATTACTCTATTCTCGTCCATTGCGACCATAAATGAAACTATCATCTTTTCATCTCCTCTACAATTACACTGCAACTGGTGCTTTAATTGCTGGGTGTGGATCATATCCTTCAATTGTTAAATCTTCCATTTCAAAATCAAAAACAGATTTCACATCTGGATTTAATGTAAGTTTCGGGAATGGACGTGGTTCACGTGCCAATTGCTTTTCTACTTGCTCAAAATGATTCGTATAAATGTGTGCATCTCCAATTGTATGAACAAATTCTCCCACTTCAAGTCCGCATTCATGTGCAATTAAATGTGTTAGTAGTGAGTAGCTTGCAATGTTAAAGGGAATTCCAAGGAATATATCTCCACTTCTTTGATATAACTGACAAGAAAGCTTTCCATCTGCTACATAAAACTGGAATAGCGTATGACAAGGCGGTAAGGCCATACTTGGTACATCTTCTGGATTCCAAGCAGAAACAATTAAGCGACGTGAATCAGGCGTTTTCTTAATCATATCAATTACATCTTTTAGCTGATCAAGTGTTTCACCAGCTGTCGTTTTCCAAGCACGCCATTGTTTTCCGTATACGTCTCCTAAATATCCAAACTTCTTGGAGAATGCATCGTCTTCTAAAACGTTCTTTTTAAACAATTCCATTTGCTCATCGTATTGCACTTTAAACTCTTCATCTTGTTGTGAGCGAAGACCGAAATCTGTCATATCAGGACCAGTATACTCGTCACTTTCTACCCAGCTCTTAAACGCCCATTCATTCCAAATATTATTATTATGTTGCAATAAATAACGAATATTTGTATCACCTTTCATAAACCAAAGGAGTTCACTTGCTACAAGGCGAAATGGTACTCTCTTTGTCGTTAATAAAGGAAACCCTTTACTAAGATCAAAGCGCATTTGATATCCAAATACAGATACAGTTCCTGTCCCTGTACGATCTTCTTTTTTCGTACCGTTCTCCATTACGTGACGGCATAAATTTAAGTATTCATATTCAGCATGTTTCATATGTAGAAAAACCTTCTTTCAATCTTATATGCAATTTATCATAACATGAAAAACCATAAATTTAATAATCCTAATTAATAAAATTTCTTTCAGTAATTCTTACAAAATTATTAACTTTCCATATTTAAAAAGGTTTTCATTTTCTATTACCGAAAGTATAGTGCGGTAGGGAAAAATTTATATTTGGAGGTTAGAAGTATGTCTAAAATTGAAACGCCTATTATGACTTCTTTACAAACAACGGTTGAAAAAATGATGAAGGATTTAAAAGTTCCTGGCGCTGCTATAGCTATTATAAAAGACGGCGAAGTTATTATTTCAGAAGGTTTTGGCTATCGAAATATAGAGACAAAAGAGCCTGTTACACCAAATACTTTATTCGCAATCGGTTCCTCAACGAAAGCTTTTGGTACACTCTCACTAAGCTTATTATCACAACAAAAAAAGTTTAATTGGGATACCCCTGTCCAGTCTTATATACCTAACTTCTCTTTATCTGACATATTAGCTAGTTCACAAGTTACAGGGCGTGATTTAGCTTCCCACCGCACTGGAGTAAGTCGTCACGATGCCCTCTGGTACAGTTCTTCTTTAACTCGTAAAGATTTAGTAGAAAAAATAAAACATTTATCACTTGATGCCCCGTTCCGCACAGCATTTCTTTATAACAACTTAATGTATGCGACAATTAGCTATATTGTGGAAACCATTACGAATCAAACGTGGGAACAATACGCTACAGAACATATTTTAGAGCCGTTACATATGAGGCATACAAACTTCTCTATTACAGATTCACAACATACAGATGATTACGCATTACCTTACGCTGAAGAAAATGGTGAAATAAAAGAAATACCATTCCGAAATATTGATACAGTTGGAGCTGCTGGATGTATTAACTCTACCATTGAAGATATGGCAAAATGGGTCCAGCTCCATTTAAACGAAGGGAAAATAGAAAATCATGATTTGATTTCTACTGAACTACTCCAAGAAATGTATACACCGCATACACCAATCCCGGATCAGCCAATGCTAGCAACAAGTGAATCACCATTAAACAGCTACGGATTAGGTTGGTTTATTAGCGCTTACCGCGGTTATAAACTTATTCATCATGGTGGTAATATTGATGGATTTTCTGCACTTGCGTCATTTATGCCAAACGAAAAGATCGGTATTATTGTACTAACAAATTCCGGGCAAACTTTACTTCCTACTTACATTACAAAACATATATATGACGAACTTCTCGGACTAGAATTTATCGACTGGCATGAACGTGCTGTAGAAGATAGTGAAAAAATGAGAGAAATGATGAAGGAGACATTGGAATCCCTTCCTGAAGCAATAAACGGGACTACACCTTCTCACAAATTAGAGGACTACACCGGTACTTTTGAACATCCTGCTTATGGAACATTACAAGTATACAAACGAGATGAATCCCTATATGTACAATTTATGGAGATGGAGATTCCATTGCAGCATCATCACTACGACATTTTCTCGGCACCAATCGACTTATTCCAAATGAAAATGAGCCTATTATTTGCTTATGAAATGAATGTAAGTGGTGAATTCCCATCCCTTCAGTTACATGTACCTGCTATGTTAAGTACACAGCCGCTTGCATTTACGAAAGCTAAATAGTTCATTTAATAGTAATCAAAAAAGTAGGTGTGGAATTACACACCTACTTTTCCTATTTTTCATTTATTATTTCACTCTCAAACCAAATTGGCTTCGATAGTTCAAAGTTTTTATGATCTTCTAACACAATAGTAAGACGCTCTAACGTATCATCTAACATATGTGGCGCTGCTCGTAAACACCAAACAACTGAAGAGAAAACAGTCATTCCAACGTACACTGCATATAACCGCCAAAACTCTTCTGGTATTTCCCCATTATAATAGCCTACTATTTGCCCGATGGAATACTGAATACTAATATCTCTTGCAAATAGTGCAATTTTTACGAAATCATGAAGTGGGTCGCCCCAGTCATATCCATTAAAATCAACAACACCTACATATTTCCCGTCCCGTAAGATTATATTCTCTAAATGAAAATCATCGTGTTGAAATCGATTTGGGCGGTTCTTTAAATATTTTTCATTTTCATCTATAAACTTTATGATTTTATCATCATTTTTTATTTTTATGCCACATGTTTTATATGCATCTAAATATTTTTGATGTTTTTTCATTGCTCTTTCATACCATGGAAGTATATCATTAGGAGCTTCATATGTATGCATTTTTGCTAAATCTTTCCCTGCATCTATACCAATCTCATATTGTTCTTTTGGTGAGTACGTAGGCAATAACTTCTTCGCATCTTCCCCTTCTAAATATGAAAAAATGCCATAGCATAAACCTTCTTCTGCCAACAAACCCATTTCAATTGGTTTTTGTGCTTGCACTCTACGGTTTTGCATTTCATTTAAAATTTGAAACTCTATTTTCTTTCTTTCATACTCTTTTATATCGCCTGTCCGCAATAAATATTTTTCATTATTCGTACTCGTAATTATATATTTCTTATCAGGTGAGAAACCTTTAGAAATTTCTTTAATATCCACTGCATCTTTTACTATTTGTATATTGTTTTGCCCTACTGTAATTGTCTTCATGTATATTCCCCTTACATTTCTACATTTGGTGTATACGCTACTTCTATAATAAACCCATTCGGATCATAAAAATCAATCGTATAGTACCCTTCCGAATAATGATTCATTTCAATCGGACCTCGTATTACTTTCACTTTTGTACTAAAAATAAACTCTGCTACTTCATCAACTACTCCTCTATGAATAGCTTGATAACAAATATGTCTTGGCCCTAAAGTCCTTACTATTTCCTCATCTACTTCTTTAAAATATATCTCACTTTCTCCTGTGCTATATGCTACTTCGTTTAACTTTCTCCATCCAATTATGGAAAACAACTTATCATAAAAAGAAATGGACTCCTCTAAATCCTTTACCCAAAGTTCAATATGATGAATACCCGCTCGAAGTGTATTCATATTAAGAATACGCTCCTTGTACTACTTGCACAATTTCCATCGGTGTATGAACCATATAATCCGGTGCATCTTTTTTTACTGTTTCAATGACATCATACCCCCAAGATACCCAAATTACATTCACACCAGCCTTTTTACACGCTGCTACATCTCTCTGCTCATCACCAACGTATAACATATCTTGCTCTGTTAGCTTTTTCGATTTTAAAAATCTTTTTATCATTTTATCTTTACCGAACAAATTTTTAGAACAGTACACTTCCTGAATGTTTTCTATTCCATTGTTGTGTAAAAATGCCCGAATATGCTCTTCTGAGTTCGATGATATGACTGCAATTCCGTATCCTTTTTTATGTAATTCATCTAATACATCCTTCATTCCATGAAATAAAATGAGATCTTTTATAGCGGGTTGATATAATTTGTAAAACTCTAACGCTAAAATAGGAAGCTTATACAGTGGTACATCAAGCTTTTTACATCTCTCAGACATAGTCAATTTTCGTAAAGGCTCAATTTCTTCTTCACTAACAGTCTTATAGCCATGCTTCTCAGCAAGTTGATTATAAATCGGTACAAATATATTTTGTGAATCTACTAATGTGCCATCAAAGTCAAAAACAATATATTTTTGCATCCCCATACTCCCTTTATTTCTTTTTTTCCTAAACCTCTGTTATTCAACAACATTGTTGCCTTACCCTTCTATAAGCATAAAAAAGAACAAGATTTTCTCTTGTTCTTTTTACGACAGCCATTTTGGCGGTACATTCGTATTCCAATAAATATTTCCTAATTCATGATGTCCTGAGTATCCATCATCAAAACGGTGATAGTGGAAGTTAAAATAATAACCATCTTGCGGTGGATGATCTCTTCTTACATGAAATCGCAGTAAGTCATTTCCTGATTTTGTATCATAAACGTGAAAAATTTTCTCATTATTTCCACCAGCTGGTCTTTGAGAAATCGCTAACGATTGTAACGATTCTTCTGGTACATCATTTGCCAGTTCAGCAATTGCTTCTTCAATTTTCGGTAAAACTACATCTTTAAACTCATCTTCAATTACTGGACCAATTTTAGTACCAAACTTTTGCATCGACTGTTTCTCTGCTTCTTGCATTGCATAAGTAATAAAAGTATCGGTGGTTAACCTATCATTCGTTTCTTCATATGTATAGGACGTACTCTCCAAATTTTGTTGCCTAGCTGTGCTCGTAGGCTTGTCCGCAGCTTTGGCATTATCAAGCAATATGGAAGGAGGCGTCACTAAACCAAATGTAAATACGGTAATTAATGCGACTAAGGTTTTTCTAAACCAATTTGGCATTTATGTTCCCTCCCCTTTCACTCATTATATTTTATATAACGGTTGTTTCTTCTATTATACAAAATGATTGTAATTTTTGCACTTTACAAATTTGTTAACGTTCACATATTTTTCACTTGAATATGAAATTGTAAGATTTCATACACTATAAATAACAACAATGAGGAGGCAACCAGATGACTTTAGATGTCATGTATTCTGCCGCAAGCATACTCGTTCTAGTATATTTTATTTATCAATGTGTTACAGACTAGAAAAAGAGCCATTTTCAGGCTCTTTTTCTATGGTAAAAATACAATCCAACCCATCAATAATATAAAAACAATCCCGGCGATTACAGCTGGAAATAAATAAAAATGAGAAAGTATAATGATTCCATACAAAAGTATTACTGGAAGTAGTAAATAACGATCCGCCTTCCACCTTAACAAAAGTAATTTCCCTTCTTCACAATATAAATGAAGAAACATTTTTTGCGTAAACGCATTCCAATAATCACGTGCATAACGTGAAATTGCAAATAAAGCAAATACGAGAATAATAGCTGCAATCCACCTTGGAGTCATAATTATACTTGCAGTGCTTATACATACAATTTGAATATAAAATATTCGCACAGTACTTGTACGGAAAAATTCTTTCAAAAAAGATTCAACAATACGAGAATCAGCTTTCTTCCCTAAAAACCTTTTAGAACGTGGAAACATCCATGGTTTTTTGTTCGAACTACTCGGCTTAACAGTATGGCCACCAACTTGCATAATCCCGCTCGTCCAGCGCATACTTTCTTCTTTTTCCTTTTCGACTTCTTTATAAAAGTAATTTTTATAATTCATCTTCTCTTTTACTAATACAATAATTAAAGAAATTGCTAGACTGATACATAGAATTGAATAAAATGGATTTTTATAAATAAAAAATAAACTAATTCCCGTAAAGGATACGCTCATAGAAAATATTACATTTTTTACAATCCATAAAACCCATCGTTTCCCAACACGTACATGAATAAATCTCGTCAACAACGACAGTAAAAATCGAAATACAGTAAAGAATGCCCAAAATAATACGATTTGTATCTCTGTTACTTTGATGCCTTTCATCAACACTGGTAACATAATAACGACTACTATTCCATTCGTTATCGCTATTCGAACAAATGTGTAAATCATGCCATACTGAACTAATTTTTGCATATGAGCTGGATACGAAATTAAAAACAAACTATCTGCTTGTTCAAAAAATGAGCGAACTCCTCTCGAATATGTTACAAGATAAAATACGAGTAACCCTAATCCGAAGTAAATCGTCTCTTCCATTGATAATTCATTTACCCATAGTGACCGGTAATAGATTCCCATAAATATAAAAGCTGGAATAATAATATATAACGCAACTGTCCAATCTGTTACCGAACGTATAGACTTCCATTTCCGCTCAAGTTCATGACGCAATCTTTTATAAAACTGTTGTTTAATCATGTTGTTCACGCCTTACAATTACATCAAAACAGTCTAATAATGAACTCCCTGTCATTTCCGCTAACGTTTGAATCGTGTGTAGGTTTCCATCCGCTACTAATGTTCCTTGTGAAATGAGCAAAAATCTTTCACAAATTCTTTCAGCGGTATCTAATACGTGCGTACAAAGTAAAATTCCTGCCCCGCGTTCTTTCTCTTTATATAGATAACTTAAAAATTCTTTTGTAGCTACTGGATCTAAACCGATAAAAGGTTCGTCAATTATATAAAAATCTGGTTCAGTTAAAAACGCCAATATGAGCATCGATTTTTGTTTCATACCTTTTGAAAACTTTGATAAATACTCATGCTTATGCTTATCCATTCGAAATGTATGTAATAATTGTTCCGCCCGTTCTTCCCAGCTTCCAATTTCACTTCCACGAGCTGCCATTAATAATTCAATATGTTCCCAAAGCGTCAAATAATCATAATAAGTTGGATGTTCTGGCACGTATGCATACGGATTTTTCTTTTCGCCAAATGAGATTTCACCATTCATATTTGCAAGTAAACCGAGCATCGTTTTAATCGTGGTACTTTTCCCGGCACCATTCGCACCAATAAGAGCAACTAGTTCACCTTTTTCGATGGAAAAAGCAATATCATGAATTGTTTTTTCACCTATTTCATATCCAGCAGAGCGGATATTTACTTTTAACATACATTCCCCTTCTTTCCATTTTCAATACAATCAAGGAAAAGAATAACATACAACTATCTATATATCACTATGAAATATTTATTTTCCTAGCAGGAAAAAACATTTTTTAACAGAATATTAAATGTTTGATTACATTTTATTGGAGTGGATAGTATGTCTTTTCAAATTCGTGAAGCGACGATAGACGATCTTGATGCACTTTGCTCTTTAACGAAAGAATTAAAAGGTTCCTCTATTTCCTATGAAGATATGAATAACCGATTGCAATTCGTACAAATGAGTCCTTTTGATTTTTTATATGTTTACGAGGAAGAAGAAACTATATTTGGATTACTTGGGTTTCGTATACGTGAAAATTTAGAAGATGTAACTCGGTATGGAGAAATTTCAATTATTAGCGTTGATTCAACAATAAGGCGTAAAGGCATTGGACAAGTGTTAATGGATTATGCAGAGCAATTAGCAAAGAAGCATAATTGCATTGGCACATGGCTAGTTAGTGGAACAAAAAGGGTAGAAGCTCATCCTTTTTACAAAAAATTAGGATATGAAGTAAATGGATATCGATTTGTAAAACATTTTTAAACTACTTATAAATTGAAAGGACTATAACTATGACAAACATTAAAGCAATTTTCATTGATCGTGACGGTACAATTGGCGGCGACACTACAATACATTACCCAGGCTCTTTTACATTATTTCCTTTCACAAAAGCATCCTTAAAAAAACTAAAAACTCAAAATATAAAGCTTTTCTCTTTCACAAATCAACCGGGTATCGCAGATGGAATAGCGACTGTAACTGACTTTGTACAAGAATTAGAAAGTTTCGGTTTTGATGATATTTACCTATGTCCCCACAAACACGGTGATGGTTGTGAGTGCCGTAAACCAAGTACAGGTATGCTTCTTAAAGCAGCGGAAAAACATGGACTAGATTTAACGCAATGCGCTGTAATTGGTGATCGATGGACTGATATTGTTGCAGGAGCAGAAATAAACGCGACAACGATTTTAGTACGAACGGGCGCTGGATATGATGCTTTACATACGTACCGAGACAAGTGGGCACATATTGAGCCGAACTACATTGCAGAAAACTTTGAAGATGCAACAAACTGGATATTAAATCAACTGTAAAACAATTTAAAAGAGACGTTTCACTCTGTAAAATAAAAAAATAGCAATATAAACCCTCTCTTACAAAAACAAGAGAGGATTTATATTGCAGGTTTTGATTCACACGCCACAATGTAAAACATTGTTTACGTTGCTTTTTGAGAAACAAACATTACAAATCACATCATATTTTTATCACTACTATCAATACAATTCTCTGAACAAATAACATCGATATTAACAATACTTGTCATACCCTCCATCTCAGACTGTCAAATCATTTTCTGATTTTATATTAATCGCTTCTTGTAGAAGGCGTTGGAGGATGGCAGCAAAAACAGCAATAACGAGCGAAGCAAAAATGATGATGAATCCCATTAATCCAATTGGAGGATCAACTTTCTTCGCTATAAAACGAAAGAGTGGCATAGCTACTATATACAAACCGCTGATTGTAATTGCACAACATTTTATGTTCTTTAACGCCTTTACAGATAATTCCGAGAAAGCTCTGTTCCTGTCAATATATTGCAAAAGATTAAAAGCCTGATGGAGAGCAATGTAAAAAGGTAAAGCCGCTCCATACATGACAATGAAAACAAAATATTTCATCAGGATAATATTTGGATACAACTCTGCCGCGAAATTCGCCATTTTGGGCACTAAAAATATACATAAAGCAAGCACTGCAATTCCAGCCAGAAAAATAATTACTTTTAAGAAAGTAGTTGAACCTCGTTTAACATTCATTTACAATACCTCACTTATTTAATGACAATATGATTTTACCACACGTTTTATCGTTTAACAATAAATTATTGTTGTTTTTTATCATAATATTATTGTTATCACCATGTTTTTTGACAAAAATAAAAAGAATTTCTCATTACAAAGAAATTCTTTTACTTTAAAATGTCTCTTTAATTTTATATATTTTAAAACGTTAATTCATAATGGAAATAACGATTATCTCTTAAATAACCATTTTCAGCGTATAATCGCTGCGCTGATAAATTATCAATCTCTGTTTGTAATTTTACACCTTTTGCGCCATTTTCTAATGCGAATGTTTTAGCAGCCTCTAATAATTTTTTACCTGTTCCGGCTCCGCGCTTCGCCTTTTGTACAAACAGATCATTTAAAATCCATAACTCTTTCATCGAAATTGAAGAAAATGATGGATATAATTGTGTGAATCCAATATATTCACCCTCTTCAACTGCCACGAAAATAACGGACTCTTTTCTCTCAATGCGATTTCGTAAAAATACCTTTGCGCCTTCTATATCTGAATCTTGATTATAAAACATACGATAGTTATTAAAAACTGATGCTAGTCCATCTAAATCTGCAATTGTTGCCTCATATATTCTCATTTTACTCCATTCCCCTTCCAATACTGTCTCATTATATCTGTTGCCCATTTAGGCTGTTGTATGTCCTCTTTCGGCATAAACTCTTTCATTATTGGCTTTATATCCAATATAGGAGTGCCATCAATAGCATCTAATCCCTCAACAATAATTGATTTACCTTCTCTTTTTATTACTTTTACAATTGTCACACCTATGCGATTCGGACGATTTTTTCCACGCTGTGCAAAAATACCTACTTTAGGATAATCATTATTATTTCTAGGATGTCTTGCTACATATTGAATTTGTTCAGCAGTTACTTTATGAAAATAAAAAACAATTTCAATATGAGAAAAGTCTTCAATTCCTTGCATACTTTCTTCTGTAAACATATCAGTTAAAGTAATGCAGGATCTAACTTCCCCCCACTCATCATCTTTTATTTCCTTTCTTTCATTATGTACAAATGCGATTGGTTGAACTGAAAACATACGCATTCCCCCTTAAATGTAACCACTTACATTATAAAATATTTTCTGAATGTTTTCCAGATAGACGCACTAAGTTTACATAATATAATTATAATCTATTTTTCTAAGGAGACATTTACAGCTTCAATTGCATGTATATGAGTAGTATCAAATACTGGGACTGGTACGTCTTCTTGCTTTATTAATAACCCTATTTCTGTACAACCTAATATGATTCCCTGTGCTCCTTTTTCCACTAACTCTTCTATGACTTTTTTATAACATTCTCTAGATTGAGATATTATTTTTCCTAAACATAATTCTGTATATATTACTTCGCTTACTTTTTCTCTATTTTTTTCTGATGGAACTATTACTTTTATATCATTCTCTTCTATTCGTGACTTATAGAAATCTTGCTCCATTGTATATCTCGTTCCAAGTAGCCCAACCGTTTGAATACCTTTTCTTTTAATTTCTTTTGCAGTTGCATCAGCAATATGCAAGACTGGAATATTAATATTTTTCTTTATTTTGTCAACTACCTTGTGCATTGTATTTGTGCAAATGATTATAAAGTCTGCTCCTCCTACTTGCAGTGAATATGCCGCATTCCCTAATACTTCTCCTGCGCCATTCCAATCTCCGTTAGACTGGAATCGTTCAATCTCTTCGAAGTCAACGCTATTAATCATACATTTTGCTGAATGTAATCCTCCTAACCTCTCTTTTATTTCTTCATTAATAATTCGATAATATTCAGAAGTTGATTCCCAACTCATACCACCTATAAGACCTATCGTTTTCATATAAACACCTACCTAAACTGTTTTTATAAAACTAATAACAACATTTTATTATGTATATTATACATAATAAAACAAGACTTTAAGTTTATAATATAAAGTCTTGTTTTAACTAATTTAAGATGTCAATAATGAAAATTAATTCTATATTCATTTCCAAGGAAATATTTATAGAATATTCAGAAATCAATATTCCGATGTTTTTATAGAATCTGCATATTTGTAATTAAAACATTCTCGATATAACTGTTTGATTTCATCATAAGAAGGTACTCGTGGATTATTTCCTGGGCTACCACTTTCAATTGCATCTGACGCCATTTTAGAAATAGCATTTTCAAATTCAATTTCATCGATTCCGTATTCTTTTAAATTTGGAATACGAAGATTAAAACAAAGTTTCTTTATTTCAGCAAGCGTGTAATTTGCTACTTCTTCATCAGAATATGAGTAAAAATCGTTGTTTAAACTGCGTCCAATTTCTGCTAACCTTTTCACTGCACTTGTTTTTGTAAACTCTAAAACTGTAGGTAATAGTATGGCATTCGATATACCATGTGGTACATGAAATAATGCTCCCACTGGCCGAGACATTCCATGAACTAATGTAACGGATGCATTGGAAAATGCGATTCCAGCTTGTAATGAAGCAATCATCATCGCTTCTCTTGCTTCCATATTATCTCCATCTTCATATGCAATACGTAAATATTTCATAATACTTTCAATAGCTGAAAGAGCAAGTACATCTGTAAGTGGCTGTGAAACTTTAGAAATATATGCTTCTATTGCATGGCACAATGCATCTATCCCTGTTGCTGCTGTAATCTGGGGTGGTACCGAACATGTTAAAATAGGGTCTATAATTGCTACTTGTGGTATAAAACTCGGATGCTTCATCATCATTTTTACATCTGTTTTTTTATTCGTAATTACTGCTACACTTGTTACTTCTGATCCAGTACCAGAAGTTGTTGGAATTGCAATAAGTGGTAGTGGATCATTTTCTATTTCAATATCCTTTTGAACGTAATATTCAATTTCTCCACCATTAGTATATAACACTGCTACCGCCTTCGCAGCATCAATACAACTCCCACCACCAATACCGATAATAAAATCACACTTTCCTTCTTTACAAATAGTTAACGCTTCTAATACGTGTATGTTTGTAGGCTCAGCATTCACTTTATTATATGTAATAACAGTAATGCCTTTCTTGTTTAGTTGTTTTATACACCTTTCTATATAACCTAATTTCTCCATAATCGTATCAGTAACTATAAAAGCTCTTTTCCCTAACTTTTTTGATTGTTCTCCCAGTTTTTCAAGCGAATTTCTTCCATATAATACAGACTTCGGCATACGAAACTCAGCAACTTCTTGCAAGTACTCCACCCCTTCTTACCCTAATTAATATTTTATGAAATAAACTATCGATTTGATGAATCTTTACTATTCGAATTTCAAAAATTATTAATAGATTCCTGTTAAAGTATAGAACGCGATGACTGCAAATACAGCAACCGTTTTCAAAATTGTAACAGCAAATATATCTTTATATGACTGTTTATGTGTTAATCCTGTTACTGTCAGAATTGTAATAATTGCACCGTTATGCGGTAATGTATCCATACCTCCTGATGCCATTGATACAATACGATGCATAACTTCTAATGGAATATCAAATTGATTGGCTGCTGCAATAAATTTATCTCCCATAGCACTTAAAACAATTCCCATTCCTCCTGATGCAGAGCCTGTAATACCCGCTAATATATTCGTCGTTACCGCTCCATTCACTAAAGGATTCGTGAACGTTGCAGAAATACTGTCTCTCATTATCGCAAAACCAGGAAGCGCTGCAATCACACCACCAAAGCCAAACTCTGCTCCTGTATTCATTGTTGCAAGTAGTGCTCCCCCTATACTTGTATTTAATCCAGCCTGAAAACCTGTTACTACTCGTTTCCAATATAATAAAAGTGTTGAAACAATCCCAATAATAAGCGCTAATTCTACTGACCAAATCCCTACTACTGCACTTAATTCTACCTTTCCAAATGCTTTCATACCAATTGCAGAAAAATCAAAACCGTTCGGATACCACTTCGGTATCATGATTGTGAAAACTTTATTCATTACACCTACTAAAATAAGTGGTACAAACGCAATTACTTGCTGTACTTTCGTAATCTCAATACCGCGCATTACTGGCATAGCTTTTTGTTCTAATTGTAAAGTTGCAGCCATTTCGTTATTCCCATCATTAAATCCGAAATACCCTTCCCCTGCTGCCTTAGCCTTTTTACGTCTACTCTCTAAATATAATAAACCTAACGTTAAAACAAAGATTGCTCCTAAAATGCCTAATATCGGTGCTGCGTAAATGTCAGTTTTAAAAAAAGTTGTAGGTATTACATTTTGAATTTGTGGTGATCCAGGAAGTGCATCCATTGTAAACGTCGCTGCTCCGAGAACAATCGTTCCAGGGATCAAACGCTTTGGAATATCCGCTTGTCGAAACAACTTAGCCGCAAACGGGAATATAGCGAATACCACTACATACACACTAACACCGCTATATGTTAAAATAGCTCCCATTAAAACAATCGCTAAAATTGTACGTTTTTCCCCAACTAACTCTACAATTGTCTTTGCGATTGAATCAGCAATTCCTGACATTTCTACTACTTTCCCAAATATTGCTCCTAGTAAAAACACTGGAAAATATAATTTAATAAATCCTACCATTTTCTCCATAAAAATATTAGAAAAGAAAGGTAATACAAAACTAGGTTCTGTCAAAAATACCGCAAATAATGCGAAAATCGGTGCAAATAAAATAACAGAGAACCCTTTATATGCTACAAACATAAGTAAGCTAAGTGCTAATAAAATAATAACTAGCTCCAATTATACCCCTCCTTTAAACTGAAAATTCAATCTTCTTTTGACAAACTTCTGTAATTTTGTCACACTCTATTCTTTCATGACAAACCTCCTCTATTTGTTACAAATTTTTCATGCTAAAAATGTCTAATTATACATATTCGATTACATATGAAAAATCCCTTTAAACAATAACGATTTCATCGTCATACGTTATAAAGGGACTGTTAATGTCTATATTCATTGCTTTATCAAGTTATTTTCTATACAAAAATGATATAACCCTTCTACATCATTCGCGATATGGGTCACACCAACTTCTTTCAACTCTTTTTCACTTCCATAACCATACAAAACTCCAATTGAAGCAATTCTATTATGATTCGCACCAATTATATCGTGCTTCCTATCTCCAATCATAACAATTTCTTCTTTATTAAGTTCATCATTTGTCTGTAGAATATGAGAAATGATTTCTTCTTTTTTTATTCTCGTACCATCTAAATTACTCCCGACGATATCTTCAAAATAATTCGTTAATTGAAAATGATCTAGTACTTGTTTCGCAAATACCGTAGGCTTTGATGTTGCTACAAATAAATGATTACCCGATTCTTTTAATTGTTGCAATATATCTGGAATACCTTCGTATACACTATTTTCAAACAATCCACTTTGCTTTAAATACTCCCGAAAATAAAAAACAGCTCGTTCAACTTCTCCCTCATTCATATTATATCTCTCTATGAATGATTGTTGAATAGGAGGACCAATAAATGAATCTAACTCGTTTGCATGTAATTCTTCAATCCCTACTTTTTTTAACGCGTATAAAACTGAATTTACAATCCCTTCTTTCGGATCCGTTAATGTTCCATCTAAATCAAATAAAAATGTTTTATACATGTTTCCTTCCTCCACTCACCTCATTGTATATGTAAACGAAAAATACCTTTTACCTACCTCTCCCCTATTATACTATTATTATCCATTTTTCTGACAAGTTACTTTTCCTATATCACGTACTTTCAGTTACAAAATACGATAGATATGATAAAGTGAAACAGTTACAATTAATTTAATAGAAATTGGTGAAACAAATGTCAATTACGTTAATTTTTATAATGGCTTTCACAATTGTCATCCACGCAGTCGAAACAAGTTCTTATAGTATTCGATTAGCGGGGGTTCGTTTAAAAAAGATTGCAGTTGCTTTATCTGTCGTAGGAATGGTACTGCTTATTTCTAGAACTTCTAACTTACTACAAGCCTTTTTAATCGGTGGTATTGTCGATGAAGCAAAGCTAGATTCTTCTATTGATTTAGAGCATATTATACGACTCGTACTATTATCTGCTTCTATCGGTACATTACTTGCAATTATACTTTATCCGACTTTGACAAAGCTATTTGGGTATGTCATTCAAAACTTTGAAACAGATGGTTCATTCATTCGAATGATGAAAACAAATAACATTCAAAAATTAAAGTACACAAAAAAATATGTACGCTTTCCAAAGCTAGAAATGATTCATCGAATGAGGATCGGTGGTATCCCAAAGCGTATTATGCTTATTAACATGTTTGCTACTGCAATTTATACAGCGGGTGTTCTGTCAGCCCTTTATGCTTCTTTTCTAAATCCAGATTATGCTACGAACGCAAGTACAGCTTCCGGTCTTGTGAATGGTTTTGCTACCATTTTATTAACGGTGCTACTCGATCCACGCATTGCTCTTTTAACAGAGCGTGCTTTACAATCAGAAAATGGTGCTGAATCTATGGGTAAAATGTATGGTTGGCTAATGATATCTAGACTTTTCGGTACATTATTAGCACAGCTCCTATTTGTACCAGGTGCTTACTGGATTTTATGGATTATTGAACTCATGCATTAATTTACTAGAAAGGTGAATATATCAATGAAGATACAAACAGAGCAAGATATAATTCGCTCAATAGAAAACGATGAATGGATGATGGATGTATTACAAATAGCAAAATCACTAGAGCTACCTGATTGGTGGATTTGCGCCGGGTTTGTCCGTTCTAAAATTTGGGATATTTTACATAACCACGAAGTAAGAACAACTACACCAGACGTGGATGTCATTTATTTTGATTCTTTTCATAAAGATGAGGCATACGAACAATTACTAGAAAAGAAGCTGATAAATTTGGATGCTTCTATACCTTGGTCAGTAAAAAATCAAGCTCGCATGCATGTAGTGAATAACATGCCGCCATATTCTTCTTCTATTGATGCTATTTCTAAATTTCCTGAAACAGCAACTGCTTTAGGCGTGACACTTGATGAACAAAACAATGTCATATTAACGTCTCCATGCGGAATAGAAGATGTACTTTCATTACAAGTGAAGCCGACAGCTCACTTCCTTGAAACGAAAGAACGGATACATATGTACAATAAAAGAGTTACTAAAAAGAATTGGCAAAGCAAATGGCCTAACATAACTATCACGTATCCAGAAATGTAGAAAGGGTGCTTCTCATTTGTAGAAGCACCCTTTTCTTCACTTCAAAAAATGAATGACTGTTTCAGCAAATCGATCCGCTTCCTCATAATGAGGTGTATGACCACTTTCTTCAAACACAATATATGTACCGTTTCGAGCACCTTTATTAAATGTTTCAATTTGTTTTTCACATGTGACTACATCATGTTTCCCTACAATTAATAACATCGGACTCTGTACATCTTTTATTTTAGTTAATAATGACGTATAACATGCTCCTTCTGACTTTAATCTATCGAAATGGATGTTGGAACGATTTAAAAATACATCCCACTCTGCGTCACTATATAAACTATCATCAGTTTCATCTTCTTTATAATTGTAAATCTCCATTCTTTTTTCTTCTAATTCAGCGCTTAAACTTATATAAGCTTCGAGCAACTCTTTTGAACTAGCATTTGCATTACTAGATGAATAAGTAAAACAGTCTTCTGCTACTAATTCTTTTCCATATTTCTTTAATAAAGTTCCTGTCTTTTGTAGTAAAGATCTACTTGTTAATGCAAAATCGAAAGTTGGCCCTTCAAATATGATTTTCTCTATTGAATTTGGATATGTCGCTGCATATAACAATGCTAAATATCCACCGAAAGAGTGTCCAACTATAGACCACTTCTCAATTTGTAATGCTTTTTTTAATTCCTCACAGTCTTCAATCAAATCTTTTAATCCAAAAGTTTCGTCTTCAGTAATTTCTTCTGAGCGACAAACACCTCTTTGATCTATCATAATTACATATAAATAATCTTTTAAACGTTCCGCTTGATGAAATGAAAAATCATAGCAACTTTCTCCTGGCCCACCATGCAAGTATAGGACTGGTTTATTTTTAGGATTTCCATGCGTTTCAACATATAGCTTTTTCCCTCTAATATTCATGTATTCCCCTGATTCTATCAAATTCGTCTTTATAATCATCACCTTCTTTTTACTGAATATTATAACATTTGTTATTAAATAATCCCTATTACATTTAAAAAGACGATGATGATTGCAAGTGGTGCTACAAATCGAAGTAAAAATGCCCAACAAGTGAATACTTTCTTTCCGTAATTTCCACCTACAAAAAACTCTGCTGCTTGCACCTTCTTTTCCATTTTGAATGAAACAAAAATACTAATAAATAGTGCTCCAAGTGGCATTAATATATTACTAGATAAAAAGTCTACAGCATCAAAAATATTCTTTCCGAAAATCGTAATATCACTCCATACTCCAAATGAAAGTGCTGATGGTATACCTACTAGAAAAATGCAGAAACCAATGATCCATGATAATTTATTTCTTTTTTCTGGCTTCCCATTCGCCATTGCTGAAACAACTGTTTCAAGTAAAGAGAACGCTGATGTTAGTGTAGCAAATGTAAATAGCGCAAGGAATACTGTTAAGAACAATCCGCCGAATGGAATTTGACTAAATACAGATGGTAGTACGATAAATAGTAGTCCAGGCCCTTCTGTCGGCTCCATGCCTAATGAAAATACGGCCGGAAAAATAGCAAGACCCGCAAATAAAGAAACAAATAAATTCAATCCAACAATTGTTATTGCTGATTTTGGTAAACTTTCTTTTTTGTTTAAATACGAGCTATACGTAACCATAATCGAAATCCCGATACTAATCGCAAAGAATGATTGTCCCATTGCGAACAAAATACTTTCTGAAGTAATCTTTGAAAAATCTGGTTGTAAGAAAAACTTCACACCTTCCATTGCATTGTCAAGTGTTAGTGAGCGAACAATAAGAGCGACAAATAAAACAAACAATGCTGGCAACATATATTTACTCGCTTTTTCAATTCCGTTTTGTACACCTTTTGATACAACCCAAATTGTAATGAACATAAAAGCGAAATGACCGATAATGGCCCAAGCGGGATCTCCAATTGTTTCAGTAAATAATGCACTATAGTTTTGTCCTGGAGTAATAAGCTGTCCAGTTATTCCTCTGAATAAATAAATTAATACCCATCCACCTACAACACTATAAAACGAAAGTAATATAAAACATGTTCCAACCCCAAGACGTCCAATCCAATGCCATCCTGTATTTGGCGCGATACTTTTAAATGCTCCAACTGCTTGTTTCTGTGTACTACGTCCAATCATAAATTCAGCTATTAGTAGTGGTAGTCCAATTAATACAGTAAATAATATAAAGATTAAAAAGAATGCTCCTCCCCCGCTCTTCCCAGCGATATAAGGAAACTTCCATATTGCACCTAGTCCAATTGCTGATCCTGCCGCCGCCATTATAAATCCTAATTTCGAAGTCCATTGCTCCGTCTGTTTCATCTTATTTTCCTCCTAATAAATCTTTTTATATAAATAATTAAATTTTATGAACTTATC
>NZ_MACI01000001.1 GCF_001884105.1 Bacillus luti | reverse complement strand
TGTGGAGCTGACGAATACTAATAGATCGAGGACTTAACCATATAATATGAAGCAATGTTATCTAGTTTTGAAAGAATATAAAAAACTTGTTGACTTTAAAAGTTAGATGAGTTACAATAATTCTTGTCTTAAATGAATACAGTCTGGTAATGATGGCAGAGAGGCCACACCCGTTCCCATACCGAACACGGAAGTTAAGCTCTCTAGCGCCGATGGTAGTTGGGACCTTGTCCCTGT